>NZ_QTPP01000003.1 GCF_003853415.1 Burkholderia sp. Bp9142 | reverse complement strand
GTGCCGGCTGCTGCTGGAGCCGGGCGACACCGTCGTCCTTGACGATCCGTGCTACTTCAATTTCCAGGCACTGCTGCGCGCGCATCGCGCGCGGATCGTCAGCGTGCCGTACACGCCGAACGGCCCCGATCTCGCGCGCTTCGAGCAGGTGCTCGCCGAACACCGGCCGCGGCTCTACATCACCAACTCGGCGCTGCACAACCCGACCGGCGCGACGCTCGCACCGCCGGTCGCGCACCGGCTGTTGACGCTCGCGGCCGAGCACGGCCTGCTGATCGTCGAGGACGACATCTTCGCGGATTTCGAGAGCACGCCCGCCCCGCGCCTTGCGGCATTCGACGGGTTGTCGCGCGTGGTATCGATCGGCAGTTTCTCGAAGACGCTGTCGGCCGCGATCCGCTGCGGCTATGTCGCCGCGCGCCCCGAGTGGATCGATGCGCTCGTCGACCTGAAGCTCGCGACGTCGTTCGGCAATGCGCAGATCGGCGCGAACGTCGTGCATCGGCTGCTGGTCGACGGCACGTACCGGCGCCATCTTGACAGCCTGCGTGCGCAACTGGCCGATGCGATGGGCGAAACGATCCGGCGGCTCGCGCGCGCCGGGCTCGGGATCTGGACGGAACCGCGCGGCGGCCTGTTCGTGTGGGCCGAGCTGCCCGACGGGCTCGATGCCGCGCGCGTTGCGCGCCATGCGCTCGATCACGATGTGGTGCTCGCGCCGGGCGATGTGTTCAGCGCATCGCACTGCGCGACGTCGTTCATGCGCTTCAACGTGTCCCGCTGCAAGGGGCCGGCGGTATTCGATGCGCTCGCGCGGGCGATGGACGCGGCGCGTGCGGCGGAACGCAGCGGCCGCACACTGGCCGACGAACGATGAGCACCGAAAGCGGCGGGGTGAATGACCACCCCGCCGCCGCCCTCACGCCTCCGCCGCGTGCGCCCTCGCCCGTACCTCGGCGAATGTTGTATCGACCAGCATCCGCCCGGTATCGAACACGGTTTCGAGCGCATCGTCCCACTCGCCTTCCAGCGCACGATCGTCCCACGCGACCGGCAGCGTCACCGTCCGGTACTCGCCGGTGCGGCGATTGCGCAGCAACGTCAGCCGGCCCTTCTTCGAGCGCTTGCCCTGATCGGTGACCGGATCCTTGCGGACGTCGTGCCACACGCCATCGCGCCGGATCGCCGAGCACTTCATCGCGAAGCGCTGCGTATCGCGATTCACCTGCTGCAGCAGCGCGCCGCCCATCCCGAACACGACGTTGCCGGCCGCATAGCCCGCGTCGTCGAGCGCGGCAAGGATCGCCCCGATCGACTCCTCGTCGACGCCGTCGCCCTGGATCACGCGCACACGATTCAGCACGCGCCGCCCCTTGCCGTTCACGGTCGCACCGAACGATGCGTCGAGCGCGCGCACGGTCTGCAGCACGATCGTCACCGGGTCGCCCGAATCGGGACGCACGACGAGCGTCGCGCCCGAGTCGATCACCGCCTGGCGCAGCGGGCCGCCCCACATTTCAAGTGCGGCGAACAGATCGTAGGAGTCCGACACGACCGACACGATCGCACCCGGCAGCCCGAAGCGGGCGATCATGTTCCGGTATGCATCGGCTTCGCGCTCGCGCCCCCACGACGTGATCGTGCTGTGCTCGGCCGCCGGCACCGAATACGCGGCCATCGGCTCGCGATAGAAGCGGTTCGCGGCCAGCACGCCCAGCACCGTGTCCGAACCCATGAAGCTCACGAGGTGCGCCGCGCCGCCGATCGCGGCCGATTCCGCGCTCGATACGCCGCGCGCGCCGAAGTCGTGCAGCTTGAACGGCAACTGCGCGAGATCGTCATCGGTCTTCTCGAGAAAGCGGCGGATCGTCTGCCGCAGGTGCCAGCTGCGCGTCGCGACCGTCACCGGATACCACACGCGCAACAGCATCGTCTCCAGATACGACGCGAGCCAGAACACCTTCGGATCGTCGCACTCGACGGTCATCAGCACGTTGTGCACGGGCACGATCGAACCCTCGGGCACCGCGCGGATCCTCACGGGCAGATAGCCGTCGTAATGCTCGACGATATGACGCCATCCGTCCTCGTTGAACGGCTCGCCGTGCACCGCGAAGAAATCGCGCGCGTCGTCGATCATCGCGTGCGTGACGGGCCGGCACAGATATTCCTTCAGCAGCATCTGCAGGCCGAAGAACAGCGTGCGGTCGTAGCGGCCGCCGCGCGATTCGACGTACGAGAACATTGCCTGCGCGTCGGGCGGATATTGCAGGAAGTGGGAAGCCTTGTACGAATCCGTGTTGAGGATCGGATTGGCGAGAACCGCGGCAAAGCCGCCGGGATCGTGTTGCATGGCTAGAGCTCCTCTAGGCCGTTGAAGTGCCGCCGCGTCTGTCGCGGCGGACCGGAATCCGGGGAATCAGCGGATCACAGTTTCCCCAGGAAGTGATACGCGATCTCGAAGTGATCCTCGAACATCACGTTGCGCATCTGCGCGAATTCGTTGAGCGGCACCCAGCGCGCCTTGTCGGCGTCATCGCTGCCCTTCACGCGCGGCAGCTCGCCGGTCGGGAAGTTGAACAGGCACGCGTGCGTGATCGTGCGGCCGCGCAGCGAGCGGGTCGGATGATCGAACACCTGGCGATCCTTGATCGAGCCGCGCAGCACGGGCTCCGGCAGCTTCAGGCCGGTCTCCTCGCGCAGTTCGCGGATGCACGCCGCGTCGAGCCGTTCGTCCTGGTTCACGAATCCGCCCGGCAACGCCCACAGGCCGCGGCCCGGTTCGCTGCGCCGGCGCACGAGCAGGATATGGCCCGAGTGCACGACCACCGCGTCGACCGTCACGAAGGTGACCGGATACGGTGCGGCCGACCATGCCTTGCGATAGCCTGCAATGAATTCCGCCTCGGCCTTCAGCTGCGCGAATTCCGGCTGCGTGCGGAAACGCTCGAGCCAGCCGAATACGGGTTCCGGCACCGCCCATTGCACGAAGCTGTTGGTGCGTTCGGCGAAATACTGGTCGCGGATTTCGGTTGCGGAAATGTCTTCGGTCGCATCGACGTCGACGAGCTCCCATTGCGGGAACATCCGCAGGTAATACGACGTGGCGTCCTTCTCGTGGCCGATCAGCCCGACCTTGCGCTGCGCGACGTCGCCGAGCGCGCCGGCCACGGCATCCTGCACCCAGCGCACCCAGTCGCCGTCGTTGTACGTCGAATCCTGCACGGACGCGACCGTCACGCGCTCGCGCTCGGACGCATCGAGCAGCGAAGCCAGCATCTGGCGGCGCTCGTCGAACGAGAACGGATCCTTGATGGTGCGGGGCTTGTCGGTCGACCCGATCAGCACGCACACGCGCTCGGCCCGGCTCAGTGCCGACTTCAGCACGTTCAGGTGACCACGATGCGGAGGCTGGAAACGACCAATGAAAACGAGCGCGTCGAAGCGCCGGTTCTGTTGCGTACTCATGAGGCTCCCTCAAGAGATTGAAACGCTTCGGGTCTGTCCCGAAGGCACGGAATCGATCGTAGGGGAATTCCCGTGGAAGGTCAATCGAGCATGCGCTCGACTTGACGAAGTCTAAAGAAATGCGCGGCGCCGGCGGGTTACACTTGATTTCATCCTGTTCCGCGCCGTTGCGCCCGCCATCATGATGGTCTCAGTCAGCCGGATCGTCGGCGTCGATCGCAGACGCCTCTTCACCTGGTCGCAGGACTATGCGCGGCGGCTCGTGTGGGACATGTTCCTCGTCGACGCGTATCTGCTCGACGGGATGACGGCCGACGTCGGCGTCGATGCGTTCTGCCGCAGCCAGTCGGGCGCGACGATGGTGTCGCGCTACATCTCGTATCGCCCGCCGCAGGTCGCGGCCGTCGAAATGGTCGACGGGCCGAAGGTGCTCGAACGCTTCAGCGGCAGCTGGAATTTCACCGAGCGCACGCCGGGCACGACCGAAGTGAAGTTCACGTACCACTTCCGCGCGCAACCGGCGTGGCTGCGCTGGCTGCTCGAACCGCTGATCGGCGCGTTCTACCTCGTGCACACGCGCCGGCGTCTCGACTCGTTCAAGCGCTGGGCCGAAGCCGAGGCGTGGCCGCACTGAGCGTCGCTCACGCGCCCCCGCGCGCCACCTGCTGCCGGACCTGCGCGAGCGTGCCGAGCGCGGCGGCGATTGCATCGACCGCATCGGCCGCACGCGCGGCGCCGCACATGAATGCGTCGACGGCCGCGAAACCGTGCTCGGGCCACGTATGGATCGTGATGTGCGACTCCGCGAGCAGCACGACGCCCGTCACGCCATGCTCGCCGCCGAAATGATGGAAATGCGCGCCGATCACGCGCGCACCCGCCCGCTGCGCGGCGTCGGTGAGCACCGCCTCGAGCCGCGCGGCATCGCGCAGCAGCGCCGCGTCGATGCCGGCGAGATCGGCCAGCACGTGCGAGCCCAACGTCGCACGCGGCGGTGCGATCCCGTCGCGCGCCGTCATTTGTGCGACCCGTACGACGAGTAGCCGCTGCGGGCCGACGAACTGCCCCACCCGCTGCCGCCCGACCCGCTGCCGCCCAGCGACGTGCAGCTGAACAACGTGACGACGATCAGCCCGTAGAGTCCGTAGAGAATGTGCCGCATCAGGCGTTGCCCCCATCCGATGCGAAGCCCTTCCACAGCCATTCAGGCAGCCACAGCACGAGCAGGCCGATCAGCACGTAGACGGAGCGGCTGCTGAACGAGAACAGCGCGCCCATGTTGAAGATCACGAGCAGCGCGCTGAACACGATCGGCAGCGGCGCGAAGCTGTGCGGGTACTTCGCGTCGAACAGGCCCGTCGACTTCCCGGCCGAACCCGTTGCGGGCGCAACCGCCGCCGACGCGAGCGCCGGTGTGCCGAAGCGTTCGGCCAGCGCGCTGGCCGACAACGGTCGCGCACGCGACCAGACGATTTCCGCGATGCTGCGCTCGCGCGTGAGCTTGTCCTTCTGCCAGCCGTAGTCGACGATCGACGTGCGGTCGCCGACCTGCACGCGCCAGTTGAACGCGCCGACCACGTACACGACTTCCGAGTCGTACGTCTCACGCAGTCGATAAGTCTTGCCGCCTTCGGTCACGTCGGACTCGCTGCCGATCGCCGGCCAGTGATCGAGCACCTGCACACGCTCCCAGCGCCCTTCGCTCTGCACGAGCCACAGGAAGCCGCGCTTCGGGTTCAGCAGCAGGTATTCGTCCCATGTCTCGTCGTCGCCCGGCACGCGGCAGCGCATCATGCCGATCACCGTGTACTTCACGCCGTCGAACGTACCGGTCGCACCGAGCTCCAGCGCGCCCTTCACCGCATCGAGCTTGCGCTGCGCGGCGAACACGGTCTGCTGCTCGGCCGTGCACTGCACGCCCGCATGACAACTGCCGCACACGACGTAGTCGGCCACGTTCGGCGCATACGACAGCGGCGCGCCGCAGCTCGGGCACGCGAACGGCACCATCGCCGCGCCGCGTTTCTCGCGCGTATCGGTGTCGGCATCGCGCAGCCCGGTGAACGCGAGCGCGTCGAACTCCAGTGCCTCGCCCGTATAGACGGCGGGGCTCCCGCCGTTCGCATCGGCGTCGGAATAGTCGTAGGTCGCGAACGCGCTGCCGGTGCGCAGGTCGACGACGCGCGCTTCCCAGCCCGCATCGACCCGGAACGGCAACTCGCCGTCGCCGCCCGTGCAGCGCGCGGTGCGCACGTCGGACACCAGGTACGCGCGGCCGCCGTGATCGATCCGCATGCCCGGTTCGAGCGTGCCGAACGCGGGCCACGCGCCGCCGGACGCATCGTCGGGCTCGCGCACGGTGACCGCGTATTGGCCCGACGCATCCGACAGCCAGCCGAACGCGCCATCGTCGAACACGATGTACCACTCGCACCACGTGCCGGCGTCGTAGGTCATCTGGATGCGACCGAGCACGGTGAACGTGCGCTTGCCGTAGCGTCCGGCCGTGCCGATCTGGATCGGCGACGCGTCGTCGAGCACCGTGGCGAGCTCGCCGATGCGTTCGACGTCGGCGCCGCGCTTGAGCAGCGTGCTGCGGCAGAACGCGCAGACGGCCATCACCGCCGCCGCCGAGCGAAACTCGACCGGCGCGCCGCACTGGGGGCACGAAGTACTGAACATGCGCGACGCTTACCGGGTGAGCTTCGCGAGGATTTCCGCCTTCGCGCGCGAATAGTCTTCCTCGGTCACGAGACCCTTGTCGAGCAGTGCCTTCAGCTGTTCGAGGCGCTGCACGTAATCGGTCCCGTCGGCCGGTGCGGCCGGTTGCGCGGCGGCGACCGGTGCCGCGACGGGCGCAGGCGGTGCGGGCGGCGCCGGTTGCGCGGCGCCCGCGATCTGGCCGGCCATCGCCTGCCCGATCGCCACGCCGGCCGCGAGGCCCGCGCCGACGCCCGCGATGCCGCCCGGGTTCTGCGCGGCCAGCGGGATCGCCTGCGCGGTCTGGTATTGCGTCGCGCGGGCGAGATCGCCCGCCATCCCCGCGCCGATCCGCAGGTCGAGCGCCTTCTGCAGCTCGGCCGGCAGCGACACGCTCTCGACCGCGAACGCATCGAGCGCGAGGCCGTAGCGCGTAAACACCGGCACCAGCGCCTCGGCGACGCGTTGCGACAACAGCGTCTGGTTCGCGGCCATGTCGACGAACGGCACGTCGGCCGAGCCGAACGTCGTGCTCATCGCGGTGACGACCAGGTTGCGCAGCTGCTGTTCGAGATCGTCGACCGTGTACTGCGCGCGCGTGCCGCTCACCTCGCGGTGGAACGCGGCCGCATCGACGATCCGGTACGAGTAGATGCCGAACGCGCGCAGCTGCACGAAGCCGAATTCGCGATCGCGGATCGTCACCGGCTGCGCGGTGCCCCAGCGCCGGCCGAGCTGCAGCCGCGTGCTGAAGAAGTAGACGTCCGACTTGAAAGGCGATTGAAAGAACTTGTCCCAGTTCTTCAGGTACGTGAGCACCGGCAGCGTGCGCGTTTCCAGCTTGTACAGCCCGGGCTGGAACACGTCTGCGACCTTGCCTTCGTTGACGAAGACCGCGACCTGCGTTTCGCGCACGGTCAGCTGGCCGCCGTACTGGATCTCCTGGTCTTCCATCGGATAGCGCCAGGCCAGCACGCCGTCGGTGTCTTCCGTCCATTGCAGGACATCGATGAACTGCTTGCGGATAAACGAACCCAGACTCATGTCGGTCTCCTCGAGCGCGTGGCGCGTCAGGTCAGGCAGGCGGCATTGATGATGCCGACGACGAGCGACGCGGCGCCCATCAGGCCGCCCATCGCGACGTTGCGATCCTCGATCGCATGATTCATGCCGGGAATCAGGCGGGTCAGCACCGCATAGGTGACGAGCTGCACGGCCATCGCGCCGACAGCCCACAGCACGACTTCGCCGAGCGTCGAGTTGTGCGCGATGCTGGAGGCGAGCGTCAGGCAGAAGCCGACCAGCGCGCCGCCGAACGACAGCGTCGCGGCCGCGTTGCCGTCGCGGATCAGTGCCAGTTCGTCGAACGGGGTGACCTTCAGGTACACTGCCGCGAACACGAAAAGCAGCACGAACGCCGACAGTAAATGAACCGCATAAAGATAGGCACTATTCATTCTTTTCCTCGGATTCCGTGCTCGATTCGCCGCCCCGTCGCCGATCGGCCCACGCAGGGCCGCCGCTCGAAAATCCGCGCCAGTATATCCACATTGACGAACACTGCACAACGGACGCGCCATGCTGCATAAGCGCGCGCTCGTCCTGTCGATCCTCGTGCTCGCGTCGTGCGGGCTCGGCTATGAACTGATCAGCAGCGCGCTGTCGAGCTACCTGCTCGGCGATTCGATCCTGCAGTTCTCGTCGGTGATCGGCTGCTACCTGTTCGCGATGGGGATCGGCTCGTGGCTCGCGAAGTTCGTCGAGGACGACGACGTGCTCGACCGCTTCGTCGACATCGAGATGCTCGTCGGCCTGCTCGGCGGCGTGTCGGCCGCGCTGCTGTTCGCGGTGTTCGCGTGGCTGGCCGCGCCGTTCCGCGCGGCGCTCTACGCGCTCGTGCTCGCGCTCGGCCTGCTGATCGGGATGGAGATCCCGCTCGTGATGCGCGCGTTCCAGCAGCGCCGCCAGGCGTTCCGCCATACCGTCAGCGAGGTGCTGACCTTCGACTATCTCGGCTCGCTCGCCGTCTCGCTGGTCTTCCCGCTCGTGCTCGCGCCGCGTCTCGGCCTGCTGCGCACGAGCTTCCTGTTCGGGCTGCTGAACGCGCTCGTCGCGCTGTGGACCACGCACCTGTTCCGCGACGAGATCCGCAACGTGCGCGGCAAGCTGATGCGCGCATCGCTCGTGATCGGGCTGCTCGTCGCCGGCTTCGCGCTGTCGGACCGCATCACGCACTGGGCCGAACACGGCGTGTACGGCGACGAGACGATCTATTCCGAAACGACGCCGTACCAGCGCATCGTGCTCACGCAGTGGCACGACGACATGCGGCTGTACCTGAACGGCAACCTGCAATTCTCGTCGCGCGACGAGCACCGCTATCACGAGGCGCTGATCCATCCGACGATCGAAGCGCTGCCGTGGGCAAGGCGCGTGCTCGTGCTCGGCGGCGGCGACGGCCTCGCGGTGCGCGAACTGCTCAAGCACCGCAACCTCGAGCAGATCACGCTCGTCGATCTCGACCCCGCGATGACGAAGCTGTTCTCGACCTCGGCGCCGCTCGTGAAGCTGAACCAGGGCGCGCTGAAGGACCCGCGCGTGCACGTGATCAACGCCGACGCGGTGCGCTGGCTCGAATCGAACGCCGACGTGTACGACGCAATCGTCGTCGACTTCCCCGATCCGACCAACTTCGGGCTCGGCCGGCTGTATTCGGTGCCGGTGTTCCGGCTGCTGGCGCGCCACCTGTCGGAGAACGGCTATGCGGTGATCCAGTCGACGTCACCGTATTTCGCGCCGCACGCGTACTGGACCATCATCGCGACGCTGCACGAAGCCGGGCTCAACACCTGGCCGTACCACTGCTACGTGCCGTCGTTCGGCGACTGGGGGTTCGTGATCGCGGGCAAGCGCCGCGACTTCACCGTGCCGACGCATTACTCGGTGCCGGCGCGCTGGCTCGACACGCAGACGGCCGCCGAGATGTTCCACTTCCCGGCCGACATGCCGGCGCTGCCGATGTCGCCGAACGAACTCAACGACCAGCCGCTCGTGCGCCGCTTCGACGACGACTGGAAGCACGTGCTGCGCTGATGGATCGCCGCACCTTCCTCGTCGCGTCCGCGGCCACGTCGCTCGCCGCGTGCGGCCGCACCGGCTGGATCGAGACGACGCCGCACGTCGGCTACCCCGGCATGCGCGAAGGCCATGCGCTGCGCGACCACGCCGCGCTGCCGCCGCCGTCCGGCACGATCGAGACCGACGTCGCAATCCTCGGCGCCGGCGCGGCCGGGTTGTCGTGCGCGTGGCAGCTCGCGCGCGCCGGCCATCAACGCTTCGTCGTGCTCGCCGGCCCCGAATTCGGCGGCAATGCGGCCGGCGGCCGCTTCGGCGAGCTCGGCTATCCGAAGGGCGCGCACTACCTGCCGCTGCCGTCGCTCGAATCCGCGCACCTGCGCGACATGCTCGCCGATCTCGGCGTGATCGAGTCGGCACCGTTTTCCGCGCAACCCGTGTACGACGAGCGCGCACTCGTGCACGCGCCCGACGAACGGCTGTTCATCGGCGGCCAGTGGCAGGACGGCATCGTGCCGACCGCCGGCCTCGACGCCGACGCGCTCGCGCAGCAAACGCGCTTCTTCGCGTACACCGACAACCTGCGCACCGCGCGCGGCGCGGACGGCCGCAAGGTGTTCTGCATCCCGATCGCGGAATCGTCGCGCGACCCGCGCTGGCGCGCGCTCGACCGGCGCTCGTTCAAGCAGTGGCTGCTCGATGAGGGTTACACCGCGACCGCGCTGCACTGGTACCTGGACTACTGCTGCCGCGACGACTACGGCGCGGGCTACGAGCATGTGTCTGCGTGGGCCGGCCTGCACTACTTCTCGTCGCGCGGCGGCCATGCGCGCAATGCGGGTGACGGCGCGGTGCTGACCTGGCCCGACGGGCTGCATGCGATGGTGACGAAGCTGAGCGATTCGATCACCGCGCGCACCGGTTCGAACGCATGGTCACGGGACGGCTTCGCCGTTCGCGCGAACGAGCGCGCGGGCAGCGTCGACGTGCTGTGCGCGCGCGTCGCCGACGACGGTACGCTGTCGACCTTCACGCTGAAGGCGCGGCGCGTCGTGAGCGCGATGCCGCTGTTCGTCGCGGCGCGCGTGTTTCCGCAGCTTCACGCGTACGGCTTCGATCCCGCGCGCGACCTGCCGCCGCGTGCGCCGTGGCTCGTGTCCAACTTCCTGCTCGACGGCATGCCGGCCGAGGAAGCCGGCGTGCCGCTCGCGTGGGACAACGTCGTCTATGACGGCGCGGGGCTCGGCTATGTCGTGTCGACGCATCAGCTGATCCGGATGTCGCCGCCGACGCGCTCGGTGTTCTCCGCCTACCAGGCGTTGAGCACGCACGCGCCGGACGATACGCGCCGCTGGCTCGCGCAGGCGAAGCCCGACGCGCTGCGCGAGCAGGCGGCGATCGACCTGCAGGCCGTGTACGGACGCGAGCTGTGGAAGCATGCGACCGCGCTCGAGATCACCGTGCGCGGCCACGCGATGGCGACGCCCGACGTCGGCTTCCTGAGCCGGCCGGGGCTGCTCGCGCTGCGCGAGGCCGACGGCCCCGTCGTGTTCGCGCATGCGGATCTGTCAGGACTGTCTCTGTTCGAGGAAGCGTCGTACTGGGGCATGCTCGCGGCCCGGCGCGTGCTCGCGTGAGTGCCGGTTTCCGGCGCGTGCGGCGGCGTTCAATTCGTCATTGCGGCGCCGCCGGCAACGGCTATAATCGCGCGACATTCCGACTGCATTGAGCAGGCCGACGGTGCCGCGCCATGTGACGCGCCGTATGCCCTCCTCGACAACAACAATGACAAACCGAACCGTTCGACGCCTTCGCCCGTTCGCGCGCGCCGCCGTGCGTCTGCTCGCGTGCGCGCCGCTACTCGGCGCGCCGCCGGCGCTGCATGCGGCCGATGCCGCAAGTCCTGATGCGCAACCGGCCTCGGGCCGCTACATCGTCGTCGACACCGGCCATACGCCGGCTCATCCGGGTTCAACCGGCGCAAGCGGCCGCGTCGAATACCGGTACAACCTCGACCTGTCCACCGCGGTTTCCGAACAGCTCGTCGCACGTGGCGATCGCGTGCTGCGCACGTCGGCCGACGGTCGCGAGATCGCGCTCGACCAGCGCTCGACGCAGGCGCCCGACGCGAACCTGTTCGTGTCGATCCATCACGATTCGATGCAGCAGCAGTTCATCGACGCGGGCCGGCAACGCGAATTCCGCGGTTTCGCCGTGTTCGTGTCGGCGCGCAATCCGCACTACACGGAAAGCCTGCGTTGCGCGCAGTCGATCGCCGAGCGGCTGGTCGCGGCCGGCGAACGGCCGTCGCTGTATCACGCACAGCCGATCAAGGGCGAGAACCGTCCGCTGATCGATCCGCAACTCGGCATCCACCGCTTCGACGATCTCGTCGTGCTGCGCACCGCGCCGATTCCGGCCGTGCTGGTCGAAGCCGGCGTGATCGTCAATCCCGACGAGGAAAAGCGGCTCGCGCAGCGCGAGACGATCCAGCGTCTCGCCACCGCGATCGCGGGCGGGATCGATGCGTGTACGGCGGCCAGGTAAAGACTGGCGCCGGTCGGTTTCAACGGTTTTCACCCAGTGAGGAGCACCACCCATGAAGAAGAAGAATCTGCTCGCATCCTGCGCGCTGCTCGCGCTTGCCGTTCCGTTCGCCGCGCAGGCGGCCGGCTGCGGCAAACCGCGCAGCGCGTTCGACCAGGTGTACTGCAGCAGCAACGAGTTCTCGCAGCTCGACCGCGAACTGAACGACGAATACGGGCGCGTTCGCAAGCAGCTGAGCGGCGACCAGCAGGCGAAGCTGAAGACAGGCCAGCTCGCGTGGATGAAGCAGCGCGACGCCCGCTGCAGCGAAACGCGCGACGACGGCTACCTCGTGAACCTCCAGTGCGCGATCGACGCGACGCAATCGCGCCTGTCGTTCCTGCGCGAACGCGAGCGCGAATGCGCGAGCACGGGGTGCGTGACGGCGAAGCTCGGGGAGTAAGCGTTGCTCGGGTGCCGTGCCGCGAGTCGCTTCGCGGCGCGGCACCTTCCGTGCTGCAATACATCTGCCCGAAAAGGCACGGACGAACCGCGCGACGCATCGCGAATGGACCACCGGTGCCGCACCATCACAGAAACCACCGATACTCCCGCGCGCCGATCTCGTTGCGAAAATCCAGCTCCTCCTGCCGCTTGTTCTCGCAGTACACCATCACGAACTCGCTGCCGAGCCCTTCACGCACGGCCGCGTGATCCTGCATCGCCGCGACGGCCGACAGCATCTCCTTCGGAAAATCGATCCCGCTGCCGCGATCGTCGTTGAGCGGCGCGATCGGCTCGCTCCGCGCGTCGAGCCCATGCTCCATCCCGGCCAGGATCGCCGCGAGCACCAGGTACGGGTTCGCGTCCGCGCTCGCGAGCCGATGCTCGATGCGCAGATTGCGCGCATCCGATTCCGGAATCCGGATGCACGCATCGCGATCCTCGAAGCCCCAGCTTGCACGGCTCGCGGCGTTCACCATCGATCCGTAGCGGCGGAACGCGTTGTGATTCGGCGCGAACACCGGCATGCAGTGCGGCAGCAGCGCGAGGCAGCCGGCCACCGCATGCCGCAGCGGCCGTTGCCCGTCTGCGGCGAGCAGGTTGCGGCCCGCGTCGTCGTACAGGCTCACGTGCACATGCATCCCGCTGCCCGGCGCATGCAGGTAGGGCTTGCCCATGAAGCTCGCGCGATAGCCGTGCTGCAATGCGACGCCGCGCGTGCTGCGGCAGAACAGCGCCGACCAGTCGGCCGCGCGCAACGCGTCGTCGGTATGGCCGAAATTGATCTCGAACTGGCCGGGCCCGAGCTCGGCCGTGATCACCGTCGCGTCGACACCCTGCTCGCACGCGGCCTCGACCATCTCGTGCAGCACGTCGGAAAACCGCGACAGGCGTTCGATGTGCATGTTCGGCTGGTCGTCGCGGTCGTCGCTCAGGCGATCGCGCGGATACTGCGGCATCCCTTCCGCGAGTTGCGCGGCAAACAGGTAGAACTCGAGCTCGAACGCGACAACCGGCCGGATGCCGCGCGCCGCGAACCGCCGCAGCACGCGCGCGAGCACCTCGCGCGGCTCGAACTCGATCGGTGCATCGGTGCCGTCGGAACTGATCAGCATCTGCGCGAGCGGCTGCCGCTCCCAGCGCACCGGCTTCAGCGTGCCGGGGATCAGGCGGCGCGGCGCGTCGGGGTCGCCGTCGTTGAAACAGTAATCGCCGATCCTGTAGAGGCCGCCCTGCGTGCCGAGCAGCACGCAGTTCTGCGGCAGCTTCAGCAGCGAGCCGGACGCGACCTTCTCGAGCGCATCGATCGGATAGCGCTTGCCGTAGAAGTGGCCCGGCAGGTCGAGACAGATCAGGTCGACATAACGAATCTCGGGATGCGCCTGCCGGAATGCGCGGACTTCATCGACCAGCACGGGAACGACGTCAGCCATGTCTCATCCTTTCCATGTCTTGTATGGCGGTGCCGCGTCGCGGCGAACCGGACTCATCGGCATGCGGCACGTCACATGCCCGATGTCGATCAGTACTGCAAACCGGCAGCACGGCGCGACGGCCCGTCAGGCCGCCCCGCCGACAACTCAGGTGAACACCCAGATCACGCGCGTCGGCGCATCGCCCAGGTTCGCGTAACGAAACCGCTGGTGCGCGGGCAACTGGAACGCGTCGTTCGGGCCGAGCGTGACGGGCGTGTCATCGCCGTCGATCCAGATCGTCAGCTCGCCTTCGAGCACGAAGCCGCCCTGCTCGTCGCTGTCGTCGACGGAGCGCTCGCCGCTGCTCGCGCCGGGCGCGAGATGGCTCTCGAGGATCGAGAAGCGCGAACGCATGTTCGGCGACACGAGGATGTCCGTGATGCCGGCCGCGTAATACACGGTGCGCCGCTCGTCGGGCCGCGTGACCCACGGCACGCTGCGCGGCTTGCTCAGGCTGTAGAAATACGTGGTCGGCACGCCGAGCGCCTCGCCGATCGCGGTCAGGTCGGCGACCGTCGGGCGCGACAGCCCGCGTTCGACCTGCGACAGAAAGCCGACCGAGCGGCCGATCCGTTCCGCGAGATCGTTGAGCGTGACCTTGCGATGCTTGCGCAGGTCGCGGATCAGGATCGCCAGACTTTCTATCTCTTCCTGTTCGTTCATGATGAATTCCGGTGCGTCAGACGGTATCGCGCAAACGGTACCAGGCCTTGCCGATCGCTTCGAGCGGCGCGGCCATGCGGTCGCCGCCGGGGAAGCGCGGGTTGCGGATGCGCTGGTACTGCGCGAGCAGGCGCTCGTCGCCGAGCACGGCATCGGCGACCGCGCGCGCGCCGGCGAGCGTCGGCAGCACGCCGTGCCCCGAGAAGCCCTGCAGCCAGAAACGCTGGCCGCGGCGGCCGATGTCCGGCGTGCGTCGCATGCTGATGTCGATGTGGCCGCCCCACGCGTAGTCGAGCGGCACGCCGCTCAGTTGCGGAAACACGCGTTCGAGATGCGGGCGCGTCACCGCCGCGATGTCGGCAGGTATGCCGCCGAGATACGTGCAGCCGCCGCCGAACAGCAGGCGGTTGTCGGGGCTCAGGCGAAAGTAGTCGGGCACGAACTGGTTGTCGATCACGCAGCTGTTCCGCGGCAGCAGCGAGCGTGCGACGTCCGGCGCAAGCGGCGCGGTCGCGACCTGGTAGGTGCCGACCGGCAGCAGCCGGCGCGACAGCTCGGGATCGAGCCGGTCGACGTACGCGTTGCACGCGAGCACCAGCACGTCCGCGCGCACTTCGCCGTGCGCGGTGCGGGCGACGTGGCCGACGGCCGTCTCGCGGCAGTCGAGCACGCGGCTTTGCTCGAAGATGCGGCCGCCGGCCCGTTCGATCGCCTGCGCGAGACCGAGCGCGAGTTTCAGCGGATTCAGATGGCCGGCCTCGGGATCGTAGAGCGCGGCGAGATAGCGCGCGCTGCCGATCCATTCCGGCATTTCGTCCTGCCCGATCACGCGCAGCCGGTCGTAACCCCAGCGCTCCGCAGCTTCGTCACGGGCCTGCGTGAGCATCGCGACGCGGCGCGGCCGCACCGCGGCCCACAGGCTGCCGGGCCGGTAGTCGATGTCGAAACCATGACGTGCCGGCAGTTCGCGCACTTCGGCCGCGGCCCAGCGCATGCTGTCCCACAGCACGCGCGCGCCGTCGCGGCCGAGCGAATCCTCGAGCGGCTGCATGTCGCACGACCAGCCGAGCAGCGCCTGTCCGCCGTTGCGGCCCGATGCGGCCCACGCGACGCGGCTCGCCTCGAGCACGACCACGCGCTTGCCCGCGAGCGCGAGGCGCAACGCCGTGTGCAGCCCGCTGAAGCCCGCACCGACGACCAGCACGTCGGCGTCGATGCGTTCGTCCAGTTCCGGACGCAGCAGGATCGGCGCCGGGCAGGTGCCGGCGTAGTAGCTTGCGACGTGACGGTCGGACTGCACGAACATGCGGGCTCCCGTGAAATTTCCGCCGGTTAATTTCATGAAAAATTAGCACGGCAATTTCATGGGAGCAAGAGGGGGGAATCATGGCATGGCTAGCGCTCCTGGCAAAAAATCGTTCTCCAGCGTCGGCTGTCCGATCTGCGCGTGCAGCGTTTTTACGCCCACCGGCGGCTCGCTCGATGGCGCGCCTGCCACACCGAACACGTCTGCCGCACGCTCCTGCAACTGTCGCTTCCATTCCGTGATCGGGTTCGGATGCACATCGGACTGCTGCGCCAGTTCGGCCAGCGTGCGCTCGCCTTTGACCGCTGCCAGCGTCACCTTCGCTTTGAACGCCGCTGAGTGCGCCAGTCGGGTTCTCTTCGTCATGTGTTCGGTTCCTTTGCCAGCATTCTCGCTGGCTCACGACTGTCCGAATTTGCACGGCCACCTATGGGTGAACGTCAACACAACAAAGCCACTTCCTGAACGTTTCAGCTTCCTTCCAGAATTGGCTGAACGTCAGCAGAATCGAGGCACGACGCAAGCCCGATGGCACCATCCCGGTTCATTGCGATCAGCGAGCGCCCGTCAACACCGTCGACAGGAAGGCCAAGAAACGTCAGCGCCGTAGGCGCGATATCGGCCAGGTGCGTCCGCGCAGACACCGGCCCGGCCTCCAGCCCGGGATAGTCGACAACGAGAAACGGAGACGTCTCCTCTCCCCCCCAACCGCCATGCTGGCCATCCCCGACCCTGGGAGATTTCCCCGGTTCCGCGGCGATCCACCGGCGCCCCGGCACGCCGAACTCGTTGGCCGCGTTCATCACGCCCATGTTGATGGCCGCAACGATTTCCTCGTCGTGAGGCAGGCCGACATCGATGAGCGACTCACCCGATATGACGCTTTCCGCCCAAGGCATCGCAGCGAGCTCGGCCAGCATGCTTTCAAGTTTGCTTCGCGCGCGCCCGGTCGCGTAGAGCAGCGCGGCCGTGCCCTGACTCGCGACGGCAATGTCACCCTGGGCGAGCTCACGCTCACATCCCCGGGACGACAGGTGCGCTTCCAGATCGACCGTTTCGCCGATCGTTTCCTGCCCGTGATCCGACCCGACGAGCAAGAGAATGTCTTCTCCTGTCTCGCGCAGGCGCTCTACAGTCCGGACAACCATCTGCACGTACCCGTCGATGCTACGCATCGCAGCCAGGTGGTCCGGACCGCCTAGTGGCGCGCCGTGCAGCGTGAGATCGGGATTGGCCAGCCAGAGCATCGCCACGGGTGGCTTTCGCTGCATCAGCACTTCGTTGCAGAAGCGACGGGTCATGGCAAGATCGCCGCCCACATCATGCGTCACGTCAAGGTGTGCCGTACCGGCTTCCCTGACACCACCAGGTCCATACGAGCCGGCCCGGTGATAAACGTATCCGAAGTGTTCCGGATCGAGAAAATACGCGGCACCAGGCGACACGTTGGAAAATGCGACAGCGCGTCCCAGGTGCGCGACGCGCTGCGCGAGTGTCGGCATCTTGAGGGTTTGCCCTGTCGCTCGACGCATGTGTTCACGAAAGTCCGGCGCGCCGACGTCCCGAACCACTACGCGCCCTGCTTCACACAATCCCATCCGGTTGCCGTGCAGCCCGTGGCGCACCGGAAGGCAACCCGTGGCAATCGTGGCGGCAGACACACGCGTGACAGACGGGAACACCGCCCGGTGACGGTCAAACCAGCCCCCCTCGCGCTTCATGCGTGCGAGACCCGGCGTGCGCTCGTCTGAAATCCAACTCCGGCTCAGGCCATCGCAACATACGAATACCACCTTACGCGCCTGGGCCATTGCGTCTTGTGCTTCCACGTCCGTTCCTTCCCGTCAACATCCATCATCGACTCAAATGTGATCGCAATGGTACATTTGAGTCATTACTCTTTTGTGACGATGGTGACACATTTGCCCCTGACGACCCTTTTCGCCTACACTGGCGCCGCCTCACATGGATGTGTACACGACCTCCGCTGTATCGATCACGAGCGAGAAAAATGGCAACACGCAACGAAATTGAGGGTGATGAAGGATCCATCGACGCGCAGTTGATGGCGCGCGTCTGCTGGCACTATTTCAAGGAAGGACTCACCCAGGAAACCATTGCCCAGCACCTTGGATTCACGCGAAAGCGGGTCAACCGGATACTCAATGACGCGCGGACAAACGGCTTTGTCCAGATCACGATCAACAGTCCGTTTGGCGCGTGCATGGACCTGGAGGCGCGACTGCGCGAGCGATATCAGCTGCGCCAGGTGATCGTCGTGCCAACCGCTTCGGACGATACTGACGTGCGTACAGTCGTAGGCGCCGCGGCTGGCAAATACATCAGCGATAACCTGCAAAGCGGTGCAACGCTGGGTATCTCCTGGGGAGGCACCATCAATGCGGCCGCGCAGAACATCGTGCGACGACAAGGCGCGGGCAATACGGTTGTCCTGATGTGCGGGGGGCTCTCGAAAAGCACACTGATCAACCCATTTGACAATGCATCGCTGTTCTCGCGCGCCCTCGATGCGACCTGCTACTACATGACCGCCCCGCTCATTGCAGAAAGCGCAAAACTGCGAGAGGCACTGACTGCGAGCGAACCGGTGCGCACCGTCCTGAACATGACGGCGCAGGTCGACATGGCGCTGCTGAGCGCAATCGATCTCTCGGACCTGTCGAAGGCGCTCGAATACGACGTCATCTCAAAAGGCACTTGCAGGTCATTGCGCGAAGCCGGTGCCGTAGGCGACGTTTGCGGTCATTACCTCGATGAAAATGGCGCAACGGTCGATCACCCGATTGCCAGATGCGTCGTACATCCGACGTTGATGCAGATCCGAAAGATCCCCGAACTCGTACTGGCGGCCGGCGGCGTTCACAAGGTGCCGATTATTCAGGCAGCGATAAGCGCAAAGCTCTGCCACGTCCTCATCACGGACGAGAAAGCAGCTGCCGCTCTGCTCGATGCATGAATTGTCCATCGCGACTGGCGTTTCGAGATACGCTCTCGTGCGAGCCGACGGCATGGGCTGAAGTATTGTGATCGCTCTACGGCGCAATCTTCGCAATGTGCGTTGACGCGCCGGTAGAGACGCAAAGGTAGCGGTCGATCATCGCATGGAAGCGGTTCGCCGCTGCTGTTCCTGGCGCGTGCTTGTGCTGCACGTAATCCGCGGTCGACCAATACATCAGATCCGGCCGTACCGATTCAAGCAGGCAGGCACCAGCAGCAAGCACGAACCCTATCGATAGTGAAAGACCGCGACAGCGGAATTACTTCAGGCGCCTGCGCAGCGCGCCGCCAAGGCCGTCAACCAGCGTCACCCCAACGAAGATGACGAGCATCAACGCGCAAACCTCCTGATACTTCAAGATGCGCAGCGCCGCCATCATTTCGAAACCGATACCGCCTGCCCCGACAATGCCAAGCAGCGTCGAAGCGCGAAAGTTGTATTCCCAGCGATAGATGATCGTGTCGGCCAACTGCGGCACGACTTGCGGCAGCAACGCATGGCATACCACCTGCATCGGCGTGGCGCCCATCGCCACGGCCGCCTCGAGCGGTTTGGCGTCCACATGCTCGATGGATTCCGCGAAGAATTTCGCTACCATCCCAAGCGAATGCAGACCAAGGGCCAACGCACCGGGCAAGGCACCGAAGCCGACCGCGGCAACCAGGAAGATACCCATGATCAGTTCGGGCACTGCGCGCAGGAAATTCAGAACAATTCGGGCAGCACGATAGACAGTCCAGTGCGGTGTGCTGTTCGCCGCAGCGCACAGTGCGAGCGGAATGCCGAGCAGTACCGCGATTACGGTACCCGCGACGCTCATGGCGAACGTATCGGCGAGTGGCTTGACCCACTCGGGCCAGCGTGAGAAATCAGGCGGCATCATCTCGCGCAGGATGGTCAAGCAGGCCGGCACGCCGCTGACGAGACGATCGATGTCGAACAGGCCGACGATATACAGCGAAAGAAGCCCCACCAGCAGGAACGTTGCAAGCACGGCACGCTGTAGCAGCGCACGCCTGCGATGCAGACGGATCAGTTCGGGAATATCGGCTTGCATGCCGACGCCTGTCGAGGCACAAGTTGTATTCACTTCTTTTTCCCGCTCGTATCGATGTCGAGTTTTTCCGCCGCTTCACGCAAACCGTCGAAATCCTTGTCGGAGATCGGCGCGAAGCCTTCGCCGTGGAATACGGTCAGGATCCTGGGGTCCTTCAGGGTAAGGAGGGCCGTGCGAAGCTTTTCCTTGAGCGGCGGCGAAAGGTCGGCGCGCACCGCCCACGGATAATTGGGAATCGGACTTGTACGCGCGATCACCTCGAGACGGGCCGGATCCACGATCTTGCGCTGGATAAACGACTCGAGCAGCGGACAGGTTGTGGCGCCAGCCTGTACGCGATTGTTCTGCACGGCAAGTACAAGCGCATCATGGCCATTGAGGAATTGATACTGGTAATCCTTGCCAGCTACCATCCCGAGCTTCAGCAGCATCAAGCGGCTAAGCAGGTGCCCGGCCGTGGAGGCGGGATCGGTAAAACCAAAGGTCTTGCCACGGACATCGCCCAGCGTCCTGACACCACCCGCCTTGCTCGCAATAATGCAGCCTTGGTAGCTCGGCGTGCCATGAGTCACCAATGCGGCCAAAGGCTCGATATCCGCCTTGCTCTTCGCCATCACGTAAGGCATCGGGCCGTAGTAGCCGAGGTCTATCCGCTTGAAGCGTGCAGCTTCGAACATCGCCGAATAATCGAGCGTGACAACGAGTTCAATTTTCTTGCCGGTGGCTCGCTCAAGATACTCCTTGAACGCCTGATTGCTTTGGATGATCGTGGACGGATTTTCCTCGGGTATCAGCGCAACCTTGAGCGTGTCCGGATCCGCGGGCGCGGCGTGCGCGACAAGCGCGGATAATCCCGCGGCCGCAGTGATCAAGATCGTCGCAAGTGCACGGTCGATGCGCGAGTGAAAGGATCGTAGCTTCATGGTTCGTTTCGTTCGTTCAATGGCGCGCGACATGCTCAGGTGCCGCTCGCAGGATGCGACATAGCCGCGTTGCCGGTGTTTGAAGCATCCGTGCTGGTCGACTGCACGAATGCGCCGTGCGTATAAAGCGCGTCCGCGTGCCTGCTCGAGAATGACGCTGGCGATCCGTCGAACACCACCATGCCTCCGCGAAGGCCAACGATCCTGTCCGCGACGCGTTTTGCCAGTTCAACCTGATGCAGGCTGACGACGGCCGTCAGGCCGTCCTCCTTGCAGATATCACGGACCAGCTTCATGACGCCGTCAGCTGACGCGGGATCGAGACTCGCAACGGGCTCATCGGCCAGCAGCAGTTCCGGCCGGGACGCGAGCGCCCGGGCAATGCCCACGCGTTGCTGCTGCCCTCCGGACAATTGATCAACACGTTTCATCGCGTGGGGTAATAGGCCGACTCGCTCGACGCATCCGAGCGCAATCCGCACATCCGCAGCGGGCAAGGGCCACAGGCTTCGCCACGTCGAATGCGCCGCGAGGCGCCCCATCAGCGTGTTCTGCAGGACCGTGCGACGCTGGATCAGTTGATGATGTTGAAAGATCATGCCGGCGCGCCGCCGGTGAACACGGAGCGCGGCGGCGCTCGCAGCAATATTGCTTTGACGCGCAGTCGACACTTGGCCGCTAGTCGGCGTGGCAAGACCGATCAGGCAACGCAGAAGTGTCGATTTGCCGGCCCCGGACGCACCGAGCAGCACCGTGACTTCGCCGCGATGGAACTGCACGGAAGTCGGGTGCAGCGCTGTAAAACCATTGGGGTAGGTCACGCTGAGTTCATTGACTGTCAGCATGCGGCACCTTCCAATATCCAGGTGAAGCCCGTGTCCGCGGTCAATCCCGTCCGGATTGCGGCAAACAAAGGCCAATACGCGACAACCCGGCAGATTGGTGTTCCGGCTTGCCGCAACAACCACAACTTGAGCGGCCGGCCGGCGAAAAGCAGATCGCGGCGCAACCTTGTGCACGGGATGGTCAAGAACCGGCGGGCAGGAGTCATTTGGGCGTTTCGCATGTCATCGATGTGCAAACTCTACCGTCGCACATTGACTCTTTTGTGACACGCGCGGAACAAATGAGTCCACTCCGATTGGTATCGATCGTCTACGGCGGGGCGGCATTTTTCCCGCGCACTGTGCGAGCGGCCCCGGGAAGGCCATCTTTGGGCGACAGCACAACCGAATGGCCACCCCAAAAAACATGGGCCGGTAGAAGCAAAGTATCGCGACGCCAGGACTGCGGCGACCGGGTCGGAGGCGGCCGTGCCCCGGCAGGGATCAAGCGCCCCGAGACCACGCTCAGAACCTGTGTCTGATCCCGAGCCGCACCAGTGCCTGGTTGTCGGAAGATGACGGGCCGCCGGATCCGATCACATAGGCCGTGTCCATCACCGATCCCGTAGCATCTCCGCCAGCGTGCTGATAAACCGCCTGGACGTACACATCGGTTCTCTTCGAGAGGAAGTAGTCGGACATTAACCCCACCGTGTGGTAGTTCGGGTGTTGGGTTGTGCCGGATACGTTGTAGTTCGCCCGCGTGAACACATATTCGGCGCCGAGAAACCAGGCTGGCGTCACCTGATATTTTGCATTGATCTCGATATTGTTGAACGCCAGCGACGAAACGTTCGCACCACTGGCGGGCAGCAGGGATCCAGCATACGTCGAGCTTACCGGTCGAAGCGCATGGGCGTAGGTATACACAAGGCCGACAGTGACGGGTCCGGTTTCATAGTTGATCCCGGCGCCGAATCTCCGCAAGCGGTCGGCCTTGATCGTGTCATCGCTACCGTTGCTGATGGCGCCGGAGGACGAACTACCCGGGGCGTTCTGCTCCTCGTAGCCCATCGCAACCGAGAAGCCACCATTGGTATATCGACCCGCGACGCTGTACTGCCGGTTATTCGCGAAGTTTGTGCTGTTGCTGAAGCCGTATGTGGCACCCACCTGGAAGCCACGGTAGTTCGCGCTCGTATACTGAACCGCGTTGTTGACCCGGGTCGAGCCTTCCGTGTCGTCATTGTCGTAGGGGTGAGTGAACGCAAAGCCGGCCCAGTTGCCATTGGCCGTCAACGGCGCGACGAAGAAGAAGAACGTGTCGTACTGGCGTCCGATCGTGAGGGTGCCGTACTGCCGGTTGGTAAAACCGACGAATGCCTGGCGTCCGAATGCCAGCCCGCCCTGCCCGAGCTGGCCGCTATTCAGGTCAAAACCGTTCTCCAGCTGAAATACCAGGGAGGTACCGCCGCCGAGATCCTCGACACCGCGCAATCCCCATTGACTCCCCTGCGTGTAACCGCTCTGCAGGGCCACGAGCGACTTGCCCGATACATTCGTACTGAAATTCAGCCCTTCGTCGATGACCCCATATAGCGTTACGCTGCTCTGGGCCATCGTTGACGCAGACGCCACAGCAAGTGCTCCGGCCAACAGCCCGATCTTCATTTTCATTTGCAGTCCTATTTACATTAAAGAGATAACGCCGCCTTTCGCCATGGAACCTCGCACGGGGGCGAGACACAGTCTCCCGCTGATGCCTTCGGCCGTCGGACCCTTTCCTTCTTGCCCGGCGCCGATGTAAAGTACCAAGCGGAATTTACCCGGAAGTGTCGTTTTATAAGTCCAGCTAATGCCAACTGCGAGGCGAGATGCAACCTGGAAAACTCAGTTCACACCAGATCGCGGCGTTCACCGAAGTGTTCAGGCAAAGGAGCGTGACGGATGCCGCGGCCGCGCTGGGCATCACACAGTCGGCCGTCACGCAGCATCTGTCGAATCTTGAAAAGCGGATCGGCGCGCCGCTCTTCACGCGCTACCGTGCAGGTCTGGAGCCGACCAAGCCGGCGATTGAACTGTTTGCGCTCACTGATCAGATGCGGGTGCTGGAGCAACTGGTGTCCGAGAAGATCGGTGCTTACGAAATGTTGTCGACCGGTCATTTGACCGTAGTCGCCAATGCACCCCGTCCTGCGATGCCGTTGATCGCGACGTTTTCGCGGCTCTTCCCCGGGGTCAAGATCAACTTTTCCGTCGTCTCCTGGGCGGCCTCCATGCAACGGCTCGAGGGATCCCAGGTCGATATCGCGATCGTCACCGATCCTGCGGATCTTCCCGGCCTGTATCGCGAGGAGCTTCTCTCGCAGAGAATGGTCGCGATGCTGCGACGGGAACATCCGCTCGCGAGGCAGGACACGGTCTCGCTCACGGAGCTGACCGCGAATGGGCTCATCCTTCCCGGCGAAGGGACGCTCACCGCCCGGGAGGTGCGTGCGACATGCAGCAAGCTGGGAATCGGTCTGACGGACCTGATCGAGATGACCAGCTACCCGGTGATGAAGGAGGCCGTATTGCATGGACTCGGTGTGGCCATTGCGCTCGAGGACAGCATGTATCCCGAAGACGAACTCACTTCCCGGCCCGTTCAGGAGATGGATCGGCTCTACAAAACGTATCTCGTCACCACGAGCGGGCGCCGGGCCCTGCACTTCGTTCGTTCCTTCTTTGATGTGGCACTGGCCACCTGAATGCTTGTCGCAGGACGCGCCGACACGTGCTGATAGCCGCTGCCGGCCGCAAGCACGCTGAGACAGACGTTTTGCATAAGTACAACTAATATGACGTCACCGGAACGTTAACCACACTGATTAAAGTTGCTTCATTCCAGCAGCCGATGCCTGCCGAGGGCCAATGAAGCAATGAGCACAATCTCCTTACCCACCGTCGATCTTTCGCTGTTTCACTCTCCGCTGACGCGTCCCCGCTTTGTCGCGGATCTGCGCGCCATGCTCTATGACCACGGGTTCTTCTACCTGACCGGTCACTCGGTCGACCCGGCGCTTACGCGTCGTGTACTGGACGTGGCGAGGCAGTTCTTCGCGCTGCCCGACGAAGAAAAACTTGCCATCGAGATGGTGAAGTCGCCGCATTTCCGTGGCTACAACCGCGTGGGCTTCGAACTTACGGGGGGCAAGAAGGACTGGCGCGAGCAGGTCGATTTCGATACCGACAGGCCCGCACTTCCGATTCGGCACGATGACGCACCATGGAAACGCGCGATCGGGCCCAACCAATGGCCACCGGCATTGCCTGAAATGCGGGAGGTAATCACCGCATACCAGGCCGAGGTGACCCGCGTTGGCAGAGCAGTCCTGAAAGCCATCGCAGTTGCCATCAATGAGCCGGAAGACACGTTTGAACCCATGTTCGAACCGCATCCGGCGCAACATATGAAAATCGTTCGTTACCCCGGAGACGATCGCGTCGAGAACCAGCAGGGTGTCGGTTCGCATAAGGACGGCGGGCTGATCACGATCCTGCTCAATGATCATCATCCCGGCCTGATGGTGCAGTCGTCGTCAGGTGAATGGATCGACGCGCCGCCCATTGAAGGCTCCTTCATCGTGAATACAGGCGAACTGCTGGAGATGATCACCGACGGCTTCGTTCGCGCGGACGTCCATCGCGTGATTACCCCACCGGCCGGCGTCAGCCGATATTCCGTGCCGTTCTTTCTTGGGGCGAATCTGCTTGCGCCGTTGCCGCAGCTTCGCGTCACCGGTGATCTGAAGCGGGCGGTTCGCGGCATCACGAAAGATCCTGCCAACCCTCTCTTTCACGATGTCGGAACCAATCATCTCAAGGCAAGAATCCGTTCACATCCGGATGTGGCGCGCGCCCATTATCACGATGTCGAACTCGGTCCGGGCGGTTTCGAATTCATCTGATTGAAAGGCGGCCGGGGTTCAGGTTTCGGAAGAGCAAACCGGGGGCGGCTGGCAATGCCGGACAACACGACGCATCGCCAGCACATGCCCCGTCATGCATTAGCGAAACTAATAAAACGACTTATTCAGGTCAATCGTACTGGATACGATTGGTGAAACGGTCGGCCCCGGTCGACACACAATCCAGCCGTATGTTTTGGAGGAAGCAACGATGAAAACGAGCAGCGATCGCATACTGACCACCCACGTCGGCAGCCTGCCACGGCCGCTTCCGTTGGAGGAGATGCTGTACGCAAAGGAGATGGGCACGCTGGAACCCGGACAGGCATCCAGCTTCCCGGAACAGGTGGTATCCGCCGTCGCCGAGGTGGTGAAAAAGCAGGCCGATCTGGGCGTGTCGATCATCGACGATGGCGAGATGAGCAAGTACGCGTATTCGACCTACGCACGCAATCGTCTGAGCGGCCTCACCGGCGCCAATCAAACGCTCGCGCTCTCCGAGCTCACCGAGTTTCCGAACTTCGCGAGGCGTGTGAACCTCGATATCCAGACGCCCGCATGCATTGGCCCGATCGCGTATCGCGGCGAAGCCGAACTGCAGACGGACATCGCCAACTTCAAGTCGGCGCTTGCGAACGTGGCGCACGAGGACGGCTTCATGAACGCCTCCTCGCCCGGCATCATGGCGCATTACATGCCGAACCGGCACTACCCGAGCCACGAAGCCTATCTCTATGCGCTGGCTGATGCGATGAAGCATGAATACGACGCAATCGTCGCCGCCGGCCTGATCCTGCAGGTCGACTGCCCTGACCTGGCGCTGGGGCGTCATTTCCGTGCCGAGCCGCTCGGCGTCGCGGAGTTCCGGAACGAAGTCGCGCTGCTCGTCGAGGTGCTGAATCATGCGTTGCGGGATATCCCGCCCGATCGCGTCCGGATGCACCTGTGCTGGGGCAACTACGAATCCCCGCATCATCACGATATCGACCTGCACGAGATCTTCGATCTCATCGTTACCGCGCGCCCCATGGCCATCCTGCTCGAAGCGGCGAATCCGCGTCACGCGCATGAATGGAGCCTGTTCAGGGAAACGCCCCTTCCGGACGACAAGATCATCGTGCCAGGCGTGATCGATACCTGCACCAACTACATCGAACACCGTGAAGTCGTGGCACAACGAATCCAGCAGTATGCCGATCTGGTCGGGCGCGAGCGCGTGATTGCCGGTACGGACTGCGGTTTCGCCAGTCTCGCCACCATGAAGACGGTCGATCCCGATATCGCATGGAAGAAGCTCGAGGCCATGGTGCAGGGGGCGGAAATCGCGTCAGCCCGGCTGTGGCGCAAGGCGACGTAACACTCGATGCACCAGGAAAATTTGCCGGTCAATCAATGAAAATCATTCATATCACTGACGTCCATCTGGTCCCGCCGGGCCAGCAGCTGTTTGAAAGCGATCCGCAGGAGAGGTTGCATGCCTGCCTGGCGCACGTGGCGACCCATCACGCTGATGCGAACATGTGCATCATGACCGGGGATCTCGCGCATGACGGCGACGAGGAAGCCTACGTCGTGCTGCGCGATGCGTTGCGCAACTTCCCCGTTCCGGTCCGCCTGGTCGTGGGCAACCATGATGACCGGCGCAAGTTCCGGAACGTGTTTCCCGACGCCGAGGCAGACGAGCACGGTTTCATCCAGTCGTACGCAGACACGCCTGCCGGGCGGTTCATTTTTCTGGACACGAAGCAGGATGGCACGCACGCAGGATGGTATTGCGAGAAGCGTCAGGCATGGCTCGACGCACGGCTTGGCGAAGCGGCCGGCAAGCCGGCGTATCTGTTCATGCATCATCCGCCGTTCCGGATCCATCTTCAGTCGATGGACACCATCATGCTGCGAAATCCTGAAGCATTTGCCGCGGTCGTCGAACGACACAATATCGGGCACGTGTTCTTCGGACATGTGCATCGGCCGGTGTCCGGCATGTGGCGCAACATCCCGTTCAGCACGCTCGCGGGCCTGAACCATCAGACGGCGCTCGACTTTGCCGAGAGCGGGATCGTGACGAGCCTCGAACCGCCGGCCTATTCGATCGCATTTTTCAACGACACCGGGCTCGTGATTCACAACCACGAGTTCCTCGACCGCAGTCCACGGTTTCGATACAACCCGAATCGCGACAAGGGTCATCAGGTGCAGCGCATGCAGTCAGACCAGTAATAAATCGTCTTTTCTGTGCGTCGCATAACGCATATTACTTCGCATACCTAATGGTGCAAAATGAACGTCACACGAAGAAGTTTCATGAAATCCGCGGCTGCGCTATCGGGAGCAGCACTGGCTGAAGCCTTTCCGTTTTCGGCCGTTGCAGGCTCTGACACGGTGACGGTCGCGGCACTGTATGACATCTCGGGTGCATTCAATGCTTATAGCGTCGGCGCCAACCTGTGCGCGCAATTCGCCGCCAGGGAGTTGAACAAGGCCGGCGGCCTTCTGGGCAAACAGGTTGTCGTGAAGACCTACGACGCGCAGTCCGACATCAACAAGTATCCCCAGTATGCCCAGCAGGCCGCGCTTGGTGAACGTGCCGTGATGGCCATCGGTGCGCTTACCGGTGCAGCCCGGGAAGCGACCCGTCCCATTCTCCGCAAGTACCGGGTACCGTTCTTCTACGGGTCCGTCTACGAAGGCGGTGTCTGTGAGCAGAACACCTTCTGCGTCAATACCGAGGGGAACCAGCAGATCGTCCCGCTGCTGGAGTGGTCGTTCAAGAATCTCGGAAAAAAGCTTTACTACATCGCGTCGGATTACAACGCGCCACGCACGTTCGGCGCCTGGAACCACGTCATGGCGAAGCGCGAAGGCGGCAGCGTCGTGGCCGACGACTACTACCCGCTCGACACGACGGACTTTACGTCCGCGATCGCGAAGATTCAGGCGGCCAAGCCGAATTTCATTCATTCGTGCCTGGTCGGCGGCCCTGCCATGGCGTTCTATCGCCAATGGGCCGCGGCCGGCATGTTGAAGAAAATCCCGATCGTTTCCATGATCTTCGGTGCAGGCCTCGAACACGAGGTGCTTTCGCCGCAGGAGACCAATGGCATCTATGCGGCCTACAACTACTTCCAGGAACTGGACACGCCGCAGAACAGGGACTTCCTGAACCGCTTCACCAACGCGATGGGCAAGGATCACCCCTACCTCAGCGGGGAGGCGATCGGCGGCTACAACGGCGTGATGCTGTGGGCCGAGTGCGTGAAGCGGGCGAAGAGTTTCGATCGCGATGCCGTGATGAAGGCCTGGGAAAGCGGTATCACCTGGGAGGGGCCGGGTGGAAAGATGGTCACCGACGGCACGACCCATCATACGACTCAGGACGTCCACATCATCCGGGTACAGGATCGCAGATGGCACCTCATCGAGACGAAGACGCAGATTCGTCCCGACCCGTATGGCGGCCGATGCAACGTTCCCCAATATCCTGCCCAGACCGAATTTCTGCAACCGCAACTTTGAGTGCTGTGTGCCGTTGTGACGGATGGCGCGCGGCGGACCACGTGGGACCGTCGCGCGCAAGACTTCCTGTCGCGACGCACGATGCGCGGGTGAAACATGGACAAAACGCTGATTCTGGCCTTCACGATCGTCAATGCCATCGCGGTGCTGGCACTGATCAGTTCGGGGCTCGCGGTCATTTTTGGCATGATGCGGGTCATCAATTTCGCGCATGGCGAGTTTCTGATGCTGGGTGGGTACGCGACCATCCTGGCGTCCCGTCTCGGGCTGAACATCTGGCTTGCGATCTTTCTCGCGGCACCGTTGACCGTGGGCCTCATCGGGTACGTCGTGGAGCGCCTGATCATCAGGCGCATGTACGGCAATCTCGTCGGGACAATGCTGGCAACGTGGGGCCTGAGCCTGTTTCTGACTGGCGGGGTAACCGCGATCTTTGGAAACACGATCAATGGCGTCAGCGCCCCGCTCGGGCATATCCCCATCGGGCAGGGCGGCTATACGTTGGGTGTCTACCAGATCGCGATCGTCGCAATTTCGTTCGCGCTGGTCGGGCTCGGTTTTCTCGCGCTGACGAGAACGCGCTTCGGACTCATCGCGCGCGCGGCAATGCTCAATCCGGAGCTTGTGTCGGTGCTCGGCTTCAACCGGCAGCGAATCTACGCGGTGACCTTTGCATTGGGTGCAGCCTTGAGCGGTTTTGCCGGCGCGCTGCTGGCGCCGATCTCGGGCGTCACGCCACACATGGGCGCCGCCTACATCGCGAAGGCTTTCGTCTCCGTCATTTGCGGCGGCGGCTCGCCAGTCATGGGGCTGATTTCAGCGGCCACGGTCCTGGGTCCGGTCGAGGCGCTCGTCTCCTACCTTGCAACCCCCATCGTCGGACAGGCGGCCCTGTTGCTGGTAGCGATTGTCCTGCTGCGCATCTATCCGAAGGGCATATCCGGACTCTGGACCCGGGAGCACTAACATGCGTCAACTCATCATCAGACATACCTTCTTTCTTGTACTCATCGCGACGGGCATCTGCGCGCCGTACCTGCTCGACCCGTTCCACCTCGTCGCATGGTCGGGTTACGCGGCGCTGGCCATCGGCGGCCTGGGCCTCGCGTTCGTGTGGGGGACGCTGGGCGTTCTCAGTCTCGGACATACCGCGTTTTTCGGTCTCGGTGCGTATGCCTATGCGCTGTGCGCCCTCAATACGGGTAGCAGCACGTGGGCGATCGTCGTCGCCGTCGCCCTCGCCGTCGTGGTATCCCTCGCGCTGGGCTACTTCCTGTTCTTCAGTCGCCTGGGCGATGTGTACCTCTCGGTCATCACCCTGTGCGTGACGTTGATCTTCTTTTCGTTTTTCAGCAGCACGGCGGATCCGTTCTACCACCTCGGGAGCGTTCCGCTTGGCGGGTTCAACGGGATCAACGGCGCGCCGGGTCTCAACATTCCCGGCCAGCCGGCGGCGCAACTGTCGGTCGAGGCGACGTTCGTTACCTGCGTGATGTCCCTGGCCATCGTCTACGCGGCGCTGACGTGGTTGCGCGAGCATCGAACCGGTCGTGTGATGGCTGCGATCAGGGAGAACGAATTGCGAAGCGAGTTACTCGGGTACGACGTGCGCCTGTACAAATTGCTGGGATATGCACTCAGCGCGATGGCAGCCGGACTTTCCGGGGCGCTTTATACGTCGGTCTCGGGGTTCGTCGGTCCCAACGCATTTGACCTGTCCCAGGCGTCGCAATTCGTCCTGTGGGTTATCGCAGGCGGCCTGGGCACCCTGGCCGGCCCCGTGGTGGCGAGCCTCGGCTTCCAACTGCTGGCGAGCTACCTCGGGACAAGCCAGACGATCAACACCGAACTGGTGTTCGGCACCGTGATCATCGTTTTCGTGCTGCTGGTTCCGCAGGGCATTCTGCCGTGGATCACGACCAGGAGCGTCCGGCTCCGCCGGATTGCACCGATATCGAGGGCACCCGAATGAAGCTGACGCCCATCATTTCGACTCATGCGCTGGTGAAACAGTTTGGCGCGGTGCGCGCCGTCAACAACGTCGATTTCGAGGTGTTTCCCGGCGAGATACGTTGTCTGATCGGCCCGAACGGTGCAGGCAAGAGCACGTTGTTCAAATGCCTGACGCATCAATACCGGCCGACCAGCGGATCGGTGTACTTTGCCGGAGCGGACGTCAGCGCCCTCCCCAGCTTCCAGGTTGCGCGGCTGGGCATTGCCATCAAGAACCAGATTCCCAGCGTGTATCCGAACCTCAGTGTGCGCGAAAGCATCTGGCTGGCCCTGCGCGGTCAGGGTTTGTCCAGGCGCCGCGCGTCAAGCAAGGTAGCGGCGACGCTCGAGGAAATCGGCTTTACGGAAGAAATGGCCGGCATGCCGGTCGGCAGCCTGTCGCACGCGCATCGCCAATGGTGCGAACTGGGGATGCTCAGAGCCAGTGCCCCCCGCCTGGCTTTGCTGGACGAGCCGACAGCGGGCATGACCTCGAGCGAGATGCTGAAGACGGTGGAACTGATCAAACTCCTCAACAAACAGGCCACCGTCATCGTCGTCGAACACGATCTCGACTTCATTGCGCGTCTTGCGCAACGCGTAACCGTATTCCACAAAGGGGAAATCCTCGCCGAGGACACGATGGCCAACATTCAGGCAAACGAAACCGTGCGCGACGTTTACCTCGGTCGAAAGAAGGAAGCGGGCGATGCTCATTCTTAAGGACGTGACTGCCGGTTATGACGACGCTCCGGTCTTGCACGGCACGAATCTGGCAATGGGCGACGGGGAGATCGTGGGTGTCGTCGGCTACAACGGCATGGGCAAGACGTCGCTCTTGCGCGCCGTGATGGGCACCTTGCCGGTTCGATCCGGAACGATTACCTGGCGCGGGGCCCCGATCCATGGGGTGCCCGTTCACCTGAGGAGCCAAGCCGGAATCAGCCTGGTGGCGCAGGGATGCACTGGTTTTCCGAAGCTCACCGTGATGGAGAACCTGCGTCTCGCATCGTTTGCGGATCGTGGCCGGCGCGAACACGCTATCGAGAAAGTGCTAGCCCGGATACCCCGGCTGAATCGCCTGCTCAAACGGCCGGGTGCCGCACTTTCCGGCGGCGAGCGTCAACTGCTTTCATTGGCAAGGGCACTGATCACGGTCCCGCGGCTGTTGCTCATTGACGAGATCACGGACGGTGTCCAACCGTCGGTATGTGATGAATTGTCGGACCTCCTGAACAGGATCGCGCAGGAAGACCAGTTGTCGATGCTGATCGTCGATCAAGACCTGAGTTTTGTCGCGTCGGTGGTGAAGCGTGCGGTGGTGATGCAAAAGGGACGAATCGTGGCAGACCGGTCACGGGTCCAGTTGCTAGGCGACACGCCCTTCGACGTGGAGCCTGCGGCCGTCGCGTGAGATCTGACGCCCCCCATGCTGGCGACCGGTGTCGTCTCGGTTCGGCTGAGATGACATCTATCGAATCGCTCATGTCGAGCTTAACGTTGTGACAACCGAAAGGAGAATTTGATGTCCTCAATCCTGAACGAACTTGCCGTCCTCTATACGGATGCTGCCCAGGGGCGATATGGACTGACTGCCGTACGGCAACAGGAGCACGCCTTGCAGGCGGGCGCGCTGGCGGAGGCGAATAACGAACCGGCCAGCCTGATTGCCGCATCCTTTCTTCATGACGCTGGTCATATGATTCATGATCTTGGGGAAGATTGCGCAGCCAGAGGCATCGATGACACGCACGAAGAGCGCGGAGCGCGCTGGCTTGCGCAGTACTTCGGTCCCGCGGTGACCGAACCGATCCGGCTGCACGTGGCAGCGAAACGCTATCTGTGCACGGTCGAACAGGAATATACGCAGTGCCTCGCACCGGATTCGATCCGCTCGCTTCAATTGCAGGGGGGCTTGATGTCGCGGGAAGAGGTCGAAGCGTTTATCGGCAAACCCTACGCGCAGGAGGCGATTCGGGTGCGCCGGTACGACGATCTGGCCAAGCGCCCGGGTGTGGCGACGCCGCCGGTTGATCATTTTTTGGCTCAGTTGAAGACACTGCTTGAAAATACGGATCTTTGAAGCGCAGCGCGTAGCCGCTGCTGCTCGCGAAATGGATCAACACACTTCGCCGGCCAGACAGCGAGTGGCTACGCGTTTGACGCGATATTCCGTCCCGGGTGGCACGGCACGCGACCTACGTGCAACTCGACACTACGGCAGGCGCGGATCGCGGTCATTCGATCCGCCAGAGCTTGCGCCAACAACGTCGCTGGCATGACGCTTGCGCCAGCAACACGGCCCTATCCAGCCATCCCTATCTTTTTTCGTGCGCGGCCAGCGCCGATAATGCGTACGGCAACGACAGACGACACCGCATCGATTCAAGGAGGCCCCCGCATGACGACGCCGTTCAAGCTGGGCGACCATGTTCGCTGGAATTCCGAAGCCGGTTACGTGACCGGCACGATCATCGCGATCCACACGCAGGACTTCGACTACAAGGGGCATCGCCACCGCGCGTCGCCCGACGATCCGCAATACGAGATCAAGAGCGACCGCACCGACCACATCGCCGCGCATCGCGGCCGCGTGCTCGAACGCATGGCGGGCAAGGACGACGCGTGACGCTCCCGTTCTACACGATCGGCCATTCGAACCGCACGCTCGACGAATTCGTCGACCTGCTCGACGCGGTCGATATCGCACTGCTTGCCGATATCCGGAAGATGACGCGCTCGCGCACGAATCCGCAGTTCAACGAAGCGACGCTCCCCGACGCACTGGCCGCCGTCGATATCGCGTACGAACACATCGCGGCGCTCGGCGGCCTGCGCGGCAAGTCGCGCGGCGTGCCCGACGAGGTCAACGACTTCTGGACGAACCGCAGCTTCCATCGCTACGCCGACTACGCGCTGTCATCCGAGTTTCGAACGGGCCTCGACCAGCTGGTCGCGCAAGGGCACCGGCAGCGCTGCGCGATCATGTGTTCGGAAGCCGTGTGGTGGCGCTGTCACCGGCGCATCGTGTCCGACTACCTGATCGCACGCGGCGAAACAGTGTTGCACATCATGGGCCGCAATCGCGTGGAGCCCGCGCGTCTCACGGCCGGCGCGGTGATCCGGGACGACGGCACGCTCGTCTATCCGGACGTCGACGGCGATGCGGCTGCGGAGGACGCCGGCGCGCAGCCGAACGGGTAACGCGGCGCCGGTCGTGCGCACGGCGGGGATGGCCTGAAGCCCGGCGCAACGCCCCGCGTCGACCGGCCGCCGCCCTGCGTACGACACACTGCACGCTTGCCCCTGTTTGCGCCGCCGCGATCCTGCATTACCATCGGGCGACCCCCGCGCGCGCCTCCGGCCCGCGCGACCCACCACCTCTACGCTCCCGCACGAATGCTCGCTCTCATCATCGTCGCCGGCCTGTGGGCCGGCCTGCAGAACGCCCTCGCGGGCGGCGGCTCGTTCGTCACACTGCCCGCGCTGATCGTGTCGGGGATGTCGCCGCTCGCGGCGAACATCACGTCGACGGTCGCGCTGTTTCCCGGCCAGGTCACGACGGGCTGGGCAAGCCGGAACATGGTGCGCGGCGCGGGCAAGCTGCCGTTTCGCGCGCTGTTCGCGATCAGCGTGGTCGGCGGCGCACTCGGCGGGCTGCTGCTGCTGAAAACCCCGTCGTCGATCTTCTCGCACCTCGTGCCGTGGCTCGTGCTGTTCGCGACGGTCGTGTTCGCATGGGGCAGTTTCTTCCGCAAGCCGGGCGCCGGCACGCAGCACCTCGGCCCCGTCACGGCCGCGATCTCGCAGTTCCTGATCGCGATCTACGGCGGCTACTTCGGCGGCGGCATCGGGTTCCTGATGATGGCCGCGCTGACGATGGCCGGCCTGTCGCCGCGTCACGCGATGTCGACCAAGAATGCCCTCGCGGGCGTGATGAACGCGTCGGCGGTCGTGCTGTTCCTGACCTCGCCGCACCTGCACTGGCAGGCGGCAATCGCACTCGGCGGCGGCGCGATCGTCGGCGGCCTGCTCGGCGCGTGGGCGCTGCACCGCGTGAACGAGCGCGTGCTGCGGATCGCGATCGTCTGCATCGGCGCCGCGCTGACCGTCGGCCTGTTCGTCAAGCCGATCTGACGCGCGCGCGCCGATCGCGCGCTCAGGCAGGCGTCCGTGCGTCGAGCCAGGGCGCGTCATGCGCCTGCATCGATGTCGCGGGCGCCTGGGGCGGCTTGTGCGCCCCGCTCGTCAAGCGTTGCGGGCCGGCGTGTTCAACCGAACGGCCGCACGCCGATCAGCGGGCCGTGCAGGAACAGCGCGAACACGGCCCATGCGACGAGCCCCGCCACGATCGTCACGGCATCGCCCGACAGCCTGCCGGCCGGATAGCGGACGCCGTCGCGGCGGTCGCGTGCGCGCCACACGACGAAATCGACCAGCGACCACACGAAGAATGCGCCGAACAGCACGACCGCATGCAGCGTGCCGTTCGCGAGCAGGTGCGCGACCGCCCACACCATCACGCCGGCCACCATCGGATGGCCGACGAGCGTCTTGATGCGGTTGCGCGGCACGTAGGCCGCGGCGATCAGCACGAATGCGATCGCGGTCAGCATGCCCGTGAGGTGCCGGACACCGACGGGTGACACCCACAGCAGCGTCACGCCCTGGCGCGCGGTCCCGTAACCCCAGATGATCAGCACGAAGCCGACGATCGACGCGATCGCATAGGGGCCCTTCCAGCGTTTCTCGCCGATCCGCGCGATGGTCGCGGACCGCCAGCCGTCCGCGACGATCCGGATCGAATGCACACCGAGAAAGATCGCTAAACCGAGAATCAGGACGAGCATCGGCTATCTCCGTCTGGAACGATGAGTGGGGGGAAGCATTCGCGCGGCTTACGATGCGCCGTTCGCGTGACCGCCGTCAGGGCAGGCGCGGGTCGAGCCAGACACGGACGCGATCCGCGCCGATCATAAACGTCGAAGCCACCGTTGTGAAGCACGGGGAAGATGCGGGTGGCCGGCTTGATGTTTTCGCGTATCCGGGGCAGGCGACGCGTCGATGACACTACGATTGCTTGCGCTTCACGCCGGATTTCACGGCCGGCTTCGATGCCGGTTTCGGCGTCGGCTTCGCGGACGGTTTCGCACACCGCTTCGTAGCCGGTTTCGATTCCAACGGCGTCTTTGGCGCCGCCTTTACCTTTGCCTTGCGCTTCGGCGCCCCCGCCAGCAGCGCCGCGCGATAGGCGCCGCGGCACCAGTCGAACAGCGCGCCCGCGTCCTCGAGCACGTCGGCCGGCGTTTCGTAATAGCCCTCGAGCGCAACGGTGCGCGTGGGCCGCTCGTACGAGAACGGCCCCATCCCCGCCGCAACGAACGCCGGACGGTTCACGTCGTCGACGCGCAGGAACAGCGACCCGCGCGACATGAAGCCGAACATCACGCCGTCGAGCCGCATCGCGGCGCCGCTGAAGAACCGCGCGACCTCGACCTTGCCGAGCGGCGCGAGCTGGTACGCGATCTCCTCGCCGTGCGCCTTCTCCGCTTGCCAGCTCATTCGAACGCCGTGCAGCGCTGCGTCCACACGTCGAGTTCCGCGTCGTCGAAGCCGACGGCCGCCGCGCTTGCGCGGATCTGCCGCCACGTCGCACGATCGACCGGAATGCCGTCCGCGCCGCGCGCGGCGCGGCTCGCCTCCTCCGGCTCGCCGGGCATCCGCACCGGCACATCGCCCGCCTGCGGTGACGCCTTCGCCCACGCGACGAACGCATCGGCCTCACGCTGCGCATCGGCCGCATCGAACGCGTCCGGATCGATCAGCACCGACAGCATCCCGTTGACGATCGCGCTCGTCTTCTGCAGCGTGTCGCCGTAGGTCGTATGCCCGCCGACCAGCGCGCCGCCGAAGATCTCGCACATCGCGGCCAGTGCATAGCCCTTGTGCAGCCCGAACGGCAGCAGCGAGCCGAACGGCTGCTCGTGCATCACGGCCGGTTCGTCGGTCGGCTGGCCGCGATGATCGATCAGCGACCCGGCCGGCACGCGCTTGCCCTGGTTGTACGCCACCCGCGTCTTGCCGTACGCGATCGCGCTCGTCGCGAAATCGAGCAGCAGCGGCGGCCGGCCCGCGCGCGGATATGCGGCGCAGAACGGATTCGTGCCGAAGCGCGGATCGGTGCCGTTGAGCGGCGCGACGAGCAGGTCGCCCGGCACGTTGACGAAATGGAACGACACGAGCCCCGCGCGCGCGCACTGCTCGGCCCAGTGCCCGATGCGGCCGAGGTGATGGACGTCGCGCAGCCCGATCGCGCAGATGCCCATGCGCCGCGCGCGCTCGATGCCTTCGACCATCGCCTCGAACGCGATCACCTGGCCGAAGCCGCGCCCGCCGTCGATCGTCAGCACCGCGCCGCCGTCGCGGACGATCGACGCGTGACCGTTCAACTGCAGCTGCCCTTCCCGCCACGAAGCGACGTAGTTCGGGATCATTCCGATCCCGTGCGAATCGTGACCGGCCAGGTTCGCGCCGACCAGGTGATCGGCGACGAGCCGCGCCTCGCGCTCGCTGCTGCCGGCCCGCTCCCAGAGTGCCGCGACGAATGCGTGCAGCGGTTCGGCGCGCATGCGCAGCGGGTCGGTATCGGGGGGCGGCGGGTCGGTATCGGGGGGCGGCGGCGCGGTCATCGGCAAGGCTCCGTCTGGTCGGGTGGGATCCGGTGAGGGCGGAAGAGGCAGCCCGAACGCTCAGCGCGCGGACGCGATCACGTCCGCCACCGCCGCGGTCAGCTTCTTCGCGTACGGCACATGCAGGAACTCGTTCGGGCCGTGCGCGTTCGACTTCGGCCCGAGCACGCCGCACACCATGAACTGCGCGGCCGGGAAACCTTCCTGCAGCACGTTCATCAGCGGGATCGTGCCGCCGAGGCCCATGTACGCGCAGTCCGCACCGAAGTGGCGGCGCGACGCGGCGTCGAGCGACGACGCGAGCCACGGCGCGAGATCCGGCGCGCTCCAGCCGGTCGCGGCGCCCGCGTCCGGCTTGAACGTGACCTTCGCGTTGTACGGCGGATCGAGTTCGAGCAGTGCCTTCAGCTGCTGCACGGCCTGCGCGGCGTCGACGAGCGGCGGCAGGCGCAGCGACAGCTTGAACGCCGTGCGCGGACGCAGCACGTTGCCCGCGTCGGCGAGCGCCGGCAGGCCGGCCGCGCCCGTCACCGACAGCGACGGGCGCCAGGTCGAATTCAGCAGCGCGTCGCGCGGATCGGTCGTGGTCGGCAGCACCGGCTTGCCGTCCGCGCCGCAGGCCCACGGCAGCCCCTTCCACACGGTGTCGCCGAGGATCGCGGCGGCCGCGTCGGCTTCGCGCACGCGGCTGTCGGGAATCTCGCAATGGAACACGCCCGGCAGCAGGTTGCCGTTCTTCGCATCTTCCAAGCGCTCGAACAACTGGCGCATCACGCGGAAGCTCGACGGCGCGATGCCGCCGAAGACGCCCGAGTGAACGCCTTCCTCGAGCACCTCGACCTGCAGGTCGCCGGACACCAGCCCGCGCAGCGACGTCGTGAGCCACATCTGGTCGTAGTTGCCGGCGCCCGAATCGAGGCACACGACGAGCGACACCTGCCCGAGCCGGTCGCGCAGCGCGTCGACGTACGGCAGCAGGTCGTAGCTGCCCGACTCCTCGCAGGTCTCGATCAGGCCGACGCAGCGCGGCCGTTCGACGCCCTGCTCGTCGAGCGCGCCGAGCGCCGCGAGACTTGCGTAGATCGCGTAGCCGTCGTCGGCGCCGCCGCGGCCGTACAGCTTGCCGTTCTCGAACTTCGGCGTCCACGGGCCGAGGTCCGCGCGCCAGCCGTCGAATTCGGGCTGCTTGTCGAGGTGGCCATACAGCAGGATCGTGTCGGTGCTGCCCGAGCGCGTTGCAGGGGTTTCGAAGAAGATCACGGGCGTGCGGCCCGGCAGGCGCACGATCTCGAGCTTCAGGCCTTTCACCGGCTGGCGTTCGGCCCACTGCGCGGCATCGGTGACGACGCGCTCGAGATAGCCGCGCTGCGCCCAGTCGGGGTCGAATGCGGGACTCTTCGCGGGGATCGCGATGTAATCGGTCAGTGCGTGGAGGATTTCATCGTTCCACTTGCGCTCGACGAAGGTAACGAGCTTGTCATGGTCGAGGACGGGGGTCGTGTCGACGGAGGTCATGGTGGGGTGCCTGGATCGGGCTGACGAAAACCCGGATGATACGCCGTTGGCCCCCGGCCGGGGCCTTTCCGGGAGCCTTTCCGGGAGCCTTTCCGGGAGCCTTTCCGGGAGTCTTTCCGGGACCCTTTCCGCGGCCCGCTTCGGGCGGGTCCCCGGCCCCCTTTCCCGAGCCCCTTTCCCGAGCCCCTTTCCCAAGCCGCTTTCCCAAGCCGCTTTCCGCGCCCGTTCAGACGCCTGGCGGGAATGCGTCGCGCAGCCCCGCCGCGCACGCCAGCGCGTCGTCCCACAGTCGTCGCGTCAGCGCCCCGGCGTCCTCTTCGCGCGCGAGCGCCGCGGCCTCGCCCGCCCACAGTAGCGAGAAATCGTCGCGTCCCTGCCGTTCGAATGCGCCGCGCAGCGGATCGACCGCGGCCGTCGCGAGCGGGAACGCGGGCGCGAGCGCGCTCATCGGCCCCTGCTCGCGCATGAAACGCGTCAGCAGGCCGCGCGCCGGCCGGCCCGTGTACAGGTTGGTCATGCGGGTGCCGTCGTCGCGCGCCGCCCGCACCGCCGCGCGGTGCTGCGCGGAGCGGCCGGCCTGCGGCGTCAGCAGGTAGCCGGTGCCGATCTGCACCGCGCGTGCGCCGAGCGCGAACGCGGCCGCGATGCCGCGGCCGTCGGCGATCGCGCCGGCTGCGATCACCGGCGCGCGCACCGCGTCGACGACTTGCGGCAACAGCGCGAACAGCCCCGGCTGCGCGTGAATGTCGTCGGTCAGGAACATCCCGCGATGGCCGCCGGCCTCCGCACCCTGCGCGACGATCGCATCGACGCCGCGCGCGTCGAGCCAGCGCGCTTCCTCGACGGTCGTCGCCGACGATACGACCTGCGCGCCCGTGCGGCGCACGCGCTCGAGCAGCACGTCGTCCGGCAACCCGAAATGAAAGCTCACGACGGCCGGCCGCCATTCCTCGACGACCGTGCACATCGCGTCGTCGAACGGCGCGCGGCCCGCGCCGCCTTTCACGTCGGCCGGATCGAGCCCGGCTTCCGCGTAGTAGCCGGCCAGTGCCGCGCGCCAGCGCGCGTCGACCTCGGCGTCGGGCGCGGGCGGCGCATGGCAGAAGAAGTTCACGTTGAACGGGGCCTGCGTGCGCGCGCGGATCGCCACGATCTCGTCGCGCAATTGCCGCGGACCGAGCGCCGCGCAGGCGAGCGAGCCGAGCCCGCCCGCTTCGCAGACTGCGATTGCAAGCGCGCTCAGCGAACCGACCATCGGGGCCTGGATCAACGGCAAACGGGAAGGCAGCATCGGCATCACCCTTCGAAAGAAAAGATCGTCATGCACGCCGGCGGCGCGCCTGTCTGTTCAACGCGCCCGATCATAATCGACACATTCGATCATGAACGGCCGCATTATTTACATCACGAAATGATTTAACCAGTTGGACAAGAATATGAATTATCCACCCAATGTCGATCAGCCTGATTTTCGGCTTCCGCCATCACCGCAGCAACCCGCATCGATCCTTCCACACTGCCCCGCCAGCTCCGCACGGAACCACCAATCCGGTAATTTCAATGACATTCGTCAAAATTTAACCCATTAAATTTCAGCGTTAACCATTAACCGATTCGATGGACGATATAACATGACGTCGTTTAATAAAACGGCGATCCATTCCGGAATCGTCGACCGGCGCCGGGCCGCGCCACCTCAACCGCGTCACGTTCACTCAAGGAGCCTCGCATGTCGGATGCCAGCTCGTCCTCCTCCCGATCCGCCGCCGCGCCAGCCGCGACTTCCGCGCCGAAAATCGGCGTCATCCCCGCCACGCTGATGGTCGCGGGCAACATGATGGGCTCCGGCGTCTTCATGCTGCCCGCGAACCTCGCCGCCACCGGCGGCATCGCGATCTTCGGCTGGCTGATCACCGTGGTCGGCGCCGTGTCGCTCGCGCTCGTGTTCGCGAAGCTCGCCGCGATCGACCCGGCCGCGGGCGGCCCGTACGCGTATGCGCGCAAGTCGTTCGGCCCGTACATCGGCTACCAGACCAACCTGATCTACTGGCTCGCGAACGTGCTCGGCAACGTCGGCCTCGCGGTCGCCGGCCTCGGCTATCTGACGCACTTCTTCCCGATGCTGCGCGACCCGCTCGTGTTCGCGCTCGCGCAGATCTTCGTGATCTGGCTGTTCACCTACGCGAACATCCTCGGGCCGAACGTGGTCGGCCGCGTGCAGTCGGTCACGACGATCTTCGCGCTCGTGCCGATCCTCGGGATGGCCGTGTTCGGCTGGTTCTGGTTCAGCAAGGACGTGTATTTCGCCGGCTGGAACGTGTCGGGCGCAAGCAGCTTCAGCGCGATCGGCGCGACGCTGAACTTCACGCTGTGGGCGTTCATCGGCGTCGAGAGTGCGTCGGTGTCGGCCGGCGTCGTCGAGAACCCGTCGCGCAACGTGCCGATCGCGACCGTCGGCGGCGTCGTGCTCGCGGCCGTCTGCTACGTGCTCAGCTCGACCGTGATCATGGGGATGATCCCGAACAAGGCGCTGCTCGCGTCGAGCGCGCCGTTCGCGGATGCCGCGCGGCTCGCGCTCGGCGACACCGCCGCGAACGCGGTCGCGATCTGCGCGGCGCTCGGCTGCCTCGGCTCGCTCGCGGGCTGGACGCTGCTGGTCGGCCAGACCGCGAAGGCCGCGGCCGACGACGGCCTGTTCGCCGGCGTGTTCGCGCGCGTCAACTCGAAGAACGTGCCGTCTGCCGGCCTCGCGATCGTCGCGGTGATCATGTCCGTGCAGGTGCTGGCGACGATGTCGCCGAGCGCGAGCGAGCAGTTCGGCAAGATCGCGTCGATCGCCGTGATCATGACGCTCTTGCCGTACATCTACTCGTGCATCGCGATCAAGGTGCTCGGCTACGGCAAGATGCCGTCGCACCAGTTCACCTTCTACACGATCGTCGGCCTGATCGGCGCCGTCTACGCACTGTGGGCGATGGTCGGCTCCGACGGCCAGCAGACGCGCTGGTCGCTGATCTTCGTGATCGCGACGATCGTGTTCTACGAGCTGTCGATCAACCGCCAGCGCGAAATCGAGGAAACCCACGTCCATCCGGGCGGCCGTTCGCCGCGCTGGGTGCGCTATCTCGCGCTCGGCGTCACCATCGTCGCGCTCGTCGCGACCTTCTGGATCTCCGTGGGCCGACACGAGGCCGACCTCCTTCACGCACGCTCGCCGGCCGCGGGCGTCCAGGCAACCCAGCAAACGGGGGAATAACCCATGACCGCTTCCTTGACCCAACCGGCGTTCCGCCGCCTCGGCATGAAGGCGCTGCTCGTGCAGCACGACATCGACGAACGCACGGCCACCGGACGCGCGGCCAGCGCGCTCGCCGAAGAATTGCGCACGCGGCTCGTCGACGTCGTGATCGCGACGTCCGCCGAAGACGCGCGCGCGGTGGTCGACGCCGATCCCGCGATCCAGTGCCTGCTGCTCAACTGGGAACTCGGCAACGATCCCGGTCATGCACCCGCGCAGGCCGTGCTCGACGCGATGCGCGCGCGCAACGCGACGGTGCCGGTGTTCCTGCTCGCGAGCCGGGCGAGCGCGGCCGCGATTCCCGTCGACGCGATGCGCAAGGCCGACGACTTCATCTGGCTGCTGGAGGACACCACCGCCTTCATCGGCGGGCGGATCGTCGCCGCGATCGAACGCTATCGCGAGACCGTGCTGCCGCCGATGTTCCGCGCACTCGCGCAGTTCTCGCGCGTGTACGAATACTCGTGGCACACGCCGGGCCACACCGGCGGCACCGCGTTCCTGAAATCGCCGGTCGGCCGCGCGTACTTCGAATTCTTCGGCGAAGCGCTGTTCCGCTCGGACCTGTCGATCTCGGTCGGCGAACTCGGCTCGCTGCTCGACCACTCGGGCCCGATCGGCGAAAGCGAACGCTACGCGGCGCGCGTGTTCGGCGCACACCGCACGTATCACGTGACGAACGGCTCGTCGATGTCGAACCGCGTGATCCTGATGGCGAGCGTCACACGCAACCAGGTCGCGCTGTGCGACCGCAACTGCCACAAGTCGGCCGAGCATGCGATGACGATGTCCGGCGCGATCCCGACCTACCTGATTCCGTCGCGCAACCATTACGGGATCATCGGGCCGATCATGCCGGAACGGCTCACGGCCGCCGCCGTGCGCCTCGCGATCGACGCGAACCCGCTGGTGCGCGGCCGCGACGGCATCGATCCGACGCCCGTGCATGCGCTGATCACGAACTCGACCTACGACGGTCTCTGCTACAACGTCGCGCGCGTCGAGGAACTGCTCGGCCAGAGCGTCGACCGGCTGCATTTCGACGAAGCGTGGTACGGCTATGCACGCTTCAACCCGATCTACCGCGACCGTCACGCGATGCACGGCGATCCGTCGCAGCACGACGCGAGCAAGCCGACCGTGTTCGCGACGCAATCGACGCACAAGCTGCTCGCCGCGCTGTCGCAGGCGTCGTTCATCCATGTCCGCGACGGCCGCAACCCGATCGAGCATGCGCGCTTCAACGAGGCGTACATGATGCATGCGTCGACGTCGCCGAACTACGCGATCATCGCGTCGAACGACGTGAGCGCCGCGATGATGGACGGCCCCGGCGGCGAGGCGCTGACGACCGACGCGATCCGCGAGGCCGTCTCGTTCCGCCGGATGCTCGCGCGGCTGCATGCGGAATGCGAGGAGAACGACGACTGGTTCTTCAACGGCTGGCAGCCGGACACCGTGGTCGATCGCAAGACGGGCCGGCGCGTGCGCTTCCATGAAGCGGACGAAACGCTGCTCGCCACCGATCCGTCGTGCTGGGTGCTGCATCCGGGCGATACGTGGCACGGCTTCGGCGAGATCGAGGACGACTACTGCATGCTCGATCCGATCAAGGTGTCGATCGTCACGCCGGGCGTCGCGCCGCACGGCGGGCTGATGCCGGTCGGCATTCCGGCGTCGGTCGTCACCGCGTATCTGGACCGGCACGGGATCGTCGTCGAGAAGACGACCGACTTCACGATCCTGTTCCTGTTCTCGCTCGGCGTGACGAAGGGCAAGTGGGGCACGCTCGTCAACACGCTGCTCGACTTCAAGCGCGACTACGACGCGAACGCGCCGCTCGAACAGGCGCTGCCGGAACTCGCCGCGCGCTATCCGGATCGCTACGGCAAGCTCGGCCTGCGCGAGCTGTGCGACCTGATGTTCAGCGCGATGAGCGACCTGAAGACGACCGAGATGATGTCCCGCGGCTTCTCGACGCTGCCGCAGCCCGACTTCAGCCCGGCCGAGGCGTTCGAGCACCTCGTGCACAACGACATCGAGATGCTGGAACTGGCGGAGATGGCGGGCCGCACCGTCGCGACGGGCGTCGTGCCCTATCCGCCGGGCATCCCGCTGCTGATGCCCGGCGAGAACGCGGGGCCGGCCGATGGCCCGCTGCTCGGCTACCTGAAGGCGCTCGAGCAGTTCGACCTGCGCTTCCCCGGCTTCACGCACGACACGCACGGCGTCGAAGTCGAGGACGGCGTGTACCGGATCGCGTGCATCAAGGAAACCGCACGCGATACCAACACGCGCTGAGCACGCGCGTCGCGACGCCGCGCCGGCAGGACGCGGCCGGCATCGCGACGCGGGATGACCCGCCGGTTACGCCGCCAGCTGACCGACCCACGCGGCAAGCTGCGCCTCGCCTTCTTCGTCGAGCTTGCCCTTCAGTTCGCCGTACCACGGCGCGATCGCGTCGGCCGGCTGCGTGGCCTTCAGGATCTCGAGACTGTTCTCGAGGAAGGAAGAAAAGAACGGAATGCCGCGCATGTAGAGGAAGGTCGAATCGGTGATGCGCACATGGCCGTACACGTCGCGCACCCATGCGAGATGCGGCAGCGCCTCGCGCAGGTGGCCGCCTTGCATCAGCGCGGAGATGAAGTTCACGCGCGCGGCGACATCCGACTGCTCGTGCGTGTCGTGATTGACCTCGGCGGCCTTCTGCATCCACGCTTCGCCGCGCTCCACTTCGTCGCACATCACGGACGTCGTCGCGAGCTGCACCGCGTTGTGCGCGCTCGGCTCGTGCTCGAACAACGCGAGCCAGTACGGAAACGCATCCGGGTAACGCTTCATCGCCGAGTACGACAGCGCGCACAGGCGCGCCGCATCGGCCAGCCGCTCCGCGTGCGGCGCGGCCGCCGCGATCGCGGCCTCGTGCCGGCCGGCCTGGAATGCGTTCAGCGCGGGCGCGAGTTCGGGCGCGATGTCGGGGCCGTTCTGCCCGGCCGCTTCGGATGCTTCCGGGGCGTCTGGCGCTCCGGCCGACGGCGCGGGCGACGCGGCTTCGTCACGCGGCTTCTTTCCGAACAGCTTTCCCAGCAGGCCCATGGTGATTGTCCTTGTCGTTGTGAGGGATCAATGGCGGCTTCCTGCAGCGGCGCGGGATGCGCGGCATGCGTGGATCGGATCGCCGCACGGCGACCGCCATCTTACGCGCGCTTGAAGTCAGCAAGAAGCGACCGACGGCCGGGCGCCGCTGAGGCAGGAGAAGACGCGACGCTCACGCGTCCGGCGGTCTGACGCCGCGATCCATCCCGCGCCGGTATGCGGCCGGGCTCGTCGCCGCGACGCGCCGGAAATGCCGGCGCAGCGATTCCTCGGAACCGAACCCCGCGCGCGCCGCGACCTGCGCGAGCGACAGCCCGGGATGCGCTTCGAGCATGTCCTTCGCGACGTTCACGCGCTCGCGGATCAGCCATGCGAGCGGCGACATCCCCGTCGCATCCGCGAACTGGCGCTGCAGCGTGCGCGTGCTCATCGCGGCCTGTGCGGCGAGCGACGCGAGCGTGTGCGGCTCGGCCGCGTGCGCGCGCATCCAGTCGATCAGCTTCGCGAGCCGGTCGGTGCCGCCCGGCGCCACCGGGCGCGGCACGAACTGCGCCTGGCCGCCGTCGCGATGCGGTGGCAGCACGAGGCGCTGTGCGACCCGGTTCGCGATCGCGCCGCCGTGATCGCGGCGCACGAGATGCAGCAGCATGTCGAGCCCCGCCGCCGACCCGGCCGACGTGACGACCTGCCCTTCGTCGACGTAAAGCGCATCGGGATTCACGCGCAGCGCCGGATAGCGCGCCTGCAGTTTCTCCGCATAGCGCCAGTGGGTCGTCACCGTGAGGCCGTCGAGCACGCCGGCCGCCGCCAGCACGAACACGCCCGAGCAGATCGAGCAGAGCCGCGCGCCGCGGCGATGCGCGGCCCGCAGTTTCTTCAGCAACGGTTCCGGCGGCGGTTCATCCGGATCGCGCCAGCCGGGAATCACGATGGTATCCGCGCGATCGAGCATCGCGAGCCGGTAAGGCGCGGCGACCGTGATGCCGCCCGCCGCGCGCACGGGCCCCGGCTCGCTCGCGCAGACCGCGAAGCGATACCAGTCGACCCCGAGCTCGGGGCGTTCGAGGGCGAACAGTTCGACCACGCAGCCGAATTCGAAGGTGCAGAGGCGATCGTAGGCGAGCGCGACGACGAGATGATTGTGCATGGCGCGATGTTACCGGAACTTGTCGATCGCGCCACTGCCGGAAAAGCTGCGGAACCGCGATACTGCCCCTCATTCCGGCGCATTCCGCGCCGTTCCTCAGGAGCGCCTTTCATGTCATACGTCACCGACGTCCCCGCCGCCGACAGCGCCGCCGCCCTCGCGCACTTCGAAGCGTCGCTGCGCTTCGAGACCGATTGCTGGGACGTGCACGATGCATTCGCGTCCGGCGCGCCCGATTTCGTGCTGCTCGACGTGCGGAGTCCGGAGCAATTTGCGGCCGGCCACGTGCCCGGCGCACGCAACCTGCCGCACCGCAAGATCATCGCCGGCAAGCTCGCCGGCCATCCGGCCGGCACGCTGTTCGTCGTGTACTGCGCGGGCCCGCACTGCAACGGCGCCGCGCGCGCGGCGATCCGGCTCGCGCGCCTCGGCCGGCCGGTGAAGCTGATGATCGGCGGCATCACCGGCTGGCTCGACGAAGGTTTCTCGCTGAGCAACGAAGTGCAGCCGGCGGATGCCGAAGCGGGCTGATCGTCACTAAAAACGCAACAATCAATTGCCAGCACACGAACGGAAAAAGCGCGACAATCGGTCCCATTGCAGTTGGGATGGAGCAGCAACATGCAGAACGCAGTCCTGATTCAAGTGGCCGGTTCGGTGGCCGCGATCGCGATCTATTTTCTGCCGGCGGTCATTGCCGACCGGCGCGGCCGGCACGACAAGCTGACGGTCGCGATGTTCAACGCGCTGTTCGGGTGGACCGGCATCGGCTGGCTGATGACACTGTACTGGGCATGCCAGCCGAACCCGCAAACCGACGTCGCGCAAACCATCCTCGCCAAACGCCGCGGCATCAGCATGCGGACCTTCTCGACCGGTCTCGTCGAGCGCGTGCAGCGCCGCGTCGCCGCCCAGGAACAATGGGCGGAGAAGCAAGGCTGCCGTTAAGTCCCTCTTTCCCCGTTACCGCACTGCGTCGAACCTCGGCATCCTGACGTTGGTCGACGCGTGGTAATGCCACGCCAGCCCGCCGCGCGGCGGCCCGCCACCCGCACGTAGCCACGCCCCGAACGCCCCCGCCGTCACGGCCCGCGCGATTCGCTCGCCCGGGCACCCATGCGGCCCCGTGCCGAAGCCGAAATTCGGCCCGGCCGCGCGGCCGGGCATCAGCCGGTGCGGATCGCGATGCACGGCCGGGTCGCGGTTCGCGGCGGCAAGCACGACGAGGATCGCGTCGCCGGCTTCGACGGTCACGCCTTCGATCGTCGTGCGCGCTGCGACGAAGCGGCGCGTGTTCTGCACCGGCGAATCGAAGCGCCCGGCTTCAGCAACGAATGCGTCGAGCGCGGCGGCGTCCGGCGCGACGCGCGCGGCGCCCGCTTCCACTGCCCCGTGCCATGCCACCAGCGCATTGCCGAGCCACGCGGCGGTCGCTTCGCAGGTCTGCGACAGCAGCCCGACGAGATTCGCGACCAGCGCACCGCTTGCCTGCCAGCCCGACGCGCGGGCCGCCTGCTGCACGGCCGCGACGAGCGTGCCGTCGTGCGCATGCGTCTGCGCGACGCGCTCCGTCATCCGGTCGAGCAACCGCCGCGCCGCGTCGCTCGCGCGGGCCAGTGCCGCGGCATCCGACAGCGGCGACAGCGCGGCGACGAAATCGACGACCTGCGCCGCGATCTCGTCGAGCCGCGCCTCGTCGAAGCCGAGCAGATCGGCAACCGCGCAGACGGGCACCGTCAGGCACCACGCGTTCAGCGCGCCGGCATCGCCCGGCGCCGGCAAGCGCCGCGCGGCAAGCTGCGCGGCGCGGTCGCGCAGCGCAGCCGTGTCGATCGGCGCGAGCGCCGTGCGCAGCGCCTGCTTCGGCAGGTCGTGCCGCGACGCGCCGTCATTCATGCGCACCAGCTCGCCGAACAGCGCGCCGGCCGTCGTGCCGCGCAACGCAGGCGGCACGGGCGCGTCCAGCGGGCGCACGCGGCAGGCCGGATGACCGAGCACGGCCGTCACGGCGGCCGCGCGGCTCGCGACCCACAGGCCGAGCGTGGCTTCGAACGCGAGCGGCGGCCCGTCGACGAGCGCCGCGTAGTAGGGATAGGGATCGCGGTGCGTGACCGCTGCGATGGGATCGGTCGGGTTCATGCGGACAGTATCGGCGCGGCGCGCCGCCGCATGTTTCGGGCTGGCGTGAAATGTCGCGGCGCGGGCACCGGGCGTGGCCGCATCGCGACGACAGCTGGCGGTCAGGCAGCCGACCGGTAGCGGTGCGACTGCATCCGCATGCGTACGCGTCCGGCCGAAATCGCGCGCGGCTCGGGCACCACCGTGTCGTGATGGAACATTTCCTGCCGGAATTCGCCGTGTTCATCGAACCACTGGCAGATCAGCCAGTCGCCGTCGTCGAACACGACCGGCCCGGCATAGGTGACGGTCATGCGCGGCCCGCCCGTTTTCAGCGTCACGACATCGCCGACGCGCAACCTGAAGCGTTGATTTTCTCGGATCGTCATCGCTCTCTCAGCATTTTTATATATCGATATTATCGGCGGCCCACCAACCGTTCATTCGAACGTGCCGCAGATTATCAATCAAAAAATCGGACGGCAACTCCCGCGCACAAAAAAATGTACTGGCCGGAAAATGCAACAATGCGCGGCATCGACGCGCATGGCGCACACTCGATCGCCCGATCCGGCACGGCTTGCGCGCCGGCTCCGGTCAAACGGGCGGAATGCAGAGAATAGACGATGTATTTTGCGTCGTCACCGCCGATTAATCCGGACGCGGAGTCGGTTGATTATAGTCAATCAAACTTTCCACTGGGAACGATCCCACGATTTACTTTCGCTCATTCCCCGAATAAAACCGGTGAATTATCCGGTGCCGCAAACCAGCGGTTGATATCGCGCCCCGGCACGGCCGCTTGCGTGAACGTAAACGTGCCCTCCTGCGCCATCTCCTTCGCGGCGCGCAGGAACGCGCCGAGCGCGGCCCGCGCCAGCGCGCCGCCGACGCTCACGCGCTTCACGCCGAGCGCCGCCAGCGCATCGAGGCTCAGCAACCCGCCCCGCAGCCCCATCACGACGTTCACGGGCGCGCCGACCGCCTGCGTCACCGCCGCGATTTCGTCCGCATCGGTGATGCCCGGCGCATACAGCACGTCGGCGCCCGCGTCGCGATAGGCGACGAGCCGCGCGATCGTGTCGGCGAGGTCGTCGCGGCCGTGCAGGTAGTTTTCGCACCGCGCGGTCAGCGTGAACGGAAACGGCAGCGCGCGCGCCGCGTCGACCGCCGCCGCAATGCGCTCGATCGCCGCTTCGCGCGCGTAGATCGGCGCGTCGGCGCGGCCCGTCGCGTCCTCGATCGAGCCGCCGACCGCGCCGGCCTCGGCCGCGAGCCGGATCGTTTCGGCCACCGTGTCGGGCGCGTCGCCGAAGCCGTTTTCGAGATCGGCGCTGACGGGCAGGCCGCCCGCGGCGACGATCTCGGCGATGTGATCGAGCATCGCGTCGCGGCCGATCGCATTGTCGGGCTGACCTTTCGAAAAGGCATAGCCGGCGCTCGTGGTCGCGAGCGCCTCGAAGCCGGCCATCGCAAGCAGGCGCGCGGTGCCTGCGTCCCACGGGTTCGGGATGATGAAGGCGCCAGGGCGTGCATGCAGTGCGCGGAAGGCCTCGGCGTGGCGGGCTTGAAGATCGGAACGGGTCATCTCGGACTCCCGGAAGAAGTTGACGGATGAGCTTACGCCAGTCATGCGCACGACGTTTCAGCGTTCGCCGAAATGTCGTCGCGCGACAGGAAAAAAGCCGGTGCGCCGACTGCGGGCCGGCAGCCGGCAACGTGCGGGCCGGCGCCACCGCCCGTCCGCTGCCGGCCCGCAGTCGCCTACTCCGCTGCGGGTGGCCCGCCGTCGATGCCGAGCAACACGTCGGTGACGGCTTCGGAAAAGCGCATCGCGCGACCGTCGATCCGCACGCCGTCCGGATTGGCGAGGTCGCGCACGGCTTGCGGCACGCCATCCGTCACGACCACGGCCAGCGAACGGAAGTCGTTCGAGCCGGCCCTGCTTTCGTTGAATCGGATGAGCGGCGCGACGATCTGCTTGCGAACGTTCTCTGCTTGCGAACGCCCGCGTCGCTCACCTCGTATGTGAACGTTATCGGTTGAGTCCGGTTGAATCGTGAATGACGCAGGATTGCAGCCGCAGGTACCGCGTCAAACGACGTAAGCGCCCTTCGCGTGCAGTTCCGCTTCCGTGCGCTCGAGCGCCGCGATCGCATCGCTGCCTTCCAGTGCCAGCAACTGCGCGACCAGCGCTTCGGCCATCGCGTGCGCGGCCACCAGCGACGGGAAGAACGACGGGCTGTCGTGCGTGAAGATCAGTTGCGCATCCGCGTGCAGCGCGATCGGCGACACCGCGCTGTCGGTGATCGCGACGATCTTGCTGCCCTGCGCTTTCGCCGCCTGCGCGACGCGCGTCGCTTCCGCCGAATACGGCGCGAAGCTGACGACGACGGTCACGCTCTGCTTCGCGATCGTCCTCAGCTCCATTTCGAGCGAACCGGCGACGCCGTTGAGCAGCGACACGGTCGGACGGAACAGCCGATAGCCGTACACGAAGCCGAATGCGACCGGATAGCACGAGCGAAACCCCGCGACATGCACGTGCGACGCCTTGCGGATCAGTTTCGCGGCATCGACGAGCGCGTGCTCGTTCTGCGCGGCGGTGGCCGACAGGTTGTGTTGTTGCGCGGCAAGCAGGTCATGCGCGAGCGACGCCTTCGCGTCGGGCCGCACGAGCGAGCGCGCACGCTGCGTGAGCGGCTCGGGACGCGCGCGCACGCGCGCGACGCACAGGTCGCGCAACTCGTTCCAGCCGGGGAAACCGAATTGCTGCGCGAGCCGCACGAGCGACGCGGGTTGAACCTGCGCGCGCTGCGCGACCTTGCGCATCGACGAGGTGGCGACCTCGTCGGGATGATCGAGCAGAAATGCAGCGCCCGCCTGGAATTGCGGGCTCAGTTCGGAAAATTGCGCCCGGATCCGGGACGCGAGTTCATCGAAATTGGCAGCCATCTTGGTGAGAACGGGAACCGGTCGTCCATGGTATCACCGGCCCCGCGCGCATCGGTCAGCGCAGCACTTCGACGTGGTCGGCATCGACCTTCACGCGGCCCGACCATTTGCGCTCGAACTCGCCGGTCACCTTCACCTCGCTCTTGTCGCTGACGGGCTGGCCGGCCGCCCACAGCTTGTGGTCGATCTCGACGCGAATCGTGCCGGTCGAGTCGGCGAACTCGTAATCCTCGCCGCCGACGTGCTTGACGATGCGCCCCTGCAGCTGCACGTGCTGATCGTCCTTGCCGTTCGCGAGCAGTTCCTTCACGGTGGTCGTCGCGAGCGCGGACGGCCCGGTGTATTGCGCGTAGACGGCGGCAGGCAGCGTCGCGAGCGCGACTGTCAGGATTCTGGCCAGGTGTTTCATGATTGCGTTCCTCTTCTTCGATGTGGTGCCGCGCCCCGTTGAACGCGACGCACCAAGATTACGGACCGTAAGATTAAGCAAACCTGAAGGCGCGCCGAAGCGACACGGTGCCGCATTGGACGAGTACGAAAGCGCGACCGGCTACCGCCCTTTAAGCTCGGCCTAAGACACCTGCGCTTATCATGGGAATCCCGGGCGCCCGCGCCCGCCAACAGACACGAATCCATGCGCGTACTGCTCGTCGAGGACGATCCGCTGATCGGCAGCGGGCTCGAACAGGGCCTCAAACAGGAGGGCTTCGCGGTCGACTGGGTCAAGGACGGCGACGCCGCGGCGCTCGCGCTGCGCTCGACCGGCTACGGGCTGCTGCTGCTCGACCTCGGGCTGCCGAATCGCGACGGCCTGTCGGTGCTCGCGTCGCTGCGCCGCCGCGACGAAACCCTGCCCGCGATCATCATCACCGCGCGCGACGGCGTGCCGGACCGCATCGCCGGGCTCGACAGCGGCGCCGACGACTACCTCGTCAAGCCGTTCGTGCTCGAGGAGCTGCTCGCCCGCATCCGCGCGGTCAACCGCCGCCATGCGGGGCGCGCGCAAACGACGCTCGCCATCGGCCCGCTGCGGCTCGATCCGGTCAAGCACCTGGTCTGGCTCAACGACGACGAAGTCACGCTGTCGCCGAAGGAATTCGTGCTGCTGCACGAACTGATGCGCGACCCCGGCGCGGTGATCTCGCGCGAGCAGTTCGAGGAACGGCTGTACAGCTGGGGCGAGGAAATCGAGAGCAACGCGGTGCAGGTGCACATCCACAACCTGCGCAAGAAACTCGGCCACGACATGATTCGCACGGTGCGCGGCGTCGGCTACCGGATCGGTGACGGCGCATGACGAATCTGCAACACGCGATCGCGCGCTGGCGCAGCGCGTCGCTGCGGCGGCGCCTCTTGACGTGGCTGCTGCCCGCCGCATGCGTGATCGGGCTGGTTGCAAGCGCGGGCACCTACTGGGGCGCGCTGCGCGAGCTCGACGATCTCCTCGACGACCAGATGCGCAGCATGTCGAAGCAGATCGTCGTCGGCCCGAACGGCGAGCTGTCGTTCCGCAATCACGGCGACGGCAAGCACGACTTCGAGGCCAGCGATCCCGACGCCGTGTTGCTGCAGGTCTGGCGCAACGGCACGCTGGTTTATTCGACCGATCGCAAATCGACACTGCCGCCGCCCGCGCAAACGGGCATCGCGAGCGTCGATGTCGGCGGCCAGCCGTGGCGCACCTATGTCACCGAACGCGGCGGCACGACGATCCGGTTCGCGCAGGCACGCCATGCGCGCTGGGAGGCGATCGCAGGCATCGCCGTGCACCTGCTTTGGCCGGTGTTCTCGATGCTGCCGGTTCTCGCGATCGGGCTGTGGTTCGGCATCGGCGCGGGGCTGCGTCCGCTGCGCACGATCGCATCGGGCCTGAAGCGCAGGAATGCGAACAATCTCGAACCGGTCGACGTCGCGTCAATGCCGAACGAGGTCCGGCCGCTCGCCGAAGCGATCAACGACCTGCTCGCGCGGCTCGATCGTTCGTTCACGCTGCAGCGCCACTTCATCGCCGATGCCGCGCACGAGCTGCGCACGCCGATCATGGGGCTGTCGATCCAGTCGCAATTGCTGCGGCGCGCGGCGACCTCCGAAGAACGCGAGCAGATCCTCGCCCAGATCCACGCGGGCACGACGCGCCTCGGCCACCTCGCGGAACAGTTGCTGACGCTCGCGCGCCTCGAACCCGATGCGCAGGCGTCCGCCGCGGCATCCACGCCCGTCGATCTCGCCGCGCTGTGCCGCTCGGTGGTCGCCGACCGCACGCGCGTCGCGGATGCGCACCGCATCGACCTCGGCGCGATCGTGTCGGCACCGGTCATGGCCGCCGGCAACATGGAGACGTTGCGCGTGCTGCTGAACAACCTCGTCGACAACGCGATCCGCTACGCGGGCGACGGTGCGCGTGTCGACGTGTCGGCGCGCCTTGACGGCGCGACGCCCGTGCTCGAAGTCGCCGACGACGGCCCGGGCATTCCGGAAGCCGAGCGCTCGGACGTCTGGGAGCGCTTCTATCGCGGCGAAGGCGCGCAGGCGGCCACGTCGTCGGGCAGCGGGCTCGGGCTGTCGATCGTCAAGCGGATCGCCGAACAGCATCGCGCGACGGTCGCGCTCGGCACGACGCAAGGCGGGCGCGGGCTGACCGTGACGGTGCGCTTTCCCGTGCCGGCCTGACGCACGCCTGATGCGCGGCTTTTCCACAGATTGTGTTGGCAAGCTTGTGGACAACCGGCCGCTAACGGTGACAAACCATTGATCTGAAAGGGTTTGGCGGTCGTGCGCAGCGAATGCGCCAAGCGGGGCGACATGCGATCAAACTTGACAACTGGTTGTCCATTACGTAAAGTAGTTGTCAATTTATCGCGCCTCCCGACCATGACGAAACTCGCCAAGTTGACCACCGTCGCGCTGTCCGTCTTCCGGCTGAACGGCCTGCTGATCGAATGGGGCAACACCTTTGCCGCGCCGCACGGCCTGACCAGCGCGCGCTGGCAAGTGCTGGGCGCCATCTCGATGGCGCCGGAAGCCCCGAACATCCCGCAGATCGCCGACACCATGGGCATCACGCGGCAGGGCGTCCTGAAACAGATCAACGTGCTGACGGAAGAAGGCCTCGTGCAGCCGCTGCCGAACCCGACACACAAGCGCTCTCCGCTGTATGCGCTGACCCCGCTCGGTGCCGCGGCCTATCAGGCGGTGGTCGAGCAATGGCAACAGCATGTCCGCGACATCTCCGGCCAGTTCAGTTCGACCGACCTCGATGCGGCGATTCGCGTCCTGTCAGCGATGTCCGCCGCCCACGCGCCGGACGAGCAAGCGTGATCGCCCCCTTGACCCACGACTCACAGGAGTGCCCCATGCCTCATTTCAAACCGATGGATCCGGCCTTTCCGATCCAGCAACAGCTCGGCATCGACGCGAGCCCCGTCGTCCTCGTCAACGTCTTCACGCTGGACCCGGCCGATGAAGCCGATTTCCTGGCCGTGTGGAAGGACGACGCCGAGTTCATGAAACGGCAGCCGGGATTCATTGCGACGCAGCTGCATCGCGCGCTCGGCGACAGCCCGACTTACTTCAACCATGCGATCTGGGAGTCGACCGACGCGTTTCGCGCGGCCTTCACGCATCCCGAGTTCGTCGCCAAGCTCTCGGCCTATCCGTCGTCTGCCGTCGCGAGCCCGCACTTGTTCCGGAAGGTCGCCGTGGCGGGCATTTGCACCGCGTGAGCCGACGCACGAAGCGGCGTCGCGCGCGGTTTGCACGCTGTGCCGTGCGGCCCGATCGCGACGCGGACTTCTCCACAGAAAATGTTGGCAAGCTTGTGGATATCCTGCGCACCGCGACGCTAAGCCCTTGATCCGACGGACTTTGGCACGCGTGATGCAGACGCGGCGCGCGCCGGGCCGTCATACGCGCCGGTTCGCCGCACTTCGCATCACGATGCCACGTCGGCACCTTGACGATGCACGACGCGTGCCGTCCCGCCACTTACCCACAGATTGTGTTGGCAAGCTTGTGGATATCCTGAGCAAGCCTCGACTAACCCGTTGATCGGCCAATGATTCATGTGCCGCGTCACCGTTGCGGCACCGCGCGATTCACCCGCGCGCCCGGACGGACGATTCCGTGCAGCAGCGGCACCCCGCCCGCACCTTGACGCCCGCACACGCGACGCGTCAGGATCACACGAGCCGTGCGCGGCCACGCATCACGCGCCTTCTCGCGACGGCACCACGGGCCGGCCGTTCCGCCCGTAATCGGACAACGACACATCCACCGAGGAAGACCATGGAACACCACTTCACCGCATGGCAGTTGCTCGTCTCGCTCGTGCTCGTCGCGATCGTCGTCTATCCGTATGTCCGCATCGTTCGGCGTACCGGACATTCGGGCTGGTGGATCCTGACGATGTTCGTCCCGGTCCTGAACTTCATCATGTTGTGGGTGTTCGCATTCGCGCGCTGGCCCGCGCTCGACGATCGGCATGGCTGAACTTCGAGCAGGCGGCCCGGCAGGCTTGTCCACAGATTGTGTTGGCAAGCATGTGGATAGCCTGCGCATACCACGGCCAAGCGCTTGATCCGAAAGGCTTAGTCCGCGCCGCCTCGAAAACGGCACGCGGCAGGCAGGGTGCCGCTCGCGCATCGTCACGCGACGCGAAGCGCCGCGTGTCGCGCGCGCCACGCCGCTTGTCCACAGATTGTGTTGGCAAGCGTGTGGATAGCCTGCGCATACCACGCACAAGCACTTGATCCGAAAGACTTTGTCCGCGCCGCTTCGAACCGTGCAAGCGGGCCGGCGCAACGCGTGCCGCATGCCATCGAGGCGGTCGTTGCCACGAACGCGACCGCTTGCAGGCTTGTCCACAGATTGTGTTGGCAAGGATGTGGATATCCTGAGCATGCGTGACCCAAGTCGTTGATCGCACAACGTTTCGACATGCCGGTCACGACTGCGGCACGGCGTGCATTCCTCGCGTCATCCATCCGTCGATCACGCACGCCGCGCCGCCCGCTCAAGCGAACGTCGCAACCGCGATGCGCGCGGCGGCCGCGATCACGTCGTCCTTCGCCTTCGCATCGGCACGCGCCTGCGTGTAGTACACGACGAGCACGATCGGCGCGCGCGACGGCAGCCAGATCACGCCCGCGTCGTTCGTCGTCCCGTAGTCGCCGGTGCCGGTCTTGTCGGCCACCTGCGACCCGGCCGGCACGCCCGCGCGAATCCGCTTGTCGCCGACCTTGTTGCCGCGCAGCCATGCGACGAGCTGCGCACGCTGCGCGCCCGGCAGCGCGTCGCCGAGCGTGAGCACGCGCATGCTCGCGGCCATCGCCGCCGGCGTCGTCGTGTCGCGCGGGTCGCCCGGCAACGCGGTGTTCAGCTCGGTCTCCCAGCGATCGAGCCGGAACGTGTCGTCGCCGATCGAGCGCGCATACGCGGTCACCGCCGACGGTCCGCCGATCAGCTTCATCGCCAGGTTCGCGGCCGAGTTGTCGCTGTACTGGATCGCCGCCTCGCACAACGCGGCGACGGTCATCCCGGTGCCGACATGCTTGCCCGACACCGGCGAGTAGTTCACGAGATCGGACTGCCCGACCATCACGCGCTGCTGCAACAGCCCCGGACGCGCGACGCTTTGCGCGAGCACCGCCGCACCCAGCATCGCCTTGAACGTGCTGCAGAACGGGAAACGCTCGTCCGCGCGATGCTGCGCACGCCGGCCGCTCGCGGTGTCGATCGCGCACACGCCGAGACGGCCGCCCGCCGCGCGCTCGAGCGCGGCAAACGATGTCGCGGACGACACGTCCTGCCCCGCGGCCGGCGGCGACGCGCACGCCGCGACAGTCAGGGCGAGCGGCGCCGTCGCGGCGGCCAGCAACAGGGTTCGACGTTGCGATGAGTAAGTCATGTCATGTCTCTCTGGTGGTGGAATGGATGCAGAACGGCCGGCCGGCGAGACAGCACTATCGTGACTTTACGGTTGCCTGACAAGCAACGATAATTGAGCGCTGATACAAGAAATTCTTATGACGAAGCTCCGTCCTCATCTTCCGCTGAATGCCTTGCGCGCGTTCGAATCGTCGGCCCGCCACCTGAACTTCACGCGCGCCGGCCTCGAGCTGAGCGTGACGCAGGCGGCCGTGAGCCAGCAGGTGCGCTCGCTCGAGGAACGGCTCGGCTGCGCGCTGTTCACCCGGCTGCCGCGCGGCCTCGGGCTCACCGACGAAGGACGCGCGCTGCTGCCGGTGCTCAGCGACGCATTCAGCCGGATCGAGACCGTGCTCAAGCAGTTCGAGGGCGGGCGCTTCCACGAGGTGCTGACGCTCGGCGTGGTCGGCACCTTTGCCATAGGCTGGCTAATGCCACGGCTGAAGCGCTTCGGCGACACGCACCCGTTCGTCGAGCTGCGGCTGCGGACCAACAACAACGTCGTCGACCTCGCGGCCGAGGGCCTCGATTTCGCGATCCGCTTCGGAGAAGGCAACTGGCCGGCGACGCGCAACGAGCGGCTGCTCGACGCGCCGCTCACCGCGCTGTGCGCGCCGGAGATCGCGCGGCGGCTGGCGCGGCCGGCCAATCTCGCGAACGAAACGCTGCTGCGCTCGTACCGCACCGACGAATGGCTCGGCTGGTTCGACGCCGCGCAGCTCGAACCCTGGTCGGTCAACGGGCCCGTGTTCGATTCGTCGCGGCTGATGGTCGAGGCCGCGATGCAGGGCGCGGGCATCGCGCTCGCGCCGGCCTGCATGTTCGCGCGCGAACTGCAGCTCGGCCTGCTCGCGCGGCCGCTCGACATCGACGTGCGTGCGGGCGGCTACTGGCTCACGTCGCTGAAGTCGAAGCCGCTCACGCCGGCGATGACGCTGTTTCGCGACTGGATCGTCGCGGAAGCGGCCGACGCGGCGGCAGTCGATTGACGGCCCCGGCTTGTCCACAGATTTTGTTGGCAAGGATGTGGATATCCTGGGTACCCGGGACCTAACCCGTTGATCGCGCACGATTTACCGTGACGATGCGCGCATCGGGCAGCCGGTGCGCACGGGATCCGGCGCACCGGCCGCCGCACGCGGGATCCTCAACCCTCAAGAAGCAATCACGTCAGACTTATCCACAGATTTTGTTGGCAAGCCTGTGGATATTCCGCCGATGTGACACGTAACACACTGATACAAAAGAAGATTCAGTAGATCGGGCCCGGCAGGTCAACGACGCGGCATCGTTTGTGACCTCGCAGGGGGCCCTGCGCGTCCGGTTCGGGGCCAGCCGGTTCTCCACAGATTGTGTTGGCAAGCTTGTGGATATCCTGCGCATCGTCCGGCTAACTCATTGAGCGCATGAGGTTTTGTGCACGCCGCGCAGGATTGGGCAGCACCGGCGCGGGCCGTGCGGCCAACGCCGGCGCTGCCGGTTCGTCAATGCCGGTCGAGCCCGCTGCGCAATTCGCTCGCCTTGTCGCGCAGCGCCTCGTAGCCCGAGCGCGCATGTTCGGGCAGGTCGGGATCGCCGATCAGCGCGCCGAGCGTTTCGATCAGGCTGAACAGGATGCCCTTCGCCGCGCCCGCCGCGATGCTCTGCGACTCGATCGACTTGTGCAGGTGGTCGACCGCCGCTTCCAGGTTCTCGAGCTTTTGCTCGCCGTCGTCGGGCCGATTGTCGGTCGTCATCGTAGGTGCCTCCACCATCGTTCAAGGGTCATGTCACGATTCTATGCCGCTGCGCGCGGTCGTGGCGCGACATTGCGCAACGTCCGTGCAGCCGGCTACAGCACCGCGACCACCTTCACCCGCCCCGGCTGCGCCGCCGACGCAACCACCTGGCCGTCGACGCGCCGGAACGTCAGCGATACCGTTTCGTCGCCGACCCGCAGGTCGTCGATGCGCAGCCAGTCGACGCCTTCGGGCAGCGCCGGGCGCTCGACGCGCACCTCGTGGCGCGCCGCGTCGACGCTCACGCCGAGACACGCCTGCAGCATCATGAACGGCGCACCGGCCGCCCACGCCTGCGGCAGGCAGGCGACCGGATAGGCCGTCGGCGGTTCGCCGCGCCGCCGCGGGAATCCGCAGAACAGCTCCGGCAGCCGCATCTCGAAGCTGACCGCCGCCTCGAACAGCGCGCGCAGCAGGTTCACCGCGGCCGTCTTGTCGCCGTAGCGCGCAAGCCCGCGCGCGATCAGCGCATTGTCGTGCGGCCACACCGAGCCGTTGTGATAGGCCATCGGGTTGAAGCGCGGCTGGCCGGCCGCGAGCGTGCGGATGCCCCAGCCCGTCTGGAACAGCGTCGAGCCCAGCACGCCCGCGACCGCCGCGCCGCGCTCCGCGTCGGGCAGCCCGAACGCGAGCAGATGGCCCGCGTTCGACGCGAACACGCGGCACAGGTCGCCGTGACCGTCGAGCGCGATCCCGTAGAACTGGCCCTCCGGCATCCAGAACAGCGCTTCGACCTGATCGCGCAGCATCTTCGCGCGCAGTGCGTAGCGCGTCGCATCGGCCGCGTGGCCGCGCCGGTGCGAGCACATCGACATCGCGTCGAGCGCCGCGCACGCATACGCCTGCACTTCGACGAGCGCGATCGGGCCGTCGGGGAAGCGGCCGTCCGCGTGGAACACCGAATCGTGGCTGTCCTTCCAGCCCTGGTTCGCGAGACCGCGCTCCGACGTGCGCTGGTAATCGAGCAGCCCGTACGGATTGCGGTCGCACTTGTCGATCACCCACTGCGCGGCGCGCTCGAGCGCGGGCCACAGCTCGTCGATCAGCGCATCGTCGCCAGTGTGTTCGACGTATGCGCCCGCGAGCACGATGAACAGCGGGGTCGTGTCGACGCCGCCGTAATACAGCGCGAACGGCACCTCGCCCGTCGCGGCCATTTCGCTGCGGCGGAACTCGTGCATGATCTTGCCGGGCTCGGCATCGCGGAACGCGGACGTCTCGCGTGCCTGGTGCTCCGCGAGAAAGCGCAGCACCCCGCGCGCGAGCGACGGCTGCAGCCACATCAGCTGCAGCGACGTGATCACCGCGTCGCGGCCGAACGGGGTCGAGAACCACGGAATGCCCGCATACGGATACGGCCCGGTGTCGAGCTGCGTCGTGAGCAGCCCGAGATCCGCGAGCGACCGGTCGAGCCACGCGTCGAACAGCGGATTGCCGGTGTTCACGCGCGCCATCGACTCGCGGCGCGAACGCATTTCGCGATGCACGCCGACGAGCGCGGTGCGCAGCGCGACACGCCCGCATCCCGGGCCCTCGCCGTGGTGCGCCTGACCGAGCGTCGCGTCGACGGTCAGGTAGATCGATACGCATGCCTGCGCGGCGATCGTCAGCGTGTAGTCGGCACGATCGACCGACAGCGCGTCGGGTGCCGGCGAGAAATGCACGGTCACGTTGCGCTCGACTTTGTCGAGGCCGTCGTAGCGCAGCCGCACCGCCCCTGCGTCGACGCGCGGCGCGGCCACCGTGCCGCGCTTCGGGCGCCGCGTGCCGCGCACTTCGAACATGTCCTTGAAATCCGCCGCGAACGACAGCGACAGCGGCACCTCGGCCTCGCTCTCGCCGTAGTTCGTCAGCGTCAGCGCTTCGTACAGCACGTCGCCCGCGAGCACGCGCATCCGTTCGATGTGGATCACGCCCTCGGGCGTCTCGCGGCCGCCGAGCGGCGGCAGCGGACGGTTCGTCAGGTGCGCGGTAAACGACGCGTTGTCCGCGCTCGTCGCGCCCGACAGCAGCGACGGCGCGCGGCCGCCGAAGGTCAGACGCCATTTCGACAGCACGCGCATGTCGTCGACGAACAGGCCGTCGTCGTGACCGCTGACGTCGCCGAGCGCGTCGCTGACCACGAACGCGTCGCCGGATTTCAGCACGTACTGGTTGTTGCGCGCGAGCGCCTGCGGATCGGCTTCGGGCGCGATGAATGCGGGGCCGGACGCTTGAGTCGGAGGGACAGGCGCGACTTGCGGCGCCTGCGTCGTGGTGGCTTCGGCGTGATTCGGCATCGATGCTCCTGTGTCGAGGCGCAACGCGCGGCGCGCGTCGCGTGTTTCCGCACAGGATAGGCCAGAACGGGGGGCGCGCGCAGCGACGAGGCGAGACGGCGCGACGCAGCGAATCGATCGCCGCATCGCGCCGCCTGCGCACGCAGGTTACATGCCTGTCAGAACTTCCACAGGATGTTGCCGAGCACCGCGTTGTCGCGCACGCCGCTGCCGTACTGGCCGCTGAACGTGAGGCCGAGCGTCAGGCGCTTCGTGATGCTCGCGTCGATGCCCGCTTCGAGCACCGCGCTGTCGCGGCCGATCGGCACGCCCGACACCTGGAACGACGTGCCGCCGTTCGCGAACGTGAACGCCGACGACGGCCGCACGTTGCCGAACGCATGCCGCCAGCCGACCGTCGCGCGCGCGGTGAACGTGCCGCTCGCGATCGTGCCGAGCTGCGACGCGGCGCGCAGGCCGAGCGTCGAGAACCCGACGTGGGTCGTCTGGCCGCCGGCCCGCAGTGCGGCGGCGCCGCCGCTTTCCGTATAGCCGTCGGTATGCAGGTTCACGTAGGCCAGACCCGCGAACGGTTCGAGCGCGACCGGCCCGACCGGCAGCGCGTAGCCGACTTCGCCGAACACCTGCGCCGAATTCGCGTTGTAGCCGGCCGAATCGTGATCGGAGAAGCCCGCGAAGCCCGGATAGCGGTCGCTGTTGATCCGGTACCACGTGTACGACGCGCCGCCGCGCACGCCGAGCGCACCGTACTGCGCACCGCCGTACAGCGACAGGTAGTAGCTGTTGACCGACGCGGACGAACTCTGGCCGTTGTCGAGCGAGCCGTGCGTGACGCCCGCGGCCAGACCGGCTCGCCACTTGTCGTTGAGCGCCATGTCGGCGCCGGCGATGAAGCCCGTCATGCTGCGGTTGATCGTCGACGCGTTGCCGTCGCCGGCGAGCCGGCTGCGGCCGCCGAACGCCTGCCCCCATACCACCGGCTGATAAGGCGTGCCGCCGTAACAGCCGTCGCGCGAACCGGTCCGGCGTTCCGGCGGCATCGCCGGGGCGCTCACGCCGGCCGTGTTGTCGCCGCACAGCGCGGCGCCGCCCGACGACAGCGCGGCGAGCGGCCCCGATCCCGGCGCAAGGCCCTGCCGCACGCGATCGGTAACGGCATCGCGCACATAGCGGCTGTCGAGCAGCAGCATGCTCTTCAGGCTCGCCTGCAGTTCGCCGTCGAGCATCCCGTAGGCCTGACGCGCGGTGGCCGCATCGGTCGTCAGCACCTTGTCGTACAGCGTATTGCCGGCACCGAGCGCGCCGATCGCGGTCGCGACCGAACGCTGGTTCGGCGTCGTGGCGACGTCGGGCAGCGACGTGCCGTTCGCGACGAGCCGCAGGTACACGTGGTTCGGATCGTAGCTGAGCGTCGGCATCAGGAACGCGTAGTTCGAATTCACCTGGCTGAACGTGCCCTGCACGCCCGATGATGCGCTGAGGATCGTGTACGTCGTGCTCGGCTGGTAGCTGGCCTGGTTCGCGAGCACCTGCACGGTGCCGCCGTTCAGCGTGGCCGAGCCGCCCGCCGACAGGCTGCCGCTCTGCTGCGGCGTGACCGCGACCTGCAGCGTCGAGCCCGGCTGGAACGTGACGTTGCCGGCCACGTTCAGCGCCGCGCCCGGCTGCGACGCGGCCGCGAACGCGCCGCCCTGGACCACGAGGCTGCCGACCGTGCCGGTGCCCGTCAGCGTCGCGCCGTTCTGCACGGTCACGCTCGATTGGCCGAGCGAACCGTTGACGACGAGCGTACCCGCGCCGACGGTGGTCGGGCCGCTCAGCGTGTTGATGCCCGTCAGCGTCAGTTGCCCGCTGCCCGCCTGCGTCAGCGAACCGGTGCCGGACAGCACGTTCGCGACCATCACGTTGGCGGACTGGTTGAAGATCAGCGCGCCATTGTCGACGACGTCGCCGGCCACGCTGCCCGACGTGCCGCCGTTGCCGAGCTGCAGCGTGCCGCCCGCCGCGATCGTGGTGCCGCCCGTATACGTGTTGCTGCCGGTCAGCGTCTGAATGCCGGTGCCCGCGACCGTCAGGCCGCCGGTGCCGCCGATGACGCCGCCGAACGTGCCGGCGCCGCTGCCGTTCAGCGTCAGCGCGTTCGCGCCGAGGTTCACGGTGCTGCCTGCCGCACCGGTCAGCGCGCCGATCGTCTGCGCGCCCGCTGCGCCGCTCAGGTCGAACGTCGCGCCCGCGCCGGCGAGATTCACCGCGCCCGTCGATGCAAGGCTGCCGCCCGAACCGAGCGCCAATGTGCCGGCGTTGATCGTCGTGCCGCCCGTGTACGTATTCGCGCCTGTCAGTGTCGTGGTCGCCGCGCCGTCCTTCACGAGCGCGCCCGCGCCGGAAATCGCGCCGCCCAGCCCGAGCGCGTTGCTGCCGCCGAGCGTGAGCGTCGCGCCCGTGCCGAGATCGATCGCGTTGGCGACCGACAGGCTCGCGTTCGTGTCGAGCGTCGCCGCGCCGCCGACATTCAACGCGCCGGTGCCCAGCGCCGCGTTGTTGCCGAGCATCACGGTGCCGCTATTCAGGTTCGTGCCGCCGGTGTACGTGTTCACGCCCGTCAGGGTCTGCGTGCCGGTGCCCGCGAGCGTCAGGCTGCCCGTACCGCCGATCGTGCCGCTGAACGTGCCGTTGCCGCTGCCGGTCAGCGCCAGCGCGTTCGCGCCGAGGTTCACGGTGCTGCCTGCCGCACCAGTCAGCGCGCCGACCGACTGCGCACCCGACGCAGTGCTCAGATCGAGCGTCGCGCCTGCGCCGGCGAGCGTCATCGCGCCCGTCGATGCGAGGCTGCCGCCCGCGCCGATCGCCAGTGTTCCGGCGTTGATCGTCGTACCGCCGGTATACGTGTTCACGCCCGTCAGCGTCGTGGTCGCCGCGCCGTCCTTCACGAGCGCGCCCGCGCCGGAAATCGCGCCGCCCAGCCCGAGCGCATTGCTGCCGCCGAGCGTGAGCGTCGCGCCCGTGCCGAGATCGATCGCGTTGGCGACCGACAGGCTCGCGTTCGTATCGAGCGTCGCCGCGCCGCCGACATTCAACGTGCCGGTGCCCAGCGCCGCGTTGTTGCCGAGCATCACGGTGCCGCTGTTCAGGTTCGTGCCGCCCGAATAGGTGCTCGCGCCATTGAGCGTCTGCGTGCCGGTGCCGGCGAGCGTCAGGCTGCCGGTGCCGCCGATCGTGCCGCTGAACGTGCCGCTTGCCGTCCCGCCCAGCGTCAGCGCAGTGCCGCCCAGATTGACGCTCGTCCCCGCGACACCGGACAGCGCGCCGAGCGACTGCGCGCCCGCTGCGCCGCTCAGGTCGAACGTCGCGCCCGCGCCGGCGAGATTCACCGCGCCGGTCGATGCGAGGCTGCCGCCCGCGCCGATCGCCAGTGTGCCCGCGTTGATCGTCGTGCCGCCGCTATACGTGTTCGCGCCCGTCAGTGTCGTGGTCGCCGCGCCGTCCTTCACGAGCGCGCCCGTGCCGGAAATCGCGCCGCCCAGCCCGAGTGCGTTGCTGCCGCCGAGCGTGAGCGTCACGCCCGCGCCGAGATCGATCGCATTGCCGACCGCCAGGCTCGTGGTCGTATCGAGCGTCGCCGTGCCGCCGACGGTCAGCGCGCCCGTGCCGAGTGCCGCGGCATTGCCGAGCACGAGGGCGCCGGCGTTCAGCGTCGTGCCGCCCGAGTAATTGTTCGCGCCGCTCAGCGTCAGCACCGCCGCGCCGTCCTTCACGAGCCCGCCGCCGCCGGAGATCGTGCCGCCCAGCCCGAGACCGGTGCTGCCGCCGAGCGTGAACGTCGTGCCGGTGGCGATGTTGATGGCGTTCGCGAGCGACACGTTGGTGGTCGCGTCGAGTGTCGACGAGCCGTTGACGTTCACCGCGCCGACGCCCAGCGCGCTATTGCTGCCGACGACGACGTTGCCGCCGTTCAGGTTCGTGCCGCCCGAATAGACGTTCGTGCCGGTCAGCGATTGCGTGCCGGTACCGGACAGCGTCAGGCTGCCCGTGCCGCCGATCGTCCCGGCGTAAGTCGTATTGACGCTGCCGTCGAGTATCAGCGAATTGCCGCCGAGGTTGACGTTGGTGCCGGCCGAGCCGGCCAGCGAGCCGATCGTCTGCGTCCCGGTAGCGCCGCCCAGGTCGAACGTCGCGCCCGCGCCGGCGAGGTTCACCGTGCCGCTCGCCGCCAGGCTGCCGCCCGCGCCCAGCGCGAGCGTGCCGGCATTGATCGTCGTGTCGCCCGTGTACGTGTTCGCGCCCGTCAGCGTCGTCGTCGCCGCGCCGTTCTTCACGAGGCCGCCGGCGCCGGCAATCGTGCCGGACAATCCGAGGTTGTTGCTGCCGCCGATCGTCAGCGTCGTGCCGGTGGCCAGATTGACCGCGTTGCCGAGCGTCACGTTCGTGCTCGAGTCGAGCGAAGCCGATGCGTTGACATTGAGCGCGCCGGCGCCGAGCGCTCCGCCGTTGCCGACCACGAGGCCGCCGCTGTTCAGGTTCGTGCCGCCCGTATACGTGTTGGCGGCCGCCAGCGTCAGCGTGCCGCTGTCGTTCTTCGTCAGCGCGCCGCTGCCCGCCACCGTGCCCGACAGCGTGAGCCCGGTCGCGCCCTGCACCGTCAGCCCGCCCGCGCCGAGATCCACGTTGTTGCTGACGGCGAGCCCGGCGGCGCCTGCCTGCAGCGCACCGCCGGTGGCCGTGATGGTGCCCGTGCCGAGCGACGCATTGTTGTCGATGATCGCGACGCCGCCCGCCAGCGTCGCGTCCTGCGCGGACGATGCGCCGCTGATCGTCCAGGTGCCGGCCTGGACGTTGAGGTGATTGAAGTTGATGTAGTTGTTGACCGCGATGGTGCCGTTTGCCGACGCGCCCTGCTGCAGGTTGAGCGTGTTGTTGCCGCCCGCGCCGCCGTCAACGACGCCCGTCGCCGCCACGCCGAGCGTGACCGGGCCGACCGTGATGTTGAACGCGCCGCCGGTGCCGCCCGCCGTGTTGACCGACGAGCCCGTGACCGCGTTGAACGTGTTCGTGCTGTTCGCGCCCATCGACACGCTGCCGTTGATCGTGCCCGAATTGGTAAACGTATTGCCCAGCCCGGGCGTGCCGTTCGACCCGAGCGACACGCGCCCAGTGATCGTCCCGCTGTTCGTCATGTTGACCGTGCCGCCGCCGTATGCAGCGACCACGGGCGCGTCCGCGCCGGTGAGGGTCGCGCCGACCAGCGGGTTCGAGCCGATCGTGCCGGTGTTGTTGATCGTCGACGTACCGCCCGTGCCGTTCTGGACCGACAGCGCCATGCCCGTCACGCCGCTGATCGCCACGCCGGTCGAGCCGTTCATCGTGCCGTTGTTGGTCACGATCGTGGTGCTCGCCGCCGCATTGCCGACCACCGCGCCGCTCGACAGCACGCCGAGACCCGTCCCGAGCGCGGACGGATCGATGGTGCCGTTGTTGGTCAGCATGACATTGTTGCCGGTCAACGACATCGCGGTGCCGCCGACGCCGAGCAGGACACCGACGCTCGCGCCGGGATTGACCGTGACGTTCAGGTTGTTGGCGCTGTTCGAATAGCTGGGCGCCAGCGGATTCGCGACGCCCGAACAGGTCACCGTGGTGCCTGCCGTCGAACAGGTTGCGTAGGCGGGAACGATGCCCGCGCCGGACAATGCCAGGAAAATGCCCGTCGGCAACAGGAGTCTCGGAAACGGCTCTCCGCTCTTCTTCGAATGCGCAATGTTCATGCTTTCCCCTCGGCGTCAACATGGCCGTTGAGTCGAACCGGCGACGGCGCAAAATTCGGGACGCAAGGGTCCCCTCCGGCGGTCGCGATACGACGTCGGTTTATTCGTGGATGAACTACGAGTTAATCGATTCTCGTTTGCAAATGCAGAACTAGCCGGACGGCATGATGGTGGCCCCCTGTTTTTTAAGCAGCGACTTTCTGGTTGATTTGATTACCGCTCTGCTTTTAGTCAGACAAGGCTAGATCAAAAAAAAAGGGTTTTCCAGTCGATGTTTATCCAGCGGAGCGAGGGCGGCGCGCGGCGCGTATTTTTTACTTTGATCCGCACGCCCGGCGATCGGGTTTCTCGATATCCGGCGGTCATTCCGCGCGATATCGGACAAAGCTACCGGGTATCCGCGATATCAGTGAAAACACCAATCGCCATGCAGCATGTGCGATCGAGTTTTTATATCTTGATATATACGGGGTGGTAACGGCAGTTGGCTCTGATAATCGCGGACCGTTTCGATCGACCGCATCGGCAGCAGGAATTTTCAACATCCGACACATCACTTTCGAATCCGGCGCGAGTGAAGCCCGAAATCCGGATCGTCGATGATCATTCGGCGCCGGCGACTCCGGTTTCACCAATGGAATAGCGCACCGGATTCGACGTGAAACGGCGAGGAAAATCCGGAACGGGAAAGGAGCGACCGGCGTTTGCGGTTCGAAACACTTTCAACGAACCTTGCCGAGCGGGCGCCGGCCCGGCGTCAATCCACCCGGCACATCGCGAGCCGTCCCATCGCCTCGCCGGCGCCGCGCACCGCGCAGGTGGCCGGCTCGTCGGCAATCCGCGCGCTCAGCCCGGTCTCGTCGCGCAGCAAGCGTTCGAGATCCGCGAGCAGCGCGCCGCCGCCCGTCAGCACCACGCCGCGATGCGCGATGTCGGTCACGAGTTCGGCCGGCGCGTTTTCCAGCACCGACTTCACCGCGCCGATCACCTGCTTGAGCGGCGCGGCCAGCGCGTCCGCCACATCGTGGTTGGACAGCTCGATCGAGCGCGGCAGGCCGTCCTCGACGCCGCGTCCGATCGCGCGCGTCGACGTGCGCGGCACGGCGCGGGTGGCCGAGCCGATCGTCTGCTTCACGCGCTCGGCGGTTTGCTCGCCGAGCAGCACGCCGTACAGGTTGCGCACGTGGTTGACGATCGCCGCGTCGAACTGGTTGCCGCCGACGCGGATCGCCTCGCGGTAGACGATGCCGCCCAGCGCGATCACCGCGACTTCCGTCGTCCCGGCGCCGATGTCGACGACCATCGAGCCGACCGGCTCGGTCACCGGCAGCCCCGCGCCGAGCCCGGCGGCAAGCGCTTCCTCGATCAGTTCGACGTCCGATACACCGGCCGCGAACGCGGCCTCGCGGATCGCGCGACGCTCGACCGCCGTCGCATCCGACGGCACGCACAGCGTGACCTCGACGCGCCGGCCGAAGCGCGAACGCGTGCGCGACATGTCGATGAAGCGGCGGATCATCTGCTCGGCCGCGTGCGCATCGGCGATCACGCCGTGCCGCATGGGCCGCACGGCCTCGAGATGCGCCGGCTCGCGGCCGAGCAGCGCCTTCGCGAGTTCGCCAACCGCTTCGAGCGTCGGCCGCGCGTCGGACGCGCCGCCCTTGCGAAAGCAGACGACCGACGGCTGGTTCAGCACCACGCCGCGCTCGTGCGTATAGATCCGCGTACTCGCTGTTCCAGGGTCGATCGCAACGGGTTGCGCAAACAACTTTCCGAACAGCGGTGTCGACATATCAAGCCCTTTTTTCGAACGAACGGGCCGGAACGGCCATGCCGCATCCCCGCGGCGCGTCTTTGCAGCCCCATCACGGACTTAGCGGCAAATCGTGCCGATACTTTAAGCAATTCCGATGATTTTTTCGCGACGAAATTGCCGAAAACGCGTTTCGGCAGGCCTGCGGCTACGCATCGGCCTCTCGCGTTGCGCTTGTAAAACACGGTAATCTCTCGGTCTTGCCTGCTCCAGGCAGGCGTCCGACGCCCGATCACGCCCAGTATTCCACCATGACAGCGACCGCTTCTCTCCGCTGGCCAAGGGTGCGCCAGCTCGGCGCAACGCTCGCTGCGCTCTGGTGCTGCACCGTTGCCGCGCAGCCCCTGCCGGCCGCCGACACCGCCACCCGCACCGCCACGGCGGCCGCTGCCGCCGCACCGGCGGCATCTGCCACGACGGGCGCCGCCCCCGCCGCGACGCCCGCGCCGACCTGCAACGCCGACGGCGGTCCGGCCGGCCGGCCGTCGATCGGTCTCGTGCTGTCCGGCGGCGGCGCCCGCGGGTACGCGCACCTCGGCGTGCTGAAGGTGCTCGAGGACAACCGCATCCCGATCGACTGCGTCGCCGGCACCAGCATGGGCGCCGTGGTCGGCGGCCTGTATGCGAGCGGGATGGCCGCCGACGAGATGAAAAAGCGGCTGTCGGAGGTGAACCTGGCCGACATCGCATTCGACGTGACCGACCGTGCCGACCTGCCGCAAAGCAGCCGCGAGGACGAGCGCCTGTACATCAACAGCCTGACGCTCGGCTTCGGCAAGAAGGGCGTGAAGGCGCCGGTCGGCCTCGTGCAGGGCAACCGGCTGCAGGCGCTGCTCGCGAACTGGACGGCCGCGGTGCCGACCAACCAGCCGTTCGACCAGCTGCCGATCCCGTATCGCGCGGTCGCGACCGACCTGCAGACGGGCCAGATGGTCGTGCTGGATCGCGGCTCGCTGCCGCTCGCGATCCGCGCGAGCATGGCGATGCCCGGCCTGTTCGCGCCGGCCGAGATCAACGGCCGCGCACTCGTCGACGGCGGGCTCGTCAGCAACCTGCCGGTCGACACCGCGCGGCAGATGGGTGCGAAGGTCGTGATCGCCGTCGACATCGGCTCGCCGCTGCGTCCGCTCGACGCGCTCGCGTCGCCGGCCGACGTGATGCAGCAGATGGTCGGCATCCTGATCCGCCAGAACGTCACGTCGCAGCGCAAGCAGCTCGCCGCGCAGGACGTGCTGCTCACGCCCGACCTCGGCGCGCTCGCGTTCACCGATTTCCAGAATGCGAAGCAGGCGATCGCCGCCGGTGCGGCCGCCGCGACCGCGGCGCTGCCGCGGCTCAGGCACTTCGCGCTCACGCCGGAACAGTACGCGGCTTACCGGTCCGCGCATGCGCAACCGCTGCCGCCGCCGATCCGCATCACGCGGATCGAGATCAAGACGACCGGCGGCGTGCCGAAGCGTGTCGTCAGCGACGCGCTGCACGTGAAACCGGGCGACACCTACGATCCGGCGACCGTCAGCCAGGACCTGCTCGGGCTGACGACCGGCGGCAATTTCGAGAGCGTGTCGCAGCAGATCGTGAGCCACGGTGACGAGAACGTGCTCGAGATCGATGCGCGCGAGAAATACTGGGGGCCGAATTTCCTGCTGTTCGGCGTCGGGATGTCGAGCAGTTCGACCGACGAGGGCGGCTTCCGCCTGCACGTCGGCTACCGGCGTCCGTGGCTCACCGAATCGGGCCTCGAATTCCGCGCGGACACGACGATCGGCAGCGACCTGCAGTCGGCGCGCGTCGAATTGCGGCAGCCGTTGCCGGCCGCATACGGTTTGTATATTTCGCCCTATGCGGAATATCAGCGTCGCTACGTGAACCTGTACGACAACAGCGGCGAGGTGAAGCTGAACCAGTACTTGATGCAGACGGCGCGCACCGGGCTCGACTTCGGCCTGCCGATCGCGCGGCTCGGCGACTTCCGGATGGGTATCGGCTACGCGACCGGGCACGGCTCGCCGAACTACAACCTGCCGTTCCCGTTCGACGACGGCAGCTCGACGCTGATCTGGCCGAGCTTCACGTCGCAGGCGCTGACCGCGCGCGCGCGGCTCGTCATCGATCAACTCGACGATCCGATGTTCCCGCGCCGCGGCTACTACGGCGAATTCCGTGTCGAACGGTCGCTGTGGTCGCACAACAGCCAGTCCGCGGAGGACCTCGCCGATACGTCCAATACGCCTTACACCGAGCTCTACGGCAAGGCGATGATCGCGCAGCAGTTCGGCCGGCACAGCGTCAGTGCAACGATCGAGGGCGGCAAGAGCATCGGCGGCACCAACCTGATCAACGCGTTCAACTTCACGCTCGGCGGGTTCCAGCATCTGGCCGCGTATGCGGCCGACCAGCTGACCGGCAACGAACTCGCGTACGGCAACGTGACCTACATGAACCAGCTGATGACGTTCAACGCGTCCCCGATCAAGGCGCTGTCGGTCGGCGCCAGCGCGGAAGTCGGCAACGTGTGGTCGAGCGGCGTGAAGGTCGGCGGCGGCACGCTCAAGCAGAGCTATACGTTCTTCACGAGCCTGTCGACCGCGTTCGGTCCGCTGTACATGGGCGTCGCGCTCGCGCCGGGCGGGCGGCGCAACATCTACCTGCAGCTCGGCCGCACGTATTGATCCCGGCGTGCGGCGGTCGCCGCGGCGGCATCCGCGGCGCGGCGGCCTCGTGCCCCGGCCGCGCCGGACAGGCGGTCAGATCGGCCAGCTGATCTCGAAGCGCGCGCCGCCGAGTTCAGCCGGGTCGACGACCGCGATCCGGCCGTTGTGCGCGTGGAGCACCTGCCGCGTGATCGCGAGGCCGAGCCCGTAGCCGCCGGTGCGGCGGTCGAGGCGCACGAACGCATCGAAGATCCGCTCGCGTTCGTTTTCCGGCACGCCCGGGCCGTCGTCCTCGACGAAGATCGCGATGTTGCCGTGCTCGATCGCGATCCCGACGACGATCTGCGCTTTCGCATACTTGCTCGCGTTGCGCAGCAGGTTGCGCATCGCGTACGACATCAGCCGCCGGTCCATCTTCACGCGCAGGTCCGACGCGATCGCGATGCGCGACTCGATCGCGCGTTCCGGATACAGCAGTTGCGCATCGCTGACCTGGTGCTCGAACCACGCGACCGGCGCGGTCAGCTCGAGGTTCGACTGCAGCGAGCTGTATTCGAGCCGCGCATACGTGAGGCTCATGTCGATCAGCTCCTCGAGCTCGGTCACGTCCTGCGCGATGCTCTCCAGCGCACCGTGGTATTCGGCGGCGGAGCCCGGCTCGCGCAGCATCTCGAGCGCGAAGCGCACGCGCGCGAGCGGCGTGCGCAGCTCGTGCGAGATCCCGTTCGTCAGGTCGCGCTGCGCGGCGATCAGCCGCTCCATGCGCATCGCGAGCGCATTCAGCGTGCGCGCGAGCGGGCCGATGATCACGCTGTGCGACTCCCGCGCGCGCGTGTTGAAACGCCCGCCGGTGAAGTCGATCGCGCGCTCGCGCACCATCACGAGATCGGACCAGACCGGCCGCATCCACCGGTACGCCGCGAGCGCGGGCGCGGCGAACACGAACGCGAGCACGATCCAGACATCGCCCGGCAGCGCGTCGAACGCGTGCCACACGACTTCCGGCGACAACACGACGCACAGCGCGAGCGCCGGCACGAGCGCGGTCAGCAGCACGAGGCCGAGCAGGTGCACGTAGGTGCGCACGTACAGGCGCGACCAGCTCGGAATGCGGTCGGCGCGCGTGTCGGTCCATGCGCGGCGGAAATGCAGCCAGCGCCATTTGACATAGCGCGGCGGCGAAAGCGGCGGTGCATCGGGGTGCGAACGGGTGCGTCGGATCATCGCGGCTTCCGGCTATCGTGCGATGCGGGGATGCGGCGGCCGGCGGCGTCGCGCCGGTGCGGCGTCATGCCCACGCATGCTTGCTGAACTGGTAACCCTTGCTGCGGATCGTCTTGATCCGCTGCGGGTTGCCCGCATCGTCGTGCAGCTTGCGGCGCAGCTTCGAGATGCGCCCGTCGATCGTGCGGTCGAGGCCGTCGAACTCGACGCCGCGCAGCTGCAGCATCAGGTCGTCGCGGCTGACCACCTCCCCTGCATGGCACACCAGCACCCACAGCAGGTCGAACTCGGCCGACGTGAGGTCGGGCGAGCCGCCGCCGGGCAGCACGACCGAGCGGTCGGTGCGGTCGATCGAGAACTGACCGAACGTATAGCGCTCCGGCTGCGGCGCGGCGCCTTCGGCCGCGCGCGCGGGCGCGCGGCGCAGTTGCGCCTTGATCCGCGCGAGCAGGATGCGCGGCTCGACCGGCTTGTGCACGTAGTCGTCGGCGCCGAATTCGAGGCCGAGCAGTTCGTCGAACGGCTCGTCGCGCGCCGTCACCATGATGATCACGCCGTCGTACTGCTTGCGCGCCTCGCGGCAGATCTCGAAACCGTCCTTGCCCGGCAGGTTCACGTCGAGAATGACGAGATCCGGGCGCGTGGACAGGATCGCCGGCACGGCGGCGTCACCATGCAGCACAGTATCGACTTCATAGTCGTTCTTGCGCAGGTAGCCGGCGATCAGCGTGGACAGGCGAGTATCGTCTTCGACGAGCAGGATGCGAAAAGACATGGGCAGCGGTCGGATCATACGGGGAGACCGCGGCGGCGGCGGGCTTGCGCCGGCTGCCGGCCATCGGCCGAAACGTACCGCATGATACTGCGCCCGCCGATCACCTGTTTGCCGATTTCGAAAATAAGGGCGCGATGGCCGCCGCGCTTGACGAACCGGCGCCGAAACGGTTCCATACGGGCTCCGCGAAAACCGGGCCGCGCGCCCGCCCTGCCTCACGTGATGAACTACCAGCCGATCCTCGAACGCATCCACACCGAACTCGCCCCCTGGATCGGCCAGGGACGCGTCGCCGACTACATTCCCGAGCTCGCGACGGTGCCCGCCGACAAGTTCGGGATGGCCGTCGTGACGCTCGACGGAAACGTTTACACGGTCGGCGACGCGCGGGAGCGCTTCTCGATCCAGAGCATCTCGAAGCTGTTCGCGTGCACGCTCGCGTTCCAGCTGCTCGGCGATGCGCTGTGGGAGCGGGTCGGCCGCGAGCCGTCCGGCAACGCGTTCAATTCGCTGGTTCAGCTCGAAAGCGAGCGCGGCAAGCCGCGCAATCCGTTCATCAACGCCGGCGCGCTGGTCGTCACCGACGTGCTGTGCCGCCGCTTCGTGAAAGCCGAGACCGCGCTCGTCGAATTCGTGCGGCGGCTGATCGGCGCGATCGACGTCGACTACGATTCGCGCGTCGCGCTGTCGGAGCTCCAGCACGCGGAACGCAACCGCGCGATGGCGCATTTCATGGCGAGCTTCGGCAACATGCAGATGCCGCCCGACACGGTGGTCGACGCGTATTGCCGCCAGTGCGCGATCACGATGAACTGCGTCGAGCTCGCGCAAGCCGCGCTGTTTCTCGCGAACGGCGGCGTCGCGCCCGTCACCGGCGAGCGGATCGTCGACGCGAGTTCGGCCAAGCGGCTGTCGGCGCTGATGCTGACCTGCGGCACCTATGACGCGGCGGGCGACTTCGTCTATCGCGTCGGCCTGCCGGCGAAAAGCGGCGTCGGCGGCGGGATCGTCGCGGTGCTGCCGGGGGAGATGGCCGTGTGCGTGTGGGCGCCGGGGCTCGATGCTAACGGGAACTCGCTGGCGGGGACCCGGGCTTTGGAGTGGTTGACGACTTATTCGGGAAGGTCGATTTTTTGAGGTGGCGAAGTTGGGCGTGCGTCATCTGGCGCAACGGCGGCAGGTTCATATCCACGCATGCCGGTGCGCGCAATGGGGAATTCGACCATCGGCAGCAATCGGCCCCGAGCAGACTTTCGAAATTCTCGATAACAGCCATCAGAATCCGCCGTTCAGTGTCACAGTCTGGAACCGCTGCGTCCAAACCGCCGGCAGCCCCCTTATCGCGTGCGGTTAGGTACGCCAGGATTTACCGGATGAAGGTTTGAGTCTGGCGGAGTTGACAGAAGCGAAGAAGCGTCAGTTGCATCGAGCACCCCCGTTGCCTTTAGATCGCGGGGCGAAGGCATACCGAACTTGTTAAATAGCCTTGCCAGGTAGGACGGCGATCCGATCCCTACGCTCAAGGCCGCCGACAGCACGGTCGTGCCGGGAACGTTCAAGAGCGAACGCGCGCGCGTTACACGTTGTCGGAGCTGATAAGCGGTGACGCTTTCGCCTGTCTCCTCGCGGAAGATGCGAGTGAGATGCCGTCGCGATATGCCGAATTCCGCAGCGATTGCCTCGATATCAATCCGCTCCGCCAGCATGACGTCAAGATACGCCTTAATTTCACAGACCAACTGCCCGCGCGAAACCTTCGGATCGGCACCGCTCGGTGCGGCGCTTAGCACGGCCTCCACGCACGCTGATGCAATCAGCCGATCGACCAGATCGTGTTGATACCGCGACATATCATGTGCTTCCCCCGTTTTGTCGGCCGCGTCGAACTGTCTTTGCAAACGCAGCGCGCCAAGCAGTGCATGTGGCGGCGCGCAGTAGCGCGGTGCCTCGCCCCTGGCGATCCGACCATTGGATTTGCGCGCACAAAACGAAACAAAGTCGCGCTCCACATATACCGCTGTATGGCAATGCTCTCCGCGATTGCTCGCCGTGTCGTGAAAAATCCCGGCCGGAACCATCGCAAGCACGCCGGCGCTGATGCGCTGCGCGTGCTTCGAACGCTCCGAAGTCAGCGTCAGCGCGCCTTGATGGGGCAGCAGGAACATGAACTCTTCATGCTCGTGCCACGACGTCACGTAATCGGCCATCGTGATGCGACAGGTCGCGGCCACGCGGTCGGCGGGAATGTGCGATTTAGACGTTTGATAAAACATGAGGAGAACCTGCGACTTGGGAGTGTCGGGTGGATTGCGGCAACACGCTAACGCAACCGCCATGGCCCAATAGTGAGTATGTTCCGTCCCAAATGGAAGCGAAGAAAAACCGCCGATCGTGCATGCTGCGAGGGACGACGGGCTGGCCTTCGCGCTAGCTTCACAAAAGGCGGCAACCCGATAGGCGGGATGAGTTAGGGAACAAGCGCATGAGCATCGTACAACGAGTACGACTTGTACGAGTATTTTCCACCACAGACGAAGGCGGCAATCCGGCCCCGATTGCGCTCGACGCGAACGGCTGGTCCGAGGCGCAAATGAAAGACGTGGCCCGCGCGTATGGCCTGGAAAGCGGGTTTGTGATGCGCGCCGTCGACCCGCGCCACGATTTCCGCTTCCGCTTTTTTGTGCCCGACCACGAAATGGAGATGTGCGGACACGCGGCGCTGGGCGCATTGTGGCTGCTGCGTCACACCGGCGCCTGGTGCACGAACACGGCGCTGATCGAGTCGCTGAGCGGCAGTGTCGAGGCACGGTACGACCCGTCCGACGCGCGGATCGAAGTCAGCCAGCCTGCGGGACGCGTCGAGCCGGTCATTGACGCGGCGCTGATCGCCAGAACACTCGATGCATTGAACCTTGATGCGAGCGATCTGCTGCCTCTCGGCATCGTCAACGCGACGACGAGCCGCACCAAAACGCTGGTGCCGGTCCGCACGACCTCACGGCTGAATGCGATCACGCCGAAGCTGGACCTCGTCAAAGCCTTATGCGACGCCCTGTCGTCGACCGGTCTGTATCCGTTTTCGTACGATCCTGATGCACCGCACGTGTTTGAGGCACGGCAATTCCCGCGCGCATCCGGCTATCCGGAGGACGCGGCGACCGGCATCGCAGCGGCAGCGCTGCTGTTCGGCGCGCATCGCCATGGGCTCGTCGCCCGGGGCGTACGCGGCGTCGTCGTGCGTCAGGGCGTGGCGATGGGACGTCCGTCCGCGATTACGGTGAACTTCCGCGATCCGGCCGATGAAAGCAGGGGTTGCTGGCTCAGTGGCCCGGTTTGTCTGATTGATGAGGCCTGATGCCATGTTGCTAGGCACACTCGAAGTCGATTTGTCGACGCGCTCATTGCGACGTAATGGGGAGACTATCCATGTCGGTTCGCGTGCCTTTGACGTGCTCGCAGTACTTTTGTCAGCGGCGGGACGTCTCGTAACGAAAGATGAATTGATGGACGCGGTCTGGCCCGGAACGGTCGTTGAAGAAAACAATCTGCATGTGCACCTTTCCGCGTTGCGAAAATTGCTCGGGCCGCAGCGCGACCTGATCTTGACCGTACCCGGTCGCGGTTACCTGCTAACGCAAAGGCAGGCCCCCGGCGCGAATTTGACGGTGGCTACGCCAGCCAGGCAGGGCGACGGCGATATCCCGCTACGGCACCGGGCACTCACGGGACGCGACAGACTGATCTCCAATATCGCGGCACTACTGGACACGACGCATATATTGACACTGGTGGGCGCCGGTGGAGTCGGGAAAACAAGCGCAGCAATGGAAGTTGCTCATGCGGCGGCATGTGGCCGCTTTGATATCACACGGTTCGTCAAGCTTGCCGCTGCTGCCTCTCCGGAAACGGTTTTGCAAAAGGTTGCTACGGCATTCGGCCTGTCGATACGGGACGACAGGTCGGGGATCGACGAGCTAGTCGCAGCTTTGCCGCAAGACCGCACTCTACTAGTGCTAGACAACGCAGAGCACGTCATCGATGCGGTCGCTCGACTTGTCGATTTACTTGGCATGCGGCGTAACAACTTGCAGGTACTCGTAACGAGCCGCGAACCGTTGCGGGTACGAGGTGAGGTCGTCTTCCAGGTACCCCCGCTCGATGTGTCACTCCCGGGTTCATCCACCACCGAGGTTCTGGATTGTGCGGCAGTGCAAATGTTCTTGCAGCGCGCGCAACAGTCAGGTTGCGACGTTGATGCTTTAAGAAAAAGCGCCCATCTCGTTGGGGATATTTGTCGTCGACTCGACGGTAATCCTTTGGCGATCGAAATGGCAGTCAGACGTGTCGGTGCATTGGGCGTTCGAGGGGTTCACGGATTTCTCGACGATCGATTCGCATTGCTGACGCAGGGATACAGGACCGCTCTTGCGCACCACCAGACGTTACGGGCCAGCTTCGACTGGAGCTTTGCGTCGCTGAGCCCATCAAGTCAGAAACTGTTTGGTCACGCTGCGGCATTCGAAAGTGCTTTTACTTTCGACGCGTTGCGCGCGCTAGTGTGTGATACGACGTATAAGCCGTCTGACGTTGCCAGCGGCGTTGCTGAACTGACCGAGAAGTCGTTGCTGAGTGTGGAGTCGGATCACGGCGAACATAGGTTTTTCCTCTCCGAATCCGCTCGAGCATACGCGTTGCAAAAGCGTCGCCTCGGAGGGAACGACATTCAAATGTTCGCGCGCTATGGCGGTTACAACTACGGTGCTTGTGAGGCGGCCCCGACCAGTAAAACGGATTCGTTCAAAGAGAAAGTGGAAGAGCGGGAGTTTGCATAGGAATCTGAGCATGTAAGCCAAGGGGGACGCGGATCCGCTAACGCGGCCTGAACGATTCAGGTGTTGAAATCCAGTGGCCCATCCATGCCGACACGGCGCATCGTTTTCGGTGAACCGACGTACAAGCATTTTTGGCGCGCCTCATGGCGCTGGAGTCTTGATGGACGATTGTCGGCAATGCCAGCGCCGGCGTCGACGGGCCACTCGTGGCCGAATCCGGTCGTCGAAGGCAGCGCGGCACTCGCCCGCTCGGTCGGCATCGGAATGACGGCGTCGGGCTATATTGCGGAGTTCCAGCACGCTGGCGCTCGAACGATTGACAACGTATACGGAGCGATCGATTTTCCGAACACACCGAAGTGACTCATGGGAGAGCATCAGTCATGCAACCGGAACACGCTCCAGATCTCGCAGCGACTCGCCACGCAGGCGCGAGCGCACCGATTCCGCCGATCGTGCCCGCGCAAACCGCACTGGTCGTGATGCACTACCAAACCGACATCCTCGGCCTCTTTCCCTCGGTCGCGCCCGCCCTGCTCGCCAACACGCGCAGGCTGTGCGATGCGGCGCGGGCCGGCGGCGTCCACGTTTGCTTCGCCAATCTCCGCTTCAGCCCCGGCTATCCGGAAGTCAGTCCGCGCAACAAGAACGGGCAAGGGATCAAGCAGCTCGGCCTGTTCGTCAATGACGGCCCGTGCCCGGAGCTCGGGCGGCTGGACACCGAGCCGCTGATCGCCGCGCATCGCGCGAGCGTGTTTTTCGGCACTGACCTTCAGGCGCGGCTCGTCGCGCAAGGCATCGATACGCTGATCCTGGTCGGGATTGCGTCGACCGGCGTCGTGCTGTCGTCGGTTGCGCACGCGAGCGACGCGGATTTCCGGCTGTATACGGTCAAGGACTGCTGCTACGACCCGGATCAGGTCGTGCACGAACATTTGTTCGTGACCGCGTTCGAGACGCGCACGACGGTGCTGTCGCTCGCGGACGCGCTGCGGCTGCTCGCGTAGCCGCGCAACGCCCGCACAACGCCGACCGGAACGCTTCCGGCCGGCGCATTCCACCCAACTTCGCGCGTTACTTGGCGATATACACGCCCGACGTCGGGCACGTCCCCTGCGTATTGCCGTCCGTCACGAGCGACGCCGCGCTCGGAAACTGCGAGGTCGCACTCGTCTTCACCGCGATCCACGCTTCCGTGAAATAGCTGACGCCGTTGGTCTTCGTGCATTTCAGCGATACTGCGCTGCGCGTATTGCTGCCGAACGCGCCTTCGAACGCGGACAGCAACTGGTTGCGCGTCACCGTCTTGCCCGCGTTCGCCTGCAGGAACGCGTTGAACGACGTGTTGCCGAGCCGGCTGATCATGCCGGTCGCCTGGTTCCAGTACGTGTCGGGCGATGCCGAATTCGAGCAGGTGCCGTGCTTGAACCATTCGTGCTTGTCGAGGCACGACGCCACGCCCGGCATGTAGGCCGACAGCGTGTTGCGCGTCGCGGTGCTGACCGGATACGCATCCATGCTGCACCACTGGTGCGCGTTGTCGAGATCGACGTCGCTCTGCGGCACGCCGCAGTAGAACGGCTGGTTGCCGTCGTACCGGTTCGGCCACAGACCATGCAGCGACAAGCTCGTCGCCGCATACGTGCCGGCGAGGTTCGTACACTCCGGCGTGTCGTGCGACGCGCAGAAACCGGGCTCCCACGAAGCCGCGAGCAACAGGTAGTCGTAGCTGGTCTGCGCGACGGCGTGCAGCGAGGCGGATGCGACGGCGAGTGCGGCCGCGGCGCGGGCGAGCGTCTTGAGCATGGCGTTTCCTCGGAAAGGGCTTGCGGTCGCGGGATGCGCCGCAAGATTGTCGAATGTCTGCCCGCGATTGTTGCCGCCGCAACGTGGCACGAATATGAAGACGAACGAAATATGTCCGCCGGGCCGCGGCTCATCGTCGCGGAACGCCCGCACCGCATCCGGCGCCGCGCGACTATTTCATCGACGCGGCTTCCGATCCACCCGGCGACAGCGCCGCGCTGTCCTGCTCGCGCCACGCCCGCCGCGATGCCATGATCGCCTTCACGGCCGAGCGCGCGACCTTCCACCACGCGAATGGCCGCGGATCGGCCAGCATGCTGAGCGCGCGCGCATAGTCGAGCGTGAGCCCGGGCGTCCAGGCCATCGTCACCGCGCGCTTGCGGATCTGCGCGGCAACCCACAGCTCGGGCGTGAGCAGCAGCCGGACGAATGCGCCCCACCCGGCCCGCGTGCCCTTGAGCCGCCACACCGCGCCGTCGAGTGCCGCTTCGAGCGCGTTCGACACGGTGCTCGAGCAGTTGCGGTGCGTGAGGTTGTACGTGACCGTCTGCCGGTACGACGACCAGAATGCCTCCAGCTTCACCGGATCGTAGTTGCGAATCCGCACGCGCACGGTCGACGGGCACCACGCGTTCGACTCGGTCGCGTAGTCGGGCTGGAACAACCCGGGCACGTCGTTCTCGCGCGTCGCGCGCAGGATTCGCGTGAATTCGTCGGGAGAACGATCGATCTCGACGGCCGGATACAGGCTGATGTAGATGCCCTCGGGCGACTCCAGCGCCGCATGGCCGGTCGAGATCACGCCGTTGACGTCCACCGCCGCGATGTAGCGGTCGATCACCGGATAGCGCTGCGCTTCGGCCTTCGACGTGCCGGTCGGCGTCCACACGTGCACGGTGAGCGCGCGCTCCTGGTCGGCCGGCGGGCCATCCCATTCCGATTGCGTGAAGCGAGGGAGGTCCGGCGCCGCGTCGATGTCGGGCACGATCGCCGGCGCCGGCGACGTGACGAACGCGGGGTTGCGCGTCAGCCACCGCACGCGCGCGGCGAGGCTCAGCATGTGCATCCCGCCGAACATCAGCAGCAGGCCGAGGCAGTACGGCACGGTGCCCGCATAGTGGGTCGGGTACGGCTGGTAGAAGAAGATCGCGAGCAGGATCTCGACGACGCCCCACGCGAACGCGACATTCCAGCGCCGGTAACGCACCATCCATGCGGACGTGCACTGCAGCAGCCCGTCGACGAGGAACAGCGTGCCGAAGATCATCGACAGCAGGAAGTGGCCATGGTGATGGCCCGCGAACACGAGTCCCGCGGCCACCACGACCGCGATGCCCTTCACGTAGCGCAGGATGCGCTGCCCGCCGACGCCGCTGCCGGCCACCGCGAGCGTCGCGAGCCCCTCGACCAGGAATAGCCACGCGAACAGTTCGATCGGAAAATGCAGCGCGCCGTCGAGCGCGTCGATGAAGATGCCGACGCCCGCGACGACCCACAGCCAGCCCAGCACGGTCAGCCCGCGCCAGCGCGTTCGCAGATATTCGATGCCCAGCAGCAGCAAGACCAGTCGTACCATTGCGCCCTCGTATCTTTTTTTGGGATACGCGATGGCCACGCGTGCCCTGTCGTGCCGACCGCGCATCGTGCGATGCGGAAGTCGGAAGGCGGGAATGCTGACCGGCGCGTCATGCGTCGACATGACCGATGGCGGCCGGCGCGCGCCGCTTTGGTCGAATAATAAGATATGGTGGAGCCGGTTGAAAGCCTCGCGAAAACGTTGCCGGCACGGCGCCGTGCGATTCCGCCAGTTCCGGCGCGCCATGCATGTGGCCCGCGCGGTAGACGCGCAACCCGCTGCCGCGGCAGATGTCCGGTTCGACGACGGGCGGGCGCTACGCGAGAATTCCGCTTCCGACAGCGAAAGCCGCCTGAGCGCGACTCGCGCCTGCGGAACATGTAACGGCCCGTGCGGGCGGCAGCGGCAACTCGCAAATGCTCTCGCTCGCACGGGGCGCGCAAACCGGAGCATCGACATGACGGCCTCGCCACTTCACACCCCGCCCCTCGGCCCGCAACTCAAGCGCTGGCGCACGCTGCATCGCATCAAGCAGAGCCACGCGGCCGAGCTGTTCGGCGTCGCGCAATCGACGATCTCGCGCTGGGAAGCCGGCATCCAGCAGATGTCGCCCGACGAGCGTGTCCGCCGAGCGGCTGCTTGCCGCGCGTCTCGATTCGGCCGGCGACCGCGCACTCGCCCGGCTGATCGCGGGCAGTACGGCCCGCCTGCATCTCGTGTGCGACCTCACGCATCGTCTGCTCGCGTGCTCGCCGTCGCGCGCGGCCGAGTTCTCTCGACCGCTGCCCGCGTTGCTCGGCACGTCGCTGTGGCGCTATGCGTCGCCGGAGATCGTCCGCATAGAGGCCGCGCTCGACCCGCTCGGCTGGCACGATCGCGCGGGGCCTCCGAGCGTCGAATTCGCGACGGGTGCCAATGCGTCGCGCGTCGTGCCGATCCGCGGCAGCACCTGCCGGTGGACGCGGATGACGCTGTCGGACGGCTCCGCCGCGCGGCTCGTCGAAACGCTGTAGCACGCGCGCAAGTCGCCGGACCCGTGCTCGGCACGCATATTTCATGCGTGGACGCAGCGCGTGCGCACGGCGTACGCTTGACGGCTCCATTCACGCATTGCGCTGACGATGAACCTCGACACGATCCACGCGCGGCTCGATTTCCTGCGCGAAGCCGAACGCCTGAAAGACGTGCTGCGCAGCGGCCACACGTCGACGGGCCGCGCCGAAAGCACGGCTGAACACAGCTGGCGGCTGTGCCTGATGGCGCTCGTGTTCGCCGATGCGCTGCCCGACGTCGACACGACGAAACTGCTGAAACTGTGCGTCGTCCACGATCTCGGCGAAGCGCTGCACGGTGACATCCCCGCGATCGAGCAGGCCGCGCATCCGGACAAGAGCACGCACGAACGCGACGACCTGCTGACGCTGACGGCCGGGCTCGATCGCGCGCTGCGCGACGAGATCGTCGCACTGTGGGACGAATACAAGGCAGCCGAAACACCGGAAGCGCGCGCCGCGAAGGCACTCGACAAGCTCGAGACGATCCTGCAGCACAACCAGGGCAGCAATCCGCCCGGCTTCGACTACGCGTTCAATCTCGGCTACGGCCGGCGCTACACGGACGCGGCGCCGCTGTTCGGCGCGATCCGCGCGATCGTCGACGCGGATACGCAACGCAGGATCGACGCACGCGGCGGCGGCGCGTAAGCGCGCGGAACCGGCCGCGCGGCATCGCGCGCCGCATTCGCACGAGACACGAGGCACGCCGCATGACGCAGCACATCTACGACGATCCCGCCTTCTTCGAAGGCTACAGCCGCCTGAACCGCTCGCTGCCCGCGCTCGACGAGGCACGCGACCGGCCGATGATGGCGATCGTGGCTGCGCGGCGGTAACGCTGCCGCGAGCATGTACAACGCCGCTGCGCGCACGATCTTCACAGATCGCAACAAAGAGGCCGCGCGGCCCCCGCGTCGGCGCACCATTCGCACAATTCAGCACACTTTCGATACGAACTGACGAGAACGCGTCGCTTACCATCAGCAGCTGATCCGGATCGTCGCACCCGTGCGATGCGTGCGCCAACGCCGCCGCAGGCATCGCGCGCGGCATGCGCCGCCGCCCGGATCACCCTGCCCGGCCGCACGTGCCGCCGGCACAGCCTCATCTTCATCGCGCTCTCATGAATCGGAAGACCCATCGCCGCCCGCGCATCGTGCTGGCCACCCTCGCCGTCGCCGCCATTGCCGCCGGTGTCGCGCTGAAGGCTTGCGCACCCGACAAGCGTCCTCATTACCTGACCGCGCCCGTCACACGCAGCGATCTCGAAAACTCGGTGCTCGCGACCGGCGCGCTACAGGCGTTCAGGCAGGTCGACGTCGGTGCGCAGGTGTCCGGGCAGTTGAAGACGCTGAAGGCGAAGCTCGGCGACAAGGTCACGAAAGGCCAATGGCTCGCCGAAATCGATCCCGTGATCTCGGAGAACGCGCTGCGCCAGGCGCGCGCCAGCGAAGAAAGCCTGCGCGCGCAGCAGCAATCGACCACCGCGCAGCTCGCGCAAGCCGAACTCGCATTCCGGCGCCAACAGGCGATGCTGCCCGACGATGCGACATCCCGTGAAGCCTTCGAAGCCGCGCGCGCGGCGCTCGACGTACAGCGCGCCACCCTCGCGTCGCTCGCCGCGCAGATCCGCTCGGCCCGCATTCAGATCGAGACCGCGCAGGCCAACGTCGGCTATACGCGCATCGTCGCGCCGATCGATGGAAAAGTCGTCGCGATCGTCACGCAGGAAGGCCAGACCGTGATCGCGCAACAGCAGGCACCGGTGATCCTGAAGCTCGCCGACCTCGACACGATGACCGTCAAGGCGCAGATCTCGGAAGCCGACGTGATCCGCGTGCATGCCGGTCAGACTGCATATTTCACGATCCTCGGCGAACCGGACAAGCGACACTACGGCAAGTTGCGCGCGATCGAACCGGCGCCGCAGAACTACGCCGACGCGCAGAGTACGCTCGGCGGCGCGGGCGGCAGCACGAAGCCGAACAGCGCCGTGTTCTACAACGCGCTGTTCGATGTGCCGAATCCCGAGCATCGGCTGCGCATCTCGATGACCGCACAGGTCAGCATCGTGCTCGACAACGCGCGCAACGCGCTCAGCATGCCGGCCGCCGCGCTCGGCGAGAAACGCAAGGACGGCACGTATGCGGTCCGCGTGCTGCGCGCCGACGGCAGCACAGAATCGCGTGCGGTACGCATCGGCATCAACAACAACGTGCGCGTCGAGGTGCTGGCCGGCCTGAAGGACGGCGAGCGCGTCGTGATCGGCGAAGCTGCCGCCGACGAGCACGCGCCGCTCGCGGACCTGGTGTGACGATGAGCGCCCCCCTGCTGAAACTCGCCGCCGTCACGCGGCGCTTCCCGGCCGGCGACAAGGACGTCGTCGTGCTGAACAACGTGAACCTGTCGATCGACGCGGGCGAGATCGTCGCGATCGTCGGCGCGTCGGGCTCGGGCAAGTCGACGCTGATGAACATCCTCGGCTGTCTCGACCATCCGAGCGCAGGGACCTACACGGTCGGCGGCCGCGACACGCACATGCTCGACAGCGACGAGCTCGCGCAGCTGCGCCGCGAGCATTTCGGCTTCGTGTTCCAGCGCTACCACCTGCTGCCGCACGTGGACGCGGTCGCGAATCTCGAGATGCCTGCGATCTACGCGGGCACCGCGCGCACCGAACGGCACAAGCGGGCGCGCGAACTGCTCGCGCGCCTCGGGCTCGCCGATCGCATGCATCACCGGCCCGGCCAGTTGTCGGGCGGCCAGCAGCAGCGCGTCAGCATTGCGCGTGCGCTGATGAACGGCGGCCAGGTGATCCTCGCCGACGAACCGACGGGCGCGCTCGATACGAAGAGCGGCCAGGACGTGCTGCGCATCCTGCACGAGCTGAACGCGCTCGGCCATACGATCGTGATCGTCACGCACGACAAGGCCGTCGCGCGTCATGCACGGCGCATCATCGAGATCAGCGATGGCGAGATCGTCGCCGACCAGCCGAATCGCCATTACGCGGAAGCGCTCGCCGAAGCGGGGCTCGGCGCGACACACGCAGACGCGACGACGGGCGCGCCATCCGCGCACGACCGCGACGACACGACACCGCCCGCCGCGCAAGACACCCGCGCCCGGCGCTTCACGGCCGGCACCGGCCACTTCGCCGAAGCCTGCCGAATGGCGTGGATCGCACTCGTGTCGCACCGGTTGCGCACGCTGCTGACGATGCTCGGCATCATCATCGGCATCACGTCGGTCGTGTCGATCGTCGCGATCGGCGAAGGCGCGAAGCGCTACATGCTCGACGAAATCGGCAGCATCGGCACGAACACGATCAACCTCTATCCGGGCACCGACTGGGGTGACAGCCGCGCCGACTCGATCCAGACGCTCGTGCCCGCCGATGTCGCCGCGCTCGCCGAGCAGCCGTACGTCGACAGCGCGACGCCCGAAACGTCGCGCACGCTGCTGCTGCGCTACCGCAACATCGACGTGAACGCGCTCGTGAGCGGGGTCGGCGCCCGCTTCTTCCAGGCGCGCGGGATGCAATTCGCGCGCGGCATCGCATTCGACGACGAAGCGGTACGCCGTCAGGCGCAGGTCGCCGTGATCGACCCGAACACGCGCCGCAAGCTGTTCGGCGCGACAGGCAAGGCGATCGGCGAAGTGATCCTGGTCGACAACGTGCCGTGCGTCGTGATCGGCGTCACGGCCGACAAGAAGAGCGCGTTCGGCAGCGTGAAAAGCCTGAACGTGTGGGTGCCGTATACCACCGCGAGCGGCCGGCTGTTCGGCCAGCGCCACCTGGACAGCATCACCGTGCGCGTGCGCGACGGGCAGCCGAGCGCCGCCGCCGAGAAGAGCATCGAGAAACTGATGATCCGGCGCCACGGCCGCAAGGACTTCTTCACGTACAACATGGACAGCGTGGTCAAGACCGTCGAGAAGACCGGTCAGTCGCTGACGCTGCTGCTGTCGCTGATCGCGGTGATCTCGCTCGTCGTCGGCGGGATCGGCGTGATGAACATCATGCTGGTGTCGGTCACCGAGCGCACGCGCGAGATCGGCATCCGGATGGCGGTCGGCGCACGGCAGTCCGACATCCTGCAGCAGTTCCTCGTCGAGGCCGTGCTCGTCTGCCTGCTCGGCGGCACGATCGGGATCGCGCTGTCGTTCGGGCTCGGTGCCGTGTTCTCGATGTTCGTCGCGCAGTGGAAGATGGTGTTTTCCGCCGGCGCGATCATCACCGCGTTCGTCTGCTCGACGCTTACCGGCGTGATCTTCGGCTTCATGCCGGCACGCAACGCATCGCGGCTGGATCCGATCGATGCGCTCGCACGCGACTGACGGAGCCCGGCCATGACGCAATCCGCATCGCTTCACCGCCTCGGCGCCTTCGCGTGCGCGTGCGCGGCCGCGCTGCTGGCCGGCTGCACGGGGGCGCGCCACGCACCGCTGCCTGTGGCCGCCATGCCCGCGAACTGGGCGGCGCCGGTGTCCGCCGGCTCGCCGGCCGCGACGCGCGACTGGTGGCGCAGCTTCGGCGATCCGCAACTCGACGCGCTGATCGACGACGCGCTGCGCGCGAACAACGATCTCGCGATCGCGGCGATTCGCGTGTACCGCGCGCAACTGCAGGCCGGGCTCGCCGACACGAACCTGACGCCCGCCGTTTCGCTCGGTGCGAACGGCGCCGTGTCGCGCACGCTCGATACGCACCGGATGAGCCGGTCGAGCGGCGTTACCGGCTCGCTCAGCTACGAAATCGACCTGTGGGGCCGGCTGGCCGCGCTGCGCGACGCCGCGCGCTGGGAAGCGGATGCGACCGCCGCCGATCTCGAAGCCGCACGGCTGTCGCTGATCGGCACGACGGCGTCGCTGTACTGGCGGATCGGCTATCTGAACCGGCTGATCGCACTCGGCGACGCGAACATCGCGTATGCGGTGCGTACGCTCGCGATCGTCCGCTCGCGCCACGCGGCCGGCGCCGTGTCGGGGCTCGACCTCGCGCAGGCCGAACAGAGCGTGGCGGCTCAACGCGCGGCACAGACGCAGCTGATCCAGCAACGCACCGAGAATCGTCACGCGCTCGCGATCCTGTTCGACCGGCCGCCGCAACAGCTGGCCGCCGAACCGTCGGCACTGCCCGACGCAGCACCGCCCGAGGTCGCGGCCGGCCTGCCCGCCAGCCTGCTCGGCCGCCGCCCGGACCTGCGCGCGGCCGAGTTCCGGCTGCGCGAATCGCTCGCTCAGGTCGATGCGACCCGCACCAGCTTCTATCCGGCGTTCACGCTGACCGGCAACGCCGGCACGTCGAGCACGAGCCTCGAGCGCGTGCTCACGAACCCGGTCGGCACGCTCGGGCTCGGCCTCGCGCTGCCGTTCATCCAGTGGAACACGATGCAACTGCAGATCAAGGTATCGAAGACGCAGTACGAGGAAGCCGTCGTCGGTTTCCGTCAGCGGCTCTACAGCGCACTCGCGGAAGTCGAGAACGCGCTGTCGGCGCGCGTGCAGCTCGAACGCGAGGCCGAACAGCGCGCGTTGTCGCTGACGCAGGCTCAGCGCGCGGAACGGCTGGCCGCCGCGCAATTCGCGGCTGGCGCGACGGCCGTGCAGCCGTGGCTCGACCAGCAGCAGCGGCTGCGCGACGCGCAAAGTGCTGACGAACTGACGCGGCTGAACCGGCTCAACAACCAGATGACGCTCTACCGCGCACTGGGCGGCGGCACGTCCTGACCGCAGGCGGGCAGGCGGGCCCGCGCGCCCCGCCCTGCCACATCATTCGCACACCGCCGCCCTGCGCCGCGCCGGCGCGAACGCCACCGCGCTCGCGGTCGCGAGCACGGCCACGCCGGCGGCGCCGTACACCATCACCCAGCCGAACCCGTGCACGAGCGCCGCGTGTAACACAGCGCCGGTCGGGTCGGCCTTTGCGAGCGCCGGCGCGATCGCCTGCAGCCCATCGGTGCGGCCCGACGCGACCTGCTGCGCCAGCGCGCGCAGCGCGCCCGCGTCGACCGCGCCCGCAACGCCGGCCTTCAGGCTCGCGACGATCCCCGCGACCAGCACGAAACCCATCGCCGCGATGTTCAGCGCGAGCGAGATCATCCGCGCGCTCATGTCGATGCCCGACGCCATCCCGGCCCGCGAGCCCGGCACCGCGCCCGTCGTCGTGTTCGTGACCGGCGTGTTGGTGAGCCCGAGCCCGATGCCGGCGATCACGCAGCCGGGCAGCATCGTGAGCCAGCTTGCGGGGTCGACGCTGCTGCCGATCCGCATCAGCGCGAAACCGGCCGCGATCGTGAACAGCCCGCCCGGAATCACGACGCCGGGCCCGAAGCGCAGCGCGAGCCGCTCGCCGAACGGCGGCGCGACCAGCGTCGGCAGCGTGTATGCGAGCAGCGCGAGGCCGGCGCTCACGCTGTCGTAGCCGAGCGCGACCTGGAACCAGATCGGCAGGTAGATCATGAACGGCCAGAAGCTGAAGTTCATCCCCATCGAGCCGAAGATCGCCCCCGTGAACGCGCGAATCCGGAACACGGAGAAGTCGAACATCGGCCGCGCGCTCGCGCGCTCCGCGACGAGGAAGCCGGCCAGCGCGAGCACGGTCGCACCGAGCACGCCGATGCCGGCCGCGCTCGTGAGCCCCGACTCCGCACCCTGTGTGATGGTGAACGCGAGACCCAGCACCGCGAGCGACAGCGTGACGATGCCTGCGACGTCGAGCGTGCCCGCATGCGGATCGCGCGACTCCCGCACCGCGCCGCCGATCAGCACGAGCGCGACGGCCGCGAGCGGCGCATGCACGAGGAACACCCACGGCCAGCTCGCCAGCGCGACGATCGCGCCGCCGACGATCGGCCCGAAGCCGAGACCGATCCCGAACACGATGCCCCAGATCCCGAACGCGCGGCCGCGCTCGCGCCCCTCGCGGAACTGGTGCGACAGCACGGCGATCTGGCAGATCAGCATCGCGCCGCCGCTCGCGCCCTGCAGCAGCCGGCCGGCGACCAGCACCGGCACGTCCGGCGCGAGCCCGCACAGCAACGACGTCGCGCCGAACAGCACGGTGCCGATCACGTACACGCGCTTGCGGCCGAACCGGTCGGCGAGCGTGCCGGCCGCCATCAGCACCGTCGTGCACGCGATCGTGTACGCATTCATGATCCACTGCATGCCGTTGAAGTCGCCGTGCAGCACGTGTTCGAGCGTCGGCAGGATCACCGGCACACTCGAGATCTCGAGGCCGAACATCAGCGACGTGAGACAGACGGCCGCGAGCGCGACCGCATTCCTGCGGGAGTGGGATAGCGTCATGCGTCTTGCGCGACGGCCCGCAACGGGCCGCGCGCCTCCAGGTGAGAAGGATTCGCCGCGTGCGGCCGGCGACGCACGCTGGACGGGAATCGGTACTATAGTGAGAATCCTCCTCCCCATTGACGCGTCCATTTCTCCAGACTGGGGAATCCCAGGACGCAATCAGCACAACCCACGATGACCGACAGACTCGACGGCGTGACGACCTTCGTCCAGGTCGTGGAATCCGGCAGCTTCGCGCTCGCCGCGGAACGGCTCGACATGACGCGCTCGGCGGTCGGCAAGGCGATCGCGCGGCTCGAGAAGCGGCTCGGCGCGCGGCTGCTGCAGCGCACGACCCGCAGCCAGAGCCTGACCGACGACGGCCAGGCGTACTACGACCGCTGCGTGCGCGCGCTGTCGGAACTCGAAGCGGCGGAAGCCGATCTCGATTGCGGCCGCAACGAAGCACGCGGCAAGCTGCGCCTGAGCGTGCCGCTCGCGTTCGGGCATCACTGCGTGACGCCGATCGTGCTCGATCTCGCGCGCACCTATCCGCACCTGCGGATCGACGTGTCGATCACCGACCGGTTCGTCGACCTGGTCGAGGAAGGGATCGATCTCGCGGTGCGGATCGGCCCGCTCGCGGACAGCACGAGCCTCGCGGTGCGGCGGCTCGGCACGCAATACGGGAGCCTCGGCGCAGCACCGTCGTATCTGGCGCGCTACGGGATGCCGCAATCGCTCGACGACCTGAAGCACCACCGGACGATCGCGTATTCACGCTCGGGCGTCGCGCAACCATGGGACCTGCGCGCGCCGGACGGCTCGACGGTGCGCGTCGACATGCCGCATCAGCTCAGCTTCGACGACGTGCAGGCGATCGCGGCGGCCGGCGCATCGGGGTTCGGGATCGCATGGCTGCCGAGCTGGCTGCTCGATCATTACGTGAAGCGCGGCGAGATGGTCGTCGTGCTCGACCGCTGCTTCGTGTGCGAAGGCGACATCCACGCAATCTGGCCGAAGACGCGCTACCTGCCGCGCAAGACGCGCTGCGTGATCGATGCGCTCGTGCAGGCGGTGCCGCCGATGATCGAGCGCCCGGAACACGCGAGCATAAAGAAAGCGGGGTGAAACCGACGCGCCGCACGGGCGCGCCGGGCCGTCACGCCGCGATCAAGCCGCGCCGAGATCGGCGAGCGGATGCGCGAACAGCTTCCACGGCGACGTCAGGAAATGCCGCACGCGCTCGGCGCGCAGTTCGACGAGCGACGCCGGCGCCCAGCGCGGCTTGCGATCCTTGTCGACGAGATGCGCGCGCACGCCTTCGCGGAAGTCGCCTTCCTCGATCGCGCGCGCCACGATGCCGAGCTCCATCCGGAACGACTCGGCCAGCGTCATCTGGCGGCCGCGCAGCAGCGCTTCGCGCGTCACGCACAGCATCGTCGGCGAATGGCCGGCAAGCGCATCGAGCGTCGCCTGCAGCCATTGACGGTGCTCGCGCGACAGCTCGTCGCGCGCGAGCTCCTGCTTCAGCGTCGCGACGATCCGCTCGACGGTCGAGCGCTTGTCGAAGTGACGGACGATCCACGCCATCTGCGTGTCGAGCGCCGCATGCGGCACGACGTTGCACGGCGGCTCGAACACCTTGCGCAGCGCGGGCAGCACGTCGCTGTCCCACTTGACGCTCTCGATGCGCGTCTCGAACGTATCGAGCCACGACGACGGCACGCACAGGTCCGCGAGCTTCGCGCTCAGTGCGTCGGCGCCGGACAGCATCGCGCCCGTCAGCCCCACGTACAGCTCGAGCTCGATCGGCATGCGCGACAGGAAATGCGTCGCGCCGACGTCGGGCACGAGGCCGATGCGCGTCTCGGGCATCGCGATCTTGCTGCGCTCGGTCGCGACGCGCAGCGCCGCGCCTTGCGCGAGCCCCATCCCGCCGCCCATCGTCACGCCGTCCATCAGCGCGACCACCGGCTTCGGGAACGTATGGATCGCGTAATCGAGCCGGTATTCGTCGACGAAGAACGGCAGCCAGGTCTCGCGCTGCGCGACCATCCTGTACAGCGCGCGCACGTCGCCACCCGCGCAGAAGCCCTTCTCGCCCGCGCCGCGCAGCACGACCGCGACGATCTGGTCGTCGGTGCGGCAACGCTCGAGGCGCGCGGCCAGCTCGCCGATCATCGGATACGACAACGCATTGAGCGCGGCCGGCCGGTTCAGCGTGATCAGCGCGACGCGGTTCACCACGCGGAACAGCACCTCCGGTGCCGGTTGCGCGAAGCTGTCATGAGTCGTGACCGGCGTGCTCATCGTTGCGCGTCTCCATCGGTGTGCCACTGCGGCGCGCGCTTGCCGAGAAACGCGGCCACGCCTTCGCGCGGATCGTTCGTGTCGAACAGGTCGACGAAGCGCTCGCGCTCGACCGCGAGCGCCGCGCCGCGCGGCACGCCGCGGCGCGCGAGGCCGATCAGTTCCTTGCTGTAGGCGACCGCATGCGGGCTCTGCCGCGCGACGTTGCGCGCGAGCGCCAGCGCCGCATCGCGGGCCGCGCCGCTTTCGACCACGTCCTCGACGAGGCCTATCCTGAGCGCGGTCGCCGCGTCAACGCGCGTGCCGGCCAGGATGATCTTCTTCGCCCAGCCTTCGCCGACGAGCCAGGGCAGCGTCTGCGTGCCGAGCCCGCACGGCAGCAGGCCGACCGACGGCTCGGGCAGCGCCATCTGCGCGTGCGTCTCGGCGATCCGCAGGTCGCACGCGAGCGCGCATTCGAGGCCGCCGCCCATCGCATAGCCGTTGATCGCCGCGATCGTCACGATGCGCGCGTCATGCAGCGCCTCGAACGCCGCGCCGAAACGCGCGGCCATCGCGCGTGCGACCGCGCGGTCGCCGTCGGCGAACGTGTTCAGGTCGGCGCCCGCGCTGAAGAACTTCGGGCCGTCGCCGGTGATCACCAGCGCACGCACGCGCGGGTTCGCATTCAGTGCCGCGACGGTCTCCTGCAGCTGCTGCAGCCCGTCGGCGGTAAAGGCGTTCGCGGGCGGACGCTTGAGCGTCGCGCACGCGATCGCGCCGTCGTCGACGTAGTCCAGTTCGATCATGAGGCGTCCTTCTTCGTGGCCGGTTGGTACAGGCGGATCACCGCCGAGAAATCGAGCTGGCCGTCGCCGCGGCTGCTCATCGCCTGGTACAGCTGCTGCGCGAGCGCGCCGAGATAGACGGGCTGGCGCGCCTGCTTCGCGGCATCGTTCGCGAGGCCGAGATCCTTCAGCATCAGGTCGGTGCCGAAGCCGCCGCTGTAGCCGCGCGACGACGGCGCGGTGTCGATCACGCCCGGATACGGGTTGTAGGTGTCCGAGCTCCAGCAGCGGCCCGTCGACGTGTTCATGATGCCGGCCAGCACCTTCGGGTCGATGCCGAGCGCGACGCCGAGCGACATCGCTTCCGACACGGCCGCCATCGAGATGCCGAGCACGAGGTTGTTGCAGACCTTCGCGACCTGCCCCATCCCCGTCGCACCGCAGTGGACGATGTTCTTGCCCATGCCGGCGAGCACGGGCTTCACGCGCTCGAAATCGGCATCGCTGCCGCCGACCATGAAGGTCAGCGTGCCGGCCGCCGCGCCGCCGGTGCCGCCCGACACGGGCGCGTCGACGAACGCGCCGCCGTGCTCGCGCACGAGCGCGCCGAACGCCTGCGCGCTCGCCGGGTCGATCGTGCTCGAATCGATCACGGTCGCGCCGGCATCGAGGCCGGCCAGCACACCGTTCTCGCCGGCGAGCACCGAGCGCACGTGCGGCGCGGCCGGCAGCATCGTGATCACGAACGCCGCGCCCGATGCCGCGTCGCGCGGCGATGCGGCCACCTGCGCGCCGGCGTCCTGCAGCGCGCGCAATGCATCGGCGCTCAGGTCGAACGCATGCACTTCATGGCCGGCCTTCAACAGGTTCAGCGCCATCGGCGCACCCATGTGGCCCAGTCCGATAAAACCGATCTTCATGGTCGTGTCCTCCGCGGCTCAATGCAGCCGGATCGTCGTGTTCACAGGGCCGGCCGTCGTGTCGTCGTCGAACCAGCGCGCGGTAACCGTCTTGGTCTGCGTGTAGAACTGCACGACCTGCTTGCCGTACGGGCCGAGATCGCCGAGCTTCGAGCCGCGCGAACCGGTGAAGCTGAAGAACGGCACCGGCACCGGAATCGGGATGTTGATGCCGACCTGGCCGACGTCGATCTCGCTCTGGAACTTGCGCGCGGCCGCGCCGCTTTGCGTGAAGATGCCCACGCCGTTGCCCATCGGGTTCGCGTTGACGAGCGCGATCGCTTCGTCGAGCGTGTCGACTTCCATCACGACCAGCACCGGCCCGAAGATTTCATGCGTATAGACCGTCATGTCGGGCTTCACGCCCGAGAAGATCGTCGGCCCGATGAAGTTGCCTTCCTCGAAACCGGCGACCTTCACGTCACGGCCGTCGAGTTCGAGCTTCGCGCCTTCCTTGGTACCGGCGTCGATCAGCGACAGGATGCGCGCCTTCGCGCCGCGCGACACGACCGGCCCGACGTCGGTGCCCGCTTGCGAGCCCGCGTTGACCTTCAGCGCCTTCGCCTTCGCGACGATGTCCGGCAGCCAGTCGCGCGCGTTGCCGACCAGCACCGCGACGGAGGTCGCCATGCAGCGCTGGCCGGCCGCGCCGAAGCCCGCGCCGACCAGCGCGTTGATCGCCTGCTCGCGGTTCGCATCGGGCAGCACCACCGCGTGGTTCTTCGCACCCATCATCGACTGCACGCGCTTGCCGTGCTGGCTGCCGAGGTTGTACACGTGCGTGCCGACCGCCGTCGATCCGACGAACGAGATCGCCTTCACGAGCGGATGCGTGCAGATCGCGTCGACGACTTCCTTGCCGCCGTGCACGACGTTCAGCACGCCCTTCGGCACGCCGGCCTCGACCGCGAGCTCGACGAGTTCCATCGTCGACATCGGGTCCTGCTCGGACGGCTTCAGCACGAACGTGTTGCCGCACACGATCGCCATCGGGAACATCCACAGCGGAATCATCGCGGGGAAATTGAATGGCGTGATGCCCGCGCACACGCCGAGCGGCTGGCGCAGCGTGTAGGTGTCGACGCCGCCCGCGACGTTCTCCGCGAACTCACCGAGCTGCAGCGTGCCGACCGAACATGCATGCTCGACCACCTCGAGGCCGCGGAAGATGTCGCCTTCGGCGTCGGGCAGCGTCTTGCCCTGCTCGGCCGTCAGCGTCTTCGCGATGCGCTGCTGGTTCGCGCGCACGAGATCCTGGAACTTCAGCATGATGCGCATGCGCGCGGAGACCGGCGTGTTCTTCCACGTCGCATACGCGGCGTGCGCGGCCTGCACGGCCGCGTCGACTTCCGCGACGGTCGCGAATGGCACGCGCGCAAGTACCTGCTGCGTCGCCGGGTTGACGATGTCGCGCCACTCGCTCGTGGCGGACTCGACGAAGGCGCCGTCGATCAGCAGCTTGACCGTCGGCACGTCTTGCCCCGTCTGGGGCGTCGGATTCGCATTCATCGATGTGCTCTCCTTGCAGTGGGCCGTGTAGCGTCATGCGACGCGCGGCCGGTTCAATCGGTTTTACGGGCAGCGGCCGCTGCATGCGGCGCGCACGGCCCGCGGCAGGTCATTTCAGGTCGGCGGCGAAATCCTCTTCCCAGTATTCGCCGGGCATCCGCGTCGTCGCATCGTCGCCGCGCTCGATCTCGCGGCGGCGCAGCTCGACGCGGCGGATCTTCCCCGAGATGGTCTTCGGCAGCTCCGCGAATTGCAGGCGACGAATGCGCTTGTACGGCGCGAGCTTCTCGCGCGAGAAGCGGAAGATCTCCAGCGCGAGTGCCGGGCTTTCCTCGTAGCCCTGGCGCAGCGTGATGAAGGTCTTCGGCACCGACAGCCGCACCGGATCCGGGCTCGGCACGACGGCCGCTTCCGCGATCGCCGGATGCTCGATCAGCACGCTTTCCAGTTCGAACGGGCTCAGCCGGTAGTCGGACGACTTGAACACGTCGTCCGCGCGGCCGATGTACACGTAGTAGCCGTCGTCGCCGCACATCGCGATGTCCGACGTGCGGTAATGGCCGTCGCGCATCGCGTGGGCCGTCGCGTCGGGATTGTTCGCATAGCCGTTCATCAGCCCGACCGGTCGCGTCACGTCAGGGCCGATAGGCAGCGCGACCTCGCCTTCGCTGACGGGCGCGCCGTCCGGGTCGAGCAGCGCGATCCGGTAGCCGGGCAGCGGCCGCCCCATCGAGCCCGCGACGACCGGCTGGCCCGGCGTATTGCCGATCAGGCAGGTCGTCTCGGTCTGGCCGTAGCCGTCGCGAATCGTGATGCCCCACGCCTTCTTCACGCGCTCGATGATCTCGGGATTCAGCGGCTCGCCGGCGCCGACGATCTCGCGCAGCTTCACGTCGAACGACGCGAGCGGCTGCTGCACGAGCATGCGCCACACGGTCGGCGGCGCGCACAGCGTGGTCACCTGGTATTTGACGAGCGCATCGAGCACGGCCTTCGGCTCGAAGCGCGCGTAGTTGAATACGAACACGCACGCCTGCGCGTTCCACGGCGCGAAGAAGCAGCTCCACGCATGCTTCGCCCAGCCCGGCGAGCTGATGTTCCAGTGGATGTCGCCCGGCTGCAGGCCGACCCAGTACATCGTCGACAGGTGCCCGACCGGATAGGTGCGGTGCGTATGCTCGACGAGCTTCGGCTTCGACGTCGTGCCCGACGTGAAGTACAGCAGCATCGACTCGTTCGACTGCGTGACGGCGTCCGGCTCGAACGCGGCGCTCGCCGCGTAGCCGTCGTTCATCGCGAGCCAGCCCGCGCGCGGCGCGCCGGCGACGATTTTCTGCTTGAGGCCGAGATCGGCCTGTTCGAACTTCGCGGTTTCGTTCTCGTCGACGATCGCGTATTTGGCGCCGCCGATCCGCACGCGGTCGCGCACGTCGTCGGCCGACAGCTGCGTGGTCGCGGGCAGCACGATCGCGCCGAGCTTCATCGCGGCGAGCATCGCGTCCCACAGCTCGACACGGTTCGGCAGCATCAGCAGGATCCGGTCGCCGCGCACGACACCGATGCCGCGCAGCCAGTTCGCGATCCGCGACGAGCGCTCGGACATCTGCGCGAACGAATACGGGTCGCCCGTACCGGTTGCCGCGTCGACGATCCACAGCGCGGGCGTGTCGTTGCCGCGCGCCATCGGATCGAAGTAGTCGAGCGCCCAGTTGAACGCATCGAGCACCGGCCATTCGAAATCGCGGTAAGCGGTTTCGTAGTCGGTGCGATGGCGCAGCAGAAAGTCGCGTGCGTCCAGGAATGCCTGTACCGTCATGTGTCGTCTCCGTCCAGTCTCCATGCCCAGCGGTCAGCCGGCGCATGTGCTGCAGCGCATGCCCGGTTCCGTGTTGCGCGGCGCACGGTCACGTCGTTGCGTGCCGCGTTTGCCGCGATACCCTCGTGCCCTGTCTGTTTGTTTGCCTGCCTGTCTATCGGTTTGCGTGGTGGCCGGTGGAGCGCGCGTCGCGACTCAAAGCTGTCGCGCGATCACCATCCGCTGCACTTCGCTGGTGCCCTCGTAGATCTGCGTGATACGCGCGTCGCGGTAATGACGCTCGACTTCGTAATCGGCGAGGTAGCCGTAGCCGCCGTGGATCTGGATCGCGTCCGAGCACACGCGCTCGGCCATCTCGGAGGCGAACAGCTTCGCCTGCGACGCTTCCGACAGGCACGGCAGCCCGGCCGTGCGCAGCTTCGCCGCGTGATGCACGAGCAGGCGCGCCGCGTTGATCTGCGTGGCCATGTCGGCGAGCTTGTGCTGGATCGCCTGGTGCTCGGCGATCGGCTTGCCGAACTGCACGCGCTCGCCCGCGTAGCGGCGCGCCTTGTCGAACGCGGCGCGTGCGATGCCGAGCGCCTGCGCGGCGATGCCGATGCGGCCGCCTTCGAGGTTCGACAGCGCGATCTTCAGCCCTTCGCCGCGATTGCCGAGCAGGTTTTCTTCCGGAATCGCGCAGTTCTCGAACGTGATCGGACACGTGTCGGATGCGCGGATGCCCATCTTCTTCTCCGGCTTGCCGACGATGAAGCCCGGCGTGTCGGTCGGCACCAGGAACGCGGAAATGCCGCGCTTGCCGGCTTCCGGGTCCGTCATGGCAAAAACGATCGCGACACCGGCGCGCTGGCCGTTGGTCACGAACTGCTTCGCGCCGTTCAGCACCCACTTGCCGTCGCGCAGCTCCGCCCGCGTGCGCAGGTTGTTCGCTTCGGAGCCGGCCTGCGGCTCGGTCAGGCAGAACGCGCCGATGATGCGGCCCGCCGCCATCTCGGCGAGCCAGCGATCCTTCTGCGCGGGCGTGCCGAAGCCGAGGATCGGCCCGCAGCCGACCGAGTTGTGCACGCTCATCAGCGTTGCGCACGCGGCGTCGCCGGCCGCGATCTCCTCCATCGCCAGCGCGTAGGCGACGTAATCCGTATACGCGCCGCCCAGTTCCTGCGGCACGATCATCCCGAGCAGGCCGAGTTCGCCGAGCTGCGCGACGACGGCGTCGGGCAGGTGCGCGTCGTGGTCCCACTGCGCGGCGTTCGGCGCCAGCACCTCGGTGGCAAACGCGCGCGCGGCGTCGCGGATCATCCGCTGGTCTTCGGTGTAAAGCTCGTCCATGGCGCTGCTGTCTCCCGCGGCCGCGTGCCGCGACCGACCTTCCGTTTCGATGCAACAAGTGTAGGCAAGCGCGCGCGACTGTTCGATGCTCGCGCCGCTCATTTACACTGAGCGTTTTTGCCATACCGGCGGCTTCGATGAAGCAGGAAGACAAGGGCACCGTCGCGATCAGCCTCGTCGCTTACAGCGTCGCGCTCGCCACCCGGCGCGGCGTCGCGGCCGAGCCGCTGCTCGCGCAGGCCGGCATCGCGCCCGCGCTGCTCGTGCAGCCGCGTGCGCGGGTGTCCGCGCAGCAATACGGCGCGTTGTGGAACGCGATCGCGCGCGCGCTCGACGACGAGTTTTTCGGGCAGGATCGCCACCCGATGCGCAGCGGCAGCTTCATCGCGATGAGCCAGGCCGCGCTGTCCGCGCAGGACGGGCTGCACGCGATGGCGCGCGCGGTGAATTTCATGCACTGCGTGCTCGACGACCTGCACGCGGAGCTCGACGCCAACCCGCAGCGCGTGCGGCTGCGCTTCGTGCACCGCAACAGCGCCGCCGCGCCCGCGATGTTTACGTACGCGACCTATTTCATCATCGTGTACGGGCTCACCTGCTGGCTGATCGGGCGGCGCATCCCGGTGCTGCACGCGAGCTTCCGCTGCGACACGCCGCCGGCCGACCACGAATACCCGTCGATGCTGTGCGACGACATGCGGTTCAACCAGCCCGATTCGTATGTCGATTTCGATCCCGAATTCGCGACGCTGCCGGTCGTGCAGAACGCGAAGACGCTGAAGACGTTCCTGCGCAACGCGCCGGCCAGCTTCATCGTCAAGTACCGCAACCCGAACGCGCTCGCGCAGCGCGTGCGCACGGTGCTGCGCGGGATGCCGCCCGCCGCGTGGCCCGGTGCGGGCGGGATGGCCGCGCGGCTGCACGTGGCCGAGGCGACGCTGCGCCGCAAGCTGCACCAGGAAGGCCATGCATACCAGTCGATCAAGGACACGCTGCGGCGCGACCTCGCGTTCGAGGCGCTGGCCGATCCGTCGCGGACCATCGCCGACGTCGCGGCCGCCACCGGTTTCGCGGAACCGAGCGCGTTCTACCGCGCGTTTCGCAAATGGAGCGGGCGCAGCCCGGCCGAGTACCGGGAAGAAGCGCTCGCGCGGGGCGGCGGCGGCTGAGTGCGCGGCCGGCGGCCCCGCCTTCGCGCTTTCCGCAGAAACCGCCTAATCTTCAATCATCGGGCCAACGCCCTTTCCGCGAGCCGGACGGCGTGCGGCTGCGCGCCGCCCGGACGCCCCGATGCGCATTCATCGTCATGGGCCGCCGTCAGCCGTATCGCCCGATGGCCGCCCCCGTCACCCGCTGTCCGCGCGGGTCGCGCGCGCCGCGCTGTTTGCGGCGCTGCTCGTCGTATGCGCGGCGGTTGCCGCCCCGCCGCCCGCCGCCGCGCCCGCCGCAGCGGCGCCGGTCGTCGTGATTCCGGTCAACGGCGCGATCGGGCCGGCCAGCGCCGACTTCATCGTCCGTTCGCTCGAGCGCGCGGCGCGCGAGCACGCGCCGCTCGCGATCCTGCAGCTCGATACGCCCGGCGGGCTCGACACGTCGATGCGGCAGATCATCAGGGCGATCCTCGGCTCGCCGGTGCCGGTTGCCGCGTTCGTCGCGCCCGGCGGCGCACGGGCCGCGAGCGCGGGCACCTACATCGTCTACGCGAGCCACGTCGCCGCGATGGCGCCCGGCACCAATCTTGGCGCGGCGTCGCCGGTGCAGTTCGGCATCGGTGGTGCGCCGGGTACACCGGGTACGCCGGGCACGACGAGGCCGTCGCCGGCCGGGGCATCGGGTGCCTCCGGCGCCGCCTCGACACCCGCCGAGCTGCCGAACGACACGCAGTCGACCGAGATCCGCAAGGCGATGCAGGACGCCGCCGCCTACATCCGCGGCCTCGCGCAGTTGCGCGGACGCAATGCCGAATGGGCCGAGCGCGCGGTGCGCGAAGCCGTGAGCCTGTCGGCGAACGAGGCGCGCGCGCAGCATGTCGTCGACCTGATCGCGCAGGACCCGGCCGACCTCGCCCGCCAGCTCGACGGCCGCACCGTGACGACGACCGCCGGCACGCTGCACCTCGCGACCGCGCATGCGCCGCTCGTCGTGCTCGCGCCCGACTGGCGCAACCGCTTCCTGTCGATCATCGCCGATCCGAACGTCGCGCTGATCCTGCTGACCATCGGCATCTACGGGCTGTTCTTCGAATTCGCGAACCCCGGCTTCGTGCTGCCGGGCGTCGCCGGCACCATCTGCCTGCTGATCGGGCTGTTCGCGATGCAACTGCTGCCGATCAGCTATGCGGGCCTCGCGCTCGTGCTGCTCGGTCTCGGCTGCCTGGTGGCCGAGGCGTTCCTGCCGACCTTCGGCGTGCTCGGTTTCGGCGGGATCGTCGCGTTCACGATCGGTGCGCTGATGCTGATCGACACCGACGTGCCCGGCTACGGGATTCCGTGGCCGGTGATCGCGAGCCTGGGGCTCGGCGGCGGGCTGCTCGTCGCCGGCGTGTCGAGCGTCGCGCTGCGCGCGCGGCGGCGCCCGGTCGTGACGGGCGCCGAGGCGATGGTCGGCAGCATCGGCGAAGTGCTCGACGACGGCCTCCATCCTGACCAGCCGCTTGGCGCCGCCGACGTCGCGCCGTCGGCAGGCGGCTGGGCGCTCGTGCACGGCGAGCGGTGGCGCGTCGCCAGCAGCGCACCGCTGGCCGCCGGTTGCCGCGTGCGCGTCACCGGCCGCCACGGGCTGCTGCTCACCGTCGCCCCGCTCTACGACGTGCCGGCGCAAGAACAACATCAAGGAGAACCTTCATGATCGGTTACACGTTCGGCTTCAGCAGCGTCCTGATCGTCTTTGCCGTGGTGCTCGTCGCGTCATCGATCCGCATCTTCCGCGAGTACGAGCGCGGCGTCGTGTTCATGCTCGGCCGGTTCTGGAAGGTGAAGGGGCCGGGGCTCGTGCTGATCATCCCGATCGTCCAGCAGGTCGTGCGGATCGACCTGCGCACCGTCGTGTTCGACGTACCGCCGCAGGACGTGATCACGCGCGACAACGTGTCGGTGAAGGTGAATGCGGTCGTGTATTTCCGCGTCGTCGATCCGGAGAAGGCCGTGATCCAGGTCGCGCGCTTCTTCGACGCGACGAGCCAGCTCTCGCAGACGACGCTGCGCTCGGTGCTCGGCAAGCACGAGCTCGATGCGCTGCTCGCCGAGCGCGAGCAGTTGAACGCCGACATCCAGAAGACGCTCGACGCGCAGACCGACGCGTGGGGCATCAAGGTGTCGACGGTCGAGATCAAGCACGTGGACCTGAACGAGACGATGGTGCGCGCGATCGCTCGGCAGGCCGAGGCCGAGCGCGAGCGGCGCGCGAAGGTCATTCACGCGGAAGGCGAACTGCAGGCGTCGGAGAAACTGCTGCAGGCCGCGCAGCGGCTTGCGCTGCAGCCGCAGGCGATGCAGTTGCGCTATCTGCAGACGCTGACGACGATCGCGGCGGACAAGAACTCGACGATCGTGTTTCCGCTGCCGATCGATCTGCTGGGGGCGTTGCTGGAGCGGCTCGGCTCGCCGCGCGAGCGCTGAGACGCTCGTGTTCCGGCCCGCGCGGCGCGGCCATCCCGCCGGACGCCGGGCCGCAACGGCCCGGCGGCCGGCGCCTGTCAAGCCAGCAGCTTGCGATCGGTCTTGCCGTACTTGATCGACTTCTCGTCCGGGATCATCAGGCCCGTGTGCTCGTCGCGGCCCTGCAGCAGGAAGCGCGCGTCCGGCTTGCCGATCTGCTCGGCCGCGAGCTTGCTGTCCGCGCCGATCTCGCCCTTCTTCATCCGGTTGACGATCACGCCGGCCGCGGTGTCCTTGAAGTCGCGCAGCATCCACGCGTCGCCGTCGCTGTCGCCGAACACCAGCAGCGGGCCGTAGCCCTTCTTCGACTCGAGGACGTTGCGGATGCCCACCGTCTTGCCGGGCCCCCAGTTGAAATGCCAGCCGGCCGGATACGTGCTCGTGTACTTGCCGTCCCGCATGTCGAGGCGCAGGCCGATCACGTTCCCGGGCGGCACGCCGTAGCCGTAGTTCGGATTGCCGGCGAACACGCGCACGACGTCGTCGAGCGACGCCGTGCTCACGTACACGTCGATGCCGTTCGCGCGCAGCGTGTGCATCACCGCGCGGATTTCCTCATGAATGCGAATGCCGTGGAAATGCGTGTCGGCCACCACGCCGGCCTTGCCCGGCAGCGTCTTCGGGCTTTCGTAGCGGACCTTGCGCAGCGCGTCGCCGATGCCGTGGTTGTTCGACGCTTCCGCCATCGCCTGCAGCTCGGCGGTCGTCATGTTCTGGTAGAAGTAGATGATCCACTTGTAGCCGATCTCGAGCGGATGCGTGTCGCAGATCGCGTCGTACATGAAGTACAGCTTCGCGCGGAAATCCTTGAACTGATCGGTCTCGCGAATCTCGTCGAGGCTCTTGTCGCCGCCGAATCCCTTGTAGTTCGCGTAGAGCCAGCGATAGTCGGATTCGACGTCGGCGGCGAGGTCTTCCATCGTCACCGGCTTGCCGTCCACCGTCGTGTAGTCCTTCATGAAGGCGCCCTTCGGCACGTCCTTCCACATCACGTCGACGAATTCGCCCGGCGTCAGCTTGTACTGCAGATGATCGATCTGGTACATCAGCAGCGCCTCTTCGCAGTCGTTCATGATGCACGTGTTGTCCCAGTCGAACACCGCGTACGGGCGGCGCTTTTCGTCGTAGCGCGCGCTCGCGACGCCATGCTGGTCAAGCACGGCCTGCAGGCGCGCGGCGTTGAACGGCGACCAGCGGCCCGGATCCAGCGCATCCGGCGCGGTTGCACGCTTCGCGTTGGCCGTGCCGGCCTTGAGCATCAGCGACGTCGCAGCGGTCGCCGCGGCAAGGGTATTCATGAACAGGCGGCGTTGCATGGTCTCTCTCCGTGGGAAATGTCGAATCGGCTTCGGTCGCTACCCGCGCGGCACACCGCGCACCGGCGGCTCATCGGCGCGGCGAAGCCGGGACGGCTCCGAACCGGGGGCGAATGATGTGACGAAATTATTTCGGCAATTTGACAGCGTCGCGCCGCGATGCGACGGGGAGTTGATCCGGCGCGACATGCCGGGCCGTCACGAGGCGGCCGCACGCGCGGCCATCCGGGCCGGCGCCGGCACCGGCACCGCTCGCGACACCTTCCGGCCGGCGCCCCCGATCCCCACGCATGCACGCCGGCGTTCATCCGCCCCACCCCCTGGAAACCTAGAGTCTCCCCTCCATTTCAGCCCTTCATTAGGACAAATCCTCACCCCCGGGGGCTGGCGTGCCGCGCCGAACCGGCTATCATCGTTACATTAATCAATGGCACATTAAATGCTGGCTGAATAATTCGCGACGGGAATACCCGCGGATGCATTCCGGATCAGCGCCCCCCGCTTTGCACAGGACCGGCGTGCGCCATGCGCGGGACCGGAGTCAGTGCTGAAGCACCCACACCGGTCGACAAGCGCTGAAGCGCCAACGCCGGCCGACATTTGGAGACGCATCATGGCCGACCACCCGCTGCCGGAAGTCCACCTCGACGAGCTGCCGCAATTCCGCGCGGTCCAGCAGCTTGCCTATCGCTGCGTCGAGACCGTCGGCGCGATGCTCTACCCCGGCATCACCGAGAAGGAAGCCACGCGCCTGCTGACCGAATGGCTGCAGGACCACGGCGTGCACGACTGGCTGCACAAGCCGTTCGCGTGGTTCGGCGACCGCACCGCGTTCGAGGGCTTCTCCGGCCTCAAGCACATGGGCGGCTTCAACCTCGCGTTCTTCCCAGGCAACCGTCAGCTCGAAACCGACATGCCCGTGATCCTCGACGTCGCGCCCGTGTTGAACGGGATCGTCGCGGACGTCGGCTACGCGCACTGCCTCGGCCAGAACCCGATCCTCGAACAGCTGCAGGACGACCTGATGGACCATCGCGACATGATCGTGCGGCTCGTGAAAGCGCGCCGCCCGATGGCCGAGGTCGCGCAGGCAGTCGACGCACTATGCCGCCGCCAGGGCGTCGAGCCGCGCCACAAGGCCTATCCGTTCAAGGTGCTCGCGCATCGCGTCGCGAAGATCCACAAGCTGTCGAAGCCGCGCTTCGTCGCGCGCTTCGGGCTGAACGCGACGCGCAACCTGCTGCTCGACCAGGGCCGCGCGGCAAAGCAGCAGGGCTGGTCGCCGCTGTGGTCGATCGACCGCCGCTCCGAACATGCCCCCGTGCCGGGCCTGTGGGCCGTCGAGCCGCATCTCGGCTTTGCCGGCGTCGGCGCGAAATTCGAGGAACTGCTGGTGATCACCGACGACGACGCGTACTGGCTCGACGACGACCTGCCGCACGTGCGCCGCTGGCAGCGCCGCCAGGCCGAACGCGCGCAGGCCGTCGCGACCGTGCCGGCCGCGGCCTGACGCGCACGCGTCGCGCCTTCCTCCCGAATCCCCGAATCCCTGAACGACGGACTCACGATGCAGCCTCTTTCCGACGAAGCGCCGCTGGCCCTGTTCGAATCGGTTCACAACGAGACGGCCGTCGCCTCCGGCGACCTGACGCTCGCGGTCAGGACCTGGGGCGACCCGGCCCGCTCGCCGGTCGTGCTCGTGCACGGCTACCCCGACGACAGCAGCGTGTGGCAGCAGGTCGCGCCGCTGCTCGCGCGCAAGCACCACGTGATCGCCTACGACGTGCGCGGCGCGGGCCTGTCCGGCGTGCCGAAGCGCACGGCCGACTACCACCTCGCGAAGCTGACCGACGACTTCATCGCGGTGATCGACACGCTCTGCCCCGGCCGCGCGGTGCATCTGGTCGCGCACGACTGGGGCTCGATCCAGGGCTGGGAATTCGTTACGGATCCGCGGCTCGCCGGCCGCATCGCGTCGTACACGTCGTGCTCGGGGCCGTGCCTCGACCACGTCGGCTTCTGGCTGCGCGAACGCGTGCTGCACCCGACGCCCGCGTCGCTGGCCAGGCTCGGCGGCCAGCTCGTGCGCTCGTGGTACGTGTACCTGTTCCACCTGCCGTTCATCCCCGAGCTCGGCTGGCGGCTGTGGCTCGGCCGCGCCTGGCCGGGCCTGCTGCGCCGGGTCGAGAAGACACCGGCCGCGCCGCGTGCGACGCAGGCCGACGACGGCGCGCGCGGCGTGCGCCTCTATCGCGCGAACTTCATCCGCTGCCTGTTCGCACCGCGCGAACGCTACGCGCACGCACCGGTGCAGACGATCGTGCCGCTCGGCGACAAGTATGTGAGCCCCGCATTGTCCGAGAACCTGTCGCGCTGGGTGCCGCAGTACTACCGTCGCGAAGTCGCGGCCGGCCACTGGCTGCCGCTCGCCGATCCCGCACGCTTCGCGGGCCTCGCCGAGCAGCTGATCGACGCGGTCGAATCGGGCGACGAACCGCCCGCGCTCGCGAACGCACGCCGCCGCGCGACCAGCGGCCGCTTCAGCGGCAAGGTCGCGGTCGTCACCGGCGCGGGCAGCGGCATCGGCCGCTGCGCGGCCCTCGCGTTCGCCCGCGAAGGCGCGACGGTCGTCGCGTGCGACATCGATCTCGCGAGCGCCGAGCGCACCGCGCTGCTGCTCGGGCTGACCGGCGCGCGGGCACACGCGAAACGCGTGGACGTCGGGTCCGCGGACGAGATGGAGGCACTTGTGGCGTGGGTCGGCAGCGAACTCGGCGGCGCGGACGTCGTGATCAACAACGCGGGCATCGGCATGGCCGGCGGCATGCTCGACACGAGCGAGCGGCACTGGGAGCGCATCCTGCACGTGAACCTGTGGGGCGTGATCCACGGCTCGCGGCTGTTCGCACGACAGATGGCCGCGCGCGGCACCGGCGGCCACATCGTCAACACCGCGTCGGCCGCCGCGTTCGGGCCGTCGCGCGACCTGCCCGCGTACGCGACGACGAAGGCCGCCGTGCTGATGCTCAGCGAATGCATGCGCGCGGAACTCGCGGAGCAAGGCATCGGCGTGACGGCCGTGTGCCCGGGTTTCGCGGAAACCGGAATCATGGCGTCGACGCAATACGCGGGCGCCAACGCACAGGACGAGGCACGGCTGCGCAAGCGCGCGACGAAGCTGTACCAGATGCGCGGCCTGAAGCCCGAGACCGTCGCGCAGGCGATGGTCGACGGCGTGCTGCGCAACCGGCCGGTCGTGGCGGTCGGCACCGAGGCGCACGCGCTGCGCTTCGTCGGCCGCTTCATGCCGTGGCTCGGCCGGATGCTCGCCCGCATCAGCATGGCATCGCATTGACGGCGCACGACGCCACACAGGAACGGAGACACCGATGACCGCTACCGCCGACTCTCACAAGATCAAGGCCCGGCACGTGAAGTTCGACTTCAGCGACACGCCGATCACCTGGGTGCCGGACGACCCGGGCAGCACGCACATCATCAACACGCTGAACCTGCTGTTCCCGGAAGGCGAGCTGTGGTTCTGCCGCGTGTACAACAAGGCGCTGCCGCAGATCACCGACGCGCGCCTGCGCGACGAGGCCGAAGGCTTCCTGCGCCAGGAAGCCGTGCATTCGCGCTCGCACGGCGGCGTGCTCAAGCATTACTACGACCGGCACGGGATCGACACGAAGCCGTTCACGCGGAAGCTGAACTGGCTGTTCACGCGCGTGCTCGGCGAAGCGCCGTTCGGGCTGAAGATCGGCCACACGCGCTTCTGGCTGCGGCAGCAGCTCGCGGTGATCGCATCGCTCGAACATTTCTTCGGCTATCTCGGCAACTGGGTGCTCAACGCGCACGGGCTCGACGCAAGCCGCGCCGACCCGACGATGGTCGACCTGCTGCGCTGGCATGGCGCGGAGGAAGTCGAGCACCGGACCGTCGCCTTCGACATCTACAACCACATGGGCGGCAGCTACCCGGAGCGCTGCGTGCACATGGCGTTCGTGATCGTGCTGCTGCTCTACTTCATCACGAGCGGCGCGCGGTTCATGTACCGGCGCGACCCGGCCGCCGGCCGCTATCCGGGTTTCGTTCTGTCGTGGTGGAAGGGTGCGCGGCGCGGCCACCTGCCGTCGTTCTGGAAGGTGATCGGCGCGGCGCTGCGCTACTTCAAGCCGGGCTATACGCCGCACCATGAAGGCTCGACCGAGCAGGCGCTTGCGTATCTGGCGCGCTCGCCGGCCGCGCAAGCCGCCGCGCACGGCGGCAACTGGGGCACGACGAAGGGCGCGTGACGGGGTTCGCAAGCGGGTTCGCAAGCAGGTTCGCGACGGTTTCGGCGGGGACGCCCGCCGAAATGCGTACAATCGCGGCTTCATTTCCCGGAGGTGCCGCGATGGCCATGAAGAAAACCGATCTAGAAAAGAACAAGGCGCTCAAGCTGACGCACGCGATGAAGCAGTCGAGCTCCGCGCGCTTCGGCAAGGGCGCCGAGGAAGCGGAGAAGCTCGATCGCCGCGCGCAGCGCAAGCTCGACCAGGAACAGGGCCTCGTGCCGTTCGCGTGCAAGCTCAACGCCGAACTCGTCGAACAGCTGAAGGCGCGCGCCGCCACCCATCCGAACGGGATGACGGGCCTGCTGTCCGAACTGCTCGTGAACGGCCTCGCGCAGCGCGACGCGTAATCGCCGTCTGTCTCGAAAATAGTCGTTGACAACGCCGTACGACATCGACAAACTCGTTCGCATGCCTACGTTCAAGCTCATCGCCATCGCGAATCATTGCCCGGTGAACATTCGAAAGAATGGATCACGGGAGGCGCTTGTGCGTTAGCATCCGAGCAGTACCGCATGTCACACAAGGCCTCACCGGAAACGGATGAGGCCTTTTTGTTCTGGTGCGCGTCATCCGTCCGGCTCAACGAATGGAGAAGACGATGGACCAGGCAAGCCCGTTGTTCGACCGTCCCGATTCGCGCCGCGCCGGCGCGATCGCGTTACCGACCGTCGTGATCCGTTTCGCGGTTGCGCCGCGCACGACATTGACCTGGCGCGCGCCGAGCGATGCGGAAATTCGTGCGCACGGCGCGCCGCTGTGGATCACGCGCCCGCCGAGCATCGACGATTACTGGGTGCAACCCGGCGACGTGCTGCGCATCGCGCGCGGCGATCGCATCTGGCTCGGCTCCGATGACGACCGGGCGGCCGAAGCGTCGATCACGACGGCGTACGTGCGGCGCGGCGACCGACTGAGACGCACGCTCGCGCGCATGCGACGTTTGCTCGCCGGACGATGGCGAAGACGGGATTGACGATGCGCTCTCACGCGCGCAACGGGACACCGGAACGCGCGGAATCACCGCATCCGGAAACGGACGCACCCGCGGCGCAACGCGCCGCAGGTGCGCATCGAATGACGCGGCACGCGCGTGCGTGCCGCGTGCGATCGCGCGCCGTGCGCAACCGTCACATGCATCGCATGCATCAGGTGCTGGCGGCGAGACGCGGGCCCGTGCTGCGGGGAGTGGAATCAAGGTCGGGGCGTTGCGTCGCCTGCGAGGTCACCCACGGGTCGATGCCCTGCTTCTGCACCTCCTCGAGAAATGACACCCGTGTGCGCCAGTAATCCGCTTGTAATTTCGCATCGATGACGCGCTGTTCGGCTGTGAACAGTTCCATGCGCGCCGTCACGAGCATCGACGCAGCGGTTTTTTCCGGCGTGGGGGCGTGCCGCATCGCCCAACGGCTGATCCAGTTCAACATGCTGACCTCCGTGATTACGGACGAACCCGCGTCGGGCAATCGCAACCGGTCGCGCCTGCCCGAACGCGCAACGACCGTCACCGCACTTCACCGCCTGGCCTGCACGGACTGCGACTCCCCCGCGTCGGCAACTACCGGCCGGCGTGTGTGCGCGGTGTATCCATCCTAGAAAGAGTTGCCGGTTAACGCGATGACGTCTTGCAATCTTTTACACAGAAACCACAGTCGGGCCCGCATCGCGAAATGACAGTTGCGGACGGGACGGCTTCGGCGCAGGATAGCCCGATATCTGCAACCGCCTGGACTGACGAATGGCCGCTGCACGCCGTCGCGCACCCGCGCCGGTCATGCGCGCGTTCGCGCACGCGCCGCGACCGCCCTGCATTCGTCCAGCTTGCGGGCAGGCCATTGCAGTCGCATGTCATCGTGTTGCGGCCGCGCGCTGCGCGTCCGGCACGCCGTTGCGCCCGCATCGGCCGGCACGGCCCGCCCGCCATCGAATCGTTTCCATCGTTTCCGCCCGCCCGCTTCGCGCGAACCGGTAAAATGCGCGCCTTCCTCGCGCGGCCGGCCTGTCCGACCGTTCGCGCGAACGCGGCCGATCGTGCCCCGCAACTATATCGTCCGAGCTATCCGCGCTATTACAATCCGCCGATAGCGTGGCAATAGTGGCTGGTTACAGTAGCCCGGCCGCGTGCTGCCTTTACAACAATTCGGCACAAACAACAAGCAACACGACAACCCGACCGGAGAAACGCCTATATGGAATCCATCAAGCGGTATTTCGGCTTCGCTGAAGCCGGCACCGACTTCCGCACCGAAATACTCGCGGGTGTCACCACGTTCCTGACGATGGCCTACATCATCTTCGTCAACCCCGCGATCCTCGGCGACGCCGGCATGCCGAAGGAATCCGTGTTCGTCGCGACCTGCCTCGTCGCGGCGCTGGCGTCGATCATCATGGGGCTGTACGCGAACTACCCGATCGCCTGCGCGCCCGGCATGGGCCTGAACGCATATTTCGCTTACACGGTCGTCAAGGGGATGGGTTTCACGTGGCAGGCCGCGCTCGGCGCGGTGTTCATCTCCGGCTGCCTGTTCCTGCTCGTCACGCTGTTCCGCGTGCGCGAAGCGATCGTCAACGGCATTCCGAAATCGCTGCGCATCTCGATCACCGCCGGCATCGGCCTGTTCCTCGGCATCATCTCGCTGAAGACGTCGGGCGTGATCGTCGGCAGCCCGGCCACGCTCGTCACGCTCGGCGACCTGCACAAGCACGACACGATCCTCGCGATCATCGGTTTCTTCACGATCGTCACGCTCGACCACCTGCGCGTGCGCGGTGCGATCCTGATCGGCATCATCGGCGTCACGATCCTGTCGTTCTTCTTCGGCGACAACCAGTTCCACGGCGTGTTCTCCGCGCCGCCGTCGATCGATGCGACGCTGTTCAAGCTCGACATCGGCGCCGCGCTGTCGACCGGCATCATCAACGTGATCCTCGTGTTCTTCCTCGTCGAGCTGTTCGATGCGACCGGCACGCTGATGGGCGTCGCGAACCGCGCGGGCCTGCTCGTCGAAGGCAAGATGCACCGCCTGAACAAGGCGCTGCTCGCCGACAGCACCGCGATCGTCGCGGGCTCGGTGCTCGGCACGTCGTCGACCACCGCGTATATCGAAAGCGCGTCGGGCGTGCAGGCCGGCGGCCGCACGGGCGTGACGGCGATCACCGTCGCGGTGCTGTTCCTCGCGTGCCTGTTCATCGCGCCGCTCGCCGGCGTCGTACCAGGCTACGCAACGGCACCGGCGCTGCTGTACGTGTCGTGCCTGATGCTGCGCGAGATGGTCGACGTGCCGTGGGACGACGCGACCGAAGCCGTGCCGGCCGCGCTGACCGCGCTGCTGATGCCGTTCACGTACTCGATCGCGAACGGCGTCGCGTTCGGCTTCATCGCGTACGGCGGCCTGAAGCTGCTGACGGGCCAGGCCCGCTCGGTCAAGCCGATCGTGTGGATCATCGCGGCCGTGTTCCTGTTCCGCTTCTTCTATCTCGGCAGCGAGTGATGCGCGCGCCTCGGTGCGACGCGCGATGAAACAACGCCACCTTCGGGTGGCGTTGTTGATTCCGGGTGCGGCACACGCCATGCGGCGATCGTGCACAACGGAAACGATACGTGATCCGAAGCGATCGATCGTCTTGCGGGATTGGGGCGATGGTCGGCGAGATCGGGGACAGCCGGATACGAACACGCACGAACGTCCGGGACGTGACGCGCGTACCCGCCGCCCGATGCGTCAGGCACACCGATACGACACGGGCGCCGGTATGCGGCGCCCGCTCCGTCGCCGCCCGGTCGTCCGGCTCAGCGCCAGTTCGCCTCGTAGAAGCGCACGTAGCCGCTGCGCAGCGTCACGCACTGCGCGCGCGTCTCGGACAACAGCCGCCGCGCGGCCGCCTCGATGCGCTCGCGGTGCTGATCGTACGCACCGACCATGTCCTCGAAGCGCGGCGATGCCGCACCGAAATGGTCCTCCAGCGCCTCGGCGGTGATCTGACATTGGACGCGCTCGCCATTGACCAGCGCCGTGAATCCAAGCATCAGGTCGCGCCCCGAATATTCGGGCTTCTCATTCGTGAAATGGATCTGCATGGGAGCCGCCTGTCCGGTAGAAAACACATGACCGCGTTCGTCGTCCGCTACCGGCCGGACGAATATGTACGCGGGCTCGCCGGCAGAGGCACGACCACGGGGTATGGCGCGGACAATGCATGCCGGTTGCATTCCACTTTAGACGGTTTCGCGCAGGAGGCAAAATTTGCGATGTGCGTCGTTCCGACGCGCATTTCCTCAGACCAGCACGACATCCGGCACCGTTTGCCGAATGGGCATCAATGAGGATCGGTGGGCCAGATGTTCAGCGAGATCGCGGCGGTCGTGGCGCCCACCGCGATCGCGGCCGCACCGTATTGCACCGCGTCGATCAGGTCGAACAGCAGACCGTGGATCGCCACGGCGATGCCGCCCAGCATGATGAAGGTGGCGATGGCCGCCAGCACGACTCTCAGTTCCGTCCGAACCATGATGCGTCTCCCGAACGGATGCATGTCACGTCGCATGCATGTTGCGATGCGGAACACGGCGCGTGCGTGTTCCATTTCCATCATTGCAGGCGGGTGCTTAAAAGCAAGCGGTTTTTGTACGCGGTCGCGCAACGCGCGCCGCGCTTGTATGATGAGGCGATATCGATCGCGGCGGCCCGGGCGGCGGATGGTGCGGTGCAAGGCGTCAAGGTGGAGCGACCGCGAAGCATGGCGTTCCAGTTGGCGCTGAAGCGCTAACTGGGGCCGACCGCGAAGCATGGGGCCTCAGTAAGCGCTAAAGCGCTAACTGGACCGACCGCGAAGCATGGGGCCCCAGTAAGCGCTGAAGCGCTAACTGGACCGACCGCGAAGCATGGGGCCTCAGTAAGCGCTAAAGCGCTAACTGGACCGACCGCGAAGCATGGGGCCTCAGTAAGCGCTAAAGCGCTAACTGAGGCCGACAGGAGACAAGACATGCCTCAATCTTTCGTGCTGCCCGCCACCGCGGGCCGCAACGACCTGCTCGCGCAGGCGCATGCCCGTTCAACCGCGGTCGGCCTGCGCGCAAACGAGCGCCCCGATTTCTCGCCGCTGTCGCGACTCGCGCTGCGCGAACTGCTCGACACGAACCACGCATTGTTCGCGCACGCGCGCCCCGTGATGGAGAACCTCCACTCGCAGATCGCCGACACGCAAAGCCTCGTGCTGCTCACCGACGCCGACGGCGTGATCCTGCACAGCATCGGCGACGCGGACTTCATCGAGAAAGCCAACCGCGTCGCACTGTGCACCGGCGTGTCGTGGGCCGAAGGCGCACGCGGCACCAACGCGATCGGCACCGCGCTCGCCTCGGGCCAGGCAGTCGCCGTGCATGGGCCCGAACACTTCCTGCGCGCGAACCATATCCTCACCTGCTCGTGCGCGCCGATCATCGACCCGTTCGGCCGCACGCTCGGCACGCTCGACGTGAGCGGCGATCCGCGCGGCTTCAGCCCCCATACGCTCGCGCTCGTGCGGATGTCCGCGCAGCTGATCGAAAACCACCTGTTCGCGAACCAGTGCGCGGAAGCGCTGCGGCTGCGCTTCCACGCTCACGAGGATTGCGTCGACTCGCTGTTCGCCGGACTCGTCGCGTTCGGCCCCGACGGCGGGCTGATCGCCGCGAACCGCAGCGCGCAATTCCAGCTCGGCGCAACGTTCGATGCATTGCAGCATCAAGGCTGCGATGCGCTGTTCGGGATGCACTTCGGCCAGCTCGCCCAGCAGGCGGCCCGCGCGCCCGGCGCACCGTTCCGCCTCACGCTGTCGACCGGCGTGCGCGTGCTCGCGCGCTGCGAATTCGCGGAAGCACACAAGACGACCGTCGCCGTCACGCCGCCCGCGCCCGCCGTGCGCGTGCGGGCGCCGGACCCCGACGCAATCACGTTCGCGACACTCGACACCGGCGATGCGCGAATGGCCGCCGTGCTCGAACGCGTCGCGAAGATCCGCGGACGCGACCTGCCGTTGCTGATCCTCGGCCAGACGGGCACCGGCAAGGAATGGCTCGCGCGTGCGCTGCACCAGGCTTCGCCACGCGCGGACGGCCCGTTCGTCGCGGTCAACTGCGCGGCACTGCCGGATTCGCTGATCGAGGCCGAACTGTTCGGCTATGAGGACGGCGCCTTCACTGGCGCCCGCAAGCGCGGCAGCCCCGGCAAGATCGCGCAGGCCGACGGCGGCACGCTGTTTCTCGACGAAATCGGCGACATGCCGCTCGCGCAGCAGGTCAGGCTGATGCGCGTGCTGCAGGAGCGCGCGGTGATGCCGCTCGGCGGCGCACGCGCGGTGCCGGTCGACGTGCGCGTGGTCTGCGCGACCCACCGCGACCTGCGCGCGATGATCGCGGAAGGCACGTTCCGCGAAGACCTGTTCTACCGGATCAACGGACTCGCGGTCACGCTGCCGGCGCTCTCCGCGCGCACCGACCTGCCCGCGCTGGTCGAGCGGATCCTCGCGCGGCTCGCGCGCAGCGAACCGATGCCGAGCCGCCTCGCGGCCGACGTGCTCGACGCGTTCATGCGGCACCGCTGGCCCGGCAACCTGCGGCAAATGACCAACGTGCTGCGTACGGCCGGCATGCTCGCCGAGGACGAACCCGAAATCACGCTCGCGCACCTGCCCGACGATTTCTGGCTCGACTGCGACCACGCGCCCGCGGCGCAAGCCGCCGCAGCGGCCGACACGCGCGAAGCGACGACGCTGCAGAGCCACCAGGCCGCGGTGATCGACGCGGTGCTCGCGCGGCACGGCGGCAACGTATCGGCCGCCGCGCGTGAGCTCGGACTCGCGCGCAATACCGTGTACCGCTACCTGCGGCGACACTGACGTCCGGGCCGGCCGCATGCGGCTTCGGGTATGCTTGGCGCTCGCCTTGCCGCCGCTTCGCCGCCCGTTTCGCCGCCCACTTCGCCGCCCGTTTCGCCGCCCGCTTCGACCCATGACCGATCCCGACCACCCGCCTCTCGTGCGCATCGAGCCGCTCGGCGCGACGTTCGACGCCCCCGATTCGCTGACGCTGCTCGAAGCCGCCGCGTTCGCGCACGTCAGGCTGCCGCGCTCGTGCCGCAACGGCACGTGCCGCAGCTGCCTGTGCAGGATCGTCAGCGGAAGCGTACGCTATACGATCGAATGGCCGGGACTGAGCCGCGACGAAAAGGCCGACGGCTATACGCTGCCGTGCGTGGCCGTCGCGACCTCCGATGTCGTGCTCGACGTGCCCGACGCGGAGATGATCGACTGATCGCGGCGCGCGGCCGCGCGCCGTCCCGCAACGATGATGCCTGCGTGGAGAATGTGATGACCCAGCCAATCGATCCCATCGAGAAACAAGCCGTGCTCGCCGCGCCGCTGGCGCGCGTGTGGGAAGCCGTCAGCAATGCCGGGGAGTTCGGCACCTGGTTCGGCGTGACGTTCGACGGGCCGTTCGTGGCCGGCCGGCCGCTGTTCGGCCGCATCACGCCGACGCGCGTCGACGACGACGTCGCCAAGGCACAGGAGCCGTATGCGGGCGCCGTGTTCGAAATCGTCGTCGATCGCGTCGAGCCGAAGCAACTGTTCTCCTTTCGCTGGCACCCGTTCGCGATCGATCCGAACGTCGATTACGCGTCCGAGCCGATGACGCTCGTCACCTTCATGCTCGCGGAAACCGACGGCGGCACGCTGCTGACGGTCACCGAAACGGGTTTCGACCAACTGATCGAGGCGCGCCGTGCGAAGGCGCGCGAGATGAACGATCAGGGCTGGGCCGCGCAGATGATGCTGATCACGAAATATCTGGCGAAGCACGCGTAAGCGCGCCGCGCGTCATTCCCGGTATCCGCGTGCCCGCATGCGATGCGCTGCGGGCGCGTGGCATAATCCGCACCATCGCCGTCCACCCGCCGCCGCGCATCGCATGCTGAGTCGTCGTCTCCGGAAGATCGTCAGTCTGATCGGGATGCTCGCCATCCTGATGACGGCGCTCGCGCCGACGATCTCGCAGGCGCTGACCACGCAAGGCCGCGTCGACGCGCTGCTCGCCGGTTACTGCACGGCCGGGCCGGCTGGCGGCGATCACGCGGGCGATGCGTCGTCGACGAGCCTGCAGGCCCATCTGCAGGCTTGCGGCTATTGCAGCCTGCTTGCCCATACGCCAGCCCTGCCCGCGCCCGAACTCACGTTCGCGGCCAACGTTCAACTCCTCCTGCATCGCGAAGCAACCCGCTTCGAAAGCCTGCGCCGCACGCTGCCGCTCACGGCCGCGCAACCGCGCGCCCCGCCGTTCGCGTCCTGATTCGTCGTCACCGCGCGTGATGCCGTCGCGCATCGCGCCGTCCGCACGCGCTGCGCGTGCATGACGTGTCACGTTTCGAAGGACGATCACGTTTCACCGTATCGCTTGCGGCGTCGTGCCGTGCATGCGCTCGTGCGCGAACGTGCGGCGACACGCGGAACGCATCGTTTCCCTGCCATCTCCAACGGAATCACCCAGCCATGAAAACCACCTCCTTTGTCCGCGGCGCACTCGTCGCACTCTGCTTCGTCGTCGCGCAGGCCGCTCACGCACACGCACATCCGAAAACCCTCGAGCCGGCCGCCGACGCCACGCTGTCGAGCGCGCCGCACGCAGTCACGATCGACTTCAGCGAAACGCTCGAACCCGCATTCAGTTCGATTGCGGTCACGGACAGCCACGGCCAGTCGGTCGCCGACGGGAAATCCGCTGTCGACGCCGGCAACCGGAAGCGGATGCAGGTCGCGCTGGCGAACCTGACGCCCGGCACGTATACGGTCGCATGGGTTGCAGTGGCGAGCGACGGGCATCGCACGCACGGTCACTACTCGTTCACGCTGAAGTAATGCAGACGACGCTCGCGCGGCCATCTTCGATACCCGATCAGGAACACAACCGATGAAACGCTCGATTCCGACCAGCCTGCTGTTTGCCCTGCTGGCACTGCAAGCGCCCGCCACGTTCGCCGCATCGACCGTACAGGCCGATGCGTGCTGGATCCGCACGATGCCGGCGACGGTGCCGTCGTCCGGCTACTTCACGCTGAAGAACGACGGCGACAAGCCCGTCACCCTCACGGGCATCGATACGCCCGCGTACGGGATGGCGATGATCCACGAAACGCAGACGGCCGGCAGCACCGCGAAGATGGTGCACGTCGACGCGGTCGACGTGCCTGCGCACGGCACCGTGACATTCAGGCCGAAGCACTATCACGTGATGCTGGAGGAGCCGCGCAAGCCGGTCGCGCCCGGCGCGAAGGTGCCGTTCCGGCTGCATTTCGCCGACGGCTCGACGGTGTCCGTGAGCTGCGACGCGAAGGCGCCTTCCTATACCGGCCAGTAATGCCGCATACGCAACGACCGATGGAGACGAACATGAGCAAGGAACGCCTGCCGCTGGCTGACCGGATCGTCCGCTACCGGACACCGCTGAATGTCGCCGTGCTGATCGTCTGCGGGTTATGGGCGGCGTGGGTCGCCTGGATCACGCGGCCGTCGGCAATCGATGCGCCGTTGTCGATCGCCACATACTGCGTGCGCGACACGCGTTGATGTCGTGCGTCGGTCGGGGTGATTCGCATGGTCGTGGCATCATGCACGGATTCACCCCGATCGCCGAACCCGTCTCCCGGAGCGCCGCATGTCCATTCAGACCTGGATGCTGTTTGCCGCAGCCTATCTCGTCACGACGCTGTCGCCGGGCCCCAACGTGCTGCTCGTCATCCGCAACACGGTGCGATACGGGTCACGCGGCACCGCCGCGACGATCGCGGGCAACCTCGTCGCGCAGGCCGTGGTGGTCGTGCTCGTCGCACTCGGCGTCGGCGCGGTGCTGGCGGCAATGCCGCCGTTGTTCATCGCGATGAAGATCATCGGTGCCGCGTATCTGATCTTTCTGGGCATCCGGCAGTTGCGCGGCGACCGGAAGGCCGCTGCGTCGACCGGCGCAACGGAGACCGCCATGCCCGATCGCAGGAAGCTGTTCCGTGAAGCGCTGTTCGTCTCGGGCAGCAATCCGAAGACGATGATCTTCGTGTCGGCGTTCATGCCGCAGTTCATCGCGCACGATCGCCCGCTCGCGATGCAGTTCGTCGTGATGTACGCGACGATCGCATGCACCGTCGTCGTGGTGCACAGCGTCTATTCGTTCGGCGTGCGCCGGCTTCATCACGGCATCGGCGCCAGCCCGTTCGTCCGCGCGGCCAAGCGCGCCAGCGGGCTGCTGTTCGTCGGTCTCGGGATCAGGCTGCTGACCGCTCGGCAGGCATAAGCATCAGCACGGCGCCTGCCGGCGCCGGAGCGCGGACGGAATCGTCAATCCTTCCACGCGCCCAGCACGGCCGCAATCCGGTCGAACGACGGCCGCGCATCGATATCCTCGTTCAGACACGCGGCAACCAGCGCTTCGAGTGCGGGCGAACCCTGCCACGCACGCGGCTCGCTTCTGTCGAGCAACTCGCCGAGCAGATAGCCGAACGCCCTGACTTCCAGCCGTTCGAGCCGCGCCGCGCGCTCGCGGTCGTTCACGTCGTAGACCGACGCCGCGCCGAAATCGCCGAGCAGCGCGCCGCCCTCGTCGTCGCGCAGGATGTTGTGCGCGTACAGGTCGCCATGCATGATGCCGCGCGCGTGGAGATGGGCGGCGACCGATGCGATGCCGTGCGCGATCCGCACCGCCGCTGCCGGCTCGAATCGCGCATCTGCCGCATACACGTCGCGCGTGCAGGACGCGAAGCTCGGCGGCCCGGCGAGATTCGTCAGCGCCGGATCGACCAGCGCCATCACGAGACCGTGCGTGCCGTCCGGATGGCCGTGCACCTTGCCGATCACCGGAATCATGTTCGGGTGGCGCCCTGCATGCAGGCAGGCGGCCATTTCGCAGTCGGGCAGGCCGTCGCTCGTCACCGCGCCCTTGAACAGCTTGACCGCGACCGCGCGCGGCGCCTGGCCGTCCGCCCGCCACTGCGCGCGGTAGATGACGCCCGATGCGCCTTCCCCGAGCTTCTGGCCGCAGGTGAGCGACGTCCAGTCGATGTCCGCGACGCCCGGCTCGGCCGAAGCCGCTGCTTCAGGCGCGGCGCCGAGCGGATTGCCCGCGGACGCGAGCCACGCGAGACGCGGCAGGCGCAGCAGCCAGTCCGGCAGCGCGTCGAGCCGGTTCGCCGACAGGCGCACCAGTTCGAGCGCACGGCAGCCCGCCATGTCGGCGGGCAGCGCCCGCAGCCGGTTGCCCGCGAGCATCAGCTTCTGCAAGCGCGAGCAAGCGCCGATGTCGGCGGGCAGTGCGTCGATTTCGTTGTCGGTCAGGATCAGCCAGCGCAGCGCGCGCGGCAGCGAACCCCGCGGCACCGTGCGGATCCGGTTCGCCTTGAAGCCGATCATGTCGAGCTGCGCACACGTGCCGAGGACTTCGGGGAATGCGGTGAAGCGGTTGCCGGACGCGAACAGGATGCGCAGGCGATGCAGCCGCGACAGGTCGTCCGGCAGCGCGGACAGCGCATTGCCGGACAGGTCGAGTACTTCGAGCGTGTCCGCCAGATCGAAGATCTCGCGCGGGAATTCGGTCAGCCCGCACGCGAGCTTGAGTTGCCGGGCGCCCGACAGCTGGCCGGACTGCAGTTGTTCGAGGGTCGTCGTCACGGGGAGGAAACAGGTTGCGGTTGCGATGATCGTCGGATCGATCCGGCGAATTTTACCGGGATCGCTTTCGCCTCCCCCGCAACCGTGTCACACCCCCTTCACAAATGCACAATGTGACGCTAGAATTGCGCCCCTGCAGTGCCGACGTGGTGAAATTGGTAGACACGCTATCTTGAGGGGGTAGTGGCGAAAGCTGTGCGAGTTCGAGTCTCGCCGTCGGCACCAGATACGGTTTTCACCGTGTTTCGGGCATTTGCAAGAAACCGCGACAGCGCAACGCTTCGCGGTTTTTTTGTTTGTGCCGTGTTCGCCGCGATGTCGTTTGAATCCGGGATACGCAGGGTATCTCGACACGAGAGACTGTCCGCTCATCAGAATGGTTTGCCGAGTTGCCGGCTTCTCGAGCGATCACGCAAAAGCACTGCCCCGTCCTTACAGCACCGGCAACACCGCCCGAATGTGCTCCGCAAACACCGCCGTCAAATGCGACGGCCGTTTCCGGTCGAACCGCAGCGTAATGCCCACCGTCGGCAACAGCGGCAACCCGCGATCGCCGGCGAGGATCGCCAGATCGGCGGGCACCGCCGTCTGCGTCATCACCGCGAACGCCTGCCCCGAACGCACCAGCGCGGTCAGCCCCGCCAGGCTGCTGCTCGCATACGCGACGCGATAATCACGGCCCGCGCGCTGCAATGCATCGCAGGCCGCGATGTGATCGAGCGTATCGGGATCGGAAAGCGCGAGCTGCAACGGATCGAACTGCGCGGCGTCCAGCCCCGGATAACCGATCCAGACCAGTTGCTCGCGACGGATGAAATCGTCCGTCGACCCATCGTCCGGCAACGAGATCATCGCGAGATCAACCGCCCGCTTGTCGAGGTGTTCAAGCAACCGCGGCGTCGGCCCGCACACGACCTCGACAATCGCCTGCGGATGCTGGCTCGAGAACTGCCGCAGCAGCGACGGCAGGAACACGGCCGCGTAATCGTCCGGGCAGCCGAACCGGATGGTGCCCGACAACCCCGTGCCGCACAGATCGGCCATCGCCTCGTCGTGCTGCCGCAGGATGCGCTGCGCATGCACGAGCAGCCGCTCGCCGGGGTGCGTCAGCAGCACGCCGCGGCCGGTGCGCTGGAACAGCGGCTGGTCGACACTCTCCTCGAGCCGCCGCATCTGCTGGCTGAGCGCGGACTGCGTGCGGCCGACCCGCGCCGCCGCGCGGCTCAACGAACGCACCTCGGCGATGACGACGAACGAGCGCAGCAGGTCGATTTCGAGCGAGCGTCCCAAGGTATTAGCTCCTTTTCTACCTTGCATAAGAACTATTCGTTTCCATAAAACCAGACCGGCGCCTAGACTGCAAGCGATCCCTGCCCTTGTCCGGAGAAGCCCGATGTCCCTGAACGACGACGCAACCTTCTGGCACAACGCCAGGCAGCACCTGATCCGCTACGGCGGCACGTTCGAGCCGATGATCATCGAGCGCGCGCAAGGCAGCTTCGTCTACGACGCCAACGGCCGCGCGATCCTCGATTTCACGTCGGGCCAGATGAGCGCGGTGCTCGGGCACAGCCACCCGGAGATCGTCTCCGTCATCAGCGAATACGCGGGCAAGCTCGATCACCTGTTCAGCGGGATGCTGTCGCGCCCCGTCGTCGACCTCGCGACGCGCCTCGCCGACATCACGCCGCCCGGGCTCGATCGCGCGCTGCTGCTGAGCACCGGCGCGGAATCGAACGAAGCGGCGATCCGGATGGCGAAGCTCGTCACCGGCAAGTACGAGATCGTCGGCTTCGCGCAGTCGTGGCACGGCATGACGGGCGCCGCGGCGTCGGCCACATACAGCGCCGGCCGCAAGGGCGTCGGCCCGGCCGCCGTCGGCTCGTTCGCGATTCCGGCGCCGTTCACGTACCGGCCGCGCTTCGAACGCAACGGCACCTACGACTATCTCGCCGAACTCGATTACGCGTTCGACCTGATCGATCGCCAGTCGAGCGGCAACCTCGCGGCGTTCATCGCGGAACCGATCCTGAGTTCGGGCGGCATCATCGAACTGCCCGAAGGCTACATGGCGGCGCTCAAGCGCAAGTGCGAGGAGCGCGGAATGCTGCTGATCCTCGACGAAGCGCAAACCGGCGTCGGACGCACCGGCACGATGTTCGCGTGCCAGCGAGACGGCGTGACGCCCGACCTCCTCACGCTGTCGAAGACCCTTGGCGCCGGGCTACCGCTCGCGGCCGTCGTCACGTCGGCACAGATCGAGGAACGCGCACACGAGCTCGGCTACCTGTTCTACACGACGCACGTGTCGGACCCGCTGCCGGCCGCGGTCGGCCTGCGCGTACTCGACGTGGTGCAGCGCGACGGCCTCGTCCAGCGCGCGAACGTGATGGGCGACCGGCTGCGGCGCGGGCTGCTCGACCTGATGGAGCGCTTCGACTGCATCGGCGACGTGCGCGGGCGCGGACTGCTGCTCGGCGTCGAGATCGTCAAGGATCGGCGAACGAAGGAACCGGCGGACGGCCTCGGCGCGAAGATCACGCGCGAGTGCATGAACCTCGGGCTCAGCATGAACATCGTGCAGTTGCCCGGCATGGGCGGCGTGTTCCGGATCGCGCCGCCGCTGACGGTCAGCGAAGCGGAAATCGATCTCGGGCTGTCGCTGCTGGAACAGGCGATTGGACGCGCGCGGTAACAGAATGACGAGCAGAACGACAAGCGCAACGCCGCACGCACACAGCGGGCGGCAAGGTTCGAGCAGGACGCGGCGTGCCGCGCCGCGCGCCCCATCGCCTAGTCATGCCTCCCGATCCGAAACAAGCTGCGCAACTCGTCGTGATTATGTACGTTGAGCCTGCGATAGATCTTGCGAACATGATCGACGACCGTGCTGTCGCGCAGCGCGAAGCCACGCGCAATCTCGCTGTGCGAGCGGCCCAGCACGAGCTGCTCGCAGAGTTCGCGCTGCCGTTCGGTCAGGCCGAACGCGAAACCGAGCCGTTCGATCGTCAGCTTGAGCGGCGGAAAGTGTTCGATATAGATCACGATCGCGAAATCGCGTTGCATTGCGGCCGCGTCGGTGCATCGATAGGCCATGAACCGGAAACGGCCTGCATTATTGCGACGCTCGACCGTCGGGGGCGGCGCCGGATAGCCGCGCCAGATCCGGTTGATGTTCGATCGCAGCGGCGTGAGCCAGTCCGGCAAGCGTTCGTGACGATAGAACGCGAGCGGCTCGCCGGTCGCGAGCGACAGCATCCGGATGCTGTCTGCGTTGTGCAGCAGGAGCCGGCCATCGTCGTCGACCACCATGATGGCGGACTGGCTGCATTCCGATTCGTGCAGCGTTGGCTGCACCGGCCGCGACAGCGCATGGGCAAGATGCCGTGCCACGGGTTCGATGTCGCGATGGTTCTGTTCCGAGAACGGACGACAGCCTGATGCGCGCGACAGCAGCAGGCTGCCCCAGCCGCGCGTGCCGTCCGTCGCGGTCAGCTCGAGACAGTGGCGCATCGACACCGGCCGCCACAGGTCCGCATACATCTCGCTCGACAGTAATGCATCGTCGTAGTGTGCGCTGTTGTCGAAACCGCGCCCGCGGCGCATCGCATCGGAAAACGTGATGCCCAGCACCTCCTGCCGGGAAGTGTTGTGGATGTTCGCGAAATACGTCGGCAATAATGTGTACACAGCATCGTTTTCGCTGCACACGTCCGACACTGCGTAGTGCTCGTCGGCATAGAAGAACATGCCCCAATCGGCACCGACGATGCGCCGGGTCGCCTCAATCACATGAGGAATGACGAGATGCGGCTCGACGGCGAGCGAACAGAGCCGACGAATATGACTGGTTAGCGCGACGTGCTTGTCAGACATGAATGCGCTCCTCGAGCGTGCGCCGGATTCGTTCACACGTTCCGCGATACCCATCCAGCTTAGACATTCCACATGACAACGACGGCATTTACCCCCTTTCAAGAGGGCGTCAATCCGGCGCGCGGGTTCTATCATTCCGCCATTCCGGTTGCATGTGCGTGACGAATCCATTGCGGCGTTCGACATCCGGAATTTGTCCGACGCAATGCAATTGCGGCGGAATCAGCCGCACGCATGCGGCGTGTCGACCTACGCGGACGTTGCGGAATCCGCGTCGGTCGCGTGGTGGTGGTTGCATCGCTTTTTCATGTGAGGTGCCACGATGAAGAGCATGTACAAGGCGGCAGTGGCCGTCATCTGTGTGGTGGGCGCATCGGGGCTCGCTCGGGCTCAGGACGAGGGCGCCGCGGCGGCGTCGAGCAAGCCGTCCAACGCGGCGATCAGCGCGACGTCGATGGGCAGCATGCCCAGCGCCGGCTCGCAGGCGGGCGGACCGACCGGGCTCACGCGCGCGCAAGTGAAGCAGGAATACTTGCGTATGCAGAAGTCGGGGGAACTCCAGCGTCTCAACGAGTTGTATGGCGGCGGCCAGTAGCCGCGCGCGCCGGCATCGACCGCTTCCGGCTCACGCGGCTGTTCCAGTCCGCGTATGGCACGTCGCCGCACGCATACGTGGTGCATCTGCGCCTGCGCGCCGCGCGCCGGTTGCTCGCGGCCGGCCGCACGCCGGCCGAGGCCGCCGCGGATGCCGCGAATGCCGGTTTCTCCGACCAGAGCCACCTGGGTCGCTGGTTCCGCCGCGCGTACCGGATGACGCCGTCCGCCTGTCGCTGGATGTGCACAAACGTTCCAGACTGACCGCGCAAGTTTCTGTCGGAATGTAGCCGAATTCGCTACGATCGAAGCCGAATCAGCTACAAAATTCCGGTAGACCGCCGGCCCGTTGCAGGCCGGCGGCTTCCCTCGTCAACCGCCGAGGTACGCCTGCTTGATCCGGTCGTTCGCGAGCAGGTTCGCGCCCGTATCGGCGAGCACCACGCGCCCCGTTTCGAGCACGTAGCCGCGATCGGCCACACCCAGCGCCTTGTTCGCATTCTGCTCGACCAGGAACACCGTGACGCCCTCGTCGCGAATCGTCCGGATGATGTCGAAGATCTGCGCGATCACGAGCGGCGCGAGACCAAGCGTCGGCTCGTCGAGCAGCAGCAGGCGCGGCTTGCTCATCAGCGCGCGGCCGATCGCCAGCATCTGCTGCTCGCCGCCCGACATCGTGCCGGCCCGCTGCGCCGCGCGTTCCTTCAGGCGCGGAAACAGCTTGAACACGTGCTCGATGCCGTCGTCGATCTCGTGGCGGCTCGCGAAGAAGCCGCCCATCTTCAGGTTCTCGAGCACCGTCAGGCTCGGGAACACGCGCCGCCCTTCCGGCGAGATCGCCATCCCCTGCCGCATGATCTGGTGCGTCGACATCGCGGTGATGTCGTTGCCCTCGAACAGCACGCGGCCCGACGATGCGCGCGGCGTGCCGCACACGGTCATCATCAGCGTCGTCTTGCCGGCGCCGTTGCTGCCGATCAGCGTGACGATCTCGCCCTTGTTCACCTCGATCGACACGCCCGCGAGCGCCTCGACCGCGCCGTAGTGCGTATGGACCTGTTCCAGCTTCAGCATCACTCTTCCCCCAGATACGCCTTGATCACGCGCGGGTCGTTGCGGACCGCTTCCGGCGTGCCGATCACGATCGGCCGGCCGTGCTCCATCACGAGGATGCGGTCCGATACGCCCATCACGAGGCTCATGTCGTGTTCGATCAGCAGCACCGATACGCCGAACTCGTGGCGCAGCGTGTCGATCAGGTGCTGCAGCTCGATTTTTTCCTGCGGGTTGAGACCGGCCGCCGGCTCGTCGAGCATCAAGAGGCGCGGCTCGGTGATCATGCAGCGCGCGATCTCCAGACGCCGCTGGTGCCCGTACGACAGCGTGCCGGCCGGCCGGTTGGCGACCGACGTCAGCCCCATCCGGTCGAGCCACACGGCCGCGCGCTCGAGCGCTTCCTGCTCGGCGCGGCGATACGCGGGCGTCGAGAAGAGGCCCGGCAGCAGCCCCGACTTCACCTTGCGATGCTGCGCGACCAGCAGGTTCTCGACAACCGTCAGCGACTTGAACAGGCGGATGTTCTGGAACGTGCGCACCAGGCCCTTCACCGCGATCTGGTGGCTCGGCAGCCCGCCAATCGCGTGGCCGTCGAGCACGACGTCGCCGCCGGTCGGCTTGTAGAAACCGCCGACGCAATTGAACACCGTGGTCTTGCCCGCGCCGTTCGGCCCGATGATCGCGAACACCTCGTTGCGGCGCACGTCGAAATCGATGCCGTCCACCGCGAGCAACCCGCCGAAGCGCATCTGCAGCCCGGCGACCTTCAACAATTCTGCGTTCGCGCTCATTGCGGCAGCTCCACGTGGGGACGGCTCGCGGGCAGCAGGCCCTGCGGACGCCACATCATCATCAACACCATCACCAGACCGAAGATCAGCATCCGGTACTCGGCGAAGCCGCGCGCGACTTCCGGCAGCACGGTCAGCAGGATCGCCGCGAGAATCACGCCGAGCTGCGAGCCCATCCCGCCGAGCACGACGATCGCGAGAATCAGCGCCGATTCGATGAAGGTGAACGATTCAGGATTCACGAGGCCCTGACGCGCCGCGAAGAACGCGCCGCCGATGCCCGCGAACGCCGCGCCGAGCGTGAACGCCGACAGCTTGATGCGCGTCGGGTTCAGACCCAGCGAACGGCATGCGATCTCGTCGTCGCGCAGCGCTTCCCATGCGCGGCCCATCGGCATGCGGATCAGGCGGCTCGTCACGAACAGCGTGAAGCCGACCAGCACCAGCGCGATCAGGTACAGGAAGATCACCATGTGCTCGCCGCTGTATTCCAGCCCGATCAGTTCATGGAAGGTCTTCGCGCCTTCGACGCTCGCCGAGCGCGCCATCTCGAAGCCGAACACCGTCGGCTTCGGAATGCTCGAGATGCCGTCCGGGCCGCCCGTGAGGCTCGTCAGGTTGTTCGCGAGCAGGCGGATGATTTCGCCGAAGCCGAGCGTGACGATCGCGAGATAGTCGCCGCGCAGGCGCAGCACCGGGAAGCCGAGCAGGAAGCCGAACGTCGCCGCCGCGATCGCCGCGATCGGCAAACACGCCCAGAACGACAGCCCGAAATACTGGTTCAGCATCGCGTACGTATAGCCGCCGACCGCGTAGAACCCGACATAGCCGAGATCCAGCAGCCCCGCGAAGCCGACCACGATGTTCAGCCCGAGGCCGAGGATCACGTAGATCAGCGCGAGCGTCGCGACGTCCACCGCGCCGCGCGAGCCGAAGAACGGCCACACCAGCCCGACCGCGAGCAGCACCCAGATGATCGCGCGCTGCTGCTGCGCGCCCATCGCAGGCGCCGCCGGCAGCTTCACCGCCGATTTCGCGCGCACGAGCCACGGCTTGAACAGCTGGAACAGGAACACGGCCGCGACCGCGATCCACACCGGGCGCCAGTGCGGCGTCAGCACCACCTGATAGCCTTCGAGCTTCAACTGCAGGCCGAGCACCGGAATCGTGAGGATCGCCGTCAGGAGCGCGGCGGCCACGGCATTCTTCAGCGCCTGGCCGACCGAAGCGTCGGCCGCCGGGCGGCGAATGGAAATGACTTGACTCATCTGCGTCTCCCTCAGACCTTTTCGATGTCCGACTTGCCGAGCAGGCCGGTCGGGCGGAAGAGCAGGATCAGCACGAGCAGGCCGAACGCGACCACGTCCTTGTACTCGGCCGGCATGTAGCCCGCGGCGAAGGTTTCAGCAAGGCCGAGCAGCACGCCGCCGAGCATCGCGCCCGGGATGCTGCCAATCCCGCCGAGCACTGCGGCGGTGAACGCCTTGATGCCCGCGACGAAGCCGATATACGGATTCAGCTTGCCGATCGTCAGCCCGATCAGCACGCCGCCGACGGCGGCCAGCATCGCGCCGAGCACGAACGTGAACGAGATCACGCGGTTCGTGTCGATGCCGAGCAGGTTCGCCATCTTCATGTCCTCGGCGCACGCGCGACACGCCCGGCCCATCCGCGAATGCGAGATGAACAGCGTGAGCGCGATCATCAGCACGATCGTCACGCAGACGATCAGCAGGCGCGCATACGGGACGGTCACGTCGAAGTCGCCGCCGAGATGGATCTCGAACGCGCCGGAGATCAGCACCGGCACCGACACGTCGCGCGCGCCCTGGCCGATCTGCACGTAGTTCTGCAGGAAGATCGACATGCCGATCGCGGAGATCAGCGGCACCAGGCGCGGGCCGCCGCGCAGCGGACGATACGCGACGCGCTCGACCGCGAAGCCGTACAGCCCGGTGACGATCACCGACACGATCAGTGCGGCGCCGAGCACGAGCGGCAGCGGATAGCCGGCGGAGATGCCGATTGCCGTGAGGGTCACGAGGCCCACGTACGCGCCGATCATGTAGATCTCGCCGTGGGCGAAGTTGATCATGCCGATGATGCCGTAGACCATCGAATAGCCGATGGCGATCAGCGCATAGATCGCACCCAGCGTCAGGCCGTTGACCAGCTGCTGGGCGAATTGAGGAAAGAAGTCAGTCATGTGCGGGAAGCTCCCGTTGGCGCTGGGTCGCATGCCGTCGCCGGATCACGGCGTTCGGCCGCGCGCAACGCACGGTGTCGTCTCGGGCCGCCCCTTGGCCGCGCGCTGGGCGGATGCGCGACCAATACGCACGCGCCCCGTCCGGGTCTCGGACAGGGCGGGTGCGCGGGCGGGTACTCCGTGTTACTTGGCGGCGGTCTTCGTCGCGTCCTTGTGCCACGTGTAGACGACGAACTTGAATGCCTTCAGGTCGCCCGGTGCGTCGTACGCGACCTTGCCGATCGGCGTGTCGAACGTCGTCTTGTGCATGTACGCGGCGACCTTCGTCGGGTCGGTCGTCTTGGCGCCCGCGATCGAGTCGGCGATGATCTTCACCGCTGCGTACGCCGGCATCTGGAACGGGCCGTTCGGGTCGCGCTTCTTGTCCGCGAAGGCCTTCACGAGGCCTGCGTTGGCCGGGTCGGCCGAGAAGTCCGCCGGCAGCGTGACCAGCATGCCTTCCGAAGCCGGGCCGGCGATCGCCGTCACGTCCTTGTTGCCTACGCCTTCAGGCCCCATGAACGTTGCCTTCACGCCCTGCTCGCGCGCCTGGCGCATCAGCAGGCCCATTTCCGGGTGGTAGCCGCCGAAGTAGACGAAATCCACGCCTTGCGACTTCAGCTTCGTGATGATCGCCGAGTAGTCCGAATCGCCGGCGTTGATGCCTTCGAACAGGACGACCGGGATCTTCGCGGCTTCGAGGTCCTTCTTCACCGACGACGCGATGCCCTGGCCGTACGACTGCTTGTCGTGCAGGATCGCGACCTTCTTCGGCTTCACGTTGTTGATGATGTAGTGCGCGGCGGCCGGGCCTTGCTGGTCGTCACGGCCGATCGTGCGGAAGATGAAGTGGCGCTTCTTGCCTTCGGTCAGCTGCGGCGCGGTGGCCGACGGCGTGACCATCACGATGCCTTCGTTCTCGTAGATGTCGGATGCCGGGATCGTCGAACCCGAGCACACGTGGCCGATCACGTACTTGATCTTCTGGCTGACGATCTTGTTGGCGACGGCGACGGCCTGCTTCGGTTCGCACGCGTCGTCCATCATGACGACTTCAAACTTGTTGCCGCCCGCACCGCCTGCCGCGTTGATCTGTTCGATCGCGGTCAGCGCGCCGGCCTTCACCATGTCGCCGTATTGGGCGACCGAGCCGCTCATCGGACCAGCGATGGCGATCTTCACGGTTTCCGCTTGCGCGGCGGCGGCGCCGGCGGCGAACAGCACGGCGGCGACGGAAATGGACGTAAGACGGGACAGCGTCATCAGGAGCTCCTCGATGTTGTTAGTCATACGGGCAAAGGCGGCATGACTTGCGCAATCGAACAGCACCCGGGGCGAGGACATGGGACACGCCCGAGACACATGAAGACGGACCTGCGGATGGATGATGCGTAGCGGGGCCCGGCTCTTGCAGTCCCCGAAGGGGACGTCTGGTTCGGAAAGACATCGTGATGCGTCTTGCATTGCGCAAGCGTTTCGCCTGCCCCGCTTGCCAAATCGCTAGTTCGGAGGGATGGTCCGACAGCCGTTGGCAAGGCAGCCGAAATTATATGGGCGTTTTTAAATCGTCTGTCAAAAATGCCTGCTCTATGAGGGAAAACACGGAGAAACTTACCGGGGTTGGGGTGGCGCTCTGGGAGCAACTGGGTGGGGGGTGGCAACGTTTGCCGTGGGTGCAATCGGGTTGCGATTTTGGGTGGGTTGATGGGGCTGTTCCTTTCTGGATAAGGTGTTTGGCGATTTTTGGACTCGCGGTGTGTGATCTTTTTGGTTTATAGGGTCCGATGTATTTAAATCAATCGACTGAGGATTGCGTTGGCGTGCACCGATGCGGGGCGCTGGGTTGAAGCGGTCAATCCTTCTGTCTTCTGACACATTAGGCCGACACGAAAGCTTGTTGTTATTTTTATGAAATAATTCGAACTCGCCTCTGCAATCCAGCCAGCCTTCCTGCGTGTCGCGTCCGCCGCGCCTCGTAGTCGCTTCAGGGCCGCTTCGACGCCCCTCCGTCGCCCAGCCGCCAGCCAGTGATCTGCCGTTTTTTCTCTCATTGCATATCACCCGGTTCGGATCCCGATGAATCCTCCTCTCCGTTTTTCTTCCGCTGCCGCGCTTGCTTGTGCGCTTTCTGTTTCTGCCGCCGCCGCTTCGGGCCGCGATTCGCTGGTCGATCGTTCAGGCAGTGCCAATGTGTTTCGCTCGGAACGTCGGGCCGCGGCTCGGGATAATGGGCGCGCGACACGGACGACGCCGCGCGTGAAGTACGCGGCACCGGTCGAACGTAGTCCGTTCGATACGCCTGATACGCGGCCATTGCAGGTTTCAGGCGATACGCTTCAGCCGCAGCCCTCGGGTGAACATGAATCCGCCGGTTCCGTATGGCCTTCGAATCGCGTCGCGCTCGGTGCGGGTGGGAGTGATAGCTTCGGGCGCACGTTGCCTAGACACGAACAGCTCGAGTTGAACTGGAATGAATATCTGCGGGCCAATGGGTCACAAGCTCCGGGCGGCAGGAGCCCGTATGCGCCGACGCGGCCTTTCGATGCAGCGCGCGGTCCGCACAGCGCGCCGAATCCGTACGATCCGTCGGTGCCGCAACCGGAAACGCGGACGTTCTATGACGACGGTGCGGGTTCCCATTGCACGGCTACGGGCGGTGCGGGGACGTCGCGGTCTTCTTGCAATATTGCTTGGTGATGTTTGGTGGTGGCCGATAACGGCTGCCCTACCCGGCGCGCGTGCGACTCCGTGCGACACGGTCGCATACAGCGTTGAGGCTCGCCTTTGCGAGAGTTGAAGTTTAGCTAGGCCGCGCGTTGGTGTCTGCGCGGCCATTTCTATCGCCGATTCATCGGCGATCACGGTCTGGATGTAGTTGATCGCGCCACACTAGCCGATTGGTTGATCCGCGTCCTGATGAATCGAGCGGATGTGCAGCGCGGCCGCCCTATCTCACATCGACGTAATGACCAGCCTTCCCGGCTCGACCGCTATCCGCACCTTTTTGCCCGGATCAAAACCCACGTCTTTGACCAGCCACATTCCGCCGATCTTCATATACGGATAAAACGTCTCGGGCCTGACGCTGTAGTTTTTCGGAACACCCCAGATTTCCTGGACCGTCACGAAGCGTTCCGTAATCGGGGGACGTGCTTTATCATTCGCCTTAGCCATGGGCAACTCCTGTTCAGTTGGCTGTGGTCAGCGGGTCGTGAGTGTTGGTAGCACTTGCGGCCCGCGCTCGTTTACTGCGGCGTTTCAACGCTTTGGATTCCTCCTTTGTTTCTGTTTCGAAGAAGGCGATGCTTCGGCGAGGCTTACTGGTTGCGTCGCGTCCACTCGCTCGCGCGATCAGCATCTAACACTTCCCATTAGACCATCGCCAACGCCAAATATTGGCGGCTTGTGCGAACGTTAGCCATTGGGCATAGCCAGTCAATTTCGTTTGCGAACTTGCAGCGCTGGTGTAGACGGGAAAAGTGAACCGAGGCAGACGTCGATCGGGTTCGGAACGCGACGATTCGAAACAGTTCGAATGAATTGGCTTCACTCACGGCAGGAGCACGTTTCGATACAGAAGCAACTGTTGCCTGGTCTTTTCGGACTTCCGGACACAAGGAAGTTGTTCGCTGGAAACCTTTGCTTTCTATACCTTCTACAGACCACAATCGACCCGTTGCTGCCGTTGGCGACATTCCTGCCGAATGGCCGTTGGCCATTGAACGCCGGCCGCTTATCGCGATGCTCGCCCAGGCCAGTTTGCCGTCGAATAGGGCGACGCCCACGATCACGTTTGCAGAACGCGATCAATCGCAGGCAGAGTGCCCGTATCGTCAATTTCGTGTTCGATTTGTCGTACCTGAACGGCCATCGAGGTCGCCAACGCGTTTCCCGGCGGCTATTCGGAGGGTCGTTGCGCAACGCGCAACGACTGGTTTGCCAAGGTGTGAATCCGTCGTGTACCGGCTGAGTATCTGGCTGGCGCCGCAGGGCAGCGCCAGCCAGATACTCAGCCGGGCCGCAGAGCGATGTGGAGGCCCGGGATACGGGCAGTCAGGACATCCACGAGTTCAGCCACCACGTCATAGTCTATTGGCGCGGTCGTTTCAAAGTCGATGGTCGTACCGGTCGTGTCCGCACGGCCGAGCCTCTTTGGGGGGGCGACCGGTGTACCGTAACGATAGTTCTGCTGCCAAGCTTGACCTTCTCGCATGCTGATGAACTGAAAGGAAGCACAAGCAAAGTTGGCAAGCGCTGGCCCCACTGAACCGTGCTCATGCCAGATATGCTCGCGAAGTACCGATTCAACTTCCGGCCTGGACGGCAGACACGGATAGAAGCTTGTAAGTGCGCGCTCCGCATGTGAAAGCTCAAAGCCTTGATCGGGTTTAAGCCGCATGCCCCTTCCCGTATCGGTAATACGGCCTCTCGCTGCACGGAGTTCAACGGTAATGATCGCGGCCGGCGAGTAGCTATACTCGACAACACTGAGGGCGAGAAGCTCAGCGCAAACTTCATTCGGCGTCAGCCGCCTTGACATTTGGCGTATCGACTCGACGTCCATAGTTATCGTTTCCCCAAATTCGACAGGTTCCGCGTTTCACGCCGCATTCCAACGGTACCGTACAGTCTAACGATTCCGAGGCCTGGCGACTGTGCCCCGGCTCCAACTAGTACTTTGGGACACTTTGATCATCGTCAGGAATTTTGCCAGGGGCCAACCCGGTTAAAAGGGAACGCCAATGGGGACGCATATGATGTTGGCGAATCGTGCGCATCACAAGTGTCAGAGCGTCGACTTCAAAACCACTAAGTGCGGGGTGGAAAATGTCAAAGAGCAAAATGACGCGGGGTTCCTCCGCCTCGTTCCACACCTCATGTTCGAACGTATCGTCAAATATCGACACCTCGTTCCGTCGCCACGTTCGAATCTCTTCACCGACGCGAATTCTGGACCTTTCGTTTGTGACCAACGGTAAGTGACAGCGTAGATGGGCATTAGTAAAGCCGTAGTGAGGCAGAATGTGCGTGCCGCCTGCGATTACCGAGAAATAAGTCATACCCGCGGACGTTGCGCCGGAAATCGGTGCCAGCGCCTGCAGCGTCATGGGAAAGGCTTTGGCATTCTCACGGTCAGGACGTCCCATACACGAGAGATAGCGCACGGACCAACGGCCCAGCACCTTTGAGCTATCTTCAGTCTCGCCCATTTCCACGCCGCCTGCGCTTTCCAATTCTTCCAGGATCCGCGGTGCCGCAAATTCGATTGCTTCGCTCCACGAAAATTCCTCTCTATCCCACCATTCCCTGGTCGCAAGATCGGGAAAATACACCTTGGGTCTTTGGCACCTCGCATGTCCAGCGATCTCGTCGCGCGCGGTTATCGCGAGTCCATCGAGAATCCGGCGAATCGATTGCCGCTCGATGCCCTTCTCGGCGGTCCATGCTTCCAGGCTGGACAACGCATCTGGGATCCATTGGTTCATCAGTGACACGGCTCCGGTTTGATACTCGCGCTCAAGATACCTGGACTTTCGGACGCCATCCCATCAATACGCCCAGCCGCTCCAGTCTCGATTCAGGGTCGAGCTGATCGCGCACACGTTTTGAAGCAAATCCGGTCAACGAACACCTCCGTGCATCACCCGCCGAAGCGTCCACTCTATTGATAAAATGTGCCGTTCCCGCCTTGATCATCACCAGCCGATTGGGGCGCGGCACTATCGCCGTTAGTTCGGATTGAGACTGATTTAATGCGGCTTCGAGAGCGAAAGCCGGGTTCCCCGACGCGCTGGCGCCCACGCCGAGATCCCGGTCGAGAAGCATCAGTTCCCCGCCCCACGATGGCCCCCATTCCTCATGTAGATAGAGAACAAACTCGCCGCATCGTCCTTCTCCGGTGTCATTGTGCCAACCGAGCCGAGCGCCGGGCGGATACTGCCAGAATGCGAAGCTGACGATGGTCCAATCTTCGCCCGCCCGACCATATACTGTCGGCGTATCGCGAACGGCTCGAAGGATCGAAGCGATGGGAGCATCAGGGTCACCTGGGGGCGCGTGCGTGTCATGCGCCAACACCTTGCCGCTCGAGCGAAGCGCAAAGCCATCCAGAGCCGGGGAAACCACACTGGCGATTCTCGTGTATTTCGCATTACACATGGTTTCCTTGAGTGCAGCGAATTCATCGACAGAGAGAAAGTCATCGATGATCCAGTATCGCTCGCCACACGAAGAGGCCCGCCTGACCTCACCGCCGGGGAGATCGCGACTGGCTTCGTCCCGGTGCAATACTTCTGCCATGACCTGTGCCACATCGTTCACCGAAATCGTGTCGGCCAGTAGTAGAGCATCGTCAAATCGGATGCGAAGCAGATCCTCCAGATCGGTGAGAAGCGTCATCCATGCAAGAGAGTCGACCCCAAGATTCTTGAGTTCGTCATAGCGCATTGCAGGCGAGAATAGAAATTCAGCGAACGAAGGTCTACCCGCCGGTCGAGGCTCGGGCAGGAAGAGGAGTCTGGCGATGAGACCGACGCATATTTCGACGCTGGCCGACGGAGTTACTCGGCAAAACGGTGAGCCCGGCGCATTCATGTATAGCCACCTCGAATCATGCGAACCAATTCACGGCGATCGAGCTTTCCAACCTCGTTGCGCGGAAGCTGCTCGACGATGAACGCCCGACACGCAACACCGGAACGGGCAAGCGGGTCTAGCACCGCGATCACCTGTCCGGCCACAAGATTCCGGCTCTCGGCAACAGCGTATAGCTCCTCGATCTCTGGGCGCACGATACCCGGCAGAGCGAGAAAGGCCACGGCCTGAACATCAGGGAGGGCGGAAAGCGCGGCCTCATACGGCGCAATATCGACAAACCGACCATTGACCCGCAACGGACCCGCCTTGCGCCCGACATAGTGAACGACGCCGCCGATTGTTCGATCCACCAGGTCACCGGTTCTCCATTCGCGGTTCGATGGAGGCGTTTCTCCCACATACCCTGACAAGGGTGACGGCAGCCGAAGCACAAGTTCACCCGCCGATCCCGGCGCCGGCTCCACGATGTCAATGGCGTCGATCGGATTGCCGATTCCCGCCAAGCCAATAAAGGTTCCACCGGTTTCGGTGGAGCCGTACCCAAACGTGGGCGAAATTCCAAACCGTTCCCTAAAACGGCGGCTCAACTCATCGGTCATAGTTCCGGCACCCACAAGGGCAGTCACCAATCTCGGGGGGCCCAGCGGACGAGTCTCTGTCACCAGCCGTGCAAGCGGTGGTGTCAGCACCAGCGTAGAAATTCCACCTGCGTCCACTTCCGCAGCAAGACGAGACGGTATCCGGACGGGATCGACGAGAACGTGACAGCCGCAGAGGAGCGAACTGACCGCGACACCTGACCCGAACGAATGCGTAACAGGCACCGGGACACGCACTGCATCCGATCGCCTCAGGCACAAGCCACGCTCATACCCAGCTGCCTCGATCAGCACGCTGGCGACGCTGCGCCTGACAACCCTTGGGTGAGCGGTCGAACCTGATGTCAGATGCAACATCGCTGTCTGCGCAAGGCCCCTATGATCCGGCATGCCATTTCCAGGAGCGACACGAGGTCCGGCTGTCACGACGAAATCGCAATAGGGAATTGGCATGCCATGAGGCACCGGAAAGGGAATCGCTTCGACGCGCCACGCCGCGACCATCGCCATCAGCGTCTCGGCCGCGGATAGCCCCTCGAGCGCCACGACGTCTGCTGCACGAACGTGTGCCTCATCGAGGCATCGAGAGAGAATCGACACGAATCCGTTCCGCTCACCCACCGGCGATGCATCGATGCATGCGCCGGAACGGCACGCCATGTCGGCCAGGCACCGTCGACTGTCGGAATGGTTCGGGTCTGCGTTTTCGGTCAAGGCCCGGTATCGCTCGACAGCCCGATCATTGGCATGAGATAGGTTGGGCGGTTCCATGGAGTACGAAGGTTGCGAGTCACAACTTTTCGACAGGATATTGAGGCTCTTTCGCGGATGAGGTCCCACGAGCCGCCTCGAGCGGCAACGTCACGTACAGCGAACCGCGCGTGCGCAGCCCCGCGGATCGAACGATTTCGTGAACATGGTCGACGGTTACCACGAAACGACTTCTTCCATAGATCAGGTAGCTGTCCCGTCGTTCGGCCGGGGAGAAGTTGACGGTGAGCACATTGGCCCCTGCCTGAAGTCCACGGCTCTGGCCGGCCACTCCGGCACGTTCTAGCGCGCTGACGGACGGAATCAGGATTGTCGGATAGGCGAGGCGCAGGCATGCGATGATATTCAACGCGAGATCCACGTCGCCGGGACTCACGCTGCCAAGAGGTGTGTCGCTCGCCGGAATAAACGGGCTGACGCTGCACATATCAACACCGAGCTCGCCAGCCAGCTCCAAGTCGTCAAGAATGCTGTCGATGGACTGCCCGGGGAGACCGGAGATGATGCCGGTACCCACCCTGTAACCGAGGCCGATGAGCTCACGCAAGCACGAGAGCCTGTACCGCAAGGACTCGTGTCGAAGCCTATGGTGCAGTTCGGCATCACTGGTTTCATGCTTGAGGATATAGCTGGTGGCGCCCAGTTCACGTAGCCGCACATATCGCTCACGTCGGAAGCAACCCAGATTGAGTAGTATTTCGACCTGTCCGTCGAACAAATCGACGATTGCGGGTATGGCTTCCTCGACGGCAAGCAATATGGAAGTCGTCTCGCCGCCCTGAAGCATGACTACGTTGATCCCCAACTGTCGAACGGCGCGAGCAGACCGAACTATCTCTTCGCTCGACAATGAAAAGCGCTCGTTGTGTGAAGCGTTGTCGCGTCGCATGGGGCAATAATCGCAGTTCACGCGGCAGGTATTGGTGATCTCGACCACTCCTCGCAATACGACTTCGTCGCCGAAGCGCTCGAGGCGAGCGGCGCGCGCCAGTTTGAATAGCTCCTCCTGCTCTGCGCCGCGCGCAAGGAGATAGCCTCTCAGCTCGGATCTGCCAGGCATCTAATCGACCCTCCACTGTCCGCTCTCGGTCCCGAGATCAAGTGCGATGACTTGCTCTGCCACTAATCCGGGATCGACGTTTCCGATGAATGACCGAACGATGTCGTGAAGCGTTGGAGAAAAGCGAATCGGAATGCGCTTGCCATTGACCGCTACAGTGATATCGCCGGGTTTAACGAGTTCGTGGTGCAAGTGAAGTCTTAGCTGTCTCGCTCCCGAGACTTCAATCTGAATGAGCTCACCGGTGAGGATTCGGCCGACAACCGATGCGGTCGGACCGCGCTCGATAGCGCGCAACTCGATCCAATGCGCGCGGCCGTGACTTTCATCGACCGCCTGGTGCTCCACATGCATCGGCCATCTCTGGCGATGTCGTCGAAACAGCCAGCTCACCATTCGATCATAGTGCGGGACACCAGCCGTCATTTGCATCGTGGCAAGCGGGTGTTCACCGTCGGGAATTTCAACGTATGCGAAGTCTCGGTGTCCCATCGCCTGCAGTCTCGACATAAGACCGCGACACATTTCTATCGGTATCTGGGTGTCGGCTGCACCATGAACCACGAACAAGGGAAGCTTGCGCAAATTAGGAAGCAGCGCGTCGGTTTCGCGGTCGGGCCCAAACATCTCCCACATGGAAGCCGCACCGGCAATGGGTAGCGCAGCGGAGAATGCATGCGTAAAACGCATGGCCAGGGCCCAGGTCGCGATCGCACCCATCGAGTGGCCGATGATTGCGCAGCGATCGGGATCCACCCCGAGCGTTGAGCGCGCCCAACGTAACGCCTGCATCGGAAAGTCGCCGTATGTGGGAATCCATCTTGCGTGCCTGAACCGCCGACCCAGCAGTCCGGCGAGTTCAAGATTCGATGTTTTGTCCGGCGCAACTCCCGCTGTCGGGCAAATCACTGCCACGTTCGCCGCTTGAGCGACGCCATGGAAGTAAGCGCACAACTCATCCCCGCGGCTGCCGGCACCATGGAGACACACGACAGCCCCGAGTCGTGTTCCGGGTCGGTAGGTTGGAAGACATACCGTCATGTCCGTTGTGCGGCCCGAATCATCGCTGAGTTGAACCGTGCGGGTTCCGCGCTCCCAGGGAATCGTGGCGTCCTCTGAGAGCATGTCACAGACTTCAATCGCGCCAAGGGACCTGTGCCTGAACTCGTTTACTGCATCTTCGGGCGATTGAGCAAGGCAAATACTTCTCGCCACGCCTGGGTTCATCGCGCCGCACATCGCTCAGCCTCGCTATCTTCGGCGCCCGACGATTCGCATGCCGGCGCGCACGCATCGAACATGTGCAGGCCGAGATATACCGGCGTGCGGCTCAGCCGTCGCGCCCCCTTCGACACAAACGCGATCATCGCCTCGACATCATGGGCCAGGATCGGAAATTCAATCGCTGTGGCGCCGACTGACTGTGCGATCGGCACGACTTCGGAAATCAGGTCGGGGAGATCTTCAACCGACCCGCATGGATTTCCACTCAGTACCAGCCGCCCATCATCCGACACCCAGTAGAAAACCGAACCGCCGTCATGCGACGATGCCACGAGATTCGGGACCATCGGACGGCCCCGTCGGCGGATCGAGATCCGGTTCGCGTAAATCGGAGTGACGAAACCGCGCGCGAGACATTCCGCTGCACACGGAAGCGGAAACTCAAACCGGTGCACGAGCGGGCCGTGTCTTTTCATGCGAAGCATCGCGGCAATCCCACGTTCCGGCTTGCCGGGCTCCACCCATACGATGACACCGGCGTAACCGATAGACCTTGCGTACTCTCTTAGCGCGATCGCCAACTGGATTCCGGCCGGCGAGCCGCGATACGCGGGCGCAACGATGAGTCCTTTGAACAGCAGCCAAGATCCCCATCGCATGCCCCGATGCAATGCAATCAACTCGTCGCCAAAAAAGAGTCCCATCCACGTGTAAAAATCGGGGGCGGCAAGTTCGGTGGTCAACGCCGGAGGCGCGAGCCAGAGCAGTTCGTTCTTCGTCAGCCACGTTGCGTCTGCCGGTGTCATCGCCCTGCACGAATAGGGTGTCGCGGAGCTCATGTCACCCGCCTTGGCGACTGAGTGCCAAATAGGGAAATTTTTCAAGCGCATTAACGCTGGCTTCGGGCGGCAACAGCTTCACCATGCGGCGTGCCGAGGCACGACCAGCCAGTAGATTCATCATCACGGTCGGACTCAGGAATCGTGCGTCCATGTCCTCGATAATCCATCGCACGAGATTCTCATCGAACGGGTAGAACGTCGGGTTCAATAGATCGCGCTCCGCCAGGCGAGTCCGGGTCGCGAGCGATGTACGGGGAAGAATTCGGTATCCCACATGGATCGAAAGCTCGTCGGCGTCAAGCAATTCATTTGCAAATCGAGCGGTGTTCGCGACGCTCTCGCGGGTTTCGCCGGGCCCACCGAACACGATGTTCACCCTCAAACGCAAACTATGCGCCCGGCATCGAGAAATAACGCGCCTGACAGCCGCAAGATTAAAGTTCTTCCCAAGCAGTCTCATCATCCGCTCATCGAGGCTGTCCGGAGATATCACAATCGACTCTACTCCGCTCCCGGCCAACAGTTCGGCAAATTCGTCGTCGAAAGGCATCGGTGAGAAATACGCGGACCACGCCAACCCGTCGAACCTGGAATCTGCAAGCATTCGAACGACGCCCTTTGCGCTCGGTTGGGAGTTGAAGATGCTGTCGGTAAAAAAGATCTGTCTAAATCCAGCAGCATGAATACTCTCGATCTCACGGGCCAAAAGCTCGATGGGCTTTTCGTCGCCGGCGTTATCGCCGCTGATATATGCATATGGACAATAGACGCACCTCTGGAAGCAGGTCTTCCGACGCGTCTCGACTCCGATCATTGAATCCTGGCTATTGGAATAAGCCCTCATCAGCGAATCGGGGTGACACAGCACCCGACTCACAAATCCCGCATAACGGTCGCCCCTCATCACCGTACGAGCGCCGATGAACCTCCGTGGGTTTCTGGCGATCTCGATCATCGTCGTTTCGCCTGGACCGGCTATGCCGACGTCAAGATCGAGCCTCTCGAGCAGACTTGGAGCAAAGAGGCTGTATCCCGGACCTCCAGCAACCAGCAACGGTAGCGCCGACGTGCGAGCGCCCCGAACCATTTCGACAAATTGCTCGTATTCCCGAACATGTCCATCGCATGCCAAGTCGATCGGGTCGATATTCCGAATCGACAACCCGATAATGTCCCACTCCTGGTTAACCCAGCCAAGATCGCGCAACGCACCGGGCCGTTCCACGAAGTCCATCAGTTCGACATCGTGTCCCTCCACGCGCAGAGCGTCTTGGATACATCGGACGCCGATCGGGAAAATGGGTACATTCCCCGGCATCGGAAGGCTGGCGAGGTTGATGAGTAGAATGCGCGCCATTGCCAGGTGTTCAACCCGCTATCGTTGAGCCTCTTGATTGAAACTTCTCTTAGGCGCTTCGCGGTACGAACTTCAAGCCATATGAATTTTTGTCGGGTTTGATTGAGATCCCACACGACGGATCGACAAGCTTGGAAAGAAGATTCGGATCGAGTATCTCGAACAGCGAATCGCAAGCTCTGTCGAAGCGCCCGGGATCTGTTGCGATCAGCAGCTCGATGGCTTCCTTCTCCAGCCTGATATCGGCGCTGTCAAGCGCTTGCCGGGGGGATTTCTCGAGCGCCGACACAAACTCCTTGTCAGCTTTCAGCCGGGACACCAACGCCTCCAGAGAGCGGGCGGCGCTCTCCGCATACATCTTCTTCGCATCGGCACTCAGTTCCGACGCGGTCTTCGTCGAATGCGACATTTCTTTCCTCTCTTTGTCGGAAAAAAGCTTAAGAAAGCTTGGTGCCTTTTGAGGATAGTTAGCGAAGGGCGCGTGTCAAGTCATTTCAACTTTTTTAATGCACCACACTGACAATCTCATCCTCATGCGTCTCTTTTAGGATCACATATGTTCTTATTTCAGCGTTGAATTAATTGATTGGAAATCGTAAGGATCCTGTGCGGGAAGCATAATGACCTGCCCCCTTCAATAGGGCCAATGGGCTTCTAGCAAAGTCCCTTTAAACCAGCTCCTGGAAAGCGGCAGGAGCATCCGCGGTTGCCCGATGTTTCGCCGTAAACTCTGATGGCGAAAGGTAGCGGGCGCATCGGCTACGCTCGTCAATCGGTCGGCCACTTTCGGTTTGCGGTGGCCGCCTTGCGTTAGCTAACCGCCATCCACCGATGTTTGGCGATAGTCCCTTGATGGCCGGTTTCTGTCTTTTATCGATCGCTTACCGATGGGACGACGAGTCCGGCATCCAAGGCCATGCGTATTCGGGGTCCGGAGCCCTTGCAGCTCCTTGCAGCTCCCTGGGCGCAAGCGCACAGGAGATATTGCCTCGAGCAATCAGCCTGCGCCTTCGGCGGTGCACGGAGTGTCACGTCGATGTCGCATCCTAGCGGCCTGCCCGGATTACTACTCCCTGCGGTAGTGGCCTACACTAGAACTTACACGTTCCGCGGGCTCGGTTGCAGCATTTGATGCAATGCAGTGTTGCCGCCGGCCGATTGAAGCGAGCGACTGGCGATACCACGGGCAACGCCGGAGTTATCTGCTGCCTGAGCTCATCTGGAACCGACGTTCAAGGAGGAGTTCATCATGTTGCAAGCCAGTGAAATCCAAAAGCGCTTTACCCATCTGCAGCAAACCGTGAGCGAGGCATCACGTACCTGTCACGCCGACAGGACGATTCCAAAGGAGCTGATCAACTGGATGGATGAGTTGGACAAGGAATGCAAATCGGCGAAGAAGCTCATGGCGTCCAACGATGAAGATCGTATTCGGCAATGCGTCGACGATCTCGAACGAATCGGTGATCGTGCAGAGCGTGCTTGCCAACAGGCCGGCAGTCTTGATGCCAAGATCATGAATGCAGTAAATACGATGCATTCGGAACTTTCCGATCTAAAGCGACAACTGCATTGACGTACCCGACAGCCCCGGTTTCATGTGTGTTTCACGCCGGGGCTGTTTGCCCTTCGGCCCGCACTTTGACACGCCGATAGGCAATATCAACGACCGGACCTTACCGGCACCCGCTGTTTGTGAACACGCGGCGCAACAGTTCGAGCACTTGCACGCGGGTCCTGAAGCAAGGGCACTTTATGCGCTGATGCGATTGGTCGAGGGGCTTGATCCGTCCGTTCGGCAGTGATCGCAGCCGTGGTGGTCGCGCCCATGCGAGCGCGATTGGGCAAGCCCACCCCTAATCCGTGCTCGCGCTCGCAGATCATCAGCGGACCGGAGTCGACCCGAAGCTGCCGTTCCAAACGGCAACAGAATTACGACTGCTCCCGGCAGTACAAAGGACATTCCCTTCATTGTCCACACTGGGCTAACGCATGCCGTAAACGAGCGGCTAACTGAGCACGTTGAAACATGCCGGTCTCTGTCGAACATGGCGGGCGCGGTCCGTCGCGAGCAGCCCGCCGGATTGAATATGACCGTCACGATCTCCGTCATCGATCACCGCGTGCGAATCGACCTGCACGCCCGTCTCGCGACGGCGTGCGGACTACAGCGTCGGAATCACGCTCGGGAACACCAGGTGGCTCTCCACGCGCTTGACGCCGGGCACGGCCTCGGCCGCAACGCGGATCGCGTGCTTCTCCTCCTCGGACTCAATCACACCCCATAGATGCGCGACGCCGTCCTTGACGAGCACGCACTGTTTCGGCAAACTCCAGCGCTGCCCGTGCATTTCCCGGACTATCGCGTCGCGCAGGCTAATATCGTCGTGCGAAGCGGAATCCACAAACGGCGTGACGCTCGCGAGGGCGCGGATCAGGTTCGAACGGCTCACGATTCCGACCAGCTCGCCGTCCTTCAGCACCGGCACGCGTTTGAGATGCCGGCGCTCCATAAGGTCCGCGATCTGATCGAGCGGCATGTCCTCGGAAATCGAAATCACTTGATCGCACATCACGTCGCCGACGAGATGCCCGTGCTCCTTCACATACCTCGCGGCCTGCTCGCGAGGCGATGACAACAGGAATTCGAGCCACCACGGACGCTTCCCGTGGCCAGTGCCGTTTTCCGCGCGATGCAGCAGATCGCCCTGGCAGACGATGCCGACGACCTGTCCCTTCGCGTCGACGACCGGCATCCCACTGATATGGTTGTCGACGAACAGTCTTGCCGCGTCGTGGATCGTCATGTCCGGTGTGGCGGTGACGACGGACGGAGTCATGATGTCGAGTGCGCGCATGATCGCTCCCTCAACGTATCGCGACGGGCCCCCATTTGTTGCACCCGTCGCGTGATTTCGGCAGACGCACCGGCGGCGGGCCGCGCGGTGCTGAGGCGCGTGAATCCGATACTCTACAAAGGCTCGCGCCGTCAGCGATTTAGGCACATGACGGACGAGGTCCTCTTCGCTGCGCAACGCGATCGTGGCGGCAAGTCTGCGCACGCCGTGCCTCGACAACGTCTGCAATTAGTGTGAACAGGCCCTTCCAGGGACACGCCCGAGCTTGTTGTGAAATGCGTCACGCACTGAGTTTAGGTTAACTCTGTCGGGAGATGTGCCAGGCGCCGCATCGAATAGCATTCGGCACCGCTACTTCACAGCCCCTTCGGTAAAAGCGGCCACGAAGCGGTCAAGGAAGACGTTGTAGATCAGCGCGACCGGCAGGCTGACGACAAGACATGCGCCCATCAGCGAGCCCCAGAAGTAGACGTCGCCGCGCACCAGGAAGGTCGGCACGCCAACACTGACGGTGTATTGTGAAGAGTTGGTGATGAACGTGAGCGCATAGACAAACTCTTGCATCACCAGTGTCAAGGTGAAGATAACGACGGTCAGGATACCGGCAGACGAAAGCGGCACAACAACTTTCAGGAATGCGCCGAAGTGACTCAAGCCATCCATCATTGCGGCTTCTACAATATCGCGAGGTACCGCTTTGAAAAAACCCATCATCAGCCAACTGCAGAAGGGCACGGTAAAGCTTGGGTACACGAGCACCAGCGACCACAGCGAATCCTGTAGGCCTAGCGCGCCGATGATGCGCGAAAACGGGATGAAGAGGATGGTGGGCGGGATCAGGTAGGTGACGAAGATGGCGACCGCCAGTTGCCGCCCCCGCCGCCCGGTGAGCCGCGCCAGGCTGTAGCCGGCCGGTACGGCCAGCACTAGCGTGATGATCACCACCACCACGCCCACCAGCAGTGTGTTGACGAGCCAGCGCACATACTGGGTTTCCTGGAACAGGACGCGCAAATTCTCCAGCGTGGGCGGCAGGTTGAACAGAAACGGGTTGTTTGCCGTATTGATCAGGTCGTGCACGTCCTTGAAGGTGGTAATCAGCATCCAGTAGAAGGGAAAGGCGCAGAACACGGCAAAGGAGGCCAGCGTCATAAATGCCGCGAGTTGCGCACCGCGCGCGCGCCAGCGCGCGCTTATCCATGCGGCCTTCCAACCTCCCGTTGCCGAGTCGACAGGCATGTCAGACCACCTCGGCGCGATGCGCCACCGTTAGCAGGAGCGCGACCACCGCCACCAGCAACGGAAACAGGAAGAGCGAAATGGCCGCACCTTCGGCCAGGTCGCCGCCCTGGATGCCGGTGAAAAACGCCAGGCTGGCCAGCACCTGGGTCGTATCGTAGGGGCCACCGCGCGTGAGCACGTAGATGATGATCATGTCGGTCAACGTAAAGACGATGCCGAACAACAGCGCCACCAGCATCACCGGCATCAACAGCGGAATGTCGATCCGGAAAAGCCGCCGCCAGAAGCCCGCGCCGTCCATGGCAGCAGCGTCGTGCAGTTCGTGCGGGATGCCTTGCATGCCGGCCAGGATGATGACGGTGGCGAGCGGAAGCAACCGCCAGACATCCACCACGATGACCGACGCCATCGCCAGATCGGGCTGGCCCAGCCATATCGGCCACACGCCGGGGCCGACCACGCCAAGCGCGCGCAACGTCCAGTTGATGATGCTGTAGACCGGGTCGAAAATCCATAGCCAGCCGATCGACCCCAGCGAGATCGGCGCGACCCACGGCAGCAGGATCATGAGGCGCACCAGCCACTTGCCAGGAAAATCGCGCGCCAGCGCCAGCGCAAGTATCTTCGCGAGCACCACCACCAGCGCCTGTGAAATCAGCGTGAACAGCAGCGCATTGCCCAGCGACTTCCAGAACTGGGGACTTTGCACGACGTGCCGGAAGTTCTCCGCCCCGACAAATCGAGCCGCCTGACTGCCGACCGTGACATCGGTCATGCTGTACCAGATCGACAACAGGAACGGGAAGCCAAGCAACAGCGCGATATAGACGAGCGCGGGCGCCAGCATCAGGGGACCCAGCCAGCGATCGTCCCACGGCGCGTGCGCCATTCCGCGGCCCGAAGTCGGTGGGGAGCTTGGGGACACGTTCATGGCGCACTGGGGACCGGGTCCAGGCTGGCGCCGGAACGCGCGTCGAAGCGGCAGAGATCGGCGCGTCGAACGGCGAAGAGGTGCCGTGTTCCAGCCTGCAGCGCCATGTTTGCCGTACACGGTATCCTGGAGACGACCTTGACCGGGGGCTGCGGCGGTTCCAGCAATCCGTACACGAGTCGATCCGCGCCAAGGTATTCGATGCGCGTGATGCTCACCGGGAGGCGTTCAAGTTGCGCATCGTCGTCGAAGAGCTCCTGTGGCAGGAAATGCTCGGGACGGAAGCCGGTTTCCACGTCGTCGGAGGCGATCAGGTTCATCGGGGGCAAGCCAATGAACGTGGCGACAAAGCGATCGGCCGGATGCAGATAGACTTGTTGCGGCGTGTCGAGCTGACGCATGCGGCCGTGGTCCAGCACCGCCACGCGGTCGCCGAGTGCCAGCGCTTCGATCTGGTCATGGGTCACGTAGATGGTCGTCGTGCCCAGGCGGCGCTGAATCTGCTTCAGTTCGTCGCGCGCAGAGGCGCGGAGTTTGGCGTCAAGGTTGGACAGCGGCTCATCCAGCAGGAAGGTCACGGGATCGCGCACGACCGCGCGCGCGAGCGCCACGCGCTGGCGTTCGCCGCCGGAAAGCTCGCGCGGCTTGCGTGTCAGGAGATGATCGATGCCGAAAAGCGTTGCGGCCCACTCGACCTTGCTCCCGATAGTGTTGTGCGCCGCGTGCTGGGCCTCCAGCGGGAAGGCAATATTCCCGGCCACTGTCAGGTGCGGATACAACGCGTAGCTCTGGAAAACCATCGCCATGTTGTGGGCGCGCGGCGGGAGGCCGGTGACGATGCGACCGCCAACCAGGACATCGCCGGAGGTGGGCGCCTCCAGCCCGGCAATCATGCGCAGCAGGGTGGTTTTTCCCGAGCCGGACGGGCCGAGCAGCACCAGGAATTCGCCCTCGCGCACGGAGAGGTCGATCCCGTCGACGGCGGTGGTGTCGCCGAAGCGCTTCGTCAGCGAGCGGGTTTCCACTGTCGCCATGGCGGTCCGGGTGGTGTTTGTTCTGTGAGGGGCGTGGCGTCAATCGCTGCGGACTGCGGGCGTCCTGCGGCGCCGGCGGCCGTCGACCGCCGTCTACACCAGCCCTCTGGCTTGCCATTTGGCGAAGATCCGCTTGCAGGCGGCCTCGGCGTCGCGGATAGCGTCTTCTGGCGTGGCGTCGCCGGTTGCAGCCCTCGCAAACATGGTGTTGAGTACCCAGGTGTTGAAGATTTCGTCGATGGCGGCGTTGGCATAACCTGGATAGCCGACATTGGTGGCCTGCACCATCAGGTTGCCCAGCACCTTGTACTTGTCGTGTGGCTTGGCCTTGGGGTCGTCCTCGATCATTTTTTTGAGGTCCGGTACGGTGCTGGGGAAGCATGGGAAGTTATAGAACTCGCTGCCGATGAAGCCCTGGCGGAAGTTGTCGATATAGTCCACAAGGAACTGCTTGGCGCCGGCAATGTTCTCGGCGAATTTCCAGATCACGTAGCAGTCCATCACATGCTCCAGGCAGATGCGCTGCGCGGGTCCGCGCAGGGCCTGCGTCAGCCAGATGTCGGGTGTGACCGGAATGTTCTTGTTTTCGCCCTCGCGCGTGATGGAAATGGCGTTCAGGCAGAGTGAAATCTTGCCCGCCAACATGGCGCGGTTGTTCGAGGAGGGATCCCACGCCAGCACTTCCGGCGTCATGGTGTCGCGATACAGTGCCCGGACGTACTTGACCGACTCCAGCGTGCCGGGCGAATTCAACACCACGTTGCCGTGTGCGTCCTGCACGGAACCGCCAAATGCGTAGAGGATGGTGCGCATGGCCATGGCGGTATCCAGTTCGGCCGACAGGCCGATGCCCACCGGAATGCCTTTTGTCTGCTTGATCTTGCGCCCGGCGTTCAGCACGTCGTCCCAACTGTCCGGCGGCGGCAAACCGGCTTCATCCCACAAGTCCTTGCGGTAATTCACGGGGTCCGGTACGAAGCTGTCGGAGAACGCGAAGTACTTTCGGGTCTTGGGGTTGTAGGTGCTGCGCACCGCCAGGTCAACCGGCTTGCCATGCCTGCGCTGGCACTCTTCGTAGATTTCGCGGTGGTCGATCACTTGCTCTTCGTACACCGGAGGCGGTGAGAGGAACATGAAGAGATCGTGCCCCTTCTGGGCCGAGACCTCGGCGGCGGCACGCGTGGCCAGCGCCGGAATGCCGACGTGATCGACGATGACCTCGGTATCGTGGCGCTGACCCCACTCCTTCACGTAGGTGCCGTCGAACCACTTGTCGTAGCCCGGCACGAAATGATTCCACTGAAGAATTCTGAGGGTATGCTTCGTGGCAGCCCGCGCGGGGTGGGGACGGACCAAAGGGGCGAGTCCGGTGGCGAGCGCGGCGGCTGCCGCGGCCTGCAAGAGGCGGCGACGCCGTGAATCGATGAGGGAACCGGCGCAGCACGCGGGAAGGCGCCGGAACGCGGCGATGCGTGGGTTGTTGTTCATGGCCGCCTCGCAAACAAGGATAGAGCCGCATGCGCTCTGTCTGCTTGGTTACGCCTGGGGCGCACGTACCATCACTTTCAAGGATAGGGAACAATCCCGGAAATACAATTAGCCTTCCTTAACTTCTGCTTTCACCGTTCCAAGAGCAAGACTGGGTGAAAAGACCCGCGGGCGGTAACAGTGGCAATCTGCGGCGCAGATATGTTCCGACAAATTGAGAGAGATTTCGACAGGTTGAGTCCGCGCCACCGGTCTCAGCTACGTAAGTCGGCATGATACCCGGATGCTCGATCTGGATTTCGACGCGCTTCACGCAAGGTACGCCTTCCGCAGTGGTAAGGATCGCGCGGCGCGCTTCTTCAGATTCGATGACACCCCAACGATGCACGACACTGTCGCTTATGATGACGTTCTCCCGCGGCAACGCCCAGGGCCACTCGCGCAGCTCGGTCAGCACCGCGTCGGGCAGCTCACTGCCATCTGGCGTTTCCGACGGCATGGTCTTCTCGGGCACCCTTGCGAGCGCACGAATCAGATTGGCCCGGCAGACAATACCGACGAGCTCGCCATCGGGCTGGCGGACTTCAATCGCCGCAAAGACTGATGAAGTAACATTCGACTTCGCCAGTTGAACGGCCGTTTGCTGGATGGAGCCGTCGTCCGAGTGTCATAACGGCAGAGCGAGCGAGTGACTCGTCATGGCCGTTAGTCGCCGGCGGCGTCAGCCGCAAGCGACCGCTTCTGCCGGGCAGCTTTCGCGAAAGCGGCCGTTCATCTCGTGGCGACAAGGGTCGTGGTGGAGCGTGAGAGCACTGTCGGTTGATGCTACGCGGGCGTCAATAGGTAGCCGCCACTCGCCATCGCCGACAACTGGCTGGATGGCGAACTTCGAGCGGTCCCGTTCAGGCCGCTGGCAAACTCGGGCTGCCAAAGCAACTTTTCTCGGTCACACGAGCACGCAACCCACCGCAGCATCTGCAACCGTCACCCCAACGATGCAGCAGCAATACCTGCGCCGTGCCTGACAAGACCTAATACCAAAAAGTACGCTCAAACCTACATCGACGCTTTTAACTCACTCATTGCTTGTTGAAAAGCCTTGCTGTATGACGTCGAATGGCTATGTAGCATTGAGCTTGCAAACTCGGCGAACCCCTCCAGCACATCTAGCGGATCAGTGCTCGGTTGAACTATAGACCCGTGACACCTCGATGCGAATGCAACCAGCCGGCTTCCAAGAGACCTGTCTCCCCTCTGTCGATGGCTGGTTGCATCTCGCGCGTCAAGGCTTCACTTCATGCCGCCGACGATCGTCTCCATTTCCGCTTCGCCGAAAGCACGCATACTGACGGTTCGAACATTGCCTAACTGCGCCAGCATCAGTCCCAGCCGCGTCACGGTTTCGTCGTCGGGCGCATCGAGTGTCGTGACGATGTCGTAAGGCCCAAGCGTCCATTTGAGCGCGCTGACGGTGACGCCCATCGCCTGCGCCCCTTCCTGAAACGCTTTCGCTCGCTGGACCGTGTCTTTCACGGATCGCGCACCTTGGTCAGTCCAATTCATCAATACGATGTATGTCGCCATATTGCCTCCGATGGTTAAGGAGCCCATCCCCGTGTCTCCGTCCATGCACGGGTCGAACTTCACCGGCCGGCCACTCGCGTTTGCGGCCGGTGCAGCTTTCGTTTACCCCGGGATTTGTCGGACGTGTGCGTGGTTGATGCACGCATGCCCTTGATAACTCGATCAACGTAAATAGTATAGAAAGCGAATCAGCCGCCGGCGGGTCAATGATTGCGTCTTGTGCGATACCCGCGTCGCCGCAGATCGCATGTCATGTCGGGACATGTATCGTCATGGCCGTACCAAGACATTCCAGTATCCGTGTTTGCGTGTACAAGCTGACAAGCTTGCCTGCTAGCTGCCCCCCGCTCACACCGCGACAACGCCCCGCTCACCTTGGCGAAACCACGATCGCCGCCCGCCGATTCTGCGCCCTCCCCGCCACCGTCCGGTTATCTCCCACCGGATCGCGCTTCCCCTTCCCGACAACTGCAATCCGCTTCCCGTCCAACCCGACATCCACCAGCTCGATCGCCACTACCTCCGCCCGCCGCCTCGACAACTCCAGGTCATAAGCCTCCGCCCCCTCCTCATCCGAGTACCCATAAACCCGCACCCCATTGATCCCCGCCGACTTCAACGTCCGCCCGATCCGCTCGACAATCCGCCTCACATCCGGCTTCAGGTTATACCGATCGAAATCGAACAGGATCGGACCGCTCGACCCAAACTCGAACCCCTGCCCGGTCTCCTGGAACCCGGCCGACTTCAGCGCCGTGACCTGCGTCTGCGTGAGCCCCCGATGAAGCGGCGGCGGCGTACTGCACCCGCCAAGCAGCAAGCACAGCAGCACCGCGCTCCCGACGCACATCCTCCCAATGCTCACTGGCAACGAGTTTTCCATCATCGACCCCTTCGTACGCGCCCGCATCGCGTGCGCTCCTTATCCCGCCGCCGCTGCCTCGCCCGCAGCGCGAAACGATGGACCTCAAACCGGCCCGGCAACGCCTTCCGCCAACCGCCACGACCCCGGCCGCGCACGCTTGGCGCGGTACATCGCGGCATCCGCCGCGCGCAGCAAGCCGCTCGCGTCCGACGCGTGATCGGGATACAGCGCAACGCCGGCACTCATCATGGTGGCCACCATGCGTCCGTCGGACAGCTCGATCGACGGCACCATGCCGGACAAGATCTCGTCGGCGATCCGGCACACGCTGTCCGCTTCGCGCACAGCCGTCACCATCACCGCAAATTCATCGCCGCCCAGGCGCGCGACCAGATCGGTCTCGCGCACCTGCGTGCGCAACCGCGCCGCGATACCGACCAGCACCGCATCGCCGGCATCGTGCCCGAAGCAGTCGTTGATCTCCTTGAAGCGGTCGCAGTCGAGATACAGGACGGCGACCCGCTGCCCCGTCACCACGGCATCGCAGAGGGCCAGCGACAGACGCGACTCGAACTGCGCGCGATTGGGCAGTCCCGTGAGCGCGTCGTGCGTCGCCTTGTGTTCGAGCGACGCGTTTTCGTCGCGCAGCGTGTTCTGCCAGTCTTCGAATTCGTCGAGCAGCGCATTGAAGTCGTCGCCGAGCTGGTTCAGCTCGGCGATCACCGCTGGCTCGACGCGTCGCGCGAACGCACGCTCGCGCCGCACGGCGTGCGCGACGCCGGCGAGCGCGCGCAGCGGCGCAACGATGTTGCGCAGCAGACGCTTCGAGCTGACGTACGCACCGAGCACGCTGACGGCCAGGCAGCCGAGAATGCCGCCGACGCCGCCGAGCAGGAACCCGAAGAACTGATGTCCGCGGCCACGCACGATGACCTGACCGACGATGACGCCGTCGTGCATCACCGGGACGGTCGCGGGCCCGGGCAGCGCGAGATCGGCGACGCCGCGCTCGAGCCGGGCGATCCGGCCGCCGGCAGGCAGCTTCCAGGTCGCGAACAACTGCCCCTTGCTATCAGTGACCACGACCTGCGCGACGTCCTCCTCGTTGGCGATCATCGCGATCGCCTCGTTCGCCGCGACACGGTCGCCGAACACGAGCGCCGCCTCGACCGTATAACCGAGCGAGCGGGCCAGCAGGGTCAGGTTGTTGCCGGCATAGGCGCGCAGCGCGATCACGGCGACGACGATCAGCGACACGGCGGCCATCGCAACCGCGACGAAGGCCAGGCGCAAATGCGCGCGGCGCAACACGCTTTGCAGCGTCGGGCGCGGCACACGCGAAGACGAAATGGTGGGCGCGGAACGTGTCATGGCGTCAGCGGCCGCCGCGCGAGGTTGAGCACATTCGGATGCACGTGCACGCCACTGCGCGCGACGGCGTCGAGATTGATGTCGAACGTGATGCGCTCGCCTTCGACCGTGAGGCAGAACATCGCGCCCGCGGTGCAGGACGGATCGTGTTCGGCGATCGTCAGCACCGGGCGGCCGGCCAGCGCGGCTCGCACCCGCGCGCGCTCGTCGCTTCCCAGCGTGCCGAGATACACGACGTCGCAGGCGATACCGAGCGCGGCATCGTCGAAGCGGACGCGCTGCACGTCGAGCACGGTCGAGCCGGCCTGCATCGGGTCGGTCAGGTCGCCCGCGTAGTCGGGCCGCCCCGTCACGCACAGATGCAGGCGAACGGGCGTCGTCGGCCAGCGCGTGAAACTGACGATGCCGAGCACGACCTGGCGCACGGCGGAGTCGTGTGATGAAAAGGCGGGACTAGTCGGATTGACGAGGGTCGTGGCGGCGGCGAGTTGCACCGTGTCGACCGGGTCGTCCGTATCGACAGGCGCCCCGGCGAGGACGGCCGGTACAACGCTCAGAACGCAAACGATTGCGATGAACGCGTGGCGCAACGCGGCGACTCGGCCCGACCGGCCGGACGCCGTCCGCGCGGCGATTGCCGCCGCGCCCGCTGGCGTCGATGCGGCTGCATGACTCGCAGCCGTCGCGCACACACTCGCATCCATGATGGAAACATCTGCTGCAGTCGTTCCCGGCGCTGCCCCTGCTTGCCATGCGCGTGCCGGCACCGTATCACGCGCACGATTGCTTCCATCTTAGGTAAAAATTCGTATCCCAAACCAGTGGGATACACCCGCGAATCACTTCGGAACGTATGCTGAATCAGTGCTGCGGCAAACCGCACCGATTCAGCGTCGACAGCGGCAGATTGATCAGCGGATTGTTCAACCGAGAACGTCAAACTTCATACGTTCTTCGGCGGCGCACTACACGCCACGTTCAGGTCGCTCAAGCACGCGACAGGAATTTCGGCTTCCGACACGGTATCGACGGCGTGCGGAAGGCGCTACGGATGGCGGAGGTCGAGACGCGCGTGCTCGCGCGGTTGGGGAAAGCGGTTCCGGGTGAGTTGATGTTCGTTGGATCAGAACCGCCAATCCTGCTGGTGCATGAACTCTTCGAGATCAATGCATGGAATCTCGAAATGCGCACATACGTTGGGTATCTTCGCAGCATGCGGCTTGGGCACCAGCCCGTCGCCCACACGCTGCCCCCCCTCTTCGGTTACGACCGTCCCTCGGCAGCCCCTGGCGCAGGCGATGACAAACGGATCGGCGACCGGTGTGCCTTTGAGACGCTGCTGTTGCCCGATCAGTGCCTGAAAATGCCTGATCTTCAAAATCACTGCGACGAACCGCAGTTCGTTCGCGGTTGGCGTCGTGAACAGGGATCGATTGCCTTTCACCCACGCCAATACATCGGCGCTCACGGCCTGTCGCTCGATCTCGTTCAACACCTCTCTCGTAGAAATCAATCGCCGCTGGCCTACAAGCTTTTCGATACCATCCCAGATACTCCGGAACACGCGTGGATAGAAATGTTGCAGTGATCGAATGGAACTGGTGTCGAACACATAGATCATGCACCGGCCCCATGAAGAACATGCGCTTCAAATCCCGCAAAGTTCTTGGGCTTGATACCAAGAAAGTCCGCTGCTTGCTCGAGCGTGATTTGATGCCGGTAGTGACGACCGACGACTTCTCGCGCGAAACGGTCGCTCAGATATGCACCTTGGTTCGCATAGTAGCTTCCGCCTGTTGCCTCTCTACGTTGCGCCGACCAGATCGTCGCCCTGCGCTTGTAGAACGCCTGACTGACTCGCCCCTGGTCCAGCAAGCGCCGCAGCACGGCCTCTCGACTCACCCCGAAATAGCTGGCCAGTTCGGCAAACGCCTCCTCGGACGCGGACTCTGCATCGGCGGGAAGCGCCGACACGAGACGATCGAATGCCGCATGCGGAATCAGTACTTCCGCCGCGATGGCGTTGCAGAATCGCTCGATTTTCCTCTCGGCGTGCGGAAGCGCATCGATATAGCCGGAATCGAGCTTGCTCAGGCCGTTCATGCTCAAGAGCAAGTGTGCCAGTTCGTGCAGAAGACTGAATATCTGACGCGTCTTCGTCGTACTGTTGTTGAGGTAAATGATCGGGAATGCATCGTCCATCAAGCAGAAGCCTGAAATCTCGCGCTGCTTGAAGGCCGACTTGAAAACGAAAATGCCCGCTTCTTCGATGGCCTTTCGCCATTGCTTGAGGGTGAGGTCATCATTACGCCACGACGCTTGTTCATCGAGCGTGATACCGAGCGCATCACGCACCCGCTCTGCCTGTTGAGATACGGACTCCGACAGCGAAAGCGACAAGGATTTCCAGATCCTGTCATCCGCAGGATTACGCCCGCCGAACACTTCCCTGAGCGATAGCTGAAACGCCTGCGCCTGCCGGATCTGCAGATAAGTGTCGCGGGTGAGCGATCGCATGTCCGCTTCAGGGAGCGTCCGAAATTCACGCTGGGGCACTTTCTCATCGGGCGGCGCCGGAAGAAAGAAGACCGCGAGCGGCCTCTTGAAGACCTGATACGCGAGCTTCTCGAGTTGAACGTAGGTCGGCGCCCCGGCGCCCGCCTCCCAGTCAACAACCTCGGTCGAAGGAATGCGAAGCATGGTGGCTACTTCGTCGATCGACAGTCCGACCGTTTCTCTCGCCCAACGCAACACCTCGGGCTGCACGCCTTCAACGGGTTCTCGTTTCATCCAGTTTCTCTATCGATTCAATAAGCCAACTTCAGCAGCATGATAGACACATGCGTCGCTCGCCACCGACACGCTCGACATGCACGAAACGCGCGCACCGGACACGGTCCGGAACGCCGCCCTGACCGGCGATTCGAATCCATTTTAAATCATGGAGTTACAAGTTCGAGTAGTGGCGACGCGCGAGCCTAAGCCACGCATCCCGACCGACACTTTGCGCAGGAGCGACGCACACAATGTCGCCCATCGTGAAGTGCGAGCCGCTGAGCCGCATCCTGATTTTGCGAATCGAACGACATAGCGAGTATCCTAACAAGCAGCCGCATGTCGATGCGGTATCCGGCATTCGGCCTCGTCCATAACGTTGGCTTGCCACCGACATCAACCGCCGTCACCACCACCGATGGACTTCGACGTAATCGTTCTGGGCGCAGGCATCGTCGGCGTCTCCGCCGCGCTGCACCTGCAGGATCGCGGCCGCAAGGTCGCCCTCGTCGACCGCGGCGCGCCCGGCGAAGGCACGAGCTTCGGCAACGCCGGGCTGATCGAGCGCTCGTCGATCGAGCCGTATCCGTTCCCGCGCAGCCCGTTCACGCTGATGCGCTACGCGCTGAACCGCTCCACCGATCTCTACTGGCACGGCACGTCGCTGCCCGCGTTCGCGCCGTGGCTCGCGCGTTTCTGGTGGGAGTCGGCACCGATGCGTCACGCGGCGGCCTCGCGCGACATGCTGCCGCTGATCGAGCGCTGCATCGTCGAGCACGACGCGCTGATCGCGCGAGCCGGCGCAGGGGAACTGGTGCGTGCCAGCGGCTGGATGGAAGCGTTTCGCACGCCGGCCGCGTTCGAACGCGCGGTCGCCGATGCGGGACTCACCGCGCGTCGTCACGGGCTCGGCATCACGCCGCTCGATGCCGCGGCACTCCGCGCGCAGGAACCGAGCCTCGCCGCCGGCTTCTGCGGCGCACTCCACTGGCTCGATCCGAAAAGCGTCGTCGACCCGTCCGCGCTCGTCAAAACCTATGCACAACTCTTCGTGCAAGGCGGCGGCACGCTGCTCACCGGCGATGCCGCGAGCCTCGACGCGCTTTCGCCTGGCTGGCAGGTCACGACGGAGCAAGGCAGGATCGCCGCGCCGGCCGTGGTCGTCGCGCTCGGCCCGTGGTCCGACACGGTGTTCGGCAAGTTCGGCTACACGATTCCGCTGCGCGAGAAGCGCGGCTATCACATGCACTACGCGCCGTCAGAACGCGGCGCGCCGTCGGCGCCGATCGTCGATCGCGAATTCGGCTACGTGATCGCGCCGATGCGGCGCGGATTGCGGCTGACCACCGGCGTCGAGATCGCGCGGCGCGGACTGCCGCCGACGGGCGTGCAGCTCGATCGCGCGGAACGCGTCGCGCGCCCGGTGTTCGGCTTCGGCGAACGGCTCGATCCGCAGCCGTGGCTCGGCTTCCGGCCGTGCACGCCCGACATGCGGCCGGTGATCGGCCCCGCGCCCGCGCATCGCGGGCTGTGGTTCTCGTTCGGGCACAACCATCACGGGCTCACGCTCGGCCCCGTCTCCGGCCGCCTGCTGGCCGAGATGATGACGGGCGAAACGCCGTTCACCGATCCGTCGCCCTATCGCGCCGACCGCTTCTGAACGCGCGCTCAGTCGAGCGCGCGGCCGAAGATCCGGATCACCTCGTCGAGATGCTCGGCCATCGCGCGGCGCGCGGCCTCCGGGTCGCGCGCGCGGATCGCGTCGAGGATCGCGCGGTGTTCCAGCTCCGAGCGATGCGGCATGTCGTTCGGCATGTACAGCGACTGCAGCCGCTGGAACATCAGGTCGTACTTGTGCGCGAGCAACTGCTTGATCATCAGCGCATACGCGGGGTTGTCGCTCGCTTCCGCGATGCGGATATGGAACAGCCGGTCGCCCGGATGCGTGAGCGAGCCGCTGCGGTTGTCTTCCTGGTTGCGCAGGAACGCCTCGTGAATCCCCTCGATCTGCGCGTCCGAGCCATGTTTCGCGGCGAGCGACGCGGCTTCCGGCTCGATCAGCCGGCGTGCCTGCAACAACGCGAACGGCGGGATTTCGGTATCGAGGTCGAGCGCGATGCCGAGTTCCGGATCGATCTCGACGATCGAAAACGGCGCGACCGTCGTGTCGATCTGCGGCTGCGGCGCGGCCACCGCCTCGGGTTGGCGCACCTTCACGCCATCGCCGACACGCACGCTGACGAGCCCGTTCACCTCGAGCGCGATCAGCGCCTCGCGCACCGACGTGCGCGACACGCCGAACTGCTCGGCCAGTTCGCGCTCGGGCGGCAGGTAGCTGCCCGGCGGGAAGTCGCCGGACTCGATCATCGCGCTGAGCTTGTCGGCGATCTGCTGGTAGAGGCGGCGGTTCTGAATCGGCTGGATGGACATACGTTGATACAGGTAAGCGGTTGCGTTGCGACGGTCTGACGAATGGTGCGTCAGGCCGTTCGCGCCTATTTTATATGCCGGGCCTCGCGTCGTCCGGCACCGCATAGCAACGCACGGCCGTGCCGCCCCACAACGCGGTGCGCTCGGCCGCCGACAGCCGCGCTTCGGCCCAGCGCTCGACCAGCGACGCCACCTCGTCATACGACGCCGCGAGCAGGCACACGGGCCAGTCCGACCCGAACATCAGCCGCTGCGGGCCGAACGCGTCGAGCGCCGCATCGAGGCATTGCTCGATGTGCCGGATGTCCCGGCCGCGCAGGCCGCGCCGCCAGTCCGTCTCGGTCACGAGCCCCGACAGCTTGCACACGACGTGCGGCAGCGCGCCCAGCTCGCGCAGCCCGGCGCGCCAGCGTGCGAATGCCGTAGCGTCCCGGTCGAACTCGGCGAGCGCGGGCTTGCCCGCATGATCGAGCACGAGCCAGTGCGCATCGTGCCGCGCGCAGAACGCGCGCACGTCGGGCAACTGACGCTCGAACACGAGCACGTCGTACACATAGCCGTTCGCCTGCAGCCACGCGACGCCGCGATTGAACGCGGGATCCGCGACGAACGCGCCGACGTCGGCTTCGTCCTGCACCTGGTGACGAAAACCACGCAACTTCGGGCTGCGCCATTCGGCGATGCGATCGGCGAGCGCCGGCGCACCGAGATCCTCCCAGCCGACCACCGCCGCGATATGCGCGTCGTCGCGGGCGAGATCGAGCAGGAACGCCGTCTCGTCACGCCCGGCGCGCGCCTGCACCGCGATCGACGCGCCGAGCGCCTGCGCATGCATCTGCGGCCATAGCGCGTCGGGCAGGTAGTCGCGGGCAAGCACGCCCATCCCGGGGCCGATCCACGGATAGTCGGCCGCGCGGTAACGCCAGAAGTGCTGGTGGGAATCGATACGTACTGCGCCCATGGTGTCCTCGTGGTTCGCCGTTACCCGCAGCATCACATCACGTCACGCTCAGTCGTACAACACCGCCGTGATCTTCGGGTCGTCGATATTGGTCTTGTCATACCAGTAGAAACCGGTATCGATGACCTTCGGCAGCTTCTCGCCCTTGATCGCCTTCACGGCCCCTTCAACCGTCTTGTAGCCGATCCCGATCGGATTCTGCGTGATCGCGCCGGCCATCAGCCCGCTGCGGATCGCGTCCTTCTGCTGCTTGCCCGAATCGTAGCCGACGATCACGACCTTGCGCTTCATCTCGCGCACGCCGTTCACCACGCCGATCGCCGAGCCTTCGTTGGTGCCGAACAGGCCCTTGAGCTTCGGATACGCCTGCAGCATCGACTTCGTCACCTCGGTCGACTTCAGCTGGTCGCCTTCGCCGTACTGCACGGTGACGACCTTCACCTTCGGGTGCGCCGACTTCATCCGCTCGAGAAAGCCGTCGCGGCGGTCGATGCCGGTGCGGCTCGTCTGGTCGTGCGCGACCACGGCCACCTCGCCTTCGTCGCCGATCAGCGCGGCGAGCTTGTCGGCGGCGAGCGCGGCGGCGGCCTTGTTGTTGGTCGCGGCCGTCGTCACCGGGATGTCGCTGTCGACGCCCGAGTCGAACGCGATCACCGGGATCTTCTCGGCCTGCGCCTTCTTCAGGAGCGGCAGCGCGGCCTTGCTGTCGAGCGCCGCGAAGCCGAGCGCGGCGGGCTTCTTCGCGATCGCGGCGGACAGCATGTCGATCTGCTTGTCGACCATCGCCTCGGTTTCGGGGCCTTCGAAGGTCACCTTCACCTTGTAGTCCTTCGCGGCCTGCATCGCGCCCGCTTTCACGGCCTGCCAGAACTGATGCTGGAAGCCCTTCGAGATCAGCGGGATATAGGTTTCCTGCGCCTGCGCGCCGGCCGTCACGCCGACGGCGAACGTCAGCCCGACGATCGCGTTCAACACCTTGCTCCTGATCACTTCGCGTCTCCTTGGTTGGTATCGACTGAAATGCCGGCCCGGCCGGCGGTGAAGCGCATGTGTGTTCGTGTTCGTGTTCGTGTTCGTGTTCGTGTTCGTGTTCGTGTTCGTGCGTGCGTCAGCGGCGGCGCCGGCGCAGGATGTCCACGTAGACGGCGAGGATGATGATCACGCCCGTCACGACCGTCTGCCATTCCTGCGCGACCGACAGGATGCGCAGGCCGTTGGTCAGCACGCTCATGATGAACGCGCCGATGATGGTGCCGACGATGCTGCCCGCGCCGCCCGACAGCGACGTGCCGCCGATCACGACGGCCGCGATCGCATCGAGCTCGTAGCCCTGCCCGAGCGCGGGCTGCGCGGAATTCAGCCGCGACGCGATCAGGAGCCCGGCGATCCCGCACACCGCGCCGCTGAACGTGTAGACGGCGATCTTCCACGCGTCGACGTTCACGCCGGACAGCCGCAGCGCTTCCTCGTTGCTGCCGAGCGCGAACGTGTAGCGGCCGAAGAGGGTGCGGTTCAGCACGATCGACGCGCCGATCGCGACGAGGAACAGGATCAGCACCGCGTTCGGAATCGGCAGCGCGGGGATCAGGCTGCCGATCAGCGAATCCTGCGCGATCGACGTGAAGCCCGGCGTATCGTTGAAGTAGATCGGCCGCGTGCCCGAGATCACGAGCGACAGCCCCTTGAGCAGCATCATCATGCCGAGCGTCGCGATGAACGGCGGCACCTTCATCTTCGCGATCACGAAGCCCGACACGCTGCCCGACAGCGCGCCGAAGCACAGCGCGGCCAGGATCCCGAGCGGCAGCGGCATGCCCCAGTTCGTGAGCACGACGCCGGCCATCACCGCGCAGAACGTCATCAGCGTGCCGACCGACAGGTCGATGCCCGACGTGATGATCACGTAGGTACAGGCGACGGCCAGCACGCCGTTCACGGCGGTGGCCTGCAGGATCGACACGAGGTTGTCGACTTCGAGGAAGTTCGACGACGCGAAGCTGAAGAACGCGATCAGCAGCACGAGGCTCGCGAACGCGAGCAGCTTCTGCCGCGCGGCCGGGTTGAAGAAGCGCGACTTCAGGCGCGATGCGGCGGCCGGCGTGTCGCCGGAAGCAAGGGGCGGAACGGGATGCGTATCGTTGGACATGATCGGGTAAGCGTCGTAATCAGGACAATACGGTCGACTCGCGCTGCGTCGCGAGCTGCATGATCTTTTCCTGCGTGGCGTCGGCCGCGCGCAATTCGCCGGTCACGCGCCCTTCGCACATCACGAGAATCCGGTGGCTCATGCGCAGCACCTCGGGCAACTCCGACGAGATCATCACGATCGCCTTGCCGTCGGCGGCGAGCGCGTCGAGCAGCTTGTAGATCTCACTTTTCGCGCCGACGTCGATGCCGCGCGTCGGCTCGTCGAAGAACAGGATGTCGCAATCGCGCAGCAGCCACTTCGCGATCACGATCTTCTGCTGGTTGCCGCCCGACAGGAGGCGCGCGGGCTGCGCGACCGACGGCGTGCGGATCGCGAGCTGGCGCACGTACGACTGCGCGGTGTCGCGCATCTCGCGTGCATCGAGGAACATGCCGCGGCGCACGAAGCGGCGCATGCTCGACAACGCGATGTTGTTCTGCACGTCCATCCCGACCGCGAGCCCGAAGTGCTTGCGGTCCTCCGACAGATAACCGATCCCGTGCGCGACCGCGTCGGCCGGCGTGCGGATCGTCACGGTCCTGCCGTGCACGCGGATCTCGCCCGCGTCGACCGGATCCGCGCCAAATACCGCGCGCGCGACCTCGGTGCGGCCCGCGCCCATCAGCCCCGCGAAGCCGAGAATCTCGCCGCGCCGCAGCGTGAAGCCGACGTCGCGGATCGCGCGGCCGCGCGACAGCCCGCGCACTTCGAGCGCGACCTCGTTGGCCGACGTATCGGGCGGCGTGCGGAACGTCGTATCGAGCTGGCGACCGACCATCATCGCGATGATCGCGTCCATCGACGTGCCGGCCATCGGCACGGTCGCGACGTACTTGCCGTCGCGCATCACGGTCACGCGATCGGCGATCTGGCGCAGCTCGTCCATCTTGTGCGAGATGTAGACGACGCCGACGCCGTGCGCGCGCAGGTCGCCGATGATGCGGAACAGCTCGGCGATTTCCGCGTTGTTCAGCGCCGCGGTCGGCTCGTCCATGATCAGCACGCGCGACTCGAACGACAGCGCCTTCGCGATCTCGACCATCTGCTGCTTCGCGACCGTCAGCCGGCCGACCGGCGTGCGCGGATCGAGATCGAGCCGCATCCGCGCGAAGATCGCGGCCGCGTCGCGGTTGAGTTTCTCTTCGTCGACGAACACGCCGAAGCGGCCGCGCGGCTCGCGTCCGATGAAGATGTTCTGCGCGACGCTCAGGTGGTTCATCAGGTTCAGTTCCTGATGGATGATGCCGATCCCGAGCGCCTGCGCGGCGCGCGGATCGTCGATCTCCACCGCGCGCCCGTCCATCCGGATCTCGCCTTCATCCTTCTGATACACGCCCGCGAGGATCTTCATCAACGTCGACTTGCCGGCGCCGTTTTCGCCCATCAGCGCATGCACTTCGCCGGCGCGCAGGTCGAAGTGGCAGTCGTCGAGCGCCTGCACGCCCGGAAAACGCTTGCTGACGCCGGTCAACGCGATCAGCGGCGGCGCGGTGTTCAGGTTCGGGTCGGGTTGCATGGCTCGCCGTCCTCAGCCGATCGCGCGATCGAGATGCGTATAGCCGCCATCGACGAACAGCCACTGGCCCGTCGTGTGCGATGCGCGCGCCGACAGCAGGAACACGGCCGTGTCGGCAATCTCGTCGGCCGTCGTGAAGCGCTTGCCGAGCGGCACCTTGCCGGCGATTTCCGCGATCTTCGCGTCCGGGTCGTCGAAGCCGGCGATCCAGCTCTGGTAGAGCGGCGTCATCACCTCGGCCGGGATCACCGCGTTCACGCGCACGCCGTCGTCGCGCAATGCGACGGCCCATTCGCGCGTCAGCGCGAGCTGCGCGCCCTTCGATGCGCAATAGCCGCTCGTGTTGCCCTGCCCGGTGACGGCCGTCTTCGACGAAATGTTGACGATCGCGCCGCGCGTCGCCTTCAGGTGCGGCACGCAGTAGTGCGCCATCACGTAGTAGTGGATCAGGTTGCGCTCGAGCGATGCGACGAAGGCGTCGCGCCCGGCGTCGAGTCCGATGCTGTCGTTGATGCCCGCGTTGTTGACGAGGCCGTCGATGCGGCCGAAACGAGCGATGGTCTGTGCGACTGCGTCGCGGCACTGCGCGTCGCCCTGCAACTCGACGGACACGCACACGGCGCGCGGCTGCTTCTGCGCGAGTTCGCGCCAGAAGCCATCGTCCGGCGTGTGGCGAGCGAACACCACCGGAATCGCGCCTTCGCCGGCCAGCCGCATCGAGATCGCGGCGCCGATGCCCGACGCGCCGCCGGTCACGATCACGACCTTGTCTTGCAGATTCAAATCCACTTCGCGTCTCCGTCGTTCAGGTTGTGGCCGCGCAGGCCGTGCGCGGCACATCGTGCCACGTGCTTCAGCCGCGGAACCGATACTGCTCGAGCGATTCCGGCTTCATCTCGATCGAGAAGCCGGGCGCCGTCGGCGGCATGTACGCCGCGCCGCGCACGACGCACGGTGCGACGAAATGCTCGTGCAGGTGATCGACGTATTCGGTCACGCGCCCTTCCTTCGTGCCGGAAATGCACACGTAGTCGATCATCGACAGATGCTGCACGTATTCGCACAGCCCGACGCCGCCCGCATGCGGACACACCGGCAGCCCGTACTTCGCGGCCAGCAGCATCACCGCGAGAATCTCGTTCACGCCGCCGAGCCGGCACGCGTCGATCTGCACGACGTCGATCGCGCCGCGCGCGATGAACTGCTTGAACAGCACGCGGTTCTGGCACATCTCGCCGGTCGCAACCTGCACGGGCGCGATCGCCTCGCGGATCTTGCGATGCCCTTCCACGTCGTCGGGGCTCGTCGGCTCCTCGATGAACCACGGTTTCGCGAACGCCAGCTCGCGCACCCAGTCGATCGCCTCGTCGACTTCCCACACCTGGTTCGCGTCGATCATCAGCTTGCGCTCGGGGCCGATCACCTCGCGCGCGATCGTCACGCGCCGGATGTCGTCCTCCAGGTTCGCGCCGACCTTCAGCTTCACGTAGTCGAAACCCGCGTCCACCGCCTCGCGGCACAGCCGGCGCAGCTTGTCGTCGCTGTAGCCGAGCCAGCCCGCCGACGTCGTGTAGCACGGGTAGCCGTCGCGCTCGAGCGCCGCGATCCGCGCGGCCTTGCCCGGCGCCTGCCGGCGCAGCAGGTCGAGCGCCTCGCCCTGCGTCAGGCAGTCGGTCAGGTAGCGGAAATCGATCGCGCGCACGATTTCCTCGGGGCTCAGGTCGGCGACGAGCCGCCACAGCGGCTTGGCCTCGGCCTTCGCCCACAGGTCCCACACCGCGTTGACGACGGCGCCCGTCGCCAGATGGATCGCGCCCTTGTCGGGGCCGATCCAGCGCAACTGGCTGTCCGACGTCACGTGCCGCCAGAAGCGGCCCATGTCCTCGCGGATCCAGTCGAGGTCGAGGCCGACGACGAGGTGACGCATCGCGTCGATCGCCGCGCAGCAGATCTCGTTGCCGCGCCCGATGGTGAACGTGAGCCCGTGACCTTCGAGCCCGTCCTGGTCGGTTTCGAGCACGACGTACGCCGCCGAATAATCGGGGTCCGGATTCATCGCATCGGAGCCGTCAAGCTGGCGCGAGGTCGGGAAGCGCACGTCGAGGACGCGCATCGATCGAATGATAGGCATGGCGAACGGTCCGTTAAAGGGAATCAGGCCTGCACGGTGCGCTGGCGCTGCTCGCCGAGCCCGTCGATGCCGAGCGTGATCACCTGCCCGGCGCGCAGATAGACGGGCGGCTTCTGGCCAAGGCCCACGCCCGGCGGCGTGCCGGTCGAGATCACGTCGCCCGGCTGCAGGCTCATGAAGCGGCTCAGGTAGCTGATCAGGTGCGGCACGCGGAACACCATCGTGGCGGTCGTGCCGTTCTGGTAGCGGTGGCCGTCGACGTCGAGCCACAGCCGCAGCGCGTGCGGATCGGGCACTTCGTCGGCCGTCACGAGCCACGGGCCGAGCGGGCCGAACGTGTCGTTGCCCTTGCCCTTGTCCCACGTGCCGCCGCGTTCGAGCTGGTATTCGCGCTCCGACACGTCGTTCACCACGCAGTAGCCGGCGACGTGCGACAGTGCATCGGCTTCGTCGATATAGCGGCCGCCCTGGCCGATCACGACGCCGAGCTCGACTTCCCAGTCGGTCTTCTCCGAGCCGCGCGGAATCTCGACGTCGTCGTTCGGCCCCGAGATCGCGCTCGTCCATTTGCCGAACACGACCGGCTCCTTCGGGACTTCCATCCCCGATTCGGCCGCGTGGTCGGAATAGTTGAGCCCGATGCAGATGAACTTGCCGACGCGGCCGACACATGCGCCTAGCCGCGGCGTGCCGTCGACCAACGGCAGCGACGATGGCTCGATGTCGCGCAGCCGCGCGAGCGATGCTGGCGTCAGCGCATCGCCGGCGATGTCGTCGATCACGCCCGACAGGTCGCGGATCTTGCCCTGCGCATCGAGCAGGCCCGGTTTCTCATGGTGTTTGTCGCCAAATCTCAGCAGTTTCATGTCGTTTGAACGGAAGCGGAAAGTGAATAGGGATGCGTGGTCAGTTCGACACGGTCAGTTTGACCAGCCGCCATCGATCAGGTGAATCGCGCCGGTCGTGAACGACGCTTCGTCGGACGCGAGATACAGCGCGAGCGCGGCCACTTCGTCCGCGGTGCCGATGCGGCCCATCGGCTGGCGCGCGACGAACGCCTGGCGCACGACGTCGGTCGCCACCTGGCGCGTGCGCGCCTGCTCGGCGATCCGCTGTTCCAGCGACGGCGACTCGATCGTGCCCGGGCAGATCGCGTTGCAGCGAATGCGCTGCTCGACGAAATCGGCGGCGACCGCCTTGGTCAGCCCGATCACGGCCGCCTTGGTCGTGCCGTAGACGAAGCGGTTCGGCACGCCCTTCACGCTCGACGCGGCCGACGCCATGTTGATGATCGACGCGCCGCCCGCTTCCAGCATCGCCGGCAGCAACGCGCGGATCAGCCGGTACATCGACGTGACGTTCAGGTTCAGTGAGAACGCCCAGGCGGCGTCATCGCAGTCGAGGATCGAGCCGTGGTGCACGTAGCCGGCGCAGTTGAACAGCACGTCGAACGCGCGCTCCTGCGCGGCGAGTGCCGCGACGTCGCCCGCATCGGTCACGTCGAGCCGCCGCGTCGCCAGCCGGCTGCCCGCGCGCTCGGCGTCGGCCGCGAGTTGCGCGAGCGCGGCTTCGTTGATGTCGGTCGCCAGCACGTCGGCGCCCTCGCTTGCGAACCGCAGCGCCGTCGCGCGGCCGATACCCTGCCCGGCCGCCGTCACCAGCGCGCGCTTGCCCTGCAATCTCATGAGCACCCTCCTGTAAAAGCCGGACATGCCGGCTCATTGGCACAAAGGACTAAAGGTCCAACCAATCATAGGTGCGGATTCCGGATTTGTCACGAACGTGGGATTCAGTGTTTTCCCCAGCGGCAGAATCAGGCCGAGGGCGGAGCCTCCGGCGTTAGCGGGGCCTCTTTTTCGGACGCCGGCGATTGACCGCACATCGTGCAAAGCCAATACCGACGGGGGTTTGCGACGGTTGCGGATGCCCGTGCCGCGCGGCGCGCCGGGCGAAACTGACAGAAAAGTCATGTCCCCGTCAGGGTCTCAACCGGGGGCGCGCGCGATCATGGCGTTGCCGGACCGCGCTTCCCGGTACACCGCCCCGCCCGTCGCCGATCCCTGACGGGTACCTCCGTCCCCCGCGGTGTCCACGTGACTGAGCGAGCAGACACGGTGGCGCGGCCCGATTTTCCGCCCCGGGCGCTTCGCGTCCGGGGCGCTTTTGTCGCTGGTTTCTCACGAAAATGCGCGTCGATTGTTTCTAAATCGGCAAAAGGTAATTTGAGCCAGACAGGATGTTTTTTCCGGTCACAGACGCTTACATTTAGCGCACCACTCATGGAAACCGCTACGGATTCGTCTTTGGGTAGTGACATCCACTGCCACGGCCGAACCGCACGAGCTTTAGGAAACGGCAAATGAAGGCCTCCAAATCCCTGCCTGCGCTCGATCCCGCCGACGTCCACGTCGAAATTCTCGAACGTTCCGATACGCTGCTCGTCGTACGCTGGGTCGAGCCCGGCCGCTGTCATTACGGCGAACAGCGCTGGCGCCGCCGCTTCGCGCAGCGCACCGGCACCTGCGCGCTGTCGCGCCAGGTCATCCAGCGCGGCGACGAAGTATTCCGCCCGGCCGAGCGCCCGGCACCCGCGAACGCGGCCGCGATGATCTCCGCCGCCGAAGTGCTCGCCCTGGCAGGCAGCCGATAACGTCCGCCAGCTGCGTGCCCGGGCCGGCTGCGTGATACGCAGGCCCGCCCTAGAAGCGCCGGTCTAATTCCCCTGCTTGTCTGTCCCGCCTGCGCGGACTATCGTTACACCACTCAATGTAACGATTACGCGTCGTGGCGCACCGGCCACGCCGCTGGAGGCAGACATGCATGCATGGAGCGCGCGCCACGTCCCGGCGCAAGGCGGCAAGGTCGCGGTCGTGACCGGCGCCAACAGCGGCCTCGGCTGGCAGATCGCGGAAACCCTGGCCGCCAAGGGCGCGACCGTCGTGATGGGCTGCCGCGATGCCGCGCGTGCCGCGCAGGCCGCCGATGCGATCCGCCGCCTCCATCCCGGCGCACGGGTCGAGGTCGATCCGCTCGACCTCGCCGATCTCGCGTCGATCGAGCGCTTCGCCGCCGACGTCTCCGACCGCCACGGCCGCGTCGACATCCTCTGCAACAACGCCGGCGTGATGTTCCTGCCGCTGCGGCACACGCGCGACGGCTTCGAGATGCAGTTCGGCACCAACCACCTCGGCCATTTCGCGCTGACCGGCCATCTGCTGCCGGCGCTGCGCGCCGCGCGTCGGGCGCGTGTCGTAACGATGTCGAGCGGCTTCAACCGCGGCGGCCGGATCCGCGTCGACGACCTGCGCGCCGAGCACCGTTACAACCGTTATCTCGCGTACTGCGACAGCAAGCTCGCGAACCTCGTGTTCGCGATCGAACTGCAGCGCCGCTTCCAGCGCGCGGCGTTCGCGGGAATCAGCGTCGCCGCGCATCCCGGCTACGCGGCGACCAACCTGCAGTTCGCGGGCCCCGCGATGGACAGTTCGCCCACCCGCGCCGCGCTGATGCGCGCGGCGAACCGTTATCTCGCGCAACCGGCCGATCAGGGTGCCTTGCCCGCCATTCATGCGGCGACGTCACCCGACCTGACAGGCGGCTCGTACGTCGGGCCGTCCGGCTGGTTCGAGTCGCGCGGCCTGCCGGCGCTCGCGAGCGTGCCGCGCGCGGCGCGCGACGTGGCCGCGGCCGCGCTGCTTTGGGAAGCGTCGGAGGCCGCGACGGGCGTGCGTTTCCTGAGCGCCGGCGTGCCCGCCGGCCGGCCGCCGGCCAGCCCGTTCGACACGGCGGCCGAAATGCGCTGAACCGCACGGCCGCCCATTCGTCACTTATTGCATTTACGGAAATGAAAGCTCGATGAAAGCATGATTCGACGTGCCACTGTTACCACGCAGGAAACAATCTATCGTCAAAATCAGCGTTTACCCTGAACCATCCGGTGACTAAGATTTAGTCAATCGCTGCAGACATGGTGTCGAAAGCGAACCCAATAAAACACCGGAGGTCATCATGAAATCGCTCGTTTCCGCAGTTGTTGCCGCTGTCGCCCTGTCCGCTTCGTTCGGCGCTTTCGCACAAAGCACCGTGACCCGCGCACAAGTCCGCAACGAACTGGTCCAGCTCGAACAAGCCGGCTACAAGCCGGGCCTGTCGAGCCCGTACTACCCGAACGACATCCAGTCGGCGGAAGCGCGCGTTCATGGTGCCGACGCCAGCGGCTACGGCGCGCAACCGGCTCCGGTCGTCCACTCGGGCGCCCCGGCCGCCGCAGCGTCGTCGAACGCTCGCGACTCGGTCTTCTTCGGCCAGTAAGCCGACGCGCCCCCGGCGGGCGCACCGCGCATCGCGCGATGAAGTCGTATCCGGACGAGCCCGCCATGCGGGCTCGACCTTTTTGTGAAACGCATACCTCCGCCGCCCGGCAGCGGGTGGCTTCGCCCGGGCGCCATGCGTCCGGGCGCTTTTTCCCGGCGAGGTATGCGTAACGATGCCGTATGCGCCGATCAGCGCTCCGCGGCTGCCGCAGGTACGGCACGCGACAGCACACGCCAGCGCGACAGCAGTTCGTCGCGATCGACGTAGCAGCCCTGCAGATGCCGGCGGCCCGTCGACGGATCGAACTCGGTGCGCGCATGCAGCACGCGCCGGTTGTCGAACGCCCACATGTCGCCCGCCCGCAGCCGGCGCTGCACCCGGAAACGCGGCTCGCGCGCGAGCGCAAGAAACCGCCGGTACGCGCGGTAGACGGCCGCGACCGATCCGGCCGGCGCATCGAGCGGCCCGCGCAGGAAGTTCGCGACACGCACCTCGGTCACGTTGCCACGCGCATCGAGCCCGATCACCGGCGCCGAACAGCGGTAGTCGCTGTTCGCGCTCTTGTTCCAGAACTCGAACGGCGTCGACGCAAGATGCCCGAAATCGGCCGGATATTCGCGCCGCAGCGCATCCGCGAGCGCAAAGCCATCGAGGAAGATGCTGTCTCCGCCCGTTGCGTCGTTCGCGAGGCAATGCAGGAACTGCACGCCCGGCTGCAATTCACGCGTCGGCAGGTCGGTGTGCGGCGGCAGGTTGAGCGACGTATAGGCATTGCTGTCCGGTCGCGGCTTCGATTCGACATCGAACAGCATGCCGAAATTGCTTTCGCGGATCAGGCCGATACGACGCGCGATCTGGTCGACCCGGCCGCGTTCGGCCGGCACGCCCTCGACGAGCGTCAGCCCCGTGCGCTGCAACGCGGCGAGCCATGCGCGCAACGCGCCGTCGTCCTCCATCACGTCACGCCACGCGAACACGCCGATCGCCGTCTCATCGTCGCCGACCCACACGTGCCGCCCGTGCGCGGCCTGGCGCTCCGCGCGCGACGCATCGTCGTAGGCATGCGCGCGCAACCATCCCGGCGACCAGGTACTGCGATGCCCGTCGTTCCACTCGACGTGCAGCGCGCCGTCGGTTTCGACATGCGCGGCGAGTGCCGACAGATCCTCGCGCGTGTCGGCGATCTCGAACACCTGTTCGCGCGTGACCGCATGCACACATGCGGAACACGCGCAGTTGTCGCGCAACCAGTCGAAGTGAAACGGCGATCGTCGCGTGTCACCCCACTCGACGTCCACCGCTCCATCGCCGATCGTCGCCGCCGCAATGGCCGCGTCGGCGGAAAAGGTCCGCCAGTCCTCGATACGGTGTTGCGCTGCCTGCATCGTTGCCTCCCGGAAAACGCCCGCTACGCGTGTGGTGCGAGCAGAAACGCGCCGATCATCCGGTGCATCCGCGCCGCCTGCGGGCTCGTTCCGAGCGCGCGCCAGCAGCCGTGCACCAGCCCCTCTCCCCGCCAGTAACGCGCGGCGCCGCCGGCCGCGAGAATGCGTTCGACATAGACGCGTGCATCGTCGCGCAGCGGATCGTGTTCCGCGCCGATCGCGAGCACGGGCGGCAGCCCGTCGAAACGCGACACGGCAAGCGGCACCGATGCGCGCAGCAGCGGATCGTCATCGTTCGGCGCAACGTCTCCTTCACCGCCCCAGTACAGCGCGCGATAGCGATGAACGTCGTCGAGCGTCAGCATCGGCGCGTGCGCTTCCGTTTCGCGCGCCGGCGATTGCGGTTCGATGCCGAGCATCGGATACACGAGCGCAATTCCGTCGAGGCCGCCTTCGCCCGCATCGCGCAGCGCAGTCGCGACGGCGGCCGCGAGATTGCCGCCGGCACTGTCGCCCGCGAGCGTCAGCGGTCGTGCGCATGAGACGAACGGCCAGCATGCATCGCGCGCGGCGCGCGTGACGGCCAGGCAGTCCGCGAGTGCGGCCGGCGCGCGATGCTCGGGCGCGAGCCGGTAGTCGACCGCGATCACGGCCAGCCCCGTGTCGGCCGCCAGTTGCGCGGTGATCAGCGCGTGGCTGTCGAGCGAGCCGACGACGAAGCCGCCGCCATGAAAGAACAGCACGGTGCCGCGCGGTTCGCGCTGAGCGGGCGCGTAGCGCCGCAGCGCGATCGCGTGCCCGTCCGGTGCGTGCCACACCGCATCGTGCCGCACGATGCCGGCCGGCAGTTCGGCGGGTGTCCATGCGGCCGCGAAGCGATCGTAGAGGCGGCGTTGCTCGTCGGGCGAGCGCGCTGCCGTGTCGGCCGGATACGCCGCGTCGACGGCCGCGACGAACGCGGCGATTTCCGGTTCGAGCATCGTATGCGCCCCGTCGTCGCCGGCACTAGCGGCGCGGCGGCAATCCGATCACGCGGCCCGCATACGCAGGCGCCGCGCAATCGCGCTGCAACGCGTGCAGTTCGGCCACGCGCGCGGCGACGTCGTCGTCGAACGGCGCCGATTTCGCGCCGCCGCGCGTGTCGACGTGCAGCAGCATCTGCTCGCTCGCGGACACCGCGCCGTCGTGCCCGTCCGCGAACAGTTCGAGATACAGGTGCAGCCGCTTCGCGTCGTGCGCAATCACTCGCGCATCGACGCGCACGCGCGTGCCTTCCTTGATCTCCTGCAGATAGTTCACGTGCGCTTCGAGCGTATAGACCGAGCGGCCCCGCTCGCGACGCGCGGCATCGTCGAGACCGATGCGCTCCAGCAGCGCATCGGTCGCGAAGCTGAAGATCAGCAGATAGAACGCATCGCGCAGATGGCCGTTGTAGTCGACCCACTCGGGCCGCACGACGTCGCGGTAAATCGTCAGCGGGGTATCGCCTGTCATGTTCAATCAATCCTCGAATCGCATGCCATGCCGCGCCTTCACCGCGGCGATCGCCTTCAGCACCTCGGTAATGCACTCGTCGCGATAGCGTTCGAGTTCCTTGATGCTGCGCGTGCCCTGCTGCTCGCTCGTGCCTTCGACGACGCGGTCGATCAGTGCGTCGGTCAGCGTCGGCGCGACCAGCTTCGTCCATGGCAGTTCGAGCGCGGGGCCGAACTGCTGCATGAAGTGTCGCATGCCCGCGTCGCCGCCGGCCAGCGTGTAGGTCAGGAACGTGCCCATGAACGACCAGCGGATGCCCGCGCCGAAGCGGATCGCATCGTCGATCTCGCCGGTCGTCGCGACGCCCTCGTTGACGAGATGCAGCGCCTCGCGCCACAACGCTTCGAGCAGCCGGTCCGCGATGAAGCCCGGCACTTCCTTGCGCACGTGCAGCGGCCGCATGCCGAGCTTGCGATAGATCTCCATCGCCGCGTCGACCGCTTCCGGCGACGTGCGCGCGCCGCCGAGCACCTCGACGAGCGGCAGCAGGTAGACCGGATTGAATGGATGGCCGACCACGCAGCGCTCCGGATGCACCGCACGCGCGTAGAAATCTGTCGGCAGCAGCCCCGACGTCGACGACGCGATGATCGCGTCGGGCTTCGCCGCGCGGCTGATCTGCTCGTGCAGTTCGAGCTTGAGCGCCTCGCGCTCGGGCGCGCTTTCCTGGACGAAGTCCGCGTCGGCGACGCAGGCCTCGATCGTCGATTCGAAGCGCAGCCGCGCGGGATCGGCGCCCGGCGCGAGGCCGACGCGCTCGAGCGCGGGCCAGGCATTCGCGACGTTCGCGCGCAACCGCGCTTCCGCGCCCGGCGCGGGGTCCCAGACGACCACGTCGAGACCGTGCGCAAGCGCACGGCAAATCCATCCGCTGCCGATCACGCCGGTGCCGATCGCGGCGAACGTCCTGATGTCGGTCTTCACAGCCATGTCAACACATCCTTCAAATCGAGGGAAATCGGACGGCGGCGCGCTCGTGCGCGCGCCGCCGCATTGAATCGGAATCCGCTTTGAAAACTCACGCGAACTCGGCCACCGCGCGGCGTTCGAGCAGACGCTCGCCGCGCGCCGGCAGGCCGAGCTTGCGACGCCCTTCGGCCGGCGTCAGCACGCGAGCGCCGAGGCGTTCGACGATTTCCCGCGCACGCTCGACGAGCGTGCCGTTGGTCGCATGCACGCCGCGATCGAGCCAGATGTTGTCTTCGAGGCCGACGCGCACATGACCGCCGAGCAGCATCGCCTGCGCGACCATCGGCATCTGCATGCGGCCGATCCCGAAGCCCGCCCAGTGCGCGCCCGGTGGCAGGTTGTCGACCATCGCCTTCATCGTGCCGGTGTCGGCCGGCGCGCCCCACGGAATGCCGAGGCACAGCTGGAACAGCGGCGGATCGTCAAGCAGTCCTTCCTTCAGCAGTTGCTTCGCGAACCACAGATGGCCCGTATCGAAGATTTCCAGCTCCGGCTTCACGCCGAGTTCCTGGATGCGCTTCGCGCCGGCGCGCAGCTGCGCGGGCGTCGACACGTAGACGTAGTCGCCGTCGCCGAAATTCAGCGTGCCGCAATCGAGCGTGCAGATTTCCGGCAGCAGTTCCTCGACGTGCGCGAGGCGCGTGAGGCCGCCGACGAGGTCGGTGCCCTTGCCGAAGCGCATCGGGTCCTCGCCCGGGCCGATTTCCAGATCGCCGCCCATGCCGGCCGTCAGGTTGATGATCACGTCGACGTCGGCCGAGCGGATCCGGTCGACCACTTCGCGGTACAGGTTCGGATCGCGGCTGCCGCGGCCCGTCTGCGGATCGCGGACATGGCAGTGCGCAACCGTCGCGCCGGCCTTCGCGGCTTCGATCGCGGCCGCCGCGATTTCCTTCGGCGTGACCGGAATCGCCGGATGCTTGCCGACCGTATCGCCCGCGCCGGTGACCGCGCAGGTGATGATGACTTCGTGGTTCATGCTGTATGCCCTCGCTTGATTCGGTGCTGGATACGATGTGTATCGCTCAATTTACGTCGTACTGCAGATGATTCTCGCCGCGCGCCGCACGCATACGGCGCGCACGGGCCGTTACAGGCCGAGATAGGCCTTCACGGCAGGCAGGCCGTCCTTGCCGTCGAACGTCTTGACGCCGGCGAGCCAGGCATCGAGCACCTGCGGATTCTTCTTCAGGTACGCCTTCGCGGCGTCGGCCGGCTTCGTCTTGTTCATCACCGACTGCATCAGCTGGTTCTCGAGCTGCGTCGTGAAGCGCAGGTTCTCGACGAGCTTGCCCGCGTTCGGGCAGCGCGAGATGAAGTCGGGCGCCGTCAGCGTGTACACACGCGCTTCGCCGTAGTTCGGGCCGAACGCCGCGTCGCCGCCGGACAGGTAGTTCATGCTGATCTGGATGTTCATCGGATGCGGTTCCCAGCCGAGGAACACGACCCACTTCTTCTCGCGGATCGCGCGCTCGACCGTGACGAGCATCCCCGCCTCGCTCGATTCGACCAGCTTGAAGCCGCCGAGGCCGTACTGGTTCGTGTCGATCATCTTCTGGATCGTCGCGTTCGCGCTGCTGCCCGGCTCGATCCCGTAGATCTTGCCGTCGAGCTCGGCGCGGTGTTTCGCGATGTCCTCGAAGGTCTTCAGGCCGGCCTGGTATTCGTAGCTCGGCACCGCGAGCGTCGCCTTCGCGCCCGACAGGTTCGGCGGTTCGACCACGTTGATCGACTTGCTGTCGAGGAACGGCTGGAGCTGCTTTTGCTGCACCGGCCACCAGTAGCCGAGCGAGATGTCGAGCTGCTTGCTCTTCAGGCCGGCGAACGAGATCGGCACCGACGCGATGGTCGTCGTCGGCTTGTAGCCGAGCCCTTCGAACACCGTCGAGGCGAGCGCGGTGGTGGACGTGATGTCGGTCCAGCCGATATCCGCGAAGCGTACGTTGCGGCAGGTCGCGGCATCCGTTTCGGCCTGCGCCGCGGTCGCGAACGCGCCGGTCGCCAGCACGGCCGCGACGAACGCGGCGATCTTTGTCGACTTCAAGGTTTCTCTCCCGGTTGGACCGATGTCCGACGGGTTCGCGGAGTGCGTCCCGGCCTGCATCGTGGGTGTAAAAGTAACGAGCCATATTGGTCGCAAGACGACCGGCGGCGACCTGTTCTTGACTGTTTGCGACTATGGGTGGAAACCACTATGCGCGGGCAGTGGCTTGTGCGGTGGGGGTTCTGGGCGGATTTTGATGTGCGGGGGTTTGTCCGGATGCGGCGTGAAGGAAACAGACCGGACGTGCCTTGGCGGCGGTGTTCGAGCGGGCGTGATGCGGTGCCCGGCCCCGCGGGCATGGACCGGCTCCCGAAGCCTTATCGCGGGACTTCGACGTAGGTTTCCCTGCAGATCTCGCGCAGTGCCTGGACCAGCAAGTCCCGCGTCGGCGCATGCGATTCGGCGGCACGGGTAAACAGCGCGATGGGCGGCAGCGTCCAGACCAGCGAGTAAGGCACGATCGCCACCCCGGCGATGCGCACCATTTCTTCCGCGATATCGGCCGGCACGATGGACACCGCGTCGTCGCTCGACGCGATCATTTCGCCGATCAGTTTCGACGAGTAGCTTTCGACGATCGGCACCGGCGGCGCGATCCCCGCCGACAGGAACAGGTCGGTCACCTGTTCCCGCATCGGCGTGTGGGGCGCGCCGAGAATCCAGTCCAGCGCGTGCAGCTTGTGCCAGTCGAGCTGCGTGCGGGCCAGTTTCGCGGCGAGGCGCCGGCTCGCGATCATCCGCGGCTGCTGCTGGTACAGCACTTCGAAGGAGACCTGCCCCAGATCGATCGCCGACGATGCGCGCCCGATCACGAGGTCGACGCTGTGGTCCTTCAGTTGCAGCAGCAACTGGTCGCTGGTGCCTTCGTGGACCGTGACGGTCAGGCGCCGTTCCATCCGGGATTGCAGGCGCTTGAGCGCCGCCGACAGCATCTGGCCCGAAATAAACGGAATCACGCCGATATGGAGATGCGCCGCATGGCCGGCCGCGACCGCCTCCATCTCGCGGGCGAGATGGTCGAGGTCCTTCAGCATCGCCCTGGCCCGCTCGAGCACGACCGAACCGAGCGCGGTCGGCCGCATCCCGCGCGACGAGCGCTCGAACAGCGGTGTGCCGAACATGCTTTCCAGCTCGGACAGCGCGTTCGTCACGGCGGGCTGGCTGCTGGCCATGTGCTCCGCGACGCGCGTCAGCGACCCGTGCTGCTGGATCTGCAGCAACAGCATCAGGTGCCGCATCTTCAGGCGCGCGCCAAGGCGCCTGACCACGTCGTTCGCGTCGAATGTCATTGCCTGGCCACGCACCCATCATGAAAAAGTGATGGACCGATATTAAAACAGAATCATCTCCTTATGGGCGATCCCTAGAATCACTGCCATGGATCGCGTCGGGACTGGCCTGACGCGCATGCCCGGACCCAAGAACATGAAACAGACAGAGACCCAGCAGCAAGCCGCGTTCGACTATCACGAGTTTCCGACCCCGGGGAAGATCTCGGTCGTCGCCAGCAAGCCGCTCGTGACGCAGCGCGATCTGGCACTGGCCTATACGCCCGGCGTCGCCAGCGTGTGCGAGTCGATCGCCGCCGATCCGCTGCAGGCGCGCCGCTTCACGAGCCGCGGGAATCTGGTGGGCGTGATCACCAACGGCACCGCCGTGCTGGGTCTGGGCAACATCGGCGCGCTCGCGTCCAAGCCGGTCATGGAAGGCAAGGCCGTGCTGTTCAAGAAGTTCGCCGGGATCGACGTGTTCGACATCGAGATCAACGAGACCGATCCGGACAAGCTCGTCGACATCATCGCCGGCCTCGAGCCCACGTTCGGCGGGATCAACCTCGAGGACATCAAGGCGCCCGAGTGCTTCACGGTCGAGCGCAAGCTGCGCGAGCGCATGAAGATCCCCGTCTTCCACGACGACCAGCATGGCACCGCCATCACCGTCGCGGCCGCGTTCATCAACGGGCTGAAGGTGGTCGGCAAGTCGATTTCGGACGTGAAGGTCGTGACGTCGGGCGCCGGCGCCGCGGCGCTGGCCTGTCTGGACCTGCTGGTCGACCTCGGGCTGCCGATCGAGAATGTGTGGGCGACCGATATCGAGGGCGTCGTCTATCGCGGCCGGACCACGCTGATGGATCCGGCCAAGGAACGCTTCGCGCAGGAAACCGACGCGCGCACGCTGGCCGACGTGATCGGCGGCGCCGACGTGTTCCTCGGGCTGTCGGTCGGCGGCATTCTGAAGCCGGACATGCTGAAGGCGATGGCCGCGCGTCCGCTGATTCTCGCGCTGGCCAATCCGACGCCGGAAATTTTCCCGGAACTCGCGCATGCGACGCGCGACGACGTCGTGATCGCGACGGGCCGCTCGGATTTCCCGAACCAGGTCAACAACGTCCTGTGCTTCCCGTACATTTTCCGCGGCGCACTGGATGTGGGCGCAACGACGATCACCCGCGAAATGGAAATTGCCGCGGTTCACGCGATCGCCGGCCTCGCGGAAGAAGAGCAGAACGATGTCGTCGCGGCGGCCTATGGCGGCGACGAAGTGTCGTTCGGTCCGCAATACCTGATTCCGAAGCCGTTCGATCCGCGTCTGATCGTCCGTATCGCACCGGCCGTGGCCAAGGCGGCGATCGAAGGCGGCGTGGCGACGCGCCCGCTCGCGGATCTCGATGCGTATGTCGAGCAGTTGCAGCAGTTCGTCTACCACTCCGGCGCGTTCATGAAGCCGCTGTTCGCGACCGCGCGCCAGCTCGTGCGCGACGGCGGGAAAGCTCGCATCGTGTTCACCGAAGGCGAAGACGAGCGCGTGCTGCGCGCGGTGCAGGTCATCGTCGACGAGAAGCTCGCGCGTCCGATCCTGGTCGGGCGTCCCGAGGTGCTGCTGGCGCGGATCGAGCGGTTCGGCCTGCGCCTTCGTCTCGGCCAGGATGTCGAGGTGACCAATCCGGAATACGACGAGCGCTTCCCGCAATACTGGACGACGTATTGGGAACTGCGCTGCCGCGACGGCATCTCGAAGGAAATGGCGCGTGTCGAAATGCGGCGTCGCCTGACGCTGATCGGCGCGATGATGGTGCGCCTCGGCGATGCGGACGGGATGATCTGCGGAACGGTCGGCGAATATCACAATCACCTGCGGTTCGTGGACGAAGTGATCGGCAAGAAGCCCGATGCGTCGACCTACGCGGCGATGAATATCCTGCTGCTCAATCAGCGCACGGTCGCGCTGGTGGATACGCACGTCAACGACAACCCCGACGCGGAACAGATCGCGGAATTCACGATCGCTGCCGCACGGCAGATGGAGTGGCTGAATCTCACACCGAAGGCTGCGCTGCTGTCTCGGTCGAACTTCGGGTCGGGGAGCGCGGCTTCGGGCGTGAAGATGCGCCAGGCGCTGGAGATCATTCGCGCGCATGCGCCGGATATCGAGGCGGATGGCGAAATGCATGGCGACTGTGCGCTCGATGAGACGCTGCGGTCGCGGCTGCTGCCGATGTCGCCGCTGAAGGGTGCCGCGAACCTGCTCGTGTGTCCGAACGTCGATGCGGGGAATATTGCCTATAACCTGCTCAAGACCGAGGCCGGTAGTAACGTCGCGGTGGGGCCGTTCCTGCTGGGCGTCAACGGGCCGGTGAACATTCTCACCTCGAGTGCGACGGTGCGGCGGATCGTGAACATGACGGCGTTGACGGTGATCGAGGCCAATCGGAACGCGGCGGTGTGATTGCTTCCGAAGCAATCGCTTGACGCGGGTCGGCTGCGGCCGACCCCGTCGATCAGCGGGCGCAAGCGAACACCCCATACCCTAATCGGCCAATAAGCCAACGCGATTGAAGCGGCGCTCTCCTGCGCTGACAGTGCCTATGCGAGTACTGCATTGGGAAATCGCTTCGTTACGAGTCGGATAGAAGGCACATTGCCGGAAGACGCGGCGCACGCCCCTCGGAGCGAATGGCAATCAATAGAGGCCACCGTTAGACACCCTCTCGTCCCATCGACAAAGCAGCAGCTTGGTCGATGCGGTCAACCGGCAAACACGTTCCTGTCGGGGCTTCTCCTTGTAAATCGGGAACATCGATTTGAACGGCGGCTTCCCGCGCTGGCGCCGGCGCAGCCGGGCTTCCAGAGCGTTATGCCTACGCAGGACATGCCGCAACCCCGTACGGCACCATAGATCGATCCCAGACGCCGATGCCCGGCGATATCGCAGTGGTGCCAACACTCGACGCGCCACGCCGAATGACGTCCCCGTCCAGTAAGCGTGGCGCACCGCAAGACCAAGATCGACCTCTTCCCGTTGCGAAACTTCACCGTGCCGTATCAGCGGTTCATCGTCGCCCACCCATCAGACGCGTTTCACTGACAGCGCGCACACACGAGTCGGGGACCGCGCCATGCGGCCGCGAACGCAATGTTTCTCAGTGGAGCTATAGGACCGCCGCGTGCGCGTCTGCAATCGCAAACGCTTCCCAAAATCACGCCACCATGCCGCCATCATCATGCGCAGCATGACCTTCTCCCTACCTTTGAGAAATAATTGAGATATATGCAAAACCATTATCAATCAGCGGCGATGCCCAGATAAATAAGCCCCGGCATTTCTATCAGGCAATCGAACAAAAAATACACCCAACAATAGCCATTTCGCACAAAAACGAAATGAGCCACCCTACTTCCACAGCCCCCCATTTATCCATATAAAGCCACCCGGCACGCGCCGTAGATATAGGGATCGATTACATTTATCTTTCTTACAAATGCTTGACATAGAGATTGGACTTGATGCACTCTTTCTCAGCGGGCAACCCCTTAGTGAAAAAAGCAAGGATGTTCGCATCACTTTCTCTAAATTCCGTTTCGTTAAAAAGGAGCATCAATATGACGATTTCCTTGAAAGACATAACGAGAAGCCACGAATTGACCGCTATCGAAGTCGAGCCGGTTGTGGCCAACGTGAAATACGCTCAGCGTAACGACGTCGAGATCGAACCGGTTGTAGCCAATGTCAAATACGCCCAGCGCAACGATGCCGAGGTCCAGCCGGTTATGGCCAATGTCAAGTATGCGCAGCGTAACGATGAAGAAGTAATGGCGATCGTCGAGACTGCATGAGAGGCACGGTAATGCCGAAGCAGTAGTGAATCTGTTCCGTGAGCAAGGGATGTTGCCTCTTGCTCACCTATCCATGTTCCCGTGAATGGAGAGTCGAATATGGTCACATTTTTGTCGCCACAATTTGCGAAAGAATTATGGGGTAAGAAAGCGACAGAGCTGACCACATCGCAGATTCCATTCACCGACAAAGATGTACTGGGCGCGCTCAAGCAATATGCGGCCTGCGCGAACGACATTCGATCCCGCAACCTCCAGTCCGAAGCCATAACCGCTTTGAATGGAAAGCGCACATCGGAACCTCTCGCTGATTTTCTTGCACTGGCCACCGATGACACGATCGAGGATTATGTATCGAGAATTGATCGACTTGCGGGCGGCGACGAATGGACGGTCATGTACTATGGACTTCATGCGGCAAGCCCCATCATCTGGGATGTCGCAAAGGCATTTTCAGACCAACTCGCCTTGTCAATAGGTTATCGGCCTGGCGGCCGCGTCGATATCGATTGTTTCATTGGCCGATATTCATCGACCTATATTGGAATCCATGTAGATCACGCACATAATTTCGGATTCACCTTGCGTGACGGAAAAACGATGTTCACCTGGCCCGGAACCAGGTCGGATCTTGTTGGCGTGCGATTCCCTGACTATGAACCATTCAAATCCGAAGGCATTCCGCTAGAGAACAAAACGAATCGAGTGACCTATTTCCCAGAAAACTGGCTGCACGTTGCCGAAACGAAATCTGACGTTTCAGTCAACGTGAATATCGCTTTCTGGGAAACCGGCAACGATTCGCAACAAAATGCGAACTACGTGAAGAGCCTGCTCCAGGCACCCAATCGCACCCGCCATGACGTACGTTCTTCAGGCATCGCGAGCCTGAATCCCGATGACGAGCTTTTGCTTTCGTCCCTGAAGGCATTGCTTGATGGCACGTCTCTGAAACGACGAATGATGATCTCCCAACTCGTCTCGGACACCAGCAGCCGCCTGAATGTCGGCCGTCCGATCGTCGAGGTCGATGAACTGGACGATGTCATTGAGCTCAACGCCATAAGCACCCTGCAGTGGATGCCTGTATTGCAAGACGGCGAGATCCTGATCGCGGCCAACGGCCACTGCGGCAGCTTCAGATACAGTCGCGCACTGCACGACTTTCTGAATCACCTGTCTGCCGGGCTGCAAGTCGACATTGCAGATTTATCAAGCGGAAAAGACAAACTGCTTAACGATGATCTGCTGAATGTAGCCGCGTCGCTGGCACGGTGGGGGGCACTTTGATGGGCATCAGAGGTCGATGGGCGTTCGTCTTTATCTGCATCTCCCTGTCGTTTGGCAGCTTCGCTGATGAAGCCGCTCAAGTGACCTTTGCACTGAGGCTGGCTGACCATACTTCATCGGTATCGATATTGCTTGCCGTCGGTCTCATCGGAGGCATGCTGTCCGGCCCGATCGCCCCCCTGATCCTCCAGAGGATCGGGCCTCGCAAAACGATTCCCGCGGTATTTCTCCTTCAGTCGCTTCTGATCGCAGCAGCGTCCCTGGCCAATCAGTTCTGGGGCTACATCGTCGTGTCGATGGCACTCGGATCCACGGGGTCTCTTCTGTGGGCAGCAATCATGGTCGCGATTCCGAGCTATACAAACGAAGAGCGGCACATCGATCGCGTCAATCGGATTACGCAATCGGTGCGGAACATGGGTTACGTGGGCGGCCCTGCCCTCGGCGGTTTGCTGTATGGCATGGCCGACCACTCACGGGGGCTATTGACGCTGGCCTTGCTGGTGTTGGTCGCCGCTCCTGTCACTGCATTATGCTTCAAGGCGCTGGATTCCTTCAGCCACACATCCAGTCAGGCCTCCATGCAAGCCAAGCAGAAGGGAAGACTCGACCTGCTCGGTCTCGTTCGCACGGCCGGCGTGATCCGTGCGGTCGCTCCACTGTTGATGACGGTCGTGCTGACATCCACGCTCAATGTGCTGCTGATATTTCGAGTGCGTACTGAACTGCAATTCAGTGCAGAAATCTATGGACTCGTCATCAGCGCATTGAGTGTGGGTCTGATCGTCGGTCCCGTGATATTTGCCGGTCTGTTTGCGAGGCGCGGTGATGCCGCCGGCGCCTCGATCGCCGCCAGTGTCATCGGCGCCGGCATTTTATGGCTCGCATTGAGTGACGCTGCATGGCTCATCATGTGCGCCGCGTTTCTGATCGGATCGGCCAACGGCATCCAGAACGCACTCACGGCAAGTTTCATGATGAAGGCGATCGATCCGCAGCGGCGTGTCGACCTGATGCCAGCCTATATATTTTGCATCCAGACTTCGGTGTTTCTCGGCTTTCTGAGCGCCGGCATGATCAGTACGGCACACGTGAGCATGGCTCTCGTGGTTGTGGGAGTCGCAACGGCGATTATCGGCGCATGCGGCATCGCGTTGAATGTCAAAAACCGACCAAGCATGGTCACAAAAGGAGCCTGACGATGGATCGCATAGGACGCTTCGGATCGAAGCCGAACGATACGAAATCGATCAAACTGCAAGCCCCTTTGGATCGCATCGTGACATCGGGTATAGCGGATCTCCGAGTCAGCCATTACTACTTCGACGAGCCGCTATTCGACGAGTATGAATTGACGACAGTCCGTGCGACATGGGATTTCGCCGCCGCGGAATCCATTGTCCGCGATGGACACCGTATTCTCGATCTCGGCTGCGGCGATGGCCGGCTGCTCCTGCACCTCGCCGGGAAATTCGCGCTGCAGGAGAGCTTTGGCGTCGACATCTCCCCCGTTGCCATCAATCGCTTCAATGCGTTCATCGGTCACAGCCACATTCACGCGCTCCAGGGCGACATATTTGATCTGCCGACGCCAATCACACAACGTCACTTCGACGTCGTGACGTTCGGCGATGCGACCATCAATTTCGTTCTGGACGACGATAAGCTCGAAGTACTGTTGCGTAGCGCGAAGACGCAGTTGCGCAATTCCGAATCGAGGATCATGGTCGCCGTCTTCGGTGACGGCACACCCGAGCGTCTTTCGTTCATGGACAAACGATGCACGGTGGTGCCATTTCGGCGGAGCAACGGGGAAGCCGCGCTCATCTGGTGGGCCTACAAATACGACAGCGACAAACTGATCATGCATCGATCGGTCTTCGCGCAGTCGGGACGAAATGAACACGGGAATATCGAAGGGGTCGTATGTGATCTACGAGACCGGATGTGGACGCCGTCGGCACTGGCCCCCATCGCGGAGGCCAGTGGCCTCACGGTCGACAAGGTGATTGCATCCGAAGTGCAAGACGGGGCCGCGGTGGGCATGGCAACAGCAATTGTCATATTGAAATCGGCGTGAGCAACCATGAGAACAGACCCTATTCGACCCAACTTTTATCAGGGCACGGGAGGCTATGCCTGGCAGCTCGCCGAGTATCTCCTGGGCCACCACGCCGAAGGTCATGTCAGCTACACCCTCAGCAAGTCAATGCCGCCGGAATTGCGGAACCCGCTTGCAACCTGTCCTGAATTCCTGGCTCCGGATCGCTCGGTCAGATGGTCCAGGTCAGCACGCATTACCCGCAATACCCCCCAGCTTGTCGGTACGCGTGGAATTCGATCATCGCTTGTCGTGGTTGAGAGCGCGCAGGCGTTTGGAGGGTTTCGCCATGAAGACGTCGAGGCGCTCACCGAAGGGACAACCGTAGGGGCGTTGCAGTACATGGAAATCAATGGCGTGGCGCATGAAGCGTGCACGCTATTGGTTGCACTGTATCGACATGGGTTCATCGAGACTGACCAGGTATTCCCTGCTTCTCCACCGGTTCGCTATTTGATCGAACCCACCTGCATCATTACGAACGCCCCAGGATTCGGACGCGTTGCCATCAACCAGCTTAACGGTCGAACCATCCGTTTGAGCGAAACTTCTCGACATATATTCTCCCCGCCCAAGCCCTCGACCGAGTTACCTGAATCACTGCCCCCGAACATCGTCCACTTTGTGGAAGCCGGCATGTTGAGATTGATTTCTGGAGAGAACTCCCGTGCACATGATTAGACCTGGAATGGGTACCGAGAACAGCGCCAATCTGATCTCCACGCTCATTCGTATGGCGCGCCCCGCTACAGTCGTCGAAATAGGCGCCGGCGACAGCACGGTTTTCATCGCGAAGGCGCTCGAACAGGCGCGGCAGGATTGGCAGCACGACAAGAATTTGCTGGATGCGTCGACATGGCAGGAGCGAAGCGCGCTCCTCGACCCGACCGGAATTCCCGACAACTATCACCCCAGGCTGATCACCATCGACGACTTCACGGCTGAAGGCTCCTCGGCCGAAGAAGCGTGGGATGCGTTGAAGAATAACGATGTCGACGAGGGCCTCGTTACATTCGTCAAACGCAACTTCTACGCACTCGACGAAGCCACCATCGCTTCATGGGGCGTGATAGACATCGCGTGGATCGATGCGGGCACGCCGGCCGACGACGTCCGTTTCGTCGCGACACTTTGGGACCGTATCGCGCCTGGCGGCTACCTGTGCCTGCACGAGCCGACCATGTTGACCACCGTCAGCATGGAAGGTGCTCAGCGCGTTCGCAGAGTCAGGACGCCGATCTGGGAGGAGCTGTTTCGCAGGCTGGACGATTCATTCGAGCTGGTAACACTGCCGGAGTTGCACAAATACCGGCAGAGTGGCTTGGGTATCGTTCGGAAGCGTCAACAAAATGAACGCGTGTTCCGGTCCCAGCCGCTGCAGTCCGACCTTGTCGCACTCGGAGAAATTCCGATTCGCAGCAGCTATTTGACGATTGGCGAGGAAACGTTGAACCATCGTCTTCGCAAGGACGCAATCATTGCCGCGATGACGTCGCGTGAAACGCGCGCCGTTTACGCCGCGATCGTCCTCGGCGTCAATCGCCTCGCCGATATCGCGGAGAAAGCCGGCATCGATGCGAAGGCTGTCAGCAAGATCGTGACTCGGCTGCTGAACATCGGCCTCATTCAACGGGACGAGCATGGACTTTCGGATGTCGACACCGTGTGGAACGACATTGCCGATCGACAGCATCGCAGCGCTGAAGATTTGAGCGATCGACAGCTGGAAACGGATCTCGCCATCGAAAAGATCGCGACGGCTTTCGCCCCGGATACGCCCTACACCGAATCGGAGATATCCAGAATCTGTCAGCTATTCACAACCGACTACGCCCGACTGAGGCGGCATCTTGTCGATCGCGGCGTACTGCAACGTCATGACAACCTATATCGACGCGTTCTATCGCAATAAGGCAGAGGGTTGCCAAGCTCCATTTCGAGACGCACTTTGAAACAAGTGATGTAGTCATTGCACTCCGACCGCGCTGATTCGACCCGTCGTTGCAACACACTTGAAGCTGCGTGGCAGCAAGGCGTGTTGCAACGAAACAGAGACGATCGATCGCCTCGCGGGCAGCGGCCCGCGGACCGCTGCCTGAGCACGGCCGCCTTCCCCGCTACGTTTCGGCTAACCCGCCCGACCAACGACGGCGACGGGATCGCCGAGCACCTCCATCTTCGGCTTGACGCCAAGACCCGGCTGATCCGATACCGACATATAACCGTCCGTCAGTTCCGGTCCGCCCGACGCGATCGTGAGACCGTGATACTCGTGGAACGCCGACGACTGGAAGTGAAAGCCCGATGGCGTCGAGTGCGCGAGATGGCAAAGCGCGGCCGTCGCGATCTCGCCGCCCCACGTGTCTTCAATCGTGAGCGAGATTCCCAGCGTCACGGCCAGATCGCGGAATTGCCTGGCCTTCGTCAGCCCGCCGACGCGACTCACCTTCAGATTGACGACATCCATCGCACGATCCTGACAGCCGCGTATCAGCACGCGAATGTCTTCCATGCACTCGTCGAGGATCATCGGATGATCGGTATGCTGCCGGACAGCGAGGCACTCCTCGTAACTCGGGCACGGCTGCTCGATGTAGATATCGACGTCGCGAATCGCCTTGACGACGCGTAGCGCCTCGTGCTGCCGCCAACCGGTATTCGCATCGGCGGCCAGGACATTGCCCGGGCGCAGTTCGGCCGACACTTTCAGGATCCGCTCGATATCGGCGTCCGCTCCGGCGCCCACCTTCATTTGAAACTGCCTGAAGCCCTGGTCCTGATACTCGCGGATCTTCGTCGCCATTGCGTCCGGATCCTGCCGGGTGACGACCTTGAAGAGCTTGACCTGGTCCTGCAGGCGCCCGCCGAGCAGGTTGTATACCGGCTGGCTGGTTGCCTTGCCGAGAATGTCCCAGCACGCCATATCCAGGGCTGACTTGACGTACGGGTGACCTTTGAGAAGCTCATCCATGCGGACATTGATCCGGCCGATCTGGCACGGGTCTTCCCCGATCAGTCCCTCCGCGATCTTCACGAGCCCGGCGCGGGCGCCTTCGGCATAAGCCGGCAGATACGACGGCCCGAGCGGGCAGATTTCGCCGACGCCGACCAGCCCGACGTCCGTTTCGACGACGACAACGGTCGAGTCGAACGATGCAAACGAGAACGTCGACCAGCTGTAGGCGCCCTCCTTCAAGGGCAAATCGACCTGGTACAGGGAAATTTTCGAGATCTTCATGGGGGCCTCCGCGCCGTGTGGGTGTTGACGCGGAAAACTATAATTGCCGGCCAAGCGAAAAAATTGTACGTTTCGGACAATCAATGGCACGACTGGCGGAGACATCGGATGCGGGGCGACTATTCTTTTCTTCGGCCGGGCAAGTCCGCACCCGAGGTCGATGCGCCGCTCAGGATCGGCATCGCACCGACGCCGGATTTCACGCTGATGTCGCTGTCGTGCTTCGTCGAATTTTTGCGCCTGTCGGCAGATGAAGCGGACTTCAGCAGGCAGATCTACTGCTCGTGGGACCTGCTGTCTCACGATCATTCGCCGATTCGATCGAGTTGCGGCTTTCCGATGGTGCCGACCCGGCTCTTCGGCGATCCGTCCGAATACGACTACGTCGTGGTGCACGGCGGCTTGCTCCACAGTGCGGAGCCGATCCCCGACGAGCTTTACCGATTCATACAATCCTGCGTCGAAGCGCACGTTCCCGTTATCGGCCTATGCACGGGTCAATTCATGCTTGCCGAGCTGGGCTATCTGGCAGGAAGGCGATGCGCCGTTCACTTCTCGCTCGCGCAAGCGATGCAACGCAATTTTCCGGACATCATCGCCGTAACGGATGCGCCGGTCGTGGCGGACGGCGAGTTCATTACATGCCCCGGCGGTCTTGCCGCGATCAATCTCGCCATGCACCTGGTGACGACTCACTGCGGAAAGACGCGATCGCACAAGGCGCTCCATTACTTGATGGCCGACCGGGGCTTCGAAGAAATACAGGCGCTGAAGAATGACGACGAGGTCGGCCTGCATTGCCCCGATCGACGAGTCGTCAACGCGGTGGGTCTGATGAGGCAACGCACGTTCGAACCGGGTTCGATCGCCGGCATTGCACAGTCGATCGGCACGACCGAGCGGGAACTGACGCGACTTTTCAAGAAGCATCTGCGCGTCGCGCCGCTGCAGTACTGGCGGAGCATGCGCCTGAAAGCCGCGAAATGGATGGTCATCAACAGCGATCGGTCCGTGACTCAGATTGCATACGAGTGCGGCTTCACGGACAGTTCGCATCTGATACATTGGTTCAAACGCGAATACAACGTCACGCCGTTCAAGCTGAGAAAGCTTCGATCCGACTTTGGCGTGCATTAGCCGGCTCGACGGCGAGCGACCATTCGCTTCCCGCCATCCAACGCGAGTCCGTGCGTCGGACTTGGTCCCATCCCCTAACGTCTGTAGAAATCGCCATGGCGCCTCGGTTTGAAATGAGCGAAACATTGGTCGGTGCGCTGTCTCTGCGCGCCATCAAATCATTTCTTGCGGCCGCTAAATTCAACAGCTTTACCGGGGCGGCCAATGCATTGAGCGTGACGCCCGCGGCGGTGAGCAAGCAGGTGCGGGAACTGGAGGACTACCTGGGTACGGAGCTTTTCGTCCGTTCAGGCAGGGCCGTCACCCTGACCGCCGATGGCGAGATGTTCAAGGACGCCGCCCAGCTTTCATTGATCAATATCCATCAGGCCGCCGAGCGCCTGCGGAAGAAGGTTCCCGCCAGGCAGACGCTCATCGTCTGCTGCTCACCGGCATTTTCGGCACTCTGGCTGCACAAGCGGCTGCCCGAATTCATTCAAGCCAATCCGGATATCGAGCTCACGGTCCTGGCCACGCAAAATTTCATCTCGATGGAAGCAGGTGTGCAGCCGGACGTCTACATCGCCAAGCTGGCCAGCATGCGCGACGGATACGATAGCGAGCACCTGTTCGACGACGAGGTCTATCCCGTCTGCACACCGCAGTATTTGCGGGATCATGGCCCCGTCGAGACGCCGGAAAGGCTGCTGGACATGTCATTGCTGGATATCAGCGCCTATGGTCGTTCGCAGATCTCCGAGCATATCGACTGGAAAGTCTGGCTGGCACTGCATGACGTCGACACCAGCTGGCGCGCGGACATTCCGCGCCAGCTATTCACCAGCAACGACTATCCGGGCATCGTGCAGTTGGCCCTGGCTCACCAGGGCGTCGTCCTGGGCTGGCATCACCTCGTGGGCGACCTGGTGCAAAGCGGCCACTTCGTGCGTCCGCTGCCGCACAAGACGGTGATGAAGAATCGCGGCCACTACCTGTCGGTCCGAAAAGACAAGGCGGACGCCGTCGTGTGCAAGCAGTTCTGCCAGTGGGTCAGGCAGCAGCTCGCGCGGCATCCCGCTGCCGATGAAACGGGCCCCGCCCCCGGCACACCGGAACGCTGAGCGCCTGTACCGAACCGGCCCTGCCCGGCAAAGGCGGCGGCATCTTCAACCAAAAGTTGAAGGAATGCCGGAGGAAATGTCGCTTAAGTTATCCGCGAAACGGGCATAAATTTCCCTTCACGCCGCACTCGGTCGGCGGCGCTGAAGAGGAAACCGGCACATGGGATTCAAGAGAACCATTCACGCGGTGGAGACGCATTCGGGTATTCCCATGCGGGTGGTCACCGGTGGCATTCCGCACATTCCCGGCGACACCGTCCACGCCAGGATGAAATGGCTGGAGGCCAACGACGATGGCTTGCGCAAGCTGCTGTTGCGCGAGCCGCGCGGCTACCCGGCGCACTGCTGCAACATCGTCGTGCCGCCGTGTCACCCGGATGCGGACGCGGGCTACATCATCCTCGAGCAGGTCGAGTATCCGATGATGTCGGGCGGCAACACCATTTCCGTGGCCACCGTGTTGCTGGAAATGGGCATGCTGCCCATGCAGGAGCCCGTGACGGAACTGACGCTGGAAGCGCCGGCCGGGCTGATCCGCCTCACCGCCGAGTGCAAGGACGGCAAGGTCAAGCGCGTGACGTTCAGGAACGTACCGGCGTTTGCCGCGCACCTGGATGCCGTCATCGACGTGCCGCATCTGGGCAAGGTGCGGGTCGACGTGGGTTGGGGCGGCATGTTCTACGCGATTGCCGACGTGCGCCAGTTCCCGGGGCTCGAGCTCAAGCCCGAACACGGAAAGGAGATCACGCGGGTTTCCGCGCTGATCCGGCAGGCTGCCATCGAGCAGTTGCCGGTCGCGCACCCGGACTATCCGGGCGTGGGCATCACCATCTCGCAACTGTCCGGCCCCGCAGACGACCGCAACGCAGACTGGAAGAACGTGGTCACCATGCCGACCGGGCCGCTCTCCTGGGATGACCCGTCCACCTGGACCGGCGCGATCGACCGCTGCCCCTGCGGCACCGGCACCTGCGCCAAGATGGCCGTGCTGCACGCCAAGGGCGAATTGCCGCTGCATCAGGATTTCCGGCACCAGGGCATCCTGGGTACCGTCTTCACCGGTCGGCTCGTGGAAGAGGCCCGCATCGGCGACAAGGCCGCCGTGGTTCCTACCCTGGCCGGCACCAGCTGGATCCATGGGATCAGCACCATCGTGCTCGATCACGACGACCCGTTCCCCGAGGGTTACACCCTGGGAGACATCTGGCCGCAACAGCAGGAGCGTTGAACGTGCAAATCATTTCAGCGGAACAGATCAGGTCGGTACTCGATTGGGACGGGGTGCTCGACGCGTTGCACGACGGGCACGCCGGTTCCCGGCCCATCGGCGACAGTTATTTCATCGGGGATGCGAGCTTTGGCTTGTTCAGCCGGGGCGTCATCCTGCCCGGCAAGGGCGCCGGGTTCAAAATTGCCTCCCTCTTTCCCGCCAATAGCCTGGCCAGCCCGCCGTTGCCAACGGAGCAGGCTGCGTTTCTGGTTCTGGACGAGCGGACCAAAGGCATCGTCGCCATGCTCGACGGCCCGGAAATCACGAGATGGAAGACCGCGGCCGATTCCGCGCTGGCGGCAAGGAAACTGAGCCGCGAGAACAGCGAGGTCCTTCTCGTCCTGGGTGCGGGGCCGGTCGCAAGGTCGTTGACGGATGCCTATCTCCACATCCGTCCGTCCATTCGTCAGGTGTTGTTGTGGAATCGCACAGCGTCCAGGCTGGATGCCGCGCGTGCGGACCTCGAGGCGAGAAACATCGAGGTCTGCGTGGTCGACGACGTGGATGCCGCCGTGGCCCGCGCAGACATCATTACCGCAGCCACCAGCACGTCCACACCGATGATTCGAGGCGAGTTCGTGCGGCCCGGTACCCATGTCGATCTGGTGGGCGGGTACCGGCCGGATATGCAGGAGGCCGATTGCGATGTGCTCAGAGGAGCGCGCATTTTCGTGGACGACCGCGAGAACGCCGCGCAATCAGGTGACATCCTGATTCCGATGCAGACGCAAGCGATACAGGCGAATGATATCGAAGGAGACCTGTTCGATCTGTGCCGGATGTCGGCGTTTCATCGTTCGGCTGAAGAGCGCACGGTTTATAAAAATGCCGGTGGTGCGCACCTGGATCTCATCGTCAGCCAGTACGTTGTCGAACGGCTGCAATCGATCTGAATGAATTGCCGCAAACGCCGATGGTTGACGTGCGCTGCAAGCGGCCGGAGCCAGAGTCGGCGGTTCAGGCGGCGCATTTGGTCGAGTCGAAGGCATCGACGTCTTCGCTTCATGCGCCGCCATGTACCGTTACACCGAATCGACGCGCTACAGAACCCGTTCCAGTGCGCTCGCAAACCGCGCGACCGCGGCATCGACGTCATGCAGTTTGTCGAGACCGAACAAGCCGATGCGGAAGGTCTTGAAATCCGCCGGCTCGTCGCATTGCAGCGGCACGCCGGCCGCGATCTGCATGCCGACATCGGCGAATTTCTTGCCGGACCGGATGTCGTCGTCGTCGGTGTAGCTGACCACGACGCCCGGCGCCTCAAAGCCTTCGGCCGCCACGCTCCTGAAACCCTTCTCGGCCAGCAACGCGCGAATCCGCGTGCCGAGTTCGAGCTGCTCCGCCCTCACCTTGTCGAAGCCGTATGCTTCCGTTTCCTTGATGACGTCGCGCAGCGTCGCAAGGCTGTCCGTGGGCATCGTCGCGTGGTACGCGAAGCCGCCGTTCTCATACGCTTCCATGATCTGCAGCCACTTGCGCAGATCGCAGGCAAAACTGGTGCTGGTCGTCGCATCGATGCGCTCGCGCGCGAGCGGGCTGAGCATCACCAGCGCACAACCCGGCGACGCGCTCCAGCCCTTTTGCGGCGCGCTGATCAGCACGTCGACACCGCTCTTCTCCATATCGACCCAGATCGTGCCGGACGCGATGCAATCCAGCACGAACATGCCACCGACCGCATGCACGGCGTCGGCCACCGCGCGCAGATACGTATCGGGCAACATCATCCCGGATGCGGTTTCGACGTGCGGAGCGAAGACCAGATCCGGCTTGTGTTCCTGAATCGCGGCGACGACTTCTTCGATCGGGGCCGGCGCAAACGCCGCCTGCCTGCCCGATTCGACCGGACGCGCCTTCAACACGATCGATTCGGACGGGATGCTGCCCATGTCGAAAATCTGCGACCAGCGGAAGCTGAACCAGCCGTTGCGGATGACCAGGCACTTCTTGTTCGTCGCGAACTGCCGGGCCACGGCTTCCATGCCGAAGGTCCCGCTGCCCGGGACGATGACGGCCGCCTTCGCGTTGTAGACCTTCTTCAGCGCGGCGGAAATATCGCGCATGACGCCCTGGAAGCGCTGCGACATGTGATTGATCGACCGGTCGGTGTACACCACCGAATATTCGAGGAGCCCGTCGCGGTCGACATCGGGAAGTAATCCTGGCACGTTCGCCTCCGGTAAAGGATGAAGCATGGGATGAGGGGGCGCGGTATGCGTGAGTCGGTACCGCTGCGCACGATGCAAATATGCGTTTTGCCTCTACGACGAACGATTCTAACGAATGCCAGCTGCCACTTGGGGATTTTGGGGATTTGTGCGGTGCGCACATGAAGCCTGGGGCACACGGACACGCATGCGCGTTTCGTACATCGATCGGCCTGACGACATCACACGCATCGCCTCGGCGCCTCCCTGACGGCAGCGATCAGCTTTCGGCGAGCGACCTGGCCAGTCTGCGCGCGTGTTCGGCGAACCGCTCGGCGACCGGACTTAATGTGCGGTTCCTCAACGTGATCAGCATCGTCGGTACGGCCCAGGTCGGCAGATCGATCGGCAACACCTTGATCCAATCCTGATCGGGGCCGAAGTGCAGCAGCGAGTGCGGCATCACCGTTATGAAACGCCCGGTGCGAAGCAATGTCCGGCGCAGATTCAGCGAGCCGGTCAGCACGCGGGCGTACGGCGGTTCCGCCCCGATCGCGCGAAACGCTTCAAAGATCGGTGAATGCGGCGCGACTTCGTTCGGCGACAAAATCCACGGCGCATCGACGAGATCGGCGAGCGTAAATCGGCGCCGCTTCGCCGCCCATTCGCTGTGATTCGACACGACTATCCGCAGTTGCTCGTGAAACAGCGGCTCTCCGTTCATGTCCGGGTCGGGCACGGCCGTGTAGGGTCTCGCGATGACCAGTTCGCAGATTCGCTCGCGCAGGAAGTGAGTCTGCAGCACCGGCGCATCACCCGACGCGACCGAGAAAACCAGGCGCGGATGTCGATGCGACATATCCTCGATGATGGCCGCGGCCAGCCCTGCCGTGATCGTTTCCACGCATCCGATGCTGAGTTCGCCGGCGTCGGGGTCAGCGAGAAACGCCATCTCTACGGCGCCACGCCGCAATTCGTCGAAGATCGCCGCGCCGTGCTTGAGCAGCGCCTGTCCGAACACGGTCGGTACGACGCCGTGGTGGCTGCGGTCGACGAGCCGTACGCCGAGAACGCTTTCCAAGTCCGCTATCGCCTTGGAGACGGCCGGCTGAGACATGTGAAGCTGTTGCGCCGCCTTCCGCATCCCACCCGTATTGACGACCGTCATCAACGTGTCGAGATCGCGCAACTTCAGTCGTCGTCGGATTCGGTCGCCGTCCATGCCCAAACCTATTCCATTTCGTGATCACGCCATGCCGATTTGAAATTATATCTGGATCAAGCGCCAGCCTATGATGGTAACCGGGACGGCCTTGCGCACCCGCATGCCGGGGCCGGTGGACGTTTCGGACGGGGAGACGGCGATGATCATCAGGATGCTGTTGAATGGGTGTTTCGTTGCGTTGCTGATGCTCGCCGGCATCAGTGTGGCATGCGCGGACGGCCTCAAGGTGTTCAGCACGCCGACGCTCAAAGCGACACTCGCCGAACTCGCGCCCGCGTTCGAATCGAAGACCGGCCAACGACTCGTGACGACGTTCGACAACGCCACGACGCTGGAGCGCCGGATCGAAGCCGGGGAAGCATTCGACGTCGCGATCCTGCTGCCCGGCCAGATCGACGCGTTGATCAAAGCAGACAAAATCGTATCGATCACGCGTACCGACGTCGCGAAAGCTTCGGTCGGAATGGCCGCGCGCGCGGATGTCCCCGTGCCGACTATCGCGACGGTCGACGCGTTCAGGCAGGCACTGGTCAACTTGCGTTCGCTGTCGTGGTCGCCGGAGAGCGGGAGCGGAGCCTGGCTCGTCGAACTACTCGACCGGCTTGGCATCTCGGACACGGTCAGGCCGCATCTCGTACCCGTGCGGGGCGGCGACGTCATCGCGGCCGTGGCGGATGGCACGGCTGATGCGACCGTCATCACGGTGCCGAACATCGTCGATGTCCCAGGCGTCCGGCTGGTCGGTCTGCTGCCGCGCGAACTCCAGCACGACACGGTCTACACCGCCGGCATCGGCCGCGATACGAAGGATCCCGCCGCGGCGCAGGCGCTGATCCAATTACTGACATCGGCCGAAGCGATAGCCGTTCTGCGCAAAAGGGGCTTTGAGCCGCCGGCTCGATAACGCACGACCATCGCAACTACCGATATGCCGAAAAATTTCGAGCTTGCCGCCATCCGCCATCCATTTTCATGGATGCGGGCATCGATCCGACGCTCACCCGGATACCCGGCACACCGCTCTCGGCGCTCAGGGCCTGCAGGCAATCGCCTCGATTTCGATCTTGGTACCGACCATGTTCGTCGCCTGCAAGGTCGATCGTGACGGCTTGTTCCCCGGGAAGAACTCCGCATAGACACGATTGAATTCCGCGAAGTCGCGCGCGTCCTCGAGCCAGACAGTGGTTTTCACCACGTCGCCGAGTGTGCATCCCGCCAGCGAGAGCACGTGGGCGACGTTCTTCAATGTCTGACGCGTCTGCGCTTCGATCCCGCCTGCGACGAGGCTCCCGTCTTCGTTTCTCGCCACCTGACCGGACACGAACACCAGATCGCCAGCCTTGGTCGCCAGCGACCGGGGCTGGTTTCGAGTGACCGGATTGCGCTCTGCAAAGTATTCGATCGCCATTTGAGCCTCCCACGATCCATTCAGCGCCGGCGTCGACCGGCGAAACGAGCGTAACGCGGAAATGGCGCGCTGCCAATTCGGTGTTCTCGATCGGGAAACTGCTACGCGCCGCAGCATCCGGTCAACGTAATACGCATCGCCGGCGCGGCGTGCCTGATCCTCGGCGTCGTGTTGATCCGCGCGTGACGGCGCGGGGATACCGCGCCGCCCTGAATACCGCCAATCCGCCGTTCCCGGTACCGAAGCTTCATCGGCGAAGCCGATCAGTACCGATCCGACACACCCGTGACCCCGCGCTCGTGCAGCGCGCGGACCAGCCCGGCACGTACCGTCGCGACGTCAGAAAACGCCGGCCGTCGATGCGCGGCGACTTCGGCCGCGGTATAAGGCTTGAAATCGCGCGGCAGCGCATCGCGGTTCATCGTCGTGAGCACCCAGTTGAGCACGTCGGCGAGATCCTTGTCCGACAGCGCCGAATTCGACGCGCCGGGCACGCGCATCACGTACTCGCGCCCCGCTGACAGATGCGTGAAATAACCAAGCGAGTTCGCGAGCGGCGGCACCTTGCCCGGAATGCCGCCGCCCGTCGCCGTGTGGCAGCCCATGCAGTTGAGCACCCAGTGCTGGTGCGCGCGTGTGGTGTCGGTCACGCCGTCGGCATGTGCGGGTACGGCAATCGCGCATGCCGCGACAGCAACCCCCAGCACCGAAGACAGACGGCGTGTCACGAATGCCCCGATCCGCAACGCCACCGCACGCCGGCCACGACGCCGAATGCATCCGGCATTCACAGCCCCAGCCCCTTCGTCACGACCGCACGTTGCGCGTGAACGGCCGTGCCGTCCATCTCCTTCGCACGCGCCGCGCGAATGTCGGCTGCCGTGAACGGCTTCGCGTCGCCGTGCTTGTCGTTGAGATCGAACACGACGTAGTTGAGCACGTTCGCGATATCGTCATCGCTTGCGCTCGCGAACGACGGCATTTTGAAGTTGTAGCGTTTGTCGTGCACGTTGATCTCGCCGAACATCCCGTGCAACAGCGTCGCGACGAGCTGCGCGCGGCCCGCCTCTGCCGTCGCGTACTTGCCCGGATACTCGGTCAGCGGCGGCGCGAGGCCGTCCTGCCCCTTGCCGCCCGCCTGGTGGCACACCGCGCATTGCGCGTCGAACAGGCTCTTGCCCGCCGGGTAATGGACGGCCTGCTGCGCACCGGCCAAACCCGGCAACGCAAAACCCGCGACAGCCGCCACGCACGCGACCACGATCATTCCAGCTTGCTTCACGTTCATTGCTTGGCTGCTCCCAACAAGACCGAAACCGAACAGTGATAATTCGAATTGCCGTTCGCCATGCACCAGTTGATGTCGTTGTTCAGCGACAGCTTGTACAGCGGCTTCTCGCGCTCGTTGCGGTTGCAGAAGCACTTGCCGCACGACGTCTTGCCGCAGCAGTCGTTGTACGACACGATGTAGTCCGACCCGTCGTGCGGATTGCGGCAGGTGCCGATCCACGTGATCGGCGACGGCGTCGTGCCCGGCGGGCAGCTGCTCGACGTGCCGCCGCAGCAACTGCACAGCCAGCCGTCGATCGCGCAGTATTTCCAGTAATCGCAGCTCATCGGATCGTCGCTTGCGCCCGACGCGGCGGCACCGGATGCCGCCGATGCGCCGGACGCCGCATCCGCTGCATACGCGGTGCGATCGACCGGCAACAGCGGCAGCATCGCCGACCCCACCAGCACCTTGCCGAGCTTCGCCATCGCACTGCGCCGCGAACTATGCTGCGCGACGCCACGCGCCGACCGCTCGAACCATGAATCAAACAGGCCCATGTCGTTGTCCTCCGTTGACGTTGAAAGAGGGTCGGCCGATCACGCGCGCTGCGCGTGCTTTTCGTGACCGCCGTGGTCGTGATCGCCGTGCACGAACTGCTGCAGCGATGCAACGCCACGCTCCTTCGCTTCGAACAGGCTCTCCAGATGCTCGCGGGTGTTGACGAGCCCCTTCGCGCGCACGGTGCCGGTGTCGTCGAGCAGCACCGCATACGGCAGCTTGCCGATCTGGTACGCGAGGCCGAGTTCCTGCGACAGCACGTACGGGAAACGCGCGAGGTCGTGCTTCTGCGCGAAGCGCGTGTGTTCATCGCGATCACCGTCGCTCGCGAGCACGATGTTCACCGGCGTCGATTCGCTCGCCTGCAGCGACGGCAACAGCGGCAGCAGCTTCTTGCAGACCGGGCACGTCGGCGACAGGAAGAACAGCAGCGTCGCCTTGCCCGATGCATCGATGCCGCCGACCTTCACCTGCGAGCCGCGAATGTCGGTCAGTTCGAAGGTCGGCGCCATCGCGCCGACTGCCGGGCCCTTGTCGATCATCAGTGCGCCGGCCGGCATGATGCGTTCGTACAGGATGCCGATCTGGCGCACGAGCGCGAGGCAGATCGCGCCGAGCGCGAGAACGGCGACCCACAGCAAGGCGGTGGAAACGGTGAGAGCGGTTTGCATCATGAATTCCTCAGATGGGAAAGGCGCGGTACGTTGGCGAGCAGCACGTCGACGGTGAGCAGCGCGCAGACGATCAGCAGCACGGAAGAGAACAGCGTCAGATAGTCGAACCACACGACCGCGCGGCTGCCCGGCTCGACGAACGCGGTCGCGGCCAGCACGACGAGCAGCAGCACGCGTGCGACATGCAGCCAGCCGATGCCGCGCGGCGCATCCGCGCGCGCGGCGGCAAAACCGGAACAGCCGCAGTCGATGTCGGTATGGCCGCGCAGGATGTTGATCGTCATGCCGGCCGCGAAGACGAGCAGCAACGCGATCAGGCCGAGCGCGCCGGTCATGCGTGTCTCGTGAAACAGCAGCGCCGCGGCGCCGACGGCTTCCGCGAGCGGAATCGCGAACGCGGCGGGTACGGTGAGCGCATCGGGCAGCAGGCGATAGCCGGCGAGCGCCTGCCGGAACGCCGCAGGCCGGCGCATCTTCGCGAAGGCGCCGAGCAGCACGACGACGGCAGCGCCGGCCTGCGCGCTGGTGGCGAGTACGGGATCGAGCGTCATCGCGGCCTCACGGGTTCACGAGCAGCGTCGACGTACTGCCGATCTGCTTCTCGACGTGCTGCAGCTTGCCGGTGCGCGCGTCCATCACGACGAGATCGGACGTGCCCGTCAGCCCGTAGAACAGCGGCTTGTCATCCTCGCTGACCTGGATCGACACGAGCGGATCGATCTTCAGCTGCGCGAGATCCCAGCGCGCGACGCGCTGTTTCGTCTTCAGGTCGTACACCCACACCTGCGTGCCGGGATCCTTGTGCGTGCCGTCGCCGCCCTTGTGCATCAGCACGTAGTAGCGGTTCTGCTTCGCGTGCACGGCCGTCTGCTGCATGCCGCCCGGGCGCCAGCCCTCGGCGCGCTCGGCGTCGGTCAGCAACGACCACGACTTGCCGAACGCGGGCTTGTCGCCGCTGAAATCGGCGCCGCGCACGTTGCCGTGGTACGTCGTGAACAGATAGCCGCCGTGGTAGCGCGACGCGTTGATGAAGGCCGGATCGTTGTCGACGTCGATGAACGCGTCCGACATCGTGCGCTTCGCTTCCTTGCCGTTCGCGTCGAGCGTGACGGTGAGCGCCTTGCCGCTTTCGCACAGCGCGGCGAAGCGGTCGTTCCCCGACGGATACGCGAGCACGCATGCCGCGGTGTCGATCTCCGACAGCACCTTCTTCGACACCGCGTCGATCACCGTCACCGACGCAGCCGGCGTGATGTTCGCGACGTACAGCCGCTTGCCGTCCGCGCTGAACGCGGTGTTGTACGGCGACGGCACGTGCTGCCCGTGCTTCGCCGGAATCACGATCTCGCCCGTGTGATCGAGCGTCGTGTTGTCGGTCATCTCGACGACGTCGGTCCGCGTGCCGTGCGAGCCGCGCGAGAAATAGGTCGTCGCGATGAAGCTCGTCTTGTGGTCGGGCGAGATCGCGAGGCCGGGCGCGAAGCCGCCGTCGATCTGGCCGAGCAGCTTCCTCGCGTCGGCGTCGTACACGAAGATTCGCCCGTCGGTCATCGTCGGCATCGCGATATCGACGACGTACACCTCGTGCGGATGCCACGGCGGCATCTTCTGCACGACCAGTTCCTCAGGCTTTTCCGTCGCGTCCGCGCTGCCGGCCCACGCCGCCGCGAACGCCAGCGTCGCCGCGTAAGCCGCGGTGCGTCGCCTTGTTCTCATGTCGCCTCCAGTTGGGATTCACGTTATGTGGGGCGACTGTAGTTCGACAATAAATCCGTTCAGCACCCGGACCGGCAACGCGTGCGTGCCGATTCGGGATATTGGAAAACCGCCTGAAAGGCGCCTGTTGCCGGCAGCTTCCGACCCCTCGAAAACCCCCGGAGGAATAGCGCTCATCCGTATTGCACCGACCGCGCGGTCGGTTTAATCTTGCGCGGTCCGAACGATCGCCGGAGGCGCCGTGCTCGTGTTTCACCAGAGGTTCGACGACGCAGACCGGCATGCCGAGGCGCTGCGCGGCTGGGACCAGCGTTACGACCAGATCGGCTCCGGCTCGTATCGCAGCGCGGTCAAGCACGTGGAGCTCGACGGCGTGCAGCTGTTCCAGGAGGCGGCGAACGTGCGCGTCATCCAGCGCGGGCGCCTGCCGCCCGGCCATACGGTGTTCGGGATGCCGCTCACCGGCTCGGGCACCTTCGCGTTCGGCGATGCGCGCATCGAACGCGGCACGATCGTGATGGCGCGCGGCGGCGCGCCTTTCGAACTCCATTCTCCTGACGACATGTCGCTGATCGGCGTGGCTGTCGATCCCGAGCTGACGCAGCAGATCGAGGATGCCGCCGACGTCCGGCTCGACACGCGCACGCTGCGGCGCGGCGTCGTCGATGTGCCGGTCGCCGCGCGCGAACGCGCGAGCGTGCAGCTCGCGACGCTGCTCGAACGCGTACTGTCGGCGCCCGACATGTTCGACGCGCCCCGTGCGCAGTCCGAGCTGCGCTGCGATGTCGCCAACGTGCTCGTCGATCTCCTCACCTACCGGATGCCCGAGCCGCCAAACCGCCTCACGCATGCGTGCCACGCCGACATCGTGCGCCGCGTGCACGACTACGTGATCGAGCACCCGGAAGCGCCCGTCGACATCCTGAGCCTGTGCACGCAGCTGCGCGTGAGCCGGCGCACGATGCAGAACAGCTTCCAGTCGGTCGTGCAGACCGGCCCGCTGAACTACACGCGCTCACTGCGCCTCGCGCAGGTGCGACGCCTGCTGCTCGACACGCGGCAGTCCGACCTGCCGATCTGCGAGGCGGCCGCGCGCTGGGGCTTCATCCACCTCGGGCATTTCGCGAACGCGTACAAGGCCCAGTTCGGCGAACTGCCCTCGACGACGGCGCGCCGGACGGTGCGCCACGCAAAAACGCGCTGACCGCCCGCAAAACCCGCGATAATCCGTGGTTGAACGTGCGACGCCCGCGAGCCGGGCGCGGCGTGTGGCTGCCCTGGCCGCTCGCCGCGCAGCGCGCGACGCCCCCCCGACTCCACCCCACGCCCCGATGCCAGAGGATTTCCACTTCCTGTTGCTGCCCGGCTTCTCCGCGCTCGGCTTCATGTCCGCGGTCGAGCCGCTGCGCGTCGCGAACCGGTTTCGCACCGAGCTGTACCGCTGGCACGTGATCAGCGCGGACGGCGCGCCCGTCGCCGCGAGCAACGGCATCCCGGTCGCGGCCGAAGCCGCATACGCGGACGTCGCGCAGGTCGGGACGGTGTTCGTGGTCGCCGGCTTCGATCCGCTCGTGTGCTACGACCGCGCGCTCGGCGACTGGCTGCGCCGCCAGAACCGGCACGGCGCGACGCTCGGCGGCATCGACACCGGCAGCTTCGTGCTCGCGGAGGCCGGGCTGTTCGACGCATCGCAAACGCTCACGCTGCACTGGGAGGCGCTTGCCGCATTCCGCGAACGCTACCCGGGCCTGAACGCGACACAGGAATTGTTCGAGATCGACGACCGGCGCATCACCTGCGCGGGCGGCACCGCGTCGATCGACATGATGCTCGACCTGATCGGCCGGCGGCACGGCGCCGATCTCGCGGCGGCGATCTCCGAGCAGTTCGTCGTCAGCCGCATCCGGCAGCGCTCGGACAGCCAGCGGCTCGAAATCGCCGCGCGCTACGGCGTGCACAACCGCAAGCTGATCCAGGTGATCGACACGATGCAGCGGCACATGGAGAACCCGCTCGGCTCCGACGCGCTCGCGCAGGACGTGTCGATCACGCGGCGCCAGCTCGAACGGCTGTTCAGCGCGACGCTGAACGACACGCCGACGCGCTTCTACCTGAACCTGCGCCTCGATCGTGCGCGCGAGCTGCTGCAACAGACCGACATGAGCATCACGGCGGTGTGCGTCGCATGCGGCTTCGAATCGCCATCGCATTTCTCGCGCACGTACCGCTCGCGTTTCGGCGTGAGCCCGCGCAGCGACCGCCGCGCGACGCGCTGAACGGCGCTGCTTTTGCGTACAATCCGGCGCGCTATTGCGCACGCCGGCAGCGTTTCCCGCCATTCTCTGAACAATATCGGCGATTGATCGACGGACCGAAGCGGCCTTCGAAAATAATTTGCAAAGTCGCTGAAAATGTTCTGTAACATACCTCGCAATTAGATAGGCAGCCCTAAGGAGATGAGAGCCCGGGTCCGACGCACGTCGCGCCGCGCAGGCTGCCGAACCGATATCCATGCCGATCCGAGGGGTATGACATGACGATGCTCGCTTCGCCGTCGCCGCACCTGCCTGCCGTTCGCTTCCCCGCCGCCTGTCCTTTCCGATTCGCTTCGACCTGACGCTTAGTCGTCCTCAGTCAGTCGAATCTCCCAGCACCGCTTCGCCGCACCGGTTCCATCGAGCCGGCGCGCGGGCCGTGTCGTGCCTGCTCGCCACAAGCGTGCAGGCGTGTCCAACCGTTGAGATGAGGATCACGTATGCAGACATCACGCAAAGCATTGCCGCTCGCCCTGGGTCTCGCGCTCGGTTTCGGCATCGTCGGCGGCAGCGCGGCCGATACCAAGGTCGCGAACCCGCAGGCGTCGAGCCTGCGCGAAAGCCTGACGCGCGGCGTGGCACCGGCCGCGGCCAAGGCCGATACCGCCGCGGGGCAGTTCCGCGCCGACGGCGTCGCCGTCACGCTGTACAACCCCGCGTATCGCGCGAAGAAGGCGGCCGCCACGCCCGCCGCCACCGCGCGCGATTTCGTCGCGTCGCAGGCAACGCAGCTCGGGCTCGACCCGGCCGCGCTCGCGAGCCTCGCGGTGACATCGGAGCGCAGCGACGCCGACTTCACCGTCGTACGCTTTCAGCAGCAGGCGGCGGGGCTGCCCGTGTACGGTAGCGACATCGCGGTGACGGTCGCGAAGGACGGCCGCATCCTGTACGTCGCGAGCAACACGATCAACGGCGTGGTCGCCACCGCGCACAAGGCGCAGGCCGTCGACCAGCAGCAGGCGTTCGACCGCGCGCGCGCGTATCTCGGCGTCAGCGGCTTCACGAATCTCGACGCGCAACGCGTCGCGTTCGTCGACAAGGCCGGCACGCATACCGCGTGGAAGGTGCGCGGCCGCCCGCAGGACGGCCCGAAGGGCGACTGGGAACTGCTGATCGACGCGGACAGCGGTGAAGTGCTGCGCGCCGAGGACAAGGCGCTCTATGCGACCGACGGCACCGGTTTCGTATTCCGGCCCGATCCGCTTTCGTCGACGAAGAGCAGCTACGGCAGCACGGGCTACAAGGACAACAGCGACGCCGATTCCACGCAGCTCACGGCCGCGCGCGCGCGCGTGACGCTGAAGGAGCTCGCGCAGTCGGGCGCGCGCTACGTGCTGTCGGGCCCGTATGCGTCGTGCGTCGACTTCGACGCGCCGCGCGACAACGCGTGCCCGGCACAGGCGACGCCGGCGTTCGAGTTCGCGCGCGGCAACCTGTATTTCGAGGCGGTGAACACGTACTTCCACATCGACACGTTCCTCCGTTACGTGAACCAGACGCTCGGCATCAAGGCGCTGCCGTACCAGTACACGGGCGGCGTGCAGTACGACCCGCACGGCGAATCGGGCGACGACAACTCGTCGTACTCGTCGAGCAGCGGCCGGCTGACCTTCGGGCAGGGCGGCGTCGACGATGCGGAAGATGCCGACGTCGTGATCCACGAGCTCGGCCACGGCATCCACGACTGGGTGACCAACGGCGGCCTGTCGCAACAGGAAGGCCTGTCGGAAGGCACCGGCGACTACCTCGCCGCCGCGTACAGCCGCGACTTCAACCAGTGGAGCCCGTCCGACGCGCAGTATCACTGGGTCTACAACTGGGACGGCCACAACGAATACTGGGGCGGCCGCGTGACGAACTGGAACGTCGGGCGCACGTATGCGCAGGCACGCGGCGCGGAGATCCACACGGCCGGCCAGTACTGGGCGTCGTGCAACCTCGTCGCGCGCGACGCGATCGGCGCGCAGGCGATGGACAAGGCGTTCCTGAAGGGGCTGTCGATGACCAACAGCTCGACGAACCAGAAGGCCGCCGCGCAGGCGGTGCTGACGGCCGCCGCCGCGCTCGGCTACAGCAGCGCACAGCTCACGGCAATCGGCAATGCGTACAACCAGAGCTGCACGTACGGCGTGACCGTGCCGCAGAAGTCGTAATTCCGCAGCAGGCGGGGGAGCGTCGCACGATCTGCGGCACCCCCTCTTCCTCGACATCGCTACCCTCACGAGATCGAACATGCCTACCTTGACATTGACCCGCCTGAGCGCCGCACTCGGCGGCATGCTGCTGAGCGCCGCCGCGGCGCACGCGACGCCCGTATGGATCACGCTCGGCGACACCGCGCTCAAGCAGCTTCAACGCATCGACACAAGCGCAACCGCGCAATACAGCACCACAATCGACGCCGGCAAGGCGGCCGATGGCGCCGTGCGCCGCGAAACCGTGCATGTCGTCGAGATCGACGATTCCCGGCTCGGCGAACTCGCGCATGCGGTACACCATGCGCGCGGCCACGGGCCCGGCTACATCGTGCACGATTCGTTCGACGACGCGCGCCAGGCGTTGCAGCCGGTGCCTGCGGCAGTCGCGAAGCGGGCCGCCCTGACCGCGTACACAGTATCGAACGCGCCGCAGATCAACACCTGGCTCCAGCAACTTCAGGCCAGCAACATCGTCGGCACGATCACGTCGCTGTCCGGCTTCACGAACCGCTACTACACGACGTCGCACGGCGTCGCCGCGTCGGACTGGCTCGCGCTGCAGTGGAAGCAGCTCGCCGGCTCGCGTGCCGACATCGCCGTCGAGCAGTTCGCGCATACCGGTTTTCCGCAGAAATCGGTGATCCTGACGATCCGCGGCAGCGATCCGGCCGCCGGCACGATCGTGCTCGGCGGGCACCTCGATTCGACGGTCGGCCGCACGACGGAAAACACGCGCTCGCCCGGCGCCGACGACGACGCATCCGGCATCGCGAGCCTCACCGAAGCGCTGCGCGTGCTGCTCGCGAACGACTATCGGCCGAAGCGGACGATCAAGTTCGTCGGCTACGCAGCCGAGGAAGCCGGCCTGCTCGGCTCGAAGGCGATCGCGAAGCAGTTCCGCGCGCAGAACGCGAACGTGGTCGGCGTGCTGCAGCTCGACATGACGAACTACAAGGGCGATCCGAAAGACATCTACCTGATCACCGACTACACGAACGCCGCACAGAACACCTATCTGACGAACCTCGCGAAGACCTACCTGCCGGAACTCTCGATCGGCACGTCGCAGTGCGGGTATGCGTGCTCGGATCATGCGTCGTGGAATGCGCAGGGCTACCCGGCGTCGTTCCCGTTCGAGGCCGACCAGAACGACAGTCCGACCATCCATACCGTGAACGACACGCTGGAGAATTCGGATCGGCAGGCGAACCACGCGCTGAAGTTCGGCAAGCTGGCGCTCGCGTATGCGGTTGATCTCGGCGGCGACGCCAGCACGGCCGTCAAGCACTGACCGGGGCTCGGCCGGCCCGGCCGAGAACGGGCGCGCTAGTCAGGCGCCCGTTCGAACGCGTTTCCCGTTCCGGATAGAATCGTCGTTCGATCACTTCCGCACCACGGTGCACCGCCATGACCGATTTCTCCCGCTCAATCAGCGATCTCACGCCCGAGCGCGTCACGACCGCGTTCGACCTGGCCGGCCATACGACGGTCCGCTCGCTCGGCGTCGCACAGGGCATCATCGTGCGTTCGCGCTCGATCGTCGGCTCGTTCGGCGCGGCGCTGCAGACCATCTTCGGCGGCAACATCACGCTCTATACGTCGCTGTGCGAGAAGGCGCGCCAGCAGGCATTCGACAAGATGCTCGCCGATGCGCGCAAGCTCGGCGCGAATGCAATCGTCGCGATGCACTACGACTCGACCGAGATCGGCTCGGGCATCACGGAAGTCATCTGCTACGGCACGGCCGTACAGGTCACGCGCGACGCCGGCGCCTGACCGTCAAGCGTTACACGCCGGCCGCGCACACGATCGCAACGATCGAGCCGACCACGAGCACCGCGCCGATCGTCTTGCGCTTGTTCAGTTCCGTCCACAACAGCACGCCCGTCAGCGACAGCAGGATCAGCGCGCCGGCGAGCGTATCGACGAGCAACACCCAGCCGATGCTCAGCCCGACGCCCTTGTGCAGGTTCGTCAGCCACGCGAGCGTGCCGTTGCCGGTGCGCTTGAGTGTCATCGTGTCGCTGCCGACCCAGTAGTCGACGGCAACGCTTTCACGCGGCGACGCGAACACGAGCTGCCAGTGCTCGGGCTGCACGGTCTCGCGGTCGCCCCACGCGACCGGATGCTCGGGCTCCTGCTGCACGCGGCCCATGCGTTCCGGCAGATGCAGATCCGGTTGCGTACGCAACCATTGTGCAAGGTCACGCGGCGACGCGGGTTCGGGATCGGGCACATCGAGCCGCAACGTCTCGACATGCGGCGCACCGGTCTGGATCCGCAGCGGCGGCGCACGATGATTCAGCAGGAACCCCGTCGCGCCGAACAGCAGGCCGAGCGCGGCGCCCCACAGGCCGACCCAGCCGTGCACCTTGCGCAGCCACTTGATGAACGTGCCGCGGCGCGATCGCGTGCCGCCGGAGCCGGCCGGACGCGCGCCAGGCGCGACACGCGATGCGGGTGCCGCGTCGATTTCGATGGGATCGGCAACGCTCACGTCTCGCTCCAGATTCTCAACAGATTGTGATAACAGCCGACCAGGCTGCGGCACGCCTGCGTATCGGCGCCGCTTGCGTTGAGCCGCTGGATCGCCGTGTCCATGTCGAACAGCAGCGCGCGCTGCGCATCGCTGCGCACGAGGCTCTGCACCCAGAAGAAGCTCGCGACCCGCACGCCGCGCGTGACCGGCGTGACCTGGTGCAGGCTCGTCGCCGGGTAGACGATCATGTCGCCGGCCGGCAGCTTGACCTGCTGCACGCCATAGGCGTCCTCGATCACGAGTTCGCCGCCGTCGTATTCGTCCGGTGCGGACAGGAACAGCGTGACCGACACGTCGGTGCGCAGCTTCACGCCGTTCGGCAGCACGCGCACCGCGCCGTCGACGTGACTGCCGAACGTCATCCCGCCTTCGTAGCGGTTGAACAGCGGCGGATAGACCTGGTTCGGCAGCGCCGCGCTGATGAACAGCGGATTGCGCTCGACCGCGGCCAGGATCACGTCGCCGAGTTCGCGCGCGACCGGCGAGTGCTCGGCGATCTGCTGGTTGCGCTTGACCGGCGCGCCCGTGTAGCCGGCCGTCGCGCGACCGTCGACCCACGCGTCGCCCGCCCGGTCGAGCCGGTCGCGCATCATGCCCACCTGCTCGGGCGTCAGCACGTTCGGTATGTGTACAAGCATCGTTCCACCTGTTTCATCGAATAACGGGACGGCATGCGTACTGCTCAGAACCGGTAGTCGAGCGTCGCGAGGAACGTGCGCCCGATGCCCGGCACGGCGCGACCGCCGTCCGACTGGATCAGCGCATCGTAATAGAACTTGTTGGTCAGGTTCAGCAGGTTCAGGCGCAGGTCCCACTGCTTCGCGTGATACGCGGCCGTCGCATCCCAGCGCGTGTAGCCGCCCACCTGAACGTAGTTCGTATTCGCCGCGTAGCGTCCCGACATGTAGGTCGGGCCGCCGCCGATCTCCCAGTGCGGCGTGAATGCATAGGTGGTCCACAGCGTGAACGTATTGCGCGGCGTATTCGCGAGCGTCTTGCCCTGCGTGCCGTCGAGCGCGCTCAGGATCACGCCGTTCATGTACGTGTAGCTGCCGAACACCTGCCACTTCGGCGTGATGTGGCCCGTCACGCTCGCCTGGAAGCCGCGCACGCGAATGTCGCCTTCGAGCAGGTATTCGCCCGTCGACGTCAGCGTGCGTGCATTGCTCTTCTCCTGCTGGAACAGCGCCGACGTGACCGACAGGTTGTCGTTCAGCAGATCCCACTTGCCGCCGACCTCGTACGACTTCGTGTGTTCGGGCGACAGGTTCTGCGTGTTGTTCGTGACCGTCAGCGTCTCGAGCGACGGGTTGAACGACGTGCCGTACGAGAAGTAGTACGACTGCGATTCGGTCGGCTGGTAGATCACGCCGGCCCGCACGCTCGTGAAATAGTTCGTCTGCGACGCGTAGCGGGGTGCGCTCACCGTGTTCGCGAGATGCGCCTGGAAGCGGTCCCAGCGCAGCCCGCCGACGAACTTCCAGTCGCGGCCGATCGACACCGTGTCGTTCATGTAGGCGGCGAGCGTCGTCGCGCCCGATTCGGCATGGTTGGCCGGCGTCTGCGTCGCGTTGGCCGCGGTCGACGACAGGTAGGCCGGATTGATCAGCGACAGGATCGGCAGGCCGCTGCGCGTGTACGCCTGGTTCGTGTAGCTGTCGTGCCCGAACTCGACGCCCGCGATCAGGTCATGCTTCACGAAGCCCGTGTCGAACTTGAAATGCGCCATCGTGTCGTTGTCGACCGAATGGTTTTCGATCACGCGATCGTGGCTCGCGAGCTTCACATACAGCGCGGACATCGGCAACGACGTGTAGTTGCCGTTCGCCAGCGCGGTGCTCGACGACCGCGGCCCGGTCAGCACCGCGTTCGCGGCCGTCTCGCGCGCGTCGGTCATCGAGTGCGAGAACGACGTGCGGTTGCTGATCGTCAGCGCGTCGTTGACGCGATGATCGATGCGCGCGGACACCGTCTGCACGTCCTGGATCGTGCGGTCGTCGGTGAGGCCGTAGAACGTGTTCTTCGGCACCGGCGCCGGATGGCCGTTGACCGCGAGCACGCCGTAGTCCGGCATGTCGTAGTTGTGCTGGATCAACGCGGACAGCGTGACCTCGGTCGGCGTGCCGATGCCGAAGCGCAGCTCCGGCGCGATCCCGTAGTCCTTGTTCTTCATCACGTCGCGCGTCGAGCCGAGCGACTGGCCGAACGCGTTGATGCGGAACGCCGACGTCGCGCCGAGCGGCCGGTTCAGGTCGACGCTCGTGCGGTAGTGATCGTCGGTGCCGATCGTCGTCGACACCTCGGCCGACGGCTTCAGGTTCGCCTTCTTCGACACCTGGTTGATCACGCCGCCCGTCGAACCGCGTCCGAACAGCATCGACGACGGACCGTACAGCACCTCGACCGAATCGAGGTCGAACGTGTCGCGGTAGTACTGGTTGCGATCGCGGAAACCGTCGAGATAGATGTCGTTCTGCGCGGTGAAACCGCGCAGGTTGATGTTGTTGCCGATCTGCCCGCCTTCCGCGCCGCCGATCGTGATGCCCGGCGCGTTGCGCAGCGCGTCCTGGAACGACGTGAGCCCCTGCGATTCCATCAGCGCCTTGTTGATCACCGTGACCGACTGCGGAATGTCGCGCAGCGCGGTGGGGGTTTTCGCGCCGACGGTCGAGCGCTCGGCCTGGAAGTCCTGCTGCACGGCCTGCCCCGTGACGCTGATCGTCGGCAGCGCGTCGCGCGCGGTCGCGGCGGCGGCCGGCGACGCAGCGCCCGGTTTCGCGGTGGCGGCGGGCGACGCTTCGGCGCTCGTGCTCTGAGCGAGTGCGGGCGAAGCAATAGGCAAGGCAAAGGCCAGCGCGAGCGCGCTCGCGAACGGGGTCCTGTTCGGCATGGAAATCCAGTCGGAATGAAACCGCCCCGCGTGGAACGCGCGGCGATGCGCGCACGAGGCACGGATGCGTTGGCTCGCTGGGCGACGACGATCAGGCCGACGACGACACTGGCTGGCTACGGTTGACGAGTGACCGGCGGCGCAGTCGCCGCAGCGGTCATGAAAATGAGAATCGGTATCATTCCAGATATTTCTTATTGTTTCAATTGATAACCGCTTCGTCATACGAAAGGGCTATGTTTCGAAAAATTACGGAAAGTTAATTGTAATTAGTAGAATAGATTCCGTAATTCTCATCGGTCATTTCATCCGATGAATAATCGCTCGAAGCCCGGCGCAGCAAGGCATTGATGGAATAGCCCCTTTTCGGTTTCCCGCCTCGTCGAATCCGGCCGGCGCTCACGGTTTCCGGCGCCATCGCTTCGACCCAATCGAAACGACGGCTGCCCGTCTGATTAATCAGACGATTATCCAGGTCGAATTCCGTTTGGCAATTGATTGAAAATAGAAAGCGTTTTGAAATAAATTGCCGTGAACAAGGCCGGCTTCAGGCGGATGCATCCGGCCGTGACATCGGCTCAATGATCGCGCTCCAGCGACGTCATGTTCCGCAAGGTCGGAAACAGGCGCATCCACGTGAGCGCAACGGCGATCGTCGCCGCGCCGCCGACCACGATCGCCGCCGGCGCGCCCCACCACGCAGCCGTCACGCCCGATTCGAATTCGCCGAGCTGGTTCGACGTGCCGATGAACAGCGAGTTGACCGCGCTCACGCGACCGAGCATGTCGTCCGGCGTGCGCAGTTGCACGAGCGACAGGCGCACGACGACGCTGACCACGTCAGACGCGCCCAACGCCGCCAGCGCGACGAGCGACAGCGCAAAATTCTTCGACAGCCCGAACACGATCGTCGCGATGCCGAATGCGATCACGCCGCCGAACATCGCGCGGCCCGGCCGCCCCTTGAGCGGAAAGCGCGTCAGCCACAGCGTGCCCGCGAGCGCACCGACCGCGGGTGCCGCGCGCAATGCGCCCAGCCCCCACGGTCCGACCTGCAGGATGTCGCGTGCGTAGATCGGCAGCAGCGCGGTTGCGCCGCCGAACAGCACCGCGAACAAGTCGAGCGACAGCGCGCCGAGGATCGCCGGTTCGCGCCGGATGAACGCGATGCCCGAGAACACCGAACGCAGCGTAACCGGCTCGCGCGCGGGCGGCGCACTGCGCAGCGGAATCGTGCTGCTCAGCACCGCCGCGATCGCGAATGCGACGACGCTCGTGCCGAACGCGACCGGCGCACCAACGCCGTACAGCAGCCCGCCGAACGCCGGCCCGAGAATCTGCGCGGCCTGGTTCGCGGACGTCGATAGCGCGGTCGCGCGCGGCAGGTCGCTGCGCGGCACGACGGCCGGCAGCAGCGACGACACCGACGGCGATTCGAACGCGCGCGTGGTGCCGACGATCGCCGCGAGCGCATACACGCCCGTTGCGGTGAGCCCGCCTTGCGCCGCGCCGAGCAGGAACACGCCGGCAGCCAGCGCCTCGACGCCCTGGCAGATGGTCGCGATGCGCCGGCGGTCGTAGCGGTCGGCCACCTGCCCGACGACGAGCGTCAGCGCGAACATCGGCACGAACTGCGCGAGCCCGACGAGACCGAGCGCGAACGCGCTGTGCGTGAGCGCATAGACGTACCAGCCGATCGCGACCGACAGGATCTGGAATGCCAGCGACGACATCACGCGCGTGCCCCAGAAGCGCTGGAACGGTGCGTGGCGGAACAGGTTGGCGGGTAACGGCGACGGCGGACGGGATTCGGGTAACGGGGTGGTCATCGGAGAGACGTCATCGGAAGGAAGCGGGCGATCGGCGAGGTGCGATGCGGCCAAACGGCGATGATATCGCCAACCGGCCCGCCCCTGCCGGACGCTCGCGCCGCGCCGGCGCCCCCGGCGCACACTGCGCGGCCCCGCCGCCGCGCAAAAAAAAAGCGCGAACCGCGGTTCGCGCCAAAGAGAGACCTCGCTGAAGACGTCGAAAGATCTACCCCACCCCACTCAGAAAGAATGCCGCATCCCGATTCGCACATCGGCCTGCGTCTGCGTGGTCGACGGCGTGAAGCTGTAGCCGATCACCGCATCGACACCCTGCGACGCGCGCAGGTAGTCGCCGGAAATGTAGACGTCGGTGCGCTTCGACAGCAGGTAGTGCAGGCCGGCCGTGCCCTGGTTCCAGTGGTGGCCTTCGAAGCGCGTGTGCTGGTAGCCCGCGATGAAGCTCAACGCCGGCGTGAACTGGTACAGGCCGCCGCCTTCATACACCTGCATGTGCGACGACTGGCCGAAGCCCTTGATCGTCGTGTACGAGTAGTTTGCATCGAGCGTCAGCTTGCCGATCGTGTAGCTCGCGCCGACGCCGAACGTGCCCTGGCTGTCGACGTCCATCGCGGTGTTCGCGAACAGGTCGGTGCGCGCGCCGGTCGCCGGATCGACGGTGACGGTCTGCTGGCCGAGGAACGTGTGCGTGCCGATCATCGCGTACGGGTCGAACGCATAGATGCCGTTCGGGTTGTTCAGGCGCGTGTACGCGGCACCGATCGAGAAGTCGCCCTTCGTGAAGCTCGCGCCCGCGCTCCATGCGCTGTTGCGGTGGAAGTTGCCGGCGACGTTGCCGAACGAATACATCGCGCCGACCTTGAAGCCGTTCAGGTCGTTCGACAGGAACTTCACCGAGTTCGGCAGGCGGTCACCGTTGAAGCGGTCGAAGTCGCCCTGGTGGATCGCATAGCCGCTGCCCCATGCCGAGATGTTGTAGATCGACACGAGCTCGTTGGTGATGTCCAGCTGGTTACCGAACGACAGCGTGCCCCAGTCGTTCTGCAGGCCGACATAAGCCTGGCGGCCGAACTCCGCCCCGCCGAAGCCGAGTTGCCCGTTGCCGAGGTGGAAGCCGCTCTCGAGCGTAAACACGGCCTTCAGGCCGCCGCCGAGATCTTCGGTGCCCTTCAGGCCGAAGCGGTTGCCGTACGCGATGCCGTCGTCGAACTTGACCACGTGCGAGCCGCCCGTGTTGTTCACGTACGTGATGCCCGCGTCGATGATCCCGTACAGCGTCACGCTGCTCTGCGCGTGGCCGATGGCGGGAATACAGGCCGCGCATGCAAGCGCGGCGGCTACGGCAACTTTCTTTTGCTTCATTGTCGACCACCCTCCCTGAACCGTTCGATGGAAAGAACCGTGGCCTGGCGCGCGCCGCAATACGCCGGCTGATTCGAATTCGTTACGTCCGCTGGCTTCGGCATTTCGTTTTCCGCAATAACGAAGCCATTGGCGAAAAATACAAACCCATATTTCCTGCCACCCGTCTGAAGGCGACACCAAATGGTCTCGATGCGACTGGTCGGGAAAACACGGAGACGGGCGGCGCGGCAAAAACCGGCCGCCCGGAGGCAGGTCAGCGGCCGTCGAGCACCGCGCGCACGGCCGGCAGCGCGGGTGCGCCGGCCGCCGTGGTCACGCCGTCGAGCCAGCCTGCGACGAGCGCGGGCTCGGCCTTCAGCGCATGCTGCGCGGCGAGCGACGGCGTCGTCTTGTTGTCGAGCATGTCGGCGATCATCCGGTTCTCGACGTCGACGGAGAAGGTCATCTGCCGGAACAAGCGCGCCAGGTTCGCGCACTGGCCGGCAAAGCCCGGGCGCGTCACCGTATTGACCGTCGCACCGCCGTAGTTCGGCCCGAAGTACGCGTCGCCACCCGACAGGTAGGTCAGGTGGAACTTGGTGTTCATCAGGTGCGGCTCCCAGGCCAGAAACACGATCCAGCGCTTGTCGCGCACCGCGCGCTCGACCTGCGTGAGCATCCCCGTCTCGCTCGATTCGACGAGCGACCAGTTCGCCTGGCCAAGCGCATGGTCGGACAGCATCCGCTTGATGTTCTGGTTCGCGGGCGCACCAGGCTCGATCCCGTAGATCTTGTCGCCGAAGCGGTCCGCGTAGCGCGCGAGATCGGCGAACGTGCGCACGCCCGCGGCTGCGACGTAGTCGGGCACGGCCAGCGTGAACTTCGCGCCGCTCAGGTTCGCGTGCAGCACGTCGATCGACTTCTCGTCGACGAACGGCTTCACGAGCGGCGCCTGCGCGGGCATCCAGTTGCCGAGGAACACGTCGACCTGCCCTTTCTTCAAGCCCTGGTACGTGATCGGCACCGACAGGTTCGCGACGTCCTGCCGGTAGCCGAGCGCCTTCAGCACGACACCGGCCATCGCGTTCGTCGCGTCGATGTCGGTCCAGCCGGGCGCCGCCATCTTCACGTCGCGGCACGTCTGCGGGTCGGCGGCGTGTGCGGGCTGCATCGCCGCCACGCACGCGGCCGTGGCGAGCGCCGTGCCGAGCCTCCGGATTGCTGCATGGGATTGCCGTTTCATGGTTTGCTTCCTCCGTCGTTCGTCAATGAGCGCGATGCGATACGTTCAGCGCCCGACGCGCGGAAAGCGCGCCATCGCTTCGAGCGTGTCGAGTTCGATGTGATTGCGCATGTAGCGCTGGCTCGCGTCGGTGAACGGCTGCCAGTCCCACGCCTGGATGCGGCCCTGCGTCGTCGCCGCGTAATGGAAGCGGCGCCGCCGCTGGCTCGCGCGCACCTGCGCGTCGAGTGCCGGCAGGTTCCAGCGCCGCGCGGCCTCCGCGCGGAACGCGGCGAGCACGTCGGCGGCTTCGGGCAGGCCGGCCAGGTTCGTGCGCTCGCGCGGATCGTCGGCGAGGTGGTAGAGCTGGTCGGGGTCGGCCGGGCAATGCACGTACTTCCAGTCGCCGCGGCGGATCATCACGACCGGCGCGACCGCCCCTTCCGCGAGGTATTCACCCAGTGCGACGTCGTGCGCGGGCGCGCCTTGAAGATGCGGCACGAGGCTCGCGCCGTCAACCGGGTCCGGCCATCCGGCGTCGGGCCAGCCGCCGGCGGGCGCCGCACCGGCCAGGTCGACGAGCGTCGGCAGCAGGTCGACGTGCGACACGGGCCCGCGCACGCGCGCGGCGTCGAAGCGGCCCGGCGCGTGGACGATCAGCGGCACGCGGCAGCCGCCTTCGAAGAACGTCATCTTGTACCAGAGCCCGCGCTCGCCGAGCATGTCGCCGTGATCGGACGTGACGATCACGATCGTGTCGTCGGCGAACCCGCATTGCTCGAGCGCGGCCAGCACGCTGCCGAACTGCGCGTCGACATAGGACGTCGCGCCGTAGTACGCGCGGCGCGCGGCGCGGATCTGCGCGTCGGTCGGCGGCGTGCGGTCGTTTTCGCAGACGAAGCGCAGCCGCCGCGAATGCGGATCGCTCTGCTCCGCGTCGAGCCGCACGGCCGGCATGTCGATCTCGTCGTCGCTGTACAGATCCCAGTATTCGCGCGTGATCGCATACGGATCGTGTGGATGCGTCAGCGACACGACCATGCAGAACGGCCGCGCGTCGTGCCCGGCCGCGCGTTCGCGCGCGACGTCGTACAGTTTCTGCCTGGCCGCGAACGTGACCTCGTCATCGAAGTCGAGCTGGTTCGTGCGCACGCACGGGCCGGCCTCGAGCACCGAACTCATGTTGTGATACCAGCTCGGCCGCTCGGTCGGATGATCCCAGTCCGGCACCCAGCCGAAGTCGGCCGGATAGATGTCGGTCGTCAGCCGCTCCTCGAAGCCGTGAAGCTGGTCGGGGCCGCAGAAATGCATCTTGCCGGACAGCATCGTGCGGTACCCGCCGGCCCGCAGGTAGTGCGCGAAGGTCAGCGTTTGCGCCGGCAATTCGGCGGCGTTATCGTAGGCGCCGATACCCGACGGCAGCTTGCCGGTCAGCAGCGAGAAACGCGACGGCGCACACAGCGGGCTCGCGCAATACGCGGCATCGAACACCACGCCTTGCGCGGCGAGGCGATCGAGCGTCGGCGTGCGCGCGACGCGGTTGCCGTATGCCGGCAACGCGAACGGCGTCAACTGGTCGGCCATCAGGATCAGGATGTTGGGAGTCGGGTTCGTCATCGCGGTCGTGGGGAAATCGGTGTTCGAACGAAACGGCGCGACGCTCGTGCAGCGAAGCAGCCGGCAAGACGGACGCGGCCTGCAGAAAGTACCGCGCGCACTGGCCGCGACTGGCTAGAATCCTGGAAGGCCTGGCGCGGCGCCGTGCCGTCCGAAGCACTATCACCCGCCCGAATTCGCGCGGGAAGGCGTTCGGCCCTTATGAGGCCATTAGAGAGACTTATGTCGAAATCCGAACCGTTACCGTCGATGCAGGCGCTGCGCGCGTTCGAATCGGCCGCCCGTCTCCAGAGCTTCACGGCCGCCGCGCGCGAGCTCGGCTCGACGCAGCCGGCCGTGAGCCAGCAGGTGTTCCAGCTCGAGGCGGAACTCGGCGTGCCGCTGTTCGAGCGCAGCCCGCGCGGCGTCACGCTGACGAGCGACGGCCAGTGCCTGTACGAAGCCGTGCGGGTGAGCCTCGACACGCTGCGCGGCGCCACCGCGACGCTGCGCGCGCGCCGCGAGCACGGCGCGCTCACGATCGTCACGGATTTCGGTTTCGCGACCTACTGGCTGATGCCGCGCCTCGCGGGGCTGAAGCGCGTGATGCCGGACGTCGACGTGCGGGTCGTCACGTCACAGGATTACGACGCGCAGCGCGACCACGCCGACATCGCGATCCTGTTCGGCGACGGCCACTGGCCGTCGTGCACGGCCGCGCGGCTCTTTCCGGAATCCGTCACGCCCGTGTGCTCGCCCGCGTTCCGCGCGGCGCACCCGCAAGTCACACGGCCCGAGCACCTGCATACGCTGCCGCTGCTGCACGTGCAGCCGACGCGCCCCGAGCGCTGGCTGTCGTGGGCCGGCTGGTTCGACGCGCACGGCCTCGACGCGCCGGCCGACGCGCGCGGCGTGACCTTCAACAGCTATGCGCTGGTGATCCATGCAGCGCTGCTCGACGAGGGCGTCGCGCTCGGCTGGTCGCCGCTCGTCGACGAGCTCGTTGCGTCCGGGCAGCTCGTGAAGCTCGTCGACGCGCCCGTCGTGACGTCGCGCGGCTACTTCCTCGTGCGGCCGCCGCAGCGGCCCGAGCCGGACGCGACCCACGTGTTCCGCCGCTGGCTGCTCGACGCGTGCGCGCCGGCCTGAACGGCCGTCCGACCGGTCAGCAGACCCCCGCCTGACGTCCGCCGGGCGGCTGCCAGCGCGCCGGCGCCCGCCCGGGCGGGGCTGGCGCGCCGATACCAGCCACACGGCGGGTTGGTTCTATCCGTGCCCGAATCGTCCTGATTTACTTGAGTCTCCCGCTACCCGCGTAGCCTGGCGCCCGGTGCGCCGCCGCGCGGGTTCGCGCCCCAAGACATTCGAGGAACCTCATGACCGCCGACTCACGCCCCGATCAATTCGTCCTGACGCTGTCGTGCCCGAGCGCGGCCGGCCAGGTCGCCGCCGTCGTCGGCTTTCTCGAGCGCCATCGCTGCTATGTCGATGCGCTGAACGTGTTCGACGACGATCTCAGCAACCACTTCTTCGTGCGCTGCGTGTTTCATCCGACGGATGAGACGCTGCAGATCGACGCGCTGCGCCAGGAGTTCGGGCCGATCGCGGCCGAGCTCGGCGGCCGCGACGGCGACACGCAATGGGCGATCCACGACGTGAACGCGCGCCCGAAGGTGCTGATCATGGTGTCGAAGCTCGAGCACTGCCTCGCGGACCTGCTGTTCCGCTGGCGGATGGGCGAGCTGAAGATGGACATCGTGGGCATCGTGTCGAACCATCCCGACTTCGAGCCGCTCGCCGCGCAGCACGGTCTGCCGTTCCGTCATTTCCCGATCACGGCCGACACCAAGGCGCAGCAGGAAGCGCAGTGGCTCGATTTCTTCGAGTCGAGCGGCGCCGAACTCGTGATTCTCGCGCGCTACATGCAGGTGCTGTCGCAGGAAACGAGCGCGAAGCTCGCGAACCGTGCGATCAACATCCATCACTCGTTCCTGCCCGGCTTCAAGGGCGCGAAGCCGTATCACCAGGCGCATGCGCGCGGCGTGAAGCTGATCGGCGCGACCGCGCACTTCGTGACCGACGATCTCGACGAAGGCCCGATCATCGAGCAGGTGGTCGAACGTGTCGATCACGCGCTGCGGCCCGAGCAGCTGCTCGCGGTCGGCCGCGACGTGGAATGCATCACGCTCGCGCGCGCGGTGAAGGGATTCATCGAGCGGCGGGTGTTCCTGAACGGCGATCGGACGGTGGTGTTTCCGTAAGCGCGTCGCGCGCTCTCCCCGCACGGGTTCGCCAAGCAGCAAAAAAAACCGACCGGCACTCGCCGGTCGGTTTTTTATCGCTTGCCGTTCGACGCTTCGCACGACGGCCCCGGGTGCGGTGTCCGGATTCGTCGCGCACGGCGCGTGCCGCGGTCAGCCGCTTACCTCACCCACGCGAAGTAGTACGACAGCCAGATCGTGAGCCCGGCCCCGATCAGCGCCGCATACGGCATCAGGTTCAGCCACCTCGCGCGCTTCGGCACCTCGAGTTCCATGTCGCGCTGCATCTGCGCGGGGAAACGGCCGCGATCCTGCCAGTAGTGGCGATACAGGAACACCGGCACGATCAGCAGCATCGCGATCAGCCCGTTGCGCAGCGTGCCTTCGCCCTGCAGGTTCGCGCCCGCGCCGACATAGACGAGGTTCGCGTAGCCGCAGATCGAACCCGCGACGAGCAGCCAGGTCGGGCAGCGGAACGGCCGATCCCAGTTGCCGCGATCCATCCGGTGGATCCAGCCCGACTGAAGATTCAGGAACACGAACAGCATGTAGCAGACGTTCGAGATCGACAGCACCGTCATGTAGTCCGACATCATCAGCAACACGAGGTTGAAGCCGAGATCGGTCCACATCGCGCGCGTGGGCGAGCCGTGCTCGTTCACGTGCGACAGGTACTTCGGCAGCCAGCCGTCGACCGAGGCCTGGTACAGCGTGCGCGACGAACCCATCATCGACGTCATCACGATCAGCAGGATCGACAGCATCAGCATCACGATGACCGCATTCGCGACCCATGCGCCTCCGCCGACGATCTTCGCCATCGCGGCCGCAACGCCGGTGCCGTCGCCGATCGCCGGATCGAGCATCGCCTGCGTGCCGAGCGCGCCCTGGAACGCCATCGGCACGAGCGTCATCACGACGAGACACAGCGCCCCCGACCAGAAGATCGCCTTCGCGGTGTCGCGACGCGGATCGCGGAACTCACGCGTGTAGCAGACAGCCGTCTCGAAACCGTATGACGCCCAGCCGGCCATGAACATCGCGCCGAGCGCCATCGTGACGCCCTGCCCGTTCCACGAGCCGAACGTCGCGGCCGTGAGGTTGCCGTGCGCATCGTGACCGAGCGGCAGCAGCGGAAGCAGGTTCGACATCGGCACGTCGCCGGTGACGAACGGCACGATGCCGACGATCAGGAGCGGCGTGAGCGATGCGATGCCGAGAATGCGCTGCGTGCGCGCAGCCTTCGACGCGCCGCTGTGCTGAAGCTTGAACGTGATGAGAAGCAGAATCGTCGCGATGATGAAGATCGCGTTGATTCGCAGCGACAGACCGGGCTTGATGAAACCGAGATCCGCAACCTTGAGCTGCCACTGCAGCACCGCCGCGTCGGCGGGAAAGAGACTCGTGAGTGCATAGCTCGCCGCGAGGCCGCAGCCGAGCGCGAGCATCGGCGACCACGCGAGCCAGTTGCACCACACGGAAACCGGGGCAATCAGCTTGCTGTAACGGACCCAGCCGATCGCGCCATACACCGACGCGCCACCCGATTTATGAGGAAATAGCCCCGATATTTCCGCATAAGTCGCGCTTTGAATCAGCCCCATCGTGATCGCGGCGATCCAGATCGCCCACGCGGGCTGGCCGATCGTCGCGCATACGCCGCCGATCGTGAACAGCACGCCTGCCGGCACACCGCTCGTTACCCAGAATGCGTCTTTCCAAGTCAGGCCACGATGCAGCGTGTGGCCCGTCGAATCATGTGAGATGGTTGCCTCGACATCACTGGTGCGATTTGCACGCAGTCCTGCTTGACTCATCCAATTCCTCCTCTCGATCAGAGTTAGCGCTTCAGCGCTTACTCTGGTCCGATGCAAAGCAGATGACTCCGCACAAGGGCGCTAGTGTAACAACTTACGTGCCTTCTTGCAGAATCAAAAAAATAATTCCGGGATAAGGCCGTGTCGCAGTGCGATTATTTCGCACTCCTTCCAACCTTTCCCGGACTGTCTCGTCATCTATTTATTGCGGCGAATCGCCGCGGGCTTATTGTGCGCCTTCAGTCCACGCATTCACACGGTCTGCATGCGCTGCAATCCATGCATCCGCGGCCGCTTCCGGCTTCGAGCCGTTCTGGATCGCCAGCATCACGCTGTCGATCTCGCCCGGCTTCCACTGGAATTTCTTCAGGAACACGACCACCGGCTTCGCCTTCGTTTCGAGGCCCGGATTCGCGACGCTGTCGACGTGCTCCGCACCGCCGAACACCTTCTTCGGATCCTCGAGGAAGCGCAGCTTCCATTTCGCGAACATCCAGTGCGGTGCCCAGCCAGTGACGATCACCGGCTTGTTCGCGTTGACCGAACGCGCCAGTTCCGCCGTCATCGCGCTACCCGAACTCGGCATCAGCGAGTAGCTGAGGCCGTAGCTCTTGATCGCCTCGTCGGCCTTGCGCATCACGCCGGCACCGGCGTCGATCCCGACGATGCGGCCGCCGAAGTCGGCCTTCTCCGCGTTCAGGTCATCGATGCTCTTCGCCTTCACGTAGGCCGGCACGATCAGGCCGATCTTCGCGTCGTTGAAGTTCGCGCCGAGATCGACGACCTTGGCCTTGTACTGGTCCCAGTACGAACCGTGCGTGACCGGCAGCCACGCGGACAGCGTCGCATCGAGGTCGCCGCGCGCGACGCCCTGCCACATCACGCCGGCCGCGACCGGCACGAGTTGCACCTGGTAGCCGAGCTTCTTCTCGATGATGCGCGCGGCGACGTTCGACGTCGCGACGCTGTCGTCCCAGCCTTCTACATAGCCGATCTTCAGCGTCGGCTTCGTATCCGCGAGTGCCGACGCACTCAGTGCCACCATTGCCGACAGTGCGCCGGTCCACAACAGCTTTCCGAACAACTTCATGGTCGATCTCCTTGATATGCGCTAACCGCGCGTTGCCTCTCTAGGTTCTTCAACCACAAATCCGCGGTATCGTTGTTTTCCGACGGATGCTTGTCCGGACGCGACGCACCCGGACAGCCAATGGCTTGCTTCGACTACTTGTCGATCACGAGGTCCGACAGCGGCTTGCTGCAACACAGCAGCACCATGCCCTGATCGATCTCGCGCTGGCGGATGCCGCCGTTGTGCTTCATCTCCACCTGCCCCGACACGAGCTTCACCTTGCAGGTGCCGCACATGCCCTGCGTGCACGACGCGGGCAGCCGCACACCCGACTGGCGCGCCGCATCGAGCACGTGCTGCCCGGAGCCGCACGCAATCTCGCGGTTGCTCTTCGCGAAGCTGACCGTGTACTGCTTCGTCGCGACGTCGCCGTCGTTGGCCGCCGGCACGAGTTCGGCGAGCACGTCGTCGCTCGCGGTCTGCGCGAGCGTTTCGAACGAGAAGCTTTCCTCGTGATACTGCTTGCGGTCGAAGCCGGCTTCGTCGAGCAGGTCGCGCACGGCCTTCATGTACGGCGCGGGGCCGCACGTGAAGATCTCGCGTTCCATGAAGTCCGGTGCGATCAGCTTCAGCAGCGGCAGCGTCAGGAAGCCCGTGACGCCCGGCCAGTTGGTGCGCGCACCGACGCGCTCGACGACGAACGACGTGCGGAAGTTCGTATGGTTCGACGCGATCAGGTCGAGCTCGCGCGCGAAGATGATGTCGTCCGGCGTGCGTGCGCTGTGCACGAACAGGATGTCGCGATCCTCGGCGAGATCATGGTGCGCGCGGCTCATCGACATCAGCGGCGTGACGCCCGAGCCGGCCGACAGGAACAGGTACTTGCGCGCCGGATGCCGCGCGCACGTGAATTCGCCGGCCGGGCCGAGCACGCGAACCGACGCGCCCGGCTGCAGGTTGTCGTGCAGCCAGTTCGACACCTTGCCGCCCGGCACGCGCTTGACCGTGATCGAGATCGTGTGCGGCCGCGCCGGTGACGACGAGATCGTGTAGCACCGGTTGATCGTCTCGCCTTCGATGTCGAGTTCGAGCGTGATGAACTGCCCGGGCTCGAACGAGAATGCACGGCCTTGCGGCGAACGGAAGAAGAAGCTCTTCACGTCGTGGGTTTCCTGCCGAACGTGGCAGCACACCAGCGTTTCCTCGACGTCGCTCGTCCAGCGCTCCGGCAGCGCGCTCCAGAACGCCGGGTGCGTCACCCGGCTGTCCGCCGGCTCGAAATGGGCCGCATCTCGCATCATGTCTTGCTCCGCTTGTTCGCTGCTAAGTACTACACGCCGATTTTTTCGGCGAGCCGGCCGATGTACCAGGCCGAGAATTTTTCGACGAGACCTTCCGTGTACGGCGAATACGGGCCCGGCTCGTACGCGCTGCTGGTCGCGCCGCGCTGCGAGAACTCGACGAGCGCGCGATCCTGGTCGTTGGTCGCGTTCCACACGGCCGTGAGGTTCTTCACGTCGTAGTCGATGCCTTCCTTCGCGTCCTTGTGCACGAGCCACTTGGTGCGCACCAGCGTCTTGCCGGCCGACAGCGGAATCACCGAGAACGTCACGATGTGATCGCTCATGAAGTGGTGCCACGAGTTCGGCTGCGTCCAGAACGACAGGCCGCCGAGGTCGGCCTGGTCGAACTGGCCGAGCAGCTTCTTCGATGCGACCTTCGCGTCGAGCGTCTGCGATTCGCCGTGGCGGTCGAGCGGCAGGCGCTGCGTGCGGAAGCCCGTCACGTCGCTCAGCTTCTCGATTTCGGCGGACGGCAGGCCCATCTCGGCCCACTCCTTGCCGCGGCGCACGCAGGTTTCCGCGAACGCGTCCATGCCTTCGGCGTTCGCGTCGGAGCGCTGGTAGCCGAAGCCGTATTCGTACAGCGAGATCGTCAGCTCCGGATGGTTCGCGACGCAGTGATAGCACTCGCGGTTGTTCTCCATCGTGAGCTTCCAGTTGCCTTCCTCGATGATGTCGACCTGCGCGGCGATCTTCGCGTTCGGCAGATCGTGCGGCAGCAGGTACGGCTCCATCTCGGCGCGCAGCTGCGCGAAATCGACCGGCGGCTCCTCGGCGAGGCAGACGAAGATCAGGCCCGCGAGGTTCTGCACGTGCACCGACTTCAGGCTGTGCTTGCAGCGGTCGAACTGCTCGCCCATGTGCTCGGCGAACATCAGCTGGCCGGTCAGGTTGTAGGTCCAGCTGTGGTACGGGCACACGATGTTGCCCACCGAGCCTTTATCCTCGTTGCACAGGCGCGCGCCGCGGTGGCGGCACACGTTGTGGAACGCGCGGATTTCCATGTCATCGTCGCGCACGATCAGGATCGAGTCGCTGCCCAGTTCCACGGTCACGTAGTCGCCCGGCTCGGGAACGTCCGGTTCGACCGCGACCTGGATCCAGTGCTGGCGGAAAATCGCCTCCATGTCGAGGGCGAAGATGTCCTCGCTCGTATAGAACGGCGCCTCGAGGCTATGGCCTTCCTTGCGTCGCTCGATCAGTGCACGAATGTCTGCCGATACTTTCATCGTTTGCTCCGGATTCCTTGCATCCCAGTGTGGTTGCCGACAGGCATCAACATCAGTAGTCGATGAGCTGATGCTCGCGCAAATACGCGAGGATCACTTGTGCTTTTTCGACTGAACTCCCTTCATTTACGACGTTGCCGCCGCGGCTTTCGGTCGTCGTCGCCGACAGCATCCGGGCATGCCCGGAACGCTTCTCGGCGGCGACCAGTTTTACGGGTTTACGCTCGATCGGGCCGACCTTCCAGGCAGCCGCATCGGCATCCGCGCCGGTCGACGTGAGCGCCGGGCGGATCGCGCCGGCCCGCAGCCGCGCATACGCGTAGCGCGGCGCCACGTTGGCGAGCGGATGGACCGCGACGACGGCCGGCAGCGCCGCGTCGACGCGCCGCCGCAGCCCTTTCGGCAAGAATTGCCGGACCGCCGCTCGGCCGCCGTCGACCGTCACGTCGACGGCCGAGCCGACGAGCGGATAGCCGAGCGTCGCGGCGACGCGATACGGCAGCATCCCGGTGTCGTACGCGCCTTCGGCGCGGGTGCCGGTCAGCACCAGGTCGTACCCTTCGACGCGCGCGGCGAGTGCGTGCACGGCATCGTCGCCGTCGCGGCAGGCCAGCACCTCGACCTGCCGTGCGCCGAGCGCGAGGTATTCGGCAAGCGCTTCATTGGCGGGGTCGCCCGCATGGATCACGTCGAGCTGCGCGCGATGCTTCTCCGCGAGCTGGCGGCCGGCCTCGAGCGCGGCCGCGTCATTGCGGCTGTAGCGCGCGGTGCCGCTGACCGGGTGCCGGCCCACGGACACGAGCACCGCGATGCGTTGCAACTGGCGGGGGGCGTTCATGCTGCGACTCCTTCGGTTTCACGGGTGCCGACCGCGGTCGACGATTGTCCGCGCGACGCGCGCGCGGCCTGCACCTGTTCGATCAGCGCGGCGATCGTCGCCTGCGCGTCGCCCACCACCGTCAGGTTCGCGCGCTTCGCGATCGGCGCGCTGCCGTCGAGGTTGACCGCGATCACGTGGCGGCAGTCCTTGATCCCCTGCAGGTGCTGCACCGCGCCCGAGATGCCGAACGCGATGTACACGCTGGCCTCGACCGTCTTGCCGGTCGCGCCCACCTGCTTGTCGCGCGTGAAGTGGCCGTTGTCGACCGCGACGCGGCTCGCGCCGATCGCCGCGCCGAATGCGCCGGCGAGTTGCTCGAACGCGCCGATGTCGGACACGCCGTTGCCGGCCGACACGATGAAGTCGGCTTCCTCCAGCGCGACCTGCGCCGCATCGATTTCCTCGAGGCCGAGGTCGCGATACGGCTGCGCCGCGTCGCCGGCCGGGCGAATGAAGTCGGCGGCCAGGCGCTCGCCCGCGCCGACGAACGGCAGCTTCGGCTCGACCGCGTTCTGCGCGAGCAGGATCACGTCGGGCAATCCGCGCGTCGCGAACGCACGGCCGGCCCGCGCATACGCGCCGACATGCTTCGCGTCGATCTCGACCACGTGGGTCGCGACGCTCGCGCCGGCGGCCGCCGCGTAACGCCGGCCGAGATCGCCGTCGCCGGTTGCGTTGTCGGGCACGAACACGTGCTTCGGCGCGAGCGCCGCGGCGCATGCCTGCAAGGCTTGCAATTCGCTTTCGGGCGCAAAGGCGCGACGGTCGAAGCCGGCCAGCTCGATCAGCTTGTCGACGCCGAGTTCGGCGGCGTCATCCTTCAGTTCGCCGAATGCCAGCAGCGCGACTTCCGTCTGCGCGTCGGCCAGCACCGCGGCGGCGGCGATCGCCTGCCGCGCATGGTCGTCGAGCGCGCCGCGCTCGGTGTGCGCCACCACCAGCATCACGTGCTTCGGGTCCTGCACCGCGCGGCGCGGCTTCGCGGCGGCGCCATGACCGTGCGCGGACCACTGCGCGGCGCTCGCGTCGGCGCTGCCTTCCTCGCCGAGCGTGATGCGCTTCAGGCCCGCGGCCGTGATGATGAACGGCCGGCGCGGATCGATTCGTTTGATCGTGTTCATCGATTCACTCCAGCGAGGCGGCAACGAGTTCGGCCACGTCGAGCACGTCGGGGCGCGGGCCCACGACGCCTTCGAGCATCGCCGTGCAGTTCGGGCAACCGACCGCGACCACGTCCGCACCGATGGCGCGCGCGTCGGCGATGCGGATGTCGGGAATACGCTGCTTGCCCGGGATGTCGGTCAGCGGCGCACCGCCGCCACCGCCGCAGCAGCGGCCGCGCATGCCGTTGCGCTCCATCTCGACGACCTGGATGCCGATCGTCTTCAGCAGCTTGCGCGGCGATTCCGTCTCGCCGTTGTAGCGGCCGAGGTAGCACGGGTCGTGATACGTGGTGCGCTTCTCGCGCAGCGCTTCGACGGCCTTCGGCGCGATCTTGCCGCTGTCGGCCAGCTCCGCGAGGAAGGTCGTGTGATGCTTGACCGTCACGCGCAGCCCGAGCGCGCGGTATTCGTTGCGCAGGCTGTGCATCACGTGCGGGTCGGCCGTCACGATCTGCTTGTACGACAGCGAGCCGAGCGTGCCGATCAGGCGCTTCGCCATCTGCTGGAACGTCGCTTCGTCACCGAGGCGGCGTGCGACGTCGCCGGTGTCGGTTTCGGTCCCGCCGAGCACCGCGTAGTCGACGCCCGCCTTGTTCAGCACCTTCACGAACGCGCGCAGCGTGCGCTGGTAACGCATGTCGAACGCACCTTCACCCGCGACGATCAGCACGTCGACCGGCTTGCCGGGTTGCGCGACGGGCGCGTTCAGGTCGACCGACCAGTCGTAGCGCGCGGCGGTGTCGTAGCCGCCCATCGTGCCGGTCTCGCGCAGGTTCGCGAGCACCTCCTGGCCCTTGCCCGGCACCGTGCCGTGCACCAGCGTGCGGTTGCGGCGCATGTCGACGATCGCGTCGACGTGCTCGATCAGCATCGGGCACTCCTGCACGCAGGCGCGGCAGGTCGTGCACGACCACAGCGTCTGTTCCTCGATCAGGCCGGACACGATCGGGCCGTTCGGCTCGCCGCGATGCTGGCCGACCGCGAGGCCCGGCGTCGGACTGCCGGCATACGCGGCATCGGTGCCGCCCGCCATCCCGACGACGAGATCCTGGATCAGCTTCTTCGGGTTCAACGGCTGGCCCGATGCGAACGCGGGGCACGCGGCTTCGCACTTGCCGCACTGCACGCACGCGTCGAAGCTCAGCAGCTGGTTCCAGCGGAATTCGACCGGCTTCGCGACGCCATACTCCTCGTGCTCGATGTCCGGCAGCTTCAGCGCGGTCGGCGGCGTGGCCGTGCCGTTGCCGGTGAACGACTCGCGCGTTGCCGCGAAACGCTCCTGGCGCGGGTGGAACGCGAGATGCAGCAGGCCGGCGATCGCATGCTTCATCGGGCCGCCCTTCGCGGCGCCGAACGTCATCGCGAACGCGCCGACGCCGATCAGCAGCGCGCAGAGCACCGCGAACGCACCCGACATCGCGGCGGTCGGCACCACCATGAACAGCACGAGGCCGAGCGCGAACGAGCCGAGCAGCCAGGGCAGCGTGTTCCACGGGCCTTTCGACAGCCGCGCGGGCACATCCTTCGCCGCACGGCGACGCCAGACGAACACCGCGCCGACCAGCATCGCGAGCGCCGCGAGGAAGATCAGCTTGTCGAGCCACGGCGAGTAGATCGCCAGGCCGTAGTTGACGAACACCAGCGCGATCGCGCCGATCGCGCCGCCGGCGGTCGCGACGTGGGTCTTCGCGATGTACGGATCGCGGGCGACCACGTGGTGCAGGTCGACGAAGTAGCGCTTCGGGATCGCGAACAGGTTCGCGACGCCGAACGAGCCGGGTGCGGTCGCGCGCCCGAGACGCCAGTAGGACGAGCGCTTCGCGACCGCGAACGCGAGCCCCGCCACCGACAGCCACAGCAGTGCGGTAATGAGGAAAGCCGGATTCATCTTTAGAAATCCTTGACGAGACGCAGCGAGTCGTAGATCGCACCGTGGACGTTGTGCATCGAGATGCAGTCGCCGACACGGAACAGCAGGAAGCGGCCGTTGCCCAGTTCTTCCGACAGGCACGGCTGCGGCTCGGCCGCGAACAGCGTGTGCGGATCGATCTGGCCGCGGTTCACCGACTCGGGCTTCAGCTTCCAGTACAGCTCGTCGTTCGGCGACGACCCGTTCTCGATCACCACCTGGTCGACCGCGCGCTCTTCCAGTTCCTCGGTGTATTCGTTGCGCAGCACGGCGATCTTCTTGCCGTCTTCCTCATACACGCGATCGAGCATGGTGTTGGGCGTCGGGATCACGCCGAGCGCATACAGGCGGCGATAGAAGATCGGGAACGTCGTGCCGCCGCAATCGTCGGCCACCTTCACGTCGGGGGTCACGACCTCGACCTTCGAGCCGCGGCTCGCCATGAAGTCGGCGACGCCGGCGCCCGCATGGGTGCTCACGCCGTCGAACAGCAGCACGTTCTGCTTCGGCTCGACCTTGCCGGTCAGGATGTCCCACGAGCTGACGGCCAGGCCTTCGGCCACGCCCCAGGCAGGCACCTGCCACGTGAAGCTCGAGCCGCCCGTCGCGAGCACGACGATGTCCGGCTTCTCGGCCATGATCATCTTCTCGTCGGCAGCGACGCCGAGGCGGCGATCGACGCCGAGGCGCTTGGTTTCCATGTCGAACCAGCGGATGATCCCCGACATCTGTTCGCGCTGCGGCGCCTTCGCGGCGATCATCACCTGGCCGCCCACTTCGGTGTTCTTTTCGAACAGCACCACGTCGTGGCCGCGCAGCTTCGCGACACGTGCCGCTTCGAGGCCCGCGGGGCCGGCGCCGACCACCACCACCTTGCGCTTCGGGCCGCGCGACTTCTCGATGATGTGCGGCATCGTCGCTTCGCGCGACGTCGCGGCATTCTGGATGCAGAGCACGTCGAGGCCGTTGTACTGGCGGTCGATGCAGTAGTTCGCGCCGACGCACTGCTTGATTTCGTCTTCGCGGCCATCGCGGATCTTGATCACCATGTGCGGATCGGCGATCTGCGCGCGCGTCATGCCGACCAGGTCGATCATGCCGTTCGCGAGCAGGCGTTCGGCCTGGCCCGCATCGCGGATGCTCTGCGCGTGCATCACCGGGATCTTCACCACCGACTTGATGCCGGCCGCGAGGTGCACGAACGGCTCCGGCGGCAGCGCCATCGGCGGCATGCAGTTGGCGATCGTGTTGTGCGTATCGCCGCCCGAGCCGACCACGCTCAGGTAGTCGATCAGGCCCGTCTCCGACATCGCCTGCGCGATTTCCTTCAGCGCTTCGTGATCGAGGCCGTCCTCGTGGAATTCGTCGCCGCACATCCGCAGGCCGACGCAGAAGTCCTTGCCGACCGCCTCGCGCACGGCCGTCAGCACCTCGATGCCGAAGCGCAGACGGTTCTCGAGGCTGCCACCCCATTCGTCGGTGCGGTGGTTCGAACGCTTGCTCCAGAACTGGTCGATCAGGTGCTGGTGCGCGGCGGAGATTTCGATGCCGTCCATGCCGGCCGCCTTCACGCGCTTCGCGGCGGCCGCGAAGTCGCCGATGATGCGGCGGATTTCCTCGATCTCGATGATCTTCGCGTTACCGCGGTGCACCGGCTCGCGCACGCCCGACGGCGACATCAGGTGCGGCCAGTGCTCGCCGTGGAACGACGAGCGGCGGCCCATGTGCGTCGCCTGGATCATGATCTTCGCGCCGTGCTTGTGCATCGTGTCGGCGAGACGCGTGAGCGGGTCGATGATCTTGTCGTTCGACAGGTTCACCGACTTCCACCAGCCCTGCGGGCTGTCGATCGACACGGGGCTCGAGCCGCCGCAGATCGCGAGGCCGACGCCACCCTTCGCCTTCTCTTCGTAATAGCGGATGTAGCGGTCGCCCGGCAGGCCGCCCGGCTCGGCATACACCTCCGCGTGGGCGGTGCTGACGATCCGGTTGCGCAGCGTCAGCTGGTTCAGCTGCATGGGTTTGAACAGGTGGGGATAACGCATCGCAGGCGACCTCTGGCGTTCGAATGTCTCGTGTTGCGGGTGTTGTTGTGTTGCTGTGTCTTTACGTCAGTACATCAGTGCGCGATCGGCGACACTTCGAAGACGCAGTGGTCGTGATGCTCGGCGGCACACTGCACTTCCTTCGACTGCGCGCGCGGCGCGCCCTTGCCTTCCGGCGTCGTGTCGTTGACCCAGTCCATCGCGCCGGCGAACCAGCCCGCGAACATGTAGCAGAGCTTGCCTTCCTTGCCCGGCTGCTGGAGCACGAACGACGAGTGGCGCAGCTCGATCTTCGCGCGCGCGCTGGCCGGATCGGCCTCGATGATCGAGAACAGGCCCCAGCCGCGTTGCGACAGGCGCTTCAGGTAGTGCTCGAACACGGCCATGCCGGTCAGCCCGTGCAGCTTCGCTTCCTTGTCGCACCAGTGGTACGCGGATTTGTAGCCGGCCTTGTAGAGGATCTCGGCATACGCTTCGACGCCGAGCGCTTCCTCGACGGCGACGTGGTTGTTCGTGAAGAAGTGGCGCGGCACGTACAGCATCGGCAGCGCGTCGGTGGTCCAGACGCCGGTATCGGGATCGACGTTGATCGGCAGTTGCGGTTGCATCGTGGTGACTCCGTGAGGAAAAATCGCCGCGCGACTCGGGCGCTGGCATGTGATCGTCCGCGCGCCCGCGCGACTGGTGCGGGCACGTCCCGATTGTTCTCGTGTTGAATCGCGGGTGGCGGTTCGGCCGGCTCGGCGGGCGCTTACGCGCCCCACACGTCCTTGAACACGCGCACCCAGTTCTCGCCCATGATCTTGCGGATGCGCGACTCCTTCCAGCCGTGGCGCTCCATCGCCGCGGTCAGGTTCGGGAATTCGCCGATCGTGCGGATGCCGTCCGGGTTGATCACCTTGCCGAAGTTCGTCAGCTGGCGATAGCGGCCCTTGTCATGCGTCAGCATGTCGAAGAATTCCTTCGCGAAATCCTGCGTGAAGTCCGTGCCGATGCCGACCGCGTCCTCGCCGATCAGGTTCACGACGTAGTCGATCGCCTCGATGTAGTCGTCGATGTTCGCCTCGATCCCGCGCTTCAGGAACGGCGCGAACATCGTCACGCCGACGAAACCGCCGGCGTCGGCGATTTCCTTCAGCTGCGCGTCGCTCTTGTTGCGCGGATGTTCCTTCAGGCCCGACGGCAGGCAGTGCGAATAGCACACCGGCTTCTTCGAGAACGCGATCGCTTCCGACGACGTGTTGCCGCCCACATGCGACAGGTCGACCATGATGCCGACGCGGTTCATCTCGGTGATCACTTCGCGGCCGAAGTCCGACAACCCGCCGTCGCGCTCGTAGCAGCCGGTGCCGACCAGGTTCTGCGTGTTGTAGCAAAGCTGCACGACGCGCACGCCCATGTCGGCGAACGCCTCGATGTAGCCGAGGTTGTCCTCGAACGCGTGCGCGTTCTGGAAGCCCAGGATGATCCCGGTCTTGCCTTCCTTCTTCGCGCGGAAGATGTCGTCCGTCGTGCGCACCAGCGTCAGCAGCTCGCCGTTCTCGCGGATCTTCTTCTTCATCACGCCGATGTTGTCGACGGTCTTGGTGAAGTTTTCCCACACCGATACCGTGCAGTTCGCGGCCGTGATGCCGCCCTTTCGCATGTCCTCGAACACCGGCTTCTCGAACTTCGAGATGTTCAGTCCGTCGATGATGATGCTGTCCTGATGCAGCGTGCTCATATCTGCCTCTCGCTCCAGTCTCTGCTTTTGTGGGGGTCGTCGATCAGTAAATCGGGAAGCGCTCGCAGAGCGCGAAAATCTCGCGGCGCACGCGCTGTTCGGTCGCGTGGTCGCCTTCCGGGTTCGCGCGCAGCGCGTCGAACACTTCCAGAATCAGGCGGCCGACTTCGCGGAACTCCGCGACGCCGAAGCCGCGCGTCGTGCCGGCCGGCGTGCCGAGGCGGATGCCCGACGTGACGGTCGGCTTCTCGGTGTCGAACGGAATGCCGTTCTTGTTGCAGGTGATGCCCGCGCGTTCCAGCGCCTGCTCGACCGGCGCGCCCTTCAGGCCCTTCGGGCGCAGGTCGACCAGCAGCAGGTGGTTGTCGGTGCCGCCGGTGACGAGGTCCACGCCGCCCGCCTTCAGCACCTCGCCGAGCGCCTGCGCGTTCGCGAGCACGTTGTCGATGTAGGTCTTGAAGTCCGCGTGCAGCACTTCGCCGAACGCGACGGCCTTGCCGGCGATCACGTGCATCAGCGGGCCGCCCTGCAGGCCGGGGAACACGGCCGAGTTGATCTTCTTAGCGATCTCTTCGTCGTTGGTCAGCACGAAGCCGCCGCGCGGGCCGCGCAGCGTCTTGTGGGTGGTCGACGTGACGACGTGCGCATGCTCGACCGGGTTCGCATGGCGACCCGCGGCGATCACGCCCGCGATGTGCGCCATGTCGACCATCAGCTTCGCGCCGACGCTGTCGGCGATCGCGCGAAAGCGCGCGAAGTCCAGCGCGCGCGGGTAAGCCGAGAAGCCGGCGATGATCAGGTTCGGCTTGTGCTCGTGCGCGAGCGCTTCAACCTGGTCGTAATCGATCCGCATCGTGTCGCGGTTCACGCCGTACTGCACCGCGTTGAACCACTTGCCCGACAGCGCCGGCTTCGCGCCGTGCGTCAGGTGACCGCCGGCGTCCAGCGACATGCCGAGCACCGTGTCGCCCGGCTTGGCCAGCGCGAGCATCACCGAGCCGTTGGCCTGCGCGCCCGAGTGCGGCTGCACGTTCGCGTAGCCGGCGTTGAAGATCTGCTTCACGCGCTCGATCGCCAGCGCCTCGACCTCGTCCGCGAATTCGCAGCCGCCGTAATAGCGCTTGCCCGGATAGCCTTCCGCATACTTGTTGGTCAGCACCGAACCCTGCGCTTCCAGCACCGCGCGCGACACGATGTTTTCCGACGCGATCAGCTCGACCTGCGACTGCTGGCGCTCGAGCTCCTTCAGGATGGCGCTGCGCACCGGCGCGTCGCGCTCGGCGAGGGGCTGCGAGAAGAAAGGCTGGGTGTTCGACATAGTGCGTCCGTGACGAAGAATAAAGGGCGTGAAACCGAAGCTCGAGGCCCGCCGTACCTGGGTTTCCAGCGCATCCAGTGCAAGGCTGCCGACGGCTCTATTCTTGTCGTTCGGATTTTCGGCGGATTGATGAATTTAGACGCGTTCTTTGCCTTTTCCGCCATGCACGTCCGTTTTGTACAAGTGACCGGTCGTGCTTTTTACGATGACCCAGGAAACCGCCGTTTGCCGTTCACCCATGGACAGGCACTTCGCCGGTGCCCGTGCTGCGCGTCCGGGGTGCAGCGCAGCCCGGTTACGGTGCAGCGCAACATCGGCCTGACGCCCATGCGACGTATGGAGCTAGGGTTTAGCCGTATGGCACGCTTGTTGCGCTCGCTCACACAATACCGTAGCCCGATTTGTGCCCCTCGGGCCAAAAGCTATTAGAGATTCAAGGAACGCCCCCCATGTCGCCCGACCGTACAGCGTCGCTATCCCACTTCGCGTTCATGCCCTTACCGAACTTCACGATGATCGCGTTCACCAATGCGATCGAGGTGCTTCGGATGGCGAACTACCTGAGCGGGCAGCCGCTCTACCGCTGGTCGGTGATCAGCCCGGAAGGCGGCCCGGTCACGGCGAGCAACGGACTCACGGTCGACACGGGCCCGGCCGAATGCGTGGGGCAGCCGGACATCGTCTTCGTGTGCGGCGGCGTGGACGTGCAGCGCGCGACGACGCCCGCCCATCTGTCGACACTGCGCCGCTTCGCGCGCATGGGGCTACCGCTCGGCAGCCTGTGCACGGGCACCTATGCACTCGCGAAGTCGGGGCTGCTTGCGGGCTACGCGTGCGCGATCCACTGGGAGAATATGTCGGCGCTGAAGGAAGAGTTTCCGGACACGCGCTTCCTGAAGGAACTGTTCGTGGTCGACCGCGACCGCATCACGTGCACGGGCGGCGTCGCGCCGCTCGACATGATGCTGAACCTGATCGCCGCGCGCGTGGGCACCGCGCGCGTCACGCAGATCGCCGAGCAGTTCATCGTCGAACACGTGCGCGACACGAGCGCGCAACAGCGCATGCCGCTCGTCGCGCGGCTCGGCTCGGCGAACAAGTCGCTGTTCGAAGTGATCTCGCTGATGGAGAACAACATCGAGGAGCCGCTGTCGCGCGAGGAGCTCGCGCGGCTCGCGAACATGTCGCAACGCCAGCTGCAGCGGCTGTTTCGCGAGCACCTCGGGATGACGCCCACGCACTATTACCTGACGCTGCGGCTGCGCCGCGCGCGCGAGCTGCTGCTGCAGACCGACATGTCGATCATGCACATCACGATGGCGTGCGGCTTCCAGTCGGCGTGCCACTTCAGCAAGAGCTATCGCGACGCGTTCGGCGTCGCGCCGACACGCGAGCGCCGCAAGCAGGTCGCGCCGCTCGCGCAGGGGGCGGCGGCTACCGGGTCGGCGTTTCCGGCCCACGTGATTCATGCGTGACGCGCGCGCGGCGCGATAAGAAAGGCGGCCTCGTCGAAGGCCGCCTTTTTGCTGGTACTTAGGACCCCCACACCTGCATCTCGTCGAGCGAATACCCCCACTGCGTCGCGCGCTTCGTGCCGAGCATCCGCACGTAGCGCCCCTGCGCGTTCAGGTTCGGCAGCGTGACGTGACCGTACGACACGCCGTTGTTCGTCGAATAGACCGTCGTCCAGTTCGCGTTGTCGCTCGACGTCTGGATCTGGTAGACGAGCGCGCCCGCGTCCCAGTAGAGATCGACGCTGCTGATCTTCCTCACCGTGCCGAGATCCACGGAGATCCATTGCGGATCGACGCCCGCGCCTTCCGGTGAATCCCAGCGCGTGCTGGTCGTGTTGCCGTCGAACGCCTTGTCCGGCGTCAGCGACGCGTTGTAGCTCGCCGACGCGGCGGCCGGACGCCCTTGCGACAGCAGCGTCGGCTGCGCGGCGGCCGGGCCGCCGTGGTAGCTCGAGCCGAGCTTCGCCTTGGTCGTGTCCGCGTTCACGCCGAACTGCGACAGGCTCCAGCGCTGGCCGGTCGTCGCGTCGCCGACGTAGAGTTGGTAGCCGCCCGCCGTCGTCGACGAGAAAAACACGTAGTTCGTGCCGCTCACCGGCGCCGGGTCCGAGTTGTTGCTCATGCAGTCGTTGATCGGCAGCGCGTTCGGCGTCGACGCCGGATCCGCGGTCTTCGTATAGATCTGGTCCGCGCCGCCCGTGTCCTTCCAGCGCGCATAGAACACCACGCCGTCGCCGCGCACGATCGGATAGTAGGTCTGCAGCCCGGCCGGATGATCGAACGTGGCGGTCGTACCAGTCGCGATCGTGCGCTTCATCAGCCCCATGTTCGAACCGGTGCCCGTCGCGTAGTACACGGCGCTCGCATCCGGCGCGAGGAACGGCATCGAGTATTCGGCGCCGGCCGGCGCGTTCGTCAGGCTCACGACCGACGTGAACACCGGGCCCGCGCTCGTGTACGACAGCGTGCCCTGCTTCACGTCGCCGTTCTGCTTGAAGACGAGCGTCTTGCCGTCCGCGCTGAACTTCGGATCCTCGTTGCGCGTCGCGCCCGTGCTGTTCGTCAGGTTGACGGGCGGCGTGCCGGCGCCGAGTTGCAGCATGAACACGTTCCAGGCGCCGTTGCTGATCCCCATGAACGCGAGCCACTTGCCGTCGGGGCTGAACACGCCATTCATCGGATCGGTGATGCCCCACGTGCTCTTGCTCAGCTGCGTGAGCGCATGGGCGGAAAAGTCGTACAGGAACAGCTGGCTCGTACCGTCGCCGTACTTGACGTAGCTGTGATAGACGAGCTTGCCGGTCAGCGCGGCGGGAAACGACGCATTGGACTGCGTCGGGGGATTGTTGATACAGGCTGCCGCGGCAGCGCCGCTGAACAGGTCTAGGGCGATGCCGGCCACGAGGCTCGCGGCGAGGAACTTCGATTTCACGCGGGTTGCTTCCGGAAAAAGGTAAGGACGCTGTAGACAAGACCCCGCGCGCGGTGCGCGAGGTCACGGATCCGCCGTCGGGCAGTGTGAATTCCGTATCGATCGGGCATCGGAGAATAAAACTTGCGAAGAATGCCCGTTCGCTGGTCTGAAGAAAAGGATCAGAGTCGATCGAAAACATGCGGATCAGCGCCATGCGGATCGGCGATTGGGGGGGCGGGATTGAACGCGACGGATGCCGTGCTACTCTTTTCTCAGCGACGGCCGCGATCGGCCGGAGGGCAGGCATGAAGCGATATGCGGTGCTCGCGCAGACGATTGCCGACGCGATCCGGCGTGGCGACCTCGGGGCCGGCGCGCGCATCCCGACCGTGCGCGCAGCGTGCCGCGCTTACCGTGTAAGTCCGTCCACCGTGTTTCGTGCGTATTACACGCTCGAAAGCGAGGGCCTGATCACCGCGCGCGCGCGTTCCGGATATTTCGTTGCGAACGTCGATGACAAACGCGTGCGCGAGGGTCACGACACACCGCGCAAACCGGCCGCGGCGCAAACCGGCGACGACGATGTGCTGTTCCGCTTGCTCGACTCGCTCAAGTGCGACGACATCGTGCCGCTGGGTTCCGCGTTCGCCAGCTATTCGCTGTTTCCGATGGGCAGCCTGTGGCGGTATGCGGCGGCGGCGGCCCGCAACATGGACCGCGCGAAACTGCTGGCCGGACTGCCGCCCGGCCACGAAGCGCTGCGCCGCCAGATCGCACTGCGCTACCTGAACGCGGGCGCATCGCTGCCGATGGAAGAAATCGTCATCACGACCGGCGCGGCCGAAGCGCTGACGCTGAGCCTGCAGGCGCTCACGCGCCCCGGCGACATCGTCGCGATCGAACGTCCGGCCTACCACGCGGTGCTGCAGGCCGTGCAGCGGATGCATCTGAAGGCCATCGAAATTCCAGTGGATCCGCGCACCGGCCTCGATCTCGATGCGCTCGCCGACGCGCTCGACACGCATCCGGTGCGCGCGTGCTGGTTCATGACCTCGTTCCACAACCCGACCGGCGCGACGCTGCCCGACGAACGCAAGCGCGCGCTGATCGACCTGCTCGCGTCGCACCGCGTGCCGCTGATCGAGGACGACGTGTTCGGCGAACTGCACTTCGGCCCGACGCCGACGCGGCCTGCGAAGCTGTACGACGAAAGCGGGCTGGTGCTGCATTGCGGTTCGTTCTCGAAGTGCCTCGCCCCCGGTTTCCGGGTCGGCTGGGTCGCGGCCGGACGCTATGTGAAGCAGATCCGGCAGGTGAAGAACGCGAGCGCGCCCGCGGCCGACGTGCCCGCGCAGATGGCCGTCTCCAGCTACCTGCGCAACGGTGCGTACGACCGCTTCCTGCGCAGGCTCCGGCGCAACCTGGCCGCGCACCAGGCGCAGATGCTGGCGGCCGTTCGCGCGTACTTTCCGCCCGACACGGCGGTGCATGCTCCGCGCGGCGGGTATTTCCTGTGGATCGAATTGCCGCCGCACGTGGATGCGATGCAGTTGTTCGGCGACGCGATGGAGAACGGCGTCAGCCTCGCGCCCGGGCCGATCTTTTCCATGACGGGCGCCTTCCACCGCTATGTCCGGCTGAACTATGGCCGGCCGTGGACCCCTGCAGTCGAGGACGCGATGCAGACCATCGGGACACTCGCGGGGCGGCAACGACAGACGTGGTAGCAACGACCATGCAAGTCCTGCCCACCCGGAAAGTCCGCACGCGCGACACGCTGCGCGGCGCACTGAACCTGCGCGCCGAGCCGCGCGATGCCGTCAGCCAGCGCTGCCGGAAATGCGGTTTCATGGCGTTCCGCGCCGTCGAACAGTGCCCCGTCTGCGGACTGGGGGACTGGCCGTTCGCGCCGCTGCGCGAACGGAGCGACGATACGCATGCCGCGCAGTCCGCTCCTGCGCACGACGCGCAACCCGTTCCGACGTGGTCGTCGCGCGTCGCGGCCGCGGTGCGCAGCGCGGCGGTCCGGCGCCCGAGCGCATCGAGCGCGCCGATCCTGAGCATCCTGACTCTCGTGCTCCTGGTCGGCGGCTATGTGACGTTCGATCGGACATGCAAGGCCAATCCGGTCTGTCGCGGCCAGGGCGCGCCGGGCCCGGTGGCGATCGAGGCCGGTCTGCGGCCGGCTGACGCGCCGACGTTGCCGGTCGTGCCCGCGCCCGTCCATGCGTTTCATCCTGCCGACGCGATGCAGGCCGGCGCCAAGCACGCCGACGCCAAGCAGGACGAGATCGACCTGCCGCGCGTCGGTGCCGACACGAGCCCGCCCGCAACGCGACAAGCGACGACAATGGTCGCGCGGCACGCACCGCCGCTGCACGAGCCATCCCGCATGCGAGGCGGCATTCGCGTCGCCGACGGGAAAGACGGTGCCGCCGCGCGGCGCACACATGCGATCCGCCGCGTGAGCCAGCATACGCGCCATGGACGTCGAGCCGTGGCGACCGAGGCCAAACTGGCGATGGTCTATCGCGGACACTGAGCGCGCTGCGCGGCACCGATTCCTCCAAACCGGCATGCGCAACACCTGGGTTTGCGCCGCGAAACGAAGTCGGTCGACGAATGCACGGCAACGCGCGACGCCCGCTGGGCTCCAGGGCGCGTCCTTGCCGTTCGTGTGCATGGGCTCGCCGGAACACAGCGAAAACGGGCGGCACCGTCGCCGGTGCCGCCCGCTTCATGCCCGTCGTTCGTGCGTCAGGCTGCCAGCAAACCGTGCGGATCGATCACGAATTTGCGCGGCGCGCCGCCGTCGAACTTCTTGTAGCCTTCCGGCGCCTGATCGAGCGAGATCACTTCGACGTTGACGATCTTCGCGATCGGCAGACGGTCGAACAGGATCGCCTGCATCAGGTTGCGGTTGTACTTCAGCACCGGCGTCTGGCCCGTGAAGAACGAGTGCGACTTCGCCCAGCCGAGGCCGAAGCGGATGCTCAGGCTGCCGTGCTGCGCGGCCTTGTCCTTCGCGCCCGGATCGTCCGTCACGTACAGGCCCGGGATGCCGATCGCGCCGGCCGGCCGCGTGATTTCCATCAGCGAGTTCAGCACCGTCGCGGGCGCTTCCTCCGAATGGCCCGACGAACCGTGGCCGTGCGCCTCGAAGCCCACGCAGTCGACCGCGCAGTCGATCTCCGGCACGCCGAGGATCTGCTCGATCTGCTCGCCGAGCGACGCGTCCTTCGACAGGTCGACCGTCTCGAAGCCCATCGCCCGCGCGTGCGCGAGGCGTTCCGCGTTCATGTCGCCGACGATCGTCACCGCCGCGCCGAGCAGGCGCGCCGATGCGGCCGCCGCCATCCCGACCGGGCCCGCGCCCGCGATATAGACCGTCGAACCGGGCTTCACGCCCGCGGTCACCGCGCCGTGATAACCGGTCGGCAGAATGTCGGACAGGCAGGTCAGGTCGCGGATCTTCGCCATCGCCTGGTCGCGGTCCGGGAATTTCAGCAGGTTGAAGTCGGCGTACGGCACCAGCACGTATTCGGCCTGGCCGCCGATCCAGCCGCCCATGTCGACGTAGCCGTATGCGCCGCCGGCACGCGACGGGTTCACGTTCAGGCACACGCCCGTATGCGTGTCCTTGCACATCGCGCAGCGGCCGCACGCGACGTTGAACGGCACCGACACGAGATCGCCGATCCTCAGCGTCTCGACGTCGGGGCCCGCCTCGACCACTTCGCCCGTGATCTCGTGACCGAGCACGAGACCGACCGGCGCGGTCGTGCGGCCGCGCACCATGTGCTGGTCGGAACCGCAGATGTTCGTGCTCACCACCTTCAGGATCACACCGTGGCCGATCGCGCGGCCGGTCGGATCGACCATTTTCGGATAATCGATCTTCTGAACTTCGACCTTGCCCGGTCCAAGATAGACGACACCTCGATTGCTGCTCATCGTATTGTCTCCATGTCTCGTTGGATGGCGCTGCTGCGCGCCGGCGGATGCGGCGCACCTGCAACGTGCTGTTCGAGAGTAGTCCCGGAGGCGGGGGCGCCGATGTCTCAAACCCGACATGCGTTTGAACGGTACCGACATCGATGGCGGAAACCCGAAAGTCGGGCCGGAAAGACGGCGGGAAGGCGGGCGCGCGGAAGGCCGGAACGCGCGGCCACGGGGCCCGGCGGATCGGCGCGATCGGCCGGCCCCGCCAGCCGGGCGCGCGTTACCCGCCCTGATTCTCCCGAATGATCGCGGCGGCGGCCGCTTCCGCGTCGCTCGCGACGCCGTCGTGCATGCGCGTGCTGACGGCCGGCGTCGGCGGCTCGCTGTCGAGCGCATGGCCGTCGCGGTTGCGCGTGTCGACCGTCGCGCGCATCGACAACCCGACCCTGAGCGGATGCGCGGCCAGGTCGCGGGGATCGATCGCGATCACGACCGGCACGCGCTGCACGACCTTGATCCAGTTGCCGGCGGCGTTCTGCGACGGCAGCATCGAGAACGCGCTGCCGGTACCGGCCGAGAAGCCCTGCACGCGGCCGCGATAGACGACGCGCGACCCGTAGAGGTCCGACACGACGTCGACCGGCTGGCCGACGCGCATGTGGCGGATCTGCCCTTCCTTGAAATTCGCGTCGATCCACAGCCGGTTCAGCTGCACGATCGACATCAGCGGCACGCCGGGCCCGACCTGCTGGCCGACCTGCACCGAACGCTGGCCGATCGTGCCGTCGACCGGCGCGACGATCGTCGTGCGCTTCAGGTTCCGGTACGCGAGCTTGAATTGCGCGGCGGCCTGCACGACGGCCGGGCTCTCGTCGACCGGCAGCTTGCTGCCGAGCGCGCGCGCCGCTTCGAGCTGCGCCTGCGCCGCCGCGAGGTTCGCCTGCGCGCCGGCGACCGCCGCGCGGGCGCGGGCCAGTTCCTCCGGCGCGACGATCTCGACCGACGCGCCCGAACGCGCGGCGAGCGCGCGCCGCGCGAGCGACAGGTCGGCCTGGCGCGCGTTCACGGCTTCCACGTACATCGTGTTCGAGATCTTCGCGTTCGCGACCTGCCGCACGGCCTGCACGAGCTGCGCCTTCGCCTGCGCGAACGCGACGGACGCTTCGGTGTCGTCGAGCCGCACGAGCGTCTGCCCGGAACGCACGGCCTGCGTATCGGCGACGAGCACGTCGGTCACGGCGCCCGGGATCTGCGCGGCGACCTGCACGATGCTGCCCGCGACGTATGCGTCGTCGGTGTCCTCGTCATAGCGGTCGCGCAGCAGCCAGAACGCGATCCAGACGAGCGCGGCCAGCAGCACGGCCGCGACGAACAGCGTGAAGCGCTTGCGGCGCGTCGCCCGGCGCGCGTCGAGTGCCGGATCGTCCAGTGCGGCCGGCTGCGCGGCGGTATGAAGGTTGTCGTGGTGCATCAGTCGCTTTGCGTAACGATCAGGCGGTCATGCTGGAACAGGGGGATCGCGGGCACGTGTGAGCCGGCGGCGACGGCGACAGCGGGTGCCGTGCCGCGCGTGCCGGTGCTCGCGGTATCGCTCGTCGCCCCGCGCGGCGTCACGATCGCCGCCGGCGGGTCGATCCGCGCCGCAAGCGGCGCGGCGTCATTGCCGGACGCGTCCGCGCGACGCGCTTGCGTGCCGGCATTCGCCGCGTTGCGGGCAGCGGCGTTCGCCGCCCCGCCGCGCTTCGGCCGCGCGCCTTGCGCGGTCCGCGTCGCAACCGGCAACGTCGATGCCGATGCCGATGCCATCGTTGCGCTCGCATCGAATCCGCCGCCGAGCGCGCCGACCAGCCCGACGCGCAGCGTCCGCTGCCGCCCGAGCAACGCAATCAGCTGCGCGCGTTCGTCGATCAGCGTCAGGTCCGCGACATCGACATCCTTTTGCATCAGCACGCCGCGCCGATGTCGGTCGGCCGCGATCCGCACGATCTTCTGCGCGGCGGCGACGGCGTCCTGCTGCTGCGCGACGAGCGTCTGTGCGGTCTGCAGCGACGTAACGATCTGCGCGACCTGCCCGAGCGCGTCGTCGACGGTCTTGTTGTACAGCCCGATCGCGACGTCGGCCTGTGCGACGTCGGCGCCGAGCTTCGCCTTCAGGCGGCCGCGATCGAACACCGGCAGCGAGACCGCCGGGCCGACGGAGCCGGCGAGCGCATCGCGCGAGAACAGCGACGCGGGCGTCAGCGCGAACACGCCGCCGAGCGCGACGAGGTTCACGTCCGGATAGAACTGCGCGCGCGTCGAATCGGCATTCGCGAACGCGGCTTCGACGCGCAGCCGCGCGGCGACGATATCGGGCCGGCGGCCGAGCAGATCGGCGGGCAGCCGCGCGGGCAGCGCGCCGCCGGGGAAGGCGCCGACGCGCGGCCGCCGCAGCGCGAGCCCGCGCTCGGGGCCGCGGCCGGACAGCACGCCGAGCTGCAATTGCGCGAGCTTGATCTGCTCGTCGTTCAGCGCGATCTGTTCGAGCAGGCGGCTGCGCTTGATCGACGCGTCGCTCGCGTCGTATGCGTTGTCGAGGCCGCGCGCGGTGCGCTCGCGCAGTACGGCCGTCACGCGCTGGCTGATCTTCAGCTTCTGCTGCAGCAGGTCGCGCACGGCGTACGCCTGGTCGAGCTGGCAATACACGGTGACGATCGCGACCGCGAGCGTGAGCCGCACCTGCTCGGCCTCGACACCCGCCGCGTCGCGCAGCGACATCAGGCTCTTCGTGGCCGCGCGGTTCCTGCCCCACAGGTCGAGCTGGTAGTTCAGCCCGACGAACACCGACGACGGCGACACGACCGGATCGCCGAAGATCTCGACCGGCACGCGATAGCCGCCGGCCGACACGTCGGCGACGTCGCCCGGCTTCGGCATCCGCGCGCGGCTGACCGTCGCGCCGGCCGTGCCGGTCAATCCCGTCAGCGAATCGAATTGCCGCAGCTGCGCCTGCGCGATCCGCAGCCGCGCCTGCGCGACCTGCAGATCGGGATTGTTCCGCGACGCCTCCGCGACCAGTTCGTCGAGCTGCGGATCCTGCAATTGCTTCACCCAGTCGGGCGCGGGCCACATGCCGTCCGCGCCGGGCCCCGCGGTTTGTGCGAGCGCGTCGCCGGCCGGTGCGCGCAGTGACAGCGACGGCAGGAACCCCGACGGCACGCAGCCGCCCAGCGCCAGCAGCGCGGCCGCCGCGAGGATCGTCCAGCCACCCTGCCCGCGCCGCGCCGGTCGCGCCGCTTTCGTGATGCGTTCCATCTCCGCCCTCATCCCTGCCGGACGCGCCGCGCGCGAGCGGTCAGACGCGGCCGCGTGCGCTCGAGCGGGCCAAGCCGGCCGAACAGGCCGTCCGCGATGCCGAACAGGATGCCGGCGAGCTTGTCGCGCTTGTCGCGCTCGACGAGCGCGATCTGCACGACCTGCCACACGGTCAGCAGGTTCGGCACGATCGCCACCGGAAAGCGCAGCCCGTACTGCATCCCGAGCTGCACCGCATTGCGCGCGCTGTAGTAGCGCCGTTGCCACGAGTGATTCATCGACGTCATTTCGAAAGGGCCGAACGCGTGACGCTGCTTCGCGCCGATCCGGTGCGGCAGCACCAGCGACGGCACCACATAGAGCGGCACGTTGCGCGCGAGCGCGCGGAAGCTGTACTCGGTGTCGACGTGATCGATGAACAGCGTCTCGTCGAAGCGGCCGAGCACGTCGAACGCGGCGCGCGACACGACGCAGCCCGACGAGATCAGGAACGCGCAACGCTGCAGCGGCGCGTCGGGCGCGAGGCGCAAGCGGCGCAACGCGATCCCGTTCGTCGCGAGTTCGGGCAGGAAGCTGCGCGCGTTCTCGTCGAAGATGCGCGGGCCGGCGAGGAACGCGCGCCCGGCGAGCCCCGCGCAGGCATCGCGCATCGTCGCGAAATAGCCGGCCGGCACCGACGAATCCTGGTCGAACAGTGCAACGGCATCGACGTTCTCCCGAAACAGCGCGGCAAGTCCCGCGTTATACGCGCCCGCGATCCCGCCGCGATTGCCGTGATGCAGCAGCGCGATGCCGGCGCGCGCGCACATTTCGCTTGCGCGCGCATCGGGCCGCGGCGTGTTGTCGACGACGAGCAGCGCGTCGCACGCATGCCGCCACGCGCCGAGCGCCGCGAGCTGCGCGTCGGTCGGGTGATACAGGATCACGAGTGCGCCGAGTGTCGCCATGCCCCTCTCCTCAATGTCCGAACGAAGCCGCCGCGCCGCGCTTCGGCCGCGTCAGCCACATCATCGCGGCGAGCACGAGGCAGGTCATGCTCGCCATCCAGAACATGTCGCCCGTCGCCATCATGTACGCCTGCTGCATCACGACCTGGTGCAGCGTCGTCAGCTCGCGCACGCCGTCCACGCCCATCGCGTTCAGCGTGTGCACGAAGCGCTGCGTGTTGGCCGACGCATGCGTGACCGATTGCGACACGACGTCGTAGTGATAGGTCGCGCGGTTGTCCCACAGCGTCACGCTCATCGCGGTGCCGAACGCGGCGGACAGCGTGCGCAGGAAGTTCGACAGGCTCGACGCGGCCGCGAGCCGGTCGTCGGGAATGCGCGACAGCGTCGCGGCCGTCAGCGGAATGAAGAAGCACGGCAGCCCGATCCCCTGGATCAGTCCGGGCGCGGCGATCTGCGCGAACGTCATCTTCAGCGTGAAATGCGCGTCCCACGCGAGCACGGCCGCGAACACGAGGAAGCCGAACGTCGCCAGCACGCGCGCGTCGAAGCGGTGCGCATGCAGGCCGACGAGAATCGAGAACACGAGCGCAAGCACGCCGAGCGATGCGGTGGCGAGGCCCGCGTGGAACGCGTTGTAGCCCATCACCGCCTGCATCCACAGCGGAAACACGACGCCCACCACCGAGAAGCTCATCATCCCGAGCGAGATGATCAGCACGCAGAACGAGAACGTGCGGTCGCGAAACAGGCTCAGGTCGACGACGGGATGCGTCTCGCCCGCCTCCCAGATCAGCAGCGACACGATCGCGAGCCCCGCGACCACCGCGAGCGTGACGATCAGCGGCGAATCGAACCAGCCCTTGTCGTGACCGAGATCGAGCATCGCCTGCAGCGAGCCGACGCCGATCACGAGCAGCACGATGCCCGGCACGTCGATCGGGCCGGCCGCGCCGCGTTGCGCGTCGGGGCGCAGCATCGCGGTGCAGACCGCGAACGAGAACAGCCCGATCGGCAGGTTGATCAGGAAGATCCACGGCCACGAGAAGCTGTCGACGATCCAGCCGCCGACCACCGGCCCGAAGATCGGCGCGAGCAACACGGTCATCGCCCACAGCGCGAGCGCGACGGTGCGCTTGTCCGGCGGGAACGTGCGCAGCAGGATCGTCTGCGACAGCGGCACCATCGGCCCCGAGCACAGCCCCTGCAGCGCGCGGCAGACCACCAGCACGTGCAGGTCGCGCGCGAGCCCGCACAGCAGCGACGTCAGCGTGAACAGCAGCACCGCGCCGACGAACAGCCGCAGCTCGCCGACGCGCCGCGCGAGCCAGCCGGTCAGCGGCACCGCGATCGCGGCCGCGACCGAATACGAGCTGATCACCCACGTGCCCTGGCTGTTCGAGACGCCGAGACTGCCGGAGATCGCCGGCACCGCGACGTTCGTCACGGTCGAGTCGAGCACTTCGATGAAGGTCGCGAGCGACAGCGCGAAGGTCAGGAGCGCGAGCCGGGCGCCGCGCACCGGCGGCGCGGCGGGGGCGGGTTCGCGCGCATCGAAGGCGGCGGGCGTGTCCTGAAGCGGCGATGCCGTGCTCATGCGCCCGCCATCGCGACCGTGGCCGGCGAGATCGCGCGTCCGTGCTTCGGTGCAAAGCGCTCGATGAAATCCGCGGCCGTCTCGCATCCGTCCGGCGCGGCGTTGATCAGCGCGCGCGTGCGCTCCGCATACAGGGCGAATTCGGGCTCGCTCAGCACGCGCCTGAGCGCCGCACCGAGACGCGCACCGTCGACCGGGCCGTCGACGCGTATGCCGGCACCGCTTGCCGCGACGCGCTGCGCGTTGTCGAACTGATCGTGCGCGAACGGCGTCACGACCTGCGGAATGCCGGCCTCGAACGCGAGCGCCGCGGTGCCGATCCCGCCGTGATGCACGAGCGCGCGGCAACGCGGCAGCAGCGTGCGCATCGGCACGAAGCGGCGCACCAGCAGCCGGTCGCGGTCCGGTGCCGCATCGTGCGGGCTCAGCAGGATCCCGCGCGCGCCGGTCGCACGCAGCGCGTCCGCCACCGCGCGCGCATAGGCCGCGTGATCGACGCGTGTCGAACCGGCCGTGAACACGACCGGGGGCTCACCGGCCGCGAGAAACGCATCGAGTGCCACATCATCGTCGGGTTTCGCAATATCGTTGAACAGCGGAAAGCCGCCTTGCAGAAGACGGGCCGGCCAGTCGCGCTGCGCCGGCGCGAACCAGTCGGGAAACAGGCACAGCACGCCGTCGGTCGAATGCAGCCAGCGGCCCAGCACGCGCCGCGCGGGTGCAAGCCCGAGGTCGCGGCGCACCGCGTTGAGCGCCGGCCCGCAGACGCGGTCGAGCACCTGCCGCTCGATCAGCGTCATCAGCGCCGTCTTCACCGGCAGCGGCCAGCGCGCCGGAATCGTCAGGCGCGGGTGCGTCGGCGGCACGTGCGCGGACAGCAACGTCGACGGCGACACCTGCACCGACACGTACGGCGTGCCGTGCAGCTCCTGCATGAAGCGCGCGGAGAACGCCCACAGGGTGCCGACCAGCACGGTGTCGCAATCGGTCAGCGCGCGCAGCACGTCGTAATGCGGGCGCAGCACGGGCGCGATCACCTGCCACAGCGTGCGGAACGACGTGCGCGGATCCCACAGTGCCGGGTTCGCCATCGCGGCCTCGTACTCGGCCGCGGTGCCGACCGGCACGAACGTGAAACCGCCGCGGCGCGCGGCCGCCTCGAACGGCGGATGCGTGCAGAACACGACGTCGTGGCCGCGCATCGCGAGCGCGCGCGCGACGCCGAGCAGCGGATGCACGTCGCCCGCCGAGCCGATCGCGGTCACGATCACCTTCGCCATCGCGCGCCTCGCGGGGATCAATAGAAGCCGGGGATCAGCGCCGCGACCTCGCGGCGGTACTGTGCATACGCCGGCCCGAAATGGCCGGTCAACCAGCTTTCCTCGACGCGCACCTTGTACGCGAGCGACGCGAACACGAGCGCGACGCCGAGCGCGCCGCGCCACTCGCCGCCGATCAGCGCGGCGCCGGCCAGCGCGATCAGGCAGCCGGTGTAGATCGGATGACGCACGAGGCCATACGGCCCGGTGCGCACGAGTTCGTGGTTTTCCTTCAGCGTGACGGACACGCTCCAGTTCGTGCCGAGATGCAGCCGCGCCCACACCGAGAACAGCAGCCCGGCGACGAGCACCGCAAGCCCGCATTGCGCCTGCAGGCCGAAGCGCTGCCAGTCGGGCACGAGCGCGTGCAGCGTCGGGTCGGGCAGGATGATCAGTGCGCCGCCGGCGATCAGCGGAATCGACTGCAGCGTGCGCGAGCGCGACGCCTCCTTGCGCACGGTCGTCTTCACGGCCTGCGACGTCGCGATCCAGTAGGCGAGCCACGCGGCCCAGGGAACGACGATGGCGATGGTCTGAACGATATTCACGGCTGGCCTGCCTCGTGTGGATAGGAATTCGGATGTGCCCGACGTGCCCGGTGCGCGACGTGCTGCGTCACGACGACATCGCCGGCATTGGCGCGGACACGCACGCGTGCGCGGCGCCGAGCGCGAGGCCCGCGGCAACGGGCGGCGCATCGCAGAAGAAGTCGAGCAGCGCCGCGCGTGTCGTCTCGCGCTGCGCGCGGCCTTCGATGTCGAGGAAGTGGCCGGCATCGGGAATCGTCGCGAAGCGCGCGCGCGGCACGTGCGCGACGAGTTGGCGGACGTCGGCCGGCGTCGTGTACTCATCGCGCTCGCCGTTCACGAACAGCAGCTCGCAGCCGATGTTCGAGAACTCGCTCAGGTAGCGCTCCGGCTGCAGCGACAGGATCTGGTCGACGTGGAACGCGACCTGGTCCTGCTCGTCGCGCGGCAGGCGCGTCAGGTAGCGGTAGTTGTACAGCTTCATGATGCGCGGCAGGTAGCGGCCTACCGTGTCGTTCAGCAACTGCGCGGCCTTCAGGTTTTCGCCGGCCGCGATGTGGTCGCGGGCGCGCGTCACGTAGTCGACCATCGCGTCATTCAGGAACGGTGAGAACGAACAGATGGCCGCGCGCCGCACGCTCGGGCAGCCGCGCGCGAGTGCGAACAGCGACGCGACGCCGCCCCACGACACCGACACCAGGAACGCGGGTGCGAAGCGTTCGACCAGATGCTGGAGGATCGCGGCCTCGTCGTCCTTCGTCAGGATGAAGCAGCCGGGGTTATGCTGACGCGACTGCCCCGCATACGGCAGGTCGAAGCAGATCGTGTTCATCCGCTCGCCGAGATACTGGACGGTCTGCCCGAACGATGCGGTCGTCGCGAGCGCGCCGTTGACGAGCATCGCCGTGTCGAACGACGGATCGAACACGTTCCGTTCGACGTAGACCTTCAGACCATTCGGTAGCGGGACCAAGTGTTTTTCGGTCGGCATCGTCGTTCTCCGGTGGATGCGGCGTCTCGGCGTCGCGGCATGCTGCAGGTGCGCAATGACTGGCGCCGGCCGTGACGCGGCCGTTGGCCGCGCCCATTGCCGACGCACCGCGGCAAATACCCGCGGCGCCGATTCATTCCTCGTAATGCGGCGCCATATTAATATGAGCAATATTACTTGCTCAAGTCATCCCAACGATCCCCTCTACTCCACCCTGGAATACGCCCGATTCAAATTTTTTCGGCATTTTTTATGGTAAGCGGAATCGATTGCAACGCGACCGCAATCGTTTGCCGGCTCGGCACAATACAAGCCGATTCGCCTCTTGTTCCATTTAAATTCAATCACATACATGAATTCAATCGCCCGATTGAAACGAATTTCCATAAACCACCGATCTCGACACCAAGCGTTCTGATTCACGGATTTCCGCGATTCTCACATAACTAGACATTCTTTCGACATGTAATGATTCGAATCCGGAAATTTTCCAAACCATTGAGTCATCCTCGCTGGAATCGTTTTAAACAAACTTAAAATTATTTAACATCCTTTCAATTCTTTTTTCGCACCTGCACAATCGCGGCAGAACATCGCCCGCAGTCCTCCGGCCTGCCAATTCGCCACCGGACCCTCATTTTTTGTTGATTGAACGATCAATAAAAAACCGCTAAGCTCTCGACTTCCAGGAACGGCCCGTCCGGGCGAAGGAGTTCGCGATGCCGAAAGTCGGAATGCGGGAGATCCGCCGCGCACAGTTGATCGACGCCACGCTGCGCTCGATCGACGAAGCCGGCCTGCCCGGCACGACGCTCGCATCGGTCGCGCAGCGCGCGAACATCTCGACGGGCATCGTCAGCCACTACTTCGGCGACAAGGACGGCCTGCTCGAAGCCACGATGCGGCACGTGCTGCGCGATCTGTGGGCCGCCACCACGCAGCGCCGCGTCGCCGCTCGCAAGGACCCGCGTTCGCGGCTGCGCGCGATCGCCGCCGCGAACTTCGACGACACGCAGGTCAGCGCGCCCGTGATGAAGACCTGGCTCGCGTTCTGGTCGCAGAGCATGCACGACCCGATGCTCAAGCGCCTGCAGCACGTCAACACGCGGCGCCTCCATTCGAACCTGTGCGCCGAGTTCGCCAAGGCCCTGCCGCGCGCGAAGGCGCGGGAAGCCGCCAGCGGCCTCGCCGCGCTGATCGACGGCCTGTGGCTGCGCGGCGCGCTCGCCGGCGGCCCGATCGACACCCGGGCTGCACTGAAGCTCACCCACGATTACATCGACCTGCTGCTCGCGTCCGACTGACGCGTCACGCAGTCGCCAACAAGGAGATCCTCATGTCCGTATACGGTTTGCAGCGCCTCTACATCGGCGGCGGTTACGTCGATGCCACCAGCGGCAAGACTTTCGACACCGTCGATCCCGCCACCGGCGAACTGCTCGCGCAGGTGCAGCAGGCGAGCGCGGCCGACGTCGACCGCGCGGTCGCGTCGGCCCGGGAAGGCCAGCGCGAATGGGCCGCGATGACCGCGATGCAGCGCTCGCGCATCCTCCGGCGCGCGGTCGACCTGCTGCGCGAGCGCAACGACGAACTCGCGGCCATCGAGACGCGCGACACCGGCAAGCCGATCGGCGAGACGCTCGCGGTCGACATCGTCACCGGCGCGGACGTGATCGAGTACTACGCGGGCCTCGCGACCGCGATCGAAGGGCTGCAGGTGCCGCTGCGCGCCGAGTCGTTCGTCTACACGCGCCGCGAGCCGCTCGGCGTGTGCGCGGGCATCGGCGCATGGAACTACCCGATCCAGATCGCATGCTGGAAGACGGCGCCCGCGCTCGCGGCCGGCAATGCGATGGTGTTCAAGCCGAGCGAAGTCACGCCGCTCACCGCGCTGAAGCTCGCGGAAATCTATACGGAAGCCGGCGTGCCGGCCGGCGTGTTCAACGTCGTGCAGGGCGACGGCTCGGTCGGCGCGCTGCTCACCGGTCACCCGGACATCGCGAAGGTGTCGTTCACCGGCGGCGTCGAGACCGGCAAGAAGGTGATGTCGCTGGCCGGCGCGTCGTCGCTGAAGGAAGTGACGATGGAGCTCGGCGGCAAGTCGCCGCTGATCGTGTTCGAGGATGCCGACCTCGACCGCGCGGCCGACATCGCGGTCACCGCCAACTTCTTCAGCTCGGGCCAGGTCTGCACGAACGGCACGCGCGTGTTCGTGCATCGCTCGATCAAGGACGCGTTCACGCAGCGCGTGCTCGAACGCGTGAAGCGGATTCGCGTCGGCAAGCCGACCGACGCCGACACCAACTTCGGCCCGCTCGTGTCGGCCGCGCAGCTCGACAAGGTGCTCGGCTTCATCGAGAGCGGCAAGGCCGAAGGCGCAAAGCTGCTCGCGGGCGGCACGCGCCTGACCGACGGTCACTTCGGCAGCGGCCAGTACGTCGCGCCGACCGTGTTCGGCGACTGCCGCGACGACATGAAGATCGTCCGCGAGGAGATTTTCGGGCCGGTGATGAGCATCCTCGATTTCGAATCGGAGGACGAAGTAATCGCTCGCGCGAACGACACGCGCTACGGCCTCGCGGCCGGCGTGGTGACCGAGAACCTGTCGCGCGCGCACCGCACGATCCACCGCCTCGAAGCCGGCATCTGCTGGATCAACACGTGGGGCGAATCGCCGGCCGAGATGCCGGTTGGCGGATACAAGCAATCCGGTGTCGGACGCGAGAACGGCATCACGACGCTCGAACACTACACTCGAATCAAGTCGGTACAGGTCGAGCTCGGCCGCTACAACCCGGTGTTTTGAGAACGATAGGAGATACCCCGTCATGACGACACGCGAATACGACTACATCATCTGCGGCGCCGGTTCCGCGGGCAACGTGCTCGCGACGCGCCTGACGGAAGATCCGGATGTGACGGTGCTGCTGCTCGAGGCGGGCGGCCCCGACTACCGCTTCGACTTCCGTACGCAGATGCCGGCGGCGCTCGCCTATCCGCTGCAGGGCCGTCGCTACAACTGGGCCTACGAGACCGACCCCGAGCCGCACATGGACAACCGCCGGATGGAATGCGGCCGCGGCAAGGGGCTCGGCGGTTCGTCGCTGATCAACGGGATGTGCTACATCCGCGGCAACGCGCTCGACTACGACAACTGGTCGACGCACAAGGGGCTCGAGAACTGGACGTATCTCGACTGCCTGCCGTACTTCAAGAAGGCCGAGACGCGCGACGTCGGCCCGAACGACTATCACGGCGGCGACGGCCCCGTGTCGGTCACGACCAGCAAGCCGGGCGTGAACCCGCTGTTCGAGGCGATGGTCGATGCGGGCGTGCAGGCCGGCTATCCGCGCACCGACGACCTGAACGGCTATCAGCAGGAAGGCTTCGGCCCGATGGACCGCACCGTCACGCCGAAGGGCCGCCGTGCCAGCACCGCGCGCGGCTACCTCGACCAGGCGAAGGTGCGGTCGAACCTCGAGATCGTCACGCACGCGCTCGCCGATCGCATCCTGTTCGACGGCAAGCGCGCATCGGGCGTCACGTACCTGCGCGGCAGCGAGCGCGCGACCGCGCATGCGCGCCGCGAAGTGCTCGTGTGCAGCGGCGCGATCGCGTCGCCGCAACTGCTGCAGCGCTCGGGCGTCGGCCCCGGCGCGTGGCTGAAGGCACTCGACATCCCGGTCGTGCTCGACCTGCCCGGCGTCGGCCAGAACCTGCAGGATCACCTGGAGATGTACATCCAGTACGAGTGCAAGGAGCCGGTGTCGCTGTATCCGGCGCTGAAGTGGTGGAACCAGCCGAAGATCGGCCTCGAATGGCTGCTGAACGGCACCGGCCTCGGCGCGAGCAACCACTTCGAGGCGGGCGGCTTCATCCGCACGCGCGACGACGACCTGTGGCCGAACATCCAGTATCACTTCCTGCCGGTTGCGATCAACTACAACGGCTCGAACGCGATCGAGATGCACGGCTTCCAGGCGCACGTCGGGTCGATGCGTTCGCCGAGCCGCGGCCGCGTGAAGCTGCGCTCGCGCGATCCGAACGACCATCCGAGCATCCTGTTCAACTACATGGCCGAAGCGCTCGACTGGCGCGAGTTCCGCGACGCGATCCGCGCGACGCGCGAGATCATGCGGCAGCCCGCGCTCGACCGCTATCGCGGCCGCGAGCTGAACCCGGGCGCCGACTGCAAGACCGACAAGGAACTCGACGCGTTCGTGCGGGCCCGCGCGGAAACCGCGTTCCATCCGTCGTGCTCGTGCAAGATGGGCCATGACGACATGGCCGTGGTCGACGAAGAAGGTTGCGTGCACGGGCTGGAAGGACTGCGCGTGGTCGATGCGTCGATCATGCCGATCATCACGACCGGCAACCTGAACGCGCCGACGATCATGATCGCGGAGAAGATCGCGGACAAGATCCGCGGCCGCAAGCCGCTGGCGCGGGTCGACGTGCCTTACTTCGTCGCCAACGGAGCGATGGCGCGGAATGTCGCGAAGGCGGTGCGGCAGCCCGAGACGGCGTAACCGCGCCAGCACCCCGCCCCCGTGCACAGCGGCGGCGGCAGCAGCAACATGCACGGCTCGGGGCGTTCTCGCCTCGAGCCGTTTTTCATTGGACGCTGTCGGCGCCCGTACTGAACCGCGTGATGGCCGCCGCCCTCGGCCGCACGCGTTTCGCGCGCACGATCGGATTCGATCGCGACGTCAGGCTCATCGCGCCGCGCAAACGGTCGAACGCGACATCCTCCTTCAATCCGAAGCGGCCGACCGCCGGCCACGCCAGTGTTTCATCGAGCCACGCCTGCCACGCGTCGCCATGGAAGCGGCGTGCGAATTCGCGCACCCTGTCCGGCGCCGCGATCACGATGCCCGCCAGCAGGTAATACGCCCAGAAGCTGCCCGCGCCGACGAGCCGGTCGAGCCGGCACGCGGACACCGCCGCGAGCAGGCCGTCCACCGACGCAAGATCGGTGCGACGTTCGCGAATCGCGCGCGCCACGAGATTGTGCTGACCGCCGTACGCGGTAAAGGATATCCCCTGGCCGGCGGCCAGCTCCGCGCAGAACATCGCGAGCGCGGCCATCTCGTCGATGCGTGCGGCATCGTCGCGCGGCCCGCAGACGCGCAGCACGATCGCGTCGATGACGGCCCCCGGCCGGGCCGACGGCTCCACGCAGGCCGCCGCGACGGCCGCGCGTCGTTCTCTCAGGTGCTTCGCTGGCGGTGCTTCGCCGTTCGCGCAGGGTTCCCGCACTTCATGCTCGTCGGCGCCGCCGCCGCGGGATCCGACGCCGACGGCAATCCGCTCGAGCGCGGCCCAGCCGTCGTCGGGATCGTCGAAGGCCCACGCATCGACGAAGCCATGCGCGGCTTCGAATACCGCGCGCGATCCCGGGCAGCATCGCTCGGCGTGCGCAAGCTGCCGCGCGTCGGGCACGTGCATGCACGCGCCGGGCGGATAGCCCGCGTCGCACACGCAACCGCCGCCGTCCGTCGCAATCCACGGCGCGAGTGCGTGCAGGACGGCGATCGCTTCGTGCGACCGGTTCACGCCCGCCCGCACGCGTGCCGCGCGCGGCGACGGCGGACCGTCCGTTGCGTCGACGTCGGCCGTCGTCACGCAAGCCGCTTCATGCAGATGTTCGATCAGGTACTGCAGCCACGCGGCCGTGCGCAGCCGGTCAGGCGTCGCACCGCGGGCATCGCCATACTTCGCTGGGTCGGTGAGCATGGGTGGTCCGGAATGGTTCTGGCGAATCGGAATGGTGGTTTCGTTTCGGGCTTCGGTCGAAGCAGGCGGCGCGGTGCGTCGCACCGGCCCGCTGCATGGCCACCTGCATCGGATCGCGAAGCAGGCGGCCAGCCGGTCGTCGCGCCGATACGCGCGACGACGCGAACGCATCGAGAAACCGGAACGCCCGCCACACATCCTTGCACGGCCCTCGTCCATGGCGGGCGCCCGGCCTCGATCACGCGACGCTTACTGCACGTGGAACTTCGGCGACGTGGCGACCGTGCCGCTGACCGTGCAGTCCGGCGTCAGCACCGCGTTGTTGAACGTCAGCGACGAGTTCGGATCGCTCCACGTCGTCACGACCTTGCTCGGCCCGCAGGTGCCGAGCAGCGACACGGTCACCTTCGCATTGTTGATGGACAGTTGCGTCGTGCTGTCGGCCTGGCCCGTCCACGGCGCCGCGCTGGTCGCGCTGCCGCTGATCAGGCCGCACGTCGCACCGCCCGTGAACGTGGTCGACGTGATGTTGACGATGCCCGTCGAGGAGATCGTGCCGTTGAACGTCGCGTTGCAACTCGCGTTGATCGCCCCCTTGGCCAGGACCGTGAGGCCCGTCGCGGAGAACGGCTCCCCGTTCGGATTCATGGCCTGACCATCGGCGCGCGAAACGGTCACGGCGAATGCAGGCGCGGCCGACACCGCGGTGAATGCCACTGCAGCAACAAGCGATACGATTTTGCGAATGCTCATTTGAACTGCCCCCTCTCTTCACAAATGGCGGCACGCCGCCAGGAACGCGACGTCCCGGCCGGATTGCCCCGGCCGCTCGGTCGCAGGAAGCCGCCGGCACGCGTGCTGCGCGCCGGGCGGCTCAGAACTTGTAGGAAATCCCGACGAACGTGATCAGCGGATCGGCCTTCAGCCGCGTGCGCGTGGTCGCGAGCGTCGACCCGTCGGCGGCCTTGATCACGAGCGACGAATAGGTCTTCAGCGGCATGTAGGTCAGCGTCGCCGTGAGCCCCCAGTGCTTGTCGATCGCATAGCTCGCGCCGACGTTGTAGACCGGCGTGAACGACGACGACGCCTTGCCCTCCACCGACGTCGGCCCCGGTTTGCCGGCCCCGGCAGCCAGCACGCTGCCGAGGTTTTCGTTGATGTCCTTCGCGAAGTTGCCGTTCAGTTCGATGTTGCTGAACCAGCTGTAGGCCACGCCGATCCCGACGAACGGACGGAACTTCGCAGTCGGTGCATTGAAGTAGTACTGCAGAATGATCGTGGGGCTCCACTGCCGCGCATTCTTCACGGCCGGCTGATTCGCCGGATTGTCCATATTGACGCTGCCGAGCGCGCCGGCCGGGCCCGGCGGCCGGATCACGCCGTGTCCGGTCAGCGTGAACTCGGGCGGTACGCCGAGCACCGACGTCACCGCGATATGGTCGGTGAAGAAGTGCGTGAGCGTGAGGCCGACCGTATCGGCGTTGTTGACCGTCAGGCTCGTGCCCGGCGACGTGAACGACCCGGGCAGCCGCAGCGGCCCGTTGATCGGCATGTTTGCGAGATTCGTCGTCAGCCCGTTGGTCGAATCCTGCGGCATGATGTGCAGCCAGCCCAGCGTCGCGACGTTGTCGCCCGCCTGCTGGGCCGATGCGAGCGTCGACACGCCTGCGACGACACCTGCGGCAATCAGCTTCTTCATGAAGTCTCCCCCTCATTCTGTCCGGGCGCCGCGCACCTGCGCGCGGCGCCACCGTGTCTCCATCCGCGCGTGGTCACTGCACGAACGCACCGACCGTGAAGTACGGATTGCTCGTATCGGCCATGTCGAGGAAGCCGAACACACCGCCGGTGAACACGAACTTGCCGGTTGCCGGCCCCGATGCCGCGTCCGCATGCACGGTCGTCACGACGCCCGGCACCTGCTGCGTGTAATCGAGGTTCAGCGCGCGCGTGAGCGCGGCCTGCGATGCGTTGAACGGGTCGAGCAGCGTCGCCTGCGCGCCGACGAGCGCGGTCGCGCGATAGTTGAACGCGCTGTCGACGCCCGTGTACTCGCCGTTCTGCGAGCCCTGCACGACCGCCGCCCGCGGGCTCAGGAACGAGATTCCCGATTCGTCGTCCGCGCTCGGCTGGCCCTGCGTGAGGTCCGCGTTCGCGGCGCCGGTGCGGATGAAGATCGGCACGAGCTGGTTGCGCAGCTTGCCGACGATCAGGATTCCCTTGCCGGCCTTCGCCGGATCGAGCGCGGCGAGCGTCGGCGGAATCTGCGGCTGGTAGTTCAGCGACTGGAACGCCGGCGCATCGGCACGCAGCATGAACGGCTGGTTCACGGTCGCGCTCGACGCGAGCGCCTGCCCGCCGTTCTTCCTGCCGAAGTTGTCGGTCTCGACGTAGCTGCCGTCGGCGTTGATCGTCACCTGCTGGTCGAGCGCCACCGGCTGGAAGTTCTGCGACGGCACCTGGTGGTAGCCGAGCTGGTTGTACGTGCCGGCGATCTTCGACAGGTCGGTTTCGAGCGACGAGAAGCTGATGAACGGGTAATACGGAAACGTCGTCTTCGCAATCCTGCCGACGCCGATCACGCCGTCGAACTGGATCGTCGCGCCGGGAATCGCGCCGCCCAGCACGCCTTCGCCGAGGAACAGGCGTGCCGGCCGGCTCGGGTCGAGGCTCGCGTTCTGCATCCGGAACGTGCACTGGTTCAGCTTCACGGTCGGCAGGCCGGTCTCGTCGGCCAGCGTGCCGTCGACGACGTTGGCCGGCGCCGTGTCGCGCGTCGGCTGCACCGTGCCGGTGGTGGCCGGCACCGGCGATGCAAGGTAGGTCATCCGGTACGTCATCTTCGTCGTGTCGAGCTGCACCTTCACGAGTTCGCCCGAGCCGGACCCGCCGATGAACACCGTGTTGTAGTCGATGGTCTGCGGGCACAGCCGGACTACCGGCGCGGGCGGCGGGTCGCCGTCGCCGCCGCAGGCAACCAGCACGGGCGCGAGCGATGCCGCGGCCATCCAATTCTTCACATTCATAGGAATCCTCTTGAATTTTGATTCGCCGGCGGCGACGCGTGCGCCGCCGGTGTTCCGGGTTCAGTGCGCCGTTACTGGACGAATGCGCCGACCGTGAAGAACGGATTGACCTTGTTGTTGTTGACGACCATCGCGTAGACATTCCCGGCCGTCACGAGCCAGCCCGTGTCGCCCTTGCCGAAGATCGCCACGTTGCCGTTCGCGCCCTTCGCGTTGAAGTCCTGCGCGACCGTGACCTTGATCTTGCCGGGCGTGGCCTGCGTGTAGTCGAGTGCGAATTGCGAGCTCACCGACGACGTCTGCGGATCGATGAACGCCGCGGTGGCGCCCTGGAACAGCGTCGACGTGTAGTTCGCGGCGATCGTCGACACGGCGGTGCCGTCGTTGCAGCTGCCCGCCTCCGAATAGAACGCGCCATTGGTGAACGTGCCGGGCAGGTCGGGGTGCGGCACGTGTACGTCGAAGCTCGGGCCCGCCGTCGCCAGCGCGTTCGCCTGGCCGGTCGATGTCACGACGCCGCATGCGGACGCACTGGTCGCGCCGATGTAGCCGCCCTTCAGGGAATTCGCGGCGATCGCGGTCGTCGACGAAAGCATCGAGATGCCGACTTCGGGATCGGCGACGGACGCGAGCAGATTGCCCGCATCGACGTGGTTGTAGCCGACGCGGATCACGACCGGCACACGCACGCCATTCAGCTTGCCGACGATCATGATGCCCTTCGCCTGACTCGGCGCGATCACGAGCGACGCCCCCTGCCCCGCGAGCGGATACACGGGCGTGCCGAACGGGTTCGCCACCGCATTGCTCACGAACACGTTGTCGCTCGATCCATCCGCGTTCTTGCGCAGCGTCCACGGCGATCCGGTCGTCTGGCACGAGTAGTCGCTGTTCGGCGTGATCGTGCACGAACCGTCCGCATTGAACGTCTGGTTCCAGTTGACGACGTCCGGCTCCCAGCCGACCGGCCCGCTCGCGCTCTGCGCATTGCCGCCGAGCGGCGACAGGTGGATGCCCACTTCGTTGTAGTTGCCCGCGACCTTCGTGAAATCGGTCTCGGTGTCGGTGAAGCCGATGAACGGATAGAAATCGAACGTGCGCGACGGCACGGTGCCCAGGAACAGCCCCGGCAGGAGTTCGATGCCTGGAAACGCGATCGTCGCGCCCGGAATCCCGCCGCCGACCACCCCGTTCCCGACGAACAGCATCGGCGGATCGGTGCGCTTGATCGTCACCGAATACGCGCCGTCGCTCGTCGCGCCGCTGTCGAGCACGAACGCGCAGCGGTTCTGCTCGGCCGTCGGCAGGTTGGCCGGATGATGGAACGCGCCGCTGATCGTCAGGCCCGCACGCGTGTCGTTGACCTGCCCCGCCGAGGTCGGCACCGACGATTCGATGAACTGCATCTGGTAGGTGAGCTTCGTCGTGTCGAACTTCACCTTCACGTATTCGCCGCTGCCCGAACCGCCCGTGTAGGTGGTCGTGTAATCGAGCGAATCCGGACACAGCTTCGTCACGACGGGCGGCGTCGTTTCGGCACCGCTCGGCCCGCATGCGCTGCCCGAGCACTGCGGCACGTTGATCGGGCCCGGATCGTCGCCGCCGCCGCAACCGGCGACGAACGGCAGCGCCAGCACGGCGCACGACAGGACCGCCTTCCGCCATTCAGGAATGCAAAGCATCAACCCCTCCTTTTCAGATACGACAGGTCTCGTCCGGACGGGCTGCGTGGCCCGCCGGTTGGTATCGCGCCGCCGCGAGCGTGCGCGGCGCATGACGATGCGCGCAATGCGCGCCGCGTTGCAGGTCGAGCAGATGCGATCACGACCGCCGCGGCAGGCAAGCGCTATCCGGCGGCGCCGTCATGCGGCACGGCGCCATCGGGGAAGTCGAAACGGAATGGGGGGCGTCGCTACAGCGGCAACGCGATGCGATGATGCAGGCGCGCGACTCGCGTCGCGCCCGCATCCGGCGAAAAACGCGGAAACGGCAGTGCTGCCGGGCCCTCGGATAGGCGTCTCATGTATTGGTCTCCGTACGTACGCTTGATTCGTTATCGTGATGCGTCGTTTTCGAGACTATGATCGGACGAAACGCACAAGTAAATGGATGCAGAGTTCCAAACGCGCCGCCCCCCTCGATCCTAGTGCGTGCAGGGTGTTTGACAATTTTTCAAACGGCCTTCAATTTATTTGCTCAGACAAATACCCGAGGGTACAACGCGCGTTCGAATGACGGCGGTCAACCCGCGCGAGGCCCGGCGGGCCGGCCTTCGGCGGCCCGCGTGCATGCCGCGGCGCCCTCTTGCAAGTCGATGATCGCGAGCGTGCCGCAGCTGCCGGGCAGCACCGCGTGGCGCGTGCCGTCCCGGTACGGCGCGGTAGCGTTCGGGCTGCACAGTCGGCCGCCCCGCCCGTCCCGCTGCCGTGCGCACGCGCGATCGCCGTCCGATCGAGCGAAAACGGCGCGCATTGTTCGCTCGATTCAAATAAAGCATCGCATTATTGACTGGCACCCGGGCATTTCCTGCAAATCCCGCACCGGCATCACATACCCTTTCCGTCAAAATGCAATTCCATCTTCCGGTTGCTAATATGGCGGTCCTGCGATCCCGCACCACAACGCCGTTCGACATGACGCCCGTTCGCCATGCCGCCCCCGACACCGGCCGCTTCACGGCGGCGGCACCGGGCACGCGCGGCGCGCGGCGTCGGACCGACCGGCCGTGCCATCCGTGAGCATGCAACCGATCCTTTCCGTCTCCGACCTCTCCAAGACTTACGCGTCCGGCTTCCAGGCGCTGAAGCACGTGACCCTCGACATCCGCCCCGGCGAGATCTTCGCGCTGCTCGGGCCGAACGGCGCGGGCAAGACCACGCTGATCGGCTCGATCTGCGGCATCGTCACGCCGACCGAAGGCCGCGTGACGGTCGGCGGCCACGACATCCGCGATCAATACCGCGCCGCCCGCGAAATGATCGGCCTCGTGCCGCAGGAGTTGACGACCGACGCGTTCGAAACCGTCTGGGCGACCGTGTCGTTCAGCCGCGGCCTGTTCGGCAAGGCGCCCGATCCGGCGCACATCGAGAAGACGCTGAAGGCGCTGTCGCTGTGGGACAAGCGCGACAACAAGCTGATGACGCTGTCGGGCGGCATGAAGCGCCGCGTGATGATCGCGAAGGCGCTGTCGCACGAGCCGCGCATCCTGTTCCTCGACGAGCCGACGGCCGGCGTCGACGTCGAGTTGCGCCGCGACATGTGGAAGCTGGTCGACTCGCTGCGCGAAAGCGGCGTGACGATCCTGCTGACCACGCACTACATCGAGGAAGCCGAGGAGATGGCCGACCGGATCGGCATCATCCTCGGCGGCGAACTCGTGCTCGTCGAAGAAAAGCGCGAGCTGATGCGCAAGCTCGGCAAGAAGCAGCTGACCGTGCAGCTCGAGCATCCGCTCGCGACCGTGCCGGCCGAACTCGCCACATTCGGGCTCGACCGCGCGGACGACGGCGCGGCGCTCGTCTATACGTACGACTCGCAGCGCGACGACGCGAGCATCGCGAAGCTGATCAACGCGCTCGGCTCGGCCGGCATCGGTTTTCGCGACCTGCATACGACGCAGAGCTCGCTCGAGGACATTTTCGTCAGCCTGATCGACAACCGCCGCAACGGCGCACAAGGGGCGTAACACACATGGCGCACTGGAATTTCCACGGCATCCGCGCGATCTACCGCGCCGAAATGGCCCGCACGCGCCGCACGCTGATGCAGAGCATCATCGCGCCGGTGATCTCGACGTCGCTGTACTTCGTCGTGTTCGGCTCGGCGATCGGCTCGCGCATCAGCGACGTGAACGGAATCGGCTACGGGTCGTTCATCGTGCCGGGCCTCGTGATGCTGTCGCTGCTGTCGCAGAGCATCTCGAACGCGTCGTTCGGCATCTACTTCCCGCGCTTCACGGGCACGATCTACGAGATCCTGTCGGCGCCCGTGTCGTACTGGGAGATCGTGATCGCGTATGTGGGCGCGGCCGCGTCGAAGTCGCTGCTGCTCGGGCTGATCATCCTCGCGACGGCCGGCCTGTTCGTGCCGCTGCACATCCTGCATCCGTTCTGGATGGTGCTGTTCCTCGTGCTGACGTCGATCACCTTCAGCCTGTTCGGCTTCGTGATCGGCATCTGGGCCGACAGCTTCGAGAAGCTGCAGCTCGTGCCGCTGCTGATCATCACGCCGCTCACGTTCCTCGGCGGCAGCTTCTATTCGGTCGACATGCTGCCGCCCGCGTGGCGCATCGTCACGCTGTTCAACCCGATCGTCTACCTGATCAGCGGCTTCCGCTGGTCGTTCTACGGGCTCGCCGACGTGCACGTGGGGATCAGCCTCGCGGCGACCACGTTGTTCCTCGCGATCCTGCTCGCGATCGTCGCGTGGATGTTCCGCACCGGCTACAAGCTGAAGAACTGACGCGGCCCGGCCGCGGGGTCGCCCCGGTTCGCGAATCCGGGGCAGCGCTGCTAGACTGATTCGGAAGATCGACCGCTGCCGCTTGCCGCACCGCAACCCGCGGTGCGCGGGCGGCGCGGCTCCCCCTTCCCTGCGCGAGGATCCCCGATGAGCGCCTCCCGAATCGACGCCGTCCGCGACGGCCTGTTTCGCGCGACGACCTACGTCGACACGCTGAACCTGTGCTTCAGCCAGTTCTTCGTACGATCGCCGCACGGCGACGTGCTGTGCGTCGAAACGGGCACCCGTTCCAATTTCACGCAACTGAGCGCGGCGCTCGACACCGTCGGCATCGCGCCCTCGATGGTCAGCAGCGTGATCGTCCCGCACTTCGAGGCCGACGAAATGGGCGCGCTGCCCGACTTCCTCGCGGTCAACCCGGCGCTCGTCGCGTACGGACATCCGATGTGTACCTGGGGACTCGCCGACGTGTTCGGCGTGCGCACGATTGCGCTGAAGGACGGCGAGCCGACGACACTGTCGGGCACCGGCGTCGTGCCGGTCTTCACGAAGCACGTGCATCAGTGGGATGCGCTCGTCGTGTATCTGCCGGCGTACAAGGCATTGCTGTCGTCGGACATCCTGATGCGCTTCGGCAGGGAGGAGACCGACGACCCGCTGCCCGCGATCCTCGACGCAATCACGCGCTCGGACTACCTGCCGTCGCTCGCGCACCTGGCGAGCGCGCTGCGCCGCATCCAGGCGCTCGATCTCGACATCATCCTGCCGATGCACGGCCCGGCGATCACGCACGACATTCCGCGCGTGATCGCCGGTGTGATTGCTCATTGCGAGGCGGCCGCCGCAGCGTAGCGCTCACGCGCCCGCGGGCGGGCGGCTCGCCGGTCAAACGCCGGTCACGACGTATTCGGCGGCCGCCTTGCTCTGGATCGCGGCCATCACCGCGAGTTCGCGCTTGCTGCGCGGCTCGCCGGACACGACGCCCGTCGCTTGCTTGGCCTTCGCGCCGAGCGGAAAGAACACGAACGACGCGCCGTCCGGTGCGCCCGGTTCGGCCCGCAGGCGTTTGTTCAGAATCTTCAGGTACTTTTTCTTCGAGACTTCCTTCGTTGCCATGGCGCCCTCCGCATGAATGTAATGCTGATCAGCATACCAGTTTTGACCGGCGATTCCGGCACGCCGCCGCGCGATCGATCCGCACCGGAATGGATCGGCTTACGCGGCTCGCCGCGTCAGGCCGCGGCTGAATGTCGTCCCCACGACCATCGCCCGCCCCCGTCACCGGTCATCGAATTTCCTTGGCGTGCGATGTCGATTCGCGCGATCGCCGCGCGTCGTAGTGTCGTAACCGCTCGTTTTGCCGTCCGCACGGCCGGCGACAGCGGATTCCCCTTTTCCCGTTCAAGGAGTCCAACAATGCGCGTCATGGTGATCGTCAAGGCAACGGCCTTTTCCGAATCGGGCGCGATGCCCGATACCGAACTGCTGGCCGCGATGGGCCAGTACAACGAGGAACTCGTGAAAGCCGGCGTGATGCTCGCCGGCGAAGGGCTCCATCCGAGTTCGCGCGGCAAGCGCGTGCATTTCTCCGGCAAGGACCGGACCGTCATCGACGGCCCGTTCGCCGAGACCAAGGAACTGATCGCCGGCTACTGGCTATGGCAGGTGAATTCAATGGAAGAAGCGGTCGAATGGGTCAAGCGCTGCCCGAATCCGATGCCGAGCGAATCGGACATCGAGATTCGCCAGATCTTCTCGCCCGAGGACTTCGGCGAAGCATTCACGCCGGAGCTGCAGGAACAGGAGGCGCGGCTGCGCGCGGAGATGGACCGTCAGCACAACGCATGAGCCGGCCCGGGCCGGGCGCCGCCGCGGCAACGATGCGGGCGTCCCGGCCGAATCGTCCGAACCAGTGGATCGACGGGGATTGACGGCACCTCGCTTAGTAACGTATCGTTTTGACACGTTACTAAGCGAGGTGCTTTCGTCATGCATTCCCGTTTCGACCGTTTTCGCGCGACGCCGCTCGGCGCGCAGCTCGAAGCGCTGATCGCGCAGCCCGAGCGCTATGTCGAATTCGCGGCGCTGTCGCGCGTCGGCGTCGCCGCGATCGGCGCGATCCAGCACGAGATCGCGCACAAGTTCCCCGAAATCGAAGCCGATACGACCGCCCGCCAGTTCTGCGGCGCGATGGTCGCCGACGTGATGCGCCGTCACGGGCACGACGTCGTGCAGGCGCGCGGCCGGATCGGCGGCGCACTGTTCAGCTACGGCGCGGTGTTCAGCGCGTATCCGCAGGTGCTGCCGTTCGCCGGCGTCGTTGCCGCGCTGGCCGCGATGCCAGCCCGGATCGCCGCGTATGCCGCGCAGGTTCCCGCCGCGCTCGCCACGCGCCGCCCGGCCGGCACGGGCTTCTCGCTCATCGAACATGCGTGTCACTTGCGCGACCTCGACGCCGTGTTCGCCGAACGCATCGATGTCGTGCGCACGCACGAGCTGCCGGTGATCGCGTCCGTCGACGGCACCGCGCTCGCCGCACAGCGCGACTACCTCGCCCAGCCGCTCGACGACGCACTCGCCGCATTCCGCACCGGACGCGCCGCGCTGTGCGCGACGGCCGCGGCGCTGCACCCGCCGGAACTCGCACGCTGCGGGTTGCGCGACGGCATCCGGCGCATGTCGCTCGACGAACTCGTGCGCGAGCTGCTCGACCACGACCGCACGCACGTGCTCGAACTCGACGAACTGCTCGCCGAACTCGAATTGCCGCCCCTTGCTTCCTCGGCCGCCGCATGAATGAACCCACCCCGCCCGTCGTCTTCATCCACGGTTTCATCGGCACGTTCGACGTGCCCGAATGGCCCGGCCCGCATCTCGCGCCCGACCTGCTCGGCTACGGCATCCACCGCGGCGCGCCGTTCGACGCGATCACGCTCGCCGCCCAGGTCGAGCATGTGCGGCAGGCCGTCGACGCGCACTACGGCGCGCAGCCGGTCGACCTCGTCGGTCACTCGGTCGGCGGCGCGATCGCGATGCTGTTCGCGCATGCGCATCCGGCGCGCGTGCGCCGGATCGTCAACGTCGAAGGCAACTTCACGCTCGACGATGCGTTCTGGTCGGCGTCGGTCGGCCGCATGTCGCCCGCGCAAGCCGACGCGATGCTCGACGGCCTGCGCGGGGATCCGTCCGGCTGGCTGCGCGGCGCGATCGACGATCCGTCGCCGCGCCAGCTCGACGACGCGCGCCGCTGGCTCGCGCATCAGCCTGCCTCGACGCTGCGCGCGATGGGGCGCTCGGTCGTCGCGACGACCGGCGAACCCGGCTATCTGCAAGCGCTCGCTGAAGTATTCGAGCGCCATCCGGTGTGGCTCGTCGCCGGTGAACGCTCGCGCGCGGGCTGGCATGTGCCGGACTGGGCGCTCGCGCGCTGTGCCGGTTTCGACACGATCGGCGGCTGCGGGCATCTGATACCGGCCGAGCGGCCCACCGCGTTCCGCGAGGCGCTCGCGCGCTGTCTCGACTGACGCGCGCGGCCGCCAGGCTGCGCGCCGGCCACCTGACAACTCGTAGGATTCGCCGAAATTTGGCTGAAAGGCGCGGTTGCTAGAGTCGTCCAACAGGGTTTTCCCGATGCCCGACTGCCGAACGGAAACGACACATGCGAGGCTCCATGAACCTGGTACGCACGTTCTGGCTACTGCTGCTGCTCGCCGTCGCGGGCCCGGCCCTCGCCTTTCAGGCGCGGGTCGTCGCGATCCCGAGCGCGGCGATGAACGAGACACTGAGGGCGACCGTCGTGCTGCCGGACGACTACGCGCGCCTGCGCCACGGGCCTGAGCGCAGCGTCGAACGCTTCCCGGTCGTCTACCTGCTGCACGGCTCCGGCGGCGACCACACCGACTGGACCGCAAACACGCGGATCGCCGCGCTGGCCGATCGCTATCACGTGATCCTGGTGATGCCCGACGGCGGACACGAAAGCTGGTACATCGACAGCCCGTTCGACTCCGGCAGCCGCTACGAAACCTTCGTCGGCGACGAAGTCGTGTCCTATGTCGACACCCATTTCAGAACGATCTCGGCCAAGGGCGCGCGCGCGATCACCGGGCTCAGCATGGGCGGCTTCGGTGCGCTGCGCATCGCGCTCGACCGGCCCGACACGTTCGGCGCGGTCGGCAGCATCAGCGGCGCGGTCGATCCGCGCTGCTGCGAGGACGAGCCCGGCATCGACCACGTGTTCGGCGATCCCGGCCGCCATCCGTCGTTCTGGAACCGCAACGCGATCGTCGAAAGCGCGCGCGCGTTCGTCCGTGCGCATCTCGACCTGACGATCGACTGCGGCCGCGACGACTCGTTCGTCGGCTCGAACCGCACGCTGCATCAACGACTCGTCGCACTCGGCGTGCCGCACGACTATGCGGAGCGTCCAGGCGGTCACACGTGGGACTACTGGGCGCATGCGATCCGCTACCAGATGCAGTTCTTCGCGGCGTCGTTCCAGCACGGCGGCTACGCATAGGATCCGCACCCCCGCGTCGCGCGCCATCCGGCAGGCGTGACGCGAGCGGCCCGACGCGCGCGGCGCTGCCGCGCCCTTGCGCCGTTGCATCGCGCGACGGACCCGATGGTAGGATGCGCAGGCATCGACCACCCGACTTCCTCCATGCCGCGCGACAACTTTGCGGACCTGCTCGCCTTCATCGCCGTCGCGCGCGAGCGCAGCTTCACGCGCGCGGCCGCCCGGCTCGGCGTGTCGCAATCCGCACTCAGCCATACGATCCGCTCGCTCGAGACGCGTCTCGGCGTGCGGCTGCTCACGCGCACGACGCGCAGCGTCGCGCCGACCGAAGCCGGCGAGCGCCTGTTGCTCAACCTCGCGCCGCGCTTCGACGAAATCGAGGCCGAACTGTCCGCGCTCGCCGAGCTGCGCGACAAGCCGGCCGGCACCGTGCGCATCAACGCGACCGACTACGTGATCCGCACGCTGCTGTGGCCGAAGCTGTCGCCGATCCTGCGCGACTACCGCGACCTGAAGGTCGAGTTCGTGACCGACTACGGACTGTCCGACATCGTCGCGGAACGCTTCGACATCGGCGTGCGGCTCGGCGACCAGGTCGCGAAGGACATGATCGCGGTACGCATCTCGCCGGACCTGAAGATGGCGATCGTCGGCGCGCCCGCGTATTTCGCGGAGCGCGAGCCGCCCGCGACGCCGCAGGATCTCGTCGCGCACGACTGCATCAACCTGCGCCTGCCGACGCACGGCGCGCTGTACGCATGGGAACTCGCGCGCGGCGACGACACGCTGCAGGTGCGTGTCGACGGCCAGGTCACGTTCAACGGCACCTACGAAATGCTCGACGCGGCGCGCGCCGGCTACGGCCTGGCCTACGTGCCGGCCGAGCTCGCCGCGCCGCACGTCGCCGCCGGCAGGCTCGTCAGCGTGCTCGACGACTGGTGTCCGACGTTTCCGGGCCATCACCTGTACTACGCGAGCCGGCGGCAATCGTCGCGCGCGTTCGCGCTGATCGTCGACGCGCTGCGCCACCCCGGCCATTCATGAGCCGGTTCGATAAGTGCATGCGCATTCCTGGGGATTATCGATAAGCGCGTCGGTGGCTACCATCGTCGATGTCTTCCACGTCCTCCGGAGCCCTCGATGTCCGAACCGACTTCCGCCGCGCGCCAGGCCTTCGGCGCGATCGCGCCGGCCCTCGCCGACTACACCGACAACGTGCTGTTCGGCGACGTGTGGCAGCGCCCCGGCCTGTCGCCGCGCGATCGCAGCCTGATCACGGTTGCGAGCCTCGTCGCGCTGTATCGCGTGAACGAGCTGCTGTTCCATCTGAAGAAGGCGCTCGACAACGGCATCACGCGCGACGAGCTGATCGAGGCGATCACGCATCTCGCGTTCTATTCGGGTTGGCCGACCGCCAGCTCGGCGCTGCCGATCGCGAAGCGCGTGTTCGACGAAGCGGGCGTGTGAGCGCGACCTGCGCACCGATTCAACTGACCTGAACCGGCGCGGGCGCTCGCCCGCATGGAGCCTCTTGCATGGATTACCGCTATCTCGGGCGCAGCGCGCTGAAAGTGTCGCCGCTGTGTCTCGGCGCGATGATGTTCGGCGGCGAAACCGACGAAGCGACGTCGGCGCGCATCATCGACAAGGCGTTCGACCAGGGCGTCAACTTCATCGACACGTCCGACGTCTATCACGCCGGACGCTCGGAAGAAATCGTCGGCCGCGCGATCGCGCGGCATCGCGACAGCTGGGTCGTCGCGACGAAGTTCGGCTATCCGGCCGGACCGGACGCCGGGCCGAACCGTCAGGGCCAGTCGCGCAAATGGATCTGCGAATCGGTCGACGCGAGCCTGAAGCGGCTCGGCACCGATTACATCGACATCCTGTATTTCCATCGCACGCTGACCGATGCACCGCTCGAAGAAGGGATGCGTGCGGTGGCCGACCTGATCCGGCAGGGCAAGGTGCGCTACGTCGGGCTGTCGAACTTCAAGGGCTGGCGCATCGCCGAAATCGTGCGCGTCGCCGACCAGCTCGGCATCGACCGTCCGGTTGCGAGCGAACCGCTGTACAACCTCGTCGATCGCACGGCCGAAGTGGAACAACTGCCGGCGGCCGCGCATTACGGCATCGGCGTCGTGCCGTACAGCCCGCTCGCGCGCGGCGTGCTGACCGGCAAATACGCGCCGGGCACTCAGCCGCCCGCCGATTCGCGTGCGGGCCGCGGCGACCGGCGCATCCAGCAGACGGAATGGCGGCCCGAGTCGCTGCACGTCGCGCGGCAGGTGGCCGCGCATGCGGCGGCGCGCGGCACGACGTCGGTCGCGTTCGCGCTCGCGTGGGTGATGAAGAACCGGATCGTCAGCTCGACGATCGCCGGGCCGCGCACCGAGGCGCACTGGGACAGCTACGTCGATGCGCTGACGCTCGAACTTGGCCCCGACGACGAACGCTTCGTCGATTCGCTGGTGCCGCCGGGGCATGCGTCGACGCACGGTTATACGGATCCCGGCTATCCGGTCGAAGGGCGGAAGGTGTGATGTTCGTCCGCTGAAACCGGATGCGCGCGGCCCGCCGGCATGATGCGGCGCGTGCGATGGCTGGGAGGTGGGGGATGAACGGCTGACGCGCCGGACGCTCTCGTCCGGCAAGCGGGTGCATGGCACGTCGTCACGCCAGGCGTCACGCGACGCGGCGAAACAACGAAAACGAAAAACGGAAGACGACAGCGGCGCAAGCGAATGCAGAAGCCGCGCATTCAGATGCCGCGCGCCGTGTCGGCGCTCACCACGCGATCGAAGCATTCCTGCGCACGCGCCAGTTCGTCGAGCGCGCGATCGAGGCGCGACATCGCACGTGCATATTCGGCCGACGAGATGTCGTCGTCGCTTTCGCCGCGTACCGCGCGAAACGCCTGATCGACGTTGCGCGTCGCCTCGACGAAGCGTTGCGCGGCCCGGGCTTCCCGCGAACAGATGCGAGTCGACATCGACACTTCTCCCTCAGGGTTGCTGTGTGAAGCAAGCCGACGCTCAGTGTGCGTGGCGCGCATGTCGGCGGCGTGAACGACGGCAGGCAGCCTGTCGACGCACGGCCACCGCGCGGCGCGCGGCGCGCTTCGTGGCGATTGTCGCGCGACGCTCGCCGATCCGCTACGACGAGATTGCAACAAATTCTTGCGCGCGCCGAGACGGCGGCCGCGCGTGTCGTTGCACGCGCATTCGGCAGCCCTGCCCTGCGTCACGCGCCGCGCATCGGCGGCGCGAACGTCATGCGCGCCCGATGCGCGGAAGCACGAGACCGCCGAACGCCGCCGCTTCACCGGGCGACAGATCGAACAGATCGCCGGTGGGCTCGCGCGGATGCTCGGCCGCGGGCCGGCTGCGCAGCCGCGCGACATGCGTGGGCGCGACGTAGGCGGCCGCCGTTTCGATCGGCGGCACGTCGAACAGATCGCGCGTGACGCCGCGCACGGCATCCGTCGGCGACTCGCCGCGCAAGCGCGCGACCAGCTCGACGAAGCGATCGAAATCGCCAGCGCGCGTCGCCTTGTTCACCTCGGCGAGATCGCGCGCCTTCAGCACGCACGGCTGCGCGAGCCGCACGAAATACGGCGCTTCGAGTTCGACCGACAGCGCGAGCGGATAGCTCTTGCCGGTTTGCTCCTTCGCACGCCCGATGCAGTCGACCACGGCCGCGCCCTGCGCGACGCCGAGCGGCTTGCCGGTGCTCACGCTGCGCAGGTGATCCGGGAACACGCGCAGTTGCGTGCCGACCGTCAGCGCGGTGGACGACGCGCAGACGAGCGCGTAGTGCTGTTCGCGACGCCGGCCCGACGGCAGCGTCGAACGGCTCGCGATGAACGTGTGCGGTGGCAGCGGCCGTACCTGGCCGCTGGCGTCGATCCATGCATTCCACAGCAGCGCGTTCTCGCGCTTGCGCTCGCCCGGCCGCGTGCGCGACGCGACCGGCGAAAACAGCGCGAGCAGCGAGCCCGTGCGATGCGCGGCGACTTGCGCGCTGCTGCCGAGCGGCTGGTTGATGCCCCACAGAAAACGCCCGCCCCCGAGCCGGCGCTCCCATTCCTTGCGGAGCACGACGGTCGGCAGTTCCTCGCCGGACTCGGTACCGATCTTCGTCCAGCAGAACGTGGGAGGGAGGTGTTTCAGTGTCATCAACTTTCTCGGGATACAGCCTCGCTGGTGACAGCAAGCCCATTCAACAACCGTAACTGTATAGGTATAATGCATCGCATGGAAGCCCCGGACCATGATTTTCCTGTACAAGACCTGTTACGCCGCCTGATGGCGGACACACGCTCGTCCAGCGAAATTGCGCGACTTTCCGGGGTCAGCCAGCCGACCGTGTCGCGCCTGCGGCTGTCCAACGGGCATCGGCTGCGGCGCAGCGCGCCATTCAACAAGCTATGCAGTTTCTACGGCGTCGATACCGGCCCGGCGCGCCGCCGCTACAACGATCTGCTGCGCGACGCGATCGTCGACGCCTGGGACGGCTCCGACGAGCACGGGCGCGCGCTGCTGGTCGTGATTCAGGGATTGAAGGATCTGCAGGCGAAGGCCGACGACGGGTGACGGCACGCAGGCGTGCATGAATGGAAGGAAGGCTGGCGGCACTCAGCGAGCGGGCGGTGGCGAATACGATTCGTCATCGCCCGTTTTGCATCCGGGCGACGCGATACGAAGCAACGGCAGGCGCGTCGCCGGACGCGCGCGACGCAATCGCACCACCCGCCCCGCATCGGCAACGCGCCGAAACTTTATTTACCCTCAGCTAAAAAAGTTTGACACGGCGTTTTCACTGAGATAAGTTTTGCGCAAGCTTCCGGAAAGCAAACGCGAACCGGCAAGCCATCACGATGCGCGGCGCGGCCGAAGCCGCCGATCCGTTTCATTCCGTCGCCGCACGCGCATCGCGTCACGTGTTTCCGCAGCGCAGCACCGCAACTCGCAACATCCCCGTCTCATCGAGTGGTGTCGTTCCGCTTCATCTGGAAGGACGCGCGGCATGCGTTCACTTGATTCGCAGTCCTGCATGACTCGCGGCGCCGCCGTCTTCCCGATGGTGCAGTTTCCTCTTCGTCGCATGCAGTAATCGGCCCGGCCCGCAGGGGGCGTATCGCGGACCGGTCGTCTACACACAATCAAAAGAACGAGGTCGGCAATGCAATTTCATGTCAGAGGATCGCGTCGCGCATGGCTGCCCGCGCTCGTTGCAGCGGCAACACTCGCCGCGTGCGGCGGTGACGACGGCGGCAGCGTGGCGGGCGTGTCCGCACTCGCGCAAGGTCAAGGTCAGCAGGACGACGGCGCCGCATCGGCGGCCGGCGCGCAAGGGCTCGCATCGCGCATGTCGCCGTCGGGCGTTCCGTACGCGAATCCCGCCAGCGGCGGACGCTACAAACCGGTGATCAGCAACGGCCAGGTACAGCCGTCGCTGTCGGGCGGCACGATCGAGGAAAACGCGTGGGTCGACACGCCGGTCGATTCCGACGGCGACGGCACGCGCGACCGCATTCACGTGCGCATCGTGCGGCCGTCCGAAACCGCGAACGGCGCCCGCACGCCGGTCATCGTGCTCGCGAGCCCGTACTATGCAGGGCTCGCCGACAGCCCCAACCACGACGTCGACGTCGAACTCGACGGCACGCCGCATCCCGCGGCGGCCGCCGGCGCCGCCTCCGCCCGCATCATGGCCGCGATACCGCAAGTACAAATGCTGCAGCAGCTCGAAGCAGCCGCGGCCGGCCGTTCATGGATCGAAGGCTACTTCGTGCCGCGCGGCTTCACGATCGTCTATGCGGATTCGCTCGGCACCGCCGGTTCCGACGGCTGCCCGACGATCCTCACACGCGACGAATCCGTCGCGATGGCGTCGGTGATCCGCTGGCTCGGCCGCGATGCGAGCGCGAAGGATGCGAACGGCAAGGCGGTCGTCGCGAACTGGTCGACGGGCCACGTCGGCATGTACGGCGTGTCGTACGACGGCACGCTGCCGAAGATGGTCGCGAGCCTGCGCACGCGCGGGCTCGACGCGATCGTGCCGATCGCCGGCCTGTCGAACATGTACGGCTACTACCGCTCGGGCGGGCTCGTGCGCGCGCCGGAGGGCTATCAGGGCGAGGACGTCGATGTCTATATCAAGGCGCTGCTGACGAATGCGCATCCGGAGCGCTGCACGCACCTGATCGACGAGGCGCTGCAGCAGGAAGACCGCAAGACCGGCGACTATTCGCCATTCTGGGCCGCGCGCGACATCCCGACCGCGCACGCCGTCGCGCCGGCACTCGTCGCGCAGGGGCTGACCGACGACAACGTGCGCGTGGACCAGTCGACGTCGTGGTATCTCGCGATGCGGCGCCAGGGCGTGCCGACGCAGCTGTGGCTGCACCGCCTGAAGCACACCGACCCGACCCGCGTGCCGGCGATGGCCGACGCGTGGACGGTGGAGGTGAACCGCTGGTTCACGCGCTACCTGATCGGCGTCGACAACGGCGTCGAGCGCGATCCGCGCGCGGTGGTCGCGCAGGCCGACGGCACGCTGCTGAAGGAAGCTGACTGGGCCGCGCGCAGCGCCACGCCGGTCGCGTATTTCGCGGGCGGCGACGGCACCGGCACCGGCACGCTGTTGCGGATGCCGAACGGCGGCCCGCTCGCACGCTTCACCGACGATGCGTCGATTCCCGCGCTCACGCTGGCGAACGCCGCGACCGGCGAGCATCGCAGCCGCTTCGAGACGGCCCCGTTCACGGCCGCGACGCGCCTGTCCGGCACCGCGACCGCGCGCGTGCGGCTGACCTTCAACGGCGTCGCGAACGTGACGGCGCTGCTGGTCGATCGCGCGCCGGACGGCACGGCGACGATCGTCACGCGGGCATGGACCGATCCGCGCAATCGCGTGTCGGACTGGATCTCGGAGCCCGTGCTGCCGGGGATGCCGTATGACCTGAAGCTGACGTTCATGCCGCGCGACTACAAGCTCGAAGCGGGCCACAAGCTCGGCCTCGTGGTGCTGTCGAGCGACAACGAGGCGACGCTGCGGCCGACACCGGGCACGGGTCTCGCACTCGATCCGGCAGGCACGTCGGTGACGGTGCCGCTGGTGTCGTCCTGAGCGGGCGAGGTCAGCCGGCACGCGTGACGGCCATGCGCGTGCGATCGCGAACGATCGCACGCACCCAGTGCCGAACGCCACGTACCGCAGGCGCCGCGCGACGATGCTTCACCGGCGCGCGGCGCCTTTCTTCATCGCCAACCCTGCTCAACCGGCCACGAGACGCCTGAGTACGACGTCCAGCAACACCTTCGCGCCGTCGACGAGCTGATCGTCGTCGGTATGTTCGCGCGGGTTGTGGCTGATCCCGCCGCGGCTCGGCACGAAGATCATCGCGGCCGGCGCGATGCGCGCGATCATTTGCGCGTCGTGGCCGGCGCCCGACGTCATCCGGCGATGCGAAAACCCCATCCGCCGCGCCGACGCCTCGATTTCGTCGGCAAGGCCCGCGTCGAACACGACCGGCTCGAAACGCACGAGCCGCTCGGTCGTGATCCGGACCCCCTCTTGCGCCGCCACCTGGTCGAGGAACCCGGCAAGGCGCTTCTCCGCCTCCTGCAGGCGCGATTCGTCCGGGTCGCGCAGGTCCACCGTGAATACGGCCTTGCGCGGGATCACGTTGATGACGTTCGGTTCGATGCGCAGCATGCCGATCGTCGCGAGGGTCGTGCCGCTCGCTACCGTCAGTTCGCGCAGGAAGGTCGCGACCGCCGCCGCCGTCCAGCCGGCGTCATGCCGCAGATGCGTCGGCGTCGTGCCGGCATGGTTCGCGTTCCCCTGCACGGTGACCTGCTGCCATGAAATGCCCTGCAGGTTCTCGACCACGCCGATGCGGATCTGCTCGGCCTCGAGGATCGGCCCCTGCTCGATGTGCAGTTCGACGTACTCGTGCGGCACGATCGCGCCGGGTTCGAGTTCGCCCGCATAGCCGATCCGTGCGAGTTCGTCGCCCAGGCGCGTGCCGTCGATGCCGACCGTGTCCAGCGCAGCGTCGACCGACATGCCGCCGGCATGGACGAGCGAACCCATCATGTCCGGCTGATAGCGGATGCCCTCTTCGTTCGTGAATGCGCCGATCGCGATCGAGCGCCGCGGCTTGATCCCTGCGCGACGAAAGGCCCGTGCGACGGCAAGGCCGGCCAGCACGCCGTAACAGCCGTCGAGCGCGCCGGCATTCGTCACGGTATCGATATGCGAGCCCATCATCAGTGGGCGCTCGCTGCCGTCGTCGGATTCGGAGCGAAGCGTCCCGAAAATGTTGCCGATCCGGTCGACCTGAATGTCGAGATCCAGCTCGCGCATCCACGCGACGACGAGATCGCGCCCGGCCCGCTCGTCGTCCGTCAGCGCGATCCGGGTCCGGCCACCGGCTTCGGGATCGGCACCGATTTCACCGAGTTGTCGCAGTTGGTCGAGCAGAAGCGCTCCATCCAGCTCGAGCGCCGGCAGCGGTATGGCGGGGGGATTCATCGATCGTCTCCATGTGCGGCACGCATCCGGCCAGTTGCCGGACTTGATGGAGTGAAATGTTATTTCAGCCTGATCGATAATTCGGCTCTGAATTCGCGGTCTCGACGCAATTTTTTCTCATCTTCGCGCGCGGGTGGCGATAAACGCGTGCCGGTACTGCTTCGCCCCGGCCCGCCCTTTCATGCCTTGCGCACGTGCCGCCCCCGCGTCGCTCACACCGGCGTCAGCACCGGCTCCCCCGCGAAATGCCGCGCCGCATTGTCGAGAAACTGCTGCACCGAGCGATCGAGCGCCTCCGGCGACCAGCCGCCCATGTGCGGTGTCAGCACGATATTGTCGAGCGCCGTCAGCGCGCGCGGCGGCTCCGGCTCGCCTTCGTACACGTCGAGCCCCGCGCCCGCGATGCGCCGTTCGCGCAGCGCATCCGCCAGAGCAGCGGTATCGACAACACTGCCGCGCGACACGTTGACGAGAAACCCTGCGGGACCAAGCGCATCGAGCACCGCGCGATCGATCAGGTGGCGCGTGCCCGCGCCGCCCGGCGTCGCGACGATCAGGAAATCGGCCCAGTGCGCGAGCGCCTCGACGCGCTCGAAATAGCGATACGGAACATCCTTCGCGGAACGGTTGTGATAACCAATCTCGATGTCGAAGCCGGCCGCGCGGCGCGCGCACTTCTCGCCGATCTTGCCGAGCCCGACGATGCCGAGCCGCTTGCCCGATACGTTCGGCGGCATCGGCAGCCCCTCACGCCAGACGCCCGCGCGGGTTTTCGCATCGAGCTGCACGACGTTGCGCACCGCGGCGAGCAGCAGCGCGAATGCGTGATCGGCGACGCAATCGTCGTTGGTGCCCGCGCCCGTCACCACGGTGATGCCGCGCGCCTTCGCATGCGCGACGTCGATGTGCTCGTAGCCGGCACCGAGCGCGCTGACGAACGTGAGCTGCGCCAGGCGATCGATTTCAGCGGCAGTCAGGCCCGTGCTGCCGTTGGTCAATACCGCGCGAATCGTGCCGCCGCGTTCGGCAATCGTGCGCTCACGCTCCTCGGCAGTCGGTGCATGGTGGACGTCGTACGACGCGGTGATCTGGCGGTGCGCGTCACCGCGCAGCGCGATAAGGACCAGCAGCTCGGGCTTCATGTGGGCAAGTGTCCGCAGACGGGAATGCGTTCCAGTGTAACAACGGCGCGTGACGCGCGCGCGTTACCCCCACGCGTGCTGTGGACGTGCTGCCGCACGCGGTTTGCCAAAGCCGGCTCAGTCAAGTAACTTTCGGCGTACGCCCCCCGTTCTGGAGAATGGCCCTGATGAAGCTCGCCCTGCCCGCCCGGATCCTGGGCCTCGCGTTCGCCGCCGCTGTCGTCGCACCCGGCGCGCACGCCGACACGCCCGTCGTGGTGTCGTCGAAGATCGACACCGAAGGCAACCTGCTCGGCAACGTCATCGCACAGGTGCTGAAGGCCCACGGCATCCCCGTCACCGAAAAGATCGCGCTCGGCACGACGCCGATCGTGCGCAAGGCGCTCACGAGCGGCGAGATCGACATCTACCCCGAGTACACGGGCAACGCGGCGTTCTTCTTCAACAAGGCCGACGATCCCTTGTGGAAGAACGCAGGCCAGGGCTACGACACCGCGAAGAAGCTCGACTACGCGGCGAACCATCTCGTCTGGCTCGCACCGGCGCCCGCGAACAACACATGGGGCGTCGCCGTGCTCGCGCCCATCGCGCAATCGCAGCACCTGAAGACCTTCTCCGATTTCGGCAAGTGGATCACGGGCGGCGGCAAGCTGAAGCTCGCGGCGTCCGCCGAATTCGTGAACAGCGCATCCGCGCTGCCGTCGTTCGAGAAGGCATACGGCTTCAAGCTGAAACCCGATCAGCTCGTCGTGCTGTCGGGCGGCGACACGGCCGCGACGATCAAGGCCGCCGCAAACCAGACCGACGGCGTGAACGCGGCGATGGTATACGGCACCGACGGCGGCATCGCATCGAGCGGCCTCGTCGTGCTCGACGACGACAAGCACGTGCAGCCCGTCTATGCGCCGACGCCGGTGATCCGCGAAGCCGTGCTGAAGGCGCATCCGCAAATCGCGGACTACCTGAAGCCGGTGTTCGCGAGCCTCGACCTGAAGACGCTGCAGACGCTGAACGCGCGCATCCAGATCAACGGCGAGCCGGCGGCCGGCGTCGCCAAAAGCTACCTGAAGTCGAAGGGCTTCGTTAAGTGACGGGTCGCGCGGTGGCGTCCGCGCGGCGCATCACGCTCGACAAGGTCGGCATCCTGATCGGTGTATTGACGATCGTCGCGGTATTCGGCACGCCGTTCATGGTGCTGCGCCCGAACCGCATCGCGGCCGGCACGGGGCTGTCGGTGTTCGCCGCGCTGCCCGCCGTCCAGGGTGCCGCGCTCGCCGCGCTGTGGACCGTCGGCGCGCTGTGGGCGATGACGGCGAGCCGCCCCGCCTGGCGGCTCGCGGCCGGCTGCACGTGGCTCGCGACGCTCGCCTATGCGGTCGGCGCGGCCGCGGCGCACGTCGTCCCGCCCGACGACATGCTCGCGCGGATTTCGCCCGCGGCAGGCGTCTGGCTGCTGCTGTTCGCGTGGGCCGTGCTCGTCGCGGACGCACTCGCGCGGCTCGCGTTCGGCCCGTGGCGGCGCCTCGTCGCGCTCGCCGTCGCCATGGCAGCGATATCGGTGCCGCTCGCGAGCGGCGGGTGGGACGGCCTGTCCGTGATGCGCGAATACGCGGTGCGCAACGACGACTTCTGGCGCGAGGCAATCCGGCACGTCTCGCTCGCGGGCGGTTCGGTCGCGGCCGCCCTCGTCGCGGGCCTGCCGCTCGGCATCGCATGCGCGCGGATGGCACCGGTGCGCACCGTCGTGATGCCGGTGCTCAATATCGTGCAGACGATCCCGAGTATCGCGATGTACGGGCTGATGATGGCGCCGCTCGGCCTGCTCGCCGCGCACGTGCCGCTCGCGGCCGCGCTCGGCATTCGCGGGATCGGCGTCGCGCCGGCCGTGCTCGCGCTGTTTCTCTACTCGCTGCTGCCGATCGCGTCGAGCGTGGTGGTCGGACTCGAGCAGGTGCCGCCGCATGTGACCGAAGCGGCACGCGCGATGGGCATGACGCGCGCGCAGCGGCTCCTGGGCGTCGACCTCGTGCTCGCGCTGCCGGTGATCCTGAGCGGCGTGCGCATCGTGCTCGTGCAGAACATCGGCCTGACCGCGGTCGCCGCGCTGATCGGCGGCGGCGGATTCGGCACCTTCATCTTCCAGGGGATCGGCCAGTCGGCCGCCGATCTCGTGCTGCTCGGCGCGATCCCGACGATCGCGCTCGCGCTGGCAGCCGCCGTCGTGTTCGAAGCCGCGACCACCCTCGCGAAGGGACGTACTGCATGATCGAGATCGAACACATCGGCAAACGCTTCGGCGACGTCGCCGCCGTCGACGACGTGTCGCTGACGATGAAGCAAGGCACGATCACCGCGCTCGTCGGCGCGTCCGGCAGCGGCAAGTCGACGCTGCTGCGGATGATCAACCGGCTGATCGCGCCAACCAGCGGCACGATCCGCATCGACGGCGTCGACACCGCGAGCGTGCCGCCCGAGCAGCTGCGGCGGCGCATCGGCTACGTGATCCAGGGGCACGGCCTGTTCCCGCACTGGAGCGTCGCGCGCAATATCGCGACCGTGCCGCGCCTGCTCGGCTGGCCGGCCGCGCGCATCGACGCGCGCGTGCGCGAACTGCTCGAACTGTTTCACCTCACGCCGTCCGAGTTCGCGGACAAGCTGCCGCACGAACTGTCGGGCGGCCAGCAGCAACGCGTCGGCGTCGCGCGCGCGCTCGCGGCCGAGCCCGCGATGCTGCTGATGGACGAGCCGTTCGGCGCGCTCGATCCGATCATCCGCAACAAGGCGCAGGACGATCTGTACGCGCTGCAGCGCCGCCTCGGCATCACGGTCGTGATCGTCACGCACGATATCGAGGAAGCGCTGAAACTCGGCGATACGATCGCGGTGATGGACGGCGGCCGGCTGCTGCAGGTCGCGTCGCCGGCCGAGATTCTCGGCAAACCGGCGGCGGGCGTGGTCGAGCAGCTCGTCGCGGGCGTCGACCGGCCGCTGCGCCTGCTGGCGCTGACGCCGATCGATGCGGTGGCCGAACCCGGTCACGCCGACGGCGAACCGATCGCCGCGACGCGCACGCTGCGCGATGCGGTATCCGAACTGCTGTGGCGCGGCGTCGACGCCTTGCCGGTCGGCGACGGCAACGGGCGCGACGCGCGCCGCATCACGCTCGACGCAATCCGCGCGCACGCGAGGCAGCCCGCATGACGACGCGGCACGCGCGTTCGCCCCGGCCGCGGCGGCTGCCCGTGTATGTCACACGTGCGGCCGCGTTCGTGCTGCTGCTCGTGCTGCTGCTGCGGCCTGCGTGGCTGCAGGGCGTGTTCGCGCCGTTCGCGGACAACGGCGCGCCGGTCATCTACGATCGCGCGAGCCTGCTCGACCTCACGCTCGCGCATCTCGGCACCGTCGCGCTGTCGAGCCTGATCGGCACGCTGGTCGCGGTTGCGGCCGGCATCGCCGTCACGCGGCCGTCCGGCGCGGATTTCCTGCCCGTTGCGCGCAGCGTCGTCGACATCGGCCAGACCTTTCCGCCGGTCGCGGTGCTCGCGCTCGCGGTGCCGGCCGTCGGCTTCGGGTTGAAACCCGTGCTGATCGCGCTCGTGCTGTACGGGCTCCTGCCGATTTTCGAGAGCACGATCGCGGGGCTCGAGGACGTGCCGCGCGACGTCGTCGAAGCCGCCCGCGGGATGGGGATGAGCGGCTGGCAGCAACTGGTGTCGGTCGAGCTGCCGCTCGCGTTCCCGGTGATCGTGAACGGCATCCGGCTCGCGGTCGTGATCAATCTCGGCACCGCGACGATCGGGTCGACGGTCGCCGCGCGCGGGCTCGGCGACGTGATCATCGCGGGCCTGCAGACGTCGAACACCGCGTTCGTGCTGCAGGGCGGCGTGATCGTCGGGCTGCTCGCCGTGCTGGTCAGCGATGCGATCGGCGCGCTTGGGCGGGTGGCGAGCGCACGGCGGGCCTAGCACACCGGCAGTCGCGGCTCCGCCCGCAAAAAGGGCGCACGAAAAAATCGGACCACGCTTGATCCGGACTCCGATGCGTGTTCGTACAACGATCCCGCCTGCACACGGCGCACATCGATACAAGCCTACATCGCGCTTTCATTCGAGCCTGCGCTCGAACGCACCGGACAATTGGCCGATATACTATGCGCCTCCCATTTTCCCGCCCTCCACCATGCGACGACGGTTTCTCTGGCTGATCGTGCTTTCGCTCGGCATTGCGCAACCGGCCACGGCGCAGCAGGCACCCGCGCTGCCTGCCTCCGCGCCCGAAGCCGCCGCATCCGCGCCGACCGGAGCCTCCGCGCCGCTCGCGAACGATCAGCCAAACGAAGCAAACCGTCGCATCACCTCGTACCTGACGAAGAAATTCGGTGTCGCGAAGGAGCGCGCCGCGAAGCTCGCCGATATCGTGAGCGTCACTGCGACGAAATATTCACTGCCTCCGGCACTCGTTTACGCGATTATCTCGATCGAATCGCGCTTCCAGGAAAAGGCGCGCGGCCAGCGTGGCGCGACCGGGCTGATGCAGGTCGTGCCGGCCGCGCACCGCGGCATGCTGCGCGACGTGAAGGATCTGACCGAGCCGAATGCGAACGTCGACGTCGGCTCCAAGATCCTGTCGGGCTACGTGCGGGCAGCCGGCGGCAACGTGCAGGCCGGGCTGAAGAGCTACGGCGGATCGAATGCGTATGCGGCGAAGGTGATGCAGCGGGTCGACACGTTCCGCTTCGTGCTCGAACCCGAAGACGGCGCGAACGCCGCGAGCGACGGGAAGGCGCACATGGTGCCGGTCAGCGATTCGTCGACTGCTGCGCCCGCCGCGAGCCGCAACGCGAGGTAAGCGCGCCGCGCGCCATGCGCGCGTGCGCATCCTGAAGCAGCAGAACGCACGACGGCACGCTCCGCCCGTCACTCCCGCGCGAAATGCGCGCGCAGAAACTCGATGAAAACCTGCGTCTTCGCAGGCAGCAGCCGCGTTTCCGTCATCGCATAGACGGGCACCGGCACCCCTTCCCATTCAGGCAGTACGCGGCGCAACCGCCCTGCGGCCACGTCGTCGGCCACCACTTCCTCCGGCAACTGGATGATCCCCGCGTCGTGCACGGCCAGTTGCCGGTTCATGCCGACACTGTTCACGACGAACCGTCCGCCCACCGGCACCTCGACCGCGCGCTCGCCGCGGCGCAGCGTCCACGCGGTGACGCGTTGCACGCTCAGGCACTGATGGCGCGTCAGGTCGTCCGGTTCGAGCGGCTCGCCCGAGCGTTCGAGATAGCGTGGCGACGCATACAGGGCGTTTCGGAACGTCGCGAGCCGCCGCGCGACGAGCTGCGAGTCCGCGGATTCGCCGATGCGGATCGCGACGTCGAACGGCTCGCTGACCAGGTCGACGCGCCGCGACGTCAGCTCGAAATCAAAGGTCAGCTTCGGATACCGTGCCGCGAATTCGACGATCAGCGGCGTCAGGTAGATCACCGCGAAATCGACCGGAAACGACGCGCGCAGCACGCCCGCCGGTTCGGCCAGCAGCCCGCCGAGCTGCTCGTGCGCGAGCCGCGCCTCGTCGACGATACGCTTGCAGCGCTCGAAGTACAGCTGCCCGGCCTCCGTGAGCTCGATCCGGCGCGTCGTGCGATGCAGCAAGCGCAGGCCAATCGCCTTTTCCAGCGCGCCGATCCGCCGCGACAGCGTCGAATTCGGCATGCCCAGCGTCTGGGCGGCACTGCGAAAGCCGCGCGCCTTCACGACCTCCACGAACAGCGCCATGTCGTTCAGCAGTTCCATGCTGACTGCTCCATCAATGGATCAATGTTCTCCACGATACCCGGTTTATCTCGAAAAAGAAGCAATGGATGATGCAGGCGTGGAGGCGAGGCCGGCGCAACGCGTGCGGCCGCTGCCCGATGCGGCATCGCCCTGGTGGCGCATCCCGAACTTCGATGAGGAAAACGCGATGAAACAACTGTTCGTTCCGGTCCGTGCCGACCAGGACACGCCGCAACTGTTCGACCCGGTCCGCGTCGGCCGGTACATGCTCGACAACCGCCTCGTGATGGCACCGATGACGCGCAGCCGCGCCGCATTCGACGGCACGCCCGGCGCATGGGCCGCCGAGTACTACGCGCAACGCGCGGGCCTCGGGCTGATCGTCACCGAAGGCACGCAGCCGTCCGACGACGGCCAGGGCTACCTGACGACGCCGGGCATTTATACCGACGCGCACGTCGCCGGCTGGAAGACGATCAGCGACGACGTGCATGCGCGCGGCGGCCGGCTGTTCATCCAGCTGATGCACGTCGGCCGCATGTCGCACCCCGACAACACGCCGCATCACCGGCAGGGCGTCGCGCCGTCGGCGATCGCGCCGGGCGTGCCGATGTTCACCGCGACGGGCATGCAGCAGATTCCGGCGCCGCGCGCGCTGACGACGGCCGAGGTGCGCGACACCGTGAACGACTTCCGCTTCGCCGCGCGACGCGCGATCGAGGCCGGCGCCGACGGCGTCGAGATCCACGGCGCGAACGGGTATCTGGTCCAGCAGTTCCTCGCGCCGAACGCCAATACGCGCACCGACGCGTACGGCGGGTCGATCGAGAATCGCGGACGTTTCGCGATCGAGGTCGCTGCGGCGATCGCCGACGAGATCGGCGCGGATCGCACGGCGATCCGCCTGTCGCCCGGCACCACGCTGTGGGGGATCGACGAAGGTCCGGAAGGCGCCGACCTGTATCGCTACCTCGCGACGCAGCTCGACGCGCTCGGCCTCGCGTACCTGCACGTGATGCATCAGGGCGACGAATCGCTGCTCGCGGACCTGCGTGCGCGCTGGCGCGGCACGCTGATCCTGAACCGCCCGGGCCGCGCGCGCGACGCGATCGGTGCCGATGTGGCATCGGGTCTCGCCGATCTCGAAGCGTACGGCCAGATGGTGCTCGCCAACCCGGATTTCGTGACGCGCGTGAAGACGGGCGCGCCGCTGAACGACGCGCAGCGCGAGACGTTCTTCGGCGGCGACGCGCGCGGGTATGTCGATTACCCGGTGCTGAGCGGCGCTGCATAAGCGCTGCAAAGAGAAACGGCGCGTCATGACATCGTCATGACGCGCCGCCTTCGAAGCGATACGGGCCGCTCAGCCCGTCACAACTGCCCCGCCGCCCCCGTCCACCGCAGGTAATCCCCGCGCGTCCAGTCGAGCGACACGCCGACGCGCTTCGTCCCCGGCCGGATCTTCGGCTTGTACATCGACAGCGTCAGCGACTCCAGCGCGGGCCATTCGCGGAACGACAGCACCGCGAGATCGGCGACGAGCGTTTCGAGCAGCCGCGTATGCGGCTTGTGCGACAGGAACGACGCGACGCGCGCGCAGTACCCGTCGTAATCGATCCACTCGCCCTGCTCGCTCGGCTCGCAGCGATATCCGAGCCGCGCATCGATCACGATCGGCTGCGGCGCCTCGTGCTCGTGCGCGTGGATGCCGATGCGCGCGGGCACCTTCAGTTCGTCGACGAACACGCTCCAGCCGCGCCCGCGCAGGCGCGGCGCGTCGATCGCCACGAACGGTTCGTCGAACGGCTTCATGATGCGAGCGGCGCCGCGGCGTCGAGCATGATGCGCACGAAATAGTCGGCGAAGCTGCGACGCAGGACGATCTCGAACGTATCGTCGCCGGTCGGGATCAGCGTGATCGGCGACTTGAAGTAGTGCGACTGCGCGCACTGGCCCGGCTTGAGCACACGCGGATGCAGGTCGAGCGGGCAGCCGCGCGCGATCACGTCGCGCACGCGTTCGCCGCTGATCTCGACGACCGTGTAGCCGCTGCCGACGTCGACGGCGGCCGCATACGAACCCTGCACGGCCTCCGCGAGCTGCGCCTCGAGCACGCCCGCCTGGACGGGCCCGTTCGAGCGCACGAGCCACTCGTCGGGGCCGAGCCACAGCACGTCGTACTCGGCGCCGCGCGCGATCGTGTTCGGCACCGACGGCGGCCGGCAGCCGACCACGCGCTCGAACGCGCTGACGAATGCCGGGTCGCTCAGCTCGCCGCGCACGTTCACGAGGTCGAGGAACGGCCGCTCGCGCAGCGTGAACTTCTTCGATGCGCGCGCCTGGTGCGGCTTCAGCACATCGGCCGCGCCGACGAACGGCGATTCAAGCGTCACGCCCGCGCCCGCCACCGGCGCCTGGTTTCTCGTTTCATTCCACATTCTGGCGCACCCCTTCGGTATCGTAGAAAACCGGGCTCGAGATCTTCGCGGTGACGCGGCGGCCGTCGGCCAGCGGAATCACGACGCTCTCGCCCATCTTGTTCAGGCCGCCCTTCACCACCGCCAGCGCGATCGAGCGCTTCAGGATCGGGCTGTAATAACTCGACGTCACGTGGCCGAGCATCGGCGTCGGATCGGTCGCGGACACCTGCGTGTCCTTCGCGATGATCTGCGAACCTTCCGGCAGCACGAACTGTTCGTCCTCGGTCAGCAGGCCGACGAACTGCTTGCGGCCTTCCTTCGACGTATCCGAGCGCGACAGCGAACGCTTGCCGAGGAAGTCCTTCGACTTCGCGACGACCCCGCCCATCCCGAGGTCGTACGGCGTGATCGAGCCGTCGGTATCCTGGCCGACGATGATGTAGCCCTTCTCGGCACGCAGCACGTGCATCGTTTCCGTGCCGTACGGCGTGATGTCGAACTCGGCACCGGCCGCCATCAGCGCTTCCCACACCGCGCGGCCCGCGTTGGCCGGCACGTTCACTTCATAGGCCAGTTCGCCCGAGAAGCTGATCCGCATCACGCGCGCCTTCGCACCCGCGACGGTGCCGTTCCGGTAGCTCATGAACGGGAACGCCTCGTTGCCGAAGTCGATGTCCTGGCACACCTTCTGCACGACCTTGCGGCTCTTCGGGCCGACCACCGCGAACGTCGCCCAGTGGTCGGTGACGGACGCGAGCCGCACCTTCATGTCGGGCCATTCGGTCTGCAGCCAGCGCTCGAGCCACGTGAGCACGCGCGCCGCGCCGCCGGTCGTCGTCGTCATCATGAAATGCTGGTCGGCGAGGCGCACCGTCACGCCGTCGTCGAACACCATCCCGTTTTCGTCGAGCATCAGCCCGTAGCGGCACTTGCCGATCTCGAGCTTGTTCCACGGGTTCGTGTACATCCAGTTCAGCAGCTTCACCGCGTCCGGACCCTGGATGTCGATCTTGCCGAGCGTCGACGCGTCGAGGATGCCGACGCTGTTGCGCACCGCAAGGCATTCGCGCTTCACGGCCGCATGCAGGTCCTCGCCGTTCTTCGGGAAGTACCACGGCCGCTTCCAGTTGCCGACGTCCTCGAACATCGCGCCGTGCTCGACATGCCATTCATGCACGGCCGTCTTGCGGATCGGGTCGAGGAAGTCGCCCGTCTCGCGCCCCGCGAACGTACCGAACGACACGGGCGTGTAGTTCGGGCGGAACGTCGTCGTGCCCGTTTCCGGAATCGTCTTGCCGAGCGCCCCCGCGAGGATCGCCATCCCGTTGATGTTGCCGAGCTTGCCCTGGTCGGTGCCGAAGCCCATCGCCGTATAGCGCTTCACGTGCTCGACCGACTCGAAGCCTTCGCGCGCGGCCAGCAGGATGTCGGCGGCCGCCACGTCGTTCTGGAAGTCGACGAACTGCTTCGGCCCGCGTGCGGCGGCCTCGCGGCTGCCGACGAGCCACAACGGCTGCAGCGCGCCTTCGACGGTTTCCGCGACCTGCGGCGCGACGGGGCGTTGCGCGGCCGTGAAGCCCGCGGCCTTCGCCGCTTCGGCGCCCGCGTCGAGCGCGAGCCGCAGCGCACGTGCGAGACCGAACTCGCCCGCGGCCGCACCGACGCTCGCCTCGGCCTGCACGGGCTTGCCCGGCAGGAAGCACGCCTTCTCGTCGTTCCAGCACGCCTTGCCGCCCGACTGCGCGAACAGGTGCAGCACCGGGCTGAAGCCGCCCGACATCGCGACGAGGTCGCACGGCAGCGACTGCAGCTTGCCGCCGGTCTGGCCGTTCGAGTAGGACGCGACGTCGACCGACGATACGCGCCACTTGCCCGAAGCGGCCGTCACGACCGCACCGCTCATCACCGTCACGCCCTGCCGCTTCGCGGCCGCGGGCAGCGCGCCGTTCGACGACGCACGCGAATCGACGACCGTCACCTTCGCGCCGCACGCCTTCAGGTCGAGCGCGGTCTGGTACGCACGATCGTTGTTCGTGAACACGACCACGTTGCGGCCCGGCAGCACGCCGTAGCGATGCACGTAGGTGGACACCGCGCCGGCGAGCATCACGCCCGGCAGGTCGTTGTTGCCGAACACGATCGGACGCTCGTGCGCGCCGGTCGCGAGGATCACGCGCTTCGCGCGGACCTTCCACAGCAGCTCGCGCGTGCCCTTGCGCATCGACACCGGCTGGTGATCGGTCAGGCGCTGCGTGACCGTCACCAGGTTGTGGTCCTGGTAGCCGAACGCGGTGCTGCGCGACAGGATCGTCACGTCGGGCAGCTTGCGCAGTTCGGCCTCGATCTTCTCGACCCACTGCAGCGCGGGCTTCGCGTCGATTTCCGCACGGCACGACAGCAGGCTGCCGCCGAGTTCGCGCTGGTCGTCGACGAGGATCACGCGCGCGCCGGCCGTCGCGGCCGCATGCGCGGCGGCGAGGCCCGACGGGCCACCGCCGACCACGAGCACGTCGCAGTGCGCGTAGCATTTGTCGTAGCGATCGGCGTCGAGCACCTCGGGCGCCTTGCCGAGGCCGGCGGCCTCGCGGATCTTCTCTTCGTACTTCGGCCACATGTTGCGCGGCCACATGAAGGTCTTGTAGTAGAACCCGGCCGGCATGAAGCGCGAGAGCTTCTGGTTGATCGCGTACTTGTCGTTCTCGAGCGACGGCTCGGCGTTCACGCTCGTCGCGACGAGGCCCTGGTACAGCTCGATCTCGGTCGCACGCGCGTTCGGCACCGTGTACGGGCCGGACTCGAGCTGCACGACGGCATTCGGTTCCGCGACGTCCGCCGTCACGATCCCGCGCGGACGGTGGTACTTGAAGCTGCGCGCGACGAAGTGCACGCCGTTCGCGAGCAGCGCGGACGCGAGCGTGTCGCCCTGGAAGCCCTGATACGTGCGGCCGTTGAACGTGAAGGTCAACGGAATCGCGCGATTGATGCGGCCACCGGTGCCGAGGCGGTCTTTCTGGCTCATTTGCTCGTGCCCTCTTCGTGTGCGTTGCCGGCAGCTGCGCCACCGAACTTTTCGTAGCCCTTGATATCGTAGGTGACCGTGTCGCGCGTCACCTTGAACCAGCGGCGGCAGCCCTGCGTGTGCAGCCACTGCTCGCGGTGCAGCCCGCGCTTGTTCTCGCGCATGAACACGTATTCGCCCCATTCGCGGTCGGTCATGTTCTCGTTCGCAACCGGGCGCACGATGTCGGCTTCACCGCCGCACGTGAACTCGGATTCGGCGCGCGGCCCGCACCACGGACATTCGATCAGCAACATGTTTCTTTCTCCAATGGTCGGTTTAGTGCGCCACGGCAGCTGCGCCGTGCTCGTCGATCAGGTGGCCCGTGTAGAAGCGGTCGAGCGCGAAAGGCGCGTTCAGCGGATGCGGTTCGTCGCGGGCGATCGTGTGCGCGAACACCCAGCCCGAGCCCGGCGTCGCCTTGAAGCCGCCGGTACCCCAGCCGCAGTTGAAATAGAGGCCCTTCACGTCGGTCTTCGTGATGATCGGGCACGCGTCCGGCGACACGTCGACGATGCCGCCCCACTGGCGGTTCATCCGCACGCGCGAGAACACCGGGAACATCTCGACGATCGCCTGCAGCGTGCTTTCGATGATGTGGAAGCTGCCGCGCTGGCCGAAGCCCGTGTACTGGTCGATACCCGCGCCGATCACGAGGTCGCCCTTGTCGGACTGGCTGATGTACGCGTGCACCGCGTTCGACATGATCACCGAGTTGACCACCGGCTTGATCGGCTCGGACACCAGCGCCTGCAGCGGGTGGCTTTCGATCGGCAAACGCACGCCGGCCATGTCGGCGAGCGTCGTCGTGTTGCCGGCTGCCACCACCGCGACCTTCTTCGCCTTGATGAAGCCCTTCACCGTATCGACGCCGACCACCGCGCCGCCTTCGCGGCGAATGCCCGTCACCTGGCAGTTCTGGATGATGTCGACACCGGCGCGGTCCGCGCCGCGCGCGAAGCCCCAGGCCACCGCGTCGTGACGCGCGACGCCCGCACGGCGCTGGATCGATGCGCCGAGCACCGGGTAGCGGCTGTTCAGGTTGATCGTCGGCTCGATTTCCTTGATCTGCGCGGGCGTCAGGAATTCGGCGTCGACCCCGTTCAGCCGGTTCGCGTTCACGCGGCGCTCGGTGTCACGCACGTCCTGCAGCGTGTGCGCGAGGTTCATCACGCCGCGCTGGCTGAACATCACGTTGTAGTTGAGATCCTGCGACAGCCCTTCCCACAGCTTCATCGCCTTCTCGTACAGCGCGGCCGATTCGTCCCACAGGTAGTTCGAGCGCACGATCGTCGTGTTGCGCGCGGTGTTGCCGCCGCCGATCCAGCCCTTCTCGAGGATCGCGACGTTCGTGATCCCGTGCTCCTTCGCGAGGTAGTAGGCGGTCGCGAGGCCGTGGCCGCCGCCGCCGACGATCACGACGTCGTATTCCTTCTTCGGTTCCGGGCTCTTCCACTGCTTTTCCCAGTTCTCGTGATACGAGAGGCCGTTGCGGAACAGGCTGAATATCGAGTAGCGGCTCATGTTAGTGATCCTTCGTTAGCATTCGATGACGTTCACGGCAAGACCGCCGCGCGACGTTTCCTTGTATTTCGTCTTCATGTCGGCACCCGTCTCGCGCATCGTCTTGATCACCGAATCAAGCGAGACGTAGTGCTGGCCGTTACCCTTGAGCGCCATCCGCGACGCGTTCAGCGCCTTGATCGCGCCCATCGCGTTGCGTTCGATGCACGGGATCTGCACGAGCCCGCCGACCGGGTCGCAGGTCATGCCCAGGTTGTGCTCCATGCCGATCTCGGCTGCATTCTCGACCTGGTCGGGCGTGCCGCCCATCACCGCGGCGAGTGCGGCCGCGGCCATCGAGCACGCGACGCCCACTTCGCCCTGGCAGCCGACTTCCGCGCCGGAAATCGACGCCGTTTCCTTGTAGATGATCCCGATCGCCGCGGCCGTCAGCAGGAATTCGACGATGCCGGCTTCGTTCGAGCCCGGCACGAATTTCACGTAGTAGTGCAGCACCGCGGGAATCACGCCGGCCGCGCCGTTGGTGGGCGCGGTGACGACCCGGCCGCCCGCCGCGTTCTCCTCGTTGACGGCCATCGCATACAGGTTGACCCAGTCGAGCATCGACAGCGGGTCGCGCAGCGACTCCTCCGAACGCTCACGCAGGCGAGCGTTCAGTTCGGCCGCGCGGCGCTTCACGCGCATCGGGCCCGGCAGGTCGCCCTCGACCTTGCAGCCGCGCTCGACGCACGCGGCCATCGTGCGCCAGATCGCGAGCAGCCCGGCGCGCACTTCGTCCTCGGGGCGCAGCGTGCATTCGTTGCGCAGCATCAGCTCGGCGATCGACAGCCCGTGTTCGCGGCACTGGCGCATCAGGTCGTCGCCGGTGCGGAACGGATACGGCACGTCGGCCGCGGCGCGCACGCCGTTGACGCGATCGCCGTCGCGGTTCACGACGAAGCCGCCGCCGATCGAGTAATACTCCTTCTCGACGAGCAGCTGGCCGTGCTCGTCGAACGCCTGGAAGCGCATCCCGTTCGGGTGCACGATGCTCGTGCCGCTCATCAGCTTGCGATAGAAGCCGATGTTCTCCTTCTCGTCGAAGCGGATCGTCTGCTTGCCGAGCAGCGACAGCGACTTCTCCGCGCGGATCCCGGCGAGCCGCGGCTCGATCAGGTCCGGATCGATCGTGTCCGGCAGGTGGCCCTCGAGGCCGAGCAGCACCGCCTTGTCGGTGCCGTGGCCCTTGCCCGTTGCACCGAGCGAGCCGTATAGTTCGACCCGCACGCGGCGCACGAAGCCGAGCAGGTTCGCGTCCTCGATGTGCGACGCGAAGCGGCATGCGGCGATCATCGGGCCGACCGTGTGCGAACTGGACGGGCCGATGCCGATCTTGAACAGGTCGAACGCGCTGACGTTCATCTGGCTTCCTCTGGGTGGGCGTACGTGAAATGTCGTTGGCATCAGTACATCAAAGCGTAAAATTGGCCGATAGAACAAAAACGGCATCGGCGTGGGATAGCGCCGCCAAGCCCCGCGCAGGACGGTCCGAAAGTGCGCTTTGGCGATGATTGGCGACGCAAAAGCACAAGTCGACCGGCGTTTGCAGCGCCCGGCAGACGTCCCCGCAAACCCAGTGAAACGAGTGAGACCCGCCTTCCCGGCGTGACGAGATTGACCGCGATGACACCCGACGTACCCGCTTCCCCCCTCGCCGAACCGGCGCCGCGGCGCATCCGCTTCGGCATCGTGCTGCTGCCGAACTTCACGCTCACGGCCTTCTCGGGGTTCGTCGACATGCTGCGGCTGTCGGCCGACGACGGCGACTACAGCAAGCCCGTGCGCTGCGCATGGAGCGTGATCGGCGAAACGCTGGCGCCGGTGCGCGCGAGCTGCGGGATCCAGATCACGCCGTGGGAAACCTTCGAGAGCGCCGAGCCGTTCGACTACGTGGTCGTGGTCGGCGGGCTGCTGCATTCGGGGCCACAAGCCGGTCCGGAAACGCTCGAGTTCGTCCGCCGCGCGGCGGCGGGCGGCGCGACGGTGGTCGGGATCTGCACGGGCGTGTTTACGCTGATGCGCGCGAACGTGCTCGACGGCTACCGCACCTGTGTCAGCTGGTTCCACTACTGGGATTTCATCGAACGCTTCCCGAGCGCCGATCCCGACCTGTTGATCGCCGACCGCCTGTTCGTGATCGACCGGCGCCGGATCACCTGCTCGGGCGGCCGCGCGTCGATCGACGTCGCCGCCGCGATCCTGCTGCGCCATTTCGACCACGCGACCGTGCAGAAGGCGCTGCGCATCCTGCTCGTCGGCGAGATGCAGAAAGGCAATGCGCCGCAGCCGCACCCGCCGGGCCTCGAGCCGGCCACGCATCCGAAGGTCAAGCGCGCGATTCTCCTGATGGAACAGCATGTCGGGCGCGCGCTGCCGCTCGATGAGCTCGCGTGCAAGCTCGACATGTCGACCCGCCAGCTCGAGCGGCTGTTCAAGGCCGAGACGGGCAAGAGCCCGCAGGCGTTCGCGAAGCAGGTGCGGCTGCGCACGGCCGCATGGCTGCTGACCAGTTCCGACCGCACCGTCGCCGATATCGCGTCGAGCTGCGGGTTCGCCGACGCATCGCACCTCGGCCGCGAATTCCGCAAGCAGTTCGGCGTGCCGCCCGCGACCTATCGCGAGCGCGGCGGGGAGGTCGCGGAAGCCGGCGTGCCGGTGGCGGCCGATCCCGATCCCGTCGAAGACATCGCCGACTGACGATCGCGCGCCGTCGCGGCGCGCCCCCCCTTTCCTCCTCCGAGCGCGCGTCGAACCGCGCACGATCGCCGCATGTTCGCGTTGATTGGAACCGGTTCCAATCAGCTTGGCCGACGTTGCGCGCCGTGAATCGCGGGTTATTCCGGATGCCGACGCACACGCAAATTTGTATGATGACCACATCACCTTACAAACCAGAGCGTCATGTTCGAGAAAATTCCCGCCCGTGCGATGAGCGACCACGTCGCGCAGCAGTTGCTGAAGCAGATCGAAGCCGGCAGTTTCTCGGCCACCGGCAAGCTGCCGACGGAAGCCGTGCTCGCGCAGGAATTCGGCGTGAGCCGCACCGTGATCCGCGAGGCGATCTCGCGGCTGAAGAACGAAGGCGTGGTCGAGCCGCGCCAGGGCAGCGGCGTGTACGTGAACCAGCACGGCGCGATCCGGCCGCTGCGGATCGACTACGCGGAAGCCGTCGAGGCGAGTTCGCTGCCGCACCTGCTCGCGGTGCGCCGCGCGATCGAGGCTGAAGTCGCGGCCGAAGCCGCGCTGCACCACACCGCCGACGACATGGCCGACATCGACGATGCGCTGCGCAAGATCGACGACGCGGTGGCGGAAGGGCGCGACGGCGTCGCGGAAGACGTCGCGTTCCACCGCACGATCGCGGCCGTCACCGGCAACCCGTATTTCCTGAAGACGCTGCAGTTCCTGAACCAGTACCTCGAGGCCGGCGTGAAGGTCACGCGGCGCAACGAAGCGACGCGCGAGGATTTCTCGCGGCAGGTGCGGGAGGAACACGCGGCGATCGCCGACGCGATCCGCGCCCGCGATCCGATGGCGGCGCGCAACGCGGCGCGCACGCACATGTACAACGCCGCCCGCCGTCTCGCGGAAGCCGGCATCTGCTGATGACCGGTTGCTGAATGCTGAATGCGGCGGCCCGGGCTGAACCCGCGCCGCCGTTGTCCCGAACCTCTCCCGAATCAATCAAGGTTGACCATGTCACGAAATGTTGGAGTCATCGGCCTCGGCGCGATGGGCCTCGGCGTCGCCCGCTCGCTGCTGCGCGCGGGGTTCCGCGTGCACGCATGCGACGTGCGCGACACCGTGCTGCAGGCGTTCGCGGCCGAAGGCGGCGTGGCTTGCGCGAGCTCGGCCGAACTCGGCGCGCAGTGCGACGTCGTCGTCACGCTCGTCGTCAATGCCGCGCAGACCGAAACGGTGCTGTTCGGCGAGCACGGCGCGGTCGCGGCGATGCAGCCGGGCGGCGTCGTGATCGCGAGTGCGACCGTCGCGCCCGAGTTCGCGGTCGCGCTCGGCGCGCGCATCGAGGCCGCGGGCCTGCAGATGCTCGACGCGCCGGTGTCCGGCGGCGCCGCGCGCGCGGCGTCGGGCGAGATGACGATGATGACGTCGGGTCCCGCCGCCGCATACGCAGCCTGCGACGACGTGCTCGCCGCGATCGCCGGCAAGGTCTACCGCCTCGGCGACACGCACGGCATCGGCTCGAAGGTGAAGATCATCAACCAGCTGCTGGCCGGCGTGCATATCGCGGCGGCCGCCGAAGCGATGGCGCTGGGCCTGCGCGAAGGCGTCGATGCCGACGCGCTGTACGACGTGATCACGCACAGCGCCGGCAATTCGTGGATGTTCGAGAACCGCGTGCCGCACATCCTGAACGGCGACTACACGCCGCTGTCGGCCGTCGACATCTTCGTGAAGGATCTCGGTCTCGTGCTCGATACCGCGCGCCGCAGCAAGTTCCCGCTGCCGCTGTCGGCCACCGCGCACCAGATGTTCATGAGCGCGTCGAGCGCCGGCCACGGCGGCGAGGACGATTCCGCCGTGATCAAGACTTTCCCCGGCATCACGCTGCCGCCCGCCCGCTGATTCGAACGACGTGCCTGCCATGACCGCTTCCGCTTCCCGTCCCCTGCTCGGCTGCATCGCCGACGATTTCACCGGCGCGACCGATCTCGCGAACATGCTCGTCAAGAGCGGCATGCGTACCGTGCAGACGATCGGCGTGCCCGCCGGCGGCGCCGCAGTCGACACGGCAGTCGACGCCGACGCGATCGTCGTCGCGCTGAAATCGCGCACGATTCCCGCCGCCGACGCCGTCGCGCAATCGCTCGCCGCCTACGAATGGCTACGCGCGCAGGGTTGCCGCCAGTTCTTCTTCAAGTACTGCTCGACGTTCGACTCGACCGACGCGGGCAACATCGGGCCCGTCGCCGACGCGCTGCTCGATGCGGCCGGCGGCGGCTTCACGATCGCCTGCCCGGCGTTCCCGGAGAACGGCCGCACGATCTTCCGCGGCCACCTGTTCGTCGGCGACGTGCTGCTGAACGAATCGGGGATGGAGAACCACCCGCTCACGCCGATGACGGACGCGAATCTCGTGCGCGTGCTGCAGCGGCAGACGAAGTCGCCCGTCGGACTGATCCGCTACGACACGATCGCACTGGGCGCGGCGGCCGTACGCGCGCGGATCGAGCAGCTGCGCGCGGAAGGCGCACGCTTCGCGATCGCCGACGCGCTGTCGGATCGCGACCTCTACGTGCTCGGCGAAGCATGCGCGGGCCTGCCGCTCGTCACCGGCGGCTCGGGTGTCGCGCTCGGCCTGCCGGCGAATTTCCGTCGCGCGGAATTGCTGCCCCAGCGCGACAACGCGGCCTCGCTGCCGCGCATCGACGGGTTGTCGGCCGTGCTCGCCGGCAGCGCGTCGAAGGCCACCAACGCGCAAGTCGCCGAATGGTGCGCGACGCGACCGAGCTTCCGCGTCGATCCGCTCGCGGCTGCACGCGGCGAACCCGTCGTCGATGCCGCGCTCGCCTTCGCACGCTCGCACCTGCCGCAACCCGTGCTGATCTATGCGACCGCGACGCCCGACGAAGTGAGGAACGTCCAGCAGGCGCTCGGCGTCGAAGCGGCCGGCCATCTCGTCGAAAGCACGCTCGCGGCGATCGCCCGCGGCCTGCGTGAGCTCGGCGTGCGCAAGTTCGTCGTGGCCGGCGGCGAGACGTCCGGCGCGGTCGTGCAGGCGCTCGACGTGAAGTCGCTGCAGATCGGCGCGCAGATCGATCCGGGCGTGCCGGCCACGGCCACCATTGACGCGCAGCCGCTCGCCCTCGCGCTGAAGTCCGGCAACTTCGGCACGGTGGACTTTTTCGACAAGGCGCTGCGCGCACTCGACGGAGCCGCATGATGAGCAACGAAGCGAAACTGCGCGAAGAGATCTGCGTCGTCGGCGCGAGCCTGTATGCGCGCGGCCATGCGGTCGGCAGCGCCGGCAACATCAGCGCGCGGCTTGCCGACGGCTGGCTGATCACGCCGACCGACGCGTGCCTCGGCCGGCTCGACCCGAACCACATCGCGAAGGTCGGCCTCGACGGCCAGCCGGTATCGGGCGGCAAGCCGTCGAAGACGCTCGCGCTGCATCGCGGGATCTACGCGCGCAACACCGAAGCCAACGGCATCGTCCACACGCATTCGACGCACCTCGTCGCGCTGACGCTCGCGGGCGTGTGGCGCGACACCGACGTGCTGCCGCCGATCACGCCGTACTACGTGATGAAGGTCGGCCACATTCCGCTGATCCGCTATCGCCGTCCCGGCGACCCGGCCGTCGCGGCCGAAGTCGCGGCGCTCGCCGACCAGGTGCGCGGCGTGCTGCTCGACCGTCTCGGCCCGGTGATGTGGGGCCCGTCGGTGTCGCACGCGTCGTATGCGCTCGAGGAACTCGAGGAAACCGCGCGGCTGTGGCTGATGACGGACCCGAAGCCCGAGCCGCTGTCCGACGCGGCGCTCGACGAGCTGCGCCAGACCTTCGGCGCGCGCTGGTAACGCAACGCGTCGCGCACGAATCGCGCAGGACTCCACACCGATTCCCATGCCCGCCGTGTGCGCGGGCCCTTCCGTCAGCACACACACGAATCCGGCGGCGTACGCGCTGCCGGCACACAATATCCCTGGAGACGACGATGACTGCACTCGACGCGGCCGCAAGCCGCTCGCCCGCCGCGCCCGCCCAACCGGCCGAGCTCGACCGCACCTACAAGAAAGTGTTCTGGCGCATCGTGCCGTTCCTGATGCTCTGCTACGTGGTCGCGTATCTCGACCGCGTGAACGTCGGCTTCGCGAAGCTGCAGATGTCGCAGGACCTCGCGTTCAGCGAAACCGTGTTCGGCCTCGGCGCCGGCATCTTCTTCCTCGGCTACTTCCTGTTCGAGCTGCCGAGCAACCTGCTGATGCACCGCATCGGCGCGCGCATCTGGATCGCGCGGATCATGATCACGTGGGGCCTGCTGTCCGCCGTGTTCGCGTTCGTGAAGACGCCGACGCAGTTCTACGTGCTGCGCTTCCTGCTCGGTCTCGCGGAAGCCGGCTTCTACCCCGGCGTGATCCTGTACCTCACGTACTGGTTCCCGTCGCATCGCCGCGCGAAGATCATCGCGGTGTTCATGTCGGCGATTCCGGTGTCGGGCATCTTCGGCAACCCGCTGTCGGGCTGGATCATGGAGCGCTTTCACGGCGGCTCGGGCTTTCACGGCTGGCAATGGATGTTCGTGATCGAGGCCGTGCCGGCCCTGCTCGTCGGCATCGCGACGATCCTGTATCTCGACAACGGCATCCGCAGCGCGAAGTGGCTCGACGCGCGCGAGAAGCAGCTGCTCGAGGACGAAATCGCCGCGCAGCCGCAGGAACAGCAGCAGCACGGTCATTCGTTGAAGGCCGTGTTCTCCGACCCGCGCATGTGGTGGATGTCACTGATCTACTTCGCGTTCGTCACCGGCCAGTATGGCCTCACGTTCTGGATGCCGACGCTCGTCAAGTCCACCGGCATCACCGATACGCTCCAGATCGGCCTGCTGTCGGCGATCCCGTTCGTCGTCGCGATCGTCGTGATGAACCTGTTCGGCCACAGCGCGGACAAGCGCCGCGAACGCCGCTGGCACCTGATCGTGCCGGCGCTGATGGGCGCGGCCGGGTTTGCGGTCGCCGCGTCGTACTCGCACAATACGGCAGTGTCGATCGTGTTCCTGTCGCTCGCGGCCGGCGGCGTGCTGACCTGCGCCCCGCTGTTCTGGTCGCTGCCGACCGCGTTCCTCGCCGGCTCCGCCGCGGCCGCCGGGATCGCGATCATCAACTCGGTCGGCAACCTCGCCGGGTTCGCGAGCCCGTACGTGATCGGCTACCTGAAGGACGCCACGCACAGTACGTCCTCCGGCATGTACGTGCTCGCGGCGATGCTCGTGATCGGTGCGATCGCCGTGTGGCTCACGCCCGCGAAACTCGTGAACCGCTGATCCGCTGATCCGCTGCCTGCCGATCCGCCATTCGACGCGGGGCGCCGTGCGCCCCGCCCCATTCATTCACAGGAGCCGCTGCCATGCCCCGCTTCGCCGCCAACCTCTCGATGATGTACACCGAGCACGCGTTCCTCGAACGCTTCGCCGCTGCCTCGCATGACGGCTTCAAGGCCGTCGAGTACCTGTTCCCGTACGACTTCGCCGCCGAGGACATCCGCGCGCGCCTCGACGCGCACAACCTCGAGCAGGCGCTGTTCAACGCGCCGCCCGGCGACTGGGCCGCCGGCGAACGCGGGATCGCGTCGCTGCCGGGCCGCGAGGACGAGTTCCGGCGCGGCATCGACCAGGCGCTCGACTATGCGCGCGTGCTCGGCAACAAGAAGCTGCACGTGATGGCCGGGATGGTCGCGCCGGGCGCCGACCGCGCGCGCCATCGAGACACCTACGTGGCGAACCTGCGGCATGCGGCGCAGGCCGCCTTCGCGCGAGGCATCACGATCCTGATCGAGCCGATCAACCCGCGCGACATGCCCGGCTATTTCCTGAGCCGCCAGGACGACGCGCATGAAATCTGCGCGGAAGTCGGCGCGCCGAACCTGAAGGTGCAGTTCGACTGCTATCACTGCCAGATCGTCGAGGGCGACCTCGCGATGAAGCTCAAGCGCGATTTCGCGGGTATCGGCCACATCCAGATCGCCGGCGTGCCCGAGCGCCACGAGCCGGACATCGGCGAACTCAACTACCCGTATCTGTTCGCGCTGATCGACGCGCTCGGCTACGACGGCTGGATCGGCTGCGAGTATCGCCCGAAGGCCGGCACGTCCGAAGGGCTCGGCTGGCTCAAGCCGTATCTGTAATCCAGGCATTCCGAAGAGGGCTCACAACATGAAAGTACTGATCACCGGCGGCGCCGGCTTTCTCGGCCAGCGTCTCGCGCGCAAGCTGCTCGAGCGCGGCGAGCTGACCGGCCCCGACGGCCGCACCGGCAGGATCGACGAGCTGGTGCTGCTCGACGTCGTCAAGGGCAGCGATTTCGGCGACGCGCGCGTGACGTCGATCGTCGGCGACATCGCCGATCGCGCGGTGCTCGAAAGCGCGATCGACACGCAGACGGGCGCGATCTTCCACCTCGCGGCGATCGTCAGCGGGCAGGCCGAAGCCGATTTCGATCTCGGCATGCGGATCAACCTCGACGCGTCGCGCACGCTGCTCGAGGTGTGCCGCGCGCGCGGCCATCGTCCGCGCGTCGTGTTCACGAGCTCGGTGGCCGTCTACGGCGGCGTGCTGCCCGACGTCGTGCAAGACGACACCGCGCTGAATCCGCAATCGTCGTACGGCGCGGAGAAGGCGATCGCCGAACTGCTGCTGTGCGACTACGCGCGGCGCGGCTTCGTCGACGGCCGCGTGCTGCGGCTGCCGACCATCAGCGTGCGGCCGGGCCGCCCGAACGCGGCCGCGTCGTCGTTCGCGAGCGGCATCATCCGCGAGCCGCTGAACGGCGAGGAAAGCGTGTGCCCGGTGCCGGGTTCCACGCGGCTGTGGCTGCTGTCGCCGCGCGGCGCGATCGAAGCGCTCGTCGCCGGTTGCGAGCTCGACAGCGAGAAGCTCGGCAACAAGCGCGTGATCAACCTGCCCGGCCTGTCGGTGTCGGTCGACGAGATGATCGCGGCGCTGCGCGAAGTCGCGGGCGACGACGTCGTGAAGCGGATCCGCCATGCGCCGGACGAACGCGTCGAGAAGATCGTCGGCAGCTGGCCGGGCCGCTGGGACACGACGCGCGCGCAAGCGCTCGGACTGACGGGCGACACGTCGTTCGCGGACGTGATCCGCAGCTACATCGCCGACGAACGGCGTTGACGGCCGCGCCGCCCGGCGCGGCGGCAGCGCCGCTGCCCGCTCGTCGGGCAGGCAGCGCCAGGCCGCGTCAGCGCGGCCCGGCGGATTCCCCGCTGCGTATCGATGCGCGCTTCGTTCCGTCCGGCGAGCGCGCCGCGCCGGCCGCGTGCTGCCACGCCAGCAAGCCCGGCAGATAGAACAGCAGATCGCGCACGCGGCGGGCACCAGCCAGCGCCAGACAGGTCGGCGCGTCGAACCCGAGCAGTCCGCCGATCAGCACGAACCCGCCCTCTTGTACGCCCAGTCCGCCCGGCATCGCGAACGCGACACTGCTCAGCAACTGGATCAACGCCTCGATCGCGAGCGCCTGCGCGAAGGTCGGATCCGCGCCGAGAAAATGGAGCGCGAGCCAGATTTCCAGCGCATAGCCGATGAATTGCAGCGTCTGCCAGATCGCCAGATAGCGGACCACGGTGCCGGTCTTGCGCCAGATCATCCGAATCGACTGATCGGTGCGCGCCGATTCGCCGACGAGTGCAACCACCTTGCCGCTCGTCACACGATTGAGCACCCGCATCGCGCGCTCGAACGGCCGCGCATGCTGCATCAGCGCGAACAGCAGCAGCACCGGCACCAGCGCGGCCATGCCGATGGCAAGGTTCGCGGCCACGCGCGCGGCATCGGACGACGCATGCCCGAGCACATAGCCAATCGCGGCCAGCGCGAACACCAGCTGGCTGATCAGCGTCAGTTGCATGTCGGCGACGAGGCTCGCCACGATGGTCGCCGGCCGCACGCCCGCCTGCCGCAGCAAACCGAACGACACGATTTCGCCGCCGATCCGCGCGACCGGCAACAATCCGTTGATCGACTCGCGAATCCAGACGAGCTTCAGCATCGTCGCGAAGGATGGCCGGCGCCGGCCGCCGATCAGCATCCGCCAGTCCCACGCATTCGCGAGCATGGGCAGGATATGCGCGAGCGCCGCGACCACCAGCCCGGCGCCGGCGGTCTGCAGGCGCTGCAGGATTTCCAGCGGATGCTCGCGCCAGATCAGCCACACCGCGATCGCCAGACCGGCGAGCGCGGCCGCGCGCCCCGCATGCCGGAGCCGCGCGTCGCGGCGCGCGGGCGGCGGCTCCGCGCGGGTGTCACCCGCGGTCGTCTCCCGTTGCGTCATGATTCGCCCGCCGGTGACAGCATCCCTTCGCGGTCGACGCGAAAGCGCGTGCCGCGCCAGATGACCTGCGACGAAAAGAAGCTCGATACGAAGATCACGAACTGCAGGATGTCCACGAACGGCAGCCAGATTGCGCCGCGCATGCCGACGCGGGCCGCACGGATCGTCCTGAGCACCAGCAACGCCCGCGCGACGAGCGCCGCGACCGTCAGCCAGCAGGCGGCGGCCGCGCCGCCGGACAGCAGCACCGCGAGCAGCGCGAGCGGCAGCGGGTGCATCAGTACCGAGCCGGCATGACCGGGCCGATCGGCCGCGCGGATCGTGCGGCTCCAGCGCAATTCATGCGCAAACAGGGTCGCGAACGTTTCTTCGACACACGCATGCCCGACGACGAACGGCGGGATCGCGACATGGGCGCCCATCTGCCGAACCGCCTCGCCGAGCGCGTGATCCTCGGCCAGGTGATGTGCGAAGCGTGTCAGCCCGCCGATGCGTTCGAGCGTCGCGCGCGTGATCGCTATCGTCTGACCAAAGCACGGCCGGGCGCGCCCGATGAAGAGCCCGGTGACGACGCCGGGCAGGAAGTGGAAATTCGTCATTGTGGCGGCAACGCCGGGCCAGAAGCCGGGCGATGGGACGCCGCGATACACGCTCGTCACGATCCCGACATTCGTCTGCTGTAGCGCGCCGACGACGGCGCGCAAATAATCGCGCTCGACCAGCACGTCGCTGTCGGCGAGACAGAGCACCGAATACTCCGCGTGTTCGAGCATGTTGACGAGATTGGCGATCTTGCGGTTCGGCCCGTAAAGCCGCGCATCCGCGACAGCCTTGATGTTCGCGCCGGGATAGCGCGCGCGCAACACGTCGACGGCCGCGAGCGCGGCGTCGCTCGCATCGTGCACGCCGAACAGGTACTGAACCGGCCCCGGATAATCCTGCACGAAGAAGCTTTCGAGATGCTGTACGAGATGCCATTCGTCGCCGTGCAGCGGCTTCGCGACGGTCACGCCCGGATAGTCGCACGGCACCGCCACCGGCCGCGAAAAGAACCGGCCGATCAACACGCTCGCCACCGCGACGTATGCAATGCCCAGCACCGCGCCGATCCCGCAGGCGATCGACAGTGCCGGGCCCAGCCAGTGCAACAGATGCAGCAAAACCATGCTTCCCCCCGTGATTGCCCATGCCATCCCGGCCCGGCACCGGCACCGGCAGGCGCGAAGGTGCGCTTACGCGTACACCCGGGCGAACCGGTTCCCGTTGAGCCTGATATGAAGGACGACAAGCAAACGGTATGCGCAATCAGATGACACGACTACCGTGCGTCGATCGATTCCGGTCACACGCACGTGTCCGCGGACGGCTGCTGCCCTGAACGCCGCCTCGGACAGCTTGCGGGCAGCAAGGATGGCGGTCCCGACAGCAACGAAGGCCCACGCGCGAAACATCATCGTGGTGAAGAATGCTTCGGGCACGCGCAATACGAGCAACGACACCAGCACGCAACATTGAATGAACATGCCGGCCAGCGCAGCGATCAGCAGGTGGGCTCGCCAGCGCCCGATCGTCGAGGGTGTCACGGTGAAGATGCTCCCGTTCGCGTTGCGCGGGTCAATCTGAAACCGAATTGAAGGGAAACGAAGAACGCCGCTTGAATATCGCGGCCGATCGTAGCGGGAATACCGGCGGCAAACCTCAAGCGTTCGTCATGATCGGCGACGCGTGAGACGGCGCCATTACAATTCGCTGCGTTGCGTGCACAAGTCGGGCGCACGCGATTGCAGACGCCTGCACACGAATCGACCATGCGGCTCCGCCCTTGTCGCATTACCGGCCGAACCCGGCGCGCGGGCGCGCCCTTAACGTCTCGTTAACGATCCCGCCGTAGAATCCGTCGAAAGATGCGGTCCCACTGCTTGCCAGGAGCTTTCATGTCTACGCCCACCCGATACGACGCCGTCGCGCGCCTTCTCCACTGGCTGATCGTGGCGCTTGTCGTCGCGCAGTATGTGATCGGCTGGACGATGCCCGACGTGCATCGCGATACCCGCCCGGTCGGGCTGATCGCCGCGCACCTGATCGTGGGCACCGCGCTGCTCGCCGCGATGGCCTGTCGGGTACTCTGGCGCGCGACGCATCGTCCGCCCGCCGACGAACTGACGCCCACGATGCGCGCGCTGTCAGGCGCAACGCATTTCGCGCTCTATGCACTGCTGATCGCGGTGCCGTTGCTCGGCTGGATCAATGCGTCGTCGCGTGCATGGGCCGTGACGCTGGTCGGCATCGTCCCGCTGCCGGCGCTGTCGGCGGCCGGATCGGGATTCGGGCACGCGATGGGCGACGTGCACGGCATCCTCGCGTGGGTGCTGTTCGGCGGTATTTGCCTTCACGTCGCGGCCGCGGTCGCGCATCGTTTCGTCCTGCGCGACCAGGTCATGCAACGGATGATGCCCTGGTAGGCTCGCCACTCGCCTCCCGGCACGCCGTCGCGGGCGCAAACCCGGCCGGTACGGATCGCGATATCGTCCGGATCCCTGCTCATCCTGCGCTCGACCGGCGCGCCCATCGGAACCGGACGACGAGACGATCGCGGCGCCGCGCGAAGCGGCGCGCAATCGACGGCATGGCCGTCCGTACCGTTCGTCCAGGCCGCGCGCCGCGAACGGCATGCGTATTGCCGGAACGCGAACACGACGGCCTGAAGGCGCATATGTACATATCGGCGCCCTAGTTGCCGACCTGCGCCGGCATGCCGGAGGCCTGCGCATGCGCGGCTGCCGAAGCCGCCATCCTCGCCTGATCCTGCTCGGCGAGCTTCGCTTGCGCGGCCTGGATGTCCGCCGGATATTCGCCGTCGTCGCCCTTCGACGGGTCATACCCGGCCGCCTCCAGACGGATCAGCTCCTCGCGAACCTGGGCACGCGTAAGCGGCGCATTCGATTGCGCGAATGCGGACTGACCGGAGAGTGCGCCGATCATCATCAGTAGTACGATACAAGTTTTCATCACAAACTCCTTCAATGTTGCGTACCGATCAAACGTGGTAAATGTCTAACCCGCCGACGCGGGCCACCGTGTCAGCTTCCGAAATAGGGCGTGCAGAAGCTCTCGGGGCCCACGCACGCGGCCGAGGGCGGGCGGGCCGGCAGCACCGCCGGCCTCCCCGCATCGGAAGTCGCGGCCGGATCGCTGCCGACCGCGGTCTCGGCCTGATGCTGCGGCATCTGTTCGACCTGCCGCCGCAATAGCGGACTCACGTCCGGATACGACGTGTCGGTCACGAAGCGCAGCCCGTTGTTTTCAGCGTCGATCAGTTGCTGCCTGACCTGCGCGCGCGTCAGTGCCTGTGCCGACGCAGTCGTCGCGACCGTCGCGACGGAAATCGCCACCACCGTGGCGGCCACCAGCCAATGCGTATTCATGCTCCACTCCTCTGAAGTCAACGAGACGACGTGCTACATCCCGTATGACGACGCGAGGCGTCCGTTTATTCCCGGCGTCCCGGACCGCGCGCGCCGGACGTTCGACGAACTGTCATTCTTTCGTCAGCCGGCGTAACCTGACGTAACGCAGGCCCCACCGCGCGTGGGGCAGACTGACGACACCCTGTGGACCGCCCCTCGATCATGTCCGTCGCTTACGACTATGCAGCCGGCCTGCTTCGCACGCTGTATGACCGCCATATCGACGGCGGCGCCGTGCTCGACACGGCCGCGTTTCCCGACGCCGAGCGTTTTGTCCGGGCGTGGCCCGCGATCCGTGCGGAAGCGCTGGCGGTCGCGCGCGACCTGCCGCGCATCCCGCGTTTTCACGAGATCATGCGCGAGCAGCACGACATCTCGGCCAACGATGCGCGCGACTGGCGGATGTTCATCATGCAGGCTTATGGCCAGCCGTTCCCGCGCAACCTGTCGCGCTGCCCGACCGTCGCATCGCTCGTCGCGGCGTCGCCGGACGTGCTGTCCGCGTCGCTGTCGTTCCTCGCGCCGGCCAAGCACATCCCGCCGCACCGCGGGCCGTTCCGCGGCATCCTGCGCGGTTATCTGGTGCTGTCGATGCCGAAGCGCGCGGACGGCACGCCGGCCGCCGTGCTGAAGGTCGACGGCCGCGAATACCGGCTCGAGGAAGGCCGCTTCCTGCTGTGGGACGACACCTTCGTGCACGAGGCATGGAACGACAGCGACGAAGTGCGGATCGTGCTGCTGCTCGATATCCGCCGGCGCGGCATGCCGCGCTTGCTCACCTGGCTGTCGAATGCTGTGATCGGCCTCGTGCGGCTCGGGATCCGGATGCGCGGGCGGTCGATTCCGGTTTAGCCAACCGCCCGACGCACGCTTGTTGCGATCTCAATCCTCACGCGCGAGGCGCGTCAGGACGTCCGAGAGTGCTTGAATCGCGGGTTGCGCGGCGCGCTGCACCGGGTAGACGAGGTAATAGCCGAGACCGTTGCGCACCACGTCCGGAAACGGTGCGACGAGCGTTCCGGCTTCCAGCCGATCCGCCGCCATGCGCGGGTCGCCGATCGCGACGCCGTGGGCCTGAGCCGCGGCCGTCAGCGTCAGTTCGAGCGTATCGAATACGAGCCCGGTGCCCGGGTCGATCTGCGTGGCGCCGACGGCGTCGAGCCAGCATCGCCATTCGTCGCGATCGCGCGCGGGATGCAGCAGCGTCGCATGCGCGAGATCGGCGACCGACTTCAACGACGCGCCGGCCTCGCGCGTACACATTGGCGTGAGGCATTCGTCGAACAGCGGGACCGCCGCCATGCCCGCCCAGCTTCCGGTGCCGCGCACGACGATGGCATCGAAATCGGCACCGGTGAAATCCGGTGTGTCGTCCGCCGACGTGTGAATGCGCAGTTCGGTCCGCGGCAACGCATGATTGAGCGCCGACAGCCGCGGCAGCAACCAGCGAATCGCGAACGTGGAAGGCAACCGCAACGTCAGCGTCGACGCGGAATGCGCATGGGCGTGAGCGTGCCGCGCCAGTTGCGCGAGTACGTCGACGGCCACCGTCAGCAACGCGCCGCCTTCCGTGGTCAACGTCAATCCCGACGGATGGCGGACGAACAACGCACATCGGTAGTGCGCTTCCAGTTGCTGCACCTGACGGCTCACCGCGCCCTGGGTCCGGCACAGATGCTCGGCGGCCCGGTTGAAGCTGCCAAGTTCGGCGGCGGCGACAAATGCCTGGAACGCCGTCAGCGGCGGCAGCGCGCGGGTCAGATCCGCCAGCGGATATGCGCTGGCGGCATACCCGGGTTGCGGATTTTTCGTTTGTTCGGTCATCGCTGCATCGCTATCGTGGTTGAACCTGATCGCGACGGCTGTCGCGGATGGCTCGTTCAACAATCAGCGGAGAAATACCATGGTCTCTTCGTCCGACGCACTATACACGCGGCAGGTCGATACCTACCTGAAAACGCTCGAACGCGGCGACGTCGCTGCGATCTGTGCGTTGTTCGCGCCGGACGCGCGGATCTGCTCGCCGTTTCTCGGCTGGATGACGCCGCAGCCCTTCTTCGAAAAAGTCGCGGCGGCATCCGGACAAAGCCGGATCACGCCGATCGACATCTGCGTCAGCGCGACGGGCGCACGTCGGGCCACCGGCTATTTCGTCTACGACTGGGTACTGAAAGACGGCTCCGCCGTGCGGTTCGAGTGCGTCGACGTATTCGAATTCGACGACGACGCGCGCATCGAGCGCATGATCATCGTCTATGACACGCATCCGATCCGCAGCATGGTCGGCGACAAGTACGCATAGCCGGGCGGAACGCGCGAATCGGCCATTGCGCGGCGCAGCAACATCGCTGCGTCGCCGGCCCGATCGATCGCCTAAACTACAGACCGTTCCCCCGCGCGGCTCCTGCCAGCCACTGTCATGGCCCACCTCTTCTTCGCGGCGTCGATCCAGCGGCATATCGATACGCCCGAGCGCGACATCGACGCCCGCACGCTCGGCGAAGCGCTCGAAACCGTCTTCGGCGAACAGCCGCGGCTGCGCGGCTACATCGTCGACGACCAGGGCGCGCTGAGAAAGCACCTGTCGGTATTCATCGACGGCCAGCCGGTGCGCGACCGGCAGCATTTGTCCGATGTACTCGGCGATGCCAGCCGCGTCTACGTCGTGCAGGCGTTGTCGGGCGGATAAGGGGACGCATCCGCATCGAAGCACGTGCCCGACCGCGCCCACAGGAGACACCCGACATGAACGATCGACTGCTCGTCGCGACCCGCAAGGGCCTGTTCGTGATGCACGCCGACGGCAACGGCGGCTGGTCGCTCGGCGAGCCGCACTTCATCGGCGAACCGGTCAGCATGGCACTGGCCGACCCGCGCGACGGCACGCTGTATGCGGCGCTCAATCTCGGCCATTTCGGCGTCAAACTGCACCGCCGACGCGCCGGCGCGGCCGAATGGGAAGAATGCGCGGTTCCCGTGTATCCGCCGCAGCCCGCCGACGCGCCGCGCGCCGATGCCGGCGCACACGCAGGCGCCGGCGATGCGGACGACGAGGCGCCCGCCCCGCCGCGCCCGCCCTGGACGCTTCAGCAGATCTGGTCGCTCGAAACCGGCGGCGCCGACGAGCCGGGCGTACTGTGGGCCGGCACGATACCCGGCGGACTGTTCCGCTCCGGCGACGGCGGCGATTCGTGGGTGCTCAACCGCGCGCTGTGGGATCGCCCGGAGCGCCCCGAGTGGTTCGGCGGCGGCTACGACGCGCCCGGCATCCATTCGGTGATGGTCGATCCGCGCGACAGCCGGCACGTGACGATCGGCATCTCGTGCGGCGGCGTCTGGCAGACCTTCGATGGCGGCGCGACCTGGCGTGTCAGCGCCGACGGCATGGAAGCCGATTACATGCCGCCCGAGCGGCGCGGCGAGCCCAACGTGCAGGATCCGCACCGCGTCGTCCAGTGCGCGGCCAATCCCGACGTGCTGTGGACCCAGCATCACTGCGCGATCTTCCGCTCGACCGACGGCGCCGCGTACTGGCAGCGCATCGAAGCGCAGCCGTCGAGCTTCGGCTTCGCGGTCGCCGTGCATCCGGCGGACCCCGACATCGCGTGGTTCGTACCGGCCGTGAAGGATGCGTGCCGGATTCCGGTGAACGGCCGGTTCGTCGTCACGCGCACGCGCGACGGCGGCCGCAGTTTCGAGAGCCTGTCGAACGGGTTGCCGCCTGCGCCGGCCTATGACCTCGTGTATCGGCACGGGCTCGCGGTGGACGACTCCGGCACGCGTCTCGCGATGGCGTCGACGACGGGCGGGTTATGGACGTCCGGTGACGGCGGCGACACCTGGCGGCAGGTCTCCGCGCATTTGCCGCCGGTGTATTGCGTGCGTTTCGCGTAACGAACGACCCGCACGCACCGCGGCGGCATGCCAGCGCCCGGCCGTTGCTTCACGCAGCCGGCGCGATTCGCGCGACCGCCGCACGCGTGTGTGCGATTTCCGCCTCGAGCCAGTCGAGAAACCGCCGCACCTGCGGCTCACGCTCCCTTCCGGGCCGGCACAGCGCGACGAAACGCGCGCCGGCGAGCCGCACCGACGATTCGATCGGCGTCAGCGCGTCGCGCGCGACGTGCTCGGCGGCCAGCACCGAACTGAGCAGCCCGACGCCTTGCCCGTGCAGCACGGCCTGCAGCGCGTAATGCTCGTCGTCGTAATGGCGAAACACCGCGCGCTCGAGCCACGCTTCGCGGCCGGCCGCACGACACCACGACGCCCAGTCGATCGACACCGGCAGCGGCGTATCCCACGCGGTCTCGATCAACTCGAGCCGCTCGTCGGCGCAACCGATGTCAAAGTCGCGCGCCGCGTACGCGCCGAAATACTCGTCGATCAGCGCGATCTCGTGCAGCGCCGGAAACGTGCGCGACGTCGCGCGTATCGCGAGATCGATTCGCGCATCGCGTTCGAGATCGACGAGCGTGTTGCCGGTTTCCACCTTGATGTGCAACTGCGGATCGACGCGGCGGAAGCAGCCGAGCCTCGGAATCAGCCACATCGCGGCGAATGCGGGCGTGGTGGTCAGCACCAGCGTGCGTGCGTCGGCCGCCGCGGGGCGCACCGCGTCGAGCCCGCGGCTCATGCCGAGCAACGCGTCGTGGCACGCGCGAAACAGGCGCTCGCCCTCCTCCGTGAGCCGCACGCCGCTCGCGCCGCGCTCGAACAGCAGCACGCCGAGCCGGCTTTCGAGCGACTTGATCTGATGCGATACGGCGGCGGGCGTCACGGAGAGTTCATCGGCGGCCGCCTTGAACGCACCGAGCCGCGCGGACGACTCGAATACACGCAATGCAGTCAGGGGAATTTTCGAGAACACGGGGCCTCGCGGGCCGGATCCGGCCGGGTTGAATTCGATTCAATCCGGGTGAGATTAGGTGAATTGAAGCGGGTGCGCAACGCCGGTAGCCTTGCGGGACGTCGCGGCACGGTGCCGCGGCAGCAACCGTCGAACCACGGTCGAACCGGAGAAACAACGTGCAAGGCCTATCGCGCAGGGTCACGCAGGCGGTGCTCTACGAAGTGATCGCCATTTCCTGCATCTCGCCCGTGATCGCGGCGCTCTTCAGGCAGGACCTGGTCTATTCGGGTGCGCTGTCGGCGACGATGTCCGCGATCGCGATGCTGTGGAACATGCTCTTCAACGCGCTGTTCGAGCGCTGGGAAGCGTCGCGCCGGCAGCCGAAGCGCACGCTCGGGCGGCGGATCCTGCACGCGACCGGATTCGAGGGCGGGCTGATCTTCATCCTCGTGCCGGTCGTGTCGGGGTGGCTCGACATCTCGTGGTTCGACGCATTCGTCGTCGACATCGGGCTGTTCGCGTTCTTCTTCTGCTACGCGTTCGTGTTCCAGTGGGCGTTCGATCGCGTGTTCGACGTGCCGGCGGCGACCAAGGGGTCGTGAGTGGCGGGCCCGATATCGCGAGGCGACAGCGTGGGACAATCCCCGACGCCGCCCCGCCTCACAGGGCGTCAATTATCGGAGCAGCCCGGGAGCAATGTAATTTCAACCCGCTTCGCATTTTCACTGTCATGAACGCTCATGCGCTTATATACATAACCATGAATTGCATAGCGCTCGTGCGTCAGCCCGAAATGCTGCAATAGACGGCGTGCAATCGCGGCACGTCTGGCAGAAAGTGCTTCGGGTTCGACCTCTTCCGATTCGGCTACGCCGGTCACGGCTACGCCCTCGCGATTCGGAAAATTCGACAGTATATTCGAAACCCAGCCCCTCAGTTTCGCCACTTGCTCCGCGCTCACCGATGCCGAATTCTTCTCGAACATGAGATCAAAATTTTGCCCTGGAAAACTCTCCGATCCCGCACAAGCATGGGAATTTGCCGTCACAAACAGGAAAACCGCCCCGCTAATCAAGCCAAATAACGTATGCCGCGATGCTGTCCGCATTTCTAATTGCCAGCTCCGGGTTAGCTTGCCCCCACTCCGGGAGAAAGCGCGTGATTCCATATTTTGGATCGCCCGCTCCAAACGTATCTTTGAAATGCGTACACTCGTGGATAATAGTTGACAACTTCGAGGTAGCCGCCCGGCTTCGATCACGAATCATACAAAACTCCTCGTGAATACTTATCGTGTGCGTAGCCGTGTCAGGACCGCATACGTGCGCAACGGTTCCAACATGCTTGTTGGTGGGCAAACATCCAAGGGATCTATCCAGATCGGGATGCGCTCTCAGGAAATTCCCGGGACGCAGTGACCGCATAACTTCGAGCGTTGCAGTCAATCCGGTGACAAGGCTGAGGCGGATCTCGTCGCCATCGGTGCCAAACCACGTCCAGACACGCCTACGTTCCGCCGGCGCCCACTCCGCCAATCTTCTGAGCCGCTCCGCCACGAGGCCAACCTCTTCATCGCGAAGTTCCATCATCAGTTCTCTGAATTCTGCGTCGGTCATCGTCGGGCAGATTGGCGGGCCATCGAGCGTAAGGAAAACTTTGAGCTTCGAACCCTGCCTCGTGTTGGTCACCGCCGAATCGTGAACGCATACATACTCGTTACAGGTCATCGCGATTGTTCTCCATGACCTCAAGCCTGAGTTTTTCGGCGCGACGTGTTGTTATGCGTCGCGTGTGTCCCTCCCAATCCGTGACACCGCTGATGACCAGACCTGACGTTGTGTATATGCGGTACCGAACATGTGCAAGCGGTCGACCGCTTCGTTCGTCGCACAAAACGTACTGCTCATCGTGCTCGTCGGCGGTGGCAGACGCCGAATGAAAGTGATGTGGAACCTGCCCCGTCAACGCCGCCAATTGCTCGGCCGTGAATGACATGCTCATGCCACGCTTGGCCTGGAACACGGGCGCAGGACTGCACCCGCAAACGTTGACATCTCCGCTCAGCGCCCAGGCCTTGCCATTCGGCCCGGTACCGGGCCACCGAGGCCCTTTCGGGGCGATAAATCCCTCCTGCCCGCACGCCGTGCAGTAGGTCTTCATATCGAGCGTCGCGATATGTACGCTCGGAGGTGGATTCGAGCAGGTGACAGTCGGCAGGCCTTCCATGATTGTCGCGCTACCGCCGCGATCCCCTCGGGCGAGAAAATAGCGGATCATGCGCCATCCGCAATGGCGGCCTCGCTGTCATCCTCAACTGTAACGATGCCATCCACGCAGGCGACTGTGAGCCCGGCAACCGTCAGCCCACTACTGACCCCGAGGATCCACCCATTGCGCTTGGCCAGCGAGCCAATGGCAGTGAATGAATGAGTAGATGCTATCTGCTCGCGCGACATGCCGATTCCCCTTCGTCAATTTGGTATGGATGAACGACACCAAAATGCGCGATCCTGAAGGGGATTTCAATCATACGAGTTCGAAATTCGAATAACTCATTGTTCTTATATTTCCATCGTTCATTTTCGCAATCATCTGAAATGGTGAACGACGGACAAGCATGAAAAAGCCCCCGAACCACAGGTCACTACCCTGTCATTCGGGGGCATATAGCCACGGTCAAATCTCAATCAAACGTGGGAAAATCCCGAACACCCTGCTCAATGCACGCCGAGATACGCCTTCACCGCCGGCAGGCCCGGCTTGCCGTCGATCGTCGTCACGCCGGCCAGCCACTTGTCGAGGGATTGCGGGTTCGCCTTCAGCCACTCGGCCGCGGCCTTGTTCGGTTCTTGCTTGTTCATGATCGGCACCATCACGTGATTCTCGATCGCCGTCGTGAACTGCAGGTTCGACACGAACTTCGCGACGTTCGGGCAGCGCTGCGCGTAGTCGGGCGGCGTGGCCGTCAGCACCTTCGCTTCGCCGTAGTTCGGGCCGAACACGTCGTCGCCGCCGGTCAGGTAATCGATCTTCATCTGCACGTTCATCGGATGCGGCTCCCAGCCGAGGAACACGATCCACTGCTTGTCGCGGACCGCGCGGTTCACCTCGACCAGCATCCCGGCCTCGCTCGACTCGACCAGCTTGAACTTGCCGAGGCCGAACTGGTTGCCGTCGATCATCTTCTTGATCAGCGCGTTGCCGTCGTTGCCCGGCTCGATCCCGTAGATCTTGCCGTTGAGCTTGTCCGCATACTTCTGGATGTCGGCGAACGACTTCAGGCCGCCCTGGTACACGTAGTCGGGCACCGCGAGCGTGTATTTCGCGCCGGTCAGGTTAGGCGTGGCGAGCACCTTGATCGTGCCGGCCTTCGTGAACGGCTGGATGATCGGGTCCATCGTCGGCGACCAGTAGCCGAGGAACACGTCGATCTGCTTGCTCTTGATGCCGGCGAACGTGATCGGCACCGACGCGATCGTCTTGGTCGGCGCGTAGCCGAGCCCCTGCAGCATCGTCGATGCGATGCCGGTAGTGGCCGCGATGTCGGACCAGCCGACGTCCGCGAAGCGCACGTTCTTGCACACGGGCGGGTCGGCCGCATAAACCGCCGACATCGGTGCCGCGATCCCGATCCCGCATACCGCTGCGATCAATAGGCGCTTCATCTGTCTTCTCCTCAAAGTGACGTCGTTTTTCATGGGTGCGGGATCGATGGTTGAAGCCGCGCGCCGCGATCCCGGCGGCGTCGCGAACCGAATGGCTCGTGCGGGTCGTGTCAGCGCCCCGGCAGCCGGCGCTCGTAGCTCGGCGCGTGACCGAACTGCGCGCGATACGCCTTGCTGAAGTGACACGGCGAATGGAATCCGCACGTCGTCGTCACGCGCGCGATCGACGCGTCGGTCGTGCGCAGCAGGTCGCGCGCGCGCTTCAGCCGCAGCGTCAGGTAATAGTGGGTCGGCGACACGTTCAGGTACACCTTGAACATTCGCTGCAGGTGCCGCTGCGACAGCCGCACGAGCCGCGCGAGTTCCTCGAGCGACAGCGGCTCCTCGATGTTCGCCTCCATCAGCCGCACGACCTCGATCAGCTCCGCGCGCGAGAAGCCGACGCGCGCATCGACCGGAATCGGCTGCGTGTCGGTCGAGCTGCGGATGCGCTCGAGGATGAACTGCTCCGACACCTGCGCGGCGAGCTGCTGGCCGAAACGCATGCCGACGAGGTTCAGCATCAGGTCGAGCGGCGCGGTGCCGCCGGTGCAGGTGAGCCGGTCGCGGTCGACGACGAACAGCTCGTCGGCGAAACCCACCTGCGGAAACTCCGCATGCAGCGAGGACAGGTTCTCCCAGTGCACGGTACAGCGATAGCCGTCGAGCAGCCCGCCCGACATCAGCGCATACGCGCCGGTACAGATGCCACCCAGCGGCAGCCCGCGTTCGGCGAGCGCCGCGAGCGTGTCGCGCGCGCCGTCGTCGACCACGTCACGGATGCGAATCCCGCCGCACACGATCATCACGTCGGGCAGGTTCGCGTAGTCGAGCGCCTGGGTCGGCCGCACCGCGATGCCGTTGCTGGCATGCACGGGAGCGCCGTCGAGCGAGTAGATCGACCACTGGTAATGGTCGGCGCGCCCGACATAGTTCGCCATCCGAAGCACTTCGACCGCGCTCGAGAACGCGATCATCGAAAAATTCGGCAGTGTCAGGAAGCCGAAATGGGCAAGGGACGAAACCGGTGAAACGCAAGCGGCGGGCACGGCGGCGGCGGCGGACGTCACATCGGGCTCCTGGCGAACGGTTGAGCAGGTTGCAGGACGCCAGCCCCGCGGCGCGCGCCGCGGAAAGCCGGTGTCGAATCGGGGAAGGCGGCCGGAAGACGAACCGGCCGCCGGCGGATCAGGCTTGAGCGGGTGCAGCCTTCACGCGAAACAGCTGCTTCAGGCCCGAGAACAGCGGTGCTTTCGCGGTGCCCGGCGCACGGCCGAAGCTTTCGGTGATGCGGTCGAGAATGATCGCGAGCAGCACGACCGACAGGCCGCTTTCGAAGCCGAGGCCGATGTCGAGGCGCTGGATACTCGCGAGCACGTCGTTGCCGAGGCCGCCCGCGCCGACCATCGACGCGATGATCACCATCGACAGCGCCATCATGATCGTCTGGTTCACGCCCTGCATGATCGACGGCAGCGCATTCGGGAACTGCACCTTGTACAGCAGCTGCCACGGCGTGCAGCCGAATGCCTGGCCGGCTTCGACGATCTCGCGGTTCACGTGACGGATGCCGAGGCTCGTCAGGCGCACGGCCGGCGGCATCGCGAAGATCACCGTCGACAGGATCCCCGGCACGCGGCCGAGACCGAACAGCATCGCGGCCGGAATCAGGTAGACGAACGCGGGCATCGTCTGCATCAGGTCGAGGATCGGACGCACGATGGCGGCGACCCACTTGCTCTTCGCGGCCCAGACGCCGAGCGGAATGCCGAGCACGAGGCTGACGATCGTCGACGACAGCGTGAGCCCGAGCGTGATGACCGTCTGGTCCCAGAAGCCCGTCGCGAAGATCAGCAGCAGCGACGCAGTGGTGAACAGCGCGAAGCGCCAGCCCACGCGCCACAAGCCGACGCCGATGAAGATCGCCATCATCAGCCACATCGGGATCGCCTGCAGGCTGTGCTCGACGAATGCGGCGAGGCCCTCGATCGCGCGGCCGATCGCATCGAACGTCGCCGCGTCATGGTCGAGCAGGTAGTGAACGGACTGGTCGACCCAGGTACCGAGCGGAATCATTTCAGACATGGGAGCCTCGCGAACGCGTGATGGCCTTCAGGATGAGCGCACGATCGACCGAGCCGCAATAGCAGCCGTCGTCGTCGACGACCGGCAGTGCATTCGGGCTCGCGACCACGCGCGCGACGACATGTTCGAGCGACGCATCGCGCCGGATGCTTTCGATCGGCCGCACGGACGGCGTGTCCTGACCGATCGCATCGCGCGTGACGAAGCCGCGGATCTTGCGTCCGGCGTCGAGCACGAACGCGTATTCGGCACTGCCATTCAGCGTCGCCGCGACGTTCGCGGCATCGCACTTCGACAGGGTCGGCACGGCACCCGTCTGCATCAGGTCGCCTGCCGTGAGGTAGCGGCTCGTGTCGATGCCGTCGAAGAACGCGCGCACGTAGTCGTCGGCCGGGTTCGCGATGATGTCCTGCGGCGTGCCGACCTGCACGAGCCGGCCGCCCTCCATGATCGCGATGCGGTTGCCGATGCGCAGCGCCTCCTCGAGGTCGTGCGACACGAACATGATCGTGCGGCGCTGCTCCTTCTGCAGTTGCAGCAGCACGTCCTGCATTTCGCGGCGCTTGAGCGGATCGAGCGCGGAGAACGCCTCGTCCATGATCATCAGCGACGGGTTCACGGCCAGCGCGCGGGCCAGGCCGACGCGCTGCTGCATCCCGCCCGACAGCTCGGACGGCAGCTTGTGCGAGAACGGTGCGAGGCCGACCTGCTCGAGCACTTCCATCGCACGGCGTTCGCGCTCCTTCTTGCCGACGCCCGCGACCTCGAGGCCGAACGCGGCATTCGACACCACGGTGCGATGCGGCATCAGCGCGAACGACTGGAACACCATGCTCATGTCCTTGCGGCGCAGCGCGGTCAGCGCCGAGCGGCGTGCCGACGCGACGTCGAGCCCGTCGATCATCACCTTGCCGGCGCTCGGATCGACCAGCCGGTTCACGAGGCGGATCAGCGTGGATTTGCCGGAGCCGGACAGGCCCATCAGCACGAATATTTCGCCTTCCTGCACGTCGAACGATACGTTGTGCACGCCGACCACCTGACCGGTACGCTTGAGCACATCATCTTTCGTCGCACCGGCAGCGAGCATGTCGAGCGCCTGCTGCGGATTGCTTCCAAACACCTTGCACAGACCTTCGACCACGACCTTGGGGGCATCCATTGAAACCTTCTCCTCGTGTAGCGGGGACTCACGCGTGTCATAGCGTGCCTACATAGTTGCCAGAAAAAACCCCGACCTGCCGACGAATTACGACAAACGCTTGCGCAAATACGACACACCCGGCAGCCCCGCCACACGGGACGCGGCGCGCGGGGGTACCCGATTGCGGCAATGCAATACGCGCACGGCCAGCAACGACGGGCATCACGCGCGGGAGTTGTGCGCAGCAGCGTGGCGCTCGAGCGGCGTCGCTTTGCACCCAGGCGTGATTCACGCGCGTCGCTTTGGGACAACTTCACGTCCGATCGAACCGTACGGCTCATCCCGTACGAACAAAAAGAATGGTCATACGAAAGTCGCGGACGGCGAACGCGCGACAGCCACGTTTCGCGGCCCGCGCGCAACCCAGAAAATCCCGCATGGCCGCTGTGATACATTGCCGGCAACCACACTGATTGCGACGTCGCCGCGCGCCTTGCGCGCGGCGCGGCGCCAGCGGTGCACGCATGCCGGTTCGCCTGCCGGCCATGCCGAAACAGCCTCGATCGGCCCGCGCGGCGATCGAAGGACGAAAACGAAATGAGAGAGGGAGCTAGGCGATGAATTGGGCTTTGGCCGCAATCGGTTTCATCGTGGGCGGTATCGCCGCATTGTTCGGGGATTTCTCCGCCGCCAACGGCACGCTGCTCGGTGCGGCCATCGGATTCTGCATAGGCCACGCGCTGCAACAACGCAAGCGCGACAGCGGCGGCACGGCCCCAATATCGACGACTCCCGCGACGCCGCAACAGCCGCCCGCGACGCTCGCCGATCGCGTCGCCCGTCTCGAAGCGACGGTCGACACGCTCACGCGCGAGCTCGCCGTGCTGCGCGGCCAGCTCGCCGGCGCAAAGGCCGGTGCCGCCGGTGCCCCCGAAACAGGCAGCGCCGCGCAGGCGACGTCCGTCACCGTCACGCCCGCGCCCGCCGCAATGCCGCCGCGGCCGTCCGTGCAGCCCGCCGTCGCGAATGCCGACACGCCGTCGTCGACGTTCACACCCGCTCCCGCACCGGCAGCCGCCGCGCGGATGAACGAAGCGGGTGCCGCTGCCCGCGCCACGACGAATCCGCCCGCCACGACCGCCCGCCCTGCCCCGCCCGCCCCGCCGGCGCCCCGCGAGCCCGGCATCGCCGAACGCGCGCTCCGCGCCGCACGCGACTGGCTGCTCGGCGGCAACACGGTCGTGCGCGTCGGCATCGTCGTGCTGTTCTTCGGCGTCGCGTTCCTGCTCAAGTACGCGGCCGACAACAACCTGCTGCCGATCGAATTCCGCCTGGCCGGCACGGCGCTCGCCGCGGCCGCGCTGCTCGCGATCGGCTGGCGCGTGCGTGCGCGCCGCGCGGCGTACGGCCTCGTGCTGCAGGGCGGCGGCATCGGCATCCTGTACCTGACGATCTTCGCGGCGACCAAGCTCTATGCGCTGCTGCCGGTCGGCGCGGCGTTCCCGCTGATGGTCGCGGTGTGCGCACTGAGCGCCTTCCTCGCGGTGAAGCAGAACGCGCTGCCGCTCGCGTTCATGGGAAGCGCGGGCGGCTTTCTCGCGCCGGTGCTGCTGTCGACCGGCCATGGCAGCCATGTCGCGCTGTTCAGCTACTACGCATTGCTGAACACGGGCATCTTCGCGATCGCGTGGTTCAAGGCCTGGCGTCCGCTGAACCTGCTCGGCTTCGTGTTCACCTTCACGATCGGCTCCGCGTGGGGCGTGACGGCGTACCGCCCCGCGCTGTTCGCCACCACCGAACCGTTCCTGATCCTGTTCTTCCTGATGTATGTCGGCATTGCGCTGCTGTACGCGGTGAAACGCGAACTGGCACTGCGCCACTACGTGGACGGCACGCTCGTGTTCGGCACGCCGATCGTCGCGACCGCGCTGCAGGCGTCGCTCGTGAAGGACATGCCGTTCGGGCTCGCGTGGAGCGCCGTCGCGCTGTCTGCGCTCTACGTCGCGGTCGCCGCATGGCTCGCACGGCGCCGCGATCGTCTCGCGCTGCTGTTCGAAGCGATGCTCGCGCTCGCGGTGATCTTCGCGACGCTCGCGGTGCCGCTCGCGTTCTCGGGTCCGACGACGAGCGCCGCATGGGCGATCGAAGGCGCGGCGATCGTGTGGGTCGGCGTGCGCGAGAAGCGCCTTGCGCCGTTCGGCTTCGGCCTGCTGATGCAGGTCGCCGCGGCCGGCGCATTCTTCACGAGCCTGCTCGGGCCGGCCGACGCGAGCTCGCTGCCGGTGCTCAACAGCGCGTATATCGCGATGCTGCTGATCGCGCTTGCCGGGCTGTTCACCGGCTGGTGGCTGCACGGGCGCGACGAAGCGCGCGCATGGCATGCGTGGATGCCGGATGTCGGCGCGGCCGCTGCGGCGTGGGGGCTGCTGTGGTGGCTGAGCGGCGGGCTGCACGAGATCCTCGTCTACGCGAGCCGTCACGTCGATCTGCATGCGGACCGCTTCGTCGTCGATGCGACCGCGCTGTTCGCCGCCGGCACCGCGTGGCTGGCGCACGTCGCGCGCCGCAAGCTCGCCTGGCCGATCGCCGAATGGCCGGCGCTCGCGCTGACGCCGGTGCTCGCGCTGCTCGCAATGCGCGCGTTCGATTCGCACGAGGCGCCGCTGTCGGGCATGGGTGCGTTCGCGTGGCCGATCGCCGTCATCGCATGCTATGCGCTGCTGCTGCGTCAGTCGCGCGGCACGACGGGCGCGACGGAAACGTCGGCCGTCGCGGCCATCCCCGTCCCCGTGATCGCGCCGCTGCACACGCTGATGTTCTGGACGTTGTGCGGGCTATGCTCGCTCGAAGGCTTCTGGCGCCTGCGCGCGTTCGTGCCCGAAGGCGCGTGGAGCTGGAGTGCGTGGGCCTACGGCTTCGGCGCGCTGCTCCTGCTGGTGGCGGGCCCCGGCTCGCGGCTGCGCTGGCCGGTCGCCGCGTTCCCGCGTGCGTACCAGGTATGGGGTGCCGCGCCGCTCGCCGCGCTGCTGTGGCTGTGGAGCATCGCCAGCGTGACGAGCGACGGCGACGCGTCGCCGCTGTTCTGGCTGCCGCTGCTCAATCCGCTCGACGTCGCGCAACTGCTGATCTTCGTCGCGTTCGCCACCTGGCTGCGCCGCCTGAAGACGCTCGGCGTCACCTGGCATCCGCTTGCGGCCGATCTCGCGGGGCTCGCGACCGTATTCCTGTGGTTCAACGCGCTGCTGCTGCGCACGCTGCATCACCGTTTCCATCTGGCGTATGACACCGACACCGTGCTGTCGTCGTTCGGGATCCAGCAGGTGTTCATGGTCGGCTGGAGCCTGTTCGCGTTCGCCGGCATGTGGCTGACGCGCCGCGAAGGCATCGCGCGCGTATGCGCGCTCGCGTCCTTGCCGCTGATCGTCGTGATGTGGGTCTGGACCTTCTACGCGAACTTCACGCAGGACGGCGGCAGCTGGGCGCGCATCCCGCTGCTCAATCCGCTCGATCTCGTGCTCGTGGTGGTCTATGCACTCGCCGCGTCGTGGTTCGTGCGCGCGCGCAAGCTCGGCTGGCCATTCGGCAACTATCGCGTCGAGCTGCTCGGCGCGGCCGGCGCGACGGCCTTCCTGTGGCTGAACGCGATCCTGCTGCGCACGCTGCATCACTGGACCGGCGTGCCGTACGCATTCGACGCCATGGCGGAATCGACGCTCGTGCAGGCGTCGGTTTCGGTGTACTGGACGCTTTGCGCGCTCGCGACGATGATCTGGGCCACGCGTCGCGGGTTGCGTCCGCTGTGGTTCGTCGGCGCCGCGCTGCTCGCGCTCACCGTGATCAAGCTGTTCCTGTTCGACCTGTCGCACGTCACCGGCATCGAACGCATCGTGTCGTTCATCGGCATCGGCGTGCTGCTGCTGTTGATCGGCTATTTCTCGCCGCTGCCGCCGAAGGCCGCGGCCCAACGGGACGACAACCAGCCATGAAACGACTCGCAGCCCTGCTCGGCCTGAGCCTGCTGACGTCGTTCGCGGCGGCCGACGGCACGCCGGGCGCCGAACGCGTCGCCCGGCGCTTCTCGCTCGATCTCGACGGCAGCGCCGCGTATTACCAGCTCACCGTGCCGCAGGCCGCATATGCGGCCAGCCGGCGCGACGACCTCGGCGACGTGCGCATCTTCAACGGCGCCGGCGAACCCGTGCCGTATTCGCTCGATGCACCCGCGGCGGCCGCCGTGCCGCCGTCGCGCACGCCGGTGCACTGGTTCCCGCTGCCGCCGTCCCGCCCCGACGACGGCCACGCGCCGCTCGGCGTGTCGGTCGCGCCGGACGGCTCGCTGCGCGCGGCCGTCACCGCACCGGCGCCCGCGAAGCACGCGGCCGATCTCGTCGACCTGTCGCATGCCGACGGCGAGGTCGACGCGCTGCTCGTGCATGTGAGCGACGACAGCTACCAGGGGCGCGTCGCCGTCGAAGCGAGCGACGACCTGCGCAGCTGGCGCTCGCTCGGCAGCACGCAACTCCTGAAGGTCGGGCGCGGCGGCGACATGCTGGTACAGGAACGCATCGTGCTGGAAGGCACGGGGCCGCGTTACCTGCGGCTCGACTGGCTCGACGGCGCGCCCGCGATCGGGGCGATCGAGATCGAGACGCAACCGCGCGATGCGCGCACGGCGGACACCGCGGCCGTGCCGCGCCAATGGCGCGACGCCGTGCACGTGCGGGCCGGGAGCACGCCCGGCGAGTATCTGTTCGACACCGACGGCGCGTATCCGGTCGACCGCGTGCGCATCGACCTGCCGCAGCCCAATACCGTTGCGCGCGCAACCCTGCAGAGTCGCCCCGACGCGCAGACGCCGTGGCGCGACGTCGCCGGCGCCGTGCTGTTCCGGCTGCAGGGCAAGGGCGGCGAACAGCGCAACCCGCCGCTGGCCTTCGCGCCGAATCCGGATCGCGCGTGGCGGATCGTCGTCGACATGCGCAACGGCGGACTCGGCGGCGGTCAGCCGGCCGTCGCGGTCGGCTGGCACCCGGCCGCCCTGACCTTCGTCGCACGCGGCACGCCGCCATTCACGCTCGGCGTCGGCAATGCGTCGCTGCCGTCGTCGGCCGTGAGCCGCGATGCGCTGCTGGTCGGAATGGCGCCGGAAGTGCGGCCCGCGCGCGTCGGCGCCGCGTTGCCGGCCTCGGCGGTCACGCCGGAGCCGTCGACCGATAGGGATGCGACGCGCCGTTACGTGCTGTGGGGCGCGCTGGTCGTCGCGGTCGGTGTGCTCGGCGCGATCGCATGGCGGCTCGCGCGCGGCGGCGAACCGGGCAAGCGCGACGAGTAAGGCCGCGCCACCAGGGCCTGTTCACGCTAATAACGGGCTTGCGCTGGCCATCAGAAGGGCCGAGCGCAAGGAATGCGACGAAGCGAATACTCAACGTATTCGTGAGGAGCATGACGCCGCGATCGGCCCTTCTGATGGCCAGCCCCACGAATGAATTTTCCAAATCAGGCCGGCACCACACGCGCCTGTCGTGCCGCGGCGCGGCCGTGCTGACGCGTTCGCCACGGCGACGAGCGGCAGCTGGCCGCGCCGGCCGCGCCCATCGCCGCGGCGCGCACGCCGCGACGCAAACGCCAGTCGCCCCGGATCGCCGCGACGGCGCGAGGCGCACGAGATTGCGCAACCGCGACATGCCGCCCGACCCGCCGCGATGCCGGCGCCATGCGACGCGCGAGACATGCGACCGGCCGCTTGCACAGGATTGCGCTGTCGTAGCGCTTGCCGGCGAAGCGCACGATATCGACGACGTCGAAGCCCTGAGCCCGATAGAACGCCAGCAGATGCGATGCGGGATACGGCGTATCGAGCGCGAGCAGCGAATAACCGCGCAACGCGGCCCACCGCGCGGCGAACGCGAGCAGCATCGCGCCGATTCCGCCGCCTTGCCAGCCGGGATCGACGGCCACCTGCCGCACGCTCGCGACGCCGTCGTGTCGGTACAGCGAGCACGGCGACGACGGATCGGTTGCGTAGAGCGTCATCGTGCCGATCACACGACCGCCGGACACCGCGACATGACATTCGCCCGCTTCCGCGCGGCGACGCGTGACGTCCTCGGCCTGGTCGACGCACGTGCAGTTGAGTCCCATCGCGCCGAGTCGCGCGAACGCACGATGCAGCAGCGCGGTGAGCTGCGCATAGCTGTCGAATGCCGGATCGAAGCGCCGCACGACGACCCTGTCGGCACGCACGGAAGGCGGCGCGGCGGGCGAACGTTCGGCGATCGTGTTCCGGGGTATCGACATGGCAGCGCTCCGTGGTCAGGATGGCCGAAGTCTAGGAGCGTGCCGCGGTGCGTCGCAAGAAAAAATGTCGTAAAGATCGTGAGGGATCGAAGCGGAACGACGGCACGACGGCACGATGGCGTGCATGTCCGCGCCTTCGGCAGCTTCGGACACCTCGCTGAAAATACCGATCGTTGTTCACGCAAGCAATGCGCGACGCGCACATCCTCGACGACGCGATTCCGCACGCGCGATCCCTTGCTCGCGATGCACGATGCTCGCGCAAGCCGGCCGCTTCCTCGTTGACAAGGTCAGTGACGCGATCCAGACTCGTTGATCCTTCACCGCACCGCGAGCGCCCATGGTCACCTGCTTCCTTCGCTACGTCATCGATCCGTACAAACTCGAGCAGTTCGAAACCTACGGCAGGATGTGGATTCCGCTCGTCGAGCAGTTCGGCGGCACGCATCACGGCTACTTCCTGCCTTCCGAAGGCGCGAACGACATCGCGCTCGCGATGTTCTCGTTCCCGAGCCTTGCCGAATACGAGCGCTACCGCGAACGCTCGAAGACCGATCCCGCCTGCCAGGCCGCATTCCGTTACGCAGAGGAAACGCGCTGCATCGTCAGCTACGAGCGCAGCTTCTTCCGGCCGGTGTTCGAGTAACGCCCGTGAATCGCGCCCCCTTTCCGGCGCCGCACGAAAAAAAGCCCCGCCTGCATCCGCGCGGCGGGGCCAACCCATGTCAGTAGAGACATCATGGAGGAGACGGGCCCATCTTATCGAGCGCGGCCCGCCGTCCCAACCAAGCATTTCTGCTATCCATCTGCGTCGCCGCGCACGCGCCCGACCCGCGTGCATGGCATATCGATAGAACGAAAAGTCGTTTTCAGAGTGGCGGCGGGGTCGTTACCATCTGGTTTTAAGCCTGTGCTTAGCCGGGCAAGCCATCCCCAAGGAGCGCCCCTTGACTGCATTCGATCAACACCGCCGCCCGTTCGTGGTCGGCATCGGCGGCACCACCCGAGCCGCGTCGTCGACCGAGCGCGCGCTGTCGTTCGCGCTGCGCGGTGCGCAGGCCGCCGGCGCACGCACGCGCCTGTTCGACGGCCCGTTCCTGCATACGCTGCCGCACTACGCCCCCGAACACAAGACGCTGACCGACGCGCAGCGAGAGCTGATCGACACCGTGCGCGAAGCCGATGCGATCATCATTGCGACGCCCGGCTATCACGGCGGCGTGTCCGGCCTCGTGAAGAACGCGCTCGACACGCTCGAGGAACTGCGCGCCGACGAGCGTCCGTATCTCGACGGCCGCGCGGTCGGCCTGATCGTCACGGCCTACGGCTGGCAAGCCGCGGGCACCGTGCTGACGTCGCTGCGTTCGATCGTCCATGCGCTGCGCGGCTGGCCGACGCCGTTCGGCGCGACCGTCAACACGCTCGAAACGCGCTTCGACAGCGCCGACAGCTGCTCGGATCCGAAGGTCGTCGCGCAGCTCGAGACCGTCGGCTCGCAAGCAGCGGAGTTCGCACTCGCGTTCGCGTCGCATCGCGCGGCCACGCATGCCGCATCAGTCGACGCGCTCGCCCCCGTGCTGAAGATCGCCAACCAGTAACCGCAGTCCTCCCGACGCCCGCGCGCGCCGAACGTCCGGCGCGCCTACCGCGGCGACACCCCTGCTTCGTGCCGGCTCCCCGCGCCGATAACGATTCGGCCCGCCACGTGATTTGCATTGGCCGAAAGATTGGTTCACGCGGGCCGCGGGTTTTCGTACGCTGAAAGCCCGAACCCTCCATGCGTACGCCATGAACCGCACGATCCGCTACAAGGGCTACGAAGTCGCCCCCGCCGCCGCCCGGCTGCCGAACGGGCTGTTCGCCGCCAACCTGACGATCGAAAAGGCAGGCGGCGGTCCGTCGCCGCGCGCCGTGTCGTTCGACGCGATCGATTTCTTCTTCGAAGAGGAACACGCGCTCGCGTATGCGTCCCGCTGGGGGCGCCTCTGGGTCGACACGCAGGCCTGAGCACGGCGCCGGGCAACGCGTGCCCGCACGAAAACGCGCGATTACGGAAGCTATGCAAGAATCTTTCGTCTCGTAATCGCATAACAACAGCCATGTCCGACACGCTGCAGGAACAGCATGCAGCGGCAGATCATGCCATGCGCAACTGGACCTTCGAGCGTCAGGGTCCGGTCAGGATCGGTTCCGATGCGCACAGGCAGATGTTCTGCCGCATGCTGCTCGATACGCACAACCCGTACAAGCCGGCCGTCATCGACTGGCCGCCGCTCAAACCCGACGAACTCAAGCGCCTCACGTCGCTGCCGATCTGGGACATCGCCGTGCAAACCGAAGGGCGCGCGTCGATCCGCGTCGCCACCTTCGCAGCCACCGTCGATGATCCGCTGCTGCGCCAGGCGCTCGAAATGGACGGCGGCGAGGAGGCGCGGCACAAGGTCGTGCTGTCGAAGCTGGTCCAGGCATACGGCATCGAGCTCGCCCCGGAACCAGCCTATCCGGCGCCGAAGGACCTCGAGTGGGCGTGGATGATGACCGGCTTCAGCGAGTGCATCGACAGCTTCTTCGCATTCGGCCTGTTCCGCTCCGCGCAGCGCTCCGGCTATTTCCCTGCCGAACTCGTCGACACCTTCGAACCCGTGATCCAGGAGGAAGGCCGCCACATCCTGTTCTTCGTGAACTGGTACGCGTGGTACTGGCGCAACTTGCCGTGGTGGCGCCGGCCTTGGTTCTTTGCACGGGTTGCGGCCGTGTGGGCGTTCCTGATCCGGGAGCGAGCCGGCATCGCGCGCGGGATCGATACGGACGGCGTCGCGCGCGACGCAAATTTCCCGGCGACGAGCACGGCCGACATCGGCGATGCGCTGAACCCGCGCGAGCTGATCGAGCTGTGCCTCACCGAGAACGACCGGCGGATGGCCGGGTACGACGCGCGACTGCTGCGCCCGATGTTCGTCCCGCGCATGGCGCGCCTGGCACTGCGCTTCCTGCGGAAATAACGCCGCGGCGCCGGGCGGCGGGCGGCGGGTTGCAGGCGGCGCGGACCGGCGCGCATGGCAGCCCACCGATGTCTTGTCCGGAATCGTGTGCTGCGTCGTCCGGACGGGGTGGCGCAACCCGACTCGCCCTGCGGCTGTTGCCATCCGCACGCCGGCTCCCCTTCGGACGAAAACGAACACACCCCGGCCGGAATCCGCCGCGTCACGCGCGACGTCACACCGGCCACTGCGCGCCCGTCACAGCCTGACGATGCCTATTCGACGCGCTTCAACGTCACCCTTCCGCTAGCCGGCTAACCCTTGCGAACAGGGGTCAAATCGTCGCGGCGACGCTCCTCCCGTTGCCCCCGCCTTGCGCGTCGCCGGCCAGTCATCGGGGGCACAACCTGTCACCACCACAACGGCTATGGTTACCGGCCCGCCGCACGGCGAGCAGACATTCGGTTCAATGGGGCCTTAACGCGCGACATAAATCGCCATCAATAGGACAAATTCGAAATCAGATCCCCGTTGCAGGGGCGATCCGCCTGTAGCACTTTTTTACAACTTCATGAGGTCGGCCACTTGAGGAAGGCCCGCCCCACGGGCGTGCGCGGCCGACGCGATGCGCAAATCAGCATACCTCAACGATTCGCTTTTCATATTTTCTCGATTATCCACGCAATCTATAAATAGAATTAAAAATCCCAATAAAATACAAGATTAATAACTTAACAAGAACCTCAAATCGATATCGATTAGCACACCACCTGACATTACAGTTTTGAAAGACGAACGCCACGCGCAAACGTTTGCCATTTCATTTGTCTTACTTTTATGTCGGGTCAAATTGTCACCTAGCGCACAAAACACACGTATGTCATTGATTTTTATACACTATCTAGAAAATCTCCGAACCATCCACAACCATTCACCAAGCATTCCATGACTTTTCAACTTCATTCTTTGCAGACACATCAACACGTGATTTATTAACTATCTTTTAAGTTTCAAAACCTTCCATTTTTCACTGTTTGTCAATCTCCAAATATCACCTCAAATAAACTCCGCCCATCAATTTTGAGATTCGCGCAAGCGCACGGCATATTCATCTAATGAAAGAGACCGGTGTGTGGCGTGCTTATTTGGAGGCAGCAGGACATGAACCGCACATACCGCTCGATCTGGAACGAAGCCCTTGGCGCCTGGGTCGCTGCATCGGAACACGATTCGGCACGGGGCAAGCCGAACAAGTCGGCCGTGGTGGTCGCCGTCGCCGCCGCGCTGGCGATCGGGTTGCCGGGCTTCGCCGAGGCCAACACCCTGACAACCGTGCAAACCTGCTTTACAGGGAGCAACGGCGCAGTCGGCCGCGTCAACCCGGGCGGCACGGCGAACCAGGCCGGGGATGGCTCAGGCACGTATTCGATCGTTGCCGGCTGTAACGCCAACGGCAACGGCTGGACCGGCGTCACCGTCTATGGCTCGTTCGCGCAAGCGACCGGCAACGGCGCCGTCGCCAACGGCATGCAGTCATCGGCCGGACTGTGGGGCGTCGCGGCGGGCCTCGAAACAACGGCCAGCGGCACGGCGGCGACGGCGCTCGGCTTCGGCTCGACCGCAAACGCGCTGAACTCGGTCGCAATCGGCGGCGCGGGCGGCAACGGCACGACGCCGCTGTCCCAGGCAAACTCCACCATCGCATCCGGTGCCGGCTCGATTGCGATCGGCAGCAACGCAACCAAGGGAGCGCAATCGGCCGCGACGGACGGCATCGCCATCGGCGGGCAGTCGTCCGTCGCGTCGACCGCGACCTCGGGTATCGCGCTCGGTCGCGGCGCAACCGTCAACGGTGCTTACGGCATCGCGCAAGGCGACGGCGTCGTCTCCGGAGCAATCGGACAGAACGTCGCGATCGGCTCGAGCGGCACGACGGCCAACAGCAGCACGGCAGCAGGCGGCGCCGTCGCCATCGGTCGCGGCCAGACGGCGACGGGCAACGGCGCGGTCGCGATCGGCGATCCGAACTCGGCGATCGGTACGGGCGCCGTCGCGCTCGGCGCGAACGATTCGTCGAACGGCCAGGGTGCCGTCGCGATCGGCAACGCCAATTCCGCGACCGGCCAAGGCTCGGTCGCATTGGGCAACAGCAGCACGGCTACCTCGGCCGGCGGCATCGCGATCGGCGATACCGCGGTTTCCAGCGCCACCAATGCGCAGGCATTCGGCGCCGGTTCCAACGCGAACGTGGCGGGCTCGGTCGCGCTCGGCGCCAATGCGGTCACGACCGGCACGGCGAACACGGCCACCGGCGGCACCGGCACCGTCAGCAGCACGACGATCGGCAGCCAGACGTTCGGCACCTACGCCGGCGCGAGTTCTGCTGCCGGCGTGGTCAGCGTCGGCGCAGCCGGCGCGGAGCGACGCATTCAGAACGTCGCCGCCGGCCTGGTCAGCGCGAACAGCACGGACGCCATCAACGGCAGCCAGCTTTTTGCTGTCGCCAGCACGACGACGTCGAGCATCGCGAGCTTGTCGACGTCGGCATCGACGGGGCTGTCGTCGGCTAATAGCTCGATCACGTCGCTGTCCACTTCGACTTCGACGGGTATCAGTTCGCTGTCCACGGGTCTCAGCTCGACCAATAGCTCAGTGACTTCGCTTTCGTCGTCGACGTCGACGGGGCTGTCGTCGGCTAACAGCTCGATCACGTCGCTGTCCACCTCGACTTCGACGGGTATCAATTCGTTGTCCACGGGCCTCAGCTCGACCAATAGCTCGGTGACTTCGCTTTCGTCGTCGACGTCGACGGGGCTCTCGTCGGCTAACAGCTCGATCACGTCGCTGTCCACC
>NZ_QTPP01000002.1 GCF_003853415.1 Burkholderia sp. Bp9142 | reverse complement strand
TGCCGTTGGCCCGCGAGGATCCACCTCCTGCTTCTGCTCTCACGTTCACGGGTGGGACGCGTTCATTTCAATTCTCCGTGTAATCAGGCGGACCGGCCTCGAACGGGCCGGCCTTCATTGGCATCCGGGGTTATCGCGCATCCGGCGCCGCAAGAAAATCGAGGCATTCCCGATTGAAGTAATCGGCGTGCTCCACCATCACCCAGTGGCCGCACCGGTTCAGCAGCACGAAGCGCGCGTCGCGGCAGCGCTCGAGGAACGTCAACGCGCCGCCGACCGGATTGAAGCGATCGTCCGTGCCCCAGAAGCCGAGCACCGGGCAGCGCAGGTCGCCGAGCGCGCCCGTCAGGTTCGGCACGCTCATCGTCGACAGCACTTCGGTCGGCTGCTCGACGCACACCTTCATCCGCTCCGCGACGAGCGCGTCGGTGACGATCGCCGGGTCATGCACCAGCAGCGTCAGCAGCTCGCGCATGGTGTCGTCATTCATCTGGCGATGGGTGAACAGCTTCACCATCCGCTGGATTCCTTCCATCCGGAAATAGGTGTCGCGATCCTCGACGCCGCCCGGCGCCATCATGATCAGGCCATCGACCGCGTCGGGGTAATCGAGTGCGTATTTCAGCGCGATCGCGCCGCCGAGCGAGTTGCCGAGCAGCACGGCCGGCCCGGCGCCGAGCGCGGACAGCTGCGCATGCAGCGCGCCGACGAAGAAATCGAGCGTGTAGGCGACGTCGGACGGCTTCGACGACTGCCCGTAGCCCGGCAGGTCGACGACGATCGCGCGGTGGCCGGCGGCCGCGAACGCGGGGTAGTTGTGCTTGAAATTGCTGAAACCGCTGGCGCCCGGGCCGCTGCCGTGGATGAACACCACCGGCCGGCCCTCGCCCGCCTCGAAATGATGCAGGCGCAGGCCGCCCGGTACGTCGGTGAAGATGCCGGCCGGCGGCGTCTTGGGGGTCGTCATCGCGGGTTGTCTCCTTCGTCGGTCGATGGATGCCTGCCACGATGATTGCGCCGCCGGCGCCGGCCGGCATCATCCTTTCAGACTACGAAGCCGCGCGCGCTTGTTCCTATCATCGGGCCACCGAAACGGAGGCAGACGATGAACGGATTCGACTACAGCGGCAAGACGGTGCTCGTGACGGGCGGCACCAAGGGCATCGGGCGGCGCATCGCCGAGCGGTTTCTCGCGGCGGGCGCGCGCGTGTTCGTGTGCGGGCGCAGCGCGCCCGACGCGCCGCCTGCGTCCGGCGGCCGCACGGCCGGCTTCGTCGCGGCCGACCTGCGCGACATCGAGCAGGTCGATGCGATGCTCGCGACGATCCGCGATACGGCCGGCGGCCTCGACGTGCTCGTCAACAACGCGGGCGGCTCGCCGTTCGCGCTCGCGGCCGACGCGTCGCCGCGCTTCACCGAATCGATCGTGCGGCTGAACCTGATCGCACCGCTGCAGCTCGCGCAGCGCGTGAACGCGATCATGCAGCCGCAGCCGGCGGGCGGCGTGATGCTGTTCATCGCAAGTGTCAGCGCGTCGCGGCCGTCGCCCGGCACCGCGGCCTACGGCGCCGCGAAGGCGGGCCTAGTCAACGCGGTCACGTCGCTCGCGGTCGAGTGGGCGCCGCGCGTGCGCGTGTGCGCGGTGAGCCCGAGCCTCGTGCAGACGGAATCGGCGGCCGAAGGCCACTACGGCGACGATGCCGCGCTCGACGCGATCCGCGCGACGATACCGGCCGGACGGCTCGCGACGCCCGACGACGTCGCGTCGGCGTGCCTGTTCCTCGCGTCGCCCGACGCGTCGTACACGTCGGGCACGAACCTGCGGCTCGACGGCGGCGGCGAACGGCCGGCGTTCCTGTCGGCGGCACAAGTGGACGCGCGATGACGCACGCGGCGCAGCCCGATCGTTTCCAGTCCTAGGGAAGTCATCTAGTTCATTTTGACGATTCCCTGCTACCGCGATCTCCCTACTCTGCCTCTCACGACAACCACAGTCGACCGTCGTCGATACCCCAGAGGAGACACCATGCATCAACGGATTTCGCGCCGTACCGACAAGCGGGCCACCACCGCCACGCTGTCGACGCTGGCCGCCGCGCTGCTGTCGTGCGCCGTTCCCGACGCGCACGCCGGCAGCACGATCAACCTCGGCGCCGACACGACGCTCGACTACACGTTCACGCTCAGCTACGGGCTCGGCATGCGCACGCGTGCGCCGAGCGGCAATCTGCTGACGCCCGCGAACATCAACGGCGACGACGGCGACCGCAACTTCGCGAAGAACAAGCTGATCGAGAACCAGGTCAGCCTGCTCGGCGAAGTAAACCTGAAGCACGACGACTGGGGTGTGTTCGTCCGCGCGAACACGTTCTACGACCAGGCCTATCACCGCCCGAACTACAACGACGCGCCGGGCACCGTGAACCAGTCGGGCCAGTACAACAACTTCACGAGCGATGCGCGCTACTGGTCGGGTGGCCACACGACGCTGCTCGCCGCGTATGCGTACAACACGTTCCACATCGGCTCGACGAGCCTGAACGTGAAGGTGGGCGACCAGGTGGTCGCGTGGGGCGAGAGCCTGTTCTTCCCGAACATCGCGGGCGCGCAGGGGCCTGCCGACGCGACCAAGTCGTACATGGCCGGCGCCGAGGTGAAGGACATCCTGCTGCCGGTGCCGCAGATCTCGACGCAATGGCAGATCACGCCGAACTTCAGCCTGCTCGGCTACTACCAGTTCTCGTACCAGCAGAACAAGCTGACCGCACCCGGCACGTACTGGAGCTATTCCGACGTGACGGGCCCGGGCGCTCAATTCATCATCGGCCCGGGCGGGATGATCATTCCGCGCGGCCCCGACGACAAGCCGAGCGCACGCAACCAGTGGGGTATCGGCGCGCGCTTCCGCGTACTCGGCGACACCGAGCTCGGCCTGTACCACCTGCACTACAACGACATGAACCCGAGCGTCGTCACGACGTTCTTCCCGACGCTCCAGTACCAGCAAAAGTATTTCAGCAACATCAAGCTGACCGGCGCGAGCTTCTCGACGCAGGTCGGCCCCGTGAACGTCGCGGGCGAAGTGTCGTACCGCCAGGGCGCGGCCGTGCTCGTCAACACGCCGACCGGCCCGCAGTCGACGCGCGCGAACGTGCTGCAGACCAACCTGTCGGGCATCTATTCGATCGGGCCGAGCTTCCTCGCGAACTCGCAGTCGCTGATCGGCGAACTGACGTACGTGCATGCGGGCAGCATCTCCGCGCTCGACGGCTCGACGACGCTCACCAACTCGCGCAATGCGCTCGCGATGGAGATCGCGTGGACGCTCAGCTACAAGAACGTGTTCAACGGCTGGGACCTCGACGTGCCGCTGACCTACACGCACGACCTGACCGGCACGTCGCCGCTCGCCGGCGCGCTCGGCTCGCTGACGGGCCAGGGCGATCACCGCGTGACGGCCGGCGTGACCTTCACGCGCCTGAGCAACCTGCAGCTGTCGCTCGTCTACGCCAAGTTCCTCGGTTCGCCCAACCCGGTCACGCGGCCGCTGTCGGATCGCGACTACGTGCTCGCCACGGCGACCTACCACTTCTGAGCGGCCCGACCGCTCGTCACCCAGCAAGAAGAGGATTTGTCATGAAACGAACTCGTCTCCCCCTCCTGCGCGCGTCGGTGATGGCCGCATGCGCGCTCGTCGCGACGGCGTCGTTCCCGAAGGTCACGCCGGACGACCTGAAGGCGCTCGACGGCACGCTGACGCCGATGGGCGCGGTGCGCGCCGCGAGCAAGGACAGCGGCGTGCCCGAGTGGTCGGGCAAGTGGCTCGGCACGCCGCCGGACATGCAGTACAAGCGCGGCGGCCGCTACCCCGATCCGTACGCGAGCGAGAAGCCGGTCGCGACGATCACCGCGGAAAACATGGCGCAGTACGCGGAGCACCTGACCGACGGCCAGAAGGCGATGTTCAAGCGCTACCCGGCCACGTTCAAGATCAACGTCTATCCGAGCCATCGCGACTTCCGCTACACGGATTCCGTCTACAAGGACATCCGCACGTACGCGCCCGATTCGACGATGACGTCCGACGCGAACGGCCTGACCAATGCGCCGCCGCAGGTACCCTACCCGATTCCGAAGACGGCCGCCGAGCTGCTGTGGAACCAGCGCATGTCGTCAGCGATCGGCACCGAGCAGGCGACCTACGACCAGGGGGTCGTGTACTCCGACGGCAACATCGCGTGGGGCAAGGTGCGCTACGACATCTACTCGCCGCGCAACGTCGGCAAGTACGACGTGAAGAGCGACCTGAACAACCGGACGTATGCGCGCGTCGCCACCGAGTTGCCATTGTCCGACCGCGGTTCGCTGATCGTCTCCTTCGCGAACTGGGACAAGGCCGGCGCGGACAATGCGTCGCGCACGTGGATGTACAACCCCGGCACGCGGCGCGTGAGGCAGGCGCCCGAATACGGCTACGACCAGCCGATGGGCCCGGGCGGCTTCCGCACCGTCGACGACGACCGCCTGTTCAACGGCTCCGGCGACCGCTACGACTGGAAGATCCTCGGCAAGCGCGAGATCTACGTGCCGTACGACAACTACAAGGCAATGGACAGCTCGGTCAAGTACAGCGACCTGCTGGGCAAGGGCCACGAGAACCCGTCCTACATCCGCTACGAGCTGCATCGCGTGTGGGTGCTGCAGGCGACGCTGAAGAACGGCTATCGCCACCAGTATGCGAAGCGCGTGCTGTACCTCGACGAGGATTCGTGGATAACGCTGCTCGCCGACAACTATGACGCACGCGGCCAGCTCTGGCGCACCAACGTCGCGACGACGCTCTACGCGTTCGACGCGAAGACGTTCTACCCGGGCGTCGTGTTCTACCACGACCTGATCTCGGGCGCGTACATGGCCGACCGCCTGACGAACGAAGGCACGATGCCGAAGCTCGACAACAGCCCGCAGTTCAACGAGGCGTATTTCTCGCCGGATGCGATCCGCAGTTCGGGTAACTAAGCGACTGGCTGACGCGGCATGCCCGCGATCCATGCGCCGGAGCTCCGCTCCGGTGCACGACGCCGCCCGCGACGGCGGCCTGTTCCATTCGAGGGCCCTTACATGTCTTCCCGCCTGCATACGACGCTCGGTGACGAGCTGTACGCCGCGTGGCACGCGCGCGCGCCGGTCGCGCCGCTGTCGAGCCGCCCGCGCCGCTTGTCGCTCGACGACGCCTACCGCATCCAGCAGCGCTTCATCGAACGTCGCGTCGAACACGGCGAAGCGGTCGTCGGCAAGAAGATCGGCGTGACGAGCCAGGCCGTGCAGGACATGCTGAACGTGCGCCAGCCCGATTTCGGCATCCTGCTGTCCGGCATGCACTACGCGGCCGGCGAGGCGATTGCCGCCGATTCGCTGATCGCACCGCGTGCCGAGGGCGAGATCGCGTTCATCCTCGCACGCGACCTGCGCGGCCCCGGCATCGACCGCACCGACGTGATCGCCGCGACGGCCGCCGTCGCGCCCTGCTTCGAGATCGTCGATTCGCGCATCCGCGACTGGGCGATCCGCATCGAGGACACCGTCGCCGACAACGCGTCGTGCGGCGTGTACGTGCTCGGCGACGCACGCGTCGATCCGCGCACGCTCGATCTCGCCGCGTGCGAGATGACGATCGAGAAGAACGGCGAGCCCGTCGCGCAAGGGCGCGGCGATGCGGCGCTAGGCCACCCCGCCGACGCGGTCGCGTGGCTCGCGAACACCCTGGCGGAATACGACGTGCCGCTGCTTGCCGGCGAGATCGTGCTGTCCGGCTCGCTCGCGAAACTGATTCCGGTCACGGCCGGCGACGCGCTGTCGATGCACATCTCCGGTATCGGCGGGTGCGCCGTCCGCTTTATCTAAAGGAACGATCCAGATGAAGAAAATCAAATGCGCATTGATCGGGCCCGGCAACATCGGCACCGACCTGCTTTACAAGCTGCGCCGCTCGCCGGTGCTCGAACCCGTGTGGATGGTCGGCGTCGATCCGGCGTCCGACGGCCTCGCACGGGCGCGCGAATTCGGCCTGAAGACCACCGACCGCGGCGTCGACGGGCTGCTGCCGCACGTCGCCGACGACGAGATCCGCATCGCGTTCGACGCCACGTCGGCCTACGTGCACCGCGACAACTCCGACAAGCTCACCGCGCTCGGCGTGAAGATGATCGACCTGACGCCCGCCGCGATCGGGCCGTACTGCGTGCCGCCCGTGAACCTCGACGCACATCTGGGCAGCGCGCGGATGAACGTGAACATGGTGACGTGCGGCGGCCAGGCGACGATCCCGATGGTGTATGCGGTGTCGCGCGTGCAGCCGGTCGCGTACGGCGAGATCGTCGCGACCGTGTCGTCGCGTTCGGTCGGCCCCGGCACGCGCAAGAACATCGACGAATTCACGCGCACGACGTCCGGCGCGATCGAGCAGGTCGGCGGCGCACGCAAGGGCAAGGCGATCATCGTGATCAACCCGGCCGAGCCGCCGCTGATCATGCGCGACACGATCCACTGCCTGACCGACGGGCCGCCCGACGTCGATGCGATCACGGCGTCGGTGCATGCGATGGTCAAGGAAGTGCAGCGCTACGTGCCCGGCTACACGCTGAAGAACGGCCCGGTGTTCGACGGCAATCGCGTGTCGGTCTTCATGGAAGTCGAGGGGCTCGGCGACTACCTGCCGAAGTACGCGGGCAACCTCGACATCATGACCGCCGCCGCGGCCGCCACGGCCGAGCGTTTCGCCGAACAGATGCTGGCCGCGACGGCCGCCACCGCTTGAGTCGAGGAGTCACACGATGTCACTTGCAGGCAAGAAGATCACCGTCCACGACATGTCGCTGCGCGACGGAATGCACCCGAAACGCCACCAGATCACGCTCGACCAGATGCGCGACATCGCGCGCGGGCTCGATGCGGCCGGCGTGCCGCTGATCGAGGTCACGCACGGCGACGGGCTCGGCGGCGCATCGGTCAACTACGGCTTTCCCGCGCATACCGACGAGGCATACCTGAGCGCCGTGATTCCGGAACTGAAGCAGGCGAAGGTGTCGGCGCTGCTGCTGCCCGGCATCGGCACCGTCGAGCACCTGCGCATGGCGCACGATCTCGGCGTCGGCACGATCCGCGTCGCGACGCACTGCACCGAGGCCGACGTATCGGAACAGCATATCGGCCTTGCGCGCACGCTCGGGCTCGATACGGTCGGGTTCCTGATGATGGCGCACATGTCGTCGCCCGAGCAGCTCGTCCTGCAGGCGAAGCTGATGGAGTCGTACGGCGCGAACTGCATCTACGTCACCGATTCGGCCGGCCACATGCTGCCCGACGACGTCACCGCGCGGATCGGCCAGGTGCGCGCCGCGCTGAAGCCGGAGACGGAACTCGGCTTCCACGGGCACCACAATCTCGCGATGGGCGTCGCGAACTCGGTCGCGGCGGTCGCGGCCGGCGCGAACCGGATCGACGCGGCCGCGGCCGGCCTCGGCGCGGGCGCGGGCAATACGCCGATGGAAGTGTTCGTCGCGGTGTGCGACCGGATGGGGATCGAGACCGGCGTCGACGTGTTCGCGATTGCCGACGTGGCCGAGGATCTCGTCGTGCCGATCATGGACGCGCCGATCCGCCTCGACCGCGATGCACTGACGCTCGGCTATGCGGGCGTCTACTCGTCGTTCCTGCTGTTCGCGAAGCGCGCAGAAGCGAAGTACGGGATTCCGGCGCGCGACATTCTCGTCGAACTGGGCCGGCAGCGGCTCGTGGGCGGGCAGGAGGACATGATCGAGGATGCGGCGCTGACGATGGCGCGGGCACGGGCGGTGGCGGCCTGAGCCGACCCTGCAGGGGTCGATCCTTCATGGCCGCACGACCCTCTTCACCGTCGCGGCGCTGCTGTGCGCGCTCGCGCCGTCAGTATCGGTGCCCAGCGTGCGGCGCGCGCGGCAGTCGGCGTGATGCCGTGGAATCTGGTGCGCGCGCCGGTGCGTAAAGCCGGATACAACGCACGGCAAAGCATGGGCATCCCGCCGAAGACCGACGTGGCGGGCCGAAGCGATGCGCAGCGCATCAACGCGCTCAGGGAAATGAAGATCCGAATCGGGCGATTCGATCGGAGATGATGCGACGTTGGCCGCCGCGGCACTGCACCGCCGCCGGCGACCGACGAACGGCGCGAACCGCGCCGTCCATCCGGTGTGCCCGGCCGCATGACAGGGCCGGACGGGTTTCGGTCGGAGCAGCGTTGCGCGCCCGACCGTACTGCTTAGCGACGCGGTTGCCCGGTGCGCGGCGGACGTGGCGAGTTCGCGTCCTTGTGACGGAAGTTGATGCGCCCCTTCGTCAGGTCGTACACCGACAGTTCCAGCGTCACACGGTCACCCGCGAGAATGCGGATGTGGTTCTTGCGCATGCGGCCCGACGCGTACGCGCCGACCACGACGCCGTTTTCCAGCGTGACACGGTATTTGCTGTCCGGCAGCACTTCGTCGACGATTCCGTCCAGTTCCAGCAGTTCTTCTTTTGCCAAACCAATTCCTCCAGACAAGGTGAAAGACCGCGGCCGCGGCGAACTCACCGGCGCCGTGCCCCGCAACGGGACGGCGGCCGGCAGGATGCCGGGGATCAACTCGTTCAGACGGGCGACGGGCCCGCCTTGCAATCGGAGCCCGGCGCATTGCGGCGGTCGGGCGGTCAGTGGCGGCGGTGCGATTTCAGCACCGCGCAAAGTCGGGACCGCGCCGCGTGCGGCATGGCGACGGTCTACTCGGGTTGCAGCATGGGCCGCTGGCGACGCGGCGAGCGCTTCGCGAGGGCGTTGGATCGCACGTCGTACGGACCTGCGATGGATGAGGGAAGCACACGACCGATGCATCGTGAATACCGCGATGCATCGGTCGTGTGCGTCGAAACGCGCAGGACGCCGGCCCAGGCCGGCATCCGCGCGAGATCCGTCCGGCAGCGGCCGCCGATGGGCGACCGGTGCCGATACGGCTTACTGCGGCGTGATGTTCGACGCTTGCAGACCCTTCGGGCCGCGCTTCACTTCGTAGCTGACCTTCTGGCCTTCGGCCAGGGTCTTGAAACCCGTGCCACGGATTTCAGAGAAATGGGCGAACAGATCGTCGCCGCCGTTGTCCGGGGAGATGAAACCAAAGCCCTTGGTTTCGTTGAACCACTTGACGGTACCGGTATCCACAAATACTTCCTTAATACGATTGATACGAACGATTGAACTTGCGCCCGCGACGGGCACAGGAAAGAATCAAAAGAGGGAGAGACCAACGACTGCCGCACAGTGTGCGGCCAATGATGAGCAATCGAACTTCTTGAAGACTTCGGTCTCGGACACTACGCGGTGCCGGCCGATCCGTCAAGCACTTTTCGGTGCGGCAAGGCGCGCGGCAGCGCGCGCGCCTTGCCTGGCGGGCGTGAGCGGCAATTGGAAGGCGTAACGATACGCCCCCTTTTTTCGCCGCGCTTCGTCACGACCGCGGCTCGAACACGTGATGCAGCGCCGGCGGCGCGGCGCCGTCGCGGATCGTCATCTCGAACGCCTTGCGCGCGACGCTCGACGGCCGCACGTCGGCCGCGTCCAGGTAAAACTGCGAATACCAGTCGCGCATCTGGTACAGCGGCCCGTCGCCTTCGCACAGCAGCGGGTTGTCGATGCGCGTCTTGCTGTGCCAGATGTCGACGTCCTCGTAGAACGCGCGCTGCGCCTCTTTCACATACGCGTTCGCGATCTCCATGTTCTGCGCGTCGCTGAGGCCGGCCACCTTCTTCACGATCACGCCGTAGCGCAGCTCGAAGCTGTTCATGTCGATCGGCACGTGGCAGTTCAGCAGCACCGAATGGATCGGCTGCCCGTTGCTCTGCCCCGTCATCTGCGTGATGTGCACGGCCGGCCCGAAATACGTCGACAGCGCGGTCAGGCTGTCGCCGCCGAGCTTCTCGCTGCGGCCGACCATCAGCTGCGTCGCCTTGTGGTCCTCGAACAGGTTTGCGAAATAGTCGATCGGCGCGTGGTGCACGGTCGCGAAGTGCGCGACGTCCGAGATGTTGTCGACCAGCTCGCGGCAGTTGGCCTGGATCACCATCTTGTCGACGACCCAGTCCGACCATTCGCCGGAGAAGCACACGTCGAGACGCGGAATCGCGACTTCCGGCGGCGGCGCGTTGCCTTCCGGGTCGTTCCACACGAACAGCAGGTTGTTTTCCTCGCAGGTCGGCCACGCGCCGATGCGCGCCTTCGGCGGGATCCGCTTGCAGTACGGAATCGACGCGCACTGCCCTTCGCCGTTCCACGCCCAGCCATGGAACGGGCAGACGAGGTTGTCGCCTTCGACCGTGCCGAGGCTCAGGTCGGCGCCCATGTGCGGGCAGTACGCGTCGACGACGTTGATCTTGCCGGTCGAGTCGGCGAACGCGGCGAGCTTGCGGCCGAAGACGTTCAGCGTGTGCGGCTTGCCGTCCTTGTAGTCGCGGGCGAGCCCGAGGCAGTGCCAGCCGCGCGCATAGCGCTGCGCGAGCGGCTGGGCTTCGATCTTGTAGGGGCGTGCGGACATGCGGGTTGACTCCTCTTTGGGGGGCGCGCGGCGGCCCGCCGCGCACCGGGGTAATGGGGGTTCGGGTCGCGCCGCTCGGCTCAGCGCACCGGATTGCCGGGTTCGAGCGCGCGCGTCGGCTCGAGCGCCGGTGCCGGCGCCGGCGCGGCCTGCGGCGACGAGGGCCGTTGCTCGCGCGACGCACGGCGCTCGGCGCGCTCGACGCCGAGCCATGCGGCCAGCGCGGGCAGCAGGAACACGGCGCCGAACAGGTTCACGAGGAACATGAACGCGAGCAGCACGCCCATGTCGACCTGGAACTTCAGTGCGGAGAACGCCCACGTGCCGACGCCGATGAACATCGTGACGGCCGTGAACAGCGCCGCGGTGCCGCGCTGGCGCATCGCATCGGCGAACGCGTCCGGCAGCGTCGCGCCGTGGCGGATGTCGTGCTGCAGGCGCTCGTACAGGTAGATCCCGTAGTCGACGCCGACCCCGACGCCGAGCGTGATCACCGGCAGCGTCGCGACCTTCAGCCCGATGCCGAGCCGCGCCATCACCGCGTTGCACAGGATCGACACCAGCGTGAGCGGCACGATGATGCACAGCACGGCGCGCCACGAGCGGAACGTGACCGCGCAGAGCAGCGCGATCGCACCGAAGATCGACAGCAGCATCGCGATTTCCGCGTCGCCGACCGCCTCGTTGGTCGCCGCCATCACGCCGACGTTGCCGCCGGCGAGCCGGAACGCGACGTTCGGCGTCGGGTTCTCGGCCGCGTAGCGCTTGATCTCGTCGACGATGTGCGCGATGGTCGTGCCTTCGTGGTTCTTCGTGTAGATCAGCACCTGGATCGCCTTGCAGTTCGCGGTGTTCATCCCGTTGTCGGGGTCGAACGCGTTGGAGCCCTGCGTGAGCCCGTCACTGGAGCGCGGCAGCGCGGCCCAGCGCGGGTTGCCTTCGTTGAACGCGGCGATGAACACCTTGCCCTGCGACGCGACGCTCGTGACCGACTGCACGCCCGCCACGCCGCGCATGTTCATCTCGAACTTCTCGATCGCGCTCATCACCGGGTAGTGCAGGCACGCGTCGTCGAAGCCGGTCGTCTCGACGATCACCGACAGCACGTCGACGCCGATGTTGTACTGGTGCGTGATCGCCGCGTTGTCGATGTTGTAGCGCGAGTTCGTGCGCAGCTCCGGCGCGCCGGTGCCGATGTCGCCGATCTCCAGCTTGCGCGAGTCGAGCGCGCCGTACGCGAGCAGCGCGAGCGCCACCGCGAACACGCCGAGCGCCGGCGCCGGCCGCGCGAACAGCGCGAAGCGCGACCACTTCCCGCTGCCGCCGGCCGCCGCCGCGCGCTGCGCGCGCGCCAGCGTGCCGCGTTCGAGGCGCGTGTACGACAGCAGGATCGGCAGGAACACCTTGTTGGTGACGATCATCAGCAGCACGCCGAGGCACGCGGTGATGCCGAGCTCGCGCACGATGTCGATCCTGATCCGCATGATCACCATGAAACCGAGCGCGTTGGTCAGCAGCGCGACCGTGCCCGGCACGAACAGCTTGCGGAACGCGTCGCGCGCGGCCTCGACCGGCGCCGCGCCGCGCACCAGCGCCTGCTTCCACGCATTGGTCATCTGCACCGCGTGCGACACGCCGATCGAGAAGATCAGGAACGGCACGAGGATCGACATCGGGTCGATGCCGAGCCCGAGCAGCGGCAGCGCGCCGAGCAGCCAGACGACCGGCAGCAGCGCGACGACCAGCGCGAGCACGGTCGTCTTCAGCGAGCGCGTATAGGCGAACAGCAGCGCGGCCGTCACGAGGAACGCGAGCGCGAAGAACGCCATCACGCCGGCGATCCCGGCTTCGACGTCACCCACCAGCTTCGCGAAGCCGATGATGTTCACGTCGATGCCCTGCTTCGCGTAGCGCGCGCGGATTTCCTCGAGCTGGCGCGCGACCGCGCTGTAGTCGAGCCGCTTGCCGGTGGCCGGATCGGTCTCGCGCAATTCCGCGCGGATCAGCGCCGACTTCAGGTCGTTGCCGACGAGGCGGCCGATCTGCCCGGAGCGCGCGACGTTGCGGCGCACCTTCGCGAGATCGTCCGGGTTCGCGCTCGAGAACTGGCCGGGCACGACCACGTCGCCGCGAAAGCCGGCTTCGGTCACCTCGGTGTAGTGGACGTTCGGCGTGAACAGCGAGAACACGCGCGAGCGGTTCACGCCCGGGATGAAGAACACGTCGTCGGTCGCATGGCGCAGCGCATCCATGAACGTCTGGTTGTAGATGTCGCCGTCGCCCTTCCAGCGCAGGCTGACGAGGATCGTGTTCGCGCCGGGGAACGCGCCCGCGTAGCGCTCGAACACCTGCATGTACGGATGCTGCATCGGGATCATCTTGTTGAAGCCCGGATCGAGCTTCAGGCGCGTCGCGGACAGGCCGAGCGCGAGCGTTACCGCGACGCACAGCAGCATCAGCAGCCGGCGCTGCCGGATGATCGTGTCGGCGCAGCGCTCGACGAACGCGGCGAGGCGCGACGCGGGAACGGCTTCAGTGGGGCGTGACAGGTCGTTCATGGATTTCTCGAGTCGGAACGGACGGGACAGGCGATGCGGACGATGCGGGTCGGCACGGCGAGGCGAGCGGATGCGGGCGGCGGCAACCGCCGCCGCGCATCAGGACGGCGACGCGGCAAGCGGCGCGACGCCGGCCTCGCCGCCGAGCAGCAGCGCGCCGCGGCCCATGTCGAGCACGGCCGCGAGGCTCTGCACGCCGCCGAGCTTGCGCACGTCGAAGGTCAGGCCGCCGTCGCGCGATGCGACGATCGCGCCGCCCTGGCCGACCAGCACGAGTTCGCCGTCGGCGAGCTGGGTCGCGCCGAAGTACGACACCGGCACGTGGCTGTCGACGTGCGTCCAGGTCGCGCCGCGATCGGTGCTGCGCAGCACGTTGCCGCGCATGCCGTACGCGACCCAGTCGCCGTTCGCGAGCATCAGCGCGCCGAACAGCGAGCCTTCGTACGGCGATGGGAGCTTGTCCCAGGTCGCGCCGTTGTCGGTCGAGCGCAGCAGCGTGCCGCTCTCGCCCGCGATCAGCAGGATGCCTTGGCCGTCACCGACGATCGCGTTCAGGTGGCGGTCGCCCGCCGGCGTCTTCAGCGGCTGCCACGTGAGCCCCGCATCGTCCGAGCGCAGCAGCTGGCCGAAACTGCCGGCCGCGAACAGCGGGCCGTTCGCGCTGCCCCACACGGACAGCAGCGGATCGGAATGCGCGTGATCCATGTGGACCTCGCGCCAGTGCGCGCCCGCGTCGTCGCTGCGCACGATCCGGCCGTCGTGGCCGACCGCGATCCCGAGCGTTGGCGTGATGAAGCTCACCTGCGTGAGCGTCGAGCCCGGGTCGGGCGTGACCGACGCAGGCCGCCACTGCCGGCCTGCATCGTCGCTGAGCAGGATCACACCGCGCTCGCCGACCGCGACGATGCGCGTGCCGGCACGGGTCAGCCCGTTGATCTGCAGGCGGTCCGCATGGATCGCGGTGACCGGGAACGCCGGCAGCGGGCGCGGCGAAAACGCGAACAGCGCGGCGCCGAGCACGAGCGCCGACATCGCGAGTCCGGGCAAAGTTCGTTTCATCGCTTGTCTCCTGTGTCTGCGTTCGACGGCGCTTCGCGCCGAAGCACCAGCAACCGTCGCCTGCAAGTCTCCGGGCCGTCGGTCGTTGCCGCGGCCTCGAATCGTCCTGAATGGTGGCCGGCCGTTTCCTGCCGCCCATCCGCTTGTCGTTACACGCCGACCTCGAACAGCGCGGCGGCACCCATCCCGCCGCCGATGCACATCGTCACGACCGCGTGCCGCACACCGCGGCGCGCGCCTTCGAGCAGCGCGTGCATCGTCATCCGCGTGCCCGACATCCCGAACGGATGGCCGAGCGCGATCGCGCCGCCGTCGACGTTCAGCCGCTCGTCGGGGATGCCGAGCGTGTCGCGGCAATACAGCGCCTGGCACGCGAACGCCTCGTTCAGCTCCCACAGCCCGACGTCGGCCACGGTCATCCCGAAACGCGCCAGCAGCTTCGGAATCGTGAACACCGGGCCGATGCCCATCTCGTCCGGCTCGCAGCCGGCCACCGCGAGACCGCGGAACGCGCCGAGCGGCGTCAGCCCGCGGCGCGCCGCCTCGCTGCGCGACATCACGACCACCGCCGCCGCGCCGTCGGACAACTGCGAGGCATTGCCGGCCGTCACGAATTCGCCCTGCTCGACGACCTTGCCGCCGCTCCACGACGGCTTGAGCCCCGCGAGCCGCTCGGCCGTCGTATCGGCACGCACGCCCTCGTCGCGTGCCGCGTGCACGTCCTCGTGGCCGGCCGGGTTGCCTTCCTTGTCGAACAGCGCGCGCCGCACGTCGAGCGGCGCGATTTCCGCGTCGAAGCGGCCGGCCGCCTGTGCTTCGGCCGTGCGCCGGTGGCTCTGCAATGCGAATTCGTCCTGCGCCGCGCGCGAAATCCCGTAGCGGCGCGACACGATCTCGGCCGTTTCCATCATCGCCATGTATGCGGCCGGCTGGTGGTCGAGCACGGCCTGCGAACGCGCGCGATAGGCGTTCTTGTGCTTGTTCTGCGTGAGCGAGATCGATTCGACGCCGCCGGCGACGACGATCCGCGCATCGCCCGTGCCGATGCTGCGCGCGGCGCTCGCGATCGACATCAGGCCCGACGAGCACATCCGGTCGATCGCCATGCCGGGCACCGACGCCGGCAGCCCTGCGGCCGCGGCCGACAGGCGGCCGATGTTGTAGCCCTGCGTGCCCTGCTGCGCGGCGCAGCCGATCAGCACGTCGTTGACGTCGGCGGGCGCGACGCCCGCGCGTTCGAGCGCGGCGCGCACGACGTGGCCGCCCAGCGCGGGCGCCTCGGTGTCGTTGAACATGCCGCGAAACGCCTTGCCGATCGGCGTGCGGGCGACGGAAACGATGACTGCGTCTTCCATGTGTCTGGCTCTCTAGAAGTAATAGCGACTGATCGTGTCGGCGACGCAGCCGGGCCGGGCCTCGCCTTCGATCTCGACGGTCACGCGGATCCACGCCTGCACGCCGCCGTCGAGCGGCTCGACGCGCAGCAGCTCGCCGACGCCGCGCACGCGCGCGCCGACCTTCACCGGCGCCGGGAAGCGGATCCGGTCGCAGCCGTAGTTGACGCCGAGCCGCGCGCCGTCGATGCGCACGATCTGCGGCAGGAAATGGTTGACGAGCGACAGCGTCAGGTAGCCGTGCGCGATGCACGCGCCGAACGGGCCGTCCTTCGCGCGCACCGGGTCGACGTGCACCCACTGGTGATCGCCCGTCGCGTCGGCGAAGCCGTCGATGCGGACCTGGTCGATCGCGAGCCACGCGCTCGCGCCGAGCGAGTCGCCGACGGCCGCCGCGAGTTCGCCGGGATGCGCGAACACGCGGGGCATCGCGCGCACGGGGTCGAGGGTCGTGTCCATCATGCGTGCTGGCTGCTGACCGACAGCACTTCGCCCGTCATGTACGACGCGTAATCGCTTGCAAGGAACACCATCACGTTCGCGACCTCCCAGACTTCGGCGGCGCGCCCGAAGGCTTCGCGCGACGCCAGTTGATTCAGCAAGTCGGCCGGCGCCGACTTCTTCAGAAAATCGTGCATCGCGATGCTCGGCGCGACCGCATTGATGCGCACGCCGTACGGCGACGCCTCGAGCGCCGCGCAGCGCGTGAGCGCCATCACGCCCGCCTTCGCCGCCGCGTAGTGCGCCTGTTCCGCCTGCGCGCGCCAGCCGAGCACCGATGCGTTGTTGACGATCGCGCCGCGGCCGCGGGCCTGCATGTGCGGCAGCATCGCGCGCGTCATCCGGAACGTCCCGGTCAGGCTAATGTCGATCACCCGCGACCATTCGGCATCGTCCATTTCGACGATGCGTTTCGCGCCGCCGAGCCCGGCGTTGTTGATCAGTACGTCGACGCCGTCGAGCCTCTCCTGGGCCTGAGCGACGAGCGCCTGCACGTCGTCCTCGACCGCGACGTTGCACAGGCGTCCGTGGATCTGCTGCAGCCCCGTTTCGGCGCGCAGCGTTTCCACCGCCTGTTCGAGGCGCTTCTCGTGGATGTCGGAGATGAACAGCGCGCGGCAGCCTTCCTCCGCGCAACGGCGCGCGGCCGCGAAGCCGATGCCGGCACCCGCGGCGGCCGTGATCAGCACCGATTTGCCGGCGAGCAGCTGGTGGCCCGGCACGTAGGCCGGCGCTTTCTGGATCTGGGGTTCGGTCATGCTTGTTGTCCTCGCGGTTCTCTCGGCATGCCGAGCCCGCGCTCGGCCATGATGTTCAGTTGGATTTCGTTGGTGCCGGCGTAGATCGTGTCCGCACGGGAGAACAGGAATACGCGCTGCAGATGGGTGAGCTTCTCGTCGGCCGGATCGATCACGTTCGCGCGCGGCCCGAGCGCATCCATCGCGAGCTGGCCGAGGTCGCGGTGCCAGTTCGACCAGTAGTACTTGTAGATCAGCGCCTCGCGGCGCAGCGGTTCGGCGCCGCCGCCGGTCGCATCGTCCGCGCCCGACAGCATGCGCAGCGCGTTGTAGCGCATCACGCGCAGCCCGGCCCACGCGCGGCCGATCCGCTGGCGCAGCACCGGGTCGCGAGCGGCGCCCGATTCGCGCGCGGCATCGATCACCCATTCGAGCTCGCGGACGAACTGCATCTGCTGGCCGAGCGTCGACATCCCGCGCTCGAAGCCGAGCAGCGTCATCGCGATCCGCCAGCCGTCGCCCGGCGCGCCGACGAGGTCGCGTGCTGCCGCGCGCGCGCCGTCGAAGAACACTTCGTTGAACTCGGCGCCGCCATTGAGCTGCCTGATCGGGCGGATCTCGATACCCGGCTGGTCGAGCGGCATCAGCAGGAACGACAGCCCCTTGTTGCCCTTCGATGCCGGATCGGTACGCGCAAGCACGAAGATCCAGTCGGAATCGTGCGCGAGCGACGTCCACACCTTCTGGCCGTATACGCGCCACGTGCCGTCCGCGTCCTGCTCGGCGCGCGTTCGCACGTTCGCGAGATCGGATCCCGCGCCCGGTTCCGAGTAGCCCTGGCACCAGAACTGCGTGCCGGCGAGAATCCCCGGCAGGAAGCGGGCGCGCTGGTCGTCGGTGCCGCAGGCGGCGAGCGTCGGCCCGAGCAGCCCTTCGCCGATATGGCCCATCCGTCCCGGGCCGCCGGCGCGCGCGTATTCCTCGTGGAAAATCACCTGCTCGGCGACCGTGAAGCCGCGGCCGCCCGCGTCGGTCGGCCAGCCGAGGCCGGTCCAGCCGCCCTGCGCCAGCTCCCGCTCCCACGCCTTGCGCAGTTCGGGAAACGCTTCCTCGTCGCCGGGGCCGCCCCGGTATTTCAGGCAGGCGAATTCGCCGGTCAGGTGCGAGCGCACCCAGTCGGCCACTTCATGCCGCAATTGTTGTTCGCGCGTTTCGCTGTTCATTGCAGTGCTCCTGCGCGTGCGGCCGACGGGCGGGCTGTCGCGGCAACCGGCACGGCTGGCGCTTGATCGGGATGCGATGCGCCGCCGTCGATCGCATGGCATGCGATCCATTCGAGCAGTTGCGGCGTGCTGCCGAACTGCGCGCCCGACGCTTGCGCGCGCTTGAAATAGAGATGCGGGTCGTATTCCCACGTGAAGCCGACGCCGCCGTGCAGCTGGATCGCTTCCTGCGCGCAGAACTCATACGCATCGTTCGCGGCGGCCTTCGCGGCCGCGACGTCGGCGCGCAGCGCGGCGCTCGGCAGCATGCCGCAGCCCTCCGCGTCCCACGCGTGCGCCGCGCCGAGCACGGCCGAGCGCGCGGATTCGATCAGCACCATCATCTGTGCGCAGCGATGCTTGACGGCCTGGAACGACGCGATCGCGCGGCCGAACTGCACGCGCTGGCTCGTGTAGTCGAGCGTCAGGTCGAGGCATTGCCGTGCGCCGCCGAGCTGTTCGGCGGCCAGCGCGAGCGCCGCGAACCATCCCGCGCGCTCGAGCACCTGTGCGGCAACCGCGCCGCTCGCGAGCAGCGCGTCGCGGTTCACGCGGGTATCCTCGAGAACGACGCGCGCAATCGGCCGCGTCGCGTCGAGCGTGTCGAGCGGCGTGACGCTCACGCCCGACGCCGTCGCGACGTCGATCGCGAACAGTCCGATCGCCTGCCCTTCGTTCGCGATCCGGGCGGGGATCAGCAGCAGGTCGGCGCGCGCGCCGTCGATCACCTGCCCGGTCGTGCCGGACAGCGCATAGCCGCCCGCCGCTTCTTCCGCGACGACCGGCAACTGCCCGGCGCCGGCAGGCCACTCGAACGGCAATGCCAGCGTCGCGCTGCACGCGCCTTCGGCGATCTTCGCGAGCCAGCCGGTTGCGAGCGGCGTGTCGACGCAGCCCGCGAGCGCGTTCGCCGCCAGGCACGCGGTCGAAAAATACGGCACGCACGCAACGCGCCGGCCGAGCTGCTCCATCAGCACCGTCTGCTCCACCGCACCGAGCCCCAGCCCGCCGGCCGCCTCGGGCAGCGCGAGCGCGTTCCAGCCGAGCTCGCCCGCCAGCGCGGCCCACAGCGCGTCGTCACGGCCGGCCGATTGCTCGATCGCGCGGCGCACGTCGGCCGACGCGCTGCGTTCGGCGAGCACGTCGGCCGCCGCGTCGCGGATCATCGCCTGTTCGTCGGTGAGCGCCAGATCCATCGGTCAGCTCCCGTACACGCGCTGCGCGGGCCGCGCATCGGCCAGCAGTCGCGCAACCGCCGGGCCGACCTCGGCCGCCGCCCAGCGCGCGCCGCGATCGACGCGCGGGCCCGTGCGCCAGCCCTCCGCGACCGCAATCATCCCGCCCGCGACCTCGAACACCTGCCCTGTCACGTCGGCCGACTGCGCGCTGCCGAGCCACACGACCAGCGGCGCGACGTTGGCCGGATCGAAATAGTCGAAGCCGCCGTCCTCGGGCTTCTTCATCATGTCGGCGAACACGCCTTCGGTCATCGACGTGCGTGCGGCCGGCGCAAGCGCGTTCACGCGCACGCCGTAGCGCTGCAGTTCGGCCGCCTGCATCAGCGTGAGCGCGGCGATCCCGGCCTTCGCCGCGCCGTAGTTCGACTGGCCGATCGAGCCTTGCAGCCCGGCGCCCGAGCTCGTGTTGATGATCCGTGCATCGACCGCGTCGCCCGCTTTTGCCGCATCGCGCCACACGCGCGCCAGCACGCTCGACAAGCAGAAGTGGCCGCGCAGGTGCACGCGCATCACGTCGTCCCAGTCGGTTTCGGTCATGCTGGTGAACATCTTGTCGCGGCAGATGCCCGCGTTGTTGACCAGCACGTGCACGTCGCCGAATGCTTCGCATGCCGCGTCGACGATCCGCTGCGCGGTGTCGAGCTTCGTGATGTCGTCCGCATTCGCGAGCGCGCGGCCGCCACGTTGTGCGATCTCGTCGCACACGGCCTGCGCGGCCTCGTGCCGGATGTCGTTGACGACGACCGCCGCGCCTTCGGCCGCGAACGCGAGCGCGTATTCGCGCCCAAGCCCGCCGCCCGCGCCGGTGATGATGACGGTGCGTCCGTTACAGATTCCCATGCTGGTGCCTCCTGGATCGAGAGATCGTGAAAGTGACGCGCTCACAGGCGCTCGATGATCGTGACGTTCGCGAGACCGCCGCCTTCGCACATCGTCTGCAGCCCGTAACGGCCGCCGGTTCGCTCCAGTTCGTGCAGCAGCGTCGTCATCAGCCGCGCACCGGTCGCGCCGAGCGGATGGCCGAGCGCTATGCCGCCGCCGTTCGGGTTGGTCTTTTCGTGCGGGAAGCGCGTGTCGGCGAGCCACGCCTGCGCGACCGACGCGAACGCCTCGTTCATCTCGACGACGTCGATCCGCGACCAGTCGAGGCCGCTCTTCTTCAACGCGGCCTTCGTCGCCGGGATCGGCGCGGTGAGCATCCAAAGCGGATCGTCGCCCAGCACACTCAGGTGATGGATGCGCGCGCGCGGCGTGAGACCGTAGCGCTTCAGCGCGTCCTCCGACACGATCAGGAGCGCGGCGGCCGCATCGCAGGTCTGGCTCGCGACGGCGGCCGTCAGCGAGCCGCCCGGCATCAGCGGTTCGAGCGTCGCCATCTTTTCCAGCGACGTGTCGGGGCGCGGCGTCTCGTCGTGCATCACGCCTTCAAACGGCACGATTTCCCGCTTGAAATGGCCGGCCTCGATCGCCGCGACCGCACGGCGGTGGCTTTCGAGCGCATAACGCTCCATCGCATCGCGCGACAGGTTCCAGTGATCGGCGATGCGTTGCGCGGCGACGAACTGCGACACCGGCGCATCGCCGAAGCGCGCGCGCCAGCCGGTGCTGCCCGAGAACGGGTCGTTGAAACCGAGCGGCGCCGCGCTCGTCATCGCGGACGAGATCGGGATCTGCGTCATCGTCTGCACGCCGCCCGCGACGACCACGTCCTGCACGCCGCTCATCACCGCCTGCGCGGCGAAGTGCACGGCCTGCTGCGACGAGCCGCACTGACGGTCGACCGTCACGCCCGGCACCTGCAGCGGCAGCCCGGCCGCGAGCCAGCAGGTGCGCGCGATGTTGCCCGCGAGCGGGCCGATCGTGTCGACGCAGCCGAACACCACGTCGTCGTAGTCGCCGGCCGGAATCACGTTGCGCTCGACCAGCGTCTTCAGCACGAAGCCGCCGAGGTCCGCCGCATGCACGTGCGCGAGCCCGCCCTTGCGGCGGCCGGTCGGCGTGCGCAGCGCGTCGACGATATAGGCTTGTTTCATTGATGGGTTTCCTCGAAGTCGAAGGTCTGCGCGGGGCCGATCGGCAATGCGTCGCCGAGGATCGCGTCGGCCACGCGAGCCTTGTGGAATGCGGTGTCGCCCCAGCTCCCAGAGAGCGCCCAGATCCGCTTCATGAAGATCTGCAGGTCGAGTTCCCACGTGTAGCCGATCGCGCCGTGCACCTGCATCGTGTGGCGCGCGGCCAGCTGCGCGGCGGCGGTCGCCGCGAGCTTCGCGTGCGACACCAGCACCGCGCGCTGCGGGTGATCGTCGGCGATCGCCTGCGCGGCGCGCGCGACCACCGGCCGCGCGAACTCGTAGCGGATCGCGACGTCGGCGAGCAGGTGCTTGAGCGCCTGGTACGAGCCGATCGCCTTGCCGAACTGCTTGCGCTGCGCGCTGTAGTCGATCGCGACGTCGAGCACGCGCTGCGTGAGGCCGAGCAGCTGCGCGGCGACCGCGAACGCGCCGTGGTCGAGCGCGCGGTTCAGCAACGGCGCGGCGTCATCGGCGCGCGCGACGCGGGTGGCCGCGGACGGTTCCCAATCGAGCGTGAACAGGCGCCGCGACGGGTCGACGCTGTCGACCGCACGCCACGCGCACTGCGCGGGATCGACGCGGTGCAGTTCGCCGCGGTGTTCGCACAAGAGCGTCCGCGCGACGTGCACGTCGGCCGCATACGGGTTCACCGGATGCACCAGCGCGACACGCGCGCGCCCTTCGGCGATGTCGCGCAGCAGCGCGTCGCGCCAGTCACTGGCGGGCAGCCGCGCGAGCACGCCGGCCGATACGAGCGCCGTGTCGAGCAGCGGCTCGGGGCTGCCGAAGTAGCCATAGGTCTGCGCGAGCAGCGCCCATTCCGCTTCGGTCAGGCCGAGGCCGCCGTGCGCTTCGGGCACCGACACGGCGGTCAGCCCCTGCGACGCGAACAGCGACCACAGCGCGTCGGAGCGGCCGGTCGGCGTGGCCCACAGCTCGCGGATCAGCTCCGGGGTCATCTCGGTCATCAGCAGGCGCTTCACGCTGTCCGCGAGCGCTTCCTGGTCTTCATCGAATACGAAATCCATACGATGTCCGTTCAGTGAGGAGGTCGCCGGCGCGCTTACGCGCGCGGCATGCCGAGCATCCGTTCGGCGACGATGTTGCGCTGGATCTCGTTGGTGCCCGCGTAGATCGGGCCGGCCTGCGCGAACAGGAAGCCGTCGAGCCAGTGGCCGAGCGCCGCGTGCTGCGCGGCCGTCTGCGGGACGACCTCGCCGTGCGCGCCGAGAATGTCGAGCGCGGTCTGGTGCATCCGCAGGTCGAGCTCCGACCAGAACACCTTGTTGGTGCTCGACTCCGCGCCGATATGGCCGCCCTTGAGCAGCCGGCTCGCGGTCGCGTAGGTCGACAGTGCGTACGCCTGCGCGTCCATCCACGCGGACACCACGCGTTCGCGCAGCGTCGGGTCGCGATCCGCGCTGTCGCGGTGCGCGAGATACAGGTCGCGCAGCGCCTGCGCGGTGCGCTGGAAGCGCGCGGGCGAACGCAGCATCAGCCCGCGCTCGAAGCCGGCCGTCGCCATCGCGACCTGCCAGCCCGCGCCTTCGGCCGCGAGGCGGTTCTCGACCGGCACGCGCACGTCGTCGAAGAAGATTTCCGCGAAGCCCGTCTGCCCGTTCAGCTGGCGGATCGGCCGCACCGTGATGCCCGGCGTCGACAGCGGCACCATCAGGAACGTGAGCCCGTGGTGGCGCGACGATTCGGGGTCGCTCCTGAACAGCCCGAACAGCCAGTCGGCCCACACCGCGCGGGTCGACCAGATCTTCTGGCCGTTGAGCACGTAGTCGTCGCCGATGCGGATCGCCGTCGTGCGGATCGCGGCCATGTCCGAGCCCGCGTTCGGCTCCGACCAGCCCTGCGCCCACACGTGCTCGCCCGCCGCCATCGCCGGCAGGAAGCGCGCCTTCTGCTCCGCGGTGCCGAAATCCATCAGCGTCGGGCCGAGCAGGAAGATGCCGTTCTGGTTCACGCGCATCGGGGCGTCGGCGCGCCAGTACTCTTCCTCGAAGATCAGCCACTCGATCAGGTCGCAGCCGCGCCCGCCCAGCTCGCGCGGCCACGTGACCATGCTCCAGCGGCCCGAGTGCAGCGTGCGCTCCCATTCGCGGTGCGCGGCGAAGCCTGCTTCGGTATCGAAGCTCGGCAGCCGCTCGCGCGGCACGTGCGCGGCGAGCCATTCGCGGATTTCCGCGCGGAACGCCTGTTGCTGCGGCGTATAGGTCAGGTTCATGCGCGTGCCTCCTCGGCGGCGGCCTGCGCGTCGAACCGCGCGTCGCGCTTCTCGACGAACGCCGCACGCGCCTCCGTCGAGTCGTTCGTCATGTACGCCTGCAGCGTGAAGCCCTGCTCCCAGCGGTACTTGTCCTCGAGATCGCCGTCCTCGACGCCGTTCAGCGCCTCCTTCGCGAGCCGCACCATCGCCGGGCTCTTCTCCGCGATCCTGCGGGCGATCGCGAGCGCCGCGTCGCGCAGCGCGTCGCGCGCGACGACCTGCTCGAGCGCGCCGAGCCGGTACGCTTCGGCCGCACCGATCATCTCGCCGGTGAAGTACATCGCGCGGACCTTCTGCACGCCGAACAACCGCTGCAGGTGCGCGCCGCCGCCCATCGCGCCGCGGTCGATCTCCGGCACGCCGAAGCGCGCGCAATCGGCCGCGACGACGATGTCCGCCGCGCCGCAGATGCCGATCCCACCGCCGAGCACGAAACCGTGCACGGCCGCGATCACCGGCTTCGGATTGCGGTGCACCGCACGGAACGTCTCGTAGTTGCCCGCGTTGACCGACACGATCCGTTCCGGATGCGCGGCCAGCTCCTTGATGTCGACGCCCGCGCAGAAGCCGCGTCCTTCGCCGCGCACGACGATCACGCGCACGTCGTCGTCCTCGCCGAGCGCGTCGAGCGCACGCGCGAGCGCATGCCAGCCCTGCGCATCGAGCGCGTTCACGGGCGGATGGGCGATCACCAGTTCGGCGATGCCGTCGGCGCGTGCGATCCGGAACGGCGTCGCGCCGCCCGGTTGATTGGAAGTTGTCATCTGCTGTGCCTCCCTGTGATTGTGTTCACGCGGCCTGCGCTGCCGCCGCGCCGCGCATCGCGGCCAGTGCGTCGAGCCGCTCGCCGGCCTCTGCAACGATCCGCGCGATCAATACGTCGCACGGTTCGATCGCGCCGATCATCGCGGCCGCCTGGCCGCTCGGCAGCACGCCTTCGTCGGGGCGTCCGTCGACGATCGCGCGCTGGATCAGGAACGGCGCGTTCGCCGCCATCAGCGTCTGGCTCGCCGTGTAGTCGCGCGAACGCAGCGCCTTGATCGCGAGGCCCAGCATGTCGGTCGTACGCAGCCCGTTCCGGCGGCGCCACGCCTCGGCGGTCTTCAGCGCGAACAGCGTGCGGCGCAGCGGGCCGAAGTGTTCGAGCTTCAGCAGGTACGGGTTGTCGATCATGCGTTGCGGCAGCCCGTCGAGCGCGTCCGACACGCGGATCCGTGCCGGGTCGCCGACCGCGACGTAGCGGTCGAGCGTCGCGCGCGGCACCGGCGATTCGGCGCTCATCAGGAAGCGCGTGCCCATCGCGATGCCGGCCGCGCCGTACGCGAGCGCGGCAGCCAGCCCGCGCCCGTCGAAGAACCCGCCGGCCGCGACGACCGGCACCCGCACCGCGTCGAGCACCTTCGGCAGCAGCAGCGTGGTCGGCACCGAGCCCGTGTGGCCGCCGCCTTCCGCGCCCTGCACCGTCACGATGTCCGCGCCGAGCTCGACCGCCTTCGCCGCATGCTTCGGCGCGCCGACGGTCGGCATGCAGACGATGCCGGCGTCCTTGAAGCGGCGGATCGTCTTCGCGTCCGGCCCGCGGCCGTAGCTCACTGCATGCAGCTTGTGCTCGATCGCGAGTTCGACGACCTGCTTCGCGTTCTTCTGGAACATGTGGAAGTTGATGCCGAACGGCTTGTCGGTCAGCGACTTCACCTTCAGGATCTCGGCCTCGACCTGCTCGGGTTCGAGCGTCGCGCCGGCCAGGAAGCCGAAGCCGCCCGCGTTGGCGGTCGCGGCGACGAGCCGTGCGTCGGCCACCCAGCCCATCGCGGTCTGCACGATCGGGTAGCGGCAGCCGAGCAGGTCGCACAGCGGCGTATGCAGCGGGCTACGAAGCGTGCCTTGAAGCGTCGTGCTCATGCGGCGGCTCCGTTGACTGCGGCCGGTGCGGCGTCGGTTCGACCTTCACCGTGCGCCGGCTCCGGCTTGCGCTGCGAGCTGGCCATCTTGCGTGCGTCGTAGCCGCCGAGGCGGTCGCCGCTGACGAGCTCGTTGTGCGCATGCGCGAAGTGATGCCACGCGAATGCCGCGTCCATCGCCGCGCGCTTGCCCTGCAGTTCCTCGACGTGGTTCAGCGCCTGCTTGGTCAGCGTGAGGCCAAGGCGCGGCATCGTCGCGATCTTCGCGGCGATCGCATAGGTCGCGTCGCGCAGCCGCTCGCGCGGCACCACGCGGTTGACCATCCCCATCTGGTACGCGCGCTCGGCCGGCATGCGCTCGCCGAGGAACAGGAATTCCTTCGCGATGCGCGGGTTCAGCTCGTACGCATGCGCGAAATACTCGACGCCCGGAATCCCCATCCGCACGACCGGATCCGCAAAGAACGCATCCTCCGACGCGACGATCAGGTCGCACACCCACGCGAGCATCAGCCCGCCCGCGATGCAGGCGCCGTGCACCATCGCGATGGTCGGCTTCGGCAGGTCGCGCCAGCGCCGGCACATCCCGAGGTATACCTCCTGTTCGCGCGCATAGAGGAATTCGCCGCCTTCCTTGTCGACGTGGTCGTACCACAGCGACGCGCGCTCGAACGACTCGTGGATGTCGCGGCCCGGCGTGCCGATGTCGTGGCCCGCCGAGAAATGCTTGCCGGCACCCGCGAGCACGATCGCCTTCACCGCGTCGTCGTGCGCGGCGCGCCGGAACGCCGCGTCGAGCGCATACGTCATCTTCGAGTTCTGCGCATTGTGATACTCGGGACGGTTCATCGTGATCGTCGCGATGCCGTCCTCGACCGCGTAGTCGACGACACCGTCGCCGAACGTCACCTGGGTCGCTTCCATGTAGGACCTCATCCGCGGCGCGGCGCCGGATCGTTGCGCACGATCGTCGCGCGCAGGTTGTGAGGGTCCAGCGCACGCACGATGCGCAGGTCTTCCGCGCTCGGCGCGGCCGTCGTGCCGAGTTCCGGATGCGCGACCAGCGGAAAGCCGGTCGCGTCCTGCACCTCGTCGAAGCTCACGCCCGGATGCAGCGAGCGCACGCGGATCGCGTGGTCGGGCCCGCCGAAATCCATCACGCACAGGTCGGTGACGATGCTGCGCAGGTCGACGAAGGTCTTCATGCCGGGCAGCCGGCGCGCCGGGTTGTAGCCGACCGTGCACACCATGTCGACTTCGCCGTCGACGAACGTGCGCTTGCCGTGGCCGCTGACGAAGAACGAGTTCGCATGGTTCGTCGAGTTGCCGGGGAAGCCGCGCGCGCCGAGCAGCTGCGTTTTCGGACGCGCGTAGTCGTCGCCGAGCCACGAGATGTTCGCCTGGCCGAAGCGGTCGATCTGCGTCGGCATCACCAGCGCATGGCGGCGGCCGTGCCACAGGCAGTCGAACACGCGTTCGTAGGTCATCCAGCCGCTCGCCTTCACGCGATAGCCGTCGGGACGGGGCCCGAGCGGCACCGGCTCCTCGACGAGATACGCTTCGCCGTCGGTCAGCATCAGCCCGTTGTTGTACGCGAGCCGCGCGAGGCCCGCCGCGAGCCGCGGGCCCGTGCCGATGCCGGTCGCCAGCACTTCGCCGTCGTCGCGCCAGAGTCGCGCGGACGCGACGATCATCAGTTCCGCGAGGGAATGGTCGAGAGATTCGCTCACAGGCGCTCCTTTACAGAATCGGCAACGGCAGCGTCGTCACGTGCGACAGGCCGCCGACGCCTTCGAGGTACTGGCGTTCGTCCCGGCCGACCACGTCGCGCAGGTATGCCGCCGTCTTTGCATCGTCTTCCGCGCTCGCGCAGTACGCGCGCAGGTGCGGCAGGTCCCAGCCGTAGTCGGGCGCGCACGACGTCGGGTGCGCGCCGCCCGGCGCGTGCACGACGCCGGTGACAAGCGAGCGCTCGAACGGGTTGCGGCGCGCGGCATCGAGATCGTCGCTCGCGAGCGACGCATCGACCGTTTCCGCCGACACGTAGCAGCGCCGCGCGGCGCGCGCCATCCACGCATCGAAGAACGGATCGGGACCGTCGATGCGCGTGTTGCCCATCCGGTCCGCCGCGTTCGCGTGCAGCAGCGCGACGTCGAGTTCGATCGCCGGCATCGCGAGCAGCGTCTCGCCGTCGTCGTACGGCGAGCTCACCGTGCGCAGCTGCGGCGCGTGATCGAGCAGCGCGGTGCCGAGCCCGGCACGCGTCGGCAGGAACGGCAGGCGCGCGGCGGCTGCGCGCAGGCCGAGCTGCAGCATCCCTTCGTCGAGTTCGAGCACGTCGACGCGGCCCTGTTCGCGGGCCCGGCGGAAATGCGGCTCGAGCGGGATCACGTCGAGCGACACGAAACCGAACACCGCCTTGCGCACCTTGCCGGCGGCGCACAGCAGGCCGATGTCGGCGCCGCCGTACGCGACGATCGTCAGGTCCTTCAGGTTCGAGCGCGCGATTTCGCGCACCAGCGCCATCGGCTTGCGCCGCGGCCCCCATCCGCCGATGCCGATCGTCATGCCGTCGGCGAGTTGCGCGACCACATCGCGCGCGGACATCGTCTTGTCGAGAGGTTTCATCGTCATCGTGCTGGCTTACCGGTATCCGATGCTGAAATCGTGGCCCCACTGGCTCACCTGGGTGGCCTCGAACACCGCGTGCTTCGACCAGTCGACCGTGAGCCCGCCGAAGCCGTATTCGAGATCGAAGCCGCCGGGGGTCTTCATGTAGAACGAGATCATCTGGTCGTTGCAGTGCCGGCCGAGCGTCGCCGACATCTTCACGTCGTGCGCGGCGACCCGGTCGAGCGCGCGGCCCACTTCGTCCATCGAGTCGACTTCGGCCATCACGTGCACGCAGCCCGACGGCACGGCCATCTCGAACAGCGCGAGGCTGTGATGGCGCGCGTTGCGGCAATGCATGAAATGGATGCGCTTCTCGGGTTCGGCGGGATCGGGCGTGAACTTCACGTGGTAGATGTCGGACAGCTCGAAGCCGAGCACGCCGCGCACGAATGCATCGGTCGCGTCGAACCGCGGCGCGGGCAGCACCGCGTGGCCGAGCCCCATGTCGCCGGTGACGAAGCGCGCGACGCCCAGCGGCGACACGAAGCGGCGGAAGTCGCAGCGCGCGCCCCAGTACAGCTCGTGACGGTTGCCGGACGGGTCGGTGCACCACGCCATTGCCTGCACGCGGCGCAGCGCGGCTTCGTCGCGCGTGGCGCGCACGGCTTCGACACCTGCGCGTTGCAACACCGCGAGCGCGGCGTCGAACGCGGCGCCGTCGGGCAGTTCCCAGCCCGATGCGAAATAGCGGTCGGTCGTGCCGGGGACGATCACGTAGCGGAAATCGCGCTCGTCCATCTTCAGGTACAGCGCGCCGTCGGGCGCGTCGAGCGCCTGCATGCCCAGCACGTCTTGCGCGTAGCGGCGCCACGCATCGACGCGGGTCGCCTCGACGACGACGTAGCCGAGCGCACGGACATCGATCATGTCGGCCTCCTCCAGGTTCAGAATCCGTTGTTCGTGAAAGGATTCTGGCCGGTCGGGGATGGCGTCACATCGTCTGTTGGGACGAGAGCCCGGTGGGGAATCGGCGGGGGGCCGACGGGGAATCTGCGGCGAATCTGCGGGGGGCCGGCGGGGAGTCGGGCGCGGGGCGGACACGCGCGGGAGCCCGGCGGAACGGGCTACGCGCGACGCGGAAGGCGGGAAGCGGTGGCAGGTTGGCGCGCTGCGGCGCCCCGGATCAATCGAACGGGTTCAGCAGCCGGACACCGGTGCGAGCGAAATCGTCGACATTGCGCGTGACGACCGTGAGATCGTTGATCAGCGCAGTGGCCGCGATCAGTTTGTCGAGTTCGTGCGTGGGATCGGGCACGCGCAAATGGCCCCACATCTGGCTGGTCTCGATATCGACCGGCAGGATGTTCGACGCATAGCCGGACAGGATCGTCGCCATCCATGTCTCGAGCGCCAACGCCTGCGGATGATCGCCGCGATGACGGATCAGATCGACGCCGCGCCGCAGTTCGGCCACCGTCACGACCGACAGGTAAAGCGGGCTCGCGTCGGCCTCGGCCTGGCTGAAGAACGCGCGCACGCCGCGGTTGGTTCGCTTGCCCTTCCTGATCTCGCTGATGACGTTCGTATCAATCAAAAACACGCCTGACCTCGCCGGAATCCTGAACACGTTGGAAATCCGCGTCTTCGCCGACGTCCGGCATGCTCATCAGCACTTGCGCGAATGTCCGTCGCTTCGGCCGGCCGAGCGCATCGGCCAGAATGGCCCGATGTTCGGCCTCGGCACTCCTGCCGTTGGCCGCGGCCTGCTCGCGCAGGCTCTGAACGATACTGTCATCCACGTTACGCACCAGAAGATTTGCCATGGGTCCCTCCATCCAGATTGCTATCAATGATAGCGCTACGGCAGTGAATTGCAAGCATTGCTATCATCGTCGCGATCTGGCGGAAGACGGTGGTCGGCGTTGGCCGGCGGCCGCGGGCGACAGGAATCCCCCCGCGGTCCGCCGCTGGCCTGACGCGTCGAACTGCTGTTGTGCACGGTAAGCCGGATCGAAGCGATGAAAAAGACGGCCGAATGGCCATTCACCGACAGCCGGCCCCGGCCGGTGCGCGTTGTCAGGTCCGCGGCGGCATCGGATCCGAGGCGCGTCGCACGACCATCGCCAGCACCGCAACCAGGATCGCGGCCGCAACCGGCCACATCGTGCCGGTAATGACCGCGACGAACGCCTGGGCCGGCGCAATCCACGCGAGCGCCACGACGGCCGTCTCGAGCCGGTTCGGCCGGACGTTCCGACAATCGAGCAGCAGGAAGGTCAGCGGCAACACCAGCCACAGCAGGTCGTAATACATGTAGTACGGCTGCACCAGCAACGTCGCCGCGGCCAGCGCAGCCGCACGCAGTTCGAAGCGCGCGGCGCGCCTCCACACGTACACGACGGTCGCGGCAGCAGCCACCGCGATGCTCGCTTGCATGCCGTACGCGACCTGGACCGACAGGCCCGCGGCCCGCGCGACCCCGATCATCGACGGCATGCCGCGCCACAGCGTCTCGCCGTGCTCGACCACGCCGCGGTTGAAGACCGGCAGGAACGCAAGAAACGCGCTCCACGCCTGCGATCCGAATACGGCCACCGATGTCGCGACGATTGCCGCACTGAACAGGCCCGCCGATGCCAGCGCTCTCCAGTGCCGCCCGCAGATCAGCGCCAGCGGGAACAGCACGCCGTATTGCGGCTTCACCGTCAGGATCGCGATGCAGGCCCCGGCGATGACCGGACGCGACCGCAGCAGCAGCAACGCCGCACCGGCCGCCGCGACGGTCAGGAACGCATTCTGCATCGCGAGGGCGGCGCCGATCAGGCCCGGAAACGCGGCGACCGCCATCCGCCACTGGCCGTCGAGCGGGCGCGTCAGTCGCGCGACGACGGCCGCGTAGCCGACGATCGCCACAACGCCGAACAGCACGAGGGCGTGGGGGAACGACATCAGGCCGAACGGGATGACGACGAGCAGGAAGGTCGGCGGATAGGGCCAGGGCGCGAAATCGTCGAACGGCCGAAGCGCGGCCTCGATCGGCTGGATCCATTGCGGCGAGAAGATCGCCGTGGGGCCGTGCTCGAGCGCAACCCGCGCCGTCGCCCAGAATATCGCGAAGTCGGACCCGACCATCGGCGCGGAGCGGTCGTGCCATCCGTAATAACGAACGATCCAAACGACGAGGAAGACGATCTGCAGCACGAGCACCGCGGCGGCATACGTCGCGACGCGCCGTGCGTCGATCATGCGATCGTTCGACCCGCGTATCGTCTCCATCGACCACCCCGCGCTTTGTTGTTCCAGTGAAGTACAGATGACGTTCGCCGCATCGAAACATCATGTTGCATCTGCGTGCGGCATGCCGTCGCGACCGTTTGATACCATCAACACACAACACCGGCGATCGAACGCCGCCCGACGCGCGCAGAAGACCTTGCATCGACGCGGACCATCCGTGCCTGAAATCCGGATCCAGGCGATCCAAGACACGAGACGCCCTTCAGTGGACCTGATTACCCCTTCTCTGGATACCCTGTTTTCCCCGACCCCCGACAAGCTCTACTTCCCGGCCTGCCTTGCGGCCGTCGCGATCATCGCATGGCTCGTCGCGCGGCGCGTACCGTTCTACCGGTCGGCCGTCGACAAATCGCTGTCGATGCGCCATCCCAACCTGGACGGATTCCGCGGCATCCTGGCGACCTCCGTCGTCTTCCATCACTTCGCGTGCAACCAGGGCCTGCTGTCGACCGGCATCTGGGGCGCCACCTCCGACTTCCTGCGCAATCTCGGCACGATTCCCGTCGCGATGTTCTTCATGGTCACCGGGTTCCTGTTCTGGGAACGCGCATGCCGGGGCACGCTCGACGTGCGGACCTTCTTCGTCGGGCGCGTGCGGCGCGTCGCCCCGCTCTACCTCTTTTACGCGATCGTCATCGTCGCCTGCACGCTGTACTGGTTTCCCCGCAACGTCGTCCACGCGCCGATCCGGTTGCTGGCCGACCTGCTCAAAGCCGTCTCGCTCGGCTGGTTCGGCGCATTCCCGGTCAACGGCGCGGAACAAACCAGCTACCTGAGCGGCGTCTGGTGGACGCTCGCATACGAATGGCGGTTCTACGTCGCCATTCCGTTTCTCGCGTGGTTCGTTGCGACGCATGCATGGCGCAAGCTGCTCGCACTCGCGATCGTCACGATCTGCGCCGCGCTGTTCGGGCCGCCCGGCGGGATGGCCCTGCTGTTCGCGTTCGGCGCGCTGGCGTTCGAGGCATCGCGGCATCCCGCGATCCGCACGCTGCTCGGCACGCAATCGGCGGCCACCGTCGCGCTGCTGATTCTCGCCGTCGCCCCGTATCCGACCGAACGCTATTCGATCGAGGGCGCGCTGCCGCTCCTCCCCGTGTTCCTCTGCGTCGCGTGCGGGAACACGTTCTACGGCGTGCTCGAAACCCGACCGCTCGCGCTGCTCGGCACCGCCAGCTTCAGCATCTACATGATCCACATGGCGATCGTGTACACGATCGCCCGCACGTTCAACAAGTTCGTTTTCCCGATCGATTCCGTTGACGACTTCGGCATCTGGGCGCTGTCGCTCGCGTGTGCACTGGTCGCCGTCCTCTGCGCGCTGCTGACCTACCGCTACATCGAGCACCCGTTCATCGCGAAGCGCAACGACGCGCGCCCGGCACGCCGGACGATCGAACCCGCACGCGAACGGCGCACGGCCGTGCCGTGACGTTCGCGCGGCTCAGAACCGGTACGAGATCCCGATCTGCAGGACCGGATACCACCGATACCGCGACATCTTCCGGTTCAACTCGTCGAGGCCGCTGGCGGCCAGGATCTGGCTCTTCTGCGGTCCGGCCGCGGCGGCCAGTGCCGGCGACAGCGTGTACGAGCAGCGCGGGATGCCGTATGCGACGCCCAGGTCGGCGACGAAGCCGAGCCCTTTCGATGCCGGCCGATGCCCGTAGCCGATCCCGACATACGGCATCACGGCCGGATAGCGCGCCTCCGCGACCGCATACATCCCGGGCAACGCCGGATAGCGCTTGCCGCCGAACACGTAGGTCCCGCCGGTGGGCACCGACACGCCGCGAATCTCGTCGTCGTTGAAGCGCAATCCGATCGTTGCGCGAAAGCCGTTGCCGCGCCACGGGAAGATGTCCGCATACAGGCCACCTTGCCGCAGCTTGATGTCGTCCTGGTAGCGATTGCCGGCCACCGTGAAGTCATGCGTCAGATTGATTGCATTGAAATCCGCGTGCGCGCCGAGCACCGAATTGAAGCTCACGGCCGCGCCGATGCCGACGCCCTGCGTGCCGCCCTGCAGGTAGATTTCCTGCGCGTGCGCGCCGGCCGCGAACACCATCGCCAGCGCTGCCCATTGGTTCACTGTCATTTTCACGGGCGTTCCCCCGACATGTGCCGGGCGCACCGACCCGCCGCGTGCAGCTCATGCCGCCACGCGCAGCGGGTCCCCCGGCACGACACCTTGCAAGCAAGCTTGCTGTTTGACGGATCGAACGTGCGGTGCCCGTTCGCGTCGCCGATACGACGCAGCGTGCGTCCGACACGACGGGCCGCCATCCCGCGGCTCGATCCGATCCCCGTTTGTTTCGATGTCGTTGCGTGCCGCTCCCGCGATTCGTCGTGAACATCAGTCGCGGTTGTGACGAGCAGCACGGGGCTCACCGCAAGGCGTGTGCCATGCGGCGCAGACCCGCGCGGGCCCGGCCTCGCGGCCGGATGTCCGGCGTTACGCGTGGGGGAATCGACGGAAATGTTTCAGGAACGCATCTGTTTTCGCACTTCATCGCCGTGCCCGATGCCGGAGAGCAACGCGTCGCGCGCCGCGACGCGCGTCGGGCAAGCATGCGCGGCCGTGGGCACACGCGAATCGCGACGGCCGGCGAGCGCGTGTGAGTGCACGCAGGGAGGAAAATGTTTCATTGACGTGACCTCGCGCGAGTCGCGCGCGATCAGGATGCGGGATCGTGCATCGCGGGTCAGGGTGAATACCGAGGACGATGCGGGCACAACCGATCGCAGGCGGGATGGCTGTTCACGCGCTTCGAGCATGCGATACGGGCAGACGAAGCCGGGCACGCTCGTTGCGCAGGTTCCGGATCGATTCGGCAAGATCAGCGCGCGAGACAACTAACGCGTCCGTTTGTCGAGTCCGCTCGCCCGAGCGGGCTCCGTCCATCCGCTACAACCCGTACCCGCCCGACACGTTCAGCTGCTGCCCCGTGATGTAATTCGCGCGGTCCGACGCGAGAAACACCGCCGCGCGCCCGATGTCCCGCGCCTTCCCCCAGCGCTTGAGCGCGAGCATCTTCTGCGTCTCGTCGATCCACGCCTGATCGAACTGCCCCTGTTCGAGCAGCACCGGAAACATCCCGGCCTCGATCACGCCGACCAGGATCGAATTCGCGCGGATCTCGTGACGGCCCTCCTCGCGCGCGAGCCCCTTCACCAGCGCCTCGTTCGCCGCCTTCGGTGCGACCGACAGCCCGTCGCGATCGGGCCAGCGCAGATGCCCGGCCGAACCGAGCGTGACGAACGACCCGCCGCCCGACGCGCGGAAATGCGGCAACGCGGCCTTCGCCGCATTGAAGAAGCCGACCGTCTCGACCTCGATCGCGCGACGCCAGTCGTCGTGCGTCATGTCGCCTATAGGGCGCTGGTTCACCAACGGGCCGGCCGCCCACACGATCGTGTGCACGCGGCCATGCGCATCGATCGCAGCCGCGAGCGCCGCATCGATCTGCGCGGGATCGGTCACGTCCACGCCATGCGTGGTGGCCGCGACGCCGGCGCCGCGCAGGTCGCGCGCGACGCGCTCGGCCACGTCGGCCTTGCTGCGATAACCGAGCGCGACCGGCACGCCGGCGCGCGCGAATTCGAGCGCGACGCCCTGCCCGATCCCGCCGCTGCCGCCGAACACGAGCACCGCGCCCTGCGGAAATCCGTTGTCGTTCATGCATTCAACCCGTTGATGTGGTGTCACGCGACGCGCTCAGGCCGCCGCTTCGGTGCCCGCGCGCAGCCGGTACTTCAGCACCTTGCCGGCCGCGCTCGTCGGCAGTTGCTCGACGAACGTGAAATGCCGCGGCACCTTGTAGTTCGCCATGTTGCGGCGCGCCCAGTCGTTCAGTGCGTCGGCGTCCGTGTGCGCGCCGGGACGCAACACGACGTACGCATGGCCGACCTCGCCAAGCCGCGTATCGGGCACGCCGACCAGCGCGACCTGCGCGATCGCCGGATGCGCGGCCAGCAGCCGCTCGATCTCGGCCGGATAGCAGTTGAAGCCGCCGACGATGAACATGTCCTTGATCCGGTCGGTGATCTTCAGGTTGCCGTTCGCGTCGACGCAGCCGAGGTCGCCCGTATGCAGCCACCCCTGCGCATCGACGGTTTCGCGCGTCGCGTCCGGCTGGTTGAAGTAGCCGCGCATCACGTTGTAGCCGCGCACCCAGATCTCGCCGGTCTCGTCCGGCCCGAGCGCCGCGCCGTCCGGCCCCGCGATCCGCAGCTCGACGTCCGGCATCGGCCGGCCCGACGTACGGGCGATCGTCTCGGCGGCGTCACCGTGCCGGCACAGCGTCGCGAAGCCGCACGATTCCGTGAGCCCGTAGCCGGTCAGCACGGTCTCGAAGCCGAGCTCGGCGCGCATCCGCTCGATCAGGCTCGGCGCGATCGCGGCCGCACCGGTCACCGCGATCCGCAGCGACGACAGGTCGCGCGTCGCGCGCTCGGGCGCGTCGAGCAGCGCGTAGTACAGCGTCGGCGGGCCGGGCAGCACCGACACGCGCTCGTCGGCGACGCGCCGCAATACGTCGGCCGGCTGGAACACGAGATGCGGCAGCACGGTCGCGCCGCTCGACAGCGCGGCGAGCCAGCCTGCCTTGTAGCCGAACGTATGGAAGAACGGATTGACGATCAGGTAGCGGTCGTCCTGGCGCACGCCGGCGATTGCCGCCCACGCCTGCGCGGCCCGCAGGTTCTGCCCGTGCGCGGTCATCACGCCTTTCGGGCGGCCGGTCGTGCCGGACGTGAACATCAGGTCCATCACGGTGTCGGGCGTCACTTGCGCCTCCCGCTCGCGCACGGCGGCGAGCGGCACCGCCGCGCCGCACGCGAGGAACGCGTTCCAGGTCTCGTCGCGGGCACCGGACGGCGGTTCGCCGTCGAACACGACGACGCGCTCGAGCATCGCGGGCCGGTGCGGCGCGAGCATCGCCGGATAGGATTCGCCGAGGAAGGTGCCGCAGCAGAACAGCTGCCGCGCGCCGGCGTCATGCAGGATGCCGCCCACCTCCATCCCTTTCATCCGCGTGTTGACCGGCACGAGGATCGCGCCGACGGTGTGGATCGCGAGCGCCGCGACGATCCATTGCGGCAGGTTCGGTGCCCAGACGGCGATCCGGTCGCCGGCGTCGATGCCGCTCGCGAGCAGCGCGCGCGCGGCTTCGAGACGCGCCGCGTCGAGTTCCGCATAGGTCAGCCGGCCGTGCTCCGACTCGATCGCCGGATGCGCGCCGTGGCGCGCGGCAGCCCGCGCGATCAGCGCGGGCGTGGTGAGGATTTCGTTGTCCATCGTCGTATGCATCGCAACAGGGTTGCCGCACGCCGCAGGCGCCGCGGCTCAATCGGGGAACACCACGCGCAGCGCGTCGCTCGCGGGCCGCGCGCAGCACGCGAGCGTCCAGCCGGCCGCGATCTCGTCGTCGTCGAGCACGTGGTTGCCGTCGAGCGCCACCGCGCCGCGTTCGACGCGGCACATGCACGCGCCGCACTGTCCCATTCGGCAGGAATTCGGCGCGGGCAGGCCGGCACGCAGCATCGCGTCCAGCAGCGTTTCGCCGGGCGCGCCGTCGAACGCGAACGCCTCGCCATCCAGCACCGTCTCGATCGCCGCGCCGTCTCCGGACGCGGCGATCGTTCGGGCCGTCGCGGCCGATGCCGCCGGATCGGCCGGCGCCGGCGCATCGGGCAGCGACGCGAAGCGCTCGACATGCACGCGCGCACGCGGCAGCCCGAGGCCGAGCATCGCGGCGAGCGCATTCTCCATGAACAGTGCCGGCCCGCAGATGAACGTCTCCTGCCGGCTGAACGGCCGCGCGAGTTCCTCGAGATGCCGCTGCTGCGGCACGCCCTGCACGCTGTCGAGCCAATGGATCACGCGCAGGCGGCCCGGATGGCGGTGCGCGAGCTGCTGCAGCTCGTCGCCGAAAATCACCGAGCGCTCGTCGCGGTTCGCATAGATCAGCGTCAGCATCCCGCGTCCATGCACGAGCGCCGATTTCAGGATCGACAGCACCGGCGTGATGCCGCTGCCGCCCGCGAACAGCAGCAGGTCGCCATCAAGCGTGCGCGGCGTGAAGACGCCGGCCGGCGGCAGCACGTCGAGCGCATCGCCCGCGCGGATGCGGTCGCACAGCCAGTTCGACGCGCGGCCGTCGCGCACGCGCTTGACGGTGATCTTCGGCGCCGCGTCGATGCCCGGTGCGCTCGACAGCGAGTAGCAGCGCGCGACGCTCGCATCCGCGCACGGCACGTTCAGCGTCAGGAACTGGCCGGGCCGGTATGCGAACGCATCGCGCAACGCGGCGGGCACGTCGAACACGAACGAGCACGCGTCGTCGCTTTCGGCGATGACGTCGGCCACGGTCAGCCGGTGGAAGCGCGAATCGCTCATCGCAGGTTCCTCACGTCATGCGACCGCGCGAGCCGCCGGCGCGCCGGGCGTCGTGTACGCGCCGTCGAGATAGACGAGCGGATCGACGTCGCCGCTCATCAGCACTTCGCGAATGCGCCCGATGAACACCGTATGCGTGCCGTATTCGAAGCGGCCGTCCTGCTCGCACACGAAGCTCGCCTGCGAATCGTGCAGGTACGGGACGCCGAGCGGCGACGTGTGCCAGTCGCCGGTCGTGAAGCGCGCCTCGCCCTTCAGGCGGCCGCTGCAGTCGATCGCGATGCCTTCATGGCGTGCCGACAGCACGTTCACGCAGAACGGCGCGCCCACGTCGAGCGGCGGATACAGCGACGCACTGCGGTTGATGCAGATCAGCAGCGACGGCGGATCGGTCGACAGCGAATCGACCGCCGTCGCGGACATCGAGTAGCGCCGGCCTTCGTGCGCGCTGCTGATGACCGTGACGGAGCGCGCGAGGCGGCGCATCGCGAGCAGCATGTCGGTGCGCAGCGGATGGGTAGTGAGATCGCTCATTGTCGGACTCCGTCAGGTTCAGTCGTGGACGGCCGGACTGACCGGCCGCCGGCGTCGGCCGCTTGCGCGGCCAGGTGGTCGGCGGCGATGAACCCGAAGGTCATCGCCGGACCGAGCGTCGAGCCCGCGCCGGGGTAGCTCGCGCCCATCATCGATGCACTGGTGTTGCCGATCGCGTAGAGGCCGTCGACCGGCGCGCCGTCGGCGCGCAGCACGCGCGCCTGCGCGTCGGTGACGAGGCCGCCTTTCGTGCCGATGTCGCCCGCGTCGATCCGCACCGCGTAGAACGGCGCCTCGTCGACCGGCCCGAGGCACGGATTCGGCGCGTTGCGCGGATCGCCGTAGTACGTGTCGAACAGGTTGTCGCCCTTGCCGAACGCTTCGTCGATGCCGGTCGCCGCATAACGCGCCATGTCGCGCAGCGTGTCGTGCAGCCCGGCCGCATCGACCCCGATCCGCGCGGCGAGCGCATCGATCGTGTCGGCCTTCACGAGCACGTCGCGAAACGCGTCCGGCATCCGCGCATCCGGCATCATCGACGCCGGCATGATCGGCCCGCACGGATACTTGCGGCGAAAGCGCGCGTCGAACACCATCCAGGCCGGCACGCACGCGCCGGTGCGCGCATGGTCGCGATACATCGCGGGCACGAACTCCGAATACGGCGCGGCCTCGTTGACGAAGCGCTTGCCGAGACCGTTCACGATCACGCAGCCCGGCAGGTTGCGTTCGACGAACAGCGCGCGCTGCTTCTCCTCGCCCGCGACGCCGACCGTCGGCGCGCCCCACACGTGTTCCATCAGCGCGAGCGCGCCGCCGAGCCGGTGGCCTTCGGCGATCGCGTCGCCGGTGTTGGCCGGCGGCGTCGCGCTCCACTGCATCCGCGTCGGCTGCGGCAGGTAGCGTTCGCGCATCGGCTGGTTGCGCTCGAAGCCGCCCGCGCCGAGGATCACGCCGCGCCGCGCGACGATCGTCACGATCTGCCCGAAGCGCTGCGCACGCACGCCCGTCACGCGGCCGTCGACGTCGAGCAGGTCGCGCATCGGCGTGTCGAGCCACACGGGCACGTTGCGGTCGAGCAGCGCGCGGCGCAGCCCGCCGACCAGCGCGTTGCCGAGCGTCAGGCGCCGGTCGCGCCGCGTGCGGCGGCGCACGCCGAGATCGAGCCAGTAGCGGCCGAACTGCGCGATCGCGAGCTTCATGAAGCCCGGCCCGCGCGAGAACAGCGTGTGCGCCTCCTTCGACGTCACGGCCACGCGGCCGCCGATCAGCGTGCCGGGCGACGGCGGACGCAGCCGGTCGAGTTCGTCGCCGAGCCGCGCGCCGTCGAACGGCAGCGGATCGAGCGCGCGATAGCCCGGCATCGCGCCCGGCAGCTTCTGGAAATAGTCCGCGTACTTCGGCAGCGCCTGGTAGCGCACGGGCGTCTTCGCTTCGAGATAGCGCAGCATCTCGGGCGCCTGGTCGAGATACGCGTCGAGCCGCTCGCGCGACGACGCGCCGGCCGTGCACGCGTCGAGATAGCAGCGCGCGGCCTCGCGCGTATCGGTCGCGCCGAGTTCGGCGATATGGTGGTTGCAGGGCACCCAGATCCCGCCGCCCGAGACGGCCGACGTGCCGCCGTACAGCGCCGTCTTCTCGAGCACGACGACGGACAGCCCGCGGTCGGCCGCGCGGCACGCCGCGAGCAGCGCGCCCGCCCCCGAGCCGACGACCACGACGTCGAACACGTATTGCTGCGCTTGCGTGTCGTTCATCTCGGCCTCGTCAGATGAAGTAGTCCGTGTTCTCGCGGCCGAGCATCACGGCGCCGAGGTTCTGGCCGAAGCGGTCCACGTTGTTCGCGTAGTGCGCACGGGCCGCGTGCAGGTCGAGGAAGCGGCGCACCAGCGGATTGCGGTGATAGATGCCGTTGCCGCCCGCGTAGCGCAGCAGCGCGTTCGCGGCCTGCGCGCAGCGTTCGGCGACCTGCGCGGACTGGTAGCGGAAATGCACGCGACGTTCGATCGACACGGCCGGGCCGCCCGTCACCGACGCCATCAGTTCCGCGAAATTGCGCTTGAGCAGCACCGTCATCTCGTCGATCGCGACGGCCGCGTTCGCGCACGCGCTCTGCGCGCCCGGATCGTCGGTCGTCTTCGCGCCGCTGTTGGCCGACACGCGCGTGGCCGCATAGCCGGTGAAATCGTCGAGCGCGCCCTGCAGCGCGCCGATGCACGACGTGCACACCGCGCGCACGAAGATCTGCGCGAACGGCAGCCTGAACAGCGGCGCGTCGTTGACCGCGAGGCCCGGGCTCGTGCCCATCATCCCGTCGATCGCCTTGTGCGTGCGGTACGCGGGCACGAACACGTCGTCGACGACGATGTCGTGGCTGCCGGTCGCGCGCAGGCCGAGCACGTCCCAGTCCTGCTGGATCCGGTAGTCGGATTTCGGCAGCAGGAACGTGCGGTATTCCGGCGGCTGGCCGGCAACGGCCGGCGGCACCAGCGCGCCGAGGAACACCCATTCGCACAACTCGCTGCCGCTCGAGAACTTCCAGTGGCCGGACAGCCGGAAGCCGCCGTCGACCGGGCTCACGCGGCCGACCGGCATGTAGGTCGACGCGATCAGCGTCGCGGGATCCTTGCCCCACACGTCCTGCTGCGCGCGTGCGTCGAACAGCGCGAGTTGCCAGTTGTGCACGCCGACGACGCCATACACCCACGCAGTCGACATGCAGCCGCGCGCGAGCGCCATCTGGATGTCGAAGAAGGCCTGCGGATCGAGCTCGTAGCCGCCGTAGCGCTTCGGCTGCAGCACCTTGAAAAAGCCGGCGTCCTGCATGTCGGCGATCGTCTCGGCCGGGATGCGGCCCTGCGCGTCCGCCTGCGCGGCGCGGCCGGCGAGCGTCGGCGCCAGCGCCTCGGCCCGGGCGATCAGCGTGGCGGCCAGTGCGTTCGAATCGTTGTCGCGATGCACGAATGTCTCCTGTGATACGGAGCGCGCGCGGCGGCGCCCACCCCGGTCTCTCTAAGTGGTTCGTCGCGGCCGGCGCCGCGAGCGAGGGTTCCTGCTGCCGATGGTCGGACTCGCGCGACCGCGCCGCATCGTCCGAAGGGACGACGGACGATGCGCGGCCCTGCCCGCCTTACGCGCAGGCGCGCTCCTTCTCCTTGGCGAAGAACGGGATCACGTGCTCGCCGATATTGCGGATCGTCTCCATCTGCGCGTCGTGCGGCACCGTGCCCATCTGGCACAGGAACAGCACTTCGTCGACGCCCGCTTCCTGCAGGCGGCCCACGTAGCCGATGCAGTCGTCCACGGTGCCGTACGCGTGATTCGGGTTCATCATCGCGAGCGCCGGATCGGCGAAGTTCACGACGACTTCCTCCGACGCGAAGCGCGAACGGATCACCATCTCGCCGGTGTCGGCCTGCACGAGGTCGTCGCCCCACTTCGCCGGGTCCGGACGCTCGCCGCCCGTGTACCAGTACGCGAGCGACTCCATGAAGTAGCGCTGGCCGCGGATGCCGATCTTGCGGGCCTTCTGGCCGTCGGCCATCACGACCGTCGGGCACAGCGCCGCGAGGTGCTGGGTCGGGCGGAAGCCGACCTGGTCCTCCGGCTTGCGGTTCGCCCATGCTTCGCGATAGACCGCGTTCTTCTTCGCGACTTCATCGGGGCCGCCGAAACCGAGCACCAGCGCGCCCATCCCGCGCTGTCCTGCGCGCAGCAGCGCATCGGTGTTCGTGCAGGCGAGGTACATCGGCGGATGCGGATCCTGGAACGGCTTCGGGTGGATCGGACGCTTCGGAATCTTGATGTACTTGCCGTCGTGCTCGATCTCGTCCTGCACGAACATCTTCGGCACCAGGTACATCGACTCGTCGATCATCGGCTGCAGTTCGTTGAGGTCGTAGCCGAACGCGCCCGCTTCCTGCTGGCTGCCGCCCTTGCCCACGCCGAAATGCACGCGGCCACCCGACAGGATGTCGAGCAGCGCGACGCGCTCGGCGACCTTGATCGGATGGTTCATCGCCGGCGGCAGGCACACGACGCCATGACCGAGGCCGATGCGCGTCGTGCGGCCGGCCAGGTACGCAAGGAAGGTTTCCGGCGCGCTCATGTGCGCATAGTTGGTCAGCGACGTGTGCTCCACGCACCAGATCGTGTCGAAGCCGACCTGCTCGGCCAGCAGCGCCTGTTCGACCGTCTCGTTGAACACCCGGTGGTCGCCCTCGCGCGACGCGTCGGTGGTCTGGGCTTCGTAGATGAGGGAAAACTTCATTGCGTGCGTCTCCATGTATGTTGGACGAGTCGGGGGTCGTGCAGCCGCCCGCACGATACGGACGAATAGCGACGGTCCACGGATGGGAGTGTCGGCGCGCGGGCCCGCACGGGCATCGTCTGTTTGGAGTAACGGCCCGCCTGCGGGGACAGAGGGGTTTCACCGTCATCCGATCGGACTGCGTCGCGGCCGGCACCGCGCGCTAGCATCGAACGACGGTGCGGTGCGCGCCGACCACATCACGACGAGGGAGAGAGGGAATGAAGGTATCGATGCTGCTGTACCCGGTCGACGACATCGACACGGCCCTGCCGCTGTTCGTCGACGGACTGGGCCTGAACGTGAAGTTCCGCGACGGCGACCGCTACTGCGCGCTCGACGGCGGCCCGCTGACGATCGCGCTGGTGGCCGGCGACGAGCAGATCGTCGAGCGCGCCGCGCTCACGCTGCGCGTGGACGAGGACGACGACCTGTACGCGGCGATGGCGCGGGTCGTGAAGGCCGGCGCGTCGGTGCGCGTGCCGGTGCAGGCCGGGCCGCACGAATACCGCGCGGTGCTGGAGGACAGGAACGGCGCGCTGCTGGTGCTTTCGCAGAAACGCGCGGCATGAGCGGCATGAGCGGCGTGAGCGGCGTGAGCGGCGACGCATGGCGCGCGGCCCGGCCGGCTGCCGCGCGAACAGCGGCTGGCAGGTGACGAAGTGCGCTACACGCTTCGATCGGCCGCGCCGGGGGCACGCAGGTCGCTGGTTTCCAGCAGCTCGAGCAGCGTGCCGGCCGGCTGGCTGAGCCGCTTCGCGGCGAGCGCGATGAACTCGACATCGGGCAGCGCGGGCAGCCCGTCGCCGTTCACCGGCGGCGCCAGGCCGCGCGCCGACAGGTACTGCGACGTCGCGGTGAGCCCGAGGCCGGCCCGCGCGGCCGCGATGCAGCCCGGCTGGCTGCTGCTCGAACACACGACTTCCCAGCCGATCCCCTTCTCCGCGAGCGCGTTCAGCACGACCGCGCGCGTGACGCTCGGCTCGGCGACCAGCACGAGCGGCAGCGGCCGCTCCAGGTCGACGACGGTGCCCGGCCGCGCGACCCATTCGAGCCGCGCGCGCAGCAACGGCGTGCCGCGCCGCTCGCCGAGCCGCCGCTTGCCGACCATCAGGTCGAGCGCGCCCGCATCCATCAGTTCGTAGAGCCGGCTCGTCATGCCGGTCGTGATCTCCAGCGCAACGTCGGGGTGCGCGGCGCGAAACGCCGCGAGCACGTCCGGCAGCGCGACCAGCGCGAGATCGTCCGACGCGCCGAGCCGCACGCGGCCCTGCAGCCGCGGCTTGCGGAACTGCGATTCCGCACGGTTCAGCGCCTGCAGGATCACGTTCGCGTGCACGAGCAGCGCCTCGCCGTCGGCCGTCATCGCGATCGAATGGGTGTCGCGCACGAACAGCCGCCGGCCGACGCTCTCTTCGAGACGACGGATGTGTTCGCTGACGCTCGACTGGTTGAGCCCGAGCTGCCGGCCCGCTTCGGTGAAGCTGCGGCAGTTCGTGACGGTCGCGAACGTCTTGAGCCAGACGGGATTGAGCATTCCCGCATTGTCATCGGCAACTCCGATGACAGTCAATGTCTTCAGGCGGCTTCCCGATGACTGGCGGAATCGGTACCATCGAACGCTTGTAGACCGGCCGTGCGCCGGCGCGAGCCTGCCAGGCCGTGTCGCCCGTCACGTCGCCATCGCCGGTCGCCGCACTTCCCATTTCGTCATGCCCCGCGAACCCTCACACTCCGCGCTGCTGTGGATCGTCGCCGCCGCGTTCTTCATGCAGTCGCTCGACACGACGATCGTCAACACCGCGCTGCCGTCGATCGCCCAAAGCCTGCATGCGTCACCGCTCGCGATGCAGCCGGTCGTGGTCGTCTACACGCTGACAATGGCGATGCTCACGCCGGCGTCCGGCTGGCTCGCCGACCGGTTCGGCACGCGCCGCGTGTTCTCGGTCGCCATCCTGGTGTTCTCGCTCGCGTCGATCGGCTGTGCCGCGTCGCACACGCTCGGCCAGCTCGTCGTCGCACGCGCCGTGCAGGGTATCGGCGGCTCGATGCTGCTCCCGATCGGGCGGCTCGCCGTGTTGCGCCGCGTGCCGGGCGAACGGTACGTCGCGGCGATCGCGTTCGTGTCGATCGCCGGGCAGCTCGGCCCGATCGTCGGACCGACGCTCGGCGGCTGGCTCACGCAGGCGATTTCCTGGCACTGGGTGTTCATCGTCAACGTGCCGGTCGGCGTGGTCGGCTTCCTCGCGGTGCAGCGCTTCCTGCCGCACGACCAGGCGACGCAGCCGCCGCCGTTCGACTTCGTCGGCTGCGCGCTGCTGTCGGTCGCGATGATCGCGCTGTCGCTCGCGATCGATCCGCCGATGCCCGCGCACCGCACCGGCTGGGCGATCGGGCTGGCCGTGCTCGGCGTGGCGAGCGCGCTCGCATACCTGCCCCATGCACGACGCCGCGCGCAGCCGCTGTTCCGGCTCGGGCTGTTCCGCGAGCCGAACTTCGGCTCGGGGCTGCTCGGCAACCTGCTGTGCCGGATCGGCACGAGCGCCGTGCCGTTCATGCTGCCGCTGCTGATGCAGGTGCAGCTCGGCTATACGCCGCTGCAGTCGGGGATGATGATGCTGCCGGCCGCGATCGCCGGCGTGATCGCGAAACGCTGGATCGCGCCGCTCGCGAAACGCTTCGGCTATGCGACGTTCCTGGTCGTGAACACGGGGATCGTCGGCTGCGCGATCGCGGGGTTCGCGCTGGTATCGGCACGGCCCGCGCCACTGCTGGAGATTGCGTTGCTGATCGTGTTCGGCGCAGCCAACTCGATGCAGTTCGCCGCGATGAACGCCGTGACGCTCAAGGGGCTGTCACACGCCGACGCCGGCAGCGGCAACAGCCTGTTCACGATGATGCAGATGCTGGCGATGGGGCTCGGCGTATCGATCGGCGGCGGGCTCGTGAACCTGTTCGCCGCGCATTGGGGCTCGATGGCGAACGGCTTCATGCTGTCGTTCGCGTGCATGGGCTCGGTCACGCTGCTGTCGTCCGTCGTGTTCCGGCGGATCGACACCGCCGCGCCGCCGAGACCGGTCGCGCCGCGGCCGTCCGTATGAGCGGTGCCGCGGGCGGACGTGGCCGTCAGTTCACCTGGCGGCGCTCGACGACACGCCTGAGCACCCAGCGGATCGACGAACCGTCGGCCGGGGGTTGCGCGACGCGGTACTCGTCGACTTCCAGTACGTATTGATAACCGGGCTGGTACGCAAAGCCTTCGATCCCTGCGTACCACAGGCTCCACGGCTCGGCCGGGCTGCCGCGCACCTGCAGGCAGTCCATCGGCGCGACGCCCGTGCAGCGCGCCGCCTGCGGCGCGACATGAACGGTCCTGGTCACGGGCCGGCCGTCGGCCGGGCGGGCCGCGCGCGCGGCCGTCGCGGCCGCGTCGGTCTGGCATCCGGCCAGCAGCGTGCTGCCGGCAATCACGGCCGCGCCGAGCAGCCTTTGGGTCTTGCGAATCATCCGATGTCTCTCAGGAAGCGTTGGCGGGCCGGTTAGACGAGTGGTGCGCCGGGAAAGTTCACAATCGGCTTACAGCAGGCGTACCGCCACCTTCATTCGACGTCGGCAGGAACACCGCGCACTCGCATCTGCGTGCGATCTTTTCGAAGACGGATGTCACGCGGCCGGCGACGCTCGTGCGGACGTTGCTGAACAGCGTGTTGTCGCTGGAGCGATGCGATCGACGGCGGCTTCACCGCGTGGTGATCGTGTATTACCATCGGCGCTTCCTCGTACGCTTCGTCGCGCCGCCTGCGCCTGCCCGGCCACGGGCAGGCAGCGCCCCCTGTTCGCATGACCTCACCCGTTCCGTCCGACGCCGCGCTGCGGCCGCAGCCGATCGATGCGCTGACCGTGCCGGCCGCGCTCGACGGACGCGCGGGCACGAACCGCTCGACCGGCGCACACCCGCAGATCGCCGCGACCCATGATCTCGATGCCGTGCGCGCATGGCTCGCGCGCTTCGTCGATACGCCCGCCACATTCCAGAACTACCGCAAGGAAGCCGAGCGCCTGCTGCTGTGGGCCGTGATCGCGTGCGGCAAGCCGCTGTCGTCGCTCACGCACGAGGATCTCGTCGTCTACCGGCAGTTCCTGCTCGCGCCCGCGCCGGCCGACGTGTGGTGCGCGAACGGCGGCCGCAAGCATCCGCGCGGCGACCCGCGCTGGCGGCCGTTCTACGGGCCGCTGTCGGCGGCCAGCCAGCGCCAGGCGATGGTGATCCTGAACGTGATGTTCTCGTGGCTCGTGCAGGCCGGCTATCTGGCCGGCAATCCGCTCGCGTTGTCGCGGCAGCGGCAACGGCGGCCCGCGCCGCGCGTCACGCGCCATCTCGGGCCGCCGCTGTGGCAGGCGGTCAAGGACGCGATCGCCGCGATGCCGCGCGACGATGCGCGCGCATCCTTCCATGCGGACCGCGCGCGCTGGGTCTTCACGCTGCTGTATCTCGGCGGGCTGCGCATCACCGAGGCAGCCGATACGACGATGGGGCAATTCTTTGCACGGCGCGACGCGAACGGATACGATCGCTGGTGGCTCGACGTGACCGGCAAAGGCGGCAGGCAGCGGCTCGTGCCGGCCACCACCGAAATGATGGCCGAGCTCGCGCGCTACCGGCGCGCGCACGGCCTGCCCGCGCTGCCCGCCGACGGCGAGGACACGCCGCTCGTGCTGCCGGCCGGTCACACGCGCAAGCCGCTCACGCGCGCCGCGCTGCACCGGATCGTGAAGCAGGTGTTCCGGTTCGCGGCCGACCGGTTGCGCGCGCAAGGGGATGCCGGCGAGGCACAGGCGCGCGTGCTCGACCAGGCATCCGCGCACTGGCTGCGCCACAGTGCGGGCTCGCACATGGCCGACGGCCGCGTCGACCTGCGGCTCGTGCGCGACAACCTCGGACACGTCTCGCTGACGACGACGAGCCAGTATCTGCATGCGGACGACGACTGGCGGCACAGCGAAACCGACGAGAAGCACCGGATCGGCTGGTGAGCGGCGGGCCGTCCGGTCCGCTTCAATACACGGCCACCCAATGCCCGGGCACCCACGCCCAGTGGTTGCCGGCCCAGCGGTAATGGCCCTTCGCCCAGCGATAGCCGGGTGCGGGCGGCGGCGGCGCCACCTCGGCGACCGGTGCGGGCTGCGGCGGCCGCGCGGGTTCGACCACGCACGCGGACAGCAGCGCGGCGCTCGTGGTCACCAGTACGGCAAGCGATACGGATCGGATCTTCATCGTCACTTCTCCCTGTTGTGTCATCGGTTGGCGGATGCGAACGCGCGCCTGCCGCGCGTCACGCGGTTCCGCGAACGAGGCCCGTCATCGGCCGCGTCGCGCCGCTTTCCGCGAACAGCGTGGCCGCGGTGCGGCCGGGATCGAGCCGCAGGCTTTCGGCGGCCGCGCCCGCGATCAGCGCATCGAGCGACGCGGTCGGCTTCAGGTCGCGCCCTTCGTACAGGTCGGCCGGCCGCAAGCCCGGCCAGTCGGCGATCACCCGGCCGCCCGCGACCGCCCCGCCCGCCAGCATCGCGACCGACGCCTGCCCGTGATCGGTGCCGCCCGTGCCGTTCGCGGCGGCCGTGCGGCCGAACTCGGTCGCGACCAGCACGGTGGTCTGCTGCCACACGGGCCCGAGACCGTCGCGCAATGCGGCGAGCATCGTGTCGAGCGCCTTCAACTGGTTCGCGAGCCGTGCGTTCTGCGCGCTGTGCGTGTCCCAGCCGCCCGTCTCGATCATCGCGATCCGCGGGCCGTCGTCGCGCGCGAGAAACGCCGCCGCGAGCGTGCCGACGCCCGCCGGATCCTGACGCGCATGCGCATCGCCGGCGAGGCCGCGCGCCGCCATCGCCGATTGCCACAGCGGCGCGAGCTGCGCATCGGCCTCGTAAAGCGCCGACACGCGCGCGAGCAGGTCGTCCGGCGCGGCCGGCAAACCGGACGCCGCATACGACGCGGCCTGCACGCTGCCGCGCAACGCAAGCGGCACCGTCGGCGCGAACGCGATCGCGCGCTCGCGCGTCGCCGGCAACATCGCGGCGAGGCGGTTCAGCCAGCCGTCCTTCACCTGGTATGGGGCGCGGCCGCCCGTCTCGAGCACGTTCTGGCCGTCGAAATGCGAGCGGTCGCGATACGGCGACGCGATCGCGTGAACGAACAGCGCCTGTTGGTCGCGAACCATCTGCGCGGTCTGGACAAGCGACGGATGCAGCGCGAACGTGCCGTCGATGCGCGTCGCCGCCGCGGCATCGATCGCCAGCGGGCCGCGCAATGACGCATACGCGGGTTCCGCATACGGGACGACGATGTTCAGCCCGTCGGCCGCGCCGCGCTGGATCACGAACACGAAGCGCCGGTCGGTTTCGACGTTCGCGAACACGATGCGCGGCGCGACGAGGATCGCGCCCGCGCCGGCCGCCGCGACGCTCAGGAAATGACGACGGGTAAGGGATCGAGCCATGTTCATCTCCGCTGGAAATCGGGCGACACGAGCAGCAGCGCGAGCGACGTCGTCGCGCTTTCCGCGCGCGACAGCGCGGTCGCCGTCGGTGCGCTCAGCGAGCCGGCCAGCAGCGTGTTGCCGAGCGTGCGTGGATCGAGCCGGTCGCCCGTACGCGCGGCGAGCCGCTGCGCGATCTCGACACGGCGCACCAGCGCGTCGGGCGCGGCCCAGCTCGCGGCGACGTCGTCGTAGCCGGCCGGCGACCCGGGCCGCCACACCGGCTGGCCGAGTTGCGCGAGCAGCGGCGCGGCCTTCAGGTCGCCGAAGTCGCCCGTATCGCGCCAGCCGAGCCCGCGCAGCGACGACACGGCCCACTCCCACGGCGTCTTGAACTTGCGGTTGACCGGCAACCAGGCATCCGGCGCATCGACGAGCGCGCGATAGACGGTCGGCAAATCGCCGCCGCTCGTCTCGAATGCGCGCGCGAGCCGGTCAGTGAGCGCGGGCGGCGGGTTGTCGGCGACGAAATGGCGAGCGAGCTGGAACGCGATGTGCCGGCCCGTCGCCGGCGAAGCTGCGAGGTCGCCCAGGATCGCGCGCGCCTGCGCTTCGCCCGGCTGGTCGTAGGCGCGGCCCATTACCGCGCGCACGCCCGGTTCATGCAGCTTCGGGCGAAACACGAACGCGCCGGGCGCCGCGTCGCCGGGCTGCGGCCCGCGTTCGCCGGCAATGCTCCAGCCGGTCAGCGCACGCGCGAATTCCGTCACGTCCGTTTGCGTGTAGCCGGTGCGTACGCCGAGCGTATGCAGCTCCATGATTTCGCGCGCGAGATTCTCGTTGAGACCGCGCCGCGCCGCGGGATTGCGCGCTTCGGCGCGCAGCGCGGCCGGACTGTCGGGGCCGACCGAGCGCGCCTGGTCGAGAAACAGCTGCATCGCGGGATGCTGCTCGGCGGCGACGAGCATGTCCTCGAAGCGGCCGAGCACGTGCGGGCGGATCGCATCGCGCTCGAATGCGCCCGCGTACGCGGCGACCTGCCCCTTGTCGACCGACACCGCGAAATGGTTCGCCCAGAAATGCACGAGCCGCTCGACGAACGGCGCGGGCGTGGCGAGCGCGCTGTTCAGCCGCGCGGCGACCGCGCTGCGATACGCGTCGTAGCCATCGCGACGGATCGACTGCGCGGTCGCGCGCTTGGCCGCCGCGTCGTCGCTCGTCATCGCGTGGCGGGTGTTCGCGAACCGGGTGGCGAGCGTGACCGCGTCCGGCTCGGCGGCCCACGCGGCGGGACGCGGGTCGTAGCGATCGAACTGGGCGACCAGCGCGGCCTTCGGGTCGACCGGCGGCGCTTCGTTGGCTCGCGCGCCGAGACCGAAGCGGTTCAGCGCGATGGCGGCCGGTGAGATGTCGTTCGGATGGTCCATGACGGGGGCTCTCGCGATGCGTACCCGTGTTTAACGGGGGCCGGCGGGAAATCCGTCGCGGGATGGGCGAAATATTTCGGATGCGGCGCGGCGATGCTGCCGGACAGCACCGCCTGAACAACCTCACGGACCTCACGGAACGGGATATCACCGGTGGCACCGGCAAGTTCCGCGGCATCCACGGCATCGTGCGCGCGGAAACCGTATCCGACGCCAAGGCCTTCAACCAGACCCACACTGAATTCGAAGACTGGTTCGACAAGTAGCCGGGAGGATGGCCTCGGGTCGGCGACGCCCGTGACGATCACCCCAGCTCGAACGACGTCACCCCGAACACGCGCTCGATCGCCATCGCGGGCACTTCTTGCGTATACATCCGCGCGGTTTCGAATACGCTCGACATGCCGTGCCGTTCAGCGAGCGCGACGGCCGCGGGGTTCGTTTCAGGCACGTCGAGCACGATCACCTCGCCGGGCATGTGCGACGCCAGCGCACGAAACAGCCCCGTGGCGACGCCTGCGTCATCGGCGAAGAGCGGGCCGATCTTGCAACCCGCCCTGCAGCGGCGCACGACGCCGTACCCGGCGACACGACCGGCCTCGACCGTTGCGAGCGCAACGGCATCGGGTTGCGCGATCCAGGCGGAAACAAAACGCTCGCGCGCCGCGGGAAAACACTGGCGATCGTAGGCAAGCAACTGCTGGAACGGCACATCGGCCACGGACGCCACATGAGCGCACCCGATGCCGTCCACGCGCCCCTGATAGCGGATGTTGCGATACGCGAGCCGGAACCCGGACTTCCTGTAGTTCGCCTGCTGGGCCACGACGCCGTCGAGACCGACGTTGCGGTCTCCGAGGTAGCGCATGCCGTGCTGCCAGATGCGCAAACCGAAGCCCTGGCCGCGAAACCCGGGTTTTACGATGTAGAGACCGATGAAGCCGAAGCGCTCGTCATAGGCGACGGCGGAGATGCACGCAACCGGCTCGCCGCGCAACACCCCGACGAAAAAGCCGGCCGGGTCCGCTTCCCTGAAGCACTGCGGATCATGCCGGCCGGGGTTCCACCCTTCGGCAGCCGCCCATTCGACCGACATGGCCACCTCATCGGCCGACATGGTGCGCACGATAAAGTCTTCGCTTCGATCCATGGTTCGCCCCCATCGCGGCACTCGAGATGGCCGCCAACTGATTCGCGAACGTCGCGCGTCGTCACGCAACGCCGCTTACTGACTCCCCGCCGCGTCGCGTTTGCTCTGCAATTTCGCCGGCAACCGCCAGTTCCCGCTCCGCCGCAACCCGTCGACGAACTTCGCGCGCTCGTCCGGCGTCAACGTCGCCGCGAAATCGACGACACTGCGCTCCACCTGCCCGCGCAACGCACTGTCCGCCGCCCGCGTCCGGTCGAGCGCCGCATCGATCGCCGGACGATCGAGCTGCGGCGCAGCCAGCAGATCCAGCACCGTAATCCGCCCGTCACGCCCTTCCCGCGCGACATCCCGGCCGTCCTTGCGCGCCGCCTTCAGCGCGGCGGCAAATTCCTGCCGACGCGCATCGGACAATTCGTCCGCGGCGAACCGCAACGCCGTACGCTGCCCGGGCATCCCGGCCCCATGCAGATCGCGATGCGTCGCGAACCACTGATACGCGCCGCCGCCAATCGCGCCGAGCATGAACACGTTCAGCACGACGGACCCGACGAGAATGAATTTCCAGCCGCGCTCGCTCAATCGTCGCCTCCGTCGATACTTGGGCCGCCGAACGTCGTCGTCAGGTAGCCCGGTTCGTGTTGCGCGACCGGCGCGCTACCGAGCATCAGCATCGACACGGCCACCGCGCCCGCCAGCGCGCCCGCCAGCCCGACGCCCGCGAACGCCGCGCCCGACCACCACACTCTTCCTCGCCGCCGCGCACCTCGCGGCGCAGGCGCCGACGCGACGATGCGTTCGACGAGCGCCGGCGCCGGCGCCGGCGGCGTGACCGCATCCTGCGCGAGCCACGCATCGAGTTCGGCGGCTTCGTCGAGCGCCTCCAGCGCGTCGCGCGGATGCGCTTGCGCCCACGCTTCGGCCGCCGCGCGTTCGCCTGGCGGCCAGCGCCGCGCATCCGCGCCGTACGCGGCGACGATGGTACGAAATCGTTCGGGTGTCATCGCTTGTCCTCGCTAGGTGGGTCGCCGGCCAGTTGCGCGCGCAGGTTGCGCCTCGCGCGCGCGAGCAGGCTTTCCAGCGCATCGACGGTGATGCCCATCAGGTTGGCCGCTTCAACGTTCGACATCTCCTGATAGTACTGGAGCACGAGCGCTTCCCGCTGCCTGGGCGGCAACGCGGCGAGCGCCTGCCGTACGCGCGCGTCGCGCGAGCGCGACTCCGCGTGCGCGGCCGGCTCCGGTTGCGGGTCCGGCACGTCGGGCAGCGCGTCGACCGGCTCCTCGCGCCGCCCGCGCAAGCGGTCATAGCACAGGTTCAGCACGACGCGATGCAGCCAGGTGTCGAAGCGCGCTTCGCCGTCCCGCCAGCGCGGCGCGTGATTCCAGATCCGCAGGAAGGTTTCCTGCGCAACGTCTTCCGCCTCGCTCCGGTCGCCGAGCATGCGCGTCGCGAGCGCGAGCAAGCGCGGCAGCTTGCGTGCGACGAGCGCGCGCACGGCCGACGCGTCGCGCGCGCCGACCCGCGCGACGAGTTCCGCGTCCGGATCGGCGTTGCTCAACGCGGACTGCTCCACAACGTGCCGGGCGAACGCCGCATGCTGCCGGCGGGTCTGCCCGCCGTCCGGCTGAAGCTCATCGTCGTGCTCTCCTTGCATGCGCCGGGCCGGCGCCGGACGGCGCCATGCCGGCGCGTCGGCAACGCGCGGTGCGCCGCGCCCGAGATCGGCCTGGTCGGTTTCGTCGACATCCGGTTCGAAGGGCATATCGATCCTGTCGATCGCCAGCCGGCCGCGCGATCAATATACGACGACCGGCGCGGGCCGGTAATACACGGGACGCGCCGGCACCACGACACAGCCGGTCAGCACGGCGGCCGCGGCTGCCAGGATCACGAGGGTTCGAAAAGGCATGGCTCGACTCATGAGGTTGCGTGGAAGTCCCGCCGCACGGACGCTGCGCGCCGCGCGGCACCGTGCGCGTCACGCCCAGTGACCCGGCACCCAGCGCCAGTTCGGGCCGCGCGCGGCCCAATGCCCGGGCACCCAGTGATAACCGGCACGAACCACTTGCCAGTGCCCGGGGATCCATACGTAGCGACCGTACCGCCAGTGCCAGTGGCCCTGATCCCATACGTAACCCGCGCGCGGCGCCGGCATCACTTCGACGCGCGGCGGCGGCGGTGCGACCGGCGCGACCGGCGCGACGATGACGGCCTGAGCGAATACGGCGGATGTCGCCAGCGCGGCCGCGCACGCCGCGGCAAACCGTAATGAAATGGAAAGTTTCATGCAAGACTCCGAAGCATCGTGTATCGACCGTTCATGGCCGGACGCGGCCGTTCATTCGTTAAACGACGCATGCGGCAACAATCCGTCGCGACACCAGCAAAAAAATTTCCGCCGCGCCTGCCACGCCACACGCGCCCATCGACGCATCGGGTCCGCGCACCGATTACCGTCTGTCACAACCCGGCAAAACTGCGCTTCGACAATGCGTGTCACCGGGATCCCGCTCGTTTCCGGCCCACGCCCCGGACGCGCTCGCGCACGGCCGGGCGGTTCCGCATCTCGCGTGCCACTCAACGAAAATACGATCATGTCGAACCAGGACAACTTCCCCGCCGAGTCGAACGAGCCGGCCGCTTCCGTATCGCGTCGCGGCTTCCTGAAACTGGCCGGCGTCTCCGGCCTCGCCACCGCCGCGGGCGGGCTCGCGGCCACCCGGGCCGCCGCATCGAGCCCGGACGGCACCCCCGAACAGGTGCACCTGACGTGGGGCAGCGACCCGACGTCCGAAGTCTCGATCTCGTGGGCGTCGCTCGCGCCGGCCGTCAATCCGCGCGCGCGCATCGTCGCCGACGGCGAGCCGGCACACACCGTGCATGGTGTTCAACGCCTCTACACCGACGGCCTGAACGGCGAAACCGTGTTCACGTACCACGCTCGCGTGCACGGCCTGAAGCCGAACACGCGCTACCGCTACGAACTCACGGCCGACAACGACAGCAACGCCGCGCAGCCGTTTGCCGCGACCTTCACGACCGCGCCGCGCGGGCGCGCCCCCTTTCGCTTCACGAGCTACGGCGACCTCGCGACGCCGAACGGCGCATGGGTGCTGTCGTCGCCGCAAAGCCGCTTCGCGGTGCAGGCCGTCGAGCAGTTCCAGCCGCTGTTCCACCTGCTGAACGGCGACCTCTGCTATGCGAACCTGAACCCCGCGCACCAGCCGGAAGTGTGGCGCGACTTCGGCAACAACAACCAGACGTCGGCCGCGAACCGTCCGTGGATGCCCTGCCCCGGCAATCACGAGATCGAATTCAACAACGGTCCGCAGGGGCTCGACTCGTATCTCGCGCGCTATACGCTGCCCGAGAACGGCACGCGCTTCCCGGGCCGCTGGTACAGCTTCCGCGTGAGCTCGGTGCTGTTCATCTCGCTCGACGCCGACGACGTCGTGTACCAGGACGCCGCCGCGTTCGTCGGCGGCCCCAATCCGTTGGTGCCGGCCGCGAGCACCGGCCGCGCGCCGATCGAGCCGGGCACGTCGTTCTACGTGCGCGGCTACAGCAACGGCGAGCAGACGCGCTGGCTCGAGCACACGCTGCGCCATGCGTCGCACGACGACGACGTCGACTGGATCGTCGTGCAGATGCACCAGGATGCGCTGAGTTCGTCGAAGACGGGCAACGGCTCGGACAAGGGCATCCGCGAGGCATGGCTGCCGCTGTTCGACCGCTACGGCGTCGACCTCGTGCTGTGCGGTCACGATCACGACTACGAGCGCAGCTACCCGGTGCGCGGCTGCAATCACCGCGCGGGTGTCGATGTGTCGACCGGCGAAGTCGTCGAGACGCTGCAGCCGCGTCCGGTCGGATCGACCGATCCCGATCGCACGACGTTCGACACGAGCCACGGCACGATCCACCTGATCCTCGGCGGCGGCGGCACCAGTGCGCCGCTCGACGTGTACGGCGAGAACCCGGCGACCGGCTATGCGCAGGCCAAGGTCTTCACGAAGCCGAACCGGCCGGTGCCGGGCGCGGCGGCGAACACGTTCGTGCGCAAGCCGGCCGATGCGCTGGAGGATGCGATCTGGTCCGCGCGCCGCGATACGGGCACGGGCTACGGGATCGCCGTGTTTGACCACGACCCGGGCAAGCCGGGCGGCCACACGACGATCACGATGCGCTACTACCACGCGCCGGGCGCGGATCAGCACCCGACCACCCAGTACGATCTGTTCGAGACGATCGAGCTGAGCAAGCAGCGCGGCGAGCGCTGATGCGGCGGCGACCCGCGGTGCGTGATGGCGCCGCGGGCCGGCGGAGGTCCGGTCATGCGGAGCACATCGCGCGCAATGCGCCCCCTCCGCTCACCCTTGCACCGGCCGCCGGAAACCGCCTCGCCGCTAGCTGCGCGACTCGAGCGCGATACGCACCGCCAATCCCGCCAGCACGGTCCCCATCAACCAGCGCTGCACCCGTGCCCAGACCGGCCGATCGGCAAGAAAGCCCGCGATCGAGCCGGCCATGCACGCGATCAGCGCATTGACGCAGACGCTGACCGCGATCTGCACGCAGCCCAGCGCCAGCGATTGCGCGAGCACACTGCCGTGCCCCGGCGAAATGAACTGCGGCAGCAGCGATAGATACATCACCGCGATCTTGGGGTTCGCCAGGTTCGTGACGAAGCCCATCGTGAAGAGTCTCGCGCCGCTGTCGCGCTGCAACTGCCGGACCTGAAACGCCGAGCGGCCGCCGGGCCTGAGCGCCTGCCACGCGAGATACGACAGATACGACGCGCCGGCAAACCGCAACGCGTCATATGCGTACGGCACGGTCAGCACCAGCGCGGTAATGCCGAATGCCGCGCAGAACATGTAGAACACGAACCCCAGCGCCACGCCGCCGAGCGACACCAGGCCCGCGCGGCGGCCCTGGCAGATCGAGCGGGAAATCAGGTAGATCATGTTCGGGCCGGGCGTCAGGACCATGCCGAGCGATACGAGTCCGAAAGCAATCAGGGTGGGCAAGGCCGGCACGGTGGTCTCCTTCGACGCGATGAAGTCAGGGTGAGTGTCCAACAATGTATTGCATGCCGACCGCTGTCAGCATGAATAAACTGCAAGCCCCTCATGAGCGCACTTCATCGCCTCATTGCGCTGCCGATGCGCTACTTTCCCTTTTTCGCCCGCGCCTGAATCCCCTTTCCTGCCTTCGCGCGCCGCGCATCGACCAGCTTCACGAATGCGTCGGCGACCGCATTGCCGGTCGCGTTCCACGACAGCCGCACGGAACGGTGCAGCCTGGGCGACAGCTCCAGCACCCGGCCGCCGAAGCGCGTATAGGTGAGCGTGATGCGCGGAACGATCGACACACCCATTCCCGCTTCCGCCATCGACAGGATGGTCCGCATCTCGACCACGTTGAACGCCGCGCGAAGCGACGCACCGTTGCGCGCGAAGTAATCCGCGATGACCGGCCCGCACCCCGCCTTCGAGAAAATGAACGGCATGGCGGACAACAGTTTCGCCGACACGCTCTTGCGGCCGTCGAACATGCCGTGCGCCGCCACCGCGACGAAATCCTCGTCGAGCAGCGGCAGATTGTTCGCGAACGTCTTCGTGCCGGCGACCACGCCGATGTCGGCGGTGCCGTCCTCCAGCCACCCTTCGACTTCCGCGTCCGTGCCTTCGAGCAGTACCGCTGTCACGCCCTCATGTGCCGCCTTCAACGCCTCGAGCGCGGGGACGACCAAGGCGAGCGATACGCTCGGCAGCGACGCAACGACCAGCCGCCCTTCGAGCTTGCCGCGCGCCAGGCCGAACTGCTGGCGCAGCGTCTGCGCCTCCCGCACGACGTTCTGCACGTATGGCCACAGGCGTTCGCCGGCAGCGGTCAGGACGACCGGCTGGCGGTCGCGCAACAGCAACCTGACCTCGGTGATGTCCTCCAGTTCGGTCAACGCGTGGCTGATCGCGGACTGGCTGCGGCTGAGCCGGTCGGCCGCGGCCGTCAGCGAGCCGAGTTCGACCACGGCAGCCAGGGCCTGCAATTGCGCAAGCGTCATTTCGCCTCCTTGTTCCGGTCCATGTATTTTCCACATGATAGGGCGACGCGTCATGAATGGGATTGAAGCGGGCCATCGATATTCGACGGCGTGCGGCACCGCACGCACCGCCAACGGGTGCCGTCGACCGAACTCGCTTTCGCTCATGTCGATAGCGGGCAGGCAGGCGCGAAATGACGGGGATCCGGTCACACCGGCATCGGACTTCCGCGGCGCAAGCAACCCGCAGGCAGAAGCACGGCGAACCGCATCTTCCTGTCGATGAGCACCACCCGGTCGATTCGCAGTCCGACATGAACGGCACGCGGCTCACGACCGGTGCGGTCGGCCGCATCGCGCCCGCGAGTCCAGCCCCCGCCCATTACCCGTTCAGCCGCGGTCCGCAAGACGCGTTAGACTGTTTCGATGGAACAATGCCGTTATTGCCAGAGAATCCGCGATGAATGGGATTGCCACGGGGACGAATGCCGCCGGGCAATCGCGAAGGCACTGCGCCGGCAGCGCGCGGGCCTGCCGATGGTGCCCGATCGCATCCGCAACGAGCTGCCGTCCGGCGCCCCGACCCAGCAGGTGATCGCGGTCCTGTCGCGCCAGCGCCTGCGGGCGCGCCGCGGCAACGAGGAACGCCGCGAGCGCAAGGAGATCGACGACGCCGACGGCGTCTGATCCGGCAAGCCCCGATCCCGCCCCACGTGCCGGCACCACGCCGCCGGGCGCTCGCCCGTGCGCGGCGCCGCGCCGCTCCCCCCGATTGCAATTCCCGCCACGTACGATGGGGCCGGATCCAATTTATCTTGAAATTATTGCCTCGGATGCAATGATCTTTCGCTGGAATCCACGTTTACCCTGGATCCAGCGACGCCTACGATGTAATCAATCGCTTACGACATGGTGTCGGCAGCGAAGTCAATAGAACATCGGAGGTCATCATGAAGTCGCTCGTTTCCGCAGTCGTCGCCGCTGTCGCCCTGTCCGCTTCGTTCGGCGCATTCGCTCAAAGCACCGTGACCCGCGCACAAGTGCGCGACGAACTCGTCCAGCTCGAAAACGCCGGCTACAAGCCGAGCCGGTCGAGCCCGTACTACCCGGCCGACATCCAGGCCGCGCAAGCGCGCGTGCACGCCGCCGACAACAGCGGCTACGGCGCACAACCGGCCCCGGTCGTCCAGGGCGGCGCCCCGGCAGTCAAAGTGCGGAACGCGCGGGACTCGGTCTACTTCGGCCACTAAGCCCGCCGCTGCGCGCGTCGCGCGCAGTCCGCCGCAAGATGCGACGAGCCTGTCCCGCGACGGGCTCGTCGCGTTTGTGCCGCCCGCACGGCCGGCCGTCAGCGGCTGCCTCCCGCCGCCACGCGGCCCGCGGCATCCGGGCAGACGCCGCCGCCACCGCCGAGCAATTCCTGATAACGCACGCACGCGCACTGCGCGGACGCCTTCGACGCATACATCGCCGCGTCGGCCTTCACCAGCAGTTCCTCGGCCGACGCGCCGTCGGCCGGATATTCGCTGACGCCGATGCTCGCGCCCACGGCCAGGCGCCGGTCGCCGAACTCCAGTTCCTCGGCCATCACGATCTGGATACGCGACGCGATATCGCCGATCACCGCCGGCGATCGCACGTCCGAAATCAGCACGATGAATTCGTCGCCGCCGAGCCGCGCGGCCATGTCGCCGCCGCGCAGCACCTGGCTCAGCCGTTTCGCGACCGCGACGAGCGTGCGATCGCCCGCAGCGTGCCCGTGCTGGTCGTTGATCTGCTTGAAGCGATCGAGATCGACGAACATCACCGCCAGCCCCTCGCGCACGGCGGCCGCATGCCGGATCGCAGCTTCGAGATGCTCCATGAACAACAGGCGGTTCGGCAGTCCGGTCAGCGGATCGTGACCGGCGAGGTGCGTGAGCTCCAGCTGCTTCGCGCGCAGCATCGCGACCTGCGTGCGGATCTCGACCCGCATGCTGTCGAAACAGCGCGCCAGCACGCCGATCTCGTCGGCCCGTGCAACGGGCAGCCGTTCGGCGACCGGATCGTCGAACACGTGGGTCGCCGCACGCGCGAGCATCTGCAGCGGCCGCGTGATCGCGCGTGCAAACAGGATCGCGAGAATCACCGCGGCCAGGCTCATCAGGAACACCATCCGGATGATCCGTTCACCGAGCATCCCGGCCGGCGTCAGCACGTCCGTGAGCGGACGCGCCATGCCCAGCACGACGAAGCGGTTGCCCTCGCTGTTGCCGAACGGCGTGCGCACGAACGCGACCATCTGGCCCGGCGCATTGCCGGTCGCGGCGAGACCGTCGAGCGTCACGTTCGTCCTCGTACCGGCGAACAGCAGCCGCGTGTCGGGAAAGGTGTCCTGCATCAGCACGCGCCGTCCGCGATCGAAGCCGAACGTTTGCGACGGATCGGGATGCACGATGAAATCGCCCCACTCGTTCGCGAGATAGACCGCGTAGTCTTGCGGCAGATCGCGCTCAAGCCGATCGAACACCCGCGACAGTTCGATGTCGACGATCAGTGCGCCGACGACCTGGCCGGCCGTGTCGACGACCGGCGTGCCCACGCGCAGGATCGGCAGATCTTCGGCCGCGTGCGAACCGGTCTCGTGATTGATCACGATCGGCGACAGGTAGATATGGCCGGGGGCCGTCGCGAGCGTATCGAATACATAGGAAAACTGCCCTTTCTCCTGGAACGCACTCTCCGGCAGCACGACGATGCCGCGCGCGTCGCGATCGACACGGATCCGCTCGATCCCGAAATTGTCGCGCGCGATCAGCCTGATCTGCAGGTACTCGGGGTGATTCCTCATGAAGCTGCAATACACCTGCTCGAGCCGCGTGCGCGGCGCGCGATCGGCGCCGTCGCTGTCCGCGACGAGCGCCGACGACGGCAATTGCGCGAGCACGAGCGCATCGTCGGCCACGTCGGACAGTGCGCTCGTGAAGCGCTGTCCGAGCAATTGCGTCGACATCAGCAGGCTGTGCTGCGCTTCCTGCACGAGCATCGTCCGGTTCGCACGGTAGGCGTAGTAGCCGGTCGTGCCGGACGCAATCACGCCGATGCACGCGAACAGCACCGACAGCTTCGACGTGAGCCCGAGCCGGATCATTTTTCGAACCGCTCCGGCCGGTCGCCCGACACGATGCGGCTCCACAGCGACTCGCGCCGCGCGATGTCCTCGACCGGCTGGATCCAGACGAGGTGCTGGTGGCCGGTCTCGATGCCGGGTGGCGGGGCGAGCGTATTCGCGAGCCCCTGGCGCTCGGTCAGCAGCGTGCCGATCGCCGGTTCGAGCATGTAGTTGATCCATGCGAACGCGAGCGCGCGATGCTCCGAGCCGCGCGTGACGCCCCAGCAGTCGAGCCACGCGAGCGCACCTTCTTCCGGAATCACGTAGCCGACATCCGCCCCGGCGCGACGCAGCTGTTCGACCTGCTGCGTGCCGTAGTTGCCGAACATCAGCGCCGCGCGATGCTGGACGAACAGCGCGGTCGCTTCTTCCGGAAGCGTGTAGTAGGTGAGCAGGTTGCGGCGCAGGTCGACCAGCTTGTGCGCGACGGCGAGCGTCTGCGCGGGCGACAGGTGAAACGGATCGGGATAGCGGAGCGCAAGCGCGGTGAACGAAAAATTATGCTGTGCGCTGTTGAAGTCGAGCACCTTGCCGCGGTAGCGCGGATTCCAGAGCTCGAGCATCGAGCGCGGCGCGGACGGCACCTGCTTGCGATCGTAGATCAGTCCCATGGACGAATACGTGAACGGAATCGCGTAGGTCGAGCCGTTGCGCACGAGCCCGCCGATCGTCGCGAGCTGCTGGAAATTCGGCAGTTGCCGCCGGCGGTTCGGGATCTGCGCCAGGTCGATCGGCGTAAGCAGGTCTTCGCGTGCATAGCGCTGGATCTCGGCCGTGTTGGCCGCGAGCACGTCGTACGGCGGCGGCGACGCGCTGTGCAACCGCGTCCACAACGCTTCGTCGGAATCGACGAACGTCACTTCGACGCGCACATGGAATTGCGTCTCAAATGCATTGACGACATCGTTGTCCGCATAGCCGGGCCACGCGAGCACACGCAGCACGGTGTCACCGACGGTTTCGGGAGAAGCGGCGAATGCCGGCAGGACGAGCGCGCTCAGCGTCAGCAGGGCGAGCAAGCGCCGCGCAGCACGATGCCCACGCCTGCGCGCGCCAATTCCCCATATGAATGGGACCCCGTACGAATGGCCCGACTGCATTGACCGTCCTTTTTCGCGTCGACGCGTTATCGTGCAACGACACCATAAAAAACAATGCCATGCAATCGGAATTCGCCGTACATGACCGTGCATCCGAATGGCGACAAGGCTCGCACGGATGCGCTCACATGTCGTTGCGGGCACAGGAGATCGTCAGCGCGGACCGGCAATGATCAGGCAAAAGCACATTGTCACGCGTTTGCCATTTGCTTTCAGCGCCACGCTTGCGTGAATTCCGCGATCACGCGCGACAAATGCGCACGCATCGCATCGCGTGCGCCGTTCGCATCGTGCGCCATGATCGCCGCGAAGATCCGCTGATGATCCTCCTGCGAGGCCTTGCGCAGCGCGCTCGAGTGAAAGTGTTCCTCGATCTTGTCCCACAGCGGATCGCCGCGCGCACAGTCCCACATCGCCGTGATCATGTGCAGCAGCACCGCGTTGCCGGTCGATTCCGCAATCCGCAGATGAAACTGGCGATCGGCCGTGTCGTACGCGGTCTTGTCGTTCATCTGCTCACGCATGGTCGTCAGCGCGAGGAACAGCCGGTCGAGATCGGCGTCCTTGCGTTCGGTCGCCGCGAGCGCCGCGACTTCCGCCTCGATCGGCCCGCGCGCGCGCAACGTCTCGATCGGCCCCGGGCCGCGCGGCACTTCGAACGTCACCGGACGCGCGGCGTCGGCAGCCGACACGTAGATGCCCGAGCCGACCCGCACCTCGACGATCCCCTGCACCTCGAGCGCGTTGATCGCCTCGCGCACCTGCGTGCGGCTCACGCCGAACGGGTCGGCCAGGCTGCGCTCCGACGGCAGCCGCGCGCCGGCTTCGAACGCACCGGCCGCCACCATCGCGTGAATGTCCCGCGCAAGGCCGATATAGGAGCGGTCCGCGGCTTCGGCATCGCGGTGGGCGGGCAGGCTGGAAAGATCGGTCATCGAAAGGCTCGCAACAGGCTCGCCTGCATCTTCATCATGACGTTCACCGGCGTGATGCTGTCGATCACGAAGGGCTCGTTCGTCGTGCCGCTCGCCGTCGCCGGTGCGCTGTGCGTGGTCGGCGCGCTGTCGTACCTGTTCGTCGTCGGCAAGGTCGAGCCGCTGCCGCCGCTGCGCGACGGCGCGAACGGCCGCAACGCGGAGCCGAACGCGGCCTGACGCAGCGCAAGCATCGGCGGCGCCGGGACAGCGCGACGCGCCGCGGCCGTCGCGCTTTCCTTTTCGGGCTGCTCGTCGGACAATGCGCCTGAGCCGCGCCCGCCGGCACGGCGCCGCACCGGCCCCGCGCGCGGCGGCCACGTGCGCCCGTCCGCACCGATGAAACGCTACGAAACCCTCGCCCACACGATCGCCGACGAAATCCGCCACGGCAACCTCGCGGTCGGCACGCGCCTGCCGTCGCTTCGGCAGATCATCGCGCAGCATGGCGTGAGCCAGTCGACGGTGTTTCGCGCGTACTACCTGCTCGAACAGTGGGGGCTGATCCGCGCACGCGAACGCTCCGGCTATTACGTCGCGCCGGGCGCGGGCCCGGCGGCGAACCCGCCCGTGAAACGCCGCGCGAGCCGCGCCGGCGAGACGCGCAAGGTCGATATCAGCGATCTCGTGTTCTCGGTGCTCGACGCCGCGACGCAGCCCGGCATCGTGCCGCTCGGCTCCGCCTTCCCGTCGCCGCAGCTGTTTCCGCTGCCGCGCCTCGCGAAGTCGCTCGCGCAGGCGACGCGGCTCGTCAGCCCGTGGAGCACGGTCGTCGACCTGCCGCCCGGCAACGAGGCGCTACGCCAGCAGATCGCACGGCGCTATCTGGCGACCGGCATCGCCCAGCCCGTCGAAGATATCGTCGTTACGAACGGCGCGCTCGAAGCACTCAACCTGTGCCTGATGGCGGTTACGCGGCCCGGCGACGTCGTGGCGGTCGAATCGCCCGGCTTCTATGCGGCGCTGCAGGCGATCGAGCGGCTCGACCTGCGCGCGGTCGAGATTCCCGTCGATCCGCGCACGGGCCTCGATCTCGATGCGCTCGCGAACGCGCTCGACCGGCACGACATCCGCGCGTGCTGGTTCATGACCAATTTCCAGAACCCGACCGGCGTCACGCTGCCGGTCGACAAGAAGCGCGCGCTCGTGGAGATGCTTGCCGCGCGCGAGGTGCCGCTGATCGAGGACGACGTGTACGGCGAGCTGCATTTCGGCCCCGACTACCCGCTGCCCGCGCGCGCCTTCGACCGGCACGGCCTCGTGATGCATTGCAGTTCGTTCTCGAAGACGCTTGCGCCCGGCTACCGGATCGGCTGGGCCGCCGCCGGCCGTTTCGCGGAAAAGGTGCAGCGGCTCAAGCTGATGACCACGCTGTCGGCAAGCATTCCCGCGCAGGCAGGCATCGCGAACTATCTGGAGCATGGCGGCTACGATCGTCACCTGCGCAAGCTGCGCGGCGCGCTGCAGACGCAGCTCGCCCGCATGGACGACGCGCTGCGGCGCTGGCTGCCGCCCGGCGCGGAGTGGGTGCGGCCGGACGGCGGGTATTTCCTGTGGCTGTCGTTTCCCGATGCGATCGACGCGATGGAGCTGCATCGCCGGGCGATCGCGCGCGGCATCAGCTTCGCGCCAGGGCCGCTGTTCTCGGCCGCGCACGGCTTCGAGCGCTGCGTGCGCGTGAACTTCGGCCATCCGTGGAGCCGCGACATCGAACGCGCGATCCGCGTGCTCGGCGAGCTGGTCGCGGAGCCGACGGTACGCAAGGCCGGTTGAGCCGCACGCCGGCCGACGCCGTGCAGCCGACGCGCACACGGGTTACAGTGCAAGCCCCTTCGCTCCTTCGCACGCCCCCCCATCTCATGAGCGCATTGCCCTACCTCGATCACGCCGCGCTGCTGAAGCGCGCGGCCGAAGCCGCCGGCGTCACGCAGCCGTGCACCTGCACGAAGGCTCCGCTTGCCGGCTGGACGAGCCTGCCGCTGTCGCTGCAGGGCACGCAGCTCGCCGAAGTGGCGACGCTCGCGCCGCCCGACGACCGCGAGCCGACCTACGACGAATACCATCCGGCCGGCACGCGCTACGGGTCCGACGACGCGCCGATCGCGCCGCGCCACTTTCCGTACAACCGCTGCAACATCAGCCGCTGCGTGTCGTGCGGCCGCCTGTTCCTGCGCTACCAGGAAGGCGGCGGCTACTTCGTCGACCAGCGCATCCGCGCACTCGATCCGGCGTTGATCGTCGACGCACAAGCACAAGCCTGAGCCTGACGCGGGCATGCGCGGCGCATGCCCGGCGTTCACCGGCGCGCTACCGATCTGCTGCGCCCTTTTCGTTCCGATCTGCTGCTTGTCCCGCCGCCCCGCGTTCCCTACGCTGTCTCCGGTTGCCCGACACCCGTCGCAACGTCCCCTCCCGAGCGGCGCGCCTTCCCGCGCCGCCGCTCCTCTCGCGTATCACGTCATGTACCGATATACCGATTTCGACCGGGCGCTCGTGCACAGCCGCGCCGCCCAGTTCCGCGACCAGCTCGAACGCTGGCAGCACGGCTCGCTGAGCGAGGACGCGTTCCGCCCGTTGCGCCTGCAGAACGGCTGGTACGTGCAGCGCCATGCGCCGATGCTGCGTGTCGCCGTGCCGTACGGCGAACTGTCGAGCGCGCAACTGCGCGTGCTCGCGCGGATCGCGCGCGACTACGACGTGCCCGACGACGCCACCTATCGCGCCGCCTGCGACGCGCAGGCGCTGCTCGGCACGCTGCGCCTGCCGACCCGCAACGCGCACTTCACGACGCGCACCAACGTGCAGTTCAACTGGATTCCGCTCGCGAAGGCGGCCGACGTGATGGACCTGCTCGCGACCGTCGACATGCACGGGATCCAGACGAGCGGCAACTGCATCCGCAACATTTCGTGCGACGAGCGCGCGGGCGTCGCGCCGGACGAGATCGCCGATCCGCGCCCGTTCGCCGAAGTGATGCGCCAGTGGACGACGCTGCATCCGGAGTTCGCGTTCCTGCCGCGCAAGTTCAAGATCGCGATCACCGGCGCGGCCGAGGACCGTGCGGCGACCGACTGGCACGACGTCGGGCTGAGGCTCGTGCGCAACGACGCTGGCGAACTCGGCTTTCGCGTGAGCGCCGGCGGCGGCATGGGCCGCACGCCGCTGATCGCGACGCTGCTGCGCGCGTTCCTGCCGTGGCGGCACGTGATGAACTACATCGAGGCGATCGTGCGCGTGTACAACCGCTACGGGCGGCGCGACAACAAGTACAAGGCGCGCATCAAGATCCTCGTGAAGAGCGAGGGACAGCGCTATATCGACGACGTCGAGGAAGAGTTCCGCCAGATCGTCGAGCACGACGGCGGCCCGCACACGATCCCGCAGGCCGAGTTCGACCGCATCGCGGCATCGTTCGTGCCGCCGCATCTCACGCCGCGCGCGCTCGACCTGCAGGAAGCCGAAGCGCGCATGGCCGCGCACGCCAATCGCCACCCGGCCTTCGCGCGCTGGCTCGCGCGCAACGCCGCCGCGCACCGCGATCGCACGCTGCGCATCGTCACGCTGTCGTTCAAGCGCCGCCTGCAGGCGCCCGGCGACGCGTCGCCCGAGCAGCTCGACGCGCTCGCCGAGCTCGCCGACCGCTTCTCGGCCGGCGAGGCACGCGTCACGCATGCGCAGAACGTGGTGCTGCCGTGGGTGCACGTCGACGACCTGTTCCTGCTGTGGGAACACGCGCGCGCCGTCGGTCTTGCCAGCGCGAACGTCGGACTCCTGACCGACATGATCGCATGCCCGGGCGGCGACTTCTGCGCGCTCGCGAACGCGCGCTCGATCCCGATCGCCGACGCGATCGCCGAGCGGTTCCAGGATCTGGACATGCTGCACGACGTCGGCGACATCGACCTGCACATCAGCGGCTGCATCAACTCGTGCGGCCACCATCACAGCGGGCACATCGGCATCCTCGGCGTCGACAAGGACGGCGCGGAGTGGTACCAGGTGACGCTCGGCGGCTCGGACGGTTCGAGTGCGAGCGGCCCGGCGCGACCGGGCAAGGTAATCGGCCCGTCGTTCTCGGCGGACGAGATCGTCGATGTCGTGGACGCGCTCGTCAACGCGTATCTCGACGCGCGGCTCGACGCCGACGGCCGCAGCGAACGATTCATCGACACGGTGCGCCGCATCGGCGCCGAGCCCTTCAAGGCGGCGGCAAACGACGCACGTCACCAGGCGGAGCACGTATGAAACCGACCGACGAAAACGCTCACGCGAGCGCGAACGCACGCATCCGGCTGCTGACGCCGGCCGCACACGCCGACGATACGAACGCGCCCGACACCGCGACGCTCACGATCCTGACGATCGCCAACGACGAGGAACTGCCGCCGCTCGCCGCACGAATCGCGCAGGCCGCGCGCATCGACCTGCATTTCCCGTCCTTCACCGACGGCCGCGCATACAGCCAGGCGTACCTTCTGCGCAAGCGCTTCGGCTTCGCCGGCGACCTGCGCGCGACGGGCGACGTGCTGATCGACCAGTTGCTGCTGATGGAACGCACGGGGTTTTCGAGCGCGGTGCTCGGCGCCGATGCGGACGTCGCGGCCGCCCGCCGGCAGCTCGACAGGTTTCCCGGCTTTTACCAGCGCGATGCGAGAACCGCACCGCCGCGGCAGGACGCCGCGATGCTGGCGGAGAAATGAAGGCGGGCGGCCCGCAGGCCGCCCGTCCGATCAACCGCGAGCACCGCGCCCGCCGCGCAGCGGGCGCCGGCGTTCAGCGCGCCGCGACCGGCTTGCCGAACCCGCCGAGGATCTTCTTCTCGAGCGCGATGTAGTCGTGGCCGAAGTGGTGGTCGCCCCCCGTCTTGATCACGTCGGCGCCGGTATTCACGAGCGCGGGACACATCGTGTCCTGCTCTTGCGCACCGTAGAAGCACTGCACGAGCCGCGGCGGCACCTTCGCGATTTCCGGCGCGACCTTCATCGCCTGGTCGCTCGCCGGCATCCCGAGCCAGCCCGTCACGCGGATCTGGAAATCCGCCGCCGGCGCGAAGCCGAGCAGCGACATCACCGAGACCTTGTCGCGCAGGTCGGCCGGCAGCCGGTTGTACGCGAACGGCATCACGTCCGCGCCGAACGAATAGCCGACCAGCGCCACGCGATTCGCATGCCAGCGCGCCAGGTACGTGCGCATCACGCGCGCCAGGTCGCGGCTCACCTGCGCGGGCGGCTTCTCGCTCCAGAAGTAGCGCAGGCTGTCGATGCCGACCACCGACACGCCGTCGCGCTGCAGCGCCTCGGCGATCGTCTTGTCGAGATCGCGCCAGCCGCCGTCGCCCGAGATCACGATCGCGAGGCGGTCGCTGCCGCCCTTGGCCGGCAGTTCGACGAGCGGCAGGTCCGACACGTCGAGCTCGTCGCTGCTGGTGGTGTCGTGCAGGTGCGACGTGACGAGCGACACGAGCTTCGCGGTGTTGCCTGCCGCGGCCGTTTCGACGAAACCCGGCATCGCGCGACGCACGATCGTCGGATCGGGCGGGCACGGCTTGAAGCGCGCGTCGAGCTTCGCGGCCGGCTCGACCGACACCACGCCCGCGATGGTGCTCTCGGGCGCCATCGACAGGATCTGCTTCGCGATCGCGCCGCCCTGGCCCACGCCCGCGACGATCGGCGTGTAGTAGCGCGCCGATTGCGCGAGGCGTTCGAGCTGGTGGCTGACGGCCTCGGCGTCGCCGTCGAGGTGGTGACAGGTTTCCTGCTTCGCGGCGAGGTTCGCCGCATAGCGCTCCGAATCCACACCGACGGTCATCGCGCCCGCTTTCGCGAGTGCGTCGGCCGCCTGCTGGTCGGCGGCACCCCAGCCGCGCTCACGCGAGAACAGCACGACGAAGCCGCGCAGCGGGCCGCTCGGCTTCGTCACGGTCACGGGGCCGTAACGGCCGCCCGACACGGTTTCCGGTTTCGCCGCCGCCGGCTGGGCCGCGAGCGCGGCGCCGGCCAGCATCATTCCCGCGCAAGCGACTGCCGCCTGTGCGATACCCTTCTTCAACATCATGAACGCCGACCTCCAGCCAGCAGGGACAGATCCGCGAGCGTGACGAACACGCCGACCGAGCCCGAGGCCGCGAGATAGCGCGGCTCCCAGTGCGGCTCGAACTTGCTCTTGAATGCACGCAAGCCACGGAAGTTGTAGAAGCGGCCGCCGAAGCGCCAGACCATCAGTCCGAACCGGTGCCACGGCGACGGCATCTTCGCCGCCCCCATCCCCGAGAACGGCGCGATGCCCAGGCTGAGCTTGCGGAACCCCGCTTCCTTCAGATGCAGCGCGAGCTGCGTAAACAGATACTCCATCGCATACGGCGACGCGTCCGGCAGATGGCGCATCACGCCGACGGTCGCCTCGGTGTTGAGATCGGTCGTCATGAACGTGACGAAGGCGATCGGCTTGTCGGCCTGGCGCACCAGCATCACCGACTGCGTCGCGAGATAGCCGTCGTGGAACGCGGCCACCGAGAAGCTCTTCTCGCGCGCGTCGCGGCTGTCGAGCCAGCCGTCGGAGATGTCGCGCAGCGACGGCAGCGCGGCCGGCACGTCGGGCGGTGCGATCACCTCGACCGTCAGCGCGTCCTTGTCGCCGCGGCGCAGCGCATAGCGCAGGTGCGACCGGTTCGAACCCTTCAGGTCGAACCGGTCGAGCGCGATATGCGCTTCCTCGCCGAGCTTCATCAGCGTGAGCCCCGCGTCGAGATACAGCGGCAGCGCGTTCGCGCGCACCTGGTAGAACGCCGCGCGGCCGCTGTGCGCGTGCGCCAGCGCGATGAACTTGCCGATCAGCGCCGGCCATTCCTCACGCGGGCCGACCGGATCGTGCAGCGCGGCCCACGTGCGGCCGTGTTTCGCGTACATCAGGAACGCGCGGCGCGACTCGGAGAACAGGAACGACTTGTCGCCCATCAGCGCGAGGCCCGCATCGCTGCATTCCTGCGCGCGGATGATTTGCTCCGCATCGAGCAGATCCTGCGCGACCGGCGTCACGAAACGGCCGGGCGCCGGGCGCAGCAGTTGCCACAGCGCGAACAGCGCGACGAACACGCCGGCCGCCAGCGTCGCGCGCAGCGCCCGCGGCGCACGCTCGTCGAACGCGAAATGCGACCACAGATCGCGCGTGTACGGCACGTCGCGGAACGCGAAGCACAGCACCCACACGGCGAGCACGAGCACCATCGTCACCGACACGAACCAGCTCACCGTGAAGCGCTCGGCGAGCAGCGACGAGTGACGGTTGAAGCGGCGTCGGCTGACGAGCAGCAGCACCAGCAGCGTGCCGAGCACGCCGGCCTCGACGAATGCGAGCCCCTTCGCGAGCGACAGCGCGAGGCTCGCGAGCGTCAGCGCGAAGGTCATCCACCATGCGCCGTCGAGGCGGCGCAGCAGCCCGCGCGCGACGAACAGCAGGGCGACGCCCAGTACGCTGCAGATCACCTGCGAGCCTTCGAGCACCCACAGCGGGACGATGCCGCGCAGGATCGCGATCCGGTGCCAGAACGCGGGCGTCGCGCTCGAGATCACCAGCATCCCGCCGACCGCAAAGGTCACGAGGCTCAGGAACAGCGGCGCCAGTTGCGACACGCGCGCGGCCTGCCGCGACACGAGCCGGCGCCGCAGCGCGCGGCCCTCGAAGCTGGCCAGCAGGCCGGCCGACAGCACGAGCGGCACGCCGAAGTAGATCGCGCGGTAGGCGATCAGCGCGGCGACCATCGCATGCGCGGGCACTTCGCGGCCCAGCGTGAAGACCATCGCGGCCTCGAACACGCCGATCCCGCCCGGTGTATGGCCGATCATCCCGAGCAGCAGCGCGGCCGCATACACGGTGATGAAGGTCGGGAAGCCGACCGGCGCAGCCGGCAGCAATACCCACAGCGTCAGGCCCGCGGCCACGACGTCGAGCACCGCGTAGGCGACCTGCGCGACGAGGTCGCGCCGCGCGGGCACGTCGAACGACAGCCATTTGAAGCGCGTGACGACCGGGCGGGCGGTGTTGCCGCACGTCATCGTCATCACGGCCAGCACCACGAGCAGCGCGGCACCGCCCCACATGAGCATGCCGGGCGCGACATGCAGCATCGCGGCGAGCGTGCGCGGCACGCAGACCATGCCGACCGCCGTCATCAGCACCAGCGCGAGCGCGAGCGTGCCGCTGGTGAATACCGTCATCCGGCCGATCTGCGCGGGCGTGACACCCGACACGCCGTACACGCGCGCACGCACCGCGCCGCCCGTCAGCGCGCCGAAGCCGGTCGCGTTGCCGAGCGCGGAGCCGGCGATCGCGCCGATCCACAGCGCGGCGCGCGGCACCCTGGCGGCGACGTAGCGCAGGCCGACCGCATCGCGGGCGACGAGCGCGAGATAGCTGAGGGCCGTCGCGGCCAGCGACGCGCCCCATTCGCCCGCGGACAGGTGGCGCAGCTGGCGGATCACCGACCGGTAGTCAACGGATTCGGACAGGTGCTGGAACACCACGATCAGCAGCAGGCCGATGCCGAGCGCGAGCAGCGGCGACAGCACGCGCTCGTTGCGGATCAGCGTCGCCACACGGGCGATCGCCGCCGCGGCACGGCCGGGCGGCCCAGGGTGGCGGGAAGACATAGATTGTTCAGTGGTGGCGCATAGCATGTCGCGGCGCGGGACGGCCGGGCGGCGACGGATCTGGTTGTTCTGCGTGAGCGGCCAGCCTAGGTCGGAGGCTGGTGGCGCCTGAATCAGAAATTACGAGTATACGGAATTTATATTACAGAATCTTTCGATCGCGCACAGGGCAGTTCGGGCGCGGCGGGCGCATCGACGAGGCATCAAATTCATGCGCAAGGTGCGCATCATACCGGGAACGGCAGGGGATTTTTCATCGGATGAATGACTGGTGACGCATTTGGGAGAAATTCTCCCGGCCGCCCCGCGCGAGCGAGCGCAAAACCGCGAGCGGCACGGGATTCGGGGAATGGGGACGGATTGCGCCCCCTCACTTCGCTCGCTCGCGCGGCACGTCGCTGAATGCGCGCAGCTTCGCCGGCACGTGCGTGTGGTTCCCGTCATGGAGCGTCCTCGGCGGCAGCGTCCGGCGCGCGCGCGCGGGATCGGCGGCAACACGCCGCCAACAGCGCGGCGAGTGCCGGACGGCGCCCGCCGCGCACGCGGTCAGTACACGTCCCGCATGTAGCGGCGCGCCTTCGCGAGCCGCGCGACGTAGTCGTTCGCGGCCTCGTCCGACATCCCGCCGTGCTCGGCGACGACCGCCTTCAGCGCGGTATCAACGTCCTTGGCCATCCGCGCGGCGTCGCCGCACACGTAGAAGTGCGCGCCCTCCTCCAGCCACTTGTACAGTTCGGCGCCCTGCTCGCGCATCCGGTCCTGCACGTAGATCTTGTCGGCCTGGTCGCGCGAGAACGCGAGATCGAGCCGCGTCAGGAAGCCGCTGTCGCGCATCGCGCTCAGTTCGTCGCCGTAGTAGAAGTCGGTCTGCGCATGCTGCTCGCCGAAGAACAGCCAGTTGCGTCCGCGCGCGCCGCGCGCCTGCCGCTCGTGCAGGAAGCCGCGGAACGGCGCGACGCCGGTGCCGGGCCCCACCATCACGACCGGCACGTCGCCGTTTACCGGCGGCCGGAAATGCGCGGACTTCTGCACGAACACCGGCACCCGGCCGTCGTCCGCGCGATCGGCGAGGAACGTCGACGCGACGCCTTTGCGCGCGCGCCGGCCGTTGTGATAGCGCACGGCCGATACGGTCAGGTGGATCTCGCCCTGGTGCGCGCTCGGGCTCGACGCGATCGAATACAGGCGCGGCTGCAGCCGCTTCAGCATCCCGACCAGCTCCGTGCCCGACAGATCGACCGGAAACTCGTGCAGCACGTCCGCGAGCTGTTGCCCCCACAACCATTGCTTCAGGTCGGCCTTGCGATCGTCGCCGAGCAGCGCCTTCAGCGCGCCGTTCGCGCTGCGCGACGCGATGAACGCGAGCGTGTCGGGATGCGGGCGCGTGATGTCGAAGTGGCGCGCCAGCGCATCGCCGAGGCGCACGTCGCCGACGCCCGCGACCGACACGGGCGCGTCGGCCTTCAGCGCGGTGACCGACAGCAGCTCGTCGACCAGCTCCGGGCAGTTGGTCGGCCACACGCCGAGCGCGTCGCCGGCTTCGTATTCGAGGTTCGCGCCTTCGGTCGACAGCGACACGTAGCGCGTGTCCTTCGCGGCGCCCGGCCGATTGAGCCGCAGGTTCGCGACGAGCTTCGACGGCGCCGGATGCGCCTTGGTCGGCAGCAGCCCCGACGGGCTCAATCCGGCGGACGGCACCGCGTGCAGCGCCGCGTCCGCTTCCTTGATCCGGGCGACCACGCGTTCGAGCCACTGGTCCGCATCGCGCTGGAACTCGACGTCGCAATCGACCCGCGCGCACAGTCGCGCCGCGCCGAGTTCCGCGAGCCGCGCATCGAGCCGCCGGCCATGCCCGCAGAACTGGTCGTAGTTGCGGTCGCCGAACGCGAGCACCGCGAAGTGCACGCCGTCGAGGCGCGCGGCGCTGCCGGCCTGCAGCGCATCCCAGAACTCGCTGCCGTTGTCGGGCGCATCGCCATCGCCGAACGTGCTCGTCATCAGCAGCACGTATTGCGCGCCGGCCAGCGACGCGGCCGGATAGTCGGACATGCACGCGGTGCGGATCTCGAAGCCCGCGTTCATCAGCTGCGTCGCGTAGTCCTCCGTCAGCGATTCGATGTTGCCGGTCTGCGATGCCCACAGCAGCACGACCTTCGGCCGCGTGCGCACGATCCGCACGCCGCCGGGCGCGGCGTCCTCGGCCGGCAGCGCGCGCGCCGCGGCTTCCGCCGGGTGGGCCGGCAGCGAGCGGCTGAACAGCCCCGCGAGCATCCCGTCGAGCCAGAACCGCACCGGCGGCGCGAGCGGCGCACCGGCCGGCAGCACCGGCACGCTGCCGTCGCGCCGGCCGGCGCTCGCCTTCAGCCCGCTGACGAGGCCGGCCACATACAGGCGCTCCGCATCGGAGAGCGGCGGCGGCGCGAGATCGGCCACGCCGAGCGCGGCCGCGAAAGTGTCGAGGTCTGCCATGTCGGATTCCTGTGAAGCCGTGATCTGCACCGTCGCCGGCGCGGTCCGCGCGTCGGCCGCGGAGGCATCGGGTTGCGCCGTGTCATCGTCGGCGGATGCGAACGCATCCGTGTCGACGCGCGTCAACGCGACCGCGCAATATTTCAGTTCGGGCTGCTGCGATTCCGGATCGATCGCGTCGTTGGTCACCGCGTTGATGCACAGGTCGTCGCCGTACACGTCGTTCCAGTGCATCGGCGCGAAGCAGTTGCCGCGCTGCACGCGCTCGGTCACGACGGCCGGCAGCACCGCGCGGCCGCGCGCCGAACGGATCTCGACGCTGTCCTTCGTCGCGATGCCGAGGGCGCTCGCGTCGTCCGGATGCAGTTCGACGAACGGGCGCGGATTGAGCTTGTTCAGCATCGCGACCTTGCCCGTCTTCGTCATCGTGTGCCATTGATGCTGCAGCCGCCCGGTGTTCAGCACGATCGGGAACGTGCCGTCCGGCAGTTCGGCCGGCGCGACGTGCGGCCGCGCGAAGAAGCGCGCCTTGCCCGACGGCGTCGGGAACGCGATGCGCGGCGCGTCGTGCCCGTCGGCCGCCGGACGCGGCGTCTGGCTCACGCCGTCGTTCAGGTAGCGGATCGGGTGCCGCTCGCGCGCGGTGCCCGGCGCGACCGGCCATTGCACCGGGCCGTCGCGCAGCGCCGCATGGCTCGCGCCGCGCAGGTCGTAGCCGGTCGCCGGATTCGAAAAGCGCACGATCTCGTCGAACACGTCGGCCGCCGACGCGTAGTCGAACGCATCGCCGAAGCCCATCGCGCGCGCGACTTCCGCGACGATGCGCCAGTCGGGCAGCGCATCGCCGGGCGGCGCGATCGCGGCGCGCATCAGCGTCATGTTGCGCTCGGAGTTGATCATCACGCCGTCGCCCTCGGCCCACAGCGCGCCGGGCAGCAGGATGTCCGCGTAGCGGTTGGTCTCCGTATCGAGAAACGCGTCCTGCGCGATCACGAGCTCCGCTGCCTGCAGCCCCGCGATCACGTTCTGCCGGTTCGGCACGGTCGCGACCGGGTTCGTGCAGACGATCCAGCACGCCTTGATGTCGCCGGCCGCCATCCGTTCGAACAGGTCGACGGTGCCCTTGCCGGTTTCCTTGCGCAGCGTGCCGGCCGGCACGCGCCACAGGTGCTCGACGAAGCGCCGGTCGTCGTCGGACAGCACCGAGCGCTGGCCCGGCAGGCCGGGGCCCATGTAGCCCATCTCGCGCCCGCCCATCGCGTTCGGCTGGCCGGTCAGCGAGAACGGCCCGCTGCCCGGGCGGCAGATCCGGCCCGTCGCGAGATGCAGGTTGCAGATCGCGTTGGTGTTCCACACGCCGTGCGTGCTCTGGTTGAGCCCCATGGTCCAGCAGCTCATCCATTCCTGCGCGTCGCCGATCCATTGCGCGGCCGTGCGGATGTCGGCTTCCGCGAGCCCCGTGATGTCAGCGACGCGCGCCGGCGTGTAGTCGGCGAGGAACGCGGGCATCGCGTCCCAGCCTTCCGTGTACGCGTCGATGAACGCGGCGTCGGTACGGCCGTTCGCGTGCAGCAGGTGCAGCAATCCGTTGGTCAGCGCGAGATCGGTGCCCGGCCGGATCTGCAGGAACAGGTCGGCCTTGTCGGCGGTGCCGGTACGGCGCGGATCGACGACGATCAGCTTCGCGCCGGCCTTCACGCGATCCATCATCCGCAGGAACAGGATCGGGTGGCAATCGGCCATGTTCGCGCCGGTCACGAAGAACAGGTTCGCGCGATCGAAGTCCTGGTACGACCCGGGCGGGCCGTCCGCGCCGAGCGACTGCTTGTAGCCGGTGCTCGCGCTCGCCATGCACAGCCGCGAGTTCGACTCGATGTTGTTGGTGCCGACGAAGCCCTTCGCGAGCTTGTTCACGAGATATTGCGCCTCGATCGACATCTGCCCCGACACGTAGAACGACAGCGCATCGGGCCCATGCGCGTCGAGCACCGCGCGCAGCCGCCGGGCGGTCTCGGCGATCGCGTCGCGGGCCGGCAGCGGCACGAGGTCGTCCTCGCGCGCGCGCCGCACGAACGCGCGGTCGAGCCGCCCGGAGCGGCGCAACGCGACGTGCGCCGACGAGCCCTTCGTGCACAGCCGCCCGAAGTTGGTCGGATGGTCGGAGTCGCCGGATACCTTGACGACTTCGTCATCCTCGACGTGCAGCACCATCCCGCAGCCGACGCCGCAGTACGGGCACACGCTCTTGACGGGGGTGGCGCTCATGCGTGCTCCGGGGCGTTCAGGCGGCGATCCACACGAAGCCGTCCTCGACCCGCGACGGATACGCGCTCACCGACTTGTCGGGCGATTCGAGGCATTCGCCGGTACGCAGGTCGAAATGCTGCTTGTAAAGCGGCGACGCGACGACGACGCGCTCGCCGAGGCTGCCGATCAGCCCGCGCGACATCACGGCCGCCTGCGACACCGGGTCGACGTTGTCGATCGCGAACACGCCGCCTTCTTCAGCGTGCGCGACGTGAAACACCGCGACCTGCTCGCCGTTGACGAGCGCGCACACGCCGGTGTTCGGCACGATGTCGTCGAGCGGGCACACACGGGTCCAGGACAGGGGAAGACGATCGTTCATGATGGGCTCCTTGGAAAAGACGCAGGTGTCGGTCGGGGTCAAACGGTGGCCGATTCGGTTGCGGGTTCGGCGACGACGGGAATCGAAACGGGCTTGCCACCCACGCGCTCGTCGGGCGTCGCGGGACGGATCTGGCCGCGCGTCTCGACGAATTCGATGGTTGCGTCCGGCGCGTCGCTGTTCACGAAGTGACGGAAGCGCTTGCGCGTTTCCGGATCGGTGACGGCCTTCTTCCATTCGCATTCGTAGGTGTCGACCACGTGCTGCATGTCGGCCTCGAGTTCGGCCGCGATCCCGAGCTTGTCGTGCACGACGACGTCGGTCAGGTAGTCGAGCCCGCCTTCGAGGTTGTCGCGCCACACGCTGGTGCGCTGCAGCCGGTCGGCCGTGCGCACGTAGAACATCAGGAAGCGGTCGATGTAGCGGATCAGCGTGTCACGGTCGAGGTCGGATGCGATCAGTTCCGCGTGGCGCGGCTTCATCCCGCCGTTGCCGCACACGTACAGGTTCCAGCCCTTCTCGGTCGCGATGATCCCGATGTCCTTGCCCTGCGCTTCCGCGCACTCGCGCGTGCAGCCCGACACGCCGAACTTGATCTTGTGCGGCGCGCGCAGGCCCTTGTAGCGGTTCTCGATGTCGATCGCGAGGCCGACCGAATCGTCGACGCCGTAGCGGCACCACGTCGAGCCGACGCACGACTTCACCGTGCGCACCGACTTGCCGTACGCATGCCCGGATTCGAAGCCGGCCGCAATCAGCTCTTCCCAGATCGACGGCAGCTGCTCGACGCGCGCGCCGAACAGGTCGACGCGCTGGCCGCCCGTGATCTTCGTGTAGAGGCCGTACTTCCGCGCAACCTGGCCGACCGCGATCAGCCCTTCCGGCGTCACCTCGCCGCCCGGCATGCGCGGCACGACCGAGTACGTGCCGTCGCGCTGGATGTTCGCGAGGTAGTAGTCGTTCGAATCCTGCAGCCCCGCATGCTCCTTCTTCAGCACGAACTCGTTGAAGCACGACGCGAGGATGCCCGCGACGGCCGGCTTGCACACGTCGCAGCCGAGCCCGCGGCCGTGCTTTTGCAGCAGTTCGTCGAACGTCGTGATGCGCTCGACGCGGATCAGGTGGAACAGCTCCTGGCGCGAATGCGGGAAGTGCTCGCACAGATGGTTGTTGACCGCGAGGCCCTGCTTCTTCATCTCGGCCTTCATGATCTGCGTGACGAGCGGCACGCAGCCGCCGCACGACGTGCCCGCGCCCGTGCACGACTTCAGTGCGCCGAGGCTCGTCGCACCGTCGGCCACCGCCGCGCAGATCTGCGACTTCGACACGTTGTTGCACGAGCAGATCTGTGCGCCCTCCGGCAGCGCGTCGACGCCGATCGCGGGCTTCGCCGCGCCGTCCGACGACGGCAGGATCAGGAATTCCGGCGACTCGGGCAGCTCGATGCGGTTCAGCATCATCTGCAGCAGCGTGCCGTATTCGGCCGCGTCGCCGACCATCACCGCGCCGTGCAGGAACTTGCCGCAGTCCGACACCACCAGTTTCTTGTAGACCTGGCGGCGCTCGTCCGCGTACTGGTAGGTGCGGCTGCCGGCCGTCGCGCCGTGCGCGTCGCCGATGCTCGCGACGTCGACGCCCATCAGCTTCAGCTTCGTGCTCATGTCGGCACCGGCGAACGCGGCCCCGGCCGCGTCGTCGAGGTCGCCGCCGAGCTGCTTCGCGACCACGCGCGCCATGTCATAGCCCGGCGCGACGAGGCCGTACACCATCCCGTTCCAGGCCGCGCATTCGCCGATCGCGTAGATGTCGGCGTCGCTCGTGCGGCACGCGTCGTCGATCGCGACGCCGCCGCGCGGGCCGATGTCCAGCCCGCACGCGCGTGCCAGTTCGTCGCGGGCGCGGATGCCGGCCGAGAACACGATCATGTCGGTGTCGAGATGCGAGCCGTCGGCGAACGCCATCCGGTGCGTGCCTTCCTCGCCGTCGACGATCTCGAGCGTGTTCTTGCCCGTATGCACGGTCACGCCGAGCGCCTCGATCTTCGCGCGCAGCATCCGGCCACCGCCGTCGTCGACCTGCACCGCCATCAGGCGCGGCGCGAACTCGACGACGTGCGTGTCGAGCCCCATGTCGCGCAGCGCCTTCGCGCATTCGAGGCCGAGCAGCCCGCCGCCGATCACCACGCCGCGCTTCGCGTGCGTGCCGCACGCCTGCATCGCTTCGAGATCCTCGATCGTCCGGTACACGAAGCAGCCCGCGCGATCGCGGCCCGGCACCGGCGGCACGAACGGACGCGAGCCCGTCGCGAGCACCAGCTTGTCGTAGGCGAGCGTTTCGCCGGACGCGAGCGTGACCGTGTGTGCGGCACGATCGATCGACGCGACCTGGGCGTTCAGCCGCAGGTCGAACCGCGGATGACGCGCGAAGAAACCGGGTTCGACGAGCGACAGATCGTCCGCCGACTTGCCCGCGAAGAATTCCGACAGGTGCACGCGGTCGTATGCCGGGCGCGGTTCCTCGCCGAGCACCGTGACCTGCAGCGCGTCCGCCGTGCCGGCTTGCGCCGCCAGGCATTCGAGGAGCTTGTGGCCGACCATCCCGTGGCCGATGACGATGAGTTTCATGATGACGTTTCCCTCGGTCGATCAGTTCGCGGCGTTGGCGGCGGCCAGCGCGCGATCGCGCAGTTCGGCCTCGCGTGCCTTGTGTTCTTCGCTGAAACGCACGGCCATTGCGCACAATGCGGTCGCGGTGACGGCGAGCCCGAGCAGGCTCAGCGTGTGCTGCACGTCGCCGACGCCCTTCAGCAGGAAGGCCGCGGCCACCGCGCCGACGTTGCCGCCCGCGCCGACGATCCCCGCGACGCCGCCGAGCGCCTTGCGGTCGATGAACGGCACGAGCGCATAGGTCGCGCCGCAGGCCATGTGCGTGAAGAGGCCGAAGGTCAGCATCGCGACCAGCGCCATGCCGATGCCTTGCGCATGCGAGAACCAGATCAGCCCGAGCCCTTCGCCGATGATCAGCGCGCACAGCAGCGCCGCGCGCACGTCGAGGCTGCGGCGTGCGGCGACCTTGTCCGACAGCCAGCCGCCGAGCGCGCGGGCGAACAGCGCGAGCAGCCCGAACAGGCCGACCGCGAAGCCGGCATCCTTCAGCGACAACTGGAAGTGATCGACGTAGTACAGCGCGGCGATGTTGTGGATGAACACCTCGACGCCGAAACACGCGCCGTACGTGACGAACAGCATCCACACGCGATAGTTGCCGCACGCCGCGAAGAAGCTCGCCCAGCCGCCCTTCTTGCCGCTGTCGACCGTCACGCCCTGCTTGCGCAGCGCGACGAAGTCGCCTTGCGGGCAGTCCTGCGTGAAGCGCCAGTACGCCCACGCCATCGCGAGCATCGCGACGCCCGGCACGATGAGTGCGATGCGCCACGACGCGTCGTCGCCGAAGCCGAGCATCAGGCCGGCGGCGACGAGCAGCGGCATCATCGCCTGCGTCGCGCCCGCGCCCGCGTTGCCCCAGCCGGCCGTCGTCGCGTTCGCGGTGCCGACCACGTTCGGCGCGAACATCACCGACGTGTGGTACTGCGTGATCACGAAGCCCGCGCCGATCGCGCCGATGCCGAGGCGGCAGATCAGGAACGACAGGTAGTCGTGCGTGAACGACACCGCGAACACGGGAAGCGCGCCGAGCAGCAGCAGGCCCGCATAGACGCGGCGCGGGCCGAAGCGGTCGCACATCGGGCCGACCAGCAGCCGCACGGCGATCGTCGCGGCCACGGCCGCGATGTTGATGTTCGCGACCTGTGCCGCGGTGAGGTGGAATTCGCGCGCGATCAGCGGCATCAGCGGTGCGCAGGCGAACCATGCGAAGAAGCACACGAAAAACGCCATCCACGTCATGTGGAACGCGCGCATCGGCGCGGTGCGGAAGCTGAAGAGATCGATACGGGTAGCTTTGTCGGTCATGTCATCCGCCAAACGAAAAACGGCATCCTGCGCAGCCGGTCTCGTCGAGAGATCCGATGCGTAGGACGCCGTTGCCCATGAAGCCCGTTGCCGGGCGCGTCAGTAATCGGTACTGCGGACGAATCGCCGTTGATCCGCCCGAACCAGCTAACGCAAGCGCCGTGCCACGTCGGCCCGCATCGCGCCGAGCGCCCCGCCACACAAGGCTCGCAGCCCGTCACACACGTCGCCGCGGTGCGCCGCGCGCGATGCGTCGGGATGCACGGAGGCACAGATGTGGTGCGCTGCAGCACTGTCGCCGTGCGACATCGCGGTGCGCGCTGGCGGGGCGGGATGCACGCCGATGCGGCATCGCGTGCGTCCTGGCCCCGCGGCTGCGGGCATGTCCGGGGCCGATGCGGCCGTCGCGCGGCGGATGCCGCAGGGTTCGCGGGTGGTTGGCCCGGATATTGCTGAATCCGGTGCACACACCGGCAACGGCGCCGGTGGGCAGTCCCCGAAGTCAGGCCCGCCATCGCAGGCGGGTGCAGCAGATCAGGACAACGATGTCCCCCCGTGCGCGGCACGGCAGGATGCCGTGGTTGCTTCGACCGCCCGCCGCCGCGCGCAACGACATGCAATCGACCGCCGCACGCACGCGGCACCAGGAACACGACATGACGACTGGCAAAGTCACGCTGCTGGGCGCCGGCCCCGGCGATCCCGATCTCCTCACGCTGAAGGCCGTGAAGGCGCTGGCGGCCGCCGACGTGCTGCTGCTCGACGATCTCGTCGCGCCCGGCATCGTCGAACTCGCGCCGCACGCGCGCGTGATCCGCGTCGGCAAGCGCGGCGGCTGCCGCTCCACGCCGCAGGCATTCATCGAGCGGCTGATGCGCCGCTACGCGCTGCGCGGCGCGCACGTCGTGCGCGTCAAGGGCGGCGATGCGCTGCTGTTCGGCCGCGCCGGCGAAGAACTCGCGACGCTGCGCGCCGCCGCGATTCCGGTGGACATCATCAACGGCATCTCGTCGGGATTCGCGGCCGCCGCGAGCCTCGGCATCTCGCTCACGCACCGCGAGCACTGCCAGGGTGTCACGTTCGTCACCGCGCACCGCCAGGATCACGGCGAGCCCGACTGGGCAGCGCTCGCGGCGACCGGCACCACGCTCGCGATCTACATGGGGATGAGCCGGGTCGACAGCATCGCGGCGGGTCTGCTCGCCGCCTTGCCCGCAGCCACGCCGGCCGCCGCCGTGCAGTGGGCCGGCACGCCGCACGAACGCCGCTGGACCGGCACGCTCGGCGGTCTCGCGCGCGGCGTCGAAGCAGCGCGGCTCGGCAGCCCGGCCGTGATCCTCGTCGGCGGCGCGATCGGGGAAGCGGCCTTGCACGACGTGCCGGACGCGGGTGCCGCGTTCGAAACGACCTTGTCCCGGGCCGCGTAGCATGCGTGACACCACGCTGCAACGGCCGCCCGCCTATCATGAAAGCAGCGGCGCGGCTCGCACCGGCCGCCTGAGCGCCGCGCGCGGTGCCGACCCGATGTCCGCACGGGGCCACGGCTCCCGATCCGCGCATCGCGCCACGATTTTGCCGCCGCCGTTTGCCTCATGAGTACGCCCGCCCCACCCCTGCGCCTGCGCGTGCTGCTCGTCACCGACACCGACAAGCCGATCGGCGAACTCGGCGACGCGCTCGCGCGCCTCGGCTACGAGATGCTCAACGACGTCGCGACGCCCGCCCGCCTGCCCGCCGCCGTCGAGGAGCAGCGCCCCGACGTCGTGATCATCGATACCGATTCGCCGTCGCGCGACACGCTCGAGCAACTGGCCGTGATGCACGCCACCGCGCCGCGCCCCGTGCTGATGTTCAGCCACGACGCCGACCAGGCGCTGATTCACGCGGCGGTCGGCGCGGGCGTCAGCGCGTATCTCGTCGAAGGGCTGTCGGCGGAGCGCCTCGCGCCGATCCTCGAAGTCGCGCTCGCGCGCTTCTCGCACGACGATGCGCTGCGCCGCCGGCTCGCCGACGTCGAGCGCGAACTCGCCGAACGCAAGCTGATCGACCGCGCGAAGCGCCTGCTGATGGACCAGCGCAGGCTGTCCGAGCACGACGCGTATGCGCTGCTGCGCAAGCGCGCGATGGATCACGGGCTGCGCATCGTCGACGTCGCGCGGCAACTGCTCGACGCGCCACCTCAATGACCGCCATGAACACTTCACCTCCCGCCGCGCCGGAACGCGCGCATCTTCGTCTCGGGTTCGTCGCGCTGAGCGACGCGGCCCCGCTGATCGTCGCGCAGCAGCTGAACCTCGGCGCGCGCCACGGCCTGACGCTGGAGCTGAGCCGCCAGCCGTCGTGGGCCGCCGTGCGCGACAAGCTGCTGACCGGCGAGCTCGACGCCGCGCACGCGCTGTACGGGCTCGTGTGCGGGCTGCAGCTCGGCATCGGCGGGCCGCAGGCCGACATGGCCGCGCTGATGGTGCTGAACCGCAACGGCCAGGCGATCACGTTCGCCCGCGGCCTCGCCGACGCGTACCGCGCAAGCGGCGACGTGCGCGCGGCGCTCGCGACGCTCGGCCGCAAGCCGCTGCTCGCGCAGACCTTCCCGACCGGCACGCATGCGATGTGGCTGAACTTCTGGCTCGCGTCGCACGGCGTCGACCCGCTGCGCGACGTGCGCAGCGTCGTGATCCCGCCGCCCGAGATGGTCGCGGCGCTCGCGAGCGGCGAGCTCGACGGCTTCTGCGCGGGCGAGCCGTGGCACGCGGTGGCCGAAGCATGCGGCGCGGGCCGGACCGTCGCCGTCACGAGCGAGATCTGGCCCGATCATCCGGAGAAGGTGCTCGCGACCCGGCGCGATTTCGTCGCGCTCTATCCGGCCACCGCGCGTGCGTTGATCCGCACGCTCGTCGATGCGTGCGCGTGGCTGGACGATGCCGCGCACCGTCGCGACGCGGCCGACTGGCTCGCGTCACCCGATGCGCTCGGCGTGCCGGCGCGGCTGATCGCGCCGCGCCTGCTCGGCGACTACGGCGCGGGACCGTTCGCGCAGCCGCCGCTGCCGATCCGCTTCCACGACGGCGGCGCCGTGAACCGGCCCGATCCGCGCGACGGCCAGTGGTTCCTGTCGCAATACCGGCGCTGGGGCATGCTCGACGGGGCGCACGACGACGCGGGGATCGCCGCGGCGATCGCGCAGACGGCGTTGTATGATGCTGCGGTCGCCGAAGGCGGTTCAGCGGGCAGGTGATCCCGATACGGGGGATGCCGGCACCACAGGGCCGCAGGGCCGACGCACCGCGCGATGCCGCGCCATGCGGAACGCCTGACGCGATGCGCCGGTCCGCACCGGCCCCGCGCCGCCCGGACGCTTTCGTGTCCGTGCCGCCACATCCGTCCCCGTCCAGAATCGATGCCGAAACGAACGCGCACGCCGCTCGACGTGCTGCTCACCGAAATCCGCGCGTGCCGCGCCTGCGAAGCCGACCTGCCGCTCGGGCCGCGCCCCGTCGTGCGCGCCCGGCGCGACGCCCGCATCCTGATCGTCGGGCAGGCGCCCGGCGCCCGCGTCCATGCGAGCGGGATCCCCTGGGACGATGCGAGCGGCAAGCGGCTGCGCGACTGGCTGGGCGTCGACGCCGACACCTTCTACGACGAGACGCGCTTCGCGATCGTGCCGATGGGCTTCTGCTACCCGGGCCGCGGCGCGAGCGGCGACAACCCGCCGCGCCCCGAATGCGCGCAGCTGTGGATCGACCGGCTGGTCGCCGAATTGCCGTCGATCCGGCTGACGCTGCTGATCGGCCAGTACGCGCAGCGGCATTTCCTGCGCGACACGCGCAAGGCGACGCTGACCGACACCGTGCAGGCGTGGCGCGACTATGGCGCCGACGTGCTGCCGCTGCCGCATCCGTCGCCGCGTAACCAGGCGTGGTTCAAGCACCACCCGTGGTTCGACGCCGAGGTCGTGCCCGAGCTGAGGCGGCGCGTCGCGCCGCTGATCGCCGGCTGACCGAAGCCGGCCGCAGCGCCGGCATGGACACTGCGCACGAATCGCGCCGCGACCGCCGACACGCGCCGATCGGCCGGTGCCTCCAGCCGCCTCGCAACCGACGAGGCCGGCACGCACTGCCGCCATCCGGGCGTTCATCCGGCCGCCTGATTTCCCTGTCGCCGCGCCGGGCGCGCGCCCCGCCATCCCGCGCGGCCGCCCATCCGGACCGCCTGCGCGGATCGACCGGCGGATTCCGGCCGCGCGCGGTTCGCTGTACCATCGCGGCTCAACCGCGTCACGAACAGCAGAATCCTTCATGCCCTCCACCGCCCCGCCGCGCCTGTACGGGATGCCCGAACGCAGCGACCGGCTCGATTTCTACATCCGCGACCAGGCGTCGCGCCAGGCGATCACCGAGCCGCACCGGCACGCGTACTTCCAGATCCAGTTCAACCTCGGCGGCGACACCGAGCAGCGGATCGGCGGCGTCACGCGGCCATTTCCGCGCGGCGCGCTCGCGTTCGTGCTGCCGCACCGCGAGCACCTGATTCCGCATCCGGAAGGCGCGCACTTCATCGTGATCAACTTCAGCCAGGCGTTCCTGCGCGCCGATCTCGACGTCGATCCGCTCGATCTCGAGGATGTCCCCGCGCACCGCGTTCCGGAGCTGACGCCGTTCCGCTTCCAGGAACATCTCGACTTCATCCTGACCGGCGACGCGTTCGACGAGGCGCGCCGCCTCGCGCTGTGCATGCTCGACACCGACCGCGTGCGCACCTTCGGCTCGACCACGTTGCTGCGCGGCTACCTGCTGCAGCTGATCGGGCTCGTCTGCACGCAGTACGCGGGCGCGCTCGACAAGCTCGCGCAGCGCGGCGCCCAGCGCGCGGGCCGGCGCGACGCGCTCGCGCGCGTGCTGCGCCACGTGCGTGCGAACCTGACCCGCGAGGACCTGACGCTCGCGGCCACCGCCGAGGCCGCGTTCCTGTCGCCGAACTACCTCGCGCACCTGGTACGCAAGGAAACTGGCAGCACCTTCACCGATCTCGTGACCGAGCGCCGGATCGCGCTCGCGCAATCGCTGCTCGCGCATACGAGCCGGCGCATCGCGGACATCGCGCGCTCGGTCGGCTTCCGCGACGAAGGGTATTTCGCGCGGCGCTTCCGCGCACGGGTCGGCGTGTCGCCGAAGGCATACCGGGACGCGAACGCCGCGCTGCCGGACGTCGACGAAGCACCGGTGGCCGGCGACGCGTAGATTTGTCCGGTTAAAACGCAGTTGCGTCGCATCCGGGCGCGCATGCGTCGGGTATCGTTCCATGCATGCCGGCCCGCAATGTACTGCGCGGGTGGCGGCATCCGTCTTTCCATCGAACGAGGCCATCCGATGTCCGCATACGTCATCGACGCTTCCGAGCGTCCTTCCGTCGAAGTCGAACAATCGTCCGCGCGCTTTCCGGTGCGCCGCGTATTCTGCGTCGGCCGCAACTACGCCGACCATGCACGCGAAATGGGCGCCGATCCCGACCGCGAACCGCCGTTCTTCTTCTCGAAACCGGCCGACGCAATCGTCCCGGCCGGCGGCACCGTCCCGTATCCGCCGCTGACCTGCGACCTCCATCACGAAATCGAGCTGGTCGTCGCGATCGGCAAGGACGGCCGGTCGATCGACCCGGCCGATGCGCTGTCGCACGTGTGGGGCTACGGCGTCGGTGTCGACCTCACGCGCCGCGACCTGCAGGCCGAGGCAAAAAAGCTGAGCCGGCCGTGGGACTGGGCGAAGGGCTTCGACGCATCGGGCCCCGTGACCGCGCTGCGCGCGGCCACCGCCACCGGCCATCCCGCAAGCGGGCGGATCTGGCTCGCGGTCAACGGCGAAACGCGCCAGCAAGGCGATCTCGCCGACATGATCTGGGCCGTGCCGGACGTGATCGCGTACGTGTCGCGCTCGGTCGAGCTGAAGGCCGGGGATTTGATCTTCACCGGCACGCCGGCCGGCGTCGGCGCGCTGCAGCCGGGTGATCGCGTGACCGGAGGCGTCGATGGCGTGGCGTCGTTCGAGTTCATGATGGGGGCGAAGCCGTAACGGTTGCGCCCGCATGAAGCCGGGCCGTCATGCCGGCCTTTGCCCCATGCTCGCCCCACGAATCGCCGTGGGGCGTTCCTGCATGCACATAAGGCGCACGACGGCAACGCCGTCAACGCCCTACCGCGCGCGCACCGACACGAACTTGCGCGCGTTGCCGCGCTGGATCAGCACGGCGATCACGCCGCCGCGCGCTTCGAGCGTCTGCACGTCGTCCGGCGTTTCGAGCAGCGTGTCGTTGAGTTCGAGCACGACGTCGCCCGGCCGGATGCCCGCGCTCGCGGCCGGCCCGTGCACAGCATCCACCATCATCCCGACCGCGAGCCCCGTCGAACGCCGTTCGGCGTCGCTCAGCGGATGCATCGTCAACCCGAGCCGATCGCCGGTGTCAGCCGGCTGTGTGGCAGCCATCGCCACGCCGGCGGCACCGGCCGTGCCGACCGCGCCCGCGCCAGCCGTGCCCGCGCTGCCCGTCGCGGCCGCGTTATCGATCGCGTCGCCGGTCGCCGCCCCCGTGACCGTCAGCCTCATCGGCGTGCGGTTGCGGATCAGCCGCAGCGGCGCCTTCCCGCCGGGCGGCAACGCGGCGGCCAGCTCGTTCAGCTCGGCCGACTGGCCGATCGGCTTGCCGCCGAACTGCACGATCACGTCGCCGGGCTTCACGCCGGCCGCGGCTGCGGGCGAACCGGGATCGACGCCGTTGACGAGCGCGCCGGCCGGACGCGGCAAGCCGAACGCGGCGGCCAGCCCGGCGCCGACATCCTGCACGTCGACGCCCAGTGAGTTGCCGGACGACGCGCGCTGCGCCTGCGCATTGGCCCGCATCTGCGCCTGCACCTGCGCACGCACCTTGACGGCGAGCGCGATCGGAATCGCGAACGTCGTGCTCGCATAGCGGTCGGCGTCCGTATAGACCTGCACCGCAATGCCGATCACGTCGCCCGCGCGGTTGAACACGGGGCCGCCCGAGTTGTCGGGATTCACCGCGATGTCGGTCTGGAAGAACGGAAACGCGCTGCCGTCCGGCAGCGCATGCGACGTCGCACTGACGATGCCGGCCGTGACCGTGTTGCCCGAGCCGTCCGGCGCGCCGATCGTCATCACCGGTTCGCCGGCACGCACCCGCGACGAATCGCCGAGTCGCACGACCGGCAGCTTCGTCGCGTCGACGTGCAGCACGGCGACGTCGCTCTGCGGATCGACGGTCACCACCGTCGCCTTCAACTCTCGATGATCGGCCAGTCGCACCGTCACGTCGGTCGCATCGGCCACGACATGCGCGGAAGTCAGGATCACCCCGTCGGCGCTGACGATAAAGCCCGAGCCGAGGCCCGCGATCGCGCGCGGCGACGTATCAGGCACCGGCGCCTGTGCGCCTTGCGCGGGCGGCAGCGGCGCGCCTCGGCGGAAGAACGCGGAAAGCGGATCGTCGGGATCGAGGTACACGAACGCCGGACCGCCTGCCTGCTGGTCGGTCGCCGCGGTCATGATGGTCACGACCGCCGGGCCGTAGCGGTCGACGATCGCCGAGAAGTCGACCGGCATCGAGTAAGGCCGCACCGCGGGCCTGTTCTTCATCACGGGTGGTGTGGCGGGCGGCGCGACGGTCCCGGCCACGGTTGGCGGCGGCGACAGGAAAAAGGCGAATGCGCCCCCGATCAACGCAGTGCGAAGCACGGCGCGAGCAAGCGTCTGGCGAACCACGGTGCACCTCCCCCGGCAGTCGCGGCGCCGTCATGCGCGAGACGCGCGGAGCCCGACAAGCACCGGTACACGACTCCATTTATAGTCCACGCCGCTCGGGAACATACGAATCGAAACCCGCATGCCGGCGGGTCGCGCAGCGCGCGGAACCGCGACAGCGCTCGTTCCGGACAAAGTCGGCGGTTCGTCAATCGGAATATTCACCGCGGATGGCAGGCGATGCGCGCAGCCGCGCCGTGTCTCGCACCACCGTTCCGCGCTACCACGCCAACGCCAGAAAATTCCGCACCACCGCCGACGGATCATCGCGCCGCGACGCGATCGCCAGCCTCGCGCGCAGCCCGTTGCCCGCGACCGGCCGATACACGACACCCGCGACCTGTACCTGCGTGATCGCCTTCGGCACGATCGACACGCCGAGCCCGGCCGCGACGAGCGTCACCGCCGACGCGATTTGCGGCGCGGGCTGCGCCATGCGCGGCTGGAAGCCCGCGGCATTGCACGCGGCGACGATGTCGTCGAACAGCGCGCTGCCCGCTTCACGCGGCACCTGCACGAACGCCTCGTCGGCCAGCTCCGCCAGATCGATCCGACGCCGCTGCGCGAGCCGATGCGCGACCGGCATCGCGACGAACATCGGCTCCTCGTCCCAATCCGCTGCGCGCAACGCGTCCGCGATACGCCGCTCCGGACGCACGATCGCGACATCGAGCCGCCCGGCCTCCAGCGCCTCGAGCAGCACGCCCGAGGTCGCTTCCTGCAACGTCAGCTCCGTGTCCGGAAACGCTTCGCGAAAACGTCGAATCAGGCCGGCGACTTTCGAATTGAAGGCGGCCGTCCCGGTAAAACCGACGCGAAGCTGCCCGATTTCCCCGCGCGCGGCCCGTTTTGCCGCCCGTGCCGCGTGCTCCGCGTCGTCGAGCACGCGTCGCGCCTCTTCCGCGAACACCTCACCGGCCACGGTCAGCTCGGCGCCGCGTGCGGTCCGCTTGAACAGTTCCACGCCGAGTTCGCTCTCGAGCGCCTTGATCTGCTGGCTCAGCGGCGGCTGCCCCATGCCGAGCGTTTCCGCGGCCTTCGTGAAGTTCGACGTGGCGGCCACGGCCAGAAAGTATCGGAGATGCCGAAGTTCCATGCGCGATGTGATCTCAGGTGGACAAAAGCGGGACGCGGCCTTCAGGCCAGTCGTAAAACGTATCGCAACGGTTTCTTTCATATATTGGACATATGCATGAGCGTGCGCAAGAATTCTGGCATTCCCTAGCCCATCGGGTACAAGCCATGTCTTCTCGTGCGATTTCGCCCGCCGCGACTCGCGTTCCGAACCCCGCGCCCGATGCGCTGCCCGCCGGCGTGTCGCCGCGCTCGGCGGCCTACAAGCGAATTGCGCTGGCGCTCTTCCTGGCCGGCTTTTCCACCTTCTCGCTGCTGTACTGCGTCCAGCCGTTGCTGCCCGCGTTCGCGCGCGAATTCCATATCGGCGCGGCATCGAGCTCACTGTCCCTGTCGCTGTCGACGGGGATGCTGGCCGTCTCCATCCTGTGCGCCGGCGCGCTGTCCGAACGCGTCGGACGACGCGGGCTGATGTTCGCGTCGATGACGCTGGCCGCGCTGTTCAACGTGCTGGCGGCGGTTTCGCCGAACTGGAACCTGCTGCTGGTCTGGCGCGCGCTCGAAGGTTTCGCGCTCGGCGGCGTCCCGGCAGTGGCGATGGCCTATCTTGCCGAGGAAATCGCGTCCGACGGGCTCGGCCTGTCGATGGGGCTCTATGTCGGCGGCACCGCGTTCGGCGGCATGATCGGGCGGATCGGGATGAGCGCGCTCGAGGAATATTTCTCGTGGCGCACCGCGATGCTGACGATCGGCGTCGTCGATCTCGTCGCGGCGATCGCGTTCGTGATGCTGCTGCCGCGGTCGCGGCGCTTCGTGAAGCGAACCGACCTGACGCTGCGTCATCACCTGCGGCTATGGAACGCGCAACTGCATCACGCTCGCCTGCCGTTCGTGTTCGCGATCGGCTTTCTCGTGATGGGCGCGTTCGTCACCGTCTACAACTACGCCGGGTTCCGGCTGACGGCCGCGCCGTTCAACCTGAGCGCGACCGCATGCGGGCTGATCTTCGGCGCCTACCTGTTCGGGATGGTGTCGTCGTCGAGCGCGGGCGCCCTCGCCGATCGTCTCGGGCGTGCGCCCGTCCTCGTCAGCGGGATTCTCGTGTTCGCGGCCGGCCTCGCGCTGACGCTGTCGCATTCGCTCGTCGCGATCATCGTCGGGATCGTGCTGATCACGATCGGCTTCTTCGTCGCCCATGCGGTCGCGAGCGGCTGGGTCGGGCACCTTGCCGGATCCGCGAAGGGGCACGCCGCGTCGCTGTACCTGCTGGCCTATTACCTCGGGTCGAGCGTGCTGGGTTCGGTCGGCGGCACGTTCTGGCAACACGGTGCGTGGGGTGCCGTCGTCGCGTATGTCGCGGTGCTGCTCGCGCTGAGCCTGGCGGCGGCCCGGCGGATCATTCGCGCGGAACGCGCGCGATGAACGATGTCACGACGCGCTCCGGGCACAGGATGATTTGCTTCAACCCGCACGCGCATGAAAGTCCGCGATCGCCTTCCACATCAATACCGGATTCGAGTACATCGGAAAGTGCCCGCAATCCGGGATTTCGGACAGCACGACGCCGTGCGCCTCGAGCGCGCTCAAGTATGAAAGCGACGCGTTCTGCTCGCCGTACATGAACATTCTTGGAAACGGCAGGCCGAGGAACTTGCGCATCAGGTTGCCGTTGTCGGACAGTTCGACCATCGAGCGGAAAATCCCGCCGACGGCTTCGGCCCGCACCTTGTGACGCAGGCTCGTCGAATACAGCGCGCTCGCATAGGCCGGCGCGCGACGGATGCGGTCGATGAAATCGTCGAAGAACCGCTCGGCGCTGTCGCGCGGATGATCGACGATCTGCCGGCTCAGGAAACAATCCTCCGGCGCAATATTTCCTTCGATGTCGACGAAGCTCAGCACGCGTTCCGGATGTCGGTGCGCGAGCAACAGCGCCGTCAATCCCCCCATCGAATGACCGACGAGGTGGAAACGCGCGAAACCGATTCGTTCGATCACGTTCAACGCCGTTTCGACGAGGAACGGGATCGAGATAGTCGACAGGTCCGCGCAGCGCGTTTCGCCGCAGCCCGGCGCGTCGTAGGCAACGAAAGGCCGGCCGTCGAATTCGCGATGGCGCACGATGTCCGCGTAATCCTCCTTGGTCGAGCCGAAGCCGTGCAGGAACACGACGGGCGCGAGGTCGCCGCCGCGATGAAGGGCCGATACATCCAGTTCGGTGCCATCGACGGCGAACGACAGCCGCGACGGGGAAAACTCATCACTCATCTGATCCAATCCCGGGTAAAGAGGGCGTGGCGCCCGCCCCGATGCGGCAGGGTCGACAGAAGCGCACCAGCAGCCGTCGGACGGACAACGACCGTCAGGCCGTCAACGTCCGGCAGAAATCCTGGATCGCCGTGCACGCGCGCAGCAACGCGTTGTCGTCGAGCGCATAAGCGATCCGGATATACGGGCCGAGTCCGAACGCGCTGCCGTGCACGGTGGCCACGCCGGCTTCGTCGAGCAACGCGTTCACGACGTCCTCGTCGCCTTCCAGTCGCACGCCCGCACGGGTCGTCTTGCCGATCAGCCCCGCGCACGACGCAAACGCATAGAACGCGCCCTGCGGGACGGCGCAGCACAAACCCGGCGCCAGGTTGAGTTGCTCGACGACCAGATCGCGTCGCCGCTCGAATGCGACGCTCGAATGCGCGATGAAATCCTGCGGCCCGGTCAGCGCGGCGAGCGCCGCGTGCTGCGAAATCGTCGACGCGCCCGACGTTTGTTGCCCCTGTAACTTCTCCATCGCATCGATCAGCCAGCGCGGCCCCGTACCGAAGCCGATGCGCCAGCCCGTCATCGCATACGCCTTCGACACGCCGTTCATCGTCAGCACGCGTTCGCGCAGCCGCGGCTCGACCTGCGCGATCGTGAAAAACTCGAGGCCGTCGAAAATCAGGTGCTCATAGATGTCGTCGGACAGCACCAGCACATGCGGATGTGCCAGCAGCACCTCGGCGAGCGCCTTCAGTTCCGCGCGGCTGTACACGGCACCGGTCGGATTCGACGGCGAATTCAGGATCAGCCATCGCGTGCGCGGCGTAATCGCCACCTGCAGCGCGTGCGGCGTGAGCTTGAAGCCGCTTTCCGCACCGCAAGCCACGGTGACGGATCTGCCGCCGCAAAGCTGCACGATTTCCGGATAGCTGACCCAGTACGGTGCCGGGACAATGACTTCGTCACCTTCGTTCAGCGTCGCGGCCAGCGCATTGAAGATCACCTGCTTGCCACCGCTGCAGACGAGCGTGTCGCGCCAATCCACGTCGAGGCCGTTCTCGCGCCGGAACTTGTCGGCAATTGCTTCACGCAGTGCGCGCAGCCCGGCCACCTGCGTGTAGCGTGTATGGCCCGCACGGACCGCGGCGATGCCGGCGTCACGCACGTGCTCCGGCGTATCGAAATCGGGCTCGCCGGCGCTCAGCGAAATCACCGCGGCACCGCTCGCGCGCCGGGCGGCCACGCGGTCCATGACCTTGTAGGTCGCCGACGGCCGTGCGGCGGCGAGGAAGCGGTTCAGCGTCTCGATCGGTGCGCTCATCGCGCGTTCCTCCAGCTCGTCAGCTCCATCAGCTCCAGCGTGCTGCGCCCTTCGCGCAACGCGTCCATCATCCTTGCCTCCTTCTCGGCGCGCGCCTGCCCCTGGACCACTGTCGCGTCGACGTGCGCAACCGGAATCACGAGCACGCCGTCGTCGTCGGCCACGACCAGATCGCCGGCCGCCACCGGCGTGCCCGCAAAGCTGATCGGCTGCCCGACCGACGGTGCGCTCGCCTTGATCGTGCCGCGCATCGACACGCCGCGCGTGAACACCGGGAAACGGCGGGCCACCAGCGCCGCGATGTCGCGCACGCCGCCATCGATGACCAGTCCGGCCACACCGGCCGCTTCGGCGGCCACCGTCAGCACTTCGCCCCAGTAGCCGGACACGAAGCCGCCAGTCGAGACGACCAGCACACTGCCGCGCGGCACCTGCTCCATCGCGATATGGATCGCCAGGTTGTCGCCCGGCGAGCATTCGAGCGGGTAGGCAGGACCGGCGACCGCCGCGCCGGGCCACACCGTGCGGATGGCCGGATCGACGGCGCTGGTGGACAGACCCGAGGCCTCGAACAGCGTGGACGTGCCGAGCGTGCGGGCCTGTTCCAGCAGCGCCGGCTCATAAGTGCGGGTTGTGTTCATCGCTCAGGCCTTGCTTTGCAGTGTGTGATAGCCGAGCGCCGCACGTGCGCCTCCGAGCGTCTTGCCCTGTGCGATCTGTTCACGGATGTGCGATTCGACTTCTTCGATCCGGCGCGCAACCTGTGCGACTTCGCGCGCACGGCCGCGCGGCACGATCACGACGCCGTTCGCATCCGCGACGACGATGTCGCGCGCCGCCACGCGCACGGTGCCGATCCCGACCGTCGCGTTCACCGACTCGACCTGCACGCGATCCTTGCCGGTCCGCATGAAGCGCCCTGCGGTGAACAGCGGATAGTTGTCGCCCAGTGCCTTGTTCACGTCGCGGCACACGCCGTCGATCACGGTGCCCGCGATGCCGCGCAGCCCCGCGTACTGGGTCATGATGTCGCCCCACACGGTGCAGTCGGTGCGGCCGTCGTTGTCGATCACGACCACGTCGCCGGGTGCGACGTCGTCGATGAAGTCGCCGACGGTGCCGGGCGGCACGCTGGCCGGCACGTACTTCACCGTGAATGCGGGACCGGCGACGACCTTCGTGTAGTCGGCCAGCGGCATGATGCCGACCGCCTGCCCGTGCAGCCCGAGCTTGTCCAGTGCATCGGACACGCCGGGCGTGTCGAGCCCTTCGAACAGCGCGACCAGCTCCTGGTCTTCCGCCGCAGCCTTGTTGGGATTCGTCATATCAAATATTCCGGAAGAAGGATGAGTGCTCAGCGCACCGCGATGGCTTCGAATTCCTTGTCGTGCATCACGTCCGCGACCGGACGGCCCGCACGCACGGCGGCCACCATCCCGTCCTGCCGCTTCGCGATACGCTCGCCGAGATCGAGCACGTCCTCGATACACCTGGCCGGCACAAACACCGTGCCGCAGCGATCGGCGATCACGTAGTCATCCTGATGGACGGTCACGCCTGCCATCTGCACCGGTGTGCCGGAGTCGATCTGGATCATGCGGTTGCGGGCGCTGATCATCGTGACGCCGCGCCCGTACACCGGGTAACCGATCGATTCGCTGCCCTCGATGTCGCGGCTCGCCCCGTCGATCACCGAGCCGCGAATCCGTTTCGCGGTCGCCGCGTTGGCCAGGATGTCGCCCCAGCAGGAAATGCCGTCCGCGCCGCCGGCAATCACCAGCACGCGATCGTCCGTCGTGACGGCGTCGACGACGGGCGAAATGAGGTGCACCGTCGGCCTGGCATCCGTTTTCGGTCCGAGCTGAATCGTGCTGGCGCGCCCGACGATCTTCGGGCAATCCCACAATGGACGCAGGCCGACGGTCGCGCCGGGCATGCCGAGAAAGTCGAGTGCATCGGATACGGTGTTCGTGTCGAGTGACGCGAGGCGCTCGAGCAAGGAAGGCTGGTTCATCACGCTGATCCCCGTTGACAAAGTGCAACCATCGTCGCCTCGGCAGCATGACAAGTAAAATTCGCATTTCGTATCTGCGTGATACGATTTCCGGAATACGGGAAATGCAATCTCTCGCGTGGCCGGCGACGCATGATGTCGAGCGGTAGCACCCGCCCCGCGACGGTTTCCGCGCGATTTCATCCCTGGGCATACCCGACATGAGCAACACGATCGACTACCGGCTGATACGACAGCTCTGGATGTTTCTCGCCGTCGCCGAGGAGCAGCATTTCGGGCGGGCGGCGAAGCGGCTGAACATGTCGCAGCCGCCGTTGACCGAGCAGATCAAGGTGCTGGAACAGTCGCTCAGGATTCAGTTGTTCTACCGCTCGCGTCAGGGAACGCAACTGAGCCCGGCCGGCGCCGCGATCCTGCCGGCCGTCCGGCAATTCGCCGGCCAGGCCGAACGGCTGCAGCGCGTGGTGCGCGAGGTCGCGGCCGGCCAGTCGGGCGTGCTGCATGTCGGCGCGATTACATCCGCGATGCTCGATACGGTTCCGCCGTTACTGGACACGCTCAAGCGCGCGCATCCGAGCCTGACCGTGTTCGTCAACGAGATCGACAGCGTCGACGCAATTCCGGCGCTGGAGGCCGGCGAGCTCGATCTCGCCTTTGCGCGCGTCGATGGCGAGGTGGCGAACGGCATCGCGACGATGCCGCTGGCCGAGGACCGGCTGGCCGTGGCGCTGCCGAAGGACCATCCGCTGGCGGCGACGGCGAGGGTGCGGCTGCGCGCGTTGATGGACGAACCGCTGATCATGTCGTCGCGGCAGGTCAGCCCCGTCTACTTCGACATGCTGACGTCCGTCTGCCGCACGCACGGGCTGACGCCGCGCGTGATTCACGAGGTACGTTCGGTGACGTCGCAAATCGCGTACGTCGGCTGCGGTCAGGGCGTGGCGCTGGTGCCTGCGTCGATGCGCAAGCTCGCGCCGGAAAATGTCGTCGTACGGCCGTTGAAGGAAAAGGTGATGGTCGTGACGGCGGCCGCTGTCTGGAATACGAGTCGGCATCATCCGATGGTCGATGAAGTGCTCGCCATGCTGAAAAAGTAGCGACACGCGGCAATCGTGCCGCTTCCGGCTCCGCCTCGCTCGCGCGTCGTTTCACTCCCCCGCGATCCGATGCGCGATCGCCGACAACGTCCGCAGCATCGGCGCGAATGCATCGGCCGACGTATTGCCGAACCCGAGCACGAGCCCGTTGGCCGCCGGCGTCGCGTGGATCGAAAACCCCGACAGCGGAAACGGCCCGATCCCATGCTCGCGCGCCGCCTCGACGATCGCGCGGTCGCGATAACGCGCCGGCAGCCGCAACGCGAGATGCAGCCCGCACGGCCCGCCCTCGACCTGATGCGGCACGGTGAACGCATCGTCCAGCGCGGCGAGCAGCAACCGCCGGCGGTCGCGATACAACCGGCGCATCCGCCCCAGATGCCGCCCGTACTCCCCCGTCTCGATGAAATCGGCGAGCGCGAGCTGCACGTGACGTGTCCCGCCGCGCAGCATCTCCGGCAACGCCGGCCGCACCGCGGCCAGCAGCGCGTCGGGCAGCACGAGAAAACCGATCCGCAGCGCCGGAAACATCGTCTTGCTGAACGAGCCGAGATAGACGACCGGTGAATCGGCCGCGAGCCCGTGCAACGCGCCGATCGGCTCGCCGGTGTGACGGAACTCGCTGTCGTAGTCGTCCTCGATGATCCACGCGCGATGCCGGCGTGCGGCATCGATCAAAGCGAGCCGGCGCGAGATCGACAGCACCGCGCCGGTCGGGAACTGGTTCGACGGTGTCGTGTAGACGAGCCGCGGCGTGCGTTCGCGCCAGTCCGCGTCTTCCGCGCGCAGCCCCTCCGCGTCGACCGGCATCGGCACGACATCGAGATCGGCCGCCTGCATCGCGGTGCGCGCGCCGCGATAGCCGGGCTCCTCGACCCAGACCGTGTCGCCGGGATTCGTCAGCAACTGCGCGCACAGCGCGATCGCGCCCTGCGCGCCTTCGGTGATCACGATCTGCTCGGGATCGCAGCGCACGCCGCGCGTCACGGCCAGGTGGCGCGCGATCGACTCGCGCAGCGCGCGCTCGCCGAGCGGGTCGCCGTACGCGAGCAGGTCGCGGCCGGCGCGGCGCAGCGCGCGATCGATCACGTGCCGCCACGCATCGACCGGGAAATGCGACAGCGCGGGCACGCCCGGCCGGAAGCCTTCCGACTCGCCGGTGCCGATCAGGCTCGGACGGATCCGGCCGAGCCGCTGCGCGACGGCCGGCGGCGCGGCCCGCCGGCGCGGCGCCGCCGGCCGCGACAGGCCGACCACGCGCGTGCCGCGGCGATCGGATTGCAGGAAGCCTTCGGCGACGAGCTGCTCGTAGACGGCCGCCGTGGTGTTGCGCGACACGCCCAGCGTCTCGGCCAGCGCGCGCGTGCCGGGCAGCCGCGTGCCGGCCGGCATCGCGCCGCCGAGAATCGCGTCGCGCACGCGGCGCAGCAATTGCCGCTGCAGCGAAGGCGCACCGGCCGTGCGCGCGAGCGGCGCGTCGAGCGGCAACAGCGGTGCGTCGCCGGAAGGAAGGGCTGTCGTCATCGAGGTATCGCGGCGTGGCAGTATCGGAGCATGGCGCGTCGATCGTGGCGCAACCACGGCATCGCCGCGGCATGATCGTGGCACCATAAATTTGCCGTTGTCTGGCGCTTCTCATGGTACCTCGCCGGGACTACGATCGTCTGCATGCCGGCATGTCGCCGGCCGCCAACCGAAGCGAGATCGACCTTGTCCACGCTCACCAACGACTTCCAGCAGCCCATCGGCCATCCCGTTCCCGACTGGTCCGTGCGCCCGCGCCCGGAGCGCATCGTGCTCGAAGGCCGCTACTGCCGCCTCGAACCGCTCGACGCCGAGCGCCATGCCGCCGACCTGTACGCCGCGTATGCGCAGGCGCCCGACGGCAGCGACTGGACCTATCTCGCACACGGGCCGTACACCGACGAGTCGAGCTACCGCGACTACGCGCGCGGCGCGGCGGCGAGCGCCGATCCGCTGCACTACACGGTGATCGACCGCGCGACGAACCGCGCGGTCGGCACGCTCGCGCTGATGCGCATCGATCCGGCCAACGGCGTGATCGAGGTCGGCTCCGTCACGTTCTCGCCGCTGCTCAAGCGCACGCCGATTTCGACCGAAGCGCAGTACCTGCTGATGAAATACGCGTTCGACACGCTCGGCTACCGGCGCTACGAATGGAAGTGCGACGACCGCAACGAGCCGTCGCGCAAGGCCGCCGCCCGCCTCGGCTTCCGTTACGAAGGCACGTTCCGGCAGGCGATCGTCTACAAGGGCCGCAATCGCGACACCGCCTGGTTCTCGATCGTCGACGGCGAATGGCCGGCCGTGCGCGCCGCGTTCGAAGCATGGCTCGCACCGGAGAACTTCGATGCGAAGGGTGCGCAGCGCGAGTCGCTCGTCGCGATCCGCCACGCGCAGGCGCGTGCGTGCGAAGCGGCCGGCCGTGCGAACGACGCGACGCGCGTCGCGGTCCGGCCGCTCGTCGCCGCCGACGAAGCCGCATGGCGCCCGCTGTGGCAGGGTTATCAGCAGTTCTACGAGACCGCGCTGAGCGATGCCGTGTTCGCGACGACGTGGACGCGGCTGATGGATCCCGCCGAACCGATGTTCGTGCTCGGCGCATTCGACGCGTCGGATACGCTGGTCGGCATCGTGCATGCGATCTACCACCGCTCGTGCTGGACCGAAGGGCCGTACTGCTACCTGCAGGATCTGTTCACGGCGGCCGACGCACGCGGACAAGGCGCCGGCGGCGCGCTGATCGAGGCCGTGTACGAGCGGGCGCGCGAAGCCGGTGCGAGCCGCGTGTACTGGCTCACGCACGAAACCAATACGACGGCGCGCGCGCTGTACGACAAGCTCGCGAACAACGCGGGGTTCATCCAGTACCGGAAGGATCTCAAGTAACGCGCGGGTGCAACCGGTCGCGCTCAGCCAAGGGCGTCGACCGGATCCGCCGCCTCGCCGCGGGCGGGCGCGACGTGACACCCGGCGCCGGCCGCGCCCGGCACCGACGCCGGGCGGATCATCTCGTCGCCGTTGACGGGCACCGGCCGCCGCACCGGCCGGTACACCGGCTCGCCCGGCGCGATCGCCTGGCCCGAGATCGCGCAGCGGCCCGCCTGCAACGCGACGCGCAAGCGCCAGCGCTGCTCGCCGTAATGGCAGCGCCCGCTTTCGCTCCAGCGCACCAGCAAGCCGTCGTCACCAGCCTCCAGGACCGTCACGAACAGTTGCGGTCGCAACGGTGAAACGCCCGGTGCGACCGGCTCCGGAACCGGCGCGCGAGCGGCGCTCGCCGACGGCCGGACCATCCCGGCCTCTGCCGGCGACGGCATCGCGCTCCGCTCGTCGGCCACCAGCATGTGGTACGACACGTATTCGCAGATCAGGCTTTCGATGAAGTTCGACATGCTTGACGACATTCCGTGAAGATTGAAACGGGCCGGCGGCGCGGCGAGCGTGCCCGCGACGGACGATCCGGTCATGCTCCGCCACCGGTGACGCCGCCACGCACGGCACGCGATCGGACTGTCGCAGATGATACAAATTGAAGTTAACTTCAAGTAAAGAGGCAGCGTGCGCAATGATGCGTTTCACGGATCGGCACAATGGGCTGGCACGACGGCGGCGACGGCGACGCCGATCGAGCCACGCGTCTCGCGTTTCGTCTCAAACGGCCGAGACGAATGTCTCGGCGTCTCACCCGAACCACGTCATCGCAGTTGCAGCAAATTCCGCGCGCGATTCACGCGACACCGCCTGATGCCGATGCAAGGCGCCCTGCTGCACCGCACACCGCCCGCGCGACTCGGCCGCCACGCGACCGCCCATTCGAGCTGGCCCCGTTCCTGCGTGTCGGTCGCTCGCGCAATCGCGCGACGGACGCCCCGGCTGCTTGCCGCGCGTCCGACGACAACCTGACGGAGACAGCAACGTGAGTACACCGGCAACGAACACCGCACCCAGCATGAAGGCCGCCGTCTGGCACGGCCGCCACGACATCCGCGTCGAAGAGGTTCCCGTTCCGGCGCATCCGCCGGCCGGCTGGGTCCAGATCCGCGTGCACTGGTGCGGCATCTGCGGCTCCGACCTGCACGAATACATCGCCGGGCCCGTGTTCATCCCCGTCGACGCGCCGCACCCGCTGACGGGCCTGAAGGGCCAGTGCATCCTCGGCCACGAGTTCAGCGGCGAAATCGCGGCGCTCGGCGCGGGCGTGACGGGTTTCGCTGTCGGCGAACGCGTGACGGCCGACGCGTGCCAGCATTGCGGCACCTGCTGGTATTGCAGGCACGGGCTGTACAACATCTGCGAGAACCTCGCGTTCACCGGGCTGATGAACAACGGTGCATTCGCCGAATACGTGAACGTGCCGGCCGAGCTGCTGTACAAGCTCCCCGACCACTTCCCGACCGAGGCCGGCGCACTGATCGAACCGCTCGCGGTCGGGCTGCACGCGGTGAAGAAGGCCGGCAACATCGTCGGCCAGACCGTCGTCGTGGTCGGCGCCGGCACGATCGGCCTGTGCACGATCATGTGCGCGAAGGCCGCGGGCGCCGGGCGCGTGATCGCGCTGGAAATGTCGGCCGCGCGCAAGCAGAAGGCGCTGGAGGTCGGCGCAACGGTCGTGATCGACCCGAAGGCGTCGGACGCGATCGCGGAAGTCAAGGCGCTGACGGGCGGCTACGGCGCCGACGTATCGTTCGAGTGCATCGGGCACACGGCCACCGCGCAGCTCGCGATCGACGTGATCCGCAAGGCCGGCAAGTCGGTGATGGTCGGCATCTTCGAGGAGCCGACATCGTTCAACTTCTTCGACATCGTGTCGACCGAGAAGGAAGTGATCGGCTCGCTCGCATATAACGGCGAATTCGCGGACGTGATCCGCTTCATCGCGGACGGCCGCATCGACGTGCAGCCGCTGATCACCGGGCGGATCACGCTCGGCGACATCGTCACGCACGGCTTCGAGGAACTGGTCAACCACAAGGACCGGAACGTGAAGATCATCGTCCAGCCCGCGACGGCCTGACGAACCCGTGACCGGGCGATGACCGCCGCGCGACCTCCGGACGCGGCGCCGGGCGGCCCCGCGGCGGCCCTGGCGCGGCCCGCCGTCCGGCCGGCGCGCGTTCCCGCCCGTGTCCGGTGCGCGCACAACGGCGCCGGACGAGGCGCGCGGGGTCGGACTTCGATATACTCGAAGCGACATCACCGCCCCGCGCGCCACCCGCGCGCCCGCTTCCGTGAAACCACGAGCCGGCCTGATCCTCGAACTCGTCGTCAACCTGCTGCTGCCCTGGGTCGCATACCGGGTCGCGCACCCGTATTTCGGGGAAACCGGCGCGCTGTACGCGTCCGCGATCCCGCCCATCGTCTGGTCCATCGTCGAATTCATCCGCTCGCGCCGCATCGACGCAGTGGCCGCCATCGTGCTGCTCGGCATCGCGCTGTCGATCGCCGGCATGGCGCTCGGCGGCAGCGCGCGCACGCTGCTGATGCGCGAATCGCTCGCGTCCGGCGCGATCGGCATCGTGTTCCTGCTGTCGTTGTTCCGCGATCGCCCGCTGATCTTCTACCTGACCCGCGCAACGGTCGCCCGCGAGATGGCCGGCGGCGCCGCGCGTTTCGAGACGGTGTGGGCCGAGCAGGCGGGGCTGCGCCAGATGCTCCGGCTGATGACCTTCGTATGGGGCGCGTGCATGACGCTGGAGATGCTGCTGCGCCTGTGGATGGTCGTCACCTGGCCCGTCGAGCGCGTGCTCGTCGTGTCGCCGATCATGGGCTACACGGTCTTCGGCACGCTGCTGCTGTGGACCTTCTGGTACCGGCGGCGGATGCGCGAGCGCAACAGCGTCGACATCCCGACCCGCGACGGCGTCACCGAGATCGCCGGCCGCTGACCGCCCGCCCCGCGCGGCGGGCCCGGCGGCACGTCACGGTCGCTGGGGTATGATGCGCGGCGTCTCGTCCGACCCTGCATCGCCCCATGTCCCTCTCGCTTCTCCCGTGTGCCACCATCTGGCTCGCGCTGTTCGCTGCCGCCGCGTTCGCATGGCAGCGCCCGCTGCACGGCCTGAGCATCGCCCTTGCCGCGCTCGGCTATGCCGGCGCGCTGGCATTCGGCAAGCTCGAGCCGATCGTGCTCGCGCCGTTCGCGTTGCTCGCGGCCGCCGCCTGGGGCGTCGCGCCGGGCCGTCCAGTCGCGGTGCGGATCGTCGCGCACGTCGTGTTTGCCGCGCTCGCGATCGCACTGAGCCTGCACCTGATTCCCGGTTTCCACAATCCGCGCGTGATCGAGCCGACCCGGTTCACGCCGGATGCCGTGCCGTTCACGATGTACCTGAATTTCGACAAGCCGCTCGCCGGCCTGTGGCTGCTGTGGACGCTGCCGTGGGTGGCGCCTGACGTCCCGCCGGCGCGCGCGCTGCGCACGGGAGCCGTGGCCGGCGTCGCAACGGCGGCGGCCTGCCTGGCCGGCGCGCTCGCGTTCGGCATGGTCGGCTGGGTGCCGAAATGGCCGGCGTCGGGCTGGATGTGGCTCGTCAACAATGTGCTGCTCGTCACGCTCGCCGAGGAAGCGCTGTTCCGCGGCTATGTGCAAGGCGGGCTCACGCGCGTGCTCGGCCGGTTCGGCTGGGGGCCGTGGGCCGCGCTCGCGATCGGCGCCGTGCTGTTCGGCGCCGCGCACGCGGCCGGCGGCTGGCACTGGATCGTGCTCGGCACGGTGGCCGGCATCGGCTACGGCCTTGCATGGCGGCGTGGCGGGCTGCTCGCGTCCGCGCTCGCGCACGCGGGACTGAACGTGATTCACTTCGGGCTGTTCACCTACCCGATGCTCGCCGCCGCACGCTGAACGCGGCGTATGGCGGCGGCATCCCGCCGGTTTCGCCCGGCCGAGCTCAGTTGAAGCCGGCCACCGCGTGCGGCACGTACGGACCTTCGAGCGCCGCGATTTCGTCGTCCGTCAGCTTCAGCTGCAGTGCGCCGAGCGCATCGTCCAGATGATGCGGCTTCGAGATGCCGACGATCGGCGCGGTGACGCCGCGCTTGTGCGCGACCCATGCGAGCGCGACCTGCGCACGCGGCACGTTGCGCGCGGCGGCGATCGCCGCGACGGCCTCGACGACCGCGCGATCGGCATCGGCCGTCGCGTCATACATCCGCTGACCGACCTCGTCGCTCTGCTGCCGGCCGGACGACTCATCCCAGTTGCGCGTCAGCCGGCCGCGCGCGAGCGGGCTCCACGGAATCACCGCGATGCCTTCCGCCTCGCACAGCGGCAGCATTTCCCGTTCCTCTTCGCGATACAGCAGGTTCAGGTGGTTCTGCATGCTGACGAAGCGGGCCCAGCCGTTCTGCTTCGACGTATGCAGCGCCTTCGCGAACTGCCACGCGAACATCGACGACGCGCCGATATAGCGCGCCTTGCCGGCCTTCACGACGTCGTGCAGTGCCTCGAGCGTCTCCTCGATCGGCGTGCCGTCATCCCAGCGGTGAATCTGGTACAGGTCGACGTAGTCGGTGCCGAGCCGCTTCAGGCTCTGGTCGATGTCGGTCATGATCGCCTTGCGCGACAGCCCCGCGCCGTTCGGCCCCGGCCGCATCCGGTAGAACACCTTGGTCGCGATCACGACGTCGTCGCGCTTCGCGAAGTCGCGCAGCGCGCGGCCGACGATCTCCTCGGACGTGCCGTCCGAATACATGTTCGCGGTATCGAAGAAATTGATGCCGGCCTCGATCGCACGCTGGATGATCGGGCGGCTTTCCGCTTCCGGCAAGGTCCACGGATGCGTGCCGCGCGACGGCTCGCCGAACGTCATGCAGCCCAGCACCAGCTTCGACACGTCCAGCCCGGTCGACCCGAATTTCACGTATTCCATCGCTCGCCTCGTCATTGAAGTGGGGTTGCGGCCGGATGCGCGGCACGGTTCGGTGCGCCGGGCACGAACGCCGCGCCATGCATCCGCCGGACGTCGCATGGTATCCCGCAGCGCGCAAACGCGTATCGGTGCGCTGCCCGGCGGGGTCGAGCGGGCGAACGCGACCCGCAGCCCGAATGCAGGGCGCCGGGCCGGGTCATGCGCCGAAGGAGGAACGGGTTACTTGATCTGGTCGGCGATCGGCTGCAGGAATTCGGAGAATCCGGTCAGCATGATCTGCACACCGATGCACAGCAGCAGGAACGCCGACACGCGCTTCGCGACCTTGGTACCTTCGCTGCCGAGGTAGCGCGACAGCAGCGCGGAGCGGCTGTAGACCTGCCAGATCACGATCGCAACCAGTACGGAGACGGTAATCGACACGATGCTCGACAGCATGAATTCCGACAGCTTGTGCGTGCGGTTCGCGTTGAGCGCGATCGCGGTCGCGATCGAGCCAGGGCCAACGGTCAGCGGCATGGTCAGCGGGAAGAACGCGCGGGTCATGATCGCGTTCGCATCGATCGGCTTGACCGGCGTATCGCCGCCGCCCGCCGGCCCGTCCGGCTCGTTCAGCATCTGCCAGCCCGCGACGGCGACCGCGAAGCCGCCGCCGATCCGCAGCGCTTCCATCGAGATCCCGAAGAAATGCAGCACCGGCGTGCCGGCGAAGAACGCGACCATCAGCACGATGAACGCGTTGAACGCCACCTTCTTCGCCAGCAGGTTCCGCTCGTGCTCTGTCAGCGCCTCGGTGCGCTCGAGAAACAGGAACGCGATGCCGATCGGATTGATGATGCCGATCAGGCCGGTGAAGCCGAACAGGATCTCGGAGATAAGGCGGTTGACGATCATCGGGCGAGGAAGCGGTCAGGGCTGGGCCGGCGGCGCGCCGGGGGTCACGCATTGTAGAGCAAGCGCCCGCGCCCGAGACGCAAATCGCGGCCCGGTCCCGGCCGGCCGCGCCACGGCCTTATTCGGCGCCCGGCTCCCACGCCGGCGGCCGCTTCGCGAAGAACGCGGCGAAGCCCTCCTTCGCTTCCGGCGTCGCGCGCACGCGGGAGATCGTCCGTGCGGTGAACGCCGCGCGTTCGTCCGACGGCGGATACTCGCCGATCGCGTCGAAAAAGCGCTTGATCTCCATCAGCGCGTGCGGGCCATTGCGGCTCAGCTCGGCGAGCGTCTTGTCGAGCGCTTCATCGAGTGCCTCGAGCGGCACGGCCTGGTGGATCAGCCCGATCGCGACGGCTTCGCCGGCCGCGAGCTGTGTCGCGGTCAGCGCGAGCCGGCGCGCCTGGCGCTGGCCGACCGCCTCGACCAGATACGGGCCGATCACCGACGGCAGGATCCCGAACCGGGCCTCGCTGACCGAAAAGCGCGCGTGATCGCTCGCGATCACGATGTCGCAGGCCGCGCACAGGCCGACGCCGCCGCCGAACGCGTGGCCCTGCACGCGGGCAACCGTCGGCTTCGGGCACTGCCGGATCACACGCATCATCGCGGCGAACCGCTCGGCGTCGCGCAGGTTCGCGGCCGCGTCGTTCGCGCTCGCGCGCTGCATCCACTGCAGGTCCGCGCCCGCGCAGAACGCGCGGCCGTCCGAGCGCAGCACGATCGCGCGCACGTCGTCGCGCGCGCCGAGCGCAGTGAACGCGTCGGTCAGCTCGGCGATCATCGTCTCGTCGAATGCGTTGAGCACGTCGCCGCGCTGCAGCGCGACGGTCGCGATGCCGCGCGTATCGACGGCGACGGCCAGGGTCTTCAATCCATCCATCGAACAGGTTTCCTCGGGGTAGAACAGGGAATGGCGAAACTCGGTGGCGAAGTTCAGGCGGCCTGCCGGCGGTCGATCACGCGCCGGGCCTTGCCGGTCGCGCTCGCGGGAATGCCGCCCGCGGCCAGCACGGTCACGCCGGCCGACACGCCGATCATCGTCTTGATCCGGTGCTGCAGCTCGCGCGCGATCGCCGCGCGCTCGCCGTCGGTCACGCACGCGGCGGCCTCGGAGCGCAGTTCGACCGCGAGATCGAGCCGGTCCATGTGGCCGTCGCGCGAGATCGTGATCTGGAACTGCCCCGACAGCTTCGTCTGCGCGACGACGATTTCCTCGATCTGGCTCGGGAACACGTTCACACCGCGCACGATCAGCATGTCGTCCGAGCGGCCCGTGATCTTCGCGAGCCGGCGCATCGCGCGCGCGGTCGGCGGCAGCAGCGCGGTGAGGTCGCGCGTGCGGTAGCGGATCACCGGCATCGCCTCCTTCGTCAGCGACGTGAACACGAGCTCGCCCTCGCTGCCGTCCGGCAGCACTTCGCCGGTCGCGGGATCGATGATCTCCGGATAGAAGTGGTCTTCCCAGATCACCGGGCCGTCCTTCGTCTCGACGCATTCGCACGCGACGCCGGGGCCCATCACTTCCGACAGCCCGTAGATGTCGAGCGCGTCGATGCCCACGCGCGTCTCCACTTCCTCGCGCAGCGCCTGCGTCCACGGTTCCGCGCCGAAGATGCCGATCTTCAACGACGACTTGGCCGGGTCCATTCCCTGCCGCACCATCTCGTCGATCAGGTTCAGCATGTACGACGGCGTGACCAGGATGATCTTCGGCTCGAAATCGCGGATCAGCTGCACCTGCTTCTCGGTCTGCCCGCCCGACATCGGCACGACCATGCAGCCGAGCCGCTCCGCGCCGTAGTGAATCCCGAGGCCGCCCGTGAAGAGCCCGTAGCCGAACGCGTTGTGCAGCGTGTCGCCGGGGCGGCCGCCGGCCGCGCGGATCGAACGCGCGGTCACGTTCGCCCACGTGTCGATGTCGCGCGCCGTGTAGCCGACCACCGTCGGCTTGCCGGTCGTGCCGCTCGACGCATGCACGCGCACGACCTGCTCGCGCGGCACCGCGAACAGCCCGAACGGATAGTTGTCGCGCAGGTCGTTCTTGGTCGAGAACGGGAATTTCGCGAGATCGGCGAGCGTCGTCAGGTCGTCCGGGTGCACGCCCGCCGCGTCGAACGTCCGGCGATAGTGCGGGACGTTGTCGTACGCGTGGCGCAGCGACCACTTGAGGCGCTCGAGCTGCAGCGCCTGCAGTTCGTCGCGGCTGGCGGTCTCGATCGGATCGAGGGCGGCGGCGGGGTGCGTCGGGTGAGTCATCGGGGTGCTCCTCCAATGGAGTGATGTCGTTATCGTGATCGGGGTAATGGGGCCAGCGGCTAGCGGAACGTGCGGCCGGCGGCGTGCAGCGCGGCGATGCGCGGCGACACGCGGTAGCGGTCCTCGCCGTAGCTCGCCGCCAGGTTCGACAGCACGCGCTGCACGCGGCCGATGCCGATCGCATCGGCCCACGCGAGCGGGCCGCACGGGTAGTTCACGCCCTTCTCCATCGCGAGATCGAGATCGGCGGGCGAGCACACGCCCTGGTTGACCGTGTCGGCCGCCTCGTTCGCGAGCATCGCGACGGTGCGCATCGCAACCATGCCCGGCACGTCGGCGACGCCGACGACGCGGAAACCGGCGTGCTGGAACAGCCCGACCGCCTCCGCGTAGGCGGCGTCGCTGCACTGCAGCGCGCGCGTCAGCGCGACGAGCCCGGCCTGCGCGTAATCGCGCGCGAGGTCGACGAGCACGAGATCTGTCACGCCGGTTTGCGCGGCGCGCACCGTCGCGGTGCGGCCATCCGTCAGCGCGATCGACGCGCGGCCGGCCACGGCAAGCAGTTCGTCGGCATGCGCGCCGTCGTGCCGCGCACCCGCGATGCGTTCGGCGAAGCGTGCATGCAGCGCGGCGGCCGGACCGTCCTGCGCAAACAGCGCGACGTCGGCCGGCGCGGCACGCGGCGCTTCGAGCTCGGGCGCGGGTGGCGCCGCGCCGTCCGCATACGAATAGAAGCCGCGTCCCGACTTGCGACCGAGAAAGCCTGCGTTCACGAGCTCCTGCTGGATCAGCGACGGCGTGTAGCGCGGATCGTTGAAGTACGCGCGAAATACCGACTCGGTCACCGCGAAGTTCACGTCGTGGCCGATCAGGTCCATCAGCTCGAACGGCCCCATCCGGAAGCCGCCGGCCTCGCGCATCACCGCGTCGATCGAGGCCGGCGTGCCGCCCTGCTCGTTCAGCACGCGCAGCGCCTCCGCGTAATACGGCCGCGCGACGCGGTTCACGATGAAGCCCGGCGTCGATTTCGCCAGCACCGGCCGCTTGCCCCACGCGGCGGCCGTGTCGTACAGCGCCTGCGCGACTTCCGGCGCGGTCGCAAGCCCGCTGACCACCTCGACGAGCGCCATCAGCGGCGCCGGATTGAAGAAATGCAGGCCGGCCACGCGCTGCGGCGCGCGCAGCCCGGCCGCGATCGACGTGATCGAGATCGACGACGTGTTGGTCGCCAGCATGCAGGTATCGTCGACATGACGTTCGAGCGTCGCGAAGATCTCGCGCTTCACGTCGAGCCGCTCGGCCGCCGCCTCGACGATCAGCGCGGCGCCGGCGAAATCGGCCAGCGCGCGCACCGCGCGGATCCGGCTGCCGGCCGCGTCGGCCTGCGCCGGGTCCATCCGGCCCTTCTCCGCGAGCCGCGCGAACTGCGCGCGGATGCCGGCGAGCGCCTTGTCGCACGCCGCCTCGTTCAGGTCGTACAGCAGCACCGCATGACCGGCCGCTGCCGCGACCTGCGCGATGCCCGCGCCCATCGCGCCCGCGCCGATCACGCCGACGGCCGCCGTCGGCGCCAGCGCGCCCGAATTCACCGAATGTGCAGAAGAAACAGCCATCGCTTGCGATCCGTCATGAAGTGGAAGTGCGAGCTATTATAAACCGACCGGTCGGTAGATTTATGTCAGGGCGAGCCCGAATTTGTCGTGCAAGAGACCATTACGAAATCTGCAAAAGCAAAAAAATCGGATGATCGGGGCACTTTTTGTAAACCGAAAGGTCAATGAAAGTGTTCGAATATGGGATAGCGACCCCCGAACGCCTGATAAAATTCGACAAACCGCCGGATTTCAGGGGGAAACCGCGTGTCACGCCGCCGCTGCCGCCCTTCGCACGCCGCCCTTGCGGGGTCGGTTCCGGACTGCCGGGCCGCCTGCCGCCACATCCACGTGCGCCGCCATCGGCACCCGGTCGCATCGAACCGTTTCATCCAGCGACGGGCTTCGGCCCGCCCGCGCCCCTCGCCGCCTCATGGCGGCGAACCCGAGGCAGCACCATTGCGCGCTGCCGCCCGTCAGCTTCATCGTTCTCGTTCGGCGGATTATCCGGCCGGACTTCGTCAACCCGTGACGGCGCGTCGCGCGCCGCCACTCGCATAGGGAAACCGTCCATGCCGCTCTCGTCCAACCAGCTCCCGCGCTGGACCCTCTGGGCCCCGCTTGCCGCCTGGCTGGTACTCGCGCTGTCGCGCGTCGTGCCGGCCGAAGGCCTCGTCATCGCAGTGTTCGCCGCCGCGCTCGCCGGCGCCGTGTTCGCCGCCGTCCATCATGCCGAAGTCGTCGCGCACCGCGTCGGCGAGCCATTCGGCACGCTCGTGCTCGCGGTCGCCGTGACCGTCATCGAAGTCGCGCTGATCGTGTCGGTGATGCTCGGCGCCGGCCCCGAGAAATCGGGCCTCGCGCGCGATACCGTGTTCGCCGCCGTGATGATCATCTGCAACGGCATCGTCGGCCTCTGCCTGCTGGTCGGTGCATGGAAGCACGGCGAACAGGATTTCCAGGGGCGCGGCGCGAGCAAGGCGCTCGCGGTGCTCGCGTCGCTGTCGGTGCTGTCGCTCGTGATGCCGAACTACCTCAACGCGGCGCCGGGCCCGTTCTTCTCGAAATCGCAGCTCGCGTTCGCCGGCGCATCGTCGCTCGTGCTGTACGGCGCATTCGTATTCGTGCAGACCGTGCGCCACCGCGACTACTTCCTCACCGAGCACGACAGCGCGAACGAATCGGTGCACGCGGCGCCGCCGAGCGGCCGCACCGCGTTGATCAGCCTCGTGCTGCTGTTCGCGAGCCTCGTCGCGGTCGTGCTGCTCGCGAAGCTGCTGTCGCCGGCCGTCGAGCATGCAGTGAGGAAGCTCGGCGCGCCCGAAGCGGCGGTCGGCATCGTGATCGCCGCGCTCGTGCTGCTGCCCGAAGGGCTCGCGGCCGTCACCGCCGCGCGCGCGAACCGCCTGCAGACCAGCATGAACCTGGCGCTCGGTTCGGCGCTCGCGAGCATCGGGCTCACGATCCCGACCGTCGCGGCCGTGTTCATCTGGGTCGGCCAGCCGCTCACGCTCGGCATCGGCGCGATGGAAACCGTGCTGCTGTCGCTCACGCTGCTCGTCAGCACGCTGACGCTCAGCCAGGGACGCACGACGGTGCTGCACGGCGTCGTGCACCTGTCGCTGTTCGCGGCCTACCTGTTCCTGTCGATCACCCACTGATGTCCATCAACGCGCGGCACGACGGATCGTTTCCGCCGTGCCGCGCGCATCACTTCACCTGCACGGCCACACCTTCCCTGCTTCACGCCGCGGCTAGCGGACCGGAATCACCAGATGCTGGCCGGCCAGGATCAGGTTCGGGTTCGCGAGGTTGTTGCGGCGCTGGATCTCGCGATAGCGCTGGCCGCTGCCGAGCTTGCTCGCCGCGATCATGTTCAGCGTATCGCCCGCCTTCACCACGTACGTGTGCTCGCCCGACGCGGCTGCGGTCGTCATCGTCTGGTCGCTGACGAAATACTTGCGCAGCAGGTCGAGATACTGCGGCGACTGCTTGAGCTTCGCGATCGCGGCGTTCAGGTAGATCAGCAGATCCTGGTCGTCGGCGCGCACGCCGATCTTGTAAGCGATGTTCGAGCCGTCGAGCTTGGTCACCGCGAACTTCAGGTCGGTGCCCTTGATCGAACTGACCGCGAACGGGTAGTCGTAGATGAACGCGTCGACCGCATGGCCGTCGAGGCTCTTCGCGATGAATGCCGGATCGGAATCGTCGACCTCGACGAACCGGACGTTCGGATACTGACGCGTGACGAACGCACGCACATCCGGGTCGCCCTTCAGGATGCCGACCGTCTTGCCGACCAGGTCGTCGGCCGAGCGGATCGCGGCGCCTTGCCGCACGATCAGCGAATAGCCGAAATCGTCGACGTACGGCACCGAGTAGACAACGCCCGCCGGCGTGTTGTCCGGGAACGTCAGCCCGTCCATCGCGACGTCGACGACATGATTGCCCTTCGCGTCGGTGTCGAGCAGTTGCTTCGGCACGCCCGGGTACGTGTCGACTTCGTGACGCGTATCGACGACGACCGGCTTGCCGCCGTGCGAGAACGACGGATCCGCGAACAGCAGCCGCGCGAACTCGACGTTGAAGCCGCGCGGCGCGCCCTTGTCCTCGCCGAAGAACGGCTCGCTCGGATTCTGCACCGAGATCCGCACGATGCCGTTTTCGGCGATCGATTTCAGCGTGCTGGCCTGCGGCGTGAAGCCGGCCGGCACCACGTTGCCCGATGCCGACGGCTGCGCCGGCTGGCCCGCGTCGGCCGACTGCGCGGACGTCGCGCCCGGAGCCGTGTCGTGGTCGTGCGCGGGAATCAGTGTCGACAGGCCGCCCTGATGGACGATCCAGACGCCGACGAGCACCACCAGAAACGCGATTGCACCGAGAAGTTTTTTCATGGTTGCGTGCCTGCAGGAAGTTATCGTTGCTTCGACGGCAATGCGGCTGTGTGTGCCGCATCGGGGCCGGGCACGGGGGCGGGCGCGCCGTTCATCACCGCCTGCTGCTGCGCCTGCTTGACCTCGGGGTTATCCAGCAGCGACGTCTCCATTTCGGAGAACGCCTTGTTGACCGAGCGCATCACCGAATCGACGGCCACGTCGGTCTTGATCTGCTCGAACGTGTCGGCCGTCTGCCGGCCCGCGAGCTTGTTCATCTGCTGCGCCGCCTGCGACATGTCCCACATTGCCTTCGCGCGGTCGATCGCCGCCGCGAAATTCTTCAGTTCGGCCTGCACCTGCTTGTAGCGGCCTTCGCGGAACGCGAGCAGCTGCTTCATCGTGTCGAGCTGCGCGCGAAAGCGAGGCGCATCGTCCGGATACTGCTTCTCGAACAGCTCGGTCTTGTTCTCGAAGTTCTTCACCTCGGTGCGGAACGCGGTGATGCTGTCCGCGAATTTCTGCGCCGCCTGGCGCTTTTCCGCGAGCTGGTTGATCAGCGTCTCGATCGGATTCGACTGCGCTTCGTCGACGATCATATTCACCTTCTGGTTCGCGAACTTCATCGCGACGACCGGCGCGAAATAGATCGCGCCGAGGCCGATCACGGCCGCCGTGATCAGCGCGACCATCCCCTTCAGGATGAACAGCGCGGCCGGTGCCGCGATCGCGACGCCGGCGATGATGATCGCCCATTTGATCAGCCTTGCCTTGCCACTCCCCGAACTGCCGTTTGCTTCATTCGAAAGCTGCGACATGAGTTTCTCTCCTTGAACCTCGAACTGAACTGCGTGCGTGTGCTGCGCCATGCTCGATCGAAATGCTTCGGACTCCGGCGCCGCCGCGCGTGCGGGACAGGCGGCGGCGCGATGCGTGGACGGGCGCCGGCGGCGTCACGAGACGCCGGTGTAGCGTCATGTGCGATACGGTATTCGGGCGCGGCAGGCTGCCGCGCGACGCGGCGGTGCCGATCGGCGCCGTTCGTCGTCGCTGCCAGCGCGCGGACGGGAAAGTGTACCGATGCACGGTACGAAACGGGATGACGGATACGTGACGCGACGGGCGTCGGGAGGATCGTTGCTCCGGCGCGCCGATGAATGCGGCGCCTGGATTCCGGTACGAGTGCGTGAAGGCTCATCGTTGTTCTTTTGCGCGTCGCGGATGCAGGAACGCGCGGCCGGCGCGTCCCGCTCCAAATGCACGGACGTATCGTGCGCCGACCGGCATGCAGCGTCAAGCGGTCGACGCGGTGCAGCGAACCGCTGCGTTCGTGCGTTGGGAAGCAGGCATCGAAGCCGCTTTCAGGATCGCAAGCATTCGCCGGCTGCGACCTGTCTCGCTCGCTCAGGATCGCTTGGCATCGGATACGGCAAGCTTCCGGATTGAAAGCTTGTCACATCGTGCTGGCGTATCAAGTAGACGCGCCAGCCTGCTCCCGCGCGAGAAACTGCTCGACCATCGCGTTGAACACCGGCAGCGCCGGATTGTCGTTGTCCGCGCGCCACGCAAGATACAGCTCGGCCGCCACGTCGACGCCCGCGAGCGGACGGAACACCACGCCGTCGACGTGCAGCTCGCGCGCCGACGCCGGCACCATCGCGGCACCCAGCCCGGCGCGCACCAGGCCGAGGATCGTATGCGTCTGCCCGACGTAATGCAGGTAGTTCGGCAAGCGCCCGGCGCCGGCGAACATCCCCGAGATCATGTCGTGAAAGTACTTTCCCTCGTTCGGCGAATACGCGATGAACGGCTGCCGGTCGAGTTCGTCCGGGCCGATCCGTTCGCACGCGGCGAGCGGTGCGCCCTGCGCGACCGCGACGAGCATCGGCTCGCGCTGCACGAGCCGGTATTCGAGCGGATGGCGCGCGGCGCGCTGGCGCACGAAGCCCGCATCGAGCATGCGCGACGCGAGCGCGTCGATCTGCACGGTCGACACCATTTCGCGCAATTCGACATCGACGTCCGGCAGCGCGTGCGCCGCATGCGCGAGCAGCACCGGAATCATCCGGTACGCGCTCACGGCCGTGAAGCCGAGCGTGATGCGGCCGGCCCCGCCGTGCGCGACGCGCTGCGCGGCCTGTTCGGCTCGCGCGGAAAACTCGAGGATATGCCGCGCATCGCGCAGAAAGCGCTCGCCGGCCGCGGTCAGCCTGACTTGCCGGCTGCTGCGTTCGAGCAGCGCGATGCCGAGCGCGTGCTCGAGCAGCTGGATCTGCCGGCTGAGCGGCGGCTGCGTCATGAAGAGCCGCTTGGCCGCGCGCCCGAAATGCAGTTCCTCGGCGACGGCGACGAAGCAGCGAAGCTGGTTCAGTTCAATCATTCAATTCTTGAATCAATCAATAGTCTTTTGATGTTAGACCAACATCGATCCGATTCCTATACTCGGTTGCACCTGATGTGCGGCGCGCGCCGCGCACGACGACCGAGACCTTCATGACCATCGACATCCTGCTCACCCAGCCGCTTCCCGGCGCCATCGATGCCGAACTGTCCGCCCGCTACGCAGTGCATCGGCTGTATGCGGCCGACCGGCCCGACGCACTGCTCGATCGCGTCGCGCCGCGCATCCGCGGCGTCGTCACGGGCGGCGCGAACGGGCTGTCGGCGGCGTGGATGGACCGGCTGGGCGCGCTCGAAATCATCGCGATCAGCGGCATCGGCACCGACGCCGTCGATCTCGACCGCGCCCGCGCACGCGGCATCCACGTGACGACGACGCCCGACGTGCTGACCGACGACGTCGCCGACATGGCGATGGGGCTGATCCTGATGACGCTGCGCGACCTCGGCGCCGGCGAGCGCATCGTGCGCGCCGGCCGCTGGGGCAAGGTCGCGCAGCCGCTCGCGACGCAGGTGACGGGCAAGCGGCTCGGCATCGTCGGCCTCGGCCGCGTCGGACGCGCGATCGCGCAGCGCGCGCAGGCGTTCCGGATGCCCGTCAGCTATTTCGGTCCGCGCGAACACCGCGACAGCGGCTACCGCTACGTGCCCGACCTGGTCGCGCTCGCCCGCGACAGCGATGTGCTCGTGCTCGCGGCGTCGGCCGATCACGGCAACGTGCTCGTGACCGCCGACGTGCTCGCCGCGCTCGGCAACCAAGGATTCCTGATCAATGTCGCGCGCGGCAAGCTCGTCGACGAAGCCGCGCTCGTGCGCGCGCTCGCGGCCGGCACGATCGCCGGTGCCGGCCTCGACGTGTTCATCGACGAACCGCACGTGCCGGCCGCGCTGCTCGAACTGGAGCGTGTCGTCGTGCAGCCGCACCGCGCGAGCGCCACGCACGAGACGCGCGAAGCCATGGGCCGGATCGTGCTCGCCAACCTCGCCACGTGCTTCGCGGGACAGCGCCCGCCGACCAGCGTCACGAGCTAAGCGACGCACACCCGCCCCCGACTACGACACCAAACGAAACGCCTCCGCACGACGGAGGCCAGGAGACTCGCATGCCCAATCGACCCAGCGGCGGCGCAACCGTCGCCGCCTCGCCCGCCTCATCCACCGCATCGCGCACGATCGGCCGCGTCCGCTACACGGTCCTCGCGCTGATCTTCGCGGTCACCGTCGTCAACTATGCGGATCGCGCGACGATGTCGATCGCCGGCACCGGCGTCGCGCACGACCTCGGGCTGACGCCCGTGCAGCTCGGCATCGTCTTTTCCGCGTTCGCGTGGGCCTATGCGATCGACCAGGTCCCGGGCGGCTGGCTGCTCGACCGCTTCGGCGCACGCCGCGTGTACGGCCTGAGCCTGCTGCTGTGGTCGGTCTTCACGATGCTGCAGGGCACGGTCGGCTGGTTCGCCGTGCAGGGCGCGGCCGCGACGCTCGCGCTGTTCGCGATGCGCTTCATGCTCGGCCTGGTCGAATCGCCGGCATTCCCGGCCAATTCGCGGATCGTCGCGTGCTGGTTCCCGACCGCCGAGCGCGGCACCGCATCGGCGCTGTTCAATTCCGCGCAGTACATGGCCGTCGTGCTGTTCACACCCGCGATGGCGTGGCTCACGCATGCGCTCGGCTGGGAACACGTGTTCCTGTGGATGGGGATGCTCGGCGTCGCGCTGTCGGCGCTCTGGTTCGCGTGGTATCGCGAGCCGCACGGCCATCCGCGCGTGAGCGACGCCGAGCGCGACTACCTGCGTGCGCACGGCGCGCTCGTCGATCTCGAGGCGAACCGCGTCCGGCACCGGCAGCGCGTCTCGTGGCGCGACGCGTCGCAGCTGTTCCGCCACCGGAACCTGTGGGCGATCTATATCGGCCAGTACTGCATCACGGCGCTCACCTATTTCTTCATCACGTGGTTCCCGATCTACCTGATCAAGGGACGCGGGATGACGATCATGGAGGCCGGCTGGGTCGCCGCGCTGCCGGCGCTCTGCGGCTTCACGGGAGGGGTGCTCGGCGGCGTGCTGTCGGACTGGCTGATCCGGCGCGGCGTGCATGCGTCGCGCGCACGCAAGGCGCCGTTCGTCGCGGGAATGGCGATGGCGACGCTGCTCGTGCTCGCGAACGGCGCGTCGTCGAACGCCGTCGTGATCGCGCTGATGACGATCGCGTTCTTCGGCAAGGGGCTCGCGGCGGTCGGCTGGGCCGTGCTCGCCGACACCGCGCCGGAAGGCATGGTCGGCCTGAGCGGCGGCGTGTTCAACGGCCTCGGCAACATCGCGGGGATCGTCACGCCGCTCGTGATCGGCTACTTCGTCGCGCACACGGGCTCGTTTGCGGGCGCGCTGTGGTTCGTCGCCGCGCACGGGCTGATCGGCATCGCCGCCTATGCGTGGCTCGCCGGCCGCTTCGAGCGGATTCGCGTCACGCCGGCCGTATGACGCCCGGCGCCGCCGGGCCCGCGACCGCCCGCGGCGTCACGCGCGCTGGCGGCTGCCCGGCGCCTGCCCGACCGCGAGCCGGTCGAGCTCGCGCAGGTCGTTCTCCAGCGCGGGGGTGAGCGTCGTGCGCAGATGGTCGAGGAAGGTGCGGATCTTCGCGTCGAGATAGCGGCGCGTCGCATAGACCGCGTACACGCTGACCGTCTGCAGCCGGTACTCGGGCAGCACGCGGATCAGCCGCCCCTCGCGGATGTCGTCGAGCACGGTGTACAGCGCGACGCACGCGATGCCGCGCCCGGCCCGCACCGCGACGCACAGCGCATCCGGCACGTTGACCTGGAACGGCGCCGGCTGCAGTTCATAGACCGTCTCCTCGTCGTCGCCGCGCTCGAGCCGCCACTCGCTGGCCGGCGATGCGGGCGTATCGAGCCGCAGGCACACATGGTTCGGCAGGTCGTCCGGCGTCTTCGGCGTGCCGTGCCGCGCCAGGTACTCGCGCGATGCGACCAGCACGCTGCAACTGGTGCCGCAGGTCTGCGCGACGTAGCCGGAATCGGGCAGTTGCGATGCGGTCACGATCGACACGTCGTAGCCTTCCTCGACGAGGTTCGGCATGCGCTGCGCGAGCGTCAGCTCGACCGACACGTCCGGGTTGTCTTCCTGGTAGCGCACGATCGACGACACGACGTGACTTTGCCCGAGCCCCGTCATTGCATGGATGCGCATCTTGCCGCTCGGCCGCAGCAGCGCGTTGCGCGCCTCGGCATTCGCGTAGTCGAACTCGGCGAGGATCGACTTCGCACGCTCGAAGTAGCGCTCGCCGCTTTCGGTGAGGCCGAGATGGCGCGTCGTGCGATGCAGCAGGCGCGTCTGTACGTGGGCTTCGAGATTCGACACCGCGCGCGAGACCTGCGCGGTGGTCGCATCGATTTCTTTGGCGACCGCGGTGAAACTGCCGGCTTCGACAACGCGCACGAACAGGCGCATGTTTTCGAGCATGTCCATTGAATTGGCTTGGGGAGTGTCGGGGAGGAAACGTCGGCGGCGCTCGCGTCAGACGGGAATCGGGGCGTGCGCGCGAACCATGTGCAAGCGATCACCGTGCCGGAGGAAAGGCTGGAGAGCAGGCATCGCGAGCGTGGTTGTGGCATGGGGGGAATTCGGTGGCCCGAATTGTACGCCGCCGCAGGCAAATTTGCGCGCTCGCGGCGCCGCAGGCTTTCATCTCATGAAAGGTTTTTGCAAGCCACACGCGTCGCGCGCCTGCAACGCGCTGATGCAGCGCGACGATTTGTATCACAACGCGATATAATTTCGCCTTTTCTTGCGCTGCATCATCCGCGCCGTCATTTTTACCGCTTACCATCCATGTCGTCAGGCTCCTCCCCGTCGCGCCGCACATTCCGGCAATGGCTGCACAGCTTCATTCCCCATCCGATGACACTCGGCTGGCGCGAGCGCATGCGCTCGTGCACGGGCGCGCTCGTCGGCATCGCGACGGTCGGCGTCACGATGCGGCTGCTGCCCGGCGTGCCGGGCCTCGTGCCGCTGCTCGTCGCGCCGATGGGGGCGTCGGCCGTGCTGCTGTTCGCGGTGCCGGCGAGTCCGCTTGCGCAACCGTGGTCGATCATCGGCGGCAATCTGGTGGCGGCGACCGTCGGCGTCGCCTGCGCGCAGTGGATCGCCGATCCGATCACGGCCGCCGCGGTTGCGGTCGCCCTCGCCATCGGCGGCATGTTCGCGCTGCGCTGCGTGCACCCGCCGTCGGGCGCGGTCGCCCTGACGGCCGTGCTCGGCGGCCCGGCGATCCACGCGCTCGGCTTCGGCTTCGTGGTCGAGCCGATCGCGCTGCAATCGGCCATCCTGCTGTCGGCCGCGCTCGTGTATCACGCGCTGACGGGGCACCGCTATCCGCACGGCAGCGTGCGTCCCGACGCGAAGCCGCAAGGCAGCGGCGCCGCACCCGCACGCGGTGGCTTCACGCGAGCCGATCTCGACGCGGTGCTGAAGCGCCGCAGCGAATGGCTCGACGTCGATCCGGACGACCTCGAAATGCTGCTGCGCGAAACCGAGATGCAGGCGTATGCGCGCACGTTCGGCCAGCTCACGTGCGCCGACCTGATGACGAAGAACGCGATCGAAGTCGCGCCGTCGACGTCGGTGACGGCCGCGCTGACGCTGCTCGACCGCCATCGCGTGAAGGCGCTGCCGGTCGTCGACGGCGACGATCGCCTGGTCGGCATCGTCACGCGCGCCGACCTCACGCGCCCGCCGCGCCGCCCGGCTGCGCTGTGGCAGCGGCTGTCCGCGCGGCTGCCGCAGTCGTTCGGCGGCCAGCCGCCGAGCGTCGCCACCGTGATGACCCGCGACGTCGCGTCCGTGCCGCAGGCCCTGCCGATCACCGCGCTGGTGCCGCTGTTTACGCACTCCGGCCACCATCACATTCCGGTCGTCGACGCATCGCGCCGGCTCGTCGGGATCATTACGCAGACGGATCTCGTCACGGGCCTGTACCGGCAGACGCAGATGCTCGAGGCAGCGTAACCCGACTAACCCGACTAACCGCGCCGACAAACAACCCCGACGAACAGCGGGATGCGGGGCATTCCGCTGAAAATCCGCCATTTATATCATATTGTGATATATTTTGCGCTACCGAAACCGACTGCCCGACCGACCGCAATGACCGATACCCGACGCGCGCTGACCAAAAGCGATTTCCAGCAACTGTCCGAGTTCCGCTACCAGATGCGCTGTTTCGAGCGCTTCTCCGAACGCGCCGCGCAAAGCGAAGGCGTGACGCCGCTGCAATATCTGCTGCTGCTGCACATCAAGGGTTACCCGCATCGCGAATGGGCCACCATCGGCGAACTCGCGGAACGCCTGCAGGCGCAGCATCACGGCGTCGTCGCGCTGGTGACGCGCTGCGAGGCGCTCGGGCTCGTGAAGCGCAAGACGAGCGAAGCGGATCGCCGGCAGGTCGAGGTACACCTCGAAGAAGCCGGCGAAACGCTGCTCGCGCGCCTCGCGGCCATGCATCGTGCCGAGCTGAAATCGCTCAAGGGCACGTTCCAGGTTCCGCAGATCGATTATTGACCCGAGCTTTACCGACCTCTCCCCGCTCCGATGAACGCACCACACAAACGCGATTTCTCGACCAACGAACGCCTGCCCAGGATCGCATCGCTAGCCGCCGGAATCGGCGTGCTCAGCACGCTGGCGGCGTTCGTGCTGTTGAGCCTGATTCACCTGTTCACGAACCTGTTCTTCTTCCAGCAGTTTTCGTTCGCCGACCGCTCGCCCGCCAACCATACGCTCGGCGCGTGGGTGATCGTCGTGCCGGTCATCGGCGGGCTGATCGTCGGGTTGATGGCGCGCTTCGGTTCGGAGAAGATCCGCGGCCACGGCATTCCCGAGGCGATCGAGGCGATCCTGTTCGGCAAGAGCCGCATGTCGCCGAAGGTCGCGGTGCTCAAGCCGCTGTCGTCCGGCGTCGTGATCGGCAGCGGCGGCCCGTTCGGTGCGGAAGGCCCGATCATCATGACGGGCGGTGCGCTCGGCTCGCTGATCGCGCAATGCGTGCACGTGACCGCCGCGGAGCGCAAGACGCTGCTCGTCGCGGGCGCGGCCGCCGGCATGACCGCCGTGTTCGGCACGCCGGTCGCGGCCGTGCTGCTCGCGGTCGAACTGCTGCTGTTCGAATGGCGTCCGCGCAGTTTCCTGCCGGTCGCGCTCGCCTGCGCGGTGGCCGGTTTCGCACGTGCCGTGTTCTTCGGCGTCGAGCCGCTGTTTCCGCTGACCACTGCGTCGCCGACGCCCGTCGCGCTGCTGTCGTGCATCGTCGCGGGCCTGCTGTCGGGCATGCTCGCGTGCGGCCTGTCGGCTGCGCTGTACCGCGTGGAGGACGGCTTCGCGAAGCTGCCGGTGCACTGGATGTGGTGGCCGGCGCTCGGCGCGGTCGTGATCGGCGTCGGCGGCTGGCTCGAACCGCGCGCGCTCGGCGTCGGCTATGACGTGATCGGCGACCTGCTGCACCAGCACATCGCGCTGAAGATCGCGCTGGCGCTGCTGATCGTGAAGGCCGTGATGTGGGTGATCGCGCTCGGCTCCGGCACGTCCGGCGGTGTGCTCGCCCCGCTGCTGATGCTCGGTGCGGGCCTCGGCACCGTGCTGTCGCCGGTGCTGCCCGGCGGCGATCCTGCGCTGTGGCCGCTCGTCTGCATGGCCGCGACGCTCGGCGCCACGCTCGGCGCGCCGCTCACCGCGATCGTGTTCGCGTTCGGCCTCACGCACGACGCAAACGCGCTGCTGCCGCTGCTCGCGGCGACGCTCGTCGCGCACGGCTTCGCGACCGTCGTGATGAAGCGCTCGATCATGACGGAGAAGATCGCGCGCCGCGGCTATCACATCTACCGCGAATACGGCGTCGACCCGCTCGAACGCCATGACGTGGCCGAGGTGATGACGCCCGCCGACGCGCTCGTCGCCATCGACTGCGCCACGACGCTCGACGCCGTCGAGTCGCAGTACTTCGGCGCGAAGCAGACGCACCGTGCGTACCCGGTCGTGCAGGACGGCCGCCTGCTCGGCCTCGTCGATCGCGCGACGCTCGATGCGCAACGCGCGCAAGCCGGGCCCGGCGCGACGCTCGCGAGCGCGTTCGCCGAGCGCACACCGGCCGTCGCGCAGGCGCACGAGACCTGCCGCGTGGTCGCGTCGCGGCTCGCGATGCTCGGCCTCGAACGCCTGCCGGTCGTCGACGATGCGCAATCGCTGCGCCTCACCGGCATCGTGTCACGCAGCGACCTGATCAAGCCCGCGCTCCAGCACTTCGACGACGAACAGAAGCGCGAGCGCTTCCGTCCGATCGTGCCGGCCAACCTGCGCGACGCCGGCGCCCGCAAGGCCGGCTGACCGTTGCAGCGTGCGCGGCGCCCCGGCCGCGCACCGCTCTCATCCTCTTCCCCCGCCCTCCGAAACGGTGCGCACCATGCGCGCCGTTCCGCATTCCGCTGTGAGTGTCGGCGTTTAAACTTCGTTGACAATTCCTCGGACGAAAGTTTGTCATCATGGTGCTCATGCGACGGGGCCACCATTCAGCCATTCCACTTCGTCATCCAATAAAGAAGCGTCGCGGCGCGACATGCAGACACATGCAGCACGCCGCGGCCGTCAATCCGCCACACCACCGGGCAGCGAGCCGACCTCACGGCGCATGACGTCGTGCGCGTCCCCGTCTCGATACGGGCCGCACGCGACGCATGCCGCAGCGCCGCAGAACTCACAGCATCCGGGTTGCCGTTTGGCAAGCGCGTTAACAACTTGTTTCGGAATCGCCGGAACCGCACTTGTCCGATGCAATCTCACAGGAACGCAGTTCTGCTGCGCATCCCACTCAATCAATCACGACTCGAGGGAGATAAAACGTGAACTTGAAATTCTTACCGCTCATCGCATTGACCGTGGCGATTTCTGCACATGCAGCCGATCCGGCCATGCAGAACGTGGGACAAAGCCAGAAATCCGCCCAGGACGTCTCGGCGTGCATCGCCAAGACCTGGGCCGACAAGTCGCAACAACAGGTGGTCTCGCAGAACGTGCTCGCCAACGGCCTCGCGACCGATGTCTACGTGCCGGGCCAGCAACCGCCGAACGGCGCGGCCGCGATGGTTCGCCCGGCGTCGAAGCCGGGCGCGAAGACGTGGGTCGGCATGCGCGGCGACGCCGCTTCCGCCGGCGACATCAACGCCTGCCTGTAAGCCCGCACCGGACGGCATTGCGCCGTCCGCATGCGACGAGCCCCGCTTCGGCGGGGCTCTTTGTTTGGGCGCGTCGGCCGCGCGCACGCGCTGCGGCCGATGCCTGCGCGCTTACAGGTAGCTGCAGACGTAGTCGAGCGTCTCGAGCACTTCGATGTCGAAGCGGCTCTTGCCCGGCACCGAGAACGATTCGCCGGCGCCGTAGGTTTGCCATTCGCTGCTGCCGTCGAGCTTCACGCGGCACTTGCCGGCCTGCACTTCCATCAATTCGGGCGCGTCCGTGCCGAAATTGAGCGCGCACGGCAGGATCACGCCGAGCGTCTTGCGCGTGCCGTCCGGGAAAAGCACGGTATGCGACACGCACTTGCCGTCGAAATAGACGTTCGCGCGCTTGACGACCGATACGTTGTCGAATTGGGTTGCACTGGTCATGTGATGCCTCTGATTGCTGGATGCCGGATGGCGTGTTGTCGGAAGCCGGCCGGGGCGGCAGGCCGGCCGCTATGATACCGGCTCGCGGCGAGTGCGCCGAAAGCGGGATTTTTCGAGGATACGCGACAGATAGTCAGGATCACTACTTGATTCGTTGCGAGACGCCGAGACGCTGCATGCACCGCCTCACCTGAGCCCCTTGCGTCGCGCGGAATCGCGCAGGCAGTCGAGCAGCATCGCAGCGGCCGGTGTGAGCGGGCTGTCGCGGCGCGTGACGACCTGCACGGACACGCCCGGCAGCCGCTCGCGGATCGGCAGCACCGCGAGCTGGTCGCGCGCCCACTCGCCCTGCAGCAGCTGTTCGGGCATCGACGCGATCAGGTCGCAGCCCGTCATCAGGCTGTGCGCGAGCCCGAAGCTCGGGCATTCGACGACCCGCTGCGGCACCGGCAGCCCGTACGCGACGAACGAATTGAACAGCACCTGGGTCGAGCTTTCCGGAGACGGATTCATCAGCCAGTCGGCCTCGACGAGATCGGCGAGCGACGTGGCCGACGCGAGCGGATGCCCCTTGCGCGCGACGATCAGCGATCGGCTCGCATAGAGTTCCGCGTGATCGAACTCGGCCGCCAGCAGTTCGGGCACGACGACGGCCACTGCGAAATCGAGCGAGCCGTCGTGCAGCCGCGGCAGCGCGACGCCCGGAAACCCTTCGATCAGGTTGACGCGCGCGACCGGAAAGCGCCGCCGGAACGCGCGAAACGCATCGGGCAGGATCGTCACTGCCGCGGCCGGCGTGATCGCGGCCGCAACCGAGCCCGTCATCGCGCCCTGCGCCTGCTCGATGTCGTCGCGCGCACGCTGCATCTCGGCGACGATCAGCCGCGCGCGCACCTGCAGCTGCTGGCCGAACGCGGTGAGCTGCACGCCGCGCGCGGTGCGCACGACGAGCGACACGCCGAGCGCGATCTCCAACTCCTTGACCGCCTTCGTCAGCGCCGCCGGCGACACGTTCAGGCGCCGCGCGGCCGCGCGGATGCTCCCTTCGTCCGCGACGGTAACGAACGCTTTCAGCTGATGGTATTTCATGGCGGCATGCGTGATTCGAGGAAACCCTGTGCGACGCGGCGCATGCCGGCTCAGGGTATTCCCGAGCGGCAACCGGTGGTGTGCACCAAAGCAATTTAGCAGCTTCTGGTACGCAAAAGAAATTTATATGCTTCCACGTCATATGCGCGTCAAACGCCCCACCTGCCCCACAGGAGACACCATGCTGCAAGTCGTGAACCCCGTCATCCCCGGCATCGCCGAGATCGCTCCCGACCTGATCGAGGTGCGCCGCCGCATCCACGCGCACCCGGAACTCGCGTTCGAGGAAACGCTGACGAGCGATCTCGTCGCCGAGCTGCTCACGGGCTGGGGCTATGAAGTGCATCGCGGGATCGGCAAGACGGGCGTCGTCGGCGTGCTGCGCGAAGGACAAGGCACGCGCACGGTCGGCCTGCGCGCCGACATGGACGCGCTGCCGCTCGCGGAAACCACTGGCCTGCCGCATGCGAGCCGCCATGCGAACAAGATGCATGCATGCGGCCACGACGGCCACACCGCGATGCTGCTGTGCGCGGCGCGTCACCTGGCCGCCACGCGACAATTCTCCGGCACGCTGAACCTGATCTTCCAGCCGGCCGAGGAAAATTTCGGTGGCGCGAAATCGATGATGGACGACGGCCTGTTCGACCGCTTCCCGTGCGACGCGATCTTCGCGATCCACAACATGCCGGGCCGCGCCGCCGGCGACATGGCCTTCCGCACCGGTGCCGCGATGGCGTCGGCCGACCGCGTGACGATCACGCTGCGCGGCGTCGGCGGTCACGGCGCGATGCCGCACTTCGCGCGCGACCCGATGTCGGCCGCGGGCAGCATCATGGTCGCGCTGCAGACGATCGTCGCGCGCGAGGTCGATGCGCAGCATGCGGCCGTGATCACCGTCGGCAGCGTGCAAGCCGGCGAGACGTTCAACATCATTCCGGAAACCGTCGTGATGAAGCTGTCGGTGCGGGCGCTGAACGCCGACGTGCGCGCGCTGCTCGCGCGCCGCATCGAAGCGCTCGCGAAAGGCCAGGCGGAAAGCTTCGGCGTCACCGCGGAAGTCGATTACGACTACGGCTACCCAGTGCTCGTCAATCATCCTGAGCCGACCGCGTTCGCGGCCGACATCGCACGCCAGATGCTCGGCGCCGAGCATGTCGAAACCGAGGCCGCGCCGCTGATGGGCAGCGAGGATTTCGCGTTCATGCTCGAGGCACGCCCCGGCTGCTACGCGTTCATCGGCAACGGGATCGGCAGCAAGGGCGGCTGCATGGTGCACAACCCCGGCTACGACTTCAACGACGACATCCTCGCGATCGGCGCGAGTTACTGGGTTCGCGTCGCCGAAGCCTGGCTCGCGGCCTGACGGCCCTTCATCACGCAGTTCCGCGCCTTAGCAGGGGAACCCCATGGAAACGTCCGCCCTTTCGTTCGCCGGCTCGCCGGCCGATGCCCGCGCCGCCGCGAAGAAACGCCGCCTGATCGCGGCCGCCGCGGTCGGCAACGCGCTCGAGTTCTACGACTTCACGGTCTACAGCTTCTTCGCGATCCTGATCGGCAAGCTGTTCTTTCCGGTGCACTCGTCGTTCGGGCAGTTGATGCTCGCGGTCGCGAGCTTCGGCGTCGGCTTCGTCACGCGCCCGCTCGGCGGGCTCGTCATCGGCATGTACGCCGATCGTGCCGGCCGCAAGAAGGCGATGATCCTGACACTGCTGCTGATGGCGCTCGGCACCGCGACGATCGCGGTCGCGCCCACCTTCGCGCAGATCGGCTTCGCCGCGCCGCTGCTGCTCGTGCTCGCGCGGCTGCTGCAGGGGTTTGCATCGGGCGGCGAAGTCGGCGCGTCGACGACGCTGCTGCTCGAACAGGCGCCGCAGCATCGTCGCGGCTTCTATGCGTCGTTCCAGTTCTCGAGCCAGGGGCTCGCCGCGCTCGCGGGCGCGCTGACCGGCGTCGCGCTGACGTCGACGCTGAGCGCCGCGCAACTCGAAAGCTGGGGCTGGCGCGTGCCGTTCATCATCGGCACGCTGTTCGTGCCGATCGGCTACTGGCTGCGCCGCACCGTCGAGGAAGTCCCGGCTGCCGCGCCTGCTGCCGCTGCCACGCACGACGAACCTGTCGCGTCGCTGCCGCTCGCCGACGTGCTGCGCCATCACGGCAAGGCCGTGTTCGCGGGCCTCGGCGTAACGATCGGCGGCACGTCGATCCACTACATCATCGTGTTCTACATGGCGATCTACGGCGTGCAGGTGCTGCACTTGCCGACCTGGCTGTCGATGATGGCCGGCTGTGTCGCCGGTGCGATCCTGATGCTCGTGACGCCGATCGGCGGCCACCTGTCCGACGTCTACGGACGCAACCGGATCGTCTGGTGGACGCGCATCGTGCTGATGGCCGCGATCTATCCCGCGTTCATCGCGCTGAACCGCTGGCCGGGCGCCGCGTCGCTGCTGTCGATCATCGCCGCGCTGTCGATCGTGCACGCGATCAACATCGGCGCGACCGGCGCGATGCTCGGCGAGCTGTTCCCGCGTGCGGTGCGTGCCACCGGCGGCGCACTCGTGTACAGCGTCGGGGTCGCGATCTTCGGCGGCTTCGCGCAGTTCTTCGTGACGTGGTTGATCGCGGCGACCGGCAATCCGAACGCGCCTGCGTGGTATGCGATCGGCTGCGGCGTGCTGACGCTGCTCGCCATACGCTGCATGGACGAGAAGGCCGGGAAGGCGCTCGATTGATCGGTGGGCGGGGCGCGTGCGTGATTGACGCGGCGCACGCGCATCGGGCATGATCGCTTCCATGCATAACGCCACGACCACCCTTTCGACGAGCACGCGCACGACCGCCTTCGGCGGGTCCGTGCGGCGAGTGCGCGCAAGATCGTAGCGTCACCGATTCCCACAGGCCCCGCCGGTTCCGGACGGGGTTTCGTTGTTTCTCCGTCCGCATCGGCCCTTCAGGAGAAACGCAATGTCCGAAGCCCCTACCCCGAAACGTGCGCTGCTCGTCATCGACATGCAGGTCGGGCTGTTCCATGGCCCCGATCGTCCGCATGACGGCGAACGCGTGCTGGCCAACGTCAACCAATTGATTCGGTGTGCACACGAAGCCGGTGCGCCCGTGTTCGCCGTGCGTCACACCGGTTCGGCCGGCTCGCCGATCGCGCCCGACGCGCCGCTGGCCGCGCTGCTGCCGGAGCTCGCGATCGATTCAACGCGCGACGTCGTGTTCGACAAGACCCGGCCGAGCTGCTTCGCGGGCACGCGACTGGCCGAATGGCTGCACGCGGCCGGGATCGGCGAGATCGTGATTGCCGGAATGAAGACGCAGTACTGCATCGACACGGCATGCCGCGCGGCCGCCGATCTCGGGTTTCGCGCGGTGCTCGTCGCCGATGCGCACACCTGCATGGACACGCCGGCACTGCCGGCCGAGCGAATCGTCGCGCATCACAACGCGACGCTTGGCGGTCCGTTTGCGACGCTGACGACGACTGAGGTCTGCGTGTTCTGACCGCCAATACATACGGCGCGCGACGCGACTGCCGTCCGTAAACGAAACAAGGCACGGGCCACCCTCACCCGTGCCTTGCGTGCGCGCTTCCCGCTCAGAACGTATGCATCATCCCCACATACGCGCCCGTCTGCGACTCGCCCGTCATCGGGCTCGTGCCCGACGTCGCGTCGCGCGGCGACGCGAGCAGCGAGAAGTTCGAATTCCCGCCATTCCGCACATACGCGACCGTTCCATACAGGAACGTGCGCTTCGACAGGTTGTACGTGGTACCGAGCACGTACATGATCGCGTGCCCCGACGGATCGTGCGACGCATCGGCGCCACCGTCGCCCACCTTCACGTAATACCCGCCGCCCGTCACGGCCCACTGCGGCGTGGCTGTATAGGTCGCGCCGAGCCAGTAGTGATCGGCGCGATCGGCGACACCGGCCGGGCTGTCCGGCGCCTGGTAGTGCGTATACGCGCCCTGGATCTTGAACTTCGACACCTTCACGTTCGCGCCGACGAAATACTCGCGCGATGCGGTGAAGATATTGCTGAACTTGCCGTTGTTGTCGCGCAGCTCGTCGTAGATGCCGCGCACGTCGAGCACCGGCGAGTGATACGAGATCATGATCCCGTCCGAGCGGCCGAAGTCGTCCGCGGCGCCGTAGTTGAAGCCGCGCGACTGGTTGCCGAACGCATACTGCGCCTGCACGTCGAAGCCGCCGATCACCGGGCTGTGATATTCGATGTTGTTGCTGCTCTGCTGCCAGTTGCGGCCGCGCACGAGCGATGCGGACGAAAACGCCTGCTGGACGAACGGATCGAATTCCCACACGCCGTCGCTGTCGATGAACAGGTTGCGGCCGGCCTGCAGCTGGCCCCACGTATCGCTCTTCAGCCCGACGTACGCGCGCCGCGACCACATGCGTCCGCCGCCCGTCGTGCCGTTCATCACCTGGAACGCGGTTTCCAGGTTGAAGACCGTCGACATCCCGCCGCCGAGATCCTCGAAGCCCTTCAGGCCGAACATGCTGGTGCCCCAGTCGCCGCCTTCCGCGCTCCAGCGCGTCGAACTGCCGTTCGGCGTCGCGATGTGGTTCAGGTATTCGATGCCGCCGTCGATACGGCCGTACAGCGTCACGCTGGTCTGTGCGAATGCGGCCGCCGGCGCGGCGGCCGCGATCAGCCATGCGAAGTGTTTGAGTCGCAAAATGATGCCCCCTCGGAGTCTCGACCGTCCGACCCGCGCCCCATGCGCGCGCCGGCGGTCCGTTCACCCGCGATCGATCGAGAAACGCCCGGGGCCGGCCGCGCAGAGCGCGAACAAGCCGCCCGAGATCGCGATGTTCTTGTAGAAATGAATCATGTTGTTGATCTGCTCGCCGCCCGTCATCGTCCAGTAGTGATGGCCGATGATGCCGGTGCCGATCGTATACAGCGCAAGCAGCAGCGCGAGCGGCCGCGTCTGAAAACCGACGAGGATCGCGATGCCGGCGAACAGCTCCATCACGACGGCGATCGCCGCCGAGATGATCGGCGCGGGCGCACCTTCGCTCCCCATGAACGCGATCGTACCGGAGAAGTCGGCGATCTTCTTCCAGCCGAACATCACGAACAGGATCACGAGCAGGATTCGGGACAGCAGCAGCAGCACATCGCGCTGGGACGCGAGAAACGGTTGATTCGGTGTCATGGTGTGATCAACGAAAGCGATGCGCGAACCGCGCGCACCGGATTGCCAACGAACCAGGACGGGCGGCGGCCAGTGCCGCCCGTCCTGCTCTGCAACAACCGGCATCGGGCCCGCCCGATGTGCTGTGCTCCTCCTCTTGTCAGTGTCGCCCTGCTTCGCGTCCTGCCGCGCAGGCGTCAACGCGCCTTCGCGACGTCCTGCTCGGTCACCTTCGCGGCCGGGTTGCCGAACTGCCCCGTCAGGTAGTTCGCGAGCGCGGCGATCTGCGCATCCGACAGCTCGTTGCGGAACGCGGGCATCCCGACGTCCTCGCTGCCGGCCTTGCGCTGCACGCCGTTCAGGATCACCTGCACGAGGTTCGCCGGATTCGACGCGCCGACCGTCGAGTTGTGGAACAGCGACGGGTAATAGCCGTCCGGCGTGCCCTTGCCCTGCATCTGGTGGCACGTCGCGCAATTGCCGAGATACAGCCGCGCCGGATCGATGCCCGACGACGCGAGCGGCACGCCGCGCAGCTTCAGGCCGTCTTCCGCCGGTTTGCCCCACGCCGAACGCGACTGCTTCGCGTCGCCGTTTGCGACTGCCGGCACCGTGCGGATGTACGTCGCGATCGCGCCGATGTCGGCGTCGCTCATCTTCGAGAAGCTGTGCTCGACCGCCTCGGCCATCGGCCCGGCCGCCTGCGCGACGCCCGGCACGCTGCCGGTACGCAGGTACTGGACGAGCTGCTGCTGCGTCCAGCCACCGATCCCCGCGTTCGGGTCGGACGTGATGTTGTAGCCGTCCCAGCCCGCCAGCACCGAGCCCGACAGGAAGCTGCCGCCCGTCTCGTCGAGCGACTTCTCCTGCATCGCGATGCCGCGCGGCGTGTGGCACGTGCTGCAGTGCGCGAGGCCCTGCACCAGGTACGCACCGCGGTTCCACTCGGCGCTCTGCGCCGGCTTCGGCTGGTACGCGCCGTCCTTCAGGAACAGCCAGTTCCAGATCTTCAGCGGCCAGCGCATGCTCAGCAGCGTGGGGATCTCGTTCTTCGGCGGCGTCTGCCTGACCGGCTCGACGCCGTGCATGAAGTACGCGTACAACGCCCGCATGTCGTCGTCGTTGATCTTCGCGTATGACACGTACGGCATCGCCGGGTACAGGTTGTCGCCGTTCTTCGACACGCCGTGACGCACCGCGCGCTCGAAGTCGTCGAACGTCCAGTTGCCGATGCCCGTGTCGGGATCCGGCGTGATGTTGCTCGTGTAGATCTTGCCGAGCATCGGCACCGGCATCCCGAGGCCACCGGCGAACGGCTTGCCGCCCTTCGCGGTGTGGCAGGCCATGCAGTCGCCCGCGACCGCGAGATATTGGCCACGCTTGATCTGCGCGGGGTCGGCCGAGTCGGCCGCGCGCACGAGACCGGGCAGTGCGAGGCAACCGGCGAGGAGGAAGGTGAGAGTAGATTTTCGCACGGTCAGACTTCCTTCTTCAGCGTGTCCGACATCCGCAGCGCCAGCGCCGCGATCGTCAGCGTCACGTTCACCGTACCGACGGTCGGCATCGTCGAGCTGCTCGAGATGAACAGGTTCGGATGGTCGAACGTGCGGCAGTCCTTGTCGACGACCGAGTCGCGTGCATCCGCGCCCATGATCGTCGCGCCCGTGATGTGGTTGTTCGGCGCGAACTCGTCGTTGAACACGACCTCCGTGCCGCCCAGCACCTTCGCGGCGGTCGCATAGACCTCGCGCGTATGCACGGCGCCGCGCTTCACGTAGTCGTCGATCGCGTAGGTGATTTCCGGGCGCGGAATGCCGATCGCGTCGGTGGCCGTCTTGCTCGGCACGATGCGGTTCTCGGGCTGCGGCAGGATTTCGTGGAAGCAGTCGAACTGCACGTAGCGCGCGGAACGATCGCGGATCTGCGCGTCGAGCTCGTCGGACTTCATCAGCTTGCCGGCCTTGAAGATCTTCTGCGTCTCCTGGTTGATGCGCGACATGTTCGACAGGTGGATCTTCTTCGCGGCTTCGGTCGCACGGAACGGGCCATCGCGGAAACCGATCAGCGACGTCATCTCCTGCGGGCCGCGGCCCGGCCACAGCTTGTCGCTCGCGTAGAACGACACGCCGGTGCCCGGGTGGTCCATCAGGTTACGCCCGACCATGTCGGAGCTGTTCGCGACGCCGTTCGGGAAATCGCGGTTCGCGGACATCAGCAGGATCTTCGGCGTCTCGATGCCGTTCGCGGCAATCACGAAGTACTTGCCTTCGACGCGATGGTCGGCGCCCGTCTTGTCCTTGTAGATCGCGGCGACGATGCGCTTGCCCGGACCGGTCTCGAGCTTGTGGACGACCGCGCTGTCGATCAGCTTCGCGCCGGCCTGCTCGGCCTTCTCGACGTGCACGATGCCGTTGTACATCGCGCCGATCGGGCAGATCGGCATGCAGTTGTTGTTCCCGCAACAGGTCGGCCGGCCGTCGTACGGACGGCTGTTGCGCGCAACCGGCTCGGTCACGACGTGGAACTTCGGGTCATGGCCGTTGAGCGCGCGCTTGATCGTCTGCTCGTTGAACGACAACGGCAGCGGCGGCATCGGATACGGCTCCTTGCGCGGCGAGTACAGGTCTTCCTCGGGGCCGGGGCCCCACACGCCGAGCTCTTCCTCCGCGCGCTGGTAGTAATGCTCGAGGTCGTCGTACTGGATCGGCCAGTCGCGGCCGACGCCGTACACCGTCTTCATCTTGAAGTCGTTCGGGATGAAGCGCCACGCCGACGCGGCCCAGTGCCACGTCGTGCCGCCCACCGCACGGATGTACTGCGAGTTGAACTTGTGCTCGCCCTTCAGGATCAGGTAGTCGTTCGGCGGGCCGTATTCCGGATGCGGCGCCCAAGCGCTCGATGGGTACGGCGCCATGAAGTCCGTCTTGTCTGGCTGGTTGCGGAAGCGTTCGACGATTTCCCAGCGCGGCATGCGTGGGCCTGCCTCGAGCAGGATCACCGACTTGCCTGCCATCGCGAGCTGGTGCGCAACGATCGCGCCTGCGACACCGGATCCGACGACCACGACGTCGGCTTTTTGCGTATCGGTATCGGCCATCAGGCTTGCCTCTCGATCGGTTTTTCGGCCCAGAAGCCGGGTTTGTTGGGGCAATACGACGGAATCACGAGCGTATCGGACACGACGCTGAACATTAATGCTTCCTCGTACGTAATCACGACGTTGTCGACGATGCCGAGATACCACGCTTCGAGAATCGACAGCGCGGAGGCCTGCTGATCGGGATTCAATGAACCGGACGCGAGCGCGCCGGCGAGTTGCGACAGACCGTCGGCCGTCTTGAACGAGCCCTTCTGCAACGCCTGCAGGAAGCGTTCGCCGAGCACGCGGCTCAGCCCTTTCTTGCCTGTCAGCGCTTCGGAGAGCGTCATGAACGTATCGAGCGGCGCGGTGCCGGGGTTATCGGCCAGGGCCCGCAACGCCAGCGAGCCCGTGAGGCCCGCCGCCGTCAGCGCCAGTGCGCCCTGCAGCCATTGACGCCGCGTGATGCCTGTTGCGGCTGCGTCGCTTTCGCGACGCGAGTGGGGAGTGTTGTCGTTGTGCATGTTTCCTTCTCTCGAACACCGGATTCGGGAAAACCACGCTTGATATTTCTCAAACTTTCGCGCGGCCCTGAAATGTACGCGCACAATTCGGATTGAACAATGCTTTTATAGTCCATTAATTGTTCCGCAATCCGAGACAACCGACATTTCGCTGCAATTTTGTGTCGTCGACGCGACAATTGCGCACTGGGAAGCAGTGTATGTCGCAAGCCGACGACACGCCGCTTCCCGTCATCCGCTCACCTGCCCGTCGGTTAGAATCCCGTGCAATCAAACAGAAAGCTTCCCTCCGAGGGCATCGAGCGATGGAGCAGCACGACAAACACAACAACACGCATCAATCCAACCACACGACACGGCTGCTCTGGCGCATCGGCGCGGTCGCCGCACTCGGGGGCGCCGCGGCACTCTCGCTGCACGCACTCGCGGCACGCACGGTGAGCGTATCGCCGCAAGGCACCGTCACCGAAGTCCGGCAGAGCGTCGTCAAGTTCGACGAACCGATGGTCGCGTTCGGCTCGGCATCCGCGCCGCCACCCGCGCGCATGACCTGCAACGATTCCACCGCCGCACGCGGCCAGGGCCACTGGCTCGACGACAAGACGTGGGTCTACGATTTCGAGAACGACCTGCCGCCGGGCGTGCGCTGCTCGGTCGCGCTCAACGACACGCTGCGCTCGGTCGCCGGCAATGCGGTCAGCGGCCCGCGCCGCTTCACGTTTCAAACCGGCGGCCCGTTCCCGGTGACGGTGCGCCCCGGCTCGCGCGAGATCGAGGAGCGCCAGGTCTTCGTGCTCAAGCTGAACGGCCCGGCCGAGCCGCGCTCCGCGCTCGCGAACATCTGGTGCGAAGCGGCCGGCATCGGCAACCGTATCCCCGTCACGGCCGCCGACGACGATGCGCGCAACGCGCTGCTCGACCACTTCGGGCTGAAGAAGGACGCCGCGCGCGTGCTGACGCTGTCGTGCGCGCAGGCACTGCCCGCGAGCGCGAAGATGCAGCTCGTTTACGGCAAGGGCGTCGCGAGCCCGAGCGGCATCGCGAACGACACCGAGCGCCGCTTCGACTTCACCGTGCGCGCACCGTTCGCCGCGAGTTTCTCGTGCGAGCGCGAGAACGCGAAGGCGCCCTGCACGCCGCTGCGGCCGCTGACGCTGTCGTTCAATGCGCCGATCTCGCGCAAGAACGCCGAGGCGATCAAGCTGCGCGGCCCTGACGGTTCGCTTTCACCGACCTTCGCGGCCGACGACCACAGCGACGAAGTGACGACCGTCACGTTCAACCCGCCGCTGCCCGCGCAGGCGAACCTGACGATCGAGCTGCCGTCGGGCCTGCGCGACGTGACCGACCGCTCGCTCGCGAACGCCGACCTGTTCCCGCTGGCGACGCGCACCGCGCCGATGCCCCCGCTCGCGAAATTCTCGTCGGGCACCTTCGGGATCGTCGAGCGCTTCGCCGAACCCGATACGCCCGCGCTCGTGCCCGTCACGCTGCGCAACGTCGAGGCCGACCTGCACATCGCGGGCCTCAACACGCGCGGCGCGCAATTCTCGAACCTGAAGGTCGACGACGACACCGCGATCCGTCAATGGATGCGCACCGTCGAGCGCTTCGACAACTGGTCGATGACGGCCGGCACGATCGACGAGCGCATGCCGGGCCTGCTCCGGCGCAAGGGCCAGCACCCCGTCTACGTGCCGCTCGAGGCCGGCGAGAAGATGCCCGCGCCGCAGAACCGCCGCATCGACGTGCGCTCGCTGTCGCTGCTCACCGGCGAACCGGGTGCGCAGGCGCTGACGCTGCCGAAGGCCGATCCGAAGACGCTGCGCCCGTTCGAGGTCGTCGGCGTGCCGATCGACAAGCCCGGCTTCTACGTGCTTGAACTCGCGTCGCCCGCGCTCGGCCGCTCGCTGCTCGCGAAGCCGTCGAGCATGTACGTGCGCACCACCGTGCTCGTCACGAACCTCGGCGTGCACCTGAAACAGGGCCGCGAGAACAACCTCGTGTGGGTCACGACGCTCGACAAGGGCAAGCCGGTGCCGAATGCGCGGATCCGCGTGTCGGATTGCAACGGCGACGAGATCGCGTCCGGCAAGACCGATGCGCAAGGCCTGCTGAAGATCGACGGCCCATTCGAGCCGAAGCACGAATGCAGCCAGTCGGAACGCTTCGACGACTACTTCGTGTCGGCGCGCGTCGACGATCCGAAGACGGGCCCCGACATGGCGTTCGTCAGCTCGAACTGGAACCGCGGGATCGAGTCGTGGCGCTTCAACGTGCCGACCGACACCGACAGCGCGCCGACCGTGCGTGCGCACACCGTGTTCGACCGCACGCTCTTGCGTGCCGGCGAAACCGTGTCGATGAAGCACTTCCTGCGCACCGAGACACTGCAGAGCCTCGCGTTCCCGGCGCAATACCCGACGCGCGTGACGATCCGCCATCTCGGCTCGGACCAGACCTACAAGCTGCCGCTCACGTGGTCGGCCGACCACAGCGCGGACACGCAGTTCACGCTGCCGCCCGCGGCGAAGCTCGGCGAATACAGCGTCTCGCTCGAAGGCGGCCCGGACGATGCGCCGACCGCCAGTTACTACAGCGGCAGCTTCCGCGCCGAGGCGTTCCGCCTGCCGGTGCTCAAAGGGACGATCAGCGCGCGCGACGCGCAGAAGAGCCCGCTCGTCGCGGTCAAGGAAGCACCGCTCGCGGTGCAGATCGACTACGTGTCGGGCGGCGGCGCATCGAACCTGCCCGTGCAGGTGTCGGCGCTGATGAAATGGGCATCGCCCCCGTTCGCGGATCGCTTCGAGGATTTCAGCTTCACGCCCTATCGTCCTGAGCGGAGCGACGGCAACGCCGACGACGATTCGCAGGACGGCGACAACGCATCGGCCGCGAACAACGACCCGGACGCAACCAAGCTGATCGCGGACAAGCTGCCGCTGACGCTCGACCGCAACGGCGCGGGTTCCGTCACGCTCAAGGGCCTGCCCGATGTCGACGCGCCGAAGCGCATCGCGCTCGAGGCGACGTTCGCCGACCCGAACGGCGAGGTGCAGACGATCCGCGGCGACACGATCCTGTGGCCGGCCGCGGTCGTGGCCGGCATCAAGGCAGGCCGCTGGGTGTCGGTCGGCCAGCGCGTGCCGGTGCAGGCGCTCGCGGTCGACCTGCAGGGCAAGGCGCGCGCGTCGGTGCCGATCGAGATCAAGGGCGTCGCGCACGTCACGACGTCGTCGCGCAAGCGGATGGTCGGCGGCTTCTACGCGTACGACAACAAGAGCGACACGCGCGACCTCGGCGTGCTGTGCTCGGGCAAGACCGACGACAAGGGCCGCATGGCCTGCGACGCGACGCTCGAACAGGCCGGCAACGTGCAGTTGATCGCGGTCGCGAAGGACGGCGACGGCCGCACGTCGAACGCGTCGACGTCGGTCTGGGTCACGCGCGAGGATCAACTCTGGTTCGGCGGCGACAACACCGACCGGATCGACGTGATTCCGGAGAAAACGTCCTACGAGCCGGGCGAGACGGCCCGCTTCCAGGTGCGCATGCCGTTCCGCTACGCAACCGCCCTTGTCGCGGTCGAACGCGGCGGCGTGATGGAGACGCACATCGTCGAACTGAACGGCAAGAACCCGACCGTCGACCTGAAGGTCGGCGAATCGTGGGGGCCGAACGTGTACGTGTCGGTGCTCGCGTTGCGCGGCCGGATTCGCGAGGTGCCGTGGTACTCGTTCTTCACGTGGGGCTGGAAGGCGCCGGTCGAATGGGCGCGCGCATTCTGGCGCGAAGGCCGTCACCATGAAGCGCCGACCGCGTTCGTCGACCTGTCGAAGCCCGCGTTCCGCTACGGCCTCGGCGAGATCAAGGTCGGCACGGGCGTGCATCGTCTCGGCGTGACCGTGACGACCGACGCGACGCGCTACACGGTGCGCGGCAAGGCCCAGGCGCACGTGAAGGTCACGCTGCCGAACGGCCAGCCCGCGCCCGCCGGCACGCAGATCGCGGTCGCCGCCGTCGACGAGGCGCTGCTCGAACTGATGCCGAACCACAGCTGGGACCTGCTCGACGCGATGCTGCAGCGCCGTGCATACGGCGTCGAAACGGCCACCGCGCAGATGGAAATCGTCGGCCGCCGCCACTTCGGCCGCAAGGCCGTACCGGCCGGCGGCGGCGGCGGCAGCGCGCCGACGCGCGAGCTGTTCGACACGCTGCTGCTGTGGAATCCGCGCGTGACGCTCGACGCGAACGGCAGCGCGACCGTCGCGGTGCCGCTGAACGACGCGCTCACGCGCTTCCGGATCGTCGCGATCGCGGCGGTCGGCCCCGACCGCTTCGGCACCGGCAGCACGTCGATTCGCAGCACGCAGGACCTGCAACTGATCTCCGGCCTGCCGCCGCTCGTGCGCGAAGGCGATGCGTTCCGCGCACAGGTCACGCTGCGCAACACGACCGACCGCGCGATGCAGGTCGTCGTGACGCCGCGCGTGACGGGCCTCGAGGTCGCGCCGCAGACCGTGTCGCTCGCGGCCAATGCGGCGGCCGAGGTCGCGTGGACGATCACCGTGCCCGAGCAGGCGCTCGACGCGGCCGGCGCGCTGAACTGGCGCATCGAGGCGGCCGAGCAAGGCGGCAAGCGCGCGTCCGATGCGCTGGCCGTCGCGCAGAAGGTCGTGCCCGCGCTGCCGGTGACCGTGCAGCAGGCCACGCTCGCGCAGGTCGACGGCACGCTGACGGTGCCCGTGTCGGCCCCGGCCGGCGCCGTCAGCAACGCGCAGGGCGCGCCGCGCGGCGGCATCGCCGTGTCGCTGCAGTCGAAGCTCGCGGACGGGCTGCCTGGCGTGCGACGCTGGTTCGAGCGCTATCCGTACCGCTGCCTCGAACAGCAGACGTCACGCGCGATCGGCCTGCACGACGCAGCGCAATGGCAGGCGCTGGTTGCGCGCATGCCCGTCTACCTCGACAGCGACGGGCTCGCGAGCTACTTCCCGCCGTCGTCCGACGATGCGCACTACGGCAGCCCGACGCTGTCGTCGTACCTGCTCGTGGTCGCCGACGAGGCCAGCCGCCTCGACCCGCGCTTCGCGCTGCCGGAAGACCTGCGCACGCAGCTCGAGGCCGGGCTCGCGCGCTTCGTCGACGGCCGCATCGAGCGCAACGCGTGGGCGCCGCGCCAGGATCGCGATTTGCGCAAGCTCGCCGCGATCGAGGCGCTGTCGCGTTACGGTGCAGCACAAGGCCGCATGCTCGGTTCGATCGAGATCGCGCCGAACCAGTGGCCGACGTCGGCGGTGATCGACTACCACGCGGTCCTCACGCGCGTGAAGGACATCCCGCAGCGCGACGCGAAGCGCGCGCTGGTCGAGCAGATCCTGCGTGCGCGCCTCACGTACCAGGGCACGCAGCTCGTGTTCTCGACCGCGCGCGACGACGACCTGTGGTGGCTGATGACGAGCAACGAGACCAACGCCGCACGCCTCGCGCTGGAATTCGCGGGCGACCCGGCGTGGAAGGACGAGATGCCGCGCGTGACGGCCGGCCTGCTCGCGCTGCAACGCCAGGGCGCATGGCAGACCACGACCTCGAACGCACTCGGCCAGCTCGCGATCGAGCGCTTCTCGCGCACCTACGAGAGCACGCCGGTCGCCGGCACGACGAAGGTCGCGCTCGGCGGCAACGAGCGCGCGATTGCGTGGTCGCAGGCGCCGGCGCCCGCCGACGCCCCCGCATCGGCCACCGCCGCGACGCGCGCCGCCGCCGCGCGCAGCGTGCTGATGCCGTGGCCGCGTGCGTCGCAGGCGCCGGCCACGCTGTCCGTCACGCAGGACGGCACCGGCCGCCCGTGGGCGACCGTCGAGAGCCTCGCGGCCGTGCCGCTGCGCGCGGCGTTCGCGGCCGGCTACCGGATCACGAAGACCGTCACGCCCGTGTCGCCCGCCGTCAAGGGCGTGCTGACGCGCGGCGACGTCGTGCGCGTGCACCTCGACATCGATGCGCAGAGCGACATGACGTGGGTCGTCGTCAACGATCCGATCCCGGCGGGCGCGACGATTCTCGGCTCGGGCCTTGGCCGCGATTCGGAAGCCGCGACGCAGGACGAAAAGCGGCCCGACGGCGCGTGGCCCGCGTTCATCGAGCGCGACTTCGACGGCTACCGCGCGTATTACGACTATCTGCCGAAGGGCAAATTCTCGGTCGAGTACACGGTGCGGCTCAACAACGTCGGCACGTTCGGGCTGCCGCCGACGCGCGTCGAGGCGCTGTACGCACCGTCCGTGTATGGCCTGTGGCCGAACCCGCCGATGACCGTGAAGCCGGCCGACGCGGGCAAGTCGTGAGCACGCGATGATCGATCGGGTCTTGCCGCGGCCGGCGCGTTTCGCCGGCCGCGTATTCGTCGCCGTCGTACTGGCCGCGCCGCTCGTCGCGCACGCGCTGCCCGGCTACGACGACGTGCGGCGCAACTGGCGCAGTTCCGACTGGGTGCTGCTCGCGCGCGACGGCACACCGCTGCAGCGCACGCGCGTCGACCTCGGCGAACGGCGCGGCGACTGGGTGTCGCTCGCCGACGTGTCACCCGCGTTCCGCGAGGCGATCGTCGTGTCGGAGGACAAGCGCTTCTACGAACACAGCGGCGTCGACTGGCGCGGGATCGCCGGCGCGGCGTGGGGCAACCTGTGGAACGAGCGCACGCGCGGCGCGTCGACCGTGACCATGCAGCTCGCCGGGCTGCTCAGCGATTCGCCGCGCCGCTCGGGCCAGCGCTCGCTGCCGCAGAAGGCCACGCAGGCAATGAACGCGCTGCTGCTCGAACGCGGCTGGCGCAAGGACCAGATCCTCGAGGCCTACCTGAATCTCGTGCCGTTCCGCGGCGAGACGGTCGGGCTCGCCGCACTGTCGCAGGTGCTGTTCGGCAAGGCGCCGTCCGGCCTCGACGCGCGCGAGGCCGCGATCGCTGCGGCGCTGGTGCGCGCGCCCAACGCGGCACCCACGAAGGTCGCCGAGCGAGCGTGCCGGATCCTGCGCGACATGCATGCGGAACAGGCCTGCGCGTCGCTCGACGGCTACGTGCAGCTCGTGATCGCCCGCCCGGCCAACGCCGCGCGCGACGACGGTGCCGCCCTCGCGCCGCACTTCGCGCGCCGCATCGCGGCCGAGGTCAAGCCGGCGGCCGGCGCGCAGGTGCGCACGACGCTCGATGCGCCGCTGCAGCGCTTCGCGCGCGACACGCTGACGCGCGCGCTGACCGAGCTCAACGCGCCCGCGCACCGGCGCAACGTGCAGGACGGCGCGGTCGTCGTGATTGACAACGCGACCGGCGAGATTCGCGCATGGGTCGGTTCGTCGGGTGCGTTGTCCAGCGCGCGCGACGTCGACGCCGTGCTCGCGCCGCGCCAGGCCGGCTCGACGCTCAAGCCGTTCCTCTACGCGCAGGCGATCGACGAGAAGCGGCTGACCGCCGCGTCGCTGCTCGACGACGCGCCGATCAACCTCGCGGCCGGCGGCGGTCTCTACATTCCGCAGAACTACGACAAGGACTTCAAGGGCTGGGTGAGCGTGCGCAGCGCGCTCGGCGGCTCGCTGAACGTGCCGGCCGTGCGCACGCTCGTGCTCGTCACGCCGCACCGCTTCGCGCGCACGCTGACCGCGCTCGGGCTGCCGCTCGCGCAGGAAGGCGACTACTACGGCTTCAGCCTCGCACTCGGCAGCGCGGACGTCACGCTGCTGTCGCTGACCAATGCGTATCGCGCGCTCGCGAACGGCGGCGTCGCGCGCAAGGTCGTCGACCTGCCTGCGTCGGTGACTGCTTCCGGCGCGTCGACACCCGGGCGGGCGGACCACGGCACGCGCGTATTCAGCGCAGCGGCCAGCTTCGTCGTCACCGACATCCTCTCCGACAACAACGCGCGCGTGCGCACGTTCGGCTTCGACAACCCGCTCGCGACGCGCTTCTTTTCGGCGGTCAAGACCGGCACGAGCAAGGACATGCGCGACAACTGGACCGTCGGCTTCACGTCGCGCTATACGGTCGGCGTGTGGGTCGGCAATGCGGACGGCTCGCCGATGTGGGACGTGTCGGGGGTGACGGGTGCGTCGCCGGTATGGTCGGCCGTCGTCGGCTACCTGCACCGCGACCTGCCGAGCCGTGCGCCGCAGCCGCCGGCCGGCGTCGAAACGCGTCGCATCGCGTTCGAGCGCGACGTCGAACCGTCGCGCAACGAGTGGTTCGTCGCGGGCACGGCGCTCGACACGATCCGGCTCGCGGCGCCCGTCACGCCGGGCAAGGACGGCGCGCGCGCGCCGCTGACGATCGGCGCGCCGACCGACGGCACGATCTTCGCGATCGATCCGGACATTCCGCCGAAGAATCAGCGGATCTGGTTCGAGCGCTCGTCCGGACATGCCGCGCGGTTCGCGTGGCGGCTCGACGACAAGGTGATCGGCCATGCCGACCGCATCGCGTGGATGCCGTGGCCGGGCCGGCACCGGCTGGAACTCGTCGATGCGCGCGGCAACGTCGCGGATGCGATCGGCTTCGAGGTGCGCGGCGCGTTCGCGAAGACGGCAGCGCGCAAGCCGTGAGTGGCCGGGCCAGACGCTTACTGGCCGGCTGCGTTGGCGTTCGGCTTCTGCTCCGACCGGCAGTGCCTCCCCCGGGCACAAGCGGGCACAAGCGGGCACAAACGGGCCAAACGGGCAAGCAGCGCGCCGATTCGGGACATAAAATATGAGCGGCGCCGCACCTCCTGCGCCCACCGGTTGCCCCACTATCTCAAAGGCCCGCGACCATGAACCCTTGCCATCCGCGCTTCCTCCGCCCCGCGCTGGGCGCCGCCTGCGTCACCGCCGTCGCGGCACTTGCGGGCTGCAACGGCGAAGCCTGCTTCGGCGTCGACGTCTGCTTCAACGACAACACGCAAACCGTCGCGCTGTCCGGCACGGCCGCCACCGGCACCGCACTCGCGAGCGCATCGGTGACGGTGAGTTGCGCGCAAGGCTCGGCGACGACACTGACCGACGGCGGCGGCAACTACCGCGTGACGGTCAACGCCGTGCTGCCGTGCGTGATCACCGTTGCGTCGGGCGGCACGAGCCTGCATTCGCTCGCCTATGCGGGCGGCACCTTCAACACGACGCCCGAGACCGATCTGATGCTCGTCTATCTCGCCGCGCAGCTCGGCACCAACACGGCCGGGTTGATCGGCAATTTTCAGGGGAATGCGCACTTCCAGAGGGTGATGGGCAGCCCGGGTACGGTGCAGGCCGCGCAATCGGCGGTGGTGACGAATCTGCAGCAGCGCTATTCGGTCACACTGTCGACACCGGCCTTCCTGACGACGCCGTTCGTGGTCGGGCAACCGGGCGTCGACAGCGATCTCGACGCGCTGGCCAAGGCCGGCGCGATCGATTCGAACGGAATGCCGGACCCGGCCGCGGTTGCGCTGCTGGCGCAGGCAGGCGCGGCGCAGCCACTGTGAGCGGCCGGCGTGCCGTTGCGGCACGCACTCTCATGCAGCCTGCTCGGCTTACGCCGCCTCCCCGCTTCCGCAAGCAACGCTCGCGGCCTGCTGCTGCGTCAGGTAGCGCAGCAGCTTCGTCACCATCCACACGACGATGAACGACAATGCGACGAAGAACACCGCGAGCGGCGTCAGCACCTGCACCGACACGAAGCCGGCGAGGCCCATCATCGCGGATGACACGAGCAGCAGCGCGCACCCGAGGATCGCGCTCGTCAGCCCGGCGATATGCGGAAACAGCGAATTGCCCTTGGCCATCAGCGTCGGATACATCGCGCCCGCGCAGAAGCCCATCACGAGCACCGGCGTCGCGAGCGTCCATACGCGCAGGCCGACGGTCAGCGCCAGCACGAGCATCACGACCGCCGCGGCCGCCATCACGCGCGCGCCGATGCGCAAGCGCTGCTCGGCGCTCGGCAGCCCGCGCCCGTGCATCCGGTTCGACAGCCCGCCGAGGAAATACATCAGCCCGATCCCGAGCGCGAGATAACCGAAGAAGGTCGGTGGCTTGTGCAGCGTGGTCTGCACCATGAACGGTCCGACAATATTGAACACCAGCAGGATGCTGTAGCACAGCCCCTGTGCGAGGAAGCAGCTCTGGAACACCGGGCTCGCGAGCACCTTGCCCGCGTTCGCCATCAGCGTGCGCGGCTCGAGACGGACCGGTTTCGGCAAGGTTTCCCGGTAGTGCCACAACAGCGCCCACATCACCAGCGAATACACCAGCAGGAACACGAGGCACGCGCGCCAGCCGAACCATTCCTGCAGGTGCGCGCCGATCACCGGCGCGATGATCGGCGCGAGCCCCCATGCGATCGACATGTAGGTGAACGCATGCATCAGCGCCTGGCCCGAGAACGAGTCGGTGATGATCGCCTTCGCGAGCAGGTTGGTGGTCGCGATCCCGAAGCCCTGCAGGCAGCGCGCCAGCACGAACGTCTCCAGGTTCGGCGCGCCGAGCGACAGCAGGCACCCGATCGTGTAGATGACGAGCCCGAACGCGAGCACGCGCTTGCGTCCGTACGCATCCGCGACCGGGCCGAAGATCAGCTGGCCGAGCGCATAGGCGGCCATGTAGCCGGACACGCTCGACTGGATCGCCTGCGGCGTGGTCGCGAACGAACGCGCCATGTCGGGCAGCGCGGGCACGTAGATGTCGATCGCGAGCTGGCCGGCGGAGGCGAACAGGCAGATCAGGAACAACAGGAAGCGCGGCGAGTTCGATTCGCGCGCGGGAGTGAGCGAGGCGTTCATGACAACCGGGAAGGATTCGGACGGCGGCGACACGCGCCAGCTTGTTCGAATGACGAACAACGGTGCGTGGCGAAGCGCATATTGTGCCTGTTGTTGCGCGGCGCGACAGGAATCCCATGGCGCGGGCGAGGTTGAATGCCGATTGCGGCACATTCCGAACCGCGCCGGGTGCCCGTTTACGTTCCTCGCCAAGCCGCCCCGAGCACCCGGCACAGCTCCGTCCAACGGGCAGGCGGTGCCCGTGGAGGCCGAGACGCGCGTCGTCCGGACGTCCGTCGGCGCGATGCAGGTCGGCACGGGGAGCTGGCACAGCCCCCATGGCGGCGCGAGCGTCGAGAGGCAGGCTTCGTCGTCGGGCGGCATGCCGCCGGCGGCCGCGCGCGGGCCGGAAATCAAGGGCTGATGCCCGGCTCCGTCGCGCGAGCGACCGGGCCGGAAACCGAAACCGCCGGCATGTGCCGGCGGTTCCTTATTTGCGATGCAATCCCGCTTCGAAGCTTCGATCAGTACTGCGCCTGATCCGTCGGATTCCTGAACAGCTGCTTCATCTCCGGCGACAGCGGATAGTTGAGGCTCACGCCCTTCGGCGGAATCGGCTGCATGAACCACTGGTCGTAGAGCTTCTCGGCCGCGCCCGAGGTCTGCATCTTCGCGATCACGCCATCGACCACGTGCTTGAACGCCGGATCGTCCTTGCGCATCATGCACGCGTAGTTTTCATGCACGAGCGGCGTGCCCGCCACCGTGTACGCGCCCGGGTTGCGGTCCTTCGCGATCTCGCCGTACAGCAGCGGCTCGTCCATCACGAACGCGACCGCGCGCCCCGTCGTGACGTTCATGAACGCTTCGGCGTGGTCCTTCGCGCTGATGATCGTCATGTTCATCCCCTTCTCCTCGTTGAGCTTGCGCAGCAGGCGCTCGTCCGACGTGCCGGCCGTCGTCGCGACCGTCTTGCCGGCCAGGTCCGGGAAGTCCTTCACGCCCGACTCCTTGCGCGTGCTGAAGCGGATCCCGTAGAGGAAGATGCTGTTCGAGAACGCGGCCTGCTTCTGCCGCTCCAGCGTGTTGGTCGTCGACCCGCACTCGAAGTCGATCGTGCCGTTCTGCAACAGCGGAATCCGGTTCTGCGACGTGATCGGGATTTCCTTCACCGTCAGGTTCGGCGCCTTCAGCTCCGTCTTGAGCGCGTCGATGATGCGCGCCGCGATGTCGCGCGAGTAACCGATGTTCTTCTGCTGGTTGTCCGAATACGAGAACGGCACCGACGATTCGCGGATACCCAGCGACACGATGCCCGTGTCCTTGATCTTCTTCAGCGTGCCGGTGAGGGCCTGCGCGTGCGCGGTGCCCGCCAGCGCGCAGGTCAGCGCGACGGCCAGCCAACGGAAGCGGCGATCCATGCTCTTCTCCTGACGAAACGTTGATCGAATCGCGATCGTACGCCCGACAAAATTTGCACCGTATCAGGGAAAGCGTCAGGCGCCCGCCGCGAGCGGTCGCTTTCCGTGGTGCGCAAGAAGCGTATTGCGCCCGACCGGTCGTCCGCGGTCTCGTCCCCGCGCGTTCGGTCATCCGTTCCAAACGCACGTTCGCGCTGCGGCGCAGCACCGCAATCGTTTGCGTCCCGCCCTTCTTTCGTACAAAACATATTCAAGAAGCCGCCAAAGCAGCCGTTACCCAATGCATGTCGCGTCGCGGAAACCCCGCACGCGCCAGAGAAAAAACGAGGTCCGGTTTGAGCCGGACCGGGCACCACCGCCGGCACGACGGTTATCTCCGAGGATCGACTTTCAACATGAAAGCCAAACGCTTCAATTTCGCGCTGGCCCATTCCGCCCATGCGCGCATGCTCGCCGGCATGCTGTCCGCCGCGGCCCTGCTCCCGATCGCCGGCTGCGGAGGCGGCGGCGGCGACGGCAGCAACCCGTCGCCGACCAACTCGGCACCGGCCCCGGCGCCGGCCCCGACGACTCCGCCCCCCGCCTCCGGCAGCAACGCGTGCACGTCCCAGCAGGCCGCCGTGCAGATGGCCGCCCAGACGACCACGCCGGCCGAGCCGCCGGTCGATCATCTGATCGTCAAGCTGAAGACGCTGACGGCCACGCGTGCGATGGCCGCCCTCGACACCGGCACGCGGCTCGACGCGGTGATCCAGCGCTCGATGACGCGCTGGACGGCGCCGACGACAGCCAGCGCCGCACGTGCGTATGCGGCCGTGACGACGTCGCAGGCATCGCTGAACGTGCTGGTCGAGCGGACCCTGTCGGACGGCACGGCCGTGCTGTCGATCGGCCAGCGCATCGAATCGGCCGACGCGGCAGCGCTCGCGCAGGCATTCGCGGCCGACGGCGACGTCGACTACGCGGAACCGGATCACCCGATGCGGATCCGCGACACGCCGAGCGACCCCGCCTACAGCCAGCAGTGGTATCTGTCCGATGCGAGCGTCGGCATCAATACGCCGCCGGCCTGGACGCGGACCAAGGGTTCGCCGACCGTCGTCACGGCCGTGCTCGACACCGGCTATCGGCCGCACCCCGACCTCGTCGGCAACCTGCTGCCCGGCTACAGCTTCATCTCGAACGTCAACACCAGCAACAACGGCCAGACGCGCGGCACCGATGCGGCCGATCCGGGCGACTGGGTCACGCAGCAGGAACTCGACGATTCCAGCGGCCCGTACCATCACTGCGCGAGCGAACCGAGCAGCAGCAGCTGGCACGGCACGCGCGTGATGGGCGTGATCGGCGCGACGGCCAACAATGGTATGGGCGTCGCCGGCGTGGCGTGGCTCGGCCGGATCCTGCCGGTGCGCGTGCTCGGCAAGTGCGGCGGCACGACGAGCGACATCGCCGACGCGATGCGCTGGGCGGCCGGCATTCCGGTCGCCGGCGTGCCGACGAACCCGAATCCCGCGAAGGTCATCAACCTGAGCCTGGGCGGCGTCGGCGCGTGCAGCGCGACCTTCCAGCAGGCGATCGACGACGTGAACGCAAAGGGCGTGACCGTGGTCGTCGCGGCCGGCAACGACGGCCTGTCGACCGCGCTCGACCAGCCCGCGAACTGCCGCGGCGTGATCACCGTCGGCGCGACCGACGCGACCGGTCGCCGCGCATCGTTCAGCAACTTCGGCTCCGACGTCGCGCTGAGCGCACCGGGCGTCAACATCCTGTCGACGGCCAACAGCGGCACGACGACGCCGGGCACGGACACGTACGGCACGGCGAGCGGCACGAGCCTCGCCACGCCGCAGGTGACGGGCATCGTCGGGCTGATGCTGTCGGTGAACGGCAATCTCACGCCCGCGCAGATCCAGCAGAAGCTGCAGGGCGGCGCGCGTGCGGCGATGCTGCCGGCCAGCACGTCGTGCACCGCACTGCCGGCCGGCTCCGGCATCGCCGATGCAGGTGCGGCCGTCACGGCGGCCCCGCAATAACCGGCGCGCTGCCTCGACGCAACCGCGCGCACGCCTGCACGGCATGCGCGCGGTTTTTGTCATCCGTGGAGCCGGCATCCCCGCGCTAACGTTCTGCAAGAATTGCCTGAAAAAAAGGGCGGAAAAAAGGGTTGACGCTTCGCACGACGACCCATTACCATCGCCCCCGTCTGATTACATGGAGTGTTCTGTGAACACCGATGCGAGTTGTAGTTGGTCCTCGACCAACTTGACTGCTGCCTGAGGAAACCGCGCAGAGCCTCGTCTTCTGCCGCATCCCGGGAAGCAGGATGCGGCGCCCTTCCGGCCTGACCGGCCAGAATCCCCCGCCGAATTTTTCGATATCGCCGAATGCCCGCGCCGCGCAACGGTACGCTGCCGCGCGCGTGCGTTCGTGCTGCGCGCAGCGCGAGCTGCGCGCGTGTTCCGTTCGCGTGCCATCCGGCCGCGCACCTTCGTGCGTGCGCGGTTGCCGATCGCCCGTGCCCGCTACCCGCAACCGACAGGAGTGCAGATGAACCCAGACGACAGTAGTCGATTACCGCTCGCCGGTGCGACGCTGCGCATCGCCCCTCCGACCGCACTGCGCGCGCCGGCGAGCGTTCCCCTCTTCACCGATCCACAGCCGATCGCGCCTGACGCGACGCGGCGGAGAGCGCTCGTGCGTCGATAACGTCACCGTCGCTCCCCGCCCGCCGCCTCGTGCGCAAGGAGCGACACATGACACAACGCAATACCTCGCAAAAGAAACAGCGCGGCTTCATCAACGCCGGCCCCGGACAGCAGAACGAGCCGCCCATCATGCGCGCCGCGCAGGAAGCAGCCCGCCCGCTCGAAGAAACCTTCAAGTCGCTGCGCACCGGCACGCGCGGCCTCACCTACGACCAGGCCGCCGATCGTCTGCAGCACAACGGTCCGAACGAAATCGCGCACGACAAGCCGCCGCACTGGACGCGACAGCTGCTGCACGCGTTCCACAATCCGTTCGTCTACGTGCTGCTGGTGCTGGCCGCGATCAGCTTCTGCACCGACGTCTACTTCGCGGCGCCCGACGATCGCGACTACGTCGGCATGACGATCCTGCTGACGATGGTCACGATCAGCGCGCTGCTGCGCTTCGTGCAGGAATTCCGTTCGCTGCGTGCGGCCGAGAAGCTCAAGGCGATGGTTCGCACGACGGCGACCGTGCAGCGCGCGGTGACCGACACGTCCGAGCCGGCGCGCCGCGAGGTGCCGATGCGCGAAGTGGTGGTCGGCGACATCGTGCACCTGTCGGCCGGCGACATGATCCCCGCCGACGTGCGCCTGCTCGCGTCGCGCGACCTGTTCATCAGCCAGGCCGTGCTGACCGGCGAAGCGCTGCCGGTCGAGAAGTACGACACGCTCGGCGCGGTCGCCGGCAAGTCGGCTGACACGGGCATGGCGGGGAAAACCGGCGCGGCGAACGGCGCATCGACGTCGCTGCTCGATCTCGAGAACGTGTGCTTCATGGGCACCAACGTGGTCAGCGGCACCGCGACGGCCGTCGTCGTCGCGACCGGCGAGGACACCTACTTCGGTTCGCTCGCGCGCAACGTCGTGAGCCACAAGCGCATCGAGACGAGCTTCGATCGCGGCGTCGCGAGCGTGAGCTGGCTGCTGATCAAGTTCATGTTCGTGATGGTGCCGATCGTGTTCATGATCAACGGCCTGACCAAGGGCGACTGGCTCAGCGCGCTCACGTTCGCGCTCGCGGTGGCCGTCGGCCTCACGCCCGAGATGCTGCCGATGATCGTCAGCGCGAACCTCGCGCGCGGCGCGATCGCGATGGCGCGCCGCAAGGTCGTCGTGAAGCGGCTGAACTCCGTGCAGAACTTCGGCGCGATGGACGTGCTGTGCACCGACAAGACCGGCACGCTCACGCAGGACAAGATCATCCTCGAACACCATCTCGACCTGTCCGGCCACAAGAACGAGGACATCCTGCGGCTCGGCTGGCTGAACAGCTTTCATCAGAGCGGCCAGAAGAACCTGATCGATATCGCCGTCGTCGCGCGCGCCGACGAGATCGGCGACCGTGTGAAGCCGCAGGGCTACAAGAAGATCGACGAACTGCCGTTCGATTTCGTGCGTCGCCGCCTGTCGGTCGTCGTCGAGGACACGCACGGCACGCACCTGCTGATCTGCAAGGGCGCGGTCGAGGAAATGCTCGCGGTGTCGACCCACGTGCAGGACGAGGACGGCGTGCACCCGCTCGACTTCGTCGCGCGCAAGCGGCTGCTCGAACAGGCAAACGCGTACAACGAGGACGGCTTCCGCGTGCTGGTGCTCGCGACGCGCATGATCCCGCGCGGCGACGAACGCGAACAGTACCGCACCGCCGACGAGCGCGACCTCGTCGTGCGCGGCTTCCTGACCTTCCTCGATCCGCCGAAGGAGTCGGCCGCGCCGGCGCTCGCCGCGCTGCGCGAGAATGGCGTGGCGGTGAAGGTGCTGACGGGCGACAACCCGACCGTCACGATGAAGGTCTGCCGCCAGGTCGGCCTCGAACCGGGCAAGCCGATGCTCGGCGCCGAAATCGAGGCGCTCGACGACGCGACGCTCGCGCAGGTCGTCGAACGCACGACGGTGTTCGCGAAGCTCACGCCGCTGCAGAAAGCGCGCATCGTGAAGGCGCTGCAGGCGAACGGCCACACGGTCGGCTTCCTCGGCGACGGCATCAACGACGCCCCCGCGCTGCGCGACGCCGACGTCGGCATTTCGGTCGACAGCGGCGCCGACATCGCGAAGGAAACCGCCGACATCATCCTGCTCGAAAAGAGCCTGATGGTGCTCGAGGAAGGCGTGATCAAGGGCCGCGAGACGTTCGGCAACATCCTGAAGTACCTGAACATGACCGCCAGCTCGAACTTCGGCAACGTGTTCTCGGTGCTCGTCGCCAGCGCGTTCCTGCCGTGGGAGCCGATGCTCGCGACCCAGCTGCTCGTGCTGAACCTGATCTACGACACGTCGCAGATGCTGCTGCCGTGGGACCGGATGGATCCCGAGTTCCTGAAGAAGCCGCGCAAGTGGGAAGCCGGCAACATCAGCCGCTTCATGCTGTGGGTCGGGCCGACCTCGTCGGTGTTCGACATCACGACTTACGTGCTGATGTGGACCGTGTTCGGCGCGGGTGCGATGTATCACCTGCACGGCGGCTCGGGCGGCCAGATCGTGATGAACTCGGGCTGGTTCATCGAGAGCCTCGTGTCGCAGACGCTCGTCGTGCACCTGCTGCGCACGCAGAAGATCCCGTTCCTGCAGAGCACGGCCGCGCTGCCGGTGCTGCTGTCGACGTTCACCGCGATCGCGATCGGCTGCTGGCTGCCGTTCTCGCCGTTCGCCGATTCGCTCGGCTTCATGCACCTGCCGGGCACCTACTGGCTGTGGCTCGCGGCGACGATGGTCGGCTACATCCTGCTCGCGCAGATCGTCAAGACGATCTATGTGCGTCGCTACAAGCAGTGGTTCTGATTGCTTCCGAACGGTGGCGGCCGGCCCGCGCGGGCAGGCCGCCCACGACGCATCATGGGTGACTTCATGAAAAGAATGCTTCCGCTCGCGGCCGCGAGCGCCCTCCTCGCGCCGCTGGATGCGTACGCAGCCCATCCGCTCGTCAGCGACGACACGGGTACGCAGGGCAATGCGAACTGGCAGGTCGAGTTCAACGGCGAGGAAACCTCGAAACAGGACGAAAACGGCCGCCATCAGTTGTGGAACGCGACGCTCACGCGCGGGTTCGGCGAACACGTCGATCTCTACGTGAACGCGCCTTATACGCATCTGCAAACGCGGACCGACGACAACGGCGCGGGCATCGGCGATGTCGAGATCGGCATGAAATGGCGCTTCGTCGAACGCGGGCCGCTGTCGCTCGCGCTGAAACCGAAGGTGACGCTGCCGACCGGCAACGACGATCACGGGCTCGGCACGGGCCGCGTCGGCACCGGCGCGACGCTGCTCGCGCAAGCCGACGTCGCGCGCTTCTCGCTGCTCGCGAATGCGGGCCTCGCCTACCAGCCGAACCGCCAGGGCGACCTGCGTTCGGTCTGGGCCGTGTCGGCCGCAGCGCTCTACAAGGCGACCGACAAGGTACAGCTCGTGGCCGACATCGGCATGTCGCGCAACACCGAAAGCACGGCCGGCGCGAATCCGGCGTTCGTGATCGCGGGCGCGATCTACTCGCCGAAGCGCTGGCTCGATCTCGACATCGGCTACCGGCGCGGGCTGAACGACCAGACCTACCGTCACTCCGTCATGGGCGGGGTGACGGCGCGATGGTGATGCCGTGATGATGCGGCCGACGCCGCATGTCGAACCGCCTTGCGACGGGTCGCCTTCGGGCGGCCCGTTGTTTCATCGGGCGTCGCGCGCGCCGAACAGTTGCGCGCACACGGCGCGTCCCTCTTCGGTCAATGCGGCGCTGCCGGTGCCGTCTTCGTTCAGCGTCGTCGCGCTCAGGCCGGCGGCGTCGAGCTGGGTCAGCACGCGGCGCAGCGTGCTCATCGGCAATTGCGTGCGCTTCGCGATCTTCGGCAGCGACCATGCCTTGCCGGACGGATCGGTCGCGGCTTCGTGCAGCGTCGCGAGCGTCGCAACGAGCGCGGGATCGAGCGGAGAGTCGTCGGGTTCGGAAGTCATCGTTTCGGGTTCGTGAGCCAGCGCCGGGCCGGGATTCGGGAAGGCTGCAATCGCGGACACTATACGCCGCGTCATGCGCCCTTGAGCGCCGCGCGCATGAACGACACGAAACGCGTGGTCACGGGATCGTCGCGGCCGGACAGCCACGCGAGCCCGACGCGCCATTTCGCGTCCCTGCCGTCGAGCGGCAGGACGGTCGCGTCGCGCAGCAGGTACTGCGCGCGCGACGGAATGAACGCGACGCCAACCCCGGCCGCGACCGACGTGAGCACCGATTGCACGTCCTCCGCCTGCTGCGTGACCTGCGGCACGAAGCGCCGCTCGACACACCACCGGTCGATCTGTGCGGCGAGCCCGGGGCCGCGTGCGCGCTGCAGCGCGATGAAGCCGATCTCGTTGAGCACGTCGAGATCGGCCGGCACGCGCTTGAAGCCGAGATGCGGCGGCACCGCGAGCGCGAGCCCCTCGTCGATCACCTTGAACGACGACAGCCCTTCATCGGACGGCAAACGCAGGAAACCGGCGTCGAGCTTGCCGGCGCGCAGCCGGCGTGTCTGTTCGGACGACGACAGGTCGCTCAGCGTGACCGCGATACCCGGATTGCGGCGCCGGAACTCCGCGACGAGTTTCGGCACGAGCGTCAGCACGGACAGGCAGATGCCTAGCCGCAGATGCCCGCGTTGTCCGCTGGTCGCCTCCCGCGCACGCGCGAGGATCTCGTCCGCATCGCGCACGAGCGCCTGTGCGTCGGGCAGGAAGCGTTCGCCGAACGGCGTCAGCTCCGCACCGTGGCGCCCGCGCTCGAACAGCTTGCCGCCGAGGCTCGCCTCGAGCGCACCGATCTGCTTGCTCAGCGCCGGCTGGCTCATGTGCAGCACGTCGGCCGCGCGGCTGAAATGGCTGAGCTCGGTGACCGTCAGGAAGGTTCGCAGCAGTTTCAATTCCATTCTTTAAAGGAATCATATCGATCGAAACATTCATTTTACTGATCGAACGGCATGACGTTCAATACGGACATGCCCCTCCCGGAATTCACTGTCATGCCCTTTGATCATGCGGCCGAGTGCCTGACCGATATGTCGTGCGACACGGTGGTCGCCGGCGAAAGCGGTGCCGAGTCCGACGCGCCGGTGCCCGAACGTCGTGCCGCGCGCGTCGACGGACGCAGCCGCCGCTTCCGCTTCGGCGATGCGCTGGACGACGCGCCGCCGCGCGCCGTCACGGGTTCGATCGCACTCAGCTTCGCGGTCGTGTCGCGGCGGAACTGGCCGCGCTGAGCCTTCGTCTCAAGCGCATTCCGTCGAATGCGCACCTTCGACGATCCGCAAAAAAACAGCAGGAATCCGCCCGCATCACGCACCATTGCGCACACATCGATCGTCATCGCCACGCGATCGACCTTATAATTTCCCGCACCCGCTGACCGCCCACGCGTTTCGCGCCGCCGCAACGCGCGTGAAAAGGAGACTTTCGCTTGACCGGCCTCATCGCGCGCCTGCCTCGCGCCCGGACCACCCTGATCATCGCCCTCTCGTTCCTGACACTCGCGTTCGCAACGAACGCGTCCGCGCAGCGCGCGCAGCCGCATCGCACCGCGTCGCCGCAAGCGCATGCGAACGTCGTCAAGAAGAAGCCCGCCCACCGCAAGAACAAGGCCGTCAAGCACCGCCGCCCGCGCGTCAAGCATCATGCGGTCAGGCATCGCGCGGCACCCGCGCCGCAGCACCGGCGCGCGAAACGCACGGACGCGGTTCGCCCGCGCCCCGCCGCGGAGCCGCGCCTGCTCGCGAGCTGCGGCTACAGCCCGCGCGCGGTGCGCTCGCTGCACTCACGCGCGGCCTACGTGCTCGACGTCGACTCCGGCACGCCGCTGCTGGCGCGCAACGCACGCACCGTGCGGCCGATCGCGTCGATCTCGAAGCTGATGACCGCCGTCGTCGCGCGCGACGCGGACCGGCCGCTGAACGGCGTGCTGCGCGTCACCTCACGTGATCGCGATACGATCAAGTTCACCGGTTCGCGGCTGCCGATCGGCGCCGAACTGTCGCGCCGCCAGATGTTCCATATCGCGCTGATGTCGTCGGAGAATCGCGCGGCCGCCGCGCTGAGCCGCGACTATCCGGGCGGGCGCGCCGCGTTCGTGAAGGCGATGAACCGCGAAGCGCGCCGGCTCGGGATGCGTCATACGCATTTCCGCGAACCGACCGGGCTGTCGCCGCACAACGTGTCGACCGCCGAGGATCTCGCGCGGCTCGTCGGCGCGGCCGCGCAGGATCCGCTGATCCGCTATTTCTCGACGGACACGTCGACCACCGTGCAGGCCGGTGACGGCGAACTGCTGTATGTGAACTCCGATCCGCTCGTCCGCCATGGCCGCCTGCCGATCCGGCTGCAGAAAACCGGCTTCATCAACGAATCGGGGCACGGCGTCGTGATGCGCATGCGCGTGAACGGCCGCCGCGAAACGGTCGTGCTGCTCGGCGCACCGACGCGCGCCGGCGTGTCGAGCGACGCGCTGAAGATCCATCGCTGGCTGGCCTGCTCGATCCAGTAAACCCGACGCGCGCGGCCGGCGCGCTCATCGACGAAGGAGCGAAGCCATGCAGGACGAATACCGTTTCAACGCGTTCGGACGCCCGCTCGCCGTCGTGCGTACGAACGGCCGCTGGGCGGTGTTCGATCTCGGCACCGAAGGCAAGCGGCGGCCGGCCAACCTGCAGATTCCGCCCGCGCTCGCCGCGGACGAACTCGCGCAATATCTCGGCGACCTGCTGCACGAGGATGCATCGCCGACGTACAACGACGTCGTGCGGGTTCCGTCGCCGCGCCGCGCGTAGCGCCCCGCCGCACACCGCCGGCATCTCGCAAGCCGGCGGTTGCGCGCCACCGGCAGCTGTTCCGCTCACCCGATCGCACCGACGAACCGACTAACCGACGAGTCGCACGTCGCACATCACCGCCCAACTAGACAGTTAAACTTGCAAGCTTAGCTGTCATATTCTATGATCCTCCGCATGACACCACCCCGCACATCCGGCGTTTCCGCCGACACCGTCGCCGCCGATCTGACCCTCGCGGTCGGTCAACTGATCCGCCGGCTGCGCTCCGAGATCGAGTCCGAAGGGCTCGGCATGTCGCAGATGAGCGCGCTCGCGCGGCTCGAACGACAGGGCCCGATGACGACCGCCGATCTCGCCCGCGCGGAGGCGATGAAGCCGCAGTCGATGAAGGCGATTCTCGCGAGCCTCGAGGAAGACGGGCTCGTCGAACGTGAGCCGCACCCGACCGACGGCCGCCAGATCCTGTTCCTGCTGACCGCGGCCGGCCTGGAAGCACAGCGCAAGCGCAACACCGCAAAGCACAAGTGGCTCGGCGCCGCGATCGGGCAGCTCGACCCCGAAGACATCCGCACGCTCGCTGCCGCGATTCCGCTGATCCGGCGCATCGGAGAGCAATGACCTCCGCCGGCGTGCGATGCGGCATCCACGCGCACGCTTCCCTTTGCCCAATTCACGGAGCATCGACACCATGAGCCCAACCCGTCTCGACACCCGCACGGCGCTCGTCGTCATTGACCTGCAAAAAGGCATCGTCGCACTGCCCACTTCCCACCCGGTCGCTCCGGTGGTCGAGCGCACGCGCGCACTGCTCGACGCATTCCGCGGCCGCGGCCTGCCGGTCGTACTCGTCAATGTCGACGGCGGCGCGCCGGGCCGTACGCACAAGCAAGCGCGCCTGGATGCCCTTCCCGCCGACTGGGCCGACCTCGTGCCCGAACTGAACCGCCAGCCGGGCGACCACGCCGTGACGAAGCAAACCTGGGGCGCGTTCACCGGCACCGATCTCGACGCCTACCTGAAAGCGGCCGGTGTCACGCAGATCGTGCTGACCGGCATCGCGACCAGCATCGGCGTCGAATCGACGGCCCGGCAGGCGCACGAACTCGGCTACAACGTGACGCTCGCGGTAGACGCGATGACCGACCTCGACGCGGACGCGCACACGAACAGCGTCGAACGGCTGTTCCCGCGTCTCGGCGAGACGGGTTCGACGCAAGAGATCCTCGCGCTGCTCGACCGGTGCGGCGCGTGAGCGACAAGTGCGCTCGGCGGATGCCTGGCCCTGCGGCCGGCCGGCTCGATCCGTCGATCTGGAAAGTCTGCGCGGTCGCGACGCTCGGCTCGCTGCTGTCGCAGCTCGACGCGACGATCGTCAACGTGTCGCTGTCGAGCCTCGCGACCGACCTGCACGCGAGCCTGTCGACGATCCAGTGGGTGACGAGCGGCTACCTGCTCGCGCTCACGCTGGTGTTGCCGCTGAACGGCTGGCTGGTCGACCGCATCGGCGCGAAGGCGCTGTACCTGTGGAGTCTGTCCGGGTTCACGCTGACGTCGGCGCTGTGCGGGTTTGCGTGGTCCGCGCCGTCGCTGATCGCGTTCCGCGTGCTGCAAGGCGTCAGCGGCGGGCTGCTCGCGCCGATGGCGCAGATGATGATCGCACGCGTGGCCGGCCAGCAGATGGCGCGCGTGATCGGCTATGCGGCGGTGCCCGTGCTGATCGCGCCGATCCTGGGCCCGGTCGTCGCCGGCGCGATCCTGCAGCACGCGTCGTGGCGCTGGCTCTTTCTCGTGAACCTGCCGGTCGGCGCGCTGGCGCTCGCGCTGGCCGCGTGGTTCCTGCCCGGCGACCGCGAGGAAACGCAGCGGCGCGAGCTCGACTGGGTCGGCCTCGCGCTGCTGTCACCCGCGCTCGTGCTGTTCCTGTACGGCGCGGAGCGGATCAACGCCGTGCCGGGTATTGCCGCGATCGCGGTTTCCGTGCTGCTGCTCGCTGCGTTCCTGCGCGTCGCGCGGCGCCAGGGCGAGCATGCGCTGATCGACCTCGCGCTGTTTCGCTCGCGCGTGTTCGGCGCGGCCGCCGCCACCCAGTTCCTGTCGAACGGCGCGATCTACGCGGGCCAGATGCTGATTCCCGTGTTCCTGATCGAAGCGTGCGGCCGCTCGCCCGGCGAGATGGGCTGGCTGCTGGCGCCGCTCGGGCTCGGCATGCTCGTCACCTTTCCGTCGATGGGTGCGCTGACGAGCCGGTTCGGCGTGCGCCGGCTGGCCGCCGCCGGCGCGATGCTCGCGTTCGTCGCGACGCTGCCGTTCGTGTATCTCGCGCTGGCCGGCTTCGATCCCTGCGTGCTGGTGCCCGCACTGTTTCTGCGCGGGATGGGCCAGAGCGCGATCGGCGCCCCGTCGATTTCCGCCGCGTATGCGTCGGTCGAGCGGCGCAACCTGCCGATGGCGACGACGTCGCTCAATATCGTCGCGCGTCTCGGCGGCCCGACGTTCACCACGACGTGCACGCTGTTTCTCGCGTGGCGGCTGCAGGTCGAATCGGCAACGACGAGCGGCTCGCACGGGGCCGCGTATGCATGGGCGTTCGGCCTGCTTTGCGCGCTGCATGCGGCGAGCGTCGTGACGACGCTGCGGCTGCCGCGATGGTCCAGCAGCGCGGGCGAACGGCCGACAGGAGCCGCGCGGGTCGGTTCGCGCTGAATGGCGCGCCTGCGCCGCGCGCGCAGCGTCGCTATCGCAACCACATCGGCACGATCGACGCCGCGAGCAGGACGCCCAACCCGGCATTCACGCAACGCCACTGCCGCTCCGTGCGCAGCACGCGCGCGAACAGCACGCCGATCCGGCGCGCGTGCAGCGCCTGGACGAGATCGGTGATCGTGCGCGCGGCCGAGTAATCGAGATCGGTGATCGCGCCCGCATCGACGACGAACCAGCACAGCGGAACCGGCGACGCATCGACGAGCTCGTCACGGCCGGCATGCCGGCTATGCGCGCATAGCCGAGCACCTGAGGGATATCCATCGACGCAAGCGAGATGCCGGCGAACGCGTCGCGGATCGCCGCGGCCCGGCGAATCGGCAGAACGCCCTTCAGCAGCGGTACACGTGACGGCAGGCTTTCGTTGGAATCTTGCATGCGTAAATGCGTGAAATGCGTGGATGACGTGAATGACGGGGAAACGGGATGCGCAAAGCCGTTCGTGCATCGTGCCCCGAGCGGGCATTGCGTGGCAAGTGCACAGTGTGTTGCGCGGCATGAACACGAGGAATGTCCACGCAACGGTGAGGATGTTCGGGAGCCGTGCGTCACGCATTCGCGGCATCCGGCCGGAACCCGATGGCACAATCACGGTCCCTTTCATGTGCCCTTCACCGGGCGCGCGCCGCATCGCGGCGCAGATTCAACGCACGAGAAGGACCCTGCCTGCCCTTATGACCCTGAACGAATCCTGGTTTGCGCCGCTCGTCGGCCTCCTCATCCTGCTCGCCGCCGCCGGCGCGATCACGGCCGCCGTCCATTTCCTGCTGTTTCGCGTGGTCGCGCGCCTCGCGCGGCTGTCGGCCACCCGCATCGACGACGCGCTGTTCGAGTTCGGCGCATTCAGGTGGCTGAACCGCATCGTCCCGTTCGTCGTGATCAAGCTCGGGCTCGCCGCGGTGCCCGGCATCCCGGCCGTGGCCGCGCAAGCCGCCGACAAGGTGCTGTTCGCGCTGACCGTATTCCTGTTGTCGATGACGATCAGCGCGACGCTGTCCGCGCTCGAACACACGCATCGCACGAGCCATCGCGACCAGCCGCGCCTGTCGCTGAAAGGCGCGATGCAGCTCGTCAAGCTGGTGATGTTCATCACGGCCGCGCTGGTCGTGATCGGCGACGCGACCGGCAAGCAGATCGGGCTACTGCTGTCGGGCATCGGCGCGATGTCGGCGGTGCTGATGCTGATCTTCAAGGACACGCTGCTCGGCCTCGTCGCCGGCGTGCAGCTGTCGTCGAACGACATGCTGCGGATCGGCGACTGGATCACGATGCCGTCGGCCGGCGCGGACGGCACCGTCATCGACATCACGCTGAACACGGTCAAGGTCGCGAACTTCGATCACACGATCATCACGGTGCCGACGTGGAAGCTGATCACCGAGAGCTACCAGAACTGGCGCGGGATGACCGAAGCCGGCGGGCGCCGCATCAAGCGCGCGCTGTTCGTCGACGCGACGAGCGTGCGCTTTCTCGGCAACGACGAGATCGAACGGCTCGAACGCCTGACGCTGCTGAAGGACTACCTGGAAGACAAGGTCGACGCGATCGCGCAATGGAACGGCACGCTCGGCGCGGCCGGCGAATGCCCGGCGAACCGCCGCCAGTTGACGAATCTCGGCACGTTCCGCGCGTACGTCGCGAACTACCTGAAGGGCCATCCGCGCATCCGCCGCGACATGACGTGCATGGCGCGCCAGCTGCCGCTGACCGCCGAAGGCATTCCGCTCGAACTGTACTGCTTCACCGACACGACGTCCTGGGTCGACTACGAGACGATCCAGGCCGACCTGTTCGATCACCTGATCGCGGTGCTGCCTGAATTCGGGCTGCGCGTGTACCAGCACCCGTCGGGCTTCGACATGCGGCGGATGGCCGGCACGGCGCAAGCCGAGCTGCAGGCGCCGCACGCGCGGTAATGCTACCCGCGGCGGCCTGCGACGGGCCGCCGCCCGCAGCCGCGTATCGCGGCGCGCGCGGCGCCGCTCACCGCCCCGCGCACTCGGACGCGAGCCGCCCCAGCACCTTCAACGCGTCCTCGATCTGCCGCGACCACGGATAGCTGTAGTTGAGCCGGATGAAATGCCGGTAATCGGCGCTCGCCGAGAACATGTGGCCGGGCCCGACCGTGATCCCTTGCGCGAGCGCGAGCGCATACAGCTTCATCGCATCGACCCGCGACGGCAGCTCGACCCACAGCACGTACCCGCCCTGCGGCTGCGACAGCCGCGTGCCTTCCGGGAAGAAACGCCGCACCATCGCGCTCATCAGGCTCGCCTGCTGCGCGTACTGCTTGCGCATCCGCCGCAGGTGAAAATCGTAGCCGTCGTGCTTCAGGTATTCGGCGATCGCGAGCTGCTCGATCGCGGGCGTCGCGAGCGTGTTCAGGAATTTCAGCTTCTCGACCTGGTCGCGGTAGCGGCCCGGCATCGCCCAGCCGATCCGGTAGCGCGGCGACAGGCTCTTCGTGAACGACGCGCAATGCAGCACGAGCCCGTCGCGGTCGTACGACTTCAGCGCGCTCGGCGTCGCGTCGCCGAAATGCAGTTCGTGATAGACGTCGTTCTCGATCGCGGGCACGCCGTGCTTCGCGAGCAGCTCGACGAGCGCGCGCTTGCGCGCATCGGGCATCTGGAAGCCGAGCGGATTCTGGAAATTCGGCATCACCATGCACGCGGCGATACGCTCGCGCCCGAGGATCCGTTCGAGCGCGTCGAGATCGATGCCGTCGCCCGGATGCGTCGCCACCTCCAGCGCACGCATGCCCATCCGCTCGATCGCGTGCAGCATCGCGTAGAACGTCGGCGACTCGACGGCGATCGTGTCGCCCGGCCGCGCGACGGCCTGCAGGCACAGGTTGATCGCCTCGGTCGCGCCGATCGTCATCACGATCTCGCCCGGCTCGACCGCGATCCCGCGCTCCGCATAGCGGCGCGCGATCTGGCGGATCAACTCCTGGTTGCCGGGCGGCAGATCGTCGATCACGCCCCAGCGCGTGCGGCGGCGGCCGATCGCCTGCGCGTAGCGCGCGAGGCGCTGCACCGGGAACTGCGACGCATCGGGATACGGCGAGCCGAGCGGCACCGCGTCGTCGCGCGCGATCGAGCGCAGCGTCGACAGCACGAGCCGGCTCACGTCCACGGCCGACGGCTCGGCGGCCGGCGCCGACACGTGCAGCTCGGCCTCGGCCGGCGCCGACGCGCGCGCCCGCACGAAGTAGCCCGATTGCGGCCGGCTCTCGATCAGGCCGCGGCTCTCCAGCACGAGATACGCGCGCAGCACGGTCGTGACGCTGAGCTGCTGCTGCCGGCTCGCCTGCCGCACCGACGGAATCCGCTCGCCGGGCCGGTACACGCCACGCTCGATCTGCGCCTGCAGATCGTCGGCCAGTTGTTCGTAACGCTTCACGCGCCTCCCTTTCAACTTCCCTTCAACAACACAGTTGCGATCCGCACTGCCTGGATGGCCGCAACTGTACTCTTTTTTGAAGTGACCAGGTGTACATACAGCCGGGCGAGCGCGCCGCGTACTCTGCACGCATCGACCCCGACACCCGCTGCACCATGAAAAAGAAATCCGCCACCGCGCGCATCGAACCGTATCACCACCCGGCCGCCGGCTGGGGCGCGCTGAAAGCCGTCGCGATCAACCTGATCAAGGAAAAGGTCACCGGCGGCAACTACCGCACGCTGCTGCGCCAGAACCAGCCGGACGGCTTCGACTGCCCGGGCTGCGCGTGGCCCGACCGCCAGCACGCATCGACGTTCGAATTCTGCGAGAACGGCGTGAAGGCCGTGGCCGCCGAAGCGACGAGCAAGCGCGTGACGCCCGAATTCTTCGCCGCGCATACGGTCACCGAGCTGCTCGAACAGTCGGATTTCGCGCTCGAACAGCACGGCCGCCTGACCGATCCGATGGTGTACGACGCGCGGACCGACCGCTACGTGCCGATCGCCTGGGACGACGCGTTCGAACTGATCGCGCGCCACCTGCGTGCACTGCCGGACCCGAACCAGGCCGCGTTCTACACGTCCGGCCGCGCGAGCAACGAGGCGGCGTTCCTCTACCAGCTGCTGGTGCGGCGGTACGGCACGAACAACTTCCCCGACTGCTCGAACATGTGCCACGAGGCGACGAGCCGCGGGCTGCCTGTGTCGGTCGGCGTCGGCAAGGGCACCGTCACGCTCGACGATTTCGAGCATGCGGACATGCTGCTGATCTTCGGCCAGAACCCGGCCACCAACCATCCGCGAATGATGGGCGAGCTGCGCGAATGCGCGAAGCGTGGCGCGACGATCGTGTCGATCAACCCGCTGAAGGAACGCGGGCTCGAGCGCTTCGCCGATCCGCAAAGCCCGCTCGAGATGCTGACGATGTCGGGCACGAAGATCGCATCGACGTTCGTCCAGCCGACGATCGGCGGCGATTTCGCGCTGATCAAGGGGATGGCGAAGCGCGTGCTCGAACTCGACGATGCCGCGCGCGCCGCCGGTGCGCCGCGCGTGCTCGACACCGCGTTCATCGGCGAGCACACGACCGGCTTCGACGCATTCGCCGACGACCTGCGCAACGAGAGCTGGTCGGCGCTGACGGCCGAAAGCGGCGTGCCGTACGAGCAGATCGACGGCCTCGCGCAGCGCTATGCGCGCAGCGAGCATGTGATCGCGACGTGGGGGATGGGCATCACGCAGCACAAGCATTCGGTCGCGACCGTGCAGATGCTGACGAACCTGATGCTGATGCGCGGCAACATCGGCCGGCCCGGCGCGGGCCTGTGCCCGGTGCGCGGCCACTCGAACGTGCAGGGCAACCGCACCGTGGGCATCGAGGAAAAGCCGTCGCAGGCGTTCCTCGACCGGCTCGGCCACGTGTTCGGCTTCGAGCCGCCGCGCCACCACGGCTACGACGTCGTCGAGACGATCGAAGGGATGCGCGAAGGCCACGTGAAGGTGCTGATCGGTCTCGGCGGCAACTTCGCGATGGCGACGCCCGACACGCCGCGCACGTGGGAAGGCATGCGCCGCTGCGATCTTTCCGTGCACATCACGACGAAGCTGAACCGCAGCCACCTGATCCACGGCCGCGATGCGCTGATCCTGCCGACGCTCGGCCGCACCGAGATCGACCTGCAGGACAACGTGCCGCAAGGCGTGACGGTCGAGGACTCGATGAGCATGGTCCACGTGTCGTACGGGATGAACCAGCCGGCTTCCTCGAACCTGATGTCGGAGCCGGCGATCGTCGCGCACATGGGCCACGCGCTGTTCGGCAGCGGCGAGATCGACTGGCTCGCGTACAAGGACGACTACGCGACGATCCGCGATGCGATCGAAGCGACCGTCGACGGCTTCCACGACTACAACGCGCGCATCGCGCGGCCCGGCGGCTTCCACCTGCGTGTCGCGTCGCGCGACCGCGAATGGCTGACGCCGACGGGCAAGGCAAACTTCATCGCGCACGCGCTGCCGACCGACACGCCGATCCAGCGCGCCCGCGCGCTGCACGGCGAGCGCCTGATGACGCTGATGACGACGCGCTCGCACGACCAGTACAACACGACCGTCTACGGGCTCGACGACCGCTATCGCGGCGTGTTCGGCCAGCGCCGCGTGGTGTTCGTCAACCGCGACGACCTCGCGATGCTCGGCCTGCAGGCCGGCGACCGGGTCGACCTGGAAACCGTGTGGCACGACGGCATCGCGCGGCGCGCGGACGGCTTCCTGCTCGTCGAATACGACATCCCGCGCGGCTGCATCGGCGCGTACTACCCGGAAACGAACCCGCTGGTGCCGCTCGACAGCGTCGGCGACGTGTGCAACACACCGACGTCGAAGTCGGTGCCGGTCCTGCTGCATCGCGCGGCCGCGCCGGCGGCGTCTGTCGCCTGACGGAGCGCGGCGATGATCGTTCGGCCGCGCGAGCACTGGCTGCGGATGCTGCTCGTCTGGAACGGGTCGGTGCTGCCGACCATCCTGCCGCAACTCGTGCTGACGCTCGCGATCAGCCTCGTCGCGGTGTGGGGCGGCGGCCGCGTGCTCGGCGAGAAGGTGCCGCTGAACCCGACGCCGTTCACGCTGATCGGCCTCACGCTCGCGATCTTCGCGGGGTTTCGCAACAACGCGAGCTACGAACGCTACCGCGAGGGCCGGCAGCTGTGGGGCGGCGTGCTGACCGCCACGCGCACGCTGGTGTCGCAGACGCTCTGCTACGGCGCGATCGACGACGACCACGCTGCGCGGCGGGCGTTCGTGCGCAAGGTCGTCGCGTTCGTCCATGCGCTGAAGCACCAACTGCGCGGCACCGATCCGGCGGCGGACCTGCGCGCGCTGCTCGACGGCGCTACCCATGCGCGCATCGTCGCCGCCCGGTTTGCACCGATCGCGATCGTCCATGAACTGCGCGAAGCATTCGCCGCACGCGCCGACGCGGGCCGCCTCGCCGATACGCGACTGTGGATGCTCGACGCGCGCCTCGACAAACTCGTGTCGATGGTGAGCGGCTGCGAACGCATCGCATCGACGCCGATCCCGTTCTCGTACGACGTGCTGCTGCACCGGACCATCTACGCGTACTGCGTGCTGCTGCCGTTCGGCCTCGTCGACTCGATCGGCGCGGCGACGCCGTTCGTCACCGTGTTCGTCGCCTATACGCTGATCGCGCTCGACGCAATTGCCCATGCGATCGCCGAGCCGTTCGGCGACGGGCCGAACCACCTCGCACTCGATGCGATGACGCGGACGATCGAGCGCACGCTGCTCGAACTGAACCGCGAGCCGCTGCCGGATGACGTGAAGCCCGGCCCGGCGTATCGGCTCACCTGAGTCCGACTCCAACGCGTCGGTCGATTCGCAGGCGGCCGTGATGGGACTGAACGACATTTTCTCGTGTCGGCGATCATCTTCATTGCGATCATTCCGCCGATCCTGGTCACCAAGCCGTCGCGCTCGTGCGCCAGCGGGCGCCTGTTGTTGTATCGAATCGTTTCAGCAGGCCGTACGCGTCAAGTGCCGCGGGTATACTCCGACGTCATCCGCCACCCGCATCGACCGCCAAAATCGGCACGGTTCCGGCGGTTTCGTCGCGAAGCTCCGCGTTTCGCGTACCCCGCGCCCCAGCCTCGACACGAGACACACGACGATTCCGATCATGAAACGATTCCTGCTGCTCCTTCCCGCCGCCCTGCTCGCCGCCTGCGGTTCCGCACCCTCGACCGACTCGGCCGCGTCCGGCTCGGCGCCGATGATCTACGTGTCGTCGGCGCGCCCGGCCCACGCGATCGCCAACTGCCTCGACAGCCGCCTGTCCGGCACCGAGCAGTCGCAGCACAATGGCGTGACCGACATCACCGTCGGGTCGCGCTCGTACTTCGTCACGCTCACGCCGTCGGGCCACGGTTCGGTCGTCAAGGTCGTGCGCGGCTCGGGCAGCGAGCCGGCCGAGGAAGCGATGCGCTTCGCGATCGCGCGCTGCGTGATCTGAGCGCCGCCGCCGCCGGGCGCCCCCGCCCTGCCCGCAAGCCGCACCGCGGGCGCCGTCATGCGCGCCCTTCGAATATTTTCATCCGGGCCGCGGTCGATGAGAGAATCGCACCACGATTCCTTTCTCATGGAGCCCGCATGAAGCATCTGCTGTCCCGGTTGTTCGTCAGCGCCACGCTCGTCGCCCTCGTTCCGGCGCTGCCGGCGCAGGCCGCGACGCCGCCCGGCATTTTCGTCGTCGCCACCCAGCTCGGCGAATTCACGACCCTCGATCCGAGCGAAATCTACGAGCTCGTGCCGTCCGAGTACGTCGCAAACACCTACGAACGGCTCGTGCGGGTCGACCTGAAGGACCCGACGCGCTTCGACGGGCAGATCGCGCAATCGTGGTCGGTCGGCGCCGACGGCATCACCTACACGTTCAAGCTGCGCCCGGGCCTCGCCTTCCATTCCGGCAACCCGGTCACCGCCGACGACGTCGCGTGGTCGCTGCAGCGCACCACCCTGCTCGACAAGGGCCCGGCCGGCGTGCTCGCCGATCTCGGCCTCACGAAGGCGAACGTGATGCAGAAGGTGCGCGCGGTCGACCCGCAGACCTTCGTGCTCGAAACCGACCGCAAGTACGCACCGAGCTTCGTGCTCAACGTGCTGAGCGCATGCCCGGCGTCGGTCCTGGACAAGAAGCTGCTGATGTCGCACCAGCAGGGCAACGATTTCGGCAGCGGCTGGCTGAAAACCAACGACGCGGGCTCGGGCCCGTACCAGCTCGTCAAGTGGACGCCGAACGAAAGCATCGTGCTGCAGCGTTTCGACAAGTACCGCACGCCGTACCCGATGAAACGCGTCGTGCTGCGCCACGTGCCCGAGGCATCCGCGCAGCGGCTGCTGCTGGAAAACGGCGACGCCGACGCCGCGCGCAACCTGAGTCCCGACAGCCTCGCCGCGCTGACCAAGGCCGGCAAGATCAAGGTCGCGTCGTGGCCCGTGTCCGCGCTGCTGTACCTGAGCCTGAACACCAGGAACCCGAACCTCGCGAAACCCGACGTGCAGCAGGCGATGAAGTGGCTCGTCGACTACGACGGCATCCAGCACAACATCGTCAGCACCACCTACAAGGTGCACGAGACCTTCCTGCCCGAAGGCTTCCTCGGCACGCTGAATTCGAACCCGTACAAGCAGAACGTCGCGAAGGCGAAGGCGCTGCTCGCGAAGGCCGGCCTGCCGAACGGCTTCGACGTGACGATGGACATGCCGAACGACTATCCGTACATCGAGATCGCGCAGGCGCTGCAGGCGAACTTCGCGCAGGGCGGCATCCGCGTGAAGCTGATCCCGGGCGATGCGAAGCAGGCGATCGGCAAATACCGCGCGCGCCAGCACGACATCTTCATCGGCGAATGGTCGCCCGACTACATGGACCCGAACAGCAACGCGCGCGGGTTCGCATGGAATCCTGACAATTCCGACCAGTCGAAGACGAAGATGCTCGCGTGGCGCAACAGCTGGGACATTCCGCAGCTGACGAAGGACACCGAGGCCGCGCTCGTCGAGCCGTCGCCCGCGAAGCGCGCGCAGCGCTACGAGTCGCTGCAGAAGTCCGTGCTCGCGAATTCGCCGTTCATCATCATGTTCGAGAAGGTCGTGCAGGTCGCGACGCGCCCCGGCACGACCGGGCCGGAGATCGGGCCGATCAACGATCTCGTTTCCTACCGGACGTTGAAAAAGTAGGTTTGCGACACCGCCCGCGCGGCCGATCCGGGCTGCCGCGCGGGCGTCGTCGTCCCGCATGCCCTCCGGCCGCCGTTCAGCTGAGCGCCGCCCACACCAGATACGCGTTCAGCCCGACGATCAAGACCGTCGCCGCGCCCGCGACGATCCGCAGCGGCATGCGCATCGCGTAGTGCCCCATCACGTCCCCGCGCGCCGACAGCATCAGCAGCGCGATCATCGGCATCGGCAGCACGAAACTCAGCACGACCTGGCTCGCGATCATCGCGCGTGTGACGTCGCAGCCGAGCGCGACCACCGCGAACGCGGGCGCGATCGTCACCGCGCGCCGCACCCAGACCGGCAGGCGGCGCCGGATGAAGCCCTGCATCACGAGTTGCCCGGCCATCGTGCCGACCACCGAACTCGACACGCCCGAGGTCAGCAGCGCGACGAGAAACAGCACGCCGGCCGCCGGCCCGAGCACCGGGATCAGCGTGTGATACGCGTCGCCGATGTCGGTCATGCCGGGCGCGCTCGCATGGAACGCCGACGACGCCATCATCACCATCGCGAGATTCACGAACCCCGCCAGGCCAAGCGCGACGACGACCTCGCGGTTCGAGAACCGCATGAGCCGGCGCCGCTCCGTGTCGTCGCGCGGCGCGATGCGATCCTGCGTGAGGCCCGAATGCAGATACAGCGTATGCGGCATGATCGTCGCGCCGATGATTCCCACGGCGATCGTCAGCGCCGCATGATCGGGAATCTGCGGGACGATCAGATGGAACGCAGCCGCGTGCCAGTCCTGCGGCGCGATCAGCAGCTCGCCGAGATAGCACGCACCGATCACGCCGACCAGCGCCGCGATCGCGGCTTCCAGCGGCCGGAAGCCGCGCTTCTCGAGCGCGAGGATCGCGCTGGTCGCGAGCGCACAGGCATAAACGCAAATTATTCCTGTCAGAGATAACCAAAAAATATGTCTGCCACGAATAATTTGCCGCTGCCGTACATCGCTCCGCTGTCGTTGGGCATGCCAGTTCGACCCTATCACCTTCCGCCAAGCCATAGTTTTTATCTGCTGGCGCGAATGATTTTGGCTTTGTCAGATGGATGACATCGAATCATCCAATGACAAACATCTAACAGCCGGATGACCTGCGCGTTCGCCCATACCGTCGAATCCCGCTTTGCCGAGCTGACGCCGACCGCGAAGCGCATCGCGAGCTACATGCTCGCGAACCTCGACCGGCTCGGGCTCGAAACGGCCGACCAGATCGCGCAGCAGGCCGGCACCAGCGGCATCTCGGTCGGGCGCTTCCTGCGCAGCATCGGCTACCGGAATCTCGACGACCTGAAACGCGAGCTGCGCGGCGGCAGCGACCGCCCGTGGATGATCACCGATCGCCTCGACGAATATCGCCGCAGCACGGGCACAGACACGACCGCCAGCGACAGCAGCCGCAGCGACGGCACGCTTGCATCGTCGCTCGATCGCGAGCTCGACGCGATCCGCCACGTGTACCGGCTCGCCGAAGAACCGGTGTTCGCGCAGGTCGCGGACCGGATCGCGCATGCCGATGCCGTGTTCATCCTCGGCATCCAGTCGACCCGCGGCATCAGCAACGCGTTCAGCAGTTATCTCGAATACCTGCGCCCGCGCGTGTTCTATTCCGACGGCCAGTCGGGCTCGTACGTCGATTCGCTGAATTCCGAGTTCGAGCGGCCGTACTGCATCGTCACCGACACGCGCGCCTATTCGCGCAGCGCGCGCCGCTATTGCCAGGCGGCCGCCGAGCGCGGCCAGCCGTTCGCGCTGGTCACCGATCTCTATTGCCCGTGGGCGCGCGAATGGCCGGCCGACCTGCTGCAGGTGAAGACCGACGTCGGGCAGTTCTGGGATTCGCTCTCGCCGCTCACCTGCCTGTTCAACCTGCTGATCACCGCCGTGGTCGACCGCCTCGGTCCCGCGATCGACCGGCGCGTCGCGCGCAACCGCGAGCTGCAGCGCACGTTCGACCAATTCGAATCCTGAGCGAACCCGGACCGCCGATGAACCGCCACCGCCTCGTCGAAATCACGCCCGCCACGCATCACGTCGAGATCGATCTCGTCTATGCGACCGAGCGCAACCTGACCGGCAAGCCGATCTACCGCCACGCGCACTGCCTGCTGCTCGAGCCGGCCGAAGCCGCGCTGCGCCGCGCGGTCGACGTCGCCGCCCAGGCCGGCTTCACGCTGCGCATCTACGACGCGTACCGGCCGCCGCAGGCGCAGCAGGTGCTGTGGGATTTCCTGCCCGATCCGAACTTCGTCGCCGATCTCGGCCGCGGCTCGAACCACAGCCGCGGCACCGCGCTCGACCTGACGCTTGTCGACGCGAACGGCGAGCCGCTCGACATGGGCACCGCTTTCGACGAGATGGTGGCCGCGTCAGGCCACTTCCACGCGGGGCTGCCCGAAGCCGTGCAGCGCAACCGGCTGCTGCTGCTCGGCGTGATGCATGCGGCCGGTTTCGCGCATATCGACAGCGAGTGGTGGCACTACGAGCTGCCCGGTTCGCGCGCGTTGCCGCAGATCGACAACGCCGCGAGCGGCCCGTGGCGGCTGATGTAACGACGATGCATGTTCCCCTCACCGTTCACGTTCAACGACTTCAACGACAGATGGAGAAGCGCCCCATGAAACCCCTGACCTCCCGGCTCGTCGCGGCGCTGGCCGCCGCGTCCGTTCTCGCCGCCGTTCCGCTTCGCGCCGCACACGCTGAAACGCCGAAGGACATGTTCGTGATGGCCACGCTGCTCGACGAATTCACGACGCTCGATCCCGGCGAGATCTACGAGCTGGTGCCGGAGGAATACGTCGCGAACACATACGACCGGCTCGTGCGCGTCGACCTGCGCGATCCGTCGAAATTCAACGGCGATGTCGCGCAGTCGTGGACGGTGAGCCCCGACGGGCTGACCTATACGTTCAAGCTGCGCCCGGGTCTCAAGTTCCACTCGGGCAACCCGCTGACGGCCGACGACGTCGCATGGTCGATCCAGCGCGCGGTGCTGCTCGACAAGGGGCCGGCCGCCGTGCTGACGGGCATCGGCCTCACGAAGGCGAACGTCGCGGCGAACGTGAAGAAGCTCGACGACCAGACGGTGTCGATCACGACCGACCACAAGTACGCGCCGACCTTCGTGCTGAACGTGCTCGGCTCGTGGCCCGCGTCGGTGGTCGACAAGAAGCTGCTGCTGTCGCACCAGCAGGGCAACGACTTCGGCAACGCATGGCTGAAGACCAACGAGGCCGGCTCCGGCGCGTACAGGCTGGTCAAGTGGAGCGCCGGCGACAGCCTCGTGCTGCAGCGCTTCGACGGCTACCGGCTGCCGCTCGCGATGAAGCGCATCGTGCTGCGCCATGTGCCCGAAGCGGCGAGCCAGCGCCTGCTGCTGGAAAACGGCGACGTCGACGCGGCGCGCGACCTGAGCCCCGACGATCTCGCGGCGGTCGTGAAATCCGGCAAGGCGAAGGTCGCGGCATCGCCGCAGGCGACGCTGCTGTATCTCGGCCTGAACACGAAGAACCCGACGCTCGCGAAGCCCGAGGTGCAGGAAGCGCTGAAGTGGCTGATCGACTATTCGGGCATCCAGGCCAACGTCGTGAAGACGACCTACAAGGTGCACCAGACCTTCCTGCCCGAAGGCTTCCTCGGCACGCTGAAGTCGAACCCGTACAAGCTCGACGTCGCGAAGGCGAAGGCGCTGCTCGCGAAGGCCGGCGTGCCGAACGGCTTCCCGGTGACGATGGACGTGCGCAACGACTATCCGTACACGGAGATCGCGCAGGCCGTGCAGGCGAACTTCGCGCAGGCCGGCGTCAAGGTGCAGCTGATCCCCGGCGACAACAAGCAGACGCTCGCGAAATACCGCGCGCGCCAGCACGACATCTACATCGGCGAATGGTCGGCGGACTACATCGACCCGCACAGCAACGCGCAGGGTTTTGCATGGAACCCCGACAATTCCGACAAGTCGAGCTATAAAATGCTGGCCTGGCGCAACAGCTGGGACATCCCGCAACTGACGAAGGAGACCGACGCCGCACTCGCCGAGCCGACCGCCGCGCAGCGCGCGCAACGGTATCAGGCGATGCAGAAGGACATGCTCGCACGCTCGCCGTTCGCGATCATGTTCGAGAAAGTCGCGCAGGTCGCGACGCGGCCCGGCGTGAGCGGGCTCGACGTCGGGCCGATCAACGATCTCGTGTCGTACCGTAACCTGAAGAAGCCGTAAGATTCACCGCATGTCGACTCCCGCCTCCTCCCTCGAAGCACTGCGCACGCTGCCCGCGCGGCGCCCGGCCGTGCGCTGGGCACTGCGCGTGCTGCGCTGGGCGCTCACGCTCGCCGTCACGTTCACGGGCCTGCTCGCGCTGACGTTCGTGATCGGCCGCAAGGTGCCGATCGATCCCGTGCTCGCGATCCTCGGCGATCGCGCGTCGGCCGAGGCGTATGCGGCCGAGCGCATCGCGCTCGGTCTCGACAAGCCGCTCGTCACGCAATTCCTGATCTATGCGCGCGACGTGCTGCACGGCAATCTCGGCATGTCGCTGCTGACGTCGAACCCGGTGCTCGACGACATCCGGCGCGTCTTCCCCGCCACGCTCGAACTCGCGACGATCGCGACCTTGATCGGCATCGCGATCGGCGTGCCGCTCGGCGTCGCGGCCGCAGTGAAGCACAACCGGCCGATCGACCACATCGCGCGCTTCGTCGGACTGATCGGCAGTTCGGTGCCGGTGTTCTGGCTCGGCCTGATGGGGCTGCTGCTGTTCTATGCGCGGCTGCACTGGGTCGGCGGCCCCGGCCGGCTCGATCCCGTGTACGACGGCATGGTCGACCCGCGCACGGGCAGCCTGCTGATCGACTCGGCGCTCGCGGGCGAGTGGGACGTGTTCCGCAACGCGGTGTCGCACATCGCGCTGCCGGCCGCGATCCTCGGCTACTACTCGGTCGCCTACCTGAGCCGGATGACGCGCTCGTTCATGCTCGACCAGCTGAGCCAGGAATACATCGTCACCGCGCGCGCGAAGGGCCTGTCCGAGCGCCGCGTGATCTGGCGGCATGCGTTCGGCAACATCGCGGTGCCGCTCCTGACCGTGATCGCGCTCACGTACAGCAACCTGCTCGAAGGCTCGGTGCTCACCGAGATCGTGTTCGCGTGGCCGGGGCTCGGCTCGTACCTGACGGGCGCGCTGCTGAACGCCGACATGAACGCGGTGCTCGGCGCGACGCTCGTGATCGGCGCGATGTTCATCACCGTCAACCTGCTGACCGACGCGCTGTACCGCGTGTTCGATCCGCGTGCGCGCTGAGGGCCGCGTCGACATGAGCGCATCCACCCTGCTTCTTTCCCCGTCCATGCCGAAGGCCGTCCGAACATGAATGCCGAGCGTCTCACGCTGCGCGCGTGGCTTCTTTCCGATGCACCCGCGTCGCGCTCGCAGGCCGCGTTCGGCCTCGCGTACCGCCGCTGGCGCCGCTTCGCGGTCAATCCGCTCAACCTGTTCGGGCTCGCGATCCTGGTCGCGCTGATCGTCGTCGCAATCGTCGGCCCGCTGATCATGCCGCACGATCCGCTGCGCCAGGTGCTGTCCGACCGTCTGCTGCCGCCCGGCTCGGCATCGCACTGGCTCGGCACCGACCAGCTCGGCCGCGACATCCTCTCGCGGCTGATCGGCGGCTCGCGCCTCACGCTCGGCATCGCGCTGCTCGTCGTCGTGATCGTCGTGCCGATCGGTCTCCTGATCGGCACGACGGCCGGCTATTGCGGCGGCTTCGTCGACAGCGTGCTGATGCGCATCACCGACATCGCGCTCGCATTCCCGAAGATCGTGCTCGCGCTCGCGTTCGCGGCCGCGCTCGGGCCCGGCGTGATCAACGCGGTCGTCGCGATCTCGATCACCGCGTGGCCCGCGTATGCGCGGCTCGCGCGCGCGGAGACGATCCGCATCGCGCAGGCCGACTACATCCATGCGGCGCGGCTGCAAGGCGCCTCGGGCCCGCGGATCCTGCTGCGCTACATCGTGCCGCTGTGCATGTCGTCGGTGATCGTGCGCGCGACGCTCGACATGGCCGGCATCATCCTGACCGTCGCGGGCCTCGGCTTCCTCGGCCTCGGCGCGCAGCCGCCGAGCCCCGAATGGGGCTTCATGGTCGCGTCCGGCCGCAACGTGCTGCTCGACGCGTGGTGGGTCGCGACGCTGCCCGGCGCGGCGATCCTGCTCGTCAGCCTCGCGTTCAACCTGCTCGGCGACGGGCTGCGCGACGTCTTCGATCCGCGTCATGGAGCGTGACATGCCACTGAATTCCGTCAACGCCGCCGCGCCGCTCTGCGAGATCGACGGCCTGAAGATCGGGTTTCGCGGTCACGACGGCGTCGTGTCCGACGCGGTGCGCGACCTGTCGCTGACGCTCGCGCCCGGCGAGCGGCTCGGCATCGTCGGCGAATCAGGCTCCGGCAAGTCGCTGACAGGCCGTGCGCTGCTCGGCCTGCTGCCCGAGGCCGCGCGCTGGTCGGCCCGCACGATGCGCTTCGCGGGCCACGACCTGCTCGCGATGTCGGCGAGCGAGCGCCGGCGCCTGTGCGGCAGCCAGATGGGAATGATCCTGCAGGATCCGAAGTATTCGCTGAACCCGGTGATGACTGTCGCGAAGCAGATGGGCGAGGCGTTCCGGCTGCACGAGCCGGGGTTGCGCGGCCGCGCGCTGCGCGAGCGGATCGTCGATGCGCTCGCGGCCGTGCAGATTCGCGATCCGGCGCGCGTCGCCGATGCGTATCCGCACGAACTGTCGGGCGGCATGGGCCAGCGTGTGATGATCGCGATGATGGTGTCGACCGGTCCGCGCCTGCTGATCGCCGACGAACCGACGTCCGCGCTCGACGTCGCGGTGTCGATGCAGGTGCTCGCGGTGCTCGATGCGATGATCGCGCGACACGGCACGGGCCTGATGTTCATCAGCCACGACCTGCCGCTCGTGATGTCGTTCTGCGATCGCGTCGCGGTGATGTATGCCGGCCGCGTCGTCGAAACCTGCGCCGCGCGCGACCTGCGCGATGCGACGCATCCGTACACGCGCGGGCTGCTCGCGGCGAATCCGCCGCTCGCGAACCCGCCCGACGAACTGCCGGTGCTGCGGCGCGATCCGGCGTGGCTCGACGCCGCTTCGCCCGCGCCGTCATCGAACCCACCCCGGGAGGCCGCACGATGATCGACGTCGATCACGCCTCGATCCGTTTTCCGACCCGCACGGGCCATGTCGACGCCGTGCGCGATGCGAGCTTCGCGGTGCGCGACGGCGAGGTGTTCGGGCTCGTCGGCGAGTCGGGCTCCGGCAAGTCGACGCTGCTGCGCGCGCTGACCGGCCTCGTGCCGCTCGCCGGCGGCAGCCTGTCGATCGACGGACGGCCGGTCGGCGGCACGCCCGACCGCGCATTCCGCCGTCACGTGCAGATGGTGTTCCAGGATCCGTACGCGTCGCTGCATCCGCGCTTCACGGTCGACCAGACACTGCGCGAGCCGCTGTCGATTCACGGCATCGACGACGCCGACGCGCGCATCGCCCGCGCGCTGTCCGAAGTCGGGCTCGGCCCGGCGTTCCGCTTCCGCTATCCGCACCAGCTGTCGGGCGGCCAGCGCCAGCGGGTCGCGATCGCGCGCGCGCTGATCGTCGAGCCGCGCGTGCTGCTGCTCGACGAGCCGACCTCCGCGCTCGACGTGTCGGTGCAGGCCGAGATCCTGAACCTGCTGCGCCGCCTGCATCGCGAACGCAACCTGACGATGATCCTCGTGAGCCACAACCTCGCGGTGATCGGCTTCCTGTGCCAGCGCGTCGCGGTCATGCAGCACGGCGAGATCGTCGAACAGCTGCGGATCGAGGACGTGCGCGCCGGACAGGTCGCACGCGACTACACGCGCACGCTGCTGCGCGCGACCGAAGGCTATCGCCGCCTCGACCCGGCGATCGACGCGCCGGCGGCCTGACCCGCGGCGCACAACGAGATTGCAGCCGCGCGATCGCGCGAGCCTTCCCGGCATGACGTGATCGCGCGGCACGACATGCCGAGCGCCCTCGCCCACCACCCTCCCGTTATTTCAATTCCAGTCCGCTTCGAATAGCGCCGACCGATACCGCCGGCCCCCGATCGATTTCCGATGACGGGGGCCCGTGCGCTCGCGCGCCCCTCGCCCGCCGGCCCGCACGCCGCGCCCTGCCTGAATGCCGATCCCGGCAAAAACGATTTAGTACTTGTCCTATTAAAAACAAATATCACTTCGTACTTATCGTATTACAAACTCATTACATAACCGCGATAATTTCAACCGAAACGCGCCACCCGGATATTTAAATCCAATTCGCGCTTTCGAAAACCGACGTTTATTTGGAGATTTAAATATGCACATCATCAAGCGCAGCGCAATTCCGTTCCTGCTCGTCGTCGCGAGCGCAGCCGGTTCGTCCGCGGCCTACGCGGCGGACGGCACCATCAACTTCTACGGCAACGTCATCGCGTCGACGTGCAGCGTCACCGGCGGATCGGATCTCACCGTCCCGCTGCCGCCGGTCAGCACCACCGCGCTCGCCGATGTCGGCTCCGTCGCCGGCCGCAGCGCGTTCTCGCTGGCGCTCACGGGCTGCGCGGTCGGCGATGGCAACCCGGTGAAGGTCGGCGTCATGTTCGAAAACGGCACGAACGTCGATCAGTCGAGCGGCCGACTGACGATCGACACGGGCGCCAAGGCCGCCGAAGGCGTCCAGATCAACGTGCTGGATTCGCAGCAGAAGCCGATTCCGGTTGGCGCGCAAACCGGCGCGAGCACCGAGATGGCCACGATCGATGCCGACGGCAAGGCAAAGCTGAACTACTTCGCCGAGTACTACGCCGCGGGCGCCGTGAAGGCCGGCGACGTCAAATCGCGTGTCGAGTACTCGCTGATCTACCAGTAAGGACGCGTGCGCGGAGGTCGCCGCCCCGGCGATCTCCACGCGTCATGCCGTGCGGCGCGGCAAGTGCCGCTTCCGCCCGCTCCCTGCCCCAACGATCCGACTCTCCACGCCCATGAAACTGTTGAAGCTCTTCCGTACGCTGACCCTCGCCGTCACCGCGTTCGCGTCGCAGGCCGACGCGAGCGTCGTGATCGCCGGCACGCGCGTCATCTTCCCGTCCAGCGAGCGCGAAGTCACGATCCAGCTCACGAACGACAGCAAGCGTCCGGCGCTGGTGCAGGCATGGCTCGACGACGGCGACAGCCGCGCGCTGCCCGAGAACATCGACGTGCCGTTCACGCTGACACCGTCGATCTTCCGGATGGAAGCCGGCAACGGCCAGACGCTGCGTCTCGTGCATACCGGCGAACCGCTTCCTGCCGATCGGGAATCGCTGTTCTGGTTGAACGTGCTCGAAGTGCCGCCGAAGGCGTCCGCGGCAGAAGATCGCAACCGCATCCAGCTGGCGTTCCGCTCACGCATCAAGATCATGTATCGCCCCGCCGGGCTGGCCGGCAATGTGGACGACGCACCGATGCAGCTCGACTGGCGCGTGGTGCGCGTCGACGGCGGCTACGCGCTCGAGGCCAGCAATCCGACGCCGTTCGTCGTCAATTTCGGCAACGTGCTGCTGAAGTCGGCCGGGCGCAAGCATGACGCCGGCATGGGCTACGTGCTGCCGCGCGGCACGCAGCGGTTCCCGATCAAGGATCTCGCCGGCGCGCCTGCCGCGGGCGCGACGGTCGAATTCGGCAGTATCAACGACTGGGGCCGCGCAACCGACATCGAACGTCCGGTCAGCGTCGCACCGTAACGCGATCGAGGCCGTCAACGCGCATCAACGGCGCGTGCCGGCCGCTTCACCTCTTTTCGTCCACCGTCGTTTGGCCGTCCCGACGACCGGCACGGACATCCCGGACTGACCATTCGCCGCCGCAGCGCCGCACCGCACAACGCGCACGCCCGTGCGCCTGCACCCCGTCGAACGCGCCCGCTCGATCCGAAACCTTGTGGAGTACTGAGCATGACCCCGACTCGACTGCCGCGCCGCGGTGCGGCCGACATGCCACGCGTCAAGCCGATCCATCTGCTGGTGGCGGCCTGCGTCGCCGCGTGGTCCGCCGATGGCCGCGCGACGACACCGGCCGCCGCGGAAAGCACGCTCGCGCAAGTCGAGTTCGACGGCGCATTCATGCAGAACCGCCTGGGCAGGGATTTCGACGTGTCGCGCTTCGCCCGGCGCAACATGACGGCCCCCGGCGTGTATACCGCCGACGTGCATGTCGGTCCCGACTGGATCGGCCGCTACGACGTGCGCTTCGTGGCCGCGCCGGATTCGGGCGACGCACGTCCATGCTTCGACCGCACGCTGCTCGAGCGCGTCGGCGTCGATTTCGGCAAGCTCGCGCCGGACGTCGTCGCGCGACTTGCCGGCGACGACGCCTGCCTGCGACTCGACGAAGTCGTGCCGGGCGCCAGTACGGCATTCGACTTTACGCGACAGACGCTGCGGCTGTCGATCCCGCAGGCGTCGCTCGCGCGCAAGGCACGCGGCTACGTGAGCCCCGATCAATGGACTTCAGGCGAAACCGTCGGCCTGCTCGGCTACAACTTCAACCTCTATACGTCGAAGGCCAGCGGCCACACCGCGCAAACGCGAGGCTATCTCGGCCTGAACGGCGGCGTGAATATCGGCACCTGGCGCTTTCGCCACGAAGGGTCCTATTCATGGTCGTCGCGCGGCGAGAGCCGGTACCAGGGCCTCGCGACCTATCTGCAGCGCGACCTGCCGTCGCTGTCGTCGCAACTCGTGATCGGCGAAAGCTACACGTCGGGCGAGCTGTTCGACTCGACGCAATTCCGCGGCGTGCGCCTGTCGACCGACGACCGGATGCTGCCCGACTCGCTGCGCGGCTATGCGCCGGTGGTGCGCGGCATCGCGAACAGCAACGCGAAGGTAACGATCCGCCAGAACGACGTGACGATCTACGAGACGACGGTCGCGCCCGGCAATTTCGAAATCGACGACCTGTACCCGACCGGATATGGCGGCGACCTGCAGGTATCGGTTACCGAAGCCGACGGCTCCGTGCACTCGTTCTCGGTGCCCTACGCCGCCGTGCCGATGTCGCTGCGGCCAGGCATCGGCCGCTACAGCTTCGTCGCCGGCACGCTGCGCAATCCTCACGGCTCGAGCCAGCCGCTGTTCACGCAGGCCACGTACCAGCGGGGCCTGACCAACCTGCTGACGGCCTATGGCGGCGTCACGCTCGCCGGCGGCTACGCGTCGGCGATGCTGGGCGGTGCGTTCAACACGACGTTCGGCGCGTTCGGCGCGGACGTCACGCATGCGCTGACCGCAATCCCGGGCGCGAAGCGCTACAGCGGTTCGAGCGTGCGCGTCAGCTATGCGAAGTCGGTCGAAACGACCGGCACCGACATCGCGCTCGCCGCATATCGTTATTCGACGGACGGCTATTTCGGCCTCGACGACGCGATGCAGGCGCGCGATGCCGCGCGCGACGGTCGCTCGACCCAGTCGCTCTGGCGTCAGCGCCATCGCGCATCGCTGGCGTTGACGCAGCGCCTCGGCGCGACCGGCGGGCGCATCAACGCCACGGCGTCCGCCGTCAACTACTGGAACCGCCCCGGCTCGGACGTCAACTACTCGGTCGGCTATACGAACCAGTTCCGCAACGTGTCCTACAGCCTGACGGCCACGCGGCAGCGCAATGCCGGCGGCGACATGAGCACGCTCTACTACGCCAGCGTCACGATTCCGTTCGGCCGAGAGCGCCCGATGACCGTCTCGGGCAACGTGTCGCGCGATACGCTCGGCCGCACCCGCTTGCAGTCGACGCTGTCCGGATCGCTCGGCGAAGACCATGCGCTGTCGTACAGCGTCAGCGCGAACCACGCGTCCGGACCGAATTCGTCCACGGACGGCAGCGCCAACGTCACGTACCGCACGCGCCTGGCGGAAGTCAGCGCCAGCGCGGGCGCGGGCACGGAGTTCCAGCAAGGCTCGCTCGGCGTGCGCGGCGCGCTGGTCGCGCACCGCGGCGGCATCACGTTCTCGCAGCCGGTATCCGAGACGTTCGCGATCGTCGAGGCGCCGGGCGCGGCCGGCGCGCGCATCACGAACGCGTCCGGCGTCAAGGTCGATGGCAGCGGCTACGCGGTCGTGCCGTACCTGACGCCATACAGCCTCAATACGGTCGCGCTCGATCCGAAGGGCATCTCGATGGATGTCGATCTGAAGGAAACCAGCCGGCAGATCGCACCGCGCGCCGGCGCGGTGCCGCTGATCCGCTTTGCGACCGCCACCGGCCGCGCGGCGCTCGTTCAGGCGCGCCAGGCCGACGGCACGCCGCTGCCATTCGGCGCCGCCGTGCACGACGAGACCGGCAAGGAAGTCGGCGTCGTCGGCCAGGCGAGCAAGATCTTCACGCGCGGGCTCAACGACAGCGGCTCGCTGACCGTGCGGTGGGGCGCCGATTCCGGCTCGATCTGCCGGATCGCGTACGACCTGCCCGTCGCGGAACACCGCCGGCAAGCGCCGGGCATTCAGACCGTGCAGAGCATTTGCCGGCCCGATTCGACGACCGCCGACATTCAGTAAGGAATCCCTATGTCCCACTTTCGCCAATCGTCCGTATTGACCCGACTCACGATCCCGGCAGTCATGGCGCGCACGCGCGACGCACGTGGCTGCGTTGCTCGCCACCCGTTTCGCCAGATTGCGGTCCCTTGGTCGCTTCTGCTCGCATGCGTCGCATTCTCGACCGACGCGGCCGCACTCTATGCGTTCGGACAGGCAACCGTTGCCAGCCCCGGGAACGCCACGCCCGGCACCGTCGTCGCGCGTCATTACTTCACACCGCAGGACGTTTGCGGCAAGAGCACCTGCGAGATCACGAGCATCGCGATGTATCCCAAAGGAAGCGTGTGGGTGTCCGACGGCCCCGACCTGGAAACCAACGTGTCCGGCCTGTCGACACGCATGATCGTCGACGGTAACGTCGCCGTCGCGTCGACGAAGACGACACTGCGCAACACGCTCGAAATCATGCTGTTTCGCGACAGCCGGCCGCCGCAGGACGGGTCGCTCAATTCGGGCTTGGCCAGCGCCTATTACACGATCTACTACAAGTCCGGCCTCCTCGGCGGGTCGAACCCGGTCAACCTGGCCGCCAAGGTCAGCTTCATCAACGGAACGTGCTCGATTCCCGATCAGACCGTCACGCTGCCGCCCGTGCAGCATCGCGAGTTCAACGGCGTCGGTTCGACCGCCGGCGCGACGGATTTTCAGGTGCAGTTGAACAACTGTCCGGCCGGTTACAACCGGATCGGCTATCAACTGACGCCGCTGGACGACGTGGTAGCCGGCACGCCCGGCGGGATGCAACTGCGCCCGGATGCCAAGGCCACCGGCGTCGGCATCCATATCGCCGATGCCACGACGGGCCAGCCGCTGGTGCTGCGAAAATCGCACACCGTGACGAACTACAACCAGGCCACCGGCGGATCGCCTTCGATTCGGCTCCGCGCGTCCTACCTGCAAACGGACGCGAAAGTCGGCGGCGGCTCCGTTCATGCCGCGGCGCAGGTTCTGCTCGACTATCAATGAACGACGGCGGCGCGCGCCCCGCAGCGACCTGCGCCACGTGACGCGGCGGCGTGCGATACTCGGCACGCCGCGCGCCGGTTTGCCGCCGCAGGGAACCCCGGCGCGCCGCACGAGTCCATTTCCTTTCGTCAACAGCTCAACAGCAATAGGGAGGCGTTCATGCTGCAATTCATCGAAACCCTGGTCGTCGGGCTCATCGTCGGCCTCCTCGCCCGTGCACTCAAGCCCGGCGACGACAAGATGGGCATCCTGATGACCGTCGTGCTCGGCGTCGTCGGCTCGCTGGTCGCGGGCTACGTCGGCCGCGCGGCCGGCTGGTACTCGCCCGGCCAGGGCGCGGGCTGGATCGCGTCGATCATCGGCGCGATCGTGCTGCTCGTGATCGTCGGCGCGGTGCGCAAGCGCGCGGGCTGATCCGCCGCCACACCGCTCCACGCCAAACGGCCGCTCGTCACTGAGCGGCCGTTTTCTTTGGCGCACCGCCCTTCGCCCGCGCACCGCCTCAGCGGCGCGTCAATTCGTTGACCTCACAACGACCTCGGGAACGACTGGCGCCGGACGACCGCCCGCCCGTTGCACGTACCACACCGGCATTACCCTGACTTGCTATCTCGAAAATACGGCATACATTGATTCTGGAAAAGCCGCGTTATTTTCTTATATCCCATATTTATGATTTTCGATTCAAGGGACTCGACGGATCTGCCGTTTACGCATACAGCATCGCAGCGTTGACGGACTGCCATTCAAGCGGCCCCGCTGCGACGCGCGTCCTCTCTGGAGCCTGTCATGAAGCATCGCCTGTTTGCCGCCTCGTTTGCCCTGGCTGCCTCGCTTCTGGCCTCGTCCTCGTCATTTGCCGCCGGCACGTCCGGCATCATCCACTTCACCGGCATGATCGTCGAGCCGCCGTGCTCGTTCGCGCTCGATACGGCCGACACCGTGCATGCGCACGTGCGCCCCGACTGCCCGCGCCCGGCGAGCGGGCAAGTCGCGTTCGTCGACGCGGCCAGCCTGCGCACGATCAAGACCGCCCGCTTTACGCAGGCCTCGCGCGCAATCGTTTTACCTGACCGTCCGGGCAACGCGCGTGCACCGATGATCGCTGTCGTGACCTACCAGTAAGACGTGTTGCCGGCGCTGTCGCGCGTCAGTCGCGATGGCTGGCGATCCAGTCGCTGAACGCGCGGATCTTCTGCTGGCTGCCGATGTTCTCGGGATAGACGAAGAAATAACGGGCGCCCGTCTCGAGCACGATGTCGAACGGCCGTTCGAGCCGGCGCGCGCTGACGTCGTCGTCGACGAGCGTCACGTCGCCGATCGCGACGCCGAAACCCTGCATCGCCGCGTTCGTCGCGAGATCGAGCGTGTCGAAGGTAGGCCCGCGCTCCGCGTCGACGGTGCGCTCGCCCGCATGATCGAGCCACGCGCGCCAGTCGCGATGGTCGCGCGTCGGATGCAGCAGCGTGTGGCGCGCGAGATCGCCGACCGCATCGAGCGGCGCGGCCTGCCGCAACTCGGGTGCGCATACCGGCGTCAACCGCTCGTCGAACAGCGGCAGCGCGAACACGCCCGCGCCCGGTGACGTGCCGTAGACGACCGCCGCATCGAACGGCTCGGTCGAGAAATCGACGACATGCTGCCACGCGGTCGTGATCTGCACATGGAGATCGGGATGCTCGCCCTGGAAGCGCATGATGCGCGGCAGCATCCAGCGCATCACGCAGGTCGGCACCTTCAGCGCGAGGTCGGTGCGCTGCCGCGTGAGCTTCATCGAGATGTCCTCGATCCGCGCGAAGCTCTCGTTGACCACCGGCAGCAATTGCTCGCCCTCCGCCGTCAGCGTGAGGCCCTTTGCGTGCCGCTTGAACAATGGAAAACCGTAGTGCGCCTCGAGCGTCTGGATCTGCCGGCTCACCGCGCCCTGCGTGAGGCACAGCTGCTCGGCCGCACGCGTGAAGCTGCGGTGGCGGGCCACCGTCGAAAAAATCTGCAGCGCGTGCAGGGGCGGAAGTCGGCGCATGACGAAGCGGGTAAACGGATCGACCGCGCCGAAGAACGGCGCGGCAAGACCGCGCGCCGGCACCGGCGCGCGCTGACCGACACGATAAGCCAAACGCCGGCTTTACGCGAGATGCGCCGAGCGCTCAGGCCGCCGCGGTGAACGCGCCCGTCGCGATGCGCGCCGCCGACGCGACGACGTCCGCGCGTGCCGCGGCGTCGGCTCGCGGCTGCGTAAACGACACGGCCAGCACGATCGGCGCACGCGACGGCGGCCACAGCACCGCGACGTCGGTCGTCGTGCCGTAGCCGCCGGTGCCGGTCTTGTCGGCGATGCGCCAGCCGGGCGGCACGCCCGCCGCGATCCCGGCCGCGCCGCGCGCGCCGCCGGTCATCCATTCGGTGAGCTGCGCACGCTGCGGTTCGCGCAGCGTGTCGCCGAGCAGCAGCCGCTGCAGCAGGTCGACCATCGCGACCGGCGTCGACGTATCGCGCACGTCGCCGGGCGCGACCTGGTTCAGCTCGGGTTCCCAGCGGTCGAGCCGGAACGCGGAGTCGCCGCTTTCGTGCGCGAACGACGTGACGGCCTGCGGGCCGCCGAGCACGCCCATCACCAGGTTCCCCGCGCCCTTGTCGCCTGCCTGCAGCATCGCCGCGCACAGCTGCGCGATCGTCATCCCCGTGTCGACATGGCTTTCCGTCACCGGCGAGCCGGCCACGACGTCATAGCGGCGATACAGGATGCGGCGCGGCAGCAGCGAGGCGTCGAGCGAACCGCGCGCGAGTATCGCGGCGGCGGCGGCGACCGCATAGGTGCCGCACAGCGGGAAGCGTTCGCGCGCGTGATGCGCGATGCGCGTGCCGTTCGACGTATCGAGTGCGGCGACGCCGAGCCGGCCGTTCGATGCTGTTTCGAGCGCGGCGAGTTCGGCCTGCGCGGCACGGGCGCGCCCCTGGTCGGCGACGGGCGCCGACGAGCACGCGGCGACGAACGGCGCGGCGACGGCGGCAAGCAGCAGCGAGCGGCGTGTCGGAGAGTGTTCCATGGATCTGTGGTGGTCTGTCGGAAACGGTGGCACGGAACAACGCACGCGCGCATCGGCGATGCGCGCGCGTTCACGCCGACGGCCGGCTCGCGACGGCATGCGCCGCGCATCCCCGAAGACGTCCGTCGGCCCCGCACGCGGCAGGACTCGCATGAACAGACCCTAGCGTAGCAGCGACCGCTGCCGCGTTCCAGCGGCGCGGCCCGCCTCAGCCTTGCGACGAAGGCAGGTACGGCATCGGATTGACGGGCTTGCCGTCGCGCCGCACCTCGAACAGCAGCGCGACCCGCGAGTTGTCGAGGTCGCCCATCTCGGCGATCTCGTCGCCCTGGCGCACGATGTCGCCGGTCTTCACGAGCAGCTTGCGGTTGTGCGCATACGCGGTCAGGAAATCCGCGTTGTGCTGGACGATGATCAGGCTGCCGTAATCGTTCAGGCCCGTGCCCGCATACATCACGCGGCCGTCGGCCGCCGCGCGGACCGGGTCGCCCGACCGGCCGGCGATCTGGATGCCGCGGTTCTGCCCCGGCCGGAACGCATCGACGATCTTGCCCTGCGCGGGCCACGTGAGCGATACCGCGCCCGCATGCCGCTTGGTTTCCTTCACGACCTGCCGGTCGCTCGCCGTCGACGCGCTCGCCTGCGCGGCACCCGCCGAATTATTCGCGGCGACCTGCGTGCCGACGTTCGCAGTCCGCGCCTGCAACGGCTGCTGCCGGACGATGCGCAGCACCTGCCCCATGCGCAGCTTGCCGCGCGTGTCGAGCTTGTTCCAGGTGCGCAGGTCGGCGACGCTGCAGTCGTTCGCGGACGCGATGCCCGTCAGCGTGTCGCCGCGCTTCACCACGTACTTCTGCGCGACAAGAATGGGCGCCGGCGGCGGCGGCGCGGGCATGGACGCTGCCGCGGCGGCGGGCTGGCCCGACGGCGACCCCGCCAGCGTGTCGCTCGGCGGGACGGACTGCGTGCTGGCACAACCGGCCATGACGAGCACGGCGGCCAGGCCAGACAGCCAAGCCGACTTGCGGCAAATCTCGCGCTGTTTCATGGACGATCGACTCCGGTTTGACAATCTTTCAAGCATCTCAAAAATGGAACGGCTGACGTGTAACCGGATGCAAACAATGATGACAAACGATCACGAACCGGACGCGGGCAGACGCTTGTTACCGGTAATACGGTCGAACTCGGAAAAACTTGACGGTTTTTTGCGCACGAGGCGGAAGAAATTTCGCATCGCGCCTTTATTTCGAATGGCTTTCGATGCGCAGACGGTCGCGCCGAACCGCCGAACCGGCCTGCGCCGGCCGCCCGCTCAACGCAGCCAGTCGACCAGCTCCGCGCAGGCCCACGCGACGCCGATGCACAGGAACAGCAGGTGCAACGCAATCTTGAACGACACGCCCCATGACGAATCGACCCGCATGACAGTCTCCCCCGGTTGATATGCGGTCATGATCCGGCATCGATCCCGCCCCGAAAATGCGGAACCGGCGAACGGGGCCTCAAGCCCGGCCTGAGACCGGCGCGGCGGTTCCTGCTAACTTATCGGCCATACCCATCCTTACGCGCCCCGACCGACCATGCGCTTCGACCTGACCGACCTGCGGCTCTTCCTGAACATCTGCGAAGCCGGCACGATCACGAGCGGCGCCGAGCGTACCCACATCACGCTGCAGGCGGCCAGCGAGCGCATCCGCGGGATGGAGGACGAGCTCGGCGTGCCGCTGCTGCACCGGACCCGGTCGGGCACGCAGGTGACCGACGCCGGCCGCGCACTCGAACACCACGCGCGCACGGTGCTGCAGCAGATCGACCACATGCGCGGCGAACTGCAGCAATACGGCCAGGGGCTGCGCGGGCATATCCGGCTGCTGTGCAACACGGCGTCGCTGAGCGAATACCTGCCCGACGCGCTCGCCGCGTATCTGCCGCATCATCCGAAACTGTCGATCAGCGTCGAGGAGCGCTCGAGCCAGGAGATCGTGCATGCGATCCGCAACAAGACGGCCGAGGTCGGCATCGTCGCCGATTCGGTCGGGCTCGGCGGGCTCGAACAGAAGCCGTTCCGCGAGGACTGGCTGATCGCGGTCGTGCCGGCCGGGCATCCGCTCGCCGCGCGCGACAGGGTCGCGTTCGACGAGATCGCCGACGCCGATTTCATCGGGCTGACCGACGGCAGCGCGCTGCAGGTCCATCTCGCGGACCAGGCGCGTGCGCTCGGCAAGCGGATTCGCTACCGTGTGCAACTGAAGAGTTTCGATGCGATCTGCCGCGTGATCGAAAGCGGCGTGGGGATCGGCATCGTGTCGCGCCATGCGGGCGAGCGCGCGATGCAGACGATGGACGTGCGGCTCGTCGAGTTGTCCGACGCATGGAGCCACCGCAAGCTGACGCTCTGCGCGCGATCGTTCGATGCGCTGCCGAAATACACGCAGGCGTTCGTGTCGTACCTGTCGGGCGAAACGCCGCGCTGATCGTCCGCGTCATCCGGAACGACCAGGCGATACACGAGGAGGCACCGCAGCCATGACCGAACCCGACCTCGCCATGCGCTACCGCGCGTACATCGACTGCCTGAACCGGCAGGACTGGCTGGCGCTCGGCCAGTACGTCGCCGGCAACGTGATCCACAACGACCGGCCGCTCGGCCTGGCCGGTTACCGCGCGATGCTGGAGCAGGATTTCCGCGACATTCCGGATCTCCGTTTCGAGATCCGGCTGCTCGTGTGCGAACCGCCGCGCGTTGCATGCCGGCTTCGCTTCGCCTGTGCGCCAAAAGGGAGGTTCATGGGGCTCGCCGTGGACGGCGCGCGCGTCACGTTCGCCGAAAACGTGTTCTACGAATTTCACGGCGGCAGGATCCGGCAGGTCTGGTCGGCGATCGACAAGGCCGCGATCGAAGCGCAGCTGTGACGCCGCGGGCCGTCACGGCGCGGGCTGCCACCCCGTCACGGCCATGTAGGCGCCGAGCGCGGTCATCCCGACGAAGAAGCAGCGCCTGAACGCCTTCTCGCTCATCACGCGCCGCGCGTATTGCCCGCCGATCATCCCGGCGAGCGCCGGCACGAGCGCCAGCGCCGATACGCCGAGATCGACCGTCTGCAGCGCGCCCGTCACGCACAACTGCAGGCCGAGCGCGATCGTCGACGCGGTAAACGACAGCCCGAGCGCCTGGATCAGGTCGTCCTTCGCCAGGCGCAGCGCCTGCAGGTACGGCACCGCCGGCACGACGAACACGCCGGTCGCGGCCGTCACGACGCCGGTCAGGTAGCCCACCGCGGCCGACAGCCACTTCTCGTGGCGCCCGGGCGCGGGCAGCCGCGCGGCCGCGAGCCCCCAGCAGCCGTATGCGACCAGCACGATGCCGAGCGCCGCGTGGGTCCACGCGCTGCCGGCCGCGAGCGCGGGCAGCCCGCCCGTCAGCGTGCCGATCGTCAACCCGGCGAGCAGCGGCCACAGACGCCGCAACAGCGGCCCGAACGACGGGCCGAGCCACAACTGCCACACATTGGTGATGAATGACGGCACGAGCAGCAGGCTCGCGGCGGCCGACGGCGGCATCGCGAGCGTCAGCAGCCCCATCGCGATCGTCGGCAGCCCGAGGCCGATCATGCCCTTGACCGCGCCGGCCAGCAGGAAGACCAGCACGATGATCGTCGGCGTATGCGTTTGCATGGAGGGCGTTCCGTCGGTTGAATCCGGCGCCGATGGTGAACCCCCGTCACGCCGCCCGCCATCTGGTTTTGCCTGAGGCTGGCTCGTGCCCGTCCGGCTGCCCCGCCACCTCGTGACCTCGCCATGCTCGCCGCACGGACGCTCAGTCGCCGTGAACCGCCCCCCGGCCCTGCTCGCTGTCGAGGTGCGTCATCTGGGCGGCCGGATAGCGCGTGCCGGCCGCCGCCCCGGCGGGAACCGCCGCTTCGATGCGCACGAGATCGTTGACCGTTAGTTGCAATTTAGACGCCTGGAGCGCGTCCTGGCGCTGCGTACGCTTGCGCGCGCCGATCAGCGGCACGATGTCGTCGCCGCGCGACAGCGCCCATGCAATCGCGATCTGCGCCGGGTTGCCGCCCTTCTCGTCCGCGATCGTGCGCAGCGCATCGACCAGCGCGAGGTTGTGCGCGAGGTTCTCGCCCTGGAAACGCGGGCTGGCCGCGCGGAAATCGCGCTCGCCCTGCCGCGCCGCGCTCCAGCCGCCGCCGAGCAGGCCGCGCGACAGCACGCCGTACGCCGTGACGCCGATCCCGAGTTCGCGGCACACGGGCAGGATGTCCGTCTCGATCCCGCGCGACAGCAGCGAGTATTCGATCTGCAGGTCGGCGATCGGCGCGACGGCCGCCGCGCGGCGGATCGTGTCGGCGCCGAGCTCCGACAGCCCGATATGGCGCACGTGGCCGGCCTTCACGAGATCGGCGATCGCGCCGACCGTCTCCTCGATCGGCACCGCCGGATCGACGCGCGCCGGCCTGTAGATGTCGATATGGTCGGTGCCGAGCCGCTTCAGCGAGTACGCGACGAAATTGCGGATCGCCTCCGGCCGCGCGTCGTAGCCGGCGAATGCGCCGGCCGGGTCGCGCAGCGCGCCGAACTTCACGCTGATCAGCACCTGGTCGCGCGTACGGCCGCGCAGCGCGTCGCGGATCAGCATCTCGTTGTCGCCCATCCCGTAGAAGTCACCGGTGTCGAGCAGCGTGATGCCGTTGTCGAGCGCCGCGTGCAGCGTCGCGATGCTTTCGTCGCGATCGGCCGGCCCGTAGAAATCCGACATCCCCATGCAGCCGAGTGCGATCGCCGAAACCCGCGGGCCCGTGCGGCCCAGTTGACGCTTGTCCATGTCCGTTTCCTTGCGGTGGTGGTGAGTGAATGAACCGGATTCTGGGCGCATTGCGCCGCGCGATAAACGCGAAACGCCCAACCAAATCATTCGACGCTGATTAACAATGGAGCCTGTTCCCATCCGCCCCCGCCACCGCCCCGCATGGACCACCTGCATGCAATGCGCATCTTTGCGCGCGTCGCCCATCTCGGCAGCTTCACGAAAGCGGCCGAACAATTGCAATTGCCGCGCCCGACCGTCAGCAATGCCGTCCAGTATCTGGAGAAACACCTCAAGGTTCGCCTGTTGCAGCGGACCACGCGGCGAGTCGCCCTGACCGCCGAAGGTTCGACCTACTACGAGCGCTGCACGCGTCTGCTGGCCGATCTGGACGACGCCGAGACGCTGTTCGACGACACCGGTGCGTCGCCGCGCGGCCTGATCCGCGTCGACCTGCCGGAGCGCTTCGCGCTGAACCACGTGATTCCGGCGCTGCCGGATTTCCATGCGCGCTATCCCGACCTGCGCGTCGTGCTCGGCACGACCGACCGCTTTGTGGATCTCGTCGCCGACTGCATCGACTGCGCGGTGCGGGTCGGCGTGCTCGCCGACACGTCGCTGGTCGCGCGTCGCGTCGGCGAGCTGGCGCAGATCAACTGCGCGTCGCCCGCGTATCTCGCTCGGCACGGCACGCCGCGCTCGCCGGACGACCTGCCCGACCACGTCGCGGTCGGCTATTTCTCGAGCCGCACGGGCCGTGAACTGGACTGGGAATATGCGGACATGGATTCGGGCGCGCTGCAGACCGTGAAGATGCGCAGCATCGTCGCGGTGAACAGCTCGCAGGCGTATCTCGCGTGCTGTCTCGCGGGCCTCGGGTTGATCCAGGCGCCGCGCGAAGGACTCGCGCCGCTGCTCGAGGACGGCTCGCTGGTCGAGGTGCTGCACGAGTGGCATGCCGCGCCGCTGCCGGTGTCGGTCGTGTTTCCGAACAGCCGGCATCTGGCGCCGCGCGTGCGGATCTTCGTCGACTGGCTCGCGGCAACGCTTGGCGACACGCACCGGGCGGAATGACGGCAACCGGCACCGGGGCGATCAGGCCCCGGCCCGGTATCGCGCACTCAGAACTTGTGCCGGATCGCGGCGCGCACCGCGAACTGGTTCGACGACGACGACGGGCCGTCCGTCCCGACCACGTAGCCGCCGTCAGCCGCGGTGCCGGTCTTGTCGCCGGCAGCCTTCTGCCATGCGCCCTGCAGGTAGACGTCGGTGCGCTTGGACAGGCTGTAGTCGGCCATCAGCCCGACGGTGTGGTATTTCGGCTTGAACGAACCGGCCGCGGCGTCGAACTTGCCGTCGGTGTACACGTACTGCGCGCCGAGATAGAAATCGGGTGTGAGCTGGTACTTGCCGTTGATCTCGAAGTTCTGGAATTTGGTCGCGGTCAGCCCGAGGCCCGAGAACGTGGACGCCGGCAGGTAGACGGTCGACACCGGGTTCTTCACGTCCGTCTTCGTATACACGAAGCCGACCGTCGCCGGGCCGAACGTATAGTTGACGCCGCCGCCGAAGATGCGCAGGCGATCGGCGACGAAATTCGCGTCGTCGGCCGCGATCGCGCCCGCGCTGCCGACGCCCGGGCTGTTCGCCTGCAGATAGGCCGCCGCGACCTGCAGCCCGGCGAGCGAATACTGCGCACCGATGCTGTACTGGCGGTTGGTCGAGAAGCCCGTGCTGTTGCTGAAGCTGTAGGTGCCGCCGAACGACAGCCCGTTCCAGTCGGGGCTCGCGTACTTGACCGTGTTGTTGACGCGGAACGAGTTGTCCGTGTTGTCGTTGTCGAACGGATGCGAGAACAGCGTGCCGCCCCAGTTGCCGTTCGCGGTCAGCGGCGCGAGATAGTCGACGACGGAATCGTACTGGCGGCCGAAGGTCAGCGTGCCGAATCGCGACGCGCTCAGCCCGACGAACGCCTGGCGGCCGAACATCCGGCCGCCCTGGTTGAGCCGGCCGTTGTTCACGTCGAAGCCGCTTTCCAGCGTGAAGATCGCCTTCAGCCCGCCGCCCAGGTCCTCACTGCCCTTCAGGCCCCAGCGGCTGCCCTGTGCATAGCCGCTCGCGAGCTGGTAATTCGCTTTTCCGACCCCATTCACGTTCACGTTGTTCGTGTAGTTGAAACCCTCGTCGATCAGGCCGTACAGCGTCACGCTGTCCTGCGCGAAGGCCGGCGCGGCGAAGGCTGCCAGCGCGGCGGCAAAAATGACATGCTTCCTCATGACGGATCTCCGGAGCCGGGTGCCGGGCAGGCCTTGCGCCCGGCGGTCGTTTGGTCTGTTTTATAGGATGGCCCGCAGGGCGGACTGCGCGGTGTGCGGCCGCGAGGACAAAATGGTGTCACGTCGCAAACCGCCCGTCCATCGGGGCGTGGGCGCGGCGCACAAAGCGTTGCGCTCGTCCAACTGCCCGGTCGGCCGACTGCGTGAGCAGGCTTGCCGGCAACGGCTGACGGGCCCGCCATCCGCGTAAACCCGGGCGGCGTCGCATCGGTGGCACAATGCGCATCCGTTCGTCATTTCTTCACGAAGTCATGCTTCACCCCGATTCATGCGCGGCAGGTGCCGGCCGCGCACGCGGCGCGCGCCGGGAGGCGGCCCGATGACCGCCGCAGCCCGGGCCGGCCGCTACGCCGAGCTCGACTTCTTCCGCGGCCTCGTGCTGCTCGTGATCGTCATCGACCACATCGGCGGCAGCATCCTGTCGCGCGTGACGCTGCATGCGTACGCGCTGTGCGACGCGGCCGAGGTGTTCGTGTTCCTCGGCGGCTTCGCGACCGCGATCGCATACAACTCGCTCGCCGAGCGCCACGACGAGGCCGCCGCGCGTCAGCGTTTCATCCGCCGCGCCTTCGAGATCTACCGGGCCTTCCTCGTGACGGCCGGCCTGATGCTGTTGATCACCGCCGCGCTGAACGCATTCTCGATCGACGGCCCGAACATGCCGACCAACGATCTCGACGGCCTGCTTCACCGGCCGCTCGCCGCGCTGCGCGACATCCTGCTGTTCCGCCGCCAGCCGTATCTCGCGTCGGTGCTGCCGATGTATGCGTTCTTCGCGCTGCTCGTCCCGCTCGCGCTGCCGCTCGCGCGCACGCAGCCGTGGCTGATGCTCGCGTTCAGCGGCTCGCTCTGGTACGCGGCGCCGCATGTCGCGCGCTTCCTGCCGACCGTCGAAGGCGCGCCTTGGGATTTCAACCCGTTCGCGTGGCAGTTCCTGTTCGTGCTCGGCGTGATCGCACGCTGCCAGCCGGTCTACCAGACACTCGCGCCGAAGCCGCAGGGCTGGCTGCTGACGGCCGTGTCGCTCGCGATCGTCGCCGCCGGCGCGTATTACCGGCTGCGTATCGAGCCGTTCCCGACGGATCCGTCGATCAAGCAGAACCTCGGCGCGCTGCGGCTTGCGAACTTCCTCGCGATCGCGTGGCTCGCGGCCAAGCTCGTGCACCTCGGGTGGATGAAGAAGGTCGCGCACGCGATGCCATGGATCGGCACGATCGGCCGCCAGGGGCTGCTGTGCTTCGTCGCCGGCACCGGCATCTCGCTCGCGGTCGACTCGCTGCTCTACCAGGCGACCGAAGGCTATCTGAACGTGCCGCTCGGCCTGACCGCCGACGTCGTCGCGATGGCGCTGCTGTATCTCGTCGCGAAGCTCCACGCGCCGCTGATGTCGCGGCTGCCGTTCCCGTTCCGTGCGCGGCGATGACGTGCCGCGCCGTCATGCGCCGCTGCTACGATAGCGGGCGCCTTTCCTGAAACGATTCGCCATGCGCCGACTCGCCCTTCCGTTCGCCGTCGCCCTGCTCGCCGGCTCCCTGGCCACCGCCCACGCCACGCCGGGCGGGCCCGCGGCTTCGCCGGCGCCCGCGGCCGCGACCGTCCCGCCCGCAACGGCCGCGCCGGCCGCCCAGGAGCCGCCGGTCAATCCGGGCAGCAGCGTCGTGCTGCGCGCGTTCCGGTCGGCGTCGCTGAAGCGCGACTGGTCATACACGGTCTACCTGCCGCCCGGCTACAACCCGGAAGGCGCGCGCTATCCGGTGCTGTACCTGCTGCACGGCAATGCCGGCAACGCGAACGACTGGATCACGCAGGGCCGGCTGCAGGCCACGACCGACACGCTGATCGAGCGCCACGAGATCCCGCCCGTCGTGATCGTGATGCCGCAAGGCGGCACCGACTGGTACGTCGACCGCAAGGAGAAGATGCAGAGCGCGTTCCTGAACGACCTGCTGCCGGAAGTCGAGGCGCACTTCGCGGTGTCGAACCAGCGCGCGGGCCGCGCGATCGGCGGCGTATCGATGGGCGGCTTCGGCGCGCTGCGTTTCTCGCTGCTCGAGCCGGGCCTGTTCTGCGGCGCGATGCTGCTGAGCCCCGCGATCTACGCGAACGAGCCGCCGCTCAATTCGGCCGCGCGCTATGTCGGCGTGTTCGGCGACCGGCAGTTCGATCCGCGCGTGTGGCACGAGTTCAACTACCCGGCACTGATGCGCGGCTATTTCGCGCGCAACTGGCGCGTGCCGATGTTCATCGCGACCGGCGACGACGACCTGACGATCCAGGCCGAGTCGAGCGTGCTGTATACGCACCTGCGCCGCGCGCAGAACCCGGCCGAGCTGCGCATCGTCGACGGCGGGCATACGTGGGAAGTGTGGCGCGGGCTGCTCGGGCAGGGGTTGAAATATGCGCTGGAATGCGTGAAGTAACGAGGCCGCATTACGCGTCAGGCAACCGCTCACCGGCTGCCTGACGCTTCATTCCCCGCTGCGCCGCGGACTCCGGCACACTGCGCGCATCGGCGCCCGCGCCTCAGTTCCACGCATGGCGCGCCGGCCGCACCCCGTTCAGGTAGTAGTTGCCGACGAGGTGATACTTCCACCGCACCGGATCGTGCAGCGTATGCGTGCGCGCATTGCGCCAGTGCCGGTCGAGATTGTGCTCGGCGAGTGTCGACTGCGTGCCGGCCAGCTCGAACAGCTTCTCGCCCGCGAGCAGCGCGATCTCCGTCGTCAGCACCTTCGCCTCGCCGACCGCGACCGACGCGCGGGCGACATCGTCGTCGGTCACCGTGCCGCGCGCGCCGATCTCGTCGAGCGTGCGCGCCGCGCGTTCGAGCAGCGCCTCGGCCGCATGCAGCTGGATATGCAGACGGCCGATCTCGCGGACGATCAACGGATCGTCGGCCGCCCGCTCGACGCCGCTGTCGACCCACGGCCGCGTGCGGGTGCGCACGAACGCCTCCGTATCGGCGATCGCGGCCTTCGCGATGCCGGCATCGATCGCCGCCTGGATGATCTGCGACAGCGGGCCGTTGAGCGTCGGCTCGTCCGACACGCGTTGCGCGGGCAGCACATGTGAAGCCGGCACGCGCACGCCGTCGAGCACCACCGTGCCGCTCGCGGTCGTGCGCTGCCCGAAGCCCGACCAGTCGTCGATCACGGTCAGCCCCGGCGTCGGCTGCGGGATGTAGGCGAGCCACGCCTGCCGTGCATCGTCGAGGCCGAGCACCGGCACGTAGTGCGCGAACAGCGCACCGGTCGAATAGAACTTGGTGCCGTCGACGACATAGTCGTTGCCGTCCCGCCGCACGCGCGTCTTCAGGTCGAGCACGTGCTTCGTGCCCTTCTCCGAGAAGCCGTTGCCGAAGCGCTTGCCACTCAGGATTTCCGCGAAGAAATGGCGCTTCTGCGCGTCGGTGCCGATCAGGGCGATCACGTCGACCAGCCCGAAATGGTTCTGCGGCAACTGCCCGAGCGACCCATCGGCCGCCGCGACGATCTTGATCACCTCGGTGAGCGTCACGTGCGATACGCCCGCGCCGCCGTAGGCCTTCGGCACCGTGATCGCCCACAGCCCCGACTGCGAGAACCATTCGATCTCGTCGCGCGGCAGCCGGCGCTCGCGATCGCGCTCGGCCGCCCCTTGCGCGAGCCGCTGCGCGAGCGCATGCGCAACCGCGATCGCCTGCGCGTCGTCGGCGATCACGCGGGCCACCTGCGGTGTCGCGTCGGCCGGTCGCTCCTGAATCGTCGCGCGCGTATCTGACATCGGGCTCTCCTGTCGATTGACGAAAGCATTCAATCTAGCAGCGCGCCGCAGGCCGGCCAACCGAGCGATTCTCGTAACGATATTCCTTCGGACAACAAACGACATGGCATCGCCCGGCGCTCGATTCCGCGCTTCGGCGTCGCAATCGATGCCCGGGCGTCGAAGCCGCCCGTCGTTGATCCGCGTAATGCGCAGCGACGATAACGATCTGCGAATCCGTTATTGGAACGCGCGCGCCGCGCTTCCTATACTGGCCTCCCGGTGCAAACGGCCCCGCCTTTCGAGGAACACCGCATGACTTCGTCGCACGCAGATACCGATCTTTCCACCGGCACCGACTACGACGCGCTCGCCAGCCGGTTTCGCCCCCTCTTCGACCGGATCGCGGCCGGCACCGCCGAGCGCGAACGCCGCCGCGAACTGCCGCACGAAGCGATCGGCTGGCTGAAAGCCGCCGGGTTCGGCGCGGTACGGCTGCCGGTGCGCGACGGCGGCGCCGGCGCATCGCTGCCGCAGCTGTTCCGGCTGCTGACCGAGCTTGCCGACGCCGATTCCAATCTGCCGCAGGCGCTGCGCGGCCATTTCGCGTTCGTCGAAGACTGGCTGAACGTACCTGCCGGGCCGCAGCGCACGACGTGGTTCGACCGCTTCGCGAGCGGCCAGCTCGTCGGCAATGCATGGTCGGAAGCCGGCGACGTCCCGCTCGGCCAGACGATTACCAGGGTAGCGGAACGGAACGGCCAGCTCGTGCTGAACGGCCGGAAGTTCTACAGCACGGGCAGCCTGTTCGCGGACTGGATCGACGTATTCGCGCAGCGCGAACAGGACGGCAGCGACGTGATCGTCGCGATCGCCACCGCGCAGCCCGGCGTGATACTCGAAGACGACTGGGACGGCTTCGGCCAGAGAACGACCGGCAGCGGCACCACGCGCTTCGAGAATGCGGCGGTCGACGCCGGCAACGTGATCGACTTCGCGCGCCGCTTCAAATACCAGACCGCGTTCTACCAGCTGTTCCACGTCGCCACGCTGGCCGGCATCGGCCATGCGATCGTGCGCGACGCCGGCGAGCTCGTGCGCAACCGCACGCGCGTGTACAGCCACGGCAACGCGGCGCGCGCCGGCGACGATGCGCAACTCCAGCAGGTGATCGGCGAAATCGCATCGTGGGCCTATGCCGCGGATGCGCTCGCGCTGCGTGCCGCGCAGCCGCTGCAGCATGCATACGTCGCGCGCTTCGGCGGCGACGACGAAGCCGAACATGCCGCGAACGTCGCGGCCGAAATCGAATCCGCGCAGAGCCAGCTCGTCGTGTCGGAACTCGTGCTGCGCGCGGCCACGCGCCTGTTCGACGCGCTCGGCGCGTCCGCGACGCGCAGCACGACGGCGCTCGACCGTCACTGGCGCAACGCGCGCACGGTGTCGTCGCACAATCCGCTCGTCTACAAGGCGCGGATCGTCGGCGACTGGGTCATCAACGGTCGCACGCCGCCGTTCGTCTGGCGCGTCGGCAACGGTGCAAGTGCTGACGCCGGCACGGCAACGGGAGCCGCACGATGAGCAAGACCATCCGCTTCAACGCGTTCGAGATGAACTGCGTCGGCCATCAGTCGCCCGGCCTGTGGGCGCATCCGCGCGACCGTTCGTGGCAATACAAGGATCTCGACTACTGGACCGATCTCGCGCGCGTGCTCGAACGCGGGATCTTCGACGCGATCTTCATCGCGGACGTGATCGGCTATTACGACGTCTACCAGGGCAGCAACTACCACGCGCTGCACCAGGCCGCGCAGATCCCCGTCAACGATCCGCTGCAGCTCGCCGCGCCGATCGCGATGGCGACCGAGCATCTCGGCATCGGCATCACCGCGTCGACGACGTTCGAGCATCCGTACACGTTCGCGCGCCGGCTGTCGACCGCCGACCATCACACGAAAGGCCGGCTCGCGTGGAACATCGTCACGTCGTACCTGGAAAGCGGCGCGAAGAATGTCGGCGACAACGGGCTGCGCACGCACGACGACCGCTACGCGGTCGCGGCCGAATACGTCGAGGTGCTGTACAAGCTGTTCGAGGGCAGCTGGGAAGATGGCGCGGTCGTGCGCGATCGCGACGGCCGCGTGTTCACGCATCCGGAGAAGGTGCACGAGATCGGCCACAAGGGGCGCTTCTTCGACGTGCCCGGCTATCACCTGTGCGAGCCGTCGCCGCAGCGCACGCCGGTGCTGTTCCAGGCCGGCGCGTCCGGCCCCGGCAAGGCGTTCGCCGCGCAGCACGCCGAATGCGTGTTCGTCGCCGCGCCGACCCGCCCGCAGCTCGCACGCTATGTCGCCGACGTGCGCACGCAGGCGGCGGCCGCCGGCCGCGATCCGCACGACGTGCTGATCTACAACCTCGTCACGGTGATCGTCGACGAGACCGACGAGAAGGCGCAGGCGAAGTTCGACGAATACCGCCGCTACGTATCGTATGACGGCTCGCTGGTGTTCATGTCCGGCTGGACCGGCATCGATTTCGGCCAGTACGCGCCGACCGATCCCGTCAGGCGCGTCGAGACGAATGCAATCGTGTCGGCCGTCGAGCATCTGGCCGGCGGCGATACCGCGTGGACGATCGAGGAACTGGCTGCCTGGGGCGGCATCGGCGGGATGGGGCCCGTGTTCGTCGGCTCGGCGCAGACCGTCGCGGACATCCTGCAGGAATGGGTCGCCGCGACCGATGTCGACGGCTTCAACCTCGCGTATGCCGTTGCACACGAAACCTTCGAGGACATCGTGCGCTACCTCGTGCCGGAGTTGCAGCGGCGCGGCGTCTATCCGACCGGATATGCGCCCGGCACGCTGCGCGAGAAGCTGTTCGGCGGCTCGGCACGGCTGCCGGACGCGCATCCGGCCGCACGGTTCCGCGACATCGAGCAGGTCAAGCGCACTACGGAACAGGTCGCCGACTACGCGTGATGGCCATCCCGGCTGGCCCGCGCGGGGGACGGCCGGCATTCCCGACGAACCGCCGCGCGACTGCCGCACCGGTTGCCCGGCACGCTACCGCTGATCGCACTGCATCTTGCCGCTCAAAGCCACGTCCCGCCCTGCCGCTCGTTCGGCTCGTCGGCAAGCGCATCGAAATCGTGAATCCAGTCCAGGTGATGCAGCACGCTGTCGCGCTCGCGGAGCCGCGCATCGCGCGCCTGCGCAGCCGGCCCGTCGGGCAAATGCAGCACGTCGGCCGCGGAGATCGACGCGTACTGCACCTTGCGCGTGCGGCCGCGCCGCAGCCGCTCGTACGCCTCCTGCGCTTCGCGCCAGTTGCCGGGCCCGGCCTTCGCCAGTTGCGCGGCCAGCACCATCGCATCCTCGATCGACTGATTCGCGCCCTGCCCGTGATGCGGCACCAGCGCGTGCGCGGCGTCGCCGATCAGCGTCACGCGCCCGCGGCTCCAGCGGCCGAGCGGCGGCCGGTGGAACAGCCCCCAGCGCTGGCTGATCGGCACCGCCGTGATCATCTGCACCACCGCCGGATGCCAGTTCTTGAACAGTCGCAACTGCTCGCCTTCTTCAGCCGGCATGACCCAGTCGCGCGACGGCCAGGGCGACGGATGGCGCTCGACCAGCAGGAAGTTCTGGTCGCCGTTGTCGCCGATCGGATAGTGCAGCAGATGGCCGTGCGGGCCGACCCAGAACTGAATGGTCTCGGGATCGGGCAGCAGGTCCGTCCGTTCGGCCGGCACCACGCCGCGAAAGCCCGAGCACCCCGAATACAGCACGTCGTCGTAGCCGAGCATCCAGCGCCGCGTGATCGAACGCGCGCCGTCCGCGCCGATCACGAGATCGGCGTCGACGCGCTCGCCGTTCTCGAAGGTCAGCGTGACGCGATCCGGATGCTGCGCGAGATCGACCAACCGGTGGCCGAGATGAATCTGCCCGGCACCGACCGCCTTCGACAGGATCGCCTGCAGGTCCGCGCGATGCACGCCCCAGTACGAGCCGCCGAACTGCCGGCGATAATCGGGCTCGCCGCGATGATGGCCGATCACCGCGCCGCTGCGCCCGTCGCGATAGACGAGACCCGGAATCTCCGCGCACACCGCGTCGAAAGCCGGACGTAATCCCATCCGTTCGTAGAAGCGCGTCGCGTTGGCCGACAGCGCGACGGCCGCCCCCACCTCGCGCAGCACGTCGGTCTGCTCGTACAGTTGCGCGTCGATGCCCTGCTCGCGCAATGCGAGCGCCAGCGTCAGGCCGCCGATGCCGGCACCGACGATCGCGATCCTCAGATTCGTCTGCATGATGAACGTGCTCCGATATTCAGATAGTGAGTGGTCGAGGCCGCGGCGCGCGTGGCCTGCCCGGCGCGCCCGCCGAAGGCAGGCGCCGTACCGGTATTGTCAGCAGCGCACCCTCATCCCACAATAAAATGGAGGGAATCTGCTTCATCACTGAACGGAATGATCACCGAACCATGGAACTGAGCGAAATCGACCTCAACCTGCTGTTGCTGTTCCAGCGGCTGATGCAGGAGCGGCGCGTGTCGACCGTCGCCGGGCAGATGAACATGAGCCAGCCGGGCGTCAGCAACGCGCTCGCGAAGCTGCGCCGCCGGCTCGGCGATCCGCTGTTCGTGCGCGGGCCGGGCGGCGTGGTCCCGACGCCGTTCGCGTTGCGCCTGGCCGAACCGGTTGCGCAGGCGCTGTCGACGCTGCATGCCGCGCTCAATCCCGAGACCGGTTTCGATCCGCTGCGCGCGTCGCGCACGATGACGATCGGGATGACCGACATCGGCGAAGTCGTGTTCCTGCCCGCGTTGCTCGAACATCTTTCGCGCGCGGCGCCGGGCATCGCGCTCAACACCGTGCGCAACACGAGCGTCAACCTCGGCGACGAGATGGCCGACGGCCGCGTCGATCTCGCGATCGGGCTGCTGCCGCAACTGCAGGGCGGGTTCTATCAGCGCCGGCTGTTCGATCAGCGGTACGTGTGCCTGTTCCGGCGCGGCCATCCGCTCGAAGACGCGCCGCTGACGATCGACGCGTGGCGGGACGCCGAGCATCTGGTCGTGGTGTCGGCCGGCACCGGTCACGGTCAGGTGGACGAATGGCTGAAGCGGCGCCGCGTGAAGCGCCGCGTGCGGCTGACGGTGCCGCATTTCATGAGCGTCGGCTATATCCTGCAGCGCACCGACCTGATCGCGACCGTGCCGGAACACCTCGCGCTTCAGCTCGCCGCACCGTTTGCGCTGGGCTGGCGGGCGTTGCCGGTCACCCTGCCGGGCGCGCCGATTCACATGCTGTGGCATGCGCGCGTGAACCAGGACGAAGGCAACCGGTGGCTGCGGGAGGTCGTGGTCAACCTGTTCGCGGAAGCCGGGACACGTGGACGGAAGGCCGCGCCTGCGCGCAGGAAATAGCGGCGCGCGCCGCGAAGCCCGTGGCGCGCGTTACGATGTCGCGTCAACCGGCGCTCGGCGACGATCTCGCGCCCCCGCCGCCGCTTTCCTCACCCCAACCCGCAGGGAATCAAGCCATGTCTGCCTCGAAGAAAGTCGCCGCCGTGACGGGCGCCGGCTCCGGCATCGGTCGTGCCGCGGCCATCGCACTCGCGAACGCCGGATTTGCCGTCGCGCTGATCGGACGCAAGGAAGCATCGCTGCGTGAAACGAAAGACGCGATCGTCGCCGCCCACGGCGACGCACACGCGTTTCCGGCCGACGTCGCCGACGAAGCCTCGGTCGAACACGCGTTCGCGCGGATCGCGCGGCAGTTCGGCCGGCTGGACGTCCTCTTCAACAACGCCGGCCGCAATGCGCCGGCGGTTCCGCTCGACGAATACGCGTTCGACGTGTGGAACGACGTCGTCGCGACGAACCTGACGGGCGTCTTTCTGTGCGCGCGGGCAGCGTGGCGCCTGATGAAAGCGCAAACGCCGCAGGGCGGCCGGATCATCAACAACGGCTCGATCTCCGCCCATACGCCGCGCCCGAACACGATCGCATACACGGCCACCAAGCATGCGGTGGCCGGCATCACCAAGTCGCTCGCGCTCGACGGCCGTGCGTACAACATCGCGTGCAGCCAGATCGACATCGGCAACGCGGCGACGTCGCTCACCGACCGGATGACGGAAGGCGTTCTGCAAGCCGACGGACGCACGGCGCCCGAAGCGCGGATGGACGTCGCGCATGTCGCGAACGCCGTCGTTCAGATGGCGAATCTTCCGCTGGATACCAACATCCTGAACATGACGATCATGGCGACCACGATGCCGTTCGTGGGGCGCGGATAGGTCGAGTCGCCGCGCCTTTTGCAGCGCGCGGGCCGGCGATATCGGTCACGCGGCCCGGCACGCCGACGAAATCGTCCTTGACAAGTTGCGAGTCGCAACTAATATGACTTGCGACGCGCAACTTTCCATTGGATCGGTCATGGACCTCATCGATATTCCGGCAAAGCCTCGCGAGGCGACGATCCTCGAGCTGCGCGACTTTTCCCGCAAGCTGGTTCGCGAACTGGGTTTCATGCGCGCGACATTGGCCGATAGCGATCTGGCGCCATCTGCCGTTCATGCCGTTCTCGAAATAGGCATGGCGCCCGGCATCAGTGCAAAGGATCTGGGCAGCATTCTGCGCCTGGACAAATCGAATACGAGCCGGCAGCTTTCCCGGCTCGAGACGGCCGGCTTCGTGACGCGCCGCATCTCGCCCGACGATGCGCGTGCGACCGAGTTGTACCTGACTGCCGACGGGCAAGCACTTCGCGACAGGATCGACCAGTTTGCGACACGTCAGGTGTCGAATGCGCTACGCCGGATGGTGCCGGCGGACCAGCAAACCCTCGTCCGCTCCCTCGCGCTTTACAGCGATGCGCTCGCGCAAGACAACGTTGCCGGGGCCCCCCCGCCGAAACCGGACGCCGCGCGGATTGTCGACGGCTACCAGCCCGGCTGTATCGGCGACATAGCAAGCCTTCACGCGCGGTTCTATGCGGAACACTGGGGGTTTGGCGCTTTCTTCGAGAAAAAGGTGGCGACCGAGCTCGCGGAATTTGCCGGCACACTGCCAGCCCAAGGCAAGGCTCTGTGGCTCTACGCAGAAAACGGCCGCGCGCTCGCCTCTGTCGCGATAGACGGGAATCCGGCCACGGGCATCGCACATTTGCGCTGGTTCATCGTCGACGACGGATTGCGCGGCGCCGGTATCGGGCGGCAACTGATGACGCGCGCCATGCATTTCGTCGACGAGCAGCAGTTCGGCGAGACCTACCTGTGGACCTTCAAGGGCCTGGATTCGGCACGTCACTTGTATGAATCGTTCGGCTTCACGCTGACCAGCGAATCGGAAGGCGCGCAATGGGGAACCCGCGTCGTCGAGCAGCGCTTCAGCCGGTGCCGGCCAAGCCAGTAAGCCGCCGCACGCTTCATCGATCGTGATAGATCGCGAGCCAGACCGACTGCTCTTCCGGATGCGTCCATGCGACGCGATGCCGGCAATGCGGCTCGATCAGCACGTAGTCGCCGGGGCGCATGTCTTGCAGCGTCGCGTCCGCCTCGAACTCGAGTACGGCCGCGCCTGACAGCAGCACGACCCATTCGGCACGCGGATCGTCGTACCAGAACCCGTCCGGACTCGTGTGCCCCATCGACACGATGCGCTCGACGTTCAGGCTCGGCCCCGCGACGAGTATGTCGATCCGTTCGTCGTCGCCGCGCACGGCGTCAGTGTTGAACAGATTGCCGGTTTGAAGTTGCATGATGCGCCCCTCGCGTAGCCCGTCGCTCGTCGTTCGTCGGCGGTTGACGTTCACTGTAGCGCGGCAGCCGTCGTTGCGGCGAACTTGTTTGCGGGTCCCGGCAAGACCGGCACTCAGGCGGCCGCCTCGTCGTCGATATCGCGCGCCGTCGGTTCATGGCGCACGATCAACAGGAACACGATCGGCGTGGCCGCGCTGACCGCGACGACCCAGAACATGTCCGTGCCGAGACGAGCCTGCAGGATCGGCAGCACGAACAGCGCGAGCGCCTGGCCGATTCCGCACAGCGAGCGCCCGAAGCCGACGCCGGTGCCGCGGATCGCCGCCGGATAGGACAGCGTGGGATAGATCATCATCTGCGCACCCGGCCCGAAGCCCTCGGCGAACAGCCAGGTGCCGAGCATCAGCAGCACGAGGCCGACCGCGAGTGCGCCATGCGGATGCCCCGCCAGGGCGAGCGCGACGAGGGCGACGAACTGCAGCGCGAAACCCGCGATCGCGACATGACGCGACGGATAGCGATACGCCAGGCGCATGCCCAGCAAGCCGCCCGTCAACGCGAACAGCACGTTCAGCGCGAGCGACGCCGCGATCGTCTCGAACACGCCCGCGCCGAGAAACTGCGACAGGATCGACGGCAGGAAGAACGCGATCGCCGTGTATTCGAACGGAATGCACAGGTTCATCACGCTGGCGACGATCGTGCGGCCGAGATACGGCCGCTGGAACAGCACGCGAATCCGCACGGGCGGCGGGCTCGGCTCGCGCGGCGCGTCTTCCGCTTCGTGTGCGTGAATACCGTACGATTCGCGCAGAATGCGCGCGGCATTGGCCAGGTCGCCCTGGTTCGCGGCCCACAACGGCGATTCGTTCATGAAGCGATTCCGGACCAGGATGATGACGAGCGCGGGCACCGCGCCGAAGATCAGCGACGCGCGCCACAGCCAGCCCGCATGCCCGGCCGGCAGCAGGAAATACATGCCGAAGATCAGCAGGAAACAGACCGACGACGCCACGTACCACATCGGGCACCACGCGGCGAGCCGCGACGCCTTGTTGCCGCGGCCGCTGAACTTCGAGAACTCGGCGAGAAACGCCATCGCGACGGGCAGGTCGATGCCGACCCCGAGCCCCATCACGAAGCGCGCGCCGATCAGCACCCAGACGTTCGGCGCGAGCCCGGCCGCGATCGCCGCGATCACGAAGAACAGCATGTCGGCCATGAACACCTGATAGCGGCCGATCCTGTCGGTCAGCCATCCGCCGATCAGGCTGCCGAAGATCGTGCCGATCATGATCGCCGAGCCGACCAGCCCGGTCAGCTCGGGTGTCAGGCCGAATTCGCGCGCGACGTCGTCGATGCCGTACGACAGCGTCGTCAGGTCGTACGCATCGAGAAACACGCCGCCGAGCGCGAGCAGCACGATCATCCGTGCATGGCTGACGGAGCTGTCCGTCGTATTGATCAGGCGCGCCACGTCGCTCGCGGAGCGGATGGGCGCGGAAACCGGCGTGACAGCGTTCAGATCGATCGAACTCATCGCATTCCCTTGTTTGGCCGGAGATCCGGCGCGAGCCTTCTGGTTCAGGAAGCGACGATTCTGTTCTTGCGATGCGGTTATCCCAACCGATATAAATCGATAAATTATTCGGTGTGCGTCATAAAGTTTGCGGCCGCATTCGCCTGGCGGCAGCACGCATGTGGAAACGCGGATTCCCTCGTTACCGCGTCGGTAACGCATCTGTCATTCAGGTATCCGCCCACCTCGCCCACGGGTTGTGATACGTGCCCGCCGGCTGCCACGACGCTGCCATGCAGCGACGCGTCACACCGGTGGCTGAAAGGCGGAGACCTTGTTCCGGCCGGTCGCCTTCGCGTAGTAGAGCGCCTCGTCGGCGGCCTTGATCACGCTGCCGGCCTCCTCGTCGTGCTCGGGCGTCCAGCTCGCGAGGCCGATACTGGCGGTGACGTGCCCATGCTCGCTGCCGGCGTGCTCGAGCGCCAGCTCATCGATCGCCGCGCGAATTCGCTCGGCGATCTGGGCGGCGCCCGTCTCGGGCGTATCGGGGAGCAGCACGACGAATTCCTCCCCGCCGTAGCGGGCCGCGGTATCGACCGGCCGGCGGATGTTGTCGCCGATGCAGCGCGCAACCGCCGCCAGCGCGTCGTCTCCCGCCTGGTGGCCGTAGGTGTCGTTATAGGCCTTGAAGCGGTCGACATCGACGAACAACAACGAGAAAACCGATCGCGCTCGCCGTGCACGACGCCATTCGCGATCCAGCACTTCCCCGAAGCTGCGGCGATTGTTCAGGCCGGTGAGACCGTCGGTGCGTGCGAGCAGCACGAGTTCCGACTCGGCGCGCATCCGGCGCCGGAGCTGCGTGCCGAGCATGATGGACACCGCGATGAACGCGGCGCCGAACGTCGCCACCAGCGCGCCGATCGTCACGGCCCGGTGCCGCCACGCTGCGTAGATGTCCTGCTCCGCCTCGGCGACCATGATGACCAGCGGCAGCTTCGGCAAGTGCCTGAAATAGTAGAGACGGCGCACTCCGTCGAGCGACGAGGTCTCCGAGAACACGCCTTCCCGCACGGTCTGAAACCGCTTGAAGGTCGCGGCCTGGCTGATGTCGCGACCGATGGTGTGGACGTCGTACGGCTGACGCATCACCATGATGCCGTCGTTGCCGATCAGCGAGATCGAGCCGTGCTGCCCGAGCGACAGGCCGGCAAACAGCTGATGGAAATACTCGAGGTTGACCGCAATGAGCACGACGCCGGCAAACGAGCCGTCCGGGTTCGAGATCCGCCGCGTGAGCCCGATGCTGAGCGAGCCCCCGCGCAGGCGCGACGGGTACGGGTCGCTGAGATAGAGCCCTGCATCCGGATTGTCGCGGTGGACGGTGAAGTACTTGCGATCGGCGAAATTGCCGCGGCGCGGCACGTCGTTGGCCGAATCCAGGACGACGTTGCCGGCGGCATCGAGTACCAGCATCGAGCCGAGAAATTGAGCTGTCATCGCGTTATCGAACAGCACGGCGCGCCGCAAGCTCGCGGGCGCATTCATCACGTCGGGACGTTTGAGGCCTTCAATGACCGCCTGCAGCGACAGGTCGTAGAGTTCGAAGTTGCGTTCGATGTCGCGCTCGGCGATCAGGCCGAGATTGCGCGAGGTTTCGCTCGCCCGCTCGCGCGCGTCGTTGCGGCTCTGGAACAACTGCAGCACGCACAGGCCCATTAGCGCGCAGGCGATCACGATGCCGATCACGACGATGGTGTGGGGAGCCGCCGACCTGGATTGCATGTGTCTCCTCGATGACCCAGCTTGTGCGCAGGCGCACGCCGCGATTACTTCATACTAAAAACGGATGGTGCCATAACTGGCGGCCGAGGTATCGGTCATGGCGCGACATGGGCGTCTCGATGCCGGGTCATGTCACACCCGATCCTCACGCATCCGGATCCGGAATCCGCGCCGACTGAATCACGACCAGCGTATCGCCCGCCTCGATCCGGCACGGCGGATCCTCGTAGAACGATTGAATCTTCCCGCAGCGATCGAGCCCGACGACGATCGCGCCCGGCACGACGTTCGTCATGCAGCCGATCTCGTGCGGCAACGCCTCGCGCTCCAGCAGCGTCGCCCGCCCGCGCGTCGACAGCATGTCGTTCACGAACGGCACGATGTAGCGGCTGTGCACCGCATCCGCGAGCAGCAGCGCGCCGATCTTCGTCGACGACACGATCACGTCCGCGCCCGCCTGCCGCAGTTGCCGCTGATACAGGTTCTCCTGGATCCGCACGACGATCTTCGTCTCGGGCGCGATGCTGCGCACCGACAGCGTCAGCAGGATCGCGGTCGGATCGTCGGTCACCGAGATGATCACGGCCTTCGCCGCGCGCACCTGCGCCTGCTGCAACAGATCCTCGTGCGCGGGATCGCCGAGCAGCCCGGTCACGCCGAGCGACGCCGCGGCTTCGAGCGCCTGCTGCTGCGCATCGATCACGATGATCGTCGACGGATCGACGCCGCTCTCGAGCAGTTCGCGCACGGCGATCGACCCCGACAGGCCGTAGCCGCAAACGACGATGTGATCGGACAGCTGCTTCTGCAGGCGTTTCATGCGGAATTCCTCGATGACGCGCTGGATCACGAACTGATACGCCGTGCCCAGGAAGATGAACCAGATGCCGATGCGGATCGGCACGATGAAGAACGCATCGATCAGGCGCGCTCGCGCCGTGACCGGCACGATGTCGCCATAGCCGACCGTCGCGACCGTGACCATCGTGAAGTACACGAGATCGGCGACGTTCATCGGCGTGCTCTTGGTCGAATCGCGCAGGCCGTCGCGATCGAGATACAGCACGAGAAACGCGAGCACGCACAGCACCACGACCGCGCCGAGACGGAACAGCAGCGTGCGCCGCGGCGACGTCGCGGGGCGCGTGAACAGCGTGCGTGCACGCGGCGCCTGCCACGGGTTGCGGGCGCGACGCAGGCGTGAGCGCAACGAGCGGCGCTTGTCGGAAGGCGTTGCCAACGGGGGAAATCTCCTGAAGGATGCGGGCTCGATTCTACGACGGGAACACGCGGGCCCGTCCGCTACCAGCCCTCCGCAACCGGCCGTCCGCTACAGCATGCTGCGCGGCCGGACCATCGTTCCGTCGGCGAAACGCCGTGCACGGAACGCCGACAGGTCGAGCGACGGCTCGCCCGTGTCGACCCATTCGGCCAGCAGCCGCCCGACGATCGGCCCCATCGCGAAGCCGTGCCCGCAGAAGCCGGTCGCGATCGCGAGCCCGGCCGGGGTGCCGGGCGCGTCGATCACCGGAATCCCGTCCGGCAGCACGTCGATCAGGCCGGCCCACGCCTCGACGACCTGCGCGTCCTTCAGCGCGGGGAAGATCGCCTTCAGCTTCGCGAGCGCGCGCGGCGCATGCGCGCGATTGGGTTGCGGCTGCGGATCGCGCGGCTCGATCGGCCCGGTTGCGCCGCCGATGCGCGCGCAGGCCTCCCGCCACGCCGCCGCATTCAGATGCAGCCGGAACTTCTCGCGCTGCGACCAGAATTCCGGCCAGAACAGGCTCAAGCCGCGCAGATGGCCAAGCGTCAGGTCGACGTCGACCTGCATGTCGTCGGCGAGATTGATCGCGCCGTTCCGGCGTTGCCGAATGCCGAGGCCGTGCCCCCAGATCGTCGACGCGGACACGTCGGGCAGCACGTTGGTGCGCATGCAGGTGCCGCGCACGGCCTGCTGCGGCAGCCGGATGCCGACACCGTCGAGCAGCCGGAAGCTGGTCGCGCCGGCCGCGCAGATCACGCGCCGCGTGCGGATCGTGCCGCGCTCGGTCACGACGCCGACGACCGCGCCGCCGGCCGTCTCGATCGCCGTCACGCCGCAGCCTTCGAAGAAACGCGCGCCGGCTTCGGTCGCGCGCGCCGCGAACGCGGCGGCCACGCGGCGCGGTTCGGCCTGCCCGTCGGTCGCCGTGTACAACCCGCCGAGCGTGCGCGCTTGCGCCGACAGGCCGGTCACGCGCGCGTCGATCTCCGTACGCGTCAGCGTGCGCGTGTCGAGCCCGTGTTCGTGCGCGACGGCAAGCCACGCCTGGAACGACGCCCAGTCGTCTTCGTTGTCCGCCATGTAGAGGCAACCGCCCTGCCGCCATTCGAGGTCGAAGCCGAGCGCCTGCTCGAGCCCCTCCCAGATCCGCATGCCGGCCATCATCAGCGGCACTTCGGCGGATTCGCGGCCCTGCTGCCGCACGAAGCCCCATGCGCGCGTCGATTGCTGGCCGGCGATGCGCGACTTGTCGAGCACGACGGCCTTCAGGCCGCGCAGGCCGAGGTAGTACGCGGCCGCGCAGCCCATGATGCCGGCGCCGGCGATCACGATGTCGGCTTCGGCCGGAAACGCCGTGTCGGCGTGCGTCAATGCGTCATGCAGCGGATAGGTGGTCGTCATTGTTCTCTGTTGGCGTCGATCCATCCGGCGCATTCATCGACGTTTGCGATGGCGGCACCGGATCATGCTGTCAGGTTCCGGATGTGGCTGGCGAACGTGCGGGAAGGTCGATGAACGGTCCGGCCCGCCGGCAGCGGCCCGCCCGCCGGTCATCGCGGCCCGTCGGCCGTCCCCATTTTTCGCCTTGACGGCGCTATGTTATCGCGCGGTGGACTCGCGGTGGACTGTATAACCACACAGTGCCGCTGCAGTAGAAACGATCTTCGCGCTCGATCAACTCAAGCGGCGGCTGTCCGTCGAGCGGGAAGACGGCGAGCCGTTCACGTATATGCCGGCGTAAGTCGATTGAATTTGGCGGTAGTGGATGAATGGTGGCGATGGAGCGCGCCGCACGTCGATCGTCACGTCGCGCATGCCGACATCGCTCGCTTTCCTGGACCCGATTTATTCTCTTTGACGGATTCCGTATCCGCAGCGAACATTCGCGCCGCTCTCTCTGTTAGTACTTCTTAAAACAGAGAAATACGTTGCTCGCCATGTAATCGACGACCTTGCGTCGCTTCGCCGATTGATACCTGATCGAAGGGGAAGAAATGATGCGGTTGTCCCGGGATGTGAGCATCACAAGAACGGCTGCCGCCGCGGCCGCGCTGCAGCGGTTGCTGTCGCGACACGCCGGCCGCCACGTGTCGACGATCGCCGACGACGCATCCAGGCGTGCGGTCACCGCTTATCGGCTTGCGGACGAATACTGAAGGCGCGATAGCCACGAGACGTGGCCGAGCGATCCCGGCGCGACCGGCATCAGTGTGAATAGCGCATGCGTGCGCCTGTCGCGCGGTCGTACGGCCGAAGCCGCGCAAGCTGTTCGAGCGACATCGCGACGACTTCGAGCACATGCCGGGCAATTTCGTCGTCCGCCATACCGGCGTTGACATACTGTTCGATGCTCATCGTACGCGGCGGATGGCTGCCCGCTTCGTCGTCGACGATGTCAATCCTGACGGTACGACGCTCCAGCGACAACATGACCTGGACAGTCTTACCGTGAACGGCGGTCTGCATGGACAAGGTGGTCATTCGCAGTCTCCAGTTACGTTGCCGTCAATCGATCGCCGAACGATACCTCACTATGTGGGAAATTAATCTACAAACTTCCCCGGGTATTGACAATGATCAGGAGTGAATCCGGGGCGGCCGCGCGTTCACGCCGCGGGCCATCGATCGGCACGGCGATACCGACGTCGCAACGAGGCAAAGGCGTGATGGAGCAATGGCGCGCGCCATCCGCACGGGCGTTCGGGGCGTCCGTCGTGTTTCGCCTTCAATGACCCTCGGTCCGGGCCCGGCGGCTCATGATGCATGCGCCTGCCGGTCGTGCCGGCGCCCGTCCTGCACGGGCGAACGACGCGCTACGCGTAGCGGCTCAACCACTCTTCGGAGAATTTTTTCGCATAGGCGACGGCTTCGGCTTCGCCATCGAATTCGCCCAGCTTGCGGAAAGCCGCCTCGCGGCTGAAACCCAGCTTCGTGACCTCGACCTGGGCGGCGTACTTGCCGTCCTCCGTCACACGCGGCTCGCAGTTCATCTCATACCCGCGCATCACAAATTTCTTCTGCATCGCTTCAACGCTATTTTGAGACGGGGGAATCGTAGCATGGTGCCCCGCCGCGTTCATGCCCTCTTCCGAACAGGTGCCCGCATCGGTTCATTAGAGTAAACCATCAAACGATCCGCGTATAAGATGCGGTTCCGCCTGGCCCGACGCGGACTGTCATGTAAAGATTTGTGGCCGGCCGGGCGGCACGATTCCCTGCTCCGGACTGCGAATGTGCCCTGCCCTGGTGCATCGCGCCGGCCGCGGGGTGCGATTACGCGCCGCCGTGCGAGGAATCGTGTCCCGGCACCTCGCGATCCGCACCGGAAGCTTGCGACCGGGCCAGCGGCGCCCGGCACACGCCGCCGGGCCAGGCGTAACGTCGTGACACATCTTTCACAGAAACGCACCTTTCGCGACACGGAATGACAGCTGTTTTGCGGTAAAGTTATCTTTTCCGCGCGTGGCCGGTCGGCTCGCCACCGGACGTCATCAAGACTGTCCGCCGAGACTGCCGCAAGGCGTCGTTCTGAACGTCACGATCCGTTCCCGTAGCATGACCACTGAAGCAATCACCACGGATTCCCTCGCGGTTGCCGAGCGCGTGCGCGAGCTGATGACCCGCAACGGCATCGGCAAGCGCCAGCAGACCACCGAGCTGTGCCGCATCCTCGACCTGAGCTTTTCGCAAGGTCACCGCAAACTGCGCGGCAGCAGCCCCTGGACGCTCGCGCAGATCAAGAAAGTCGCCGAAGCCTATGGCGAGCCCGCCGCTCAACTGTTCGGCGCGCAGACGCTCGACCCCGGCATGGTCGGCGCCTATTCGCAGGAGGCCGTCCTTTACGCCGGCGTCGCCGAAATTCCGTGCACCGCCTGGATCGGCGCGCCGCTCGAAGCCGGCGCTCGCCCCGAGTTCGTCGCGTACGAACAGAACGGCCGCTGGCGCGTGCTGCGCCATACGGGCGTGCTGTACCAGAACGCATACGACGTGCACAAGATCGAGATCTATCCGCGCCGCGCGGAGAGCGACAAGCTCGTCGTCGCGGTGATCGATCCCGATCGCGTCAGCGCGACCGAGCTGTGCCGCTATCTCGAGCTGCAGGGTTTCGCGACGGCCACGTTCGATGGCCTCGCGCCGTTCGTCGACGCGCTGCAGGGCCAGGCGTTCGACGCCGTCGTCACCGAATGGCTGTTCGACGACAGCACGGCCGCCACCGCGATCAAGGCGGTGCGCACGTCCGACAATCCGGGCGCGCCGATCTTCGTGCTGACGGGCGACCTGCTCACGGGCCGCGCGAGCGAAGCGGACATCAGCGAAGTGATCCGCGCGTTCGACGTCGTCTGCTATGAAAAACCCGCGCGCATGGCAATCCTCAGCGCCGATCTCGCGAAGCGGCTCGCACGCGGGTAACGCCCGCCCGCCGCGCGCTTCTGCTTCGCATCGCCGGCGCCCGCGCGGCGCGGCGGTCGTGCACAGGTTCCTCAGTACAATAGCCGGACCCTGTTCACGACCGGCATCCGCCGCCCGACTTCATGGCCCGCCTCATTCCCGACGACTGGAAAAGCCTCGCCGCCACCGGCGCGGCCGAACGCGAGCGCGAGACGCTCGCGGCGCTCGAACACGCGCTGCCGGATGACTACACCGTCTACCACGGCGTGCACTGGACGCGTGCCGACCAGGGCTTCTCGGTATTCGGCGAAGCGGCGTTCGTCGTCGTGAGCCCGGCCGGCCGCGTGCTGCTGATCGAGCAGAAGGCCGGCTTCCTGCGCGAAACGCCGAAGGGGCTGGTGAAGGTCTACCTGCAGAAGGAGCGCAACGTCCCGATCCAGCTCGCGCGCACGCAGGAAACGCTGCACCGGCGGCTGACCGCGGCGCTCGGCGCGGGCGTCTACGGCGTCGAGGCGCTGCTGTACTGCCCCGACTACTCGATCCGCGAGACGGCGATTGCCGGCGTCGCGGCCGACCGCATCGTCGACGCGTCGCGCAAGGCGCAGCTCGCGCAGGTGATCCTGCAGATCCTGCCCGAGCATGACGACGCGCTGCCGAACGCCGCGAAGCTGCATCATTTCCTCGCGGACGAGCTGGCGCTCACGCCCGACACGAGTGCGCTCGTCGGGCAGGCCGGCACGCTCGTCACGCGGCTGTCGGGCGGGCTCGCCGCGTGGGCGCGGCAGCTCGAGTTCACGCCGTTCCGCTTGCGCGTGACGGGCACCGCCGGTTCGGGCAAGACCCAGCTCGCGGTGCAGGCGATGCGCGATGCGGTCGCGGCCGGCAAGCGCGTGCTCTACGTGTGCTTCAACCGGCCGCTCGCCGACTACATCGCGCGCATCGCGCCGCCCGGCGCGACGATCGCGAACTACCATCAGCTGTGCGACTGGGTGGCACGCGACGGCGGCTACACGCCCGACTTCGACGCGCCGGGCGCGTTCGAGCGGCTCGAGGCGCGTTTTGCGCAAGCGCCGGTTCCGGAACGCTGGCGCTTCGATGTGCTGATCGTCGACGAAGGACAGGATTTCCACGCGCCGTGGGCAGCGGCGCTGGAGCGCCTGCTGGTACCGGACGGCGCATGGTGGTGGCTGGAAGACCCGCTGCAGAACCTCTATCTGCGCGAGAGCGTCGCGCTGCCCGGCTGGGTCACGCTGAAGGCGCTGACGAACTACCGCAGCCCGCGCGACCTGCTCGAATTCGTGCGCGACGTCGTCGGCCGCGTCGAGCCGCTCGCGGCGGAACTGCGCTCGGGCAGCCCGTTCGACGGTTCCGATCCGTCGGTGTCGTCATACGGGGAAGACGGCGCGTCGGGCGACGCGCTCGCCGCGGCCTGCATCGACGCGACCAAGCGCGCGATCACGCACGCGCTGTCGCTCGGCTTCCGCAAGCAGGACATCGCGGTGCTGTCGTATCGCGGCCGCGAAAGCTCGGTGCTCGCGCGGCTCGACCAGCTCGGCCCGCATCGGGTCAAGCGCTTCACCGGCAAGTACGATCTGTTCGGCAACCCTGAATATCGCGAAGGCGACGTGCTGCTCGATTCGATCTACCGCTTCAAGGGGCAATCGGCGCCGTGCGTGATCCTCACCGAGATCGACTTCGACACGCTCGATGCGCGCGCGGCCCGCAAGCTGTTCGTCGGCGCGACGCGCGCGACGATGAAGCTGCTGCTCGTCGCGTCGGCGCGCTCGGCCGCGCAGCTCGCGAACGATTGACACGGTGGCGGGCGCGCGTCGGACCGAGCGCCCCGCCCGCGGCTCCCCGCGTCACGCGACGCGAAACGCCCCCACCGCGCGCCGCAGCCCGTCGGCCTGCTCCTCGAGCGATGCAGCCGCGGCCGCCGCCTGCTCGACCAGCGCCGCGTTCTGCTGCGACACCTGATCCATCTGCGACACCGCGCGGTTCACCTGCTCGATCCCGTCGCGCTGCTCGTTCGACGCGGCCGCGATTTCGGTCATGATGCCCGTCACGCGGCCGATCGCCTGCTGGATGTCCTGCATCGTCGCGCCGGCCGTGCCGACCAGTCGCGAACCCGTCGCGACACGCTCGACGGACTCGCCGATCAGCGTGCGGATTTCCTTCGCGGCCGACGCCGAGCGCTGCGCGAGCGTGCGCACTTCGCCCGCGACCACCGCGAAACCGCGGCCCTGCTCGCCCGCGCGCGCGGCTTCGACCGCCGCATTCAGCGCGAGGATGTTGGTCTGGAACGCGATGCCCTCGATCGTGCCGATGATGTCGGCCACCTTCTGCGAACTCTGGTCGATCTCGTTCATCGTGCCGATCACTTCGCCGACGACCGTCGCGCCGCGCGTCGCGATCTCGCTTGCATTGTCCGCGCACGCCTGGGCCTCGAGCGCGTGGTCGGCGTTCTGCTTCACGGTCGCGGTCAACTGTTCCATGCTCGCGGCGGTCTCCTGCAGCGCGGATGCCTGCTCCTCGGTGCGCTGCGACAGGTCGGTGTTGCCGGCCGCGATCTGGTGCGTCGCGGTCGAGATCGCTTCGGAGCCCTGGCTGACCTGGCGCACCGTATCGGCGAGGCTGCGCTGCATGCCCGTCACGCCCTCGACCAGCTCGGCCATCTCGTCGCGCGACGACCAGCGCACCTCCGACGTCAGGTCGCCGTCCGACAGGCGACGGAAATGCGACAGCAGCCGGTTGACCGGTTGCGTGATCGCGAAATGCAGGCCGACGGCACAGCCGAGGCACGCGGCCAGGCCGAACGCAATGCCGGCGATCGCGCCCGCGCGCATCCAGCCGTAATAGGTCTGGGCGGTGTCGTAGACGTCCTTGCCGCGTGCGGCCTGATACGCGTCGAGCGCATCGGTCGCCTGCGTGAGCGCAACCGACAGCGGCGGCGCGACGGTCATCAGCAGCCGGTCGGCGTCGTCGCGACGTCCGTCGCGGATCGCGTCGACCAGCGGCTTCAATCCCTGCCCGATCAGCGCCTGGCGCGCGGCGTCGAGCCGGGTCGCGAGCGGACCTTCGTCGCCGTCGTGCGGCATGGCCGCGTAGATGCGCCACGCGGCGTCGGCCTTCGCGAGATAGCTCTCGGCCTTCTTGACGAGATCCGGCACTTCCTGCGCCTCCGGATGCAGCAGCGCGCGGTCGAGCGTCGTGCGCACGATCGTCAGGTTCAGGCTGGCGGCGGACAGCGCGTTCTTCGCGGCCAGCTGGCGCGTATAGGCCTCGTCGAGCGCACGATTCGAGCTCTGCATGCCGGTGAGGCCGATCAGGCCCGACACGACGAGCAGCACGGCGACGAGGCCGAGCGTGGAAAAAATCCGCGTACGGATCGAGAAACGGGAAAACAGGGCGTTCAGGTTCATGACGGCACGTGAGCGATGAAAAGTGCCGCGGCAATCGGTCCGCGGCATTCTGGATTACGGTTTGCCTGCAAAAAACTTGAGTCCGGCCCTCTTGCGGACTGATCGCGATCAATTTCCGCGCCGGCAATCTCCCGTTACCGATGCAACAAATCGAGGCCCGGCAGAAATTGACTGGTCAATCAATTGCCTCTATATTCCGGTCAATTCCCTGCCATGGCAGATATCTCAATGAGAACCGATACCCTCTCTGCTCCGCCGGCCGCCGACGCGGCCCGCCGCGACGCGCCGACCGGGCTGATCGTCGCCGCGCTGCTGCTCGTCATGCTGCTGTCCGCGCTCGACCAGACGATCGTGTCGACCGCGCTGCCGACCATCGTCGGCGAGCTCGGCGGCCTCGACCAGCTGTCGTGGGTCGTCACCGCGTACCTGCTGTCGTCGACGGTCGTGCTGCCGCTGTACGGCAAGCTCGGCGACCTGTACGGCCGCAAGATCGTGCTGCAGGCCGCGATCGTGCTGTTTCTCGCCGGCTCCGCGCTGTGCGGCGTCGCGCAGGACATGACGCAGCTGATCGTGCTGCGCGCGCTGCAGGGGCTCGGCGGCGGCGGGCTGATGGTCGTGACGATGGCCGCGATCGGCGACCTCGTGCCGCCCGACCGCCGGGCACGCTATCAGGGAATGTTCGGCGGCGTGTACGGCCTCGCGACGATCGTCGGGCCGCTGCTCGGCGGCTTCCTGGTCGAGCATCTGTCGTGGCGCTGGATCTTTACGATCAACCTGCCGCTCGGCTTGCTCGCGCTCGCGGTGATCGGCATCGCGTTCCGGCCGCACGCCGCGCACGTGAAGCACCGGATCGACTACATGGGCGCCGCGTTCCTCGCGACGGCCCTCACCTGCGTGATCCTGTTCACGAGCGAAGGCGGTTCGCTGCTGCCGTGGTCATCGCCGCAGCTGTGGATGACGCTCGTGCTCGGCGTGGTCGCGGTCGGCGGCTTCGTCTACGAGGAGCGGCTCGCGGCCGAGCCGATCATGCCGCTCGAACTGTTCCGCCAGCGTACCTTCGTGCTGATGAGCCTGATCGGCTTCGTCGTCGGCATCGCGCTGTTCGGTTCGGTCACGTTCATTCCGCTCTATCTGCAAGTCGTGAAGGGCTCGACGCCGTCGCAGGCCGGGATGCAATTGCTGCCGATGATGGGCGGGATGCTCGCGATGTCGGTCGCGAGCGGCCGGCTGATCTCGCGGCTCGGCACGTATCGCCCGTTTCCGATCGCGGGGACGCTGATCGGCGGCATCGCGATGGCGCTGCTGTCGACGCTGTCGCTCGACACGCCGCTGCACACGATGTACGCGTACATGGCGCTGCTCGGGATCGGGCTCGGCATGGTGATGCCGGTGCTGACGCTTGCCGTGCAGAACACGGTCGAATTCCGCCACATGGGTGTCGCGACGTCGGGCGCGACACTGTTCCGTTCGATCGGCGGCTCGCTCGGCGTCGCCGCGTTCGGCGCACTGTTCTCGCACGGGCTGCAGTCGCGCATCACGCAGGCGCTGCCGGCCGGCACGGAGCTGCCGCCCGCGCTCGGCCCGGCGGCCGTGCACCAGTTGCCGGATGCGGTGCGCGATACGTACCTGCATGCATTCGCCGGGGCGCTGCATGTGGTGTATCTGGCGGCGGCGGGCGTGATCGCGATCGCGTTCGTGCTCGCATGGTTCGTCGAGCGTGCGCCGCTGCGCACGCAGCGCTGATTCGCGGGCGGGCGGCAGCGCGGCGGCGCCTGCCCGCGAGCGAAGCCGCGCGGCGACCGATCTCGCGATCCGCAGTCGCCGCGCCGGCCGCCGTCACGGCACCAGCACCACCGCGCCCGTCGTCTGCCGCGACTCCAGCAACCGGTGCGCGTCGGCCGCCTGCCCGAGCGGCAGCCGCGCGCCGATCTCCACATGCATCCCGCCGGCGAGCCGTTCGAGCGTCGCGCGCGCCGCTTCCCGATACCCTGCCACGTCGCGCGCCATGAAGCCGAGCACGCTCGGCCGCGCCAGCGCGATCGAGCGGGCCGGGCCCAGTTCGTCGAGATCGATCGTCTGCCGCGCGCCGATCGCGGCAACCTGCCCGATGCTCGCGACCATCCCGAACGGCCGGACCGCGCCGAGCGTACGCGTCAGCACGTCGCCGCCGATCCCGTCGATCGCATAGTCGACGCCCGCGCCGCCGCCGAACGCGCGGGCCGCTTCGACGAAATCCGCCTCGCGATAATCGACCACCGCTTCCGCGCCGTGCGCGCGCACCAGCGCCGCCTTCGCGGCCGAGCCGACCGTGCCGATCACCCGCGCGCCGAGCGTGCGCGCCCACTGCGTCGCCAGCAACCCGACGCCGCCGGCCGCCGCGTGCACGAGCACGGCGTCGCCGGCGCCGACCTGCCGCACGCGGTGCAGCAGCATGTAGACGGTGATCCCTTTCAGCAGCCCGGCCGCGGCCGCGTCGTCGCTCACGCCGTCGGGCACGGCCACCACCCGCTCGGCGGGCAGCGTGCGCAGGCTCGCGTAGCTGCCGGTCGGCAGTCCCGCATAGGCGACGCGCTGGCCCGGGACGAGCGCCGTCACGCCAGGGCCGACCGCGTCGACCACGCCGGCCGCCTCGACGCCGAGCGCGTCCGGCAGCGCCGGCAACGGATGCGCGCCGGTCCTGAAATAGATGTCGACGAAGTTCACACCGATGGCGGTCTGGCGAATCCGCACCTCGCCGGCGCCGGGCGGCACGACGGGTGCATCGACGCGGCGCAGCACGCCGGCGTCGCCGTAGCGGTCGATGCCGATCCGGGTGGCGGTAACAACGTGGGGCATGACGTTCCTCACAATCGAATGAAGTGACACGATCATCTCATCGTGCATAATCGATCGGAATTCCTGTTGTGCGCCCATCTACTGTGCAAAATTCGACCGATCCGACGCCAGCATCCGCGCTGCCGATGAGCTGGGACGACCTCCGCTATTTCCTCGCGGTAATGCGCGGCGGCAGCCTGTCGGCCGCCGCGCGGGCGCTTCAGGTGCAGCATTCGACGGTCGCCCGGCGCATCGACGCGCTGGAATCCGCGCTCGGCATCCGGCTGTTCGACCGGCTGCCGCGCGGCTGGCCGCCGACCGACGAAGGGCTGCATCTCGCGGAGCACGCGGCCCGCGTCGAAGCCGACGTGCATGCGTTCGCGCGCGCCGCGCAGGGGGCGGCGGCGCTCGACGGCGTCGTGCGCGTGTCGGCGTCGCCGGTGTTTGCAAGCCACTTCCTCGCGCCGCGGCTCGCCCGCGCGCAGCGCGCATGGCCGGCACTGCGGATCGACCTGATGGGCGAGATGCACGCGGCCAACCTGTACGCACGTGAAGCCGACCTCGCGGTGCGCCTGTCGCGGCCGAGCGAGCCGGGTCTGGCCGCGCGCCGGCTCGGCACGATGCGCTTCGCGCTGTGCGCGTCGCCCGACTGGGCCGGCGCGCCGCCCGACACCTGGGCATTCCTCGGCTACGACGACGCACTCGCGCAAATGCCGCAACAGCAGTGGCTCGAACGCTTCGCGGCCGGGCGCCGCTTCGCGTTCGTCGCCAACGATCTGGCCGCGCTGCATCGTGCGTGCGTGGCCGGCGCGGGGGTCGCGTTGCTGCCGCGCTTTCTCGTCGACGCACCGGCGACGGACGCAAGCACACCGACCGCGGCCGATCCGTCGCTGCCGGCCGCCGCCGCGCTCGTCGAACTGACGTCCGTGCCCCGTTGCGATGTCGAGCGCGAGATCTGGCTTGTCGTCCACCCGGACGTGCGGCGCTCGCCGCGCGTACAGCGCGTCGCGGACGCGATCGCCGACGCAGTTCGCGACGCGGACGGCCACCTGTAGGCCCGTACGCCCGGCTCTGCAGGCGCGCGCCGCGACCAACGCCTTTACGGCGGCGCCCCACCGCCGGCATAGTAGCGATTTCATCCGCCCGCTCCGCCACCATGCCCGCCGCTCCCGCTTGCGTCGTCCGCGATGCGACCGATGCCGATCTCGCCGCCATTCACGCAATCTACGCGCACCATGTGCGCCACAGCGTCGCGTCGTTCGAGGAGACGCCGCCCGACGTCGACGAACTGCGTGCGCGCCGCGACGCCGTGCTGCGTCACGGGCTGCCCTATCTCGTCGCGCAATGCGACGGCCGCCTCGCCGGCTACGCGTATGCGACGCCGTATCGCACGCGCAGCGCGTACCGCTACACGATCGAGGACTCGATCTACATCGACGACGCGCAGCGCGGCCGCGGCATCGGCCGCGCGCTGCTCGCGGCGCTGATCGCGCGATGCGAGGCCGGCCCGTGGCGGCAGATGATCGCAGTGATCGCCGACGGCGGCACCGGCGGCTCGACGTCGCTGCACCGCGCATTCGGTTTCGAGCCCGCGGGCGTGCTGAAGGCGGTCGGTTTCAAGCACGGCCGCTGGATCGATACGGCGCTGATGCAGCGCGCGCTCGGCGACGGCGCACGCGCGCTCCCCGCCTCGCCCGAGCCTGTCGCGTCGCGCTAGAATGGCCGCATGTCAAAACAGACTCCCACCACGCCTGACGAGGCCGCAGCGGACGCCCGCAACGAGTACACGGTCGACGAACTCGCGCGCGTGTCGGACACGACCGTGCGCAACGTTCGCGCGTACCAGGATCGCGGGCTGCTCGCCCCGCCCGAGAAGCGCGGGCGCGTCGGCATCTACGACGACACGCACGTTGCTCGCCTGAAGCTGATCAACCACCTGCTCGCGCGCGGCTACACGCTGTCGAACATCCAGGACCTGATCAAGGCAATCGACGAAGGCCACGACCTGCGCTCGATCCTCGGCCTCGAAAACGCGATCGGCGGCCGCTGGTCGCACGAACTGCCGAAAACCTATTCGCTCGCCGCGCTCGCGCAGATGTTCGGCCCGCAGACGGCGTCGCAACTGTCGCGCGTGACCGAGCTCGGCCTGCTGGAACGGCGCGGCCTGTCGTTCGTCGCGAAAAGCCCCGCGCTGCTCGAGGCGGCGGCCGCGATGACGAAGGAAGGCATCCCGCCGCGCGAACTGCTCGACGTGATCAGCCTCGCGCGACCGCATTTCGACGCGATCGCGCGGCTGCTCGTCGATCTCGTCGTCAAGCGCCTCGACCGCTATGACGAAGGCACGCTGCCGCCGGTCACCGACGTGCCCGCGCTCGTCGATGCGATCTGGCGCCTGCGCCCGCTCGCGGCCGTGTTCGTCGAAGGCGAGACGAACCGCGCGCTCGAGAACGCGGCAAGCGCGTATCTCGGCGGCCGCGTCGCGACGATCCTCGACAAGAAACTCAGCGACGAAGCCGCGCGACAGGCCGGCACGTCCGATACGTCCGATACGTCCGACACGCAAGGCAACGGCGACAAAGCATAGGGCCGCCGCCGTCATATTCATATCGGCAATGCTTCGTTTGCGGGCTCGATCGCCCGTGCGACGATTCTTCCAACCGAGCGGCACGCGCCGCTCCCCGAAGACGTTTCGCATGGAGTCCGTTCGATGATTCGTTTCACCCGCTGGATCACCCGCCTCGCCGCGACGGCACTCGTCGCCGTCGCCGCCACGTCGGCCTTCGCGCAGGGCAGCGCCGACAAGGTCGTGCGCATCGGTTACCAGAAGGCCGGCTTGCTGTCGGTCGTCAAGACGCAGGGCTCCCTCGAGACACACCTCAAGCCGCTCGGCTACCGCGTCCAGTGGTTCGAATTCCCGGCCGGCCCGCAACTGCTCGAGGCGCTGAACGCGAACAGCATCGACTTCGGCTATACGGGCGCGCCACCACCGGTGTTCGCGCAGGCGGCCGGTGTGCGCTTCGTGTACGTCGGCGCGGAGCCACCGTCGCCGCACAACGAGGCCGTGTTCGTGAAGGCCGATTCGCCGATCCGCTCGCTTTCCGACCTGCGCGGCAAGAAGGTCGTGCTGCAGAAGGGCTCGAGCGCGAACTACCTGCTGCTCGAAGCGCTGAAGAAAGCCGGCGTGCGCTACGACGAGATCCGTCCCGTGTACCTGCCGCCCGCGGACGCGCGCGCCGCGTTCGAGAGCGGCAACGTCGACGCGTGGGCCGTCTGGGATCCGTACTACGCGGCCGCCCAGAATTCGCTGAAGATCCGCACGCTGTCCGACTATACGGGCCTCACGCCCGCGAACAACTTCTACGAGGCAACGCGGGATTTCGCGGAGCAGCATGCCGACGTGGTCGGCGCGATCCTGAAGCAATTGCGCGAGACCGGCCTGTGGGTCAACGGGCATCCGGCCGAGACGGCCGCGCTGATCGCGCCGAAGGTCGGCCTGCCGCTGCCGCTCGTGGAAACGTGGATCAAGCGCGTCCCGTTCGGCGCCGTGCCGGTCGACGAGAAGATCGTCGCGGTCCAGCAGGGTGTCGCCGATGCGTTCTTCGCGGCGAAGCTGATTCCGCAGAAACTGAACGTGGCCGATAACGCGTGGACCGACAAGGCCGTGGCCAGCGCGCTCGCGGCGAAGTAACGCGCGGACGCAGCGCGAAGCAGTCGAAACGGGCCGACGGGCACCCTGCCCGCCGGCCCGTCTTGTTTGTCGGAAACGCTTGTTCCCGACGGGCGCTCGACGCGCCGCCGGCGTGGTAGGTGCCCGATTTCCGCATCCCGGTCCTGGCGGGCCGCCCCCTTCCTCTTCCGCCGCAACCGTGACGAACCGCACGCAACATGCGCGGCCGGGATCGCGTCGTAGAAGGGTTCGCCGGTTTTCACCCAGCCGTTCTTCCGGATAATGGCCTGCAGCCGCGCCCACGACGGCGCGTCATCCACCGCAGACAACAACAATCCGGAGACACCCGCCTTGATCGCCACGCTTCCCGCCACCTATCGCCGGCTCTGGCCGCTCGCCGTCGCCGCCGCGCTGCTGTACGGACTGTCGCTCGCCGCCGCGCCCTATCCCGGCCAGGCCGCCGCGAAAGCCGCGATGGGCATCCTGCTGCTCGCGGCCGGCAGCACCTGCGCCGCGCCGCGCGAGCGCGCGTGGCTGTGCGCGGCACTGGCGACGGCCGTGCTCGGCGACGTGCTGCTCGCGCTGCCCGACTGGCCGCTGTCGTTCGTCCTCGGCCTCGGCGCATTCCTGCTTACGCACCTGTGCTACTGCGCGATCTTCGTGCGCTGGCGCGCGCGGCCGCAGGGCTGGCGCATCGTCGCGCTGATCGGGCTGTGGATCGCCGCGCCGGCGTTCTACGCGGCATTTCTTCCGCACCTGGGCGCGTTGCTCGCGCCGGTCGCCGTCTACCTGCTCGTGCTGTGCGCAATGGCGAGCTTCGCGCTCGCGGCCCGCACGCGCGGCCCGCTGGTCGCGCTCGGCAGCCTGATCTTCGTCGGCTCCGACACGCTGATCGGCGTCGGGCGTTTCCTCGGCGGCTTTCCCGGCATCGACTACCTGATCTGGGGCCTCTATGCGCTCGCGCAGGTCACGATCGTGGCCGGGGTTTTCCATGAGACGGCCGCCCGCTCGACCCGTCCCTGATAGCGTTTCAAACAGGCCGCCGCACGGCGGCGGCCTCGTCTCCTGCCGCTCCCGCCCTGCCGACGGCCGTTTCCGCGCATTCCGCCATGCGGAAACCACGTCGTTCCAAACCCCGCTCAGCCTTTTCCCGCGCGGCTCCCGGCCCTTAGAGCGCCGCTTCTAGCCTCTTGCGGTTTCCGGGTTCACCCACTATCGTTACATCAACCAATGTAACATTAAAAAATGAGCCAAATCGGAGACACCCGGATGAATGCTCGCACGTTGCCTTTCGGCCCGCCCGGCCACGACGGCCTGGACGAAACGACCGACATCGCCATCATCGGCACCGGCTTCGCCGGTCTCGGGATGGCCATTCGCCTGCGGCAGACAGGCGTGACCGACTTCGTCGTCCTCGAGAAGGCCGCGTCGGTCGGCGGCACGTGGCGCGACAATCATTACCCCGGGTGTGCCTGCGACGTGCAATCGCATGTCTATTCGTTCTCGTTCGCGCCGAACCCGCGCTGGACGCGCATGTTCGCGCCGCAGCCGGAAATTCGCGCGTATCTGGAAGACTGCGTGCAGCGCTTCGGCGTCGGCCCGCACCTGCGCATGAACCACGCGTTGCAGCGCGCCGAATACGACGAAGCCGCGCAACGCTGGCGCCTCACGTTCGCGAACGGCAAGCGGCTGTCGGCGCGCGTGCTGGTGTCGGGGATGGGCGGGCTGTCGCGCGCCGCGCTGCCGGCGATTCCCGGCGTCGAGAACTTCAAGGGCCGCGCGTTCCATTCGCAGCAGTGGGATCACGACTACCCGCTCGAAGGCAAGCGCGTCGCGGTGATCGGCACCGGCGCGAGTGCGATCCAGTTCGTGCCGCAGATCGCGCCGCGCGTGAAGGAACTCGCGCTGTTCCAGCGCACGCCGCCGTGGATCATGCCGAAGCCCGACCGCAACCTGACCGGGTTCGAGAAATGGCTGTTCCGCACGCTGCCGTTCACGCAGAAGGCCGTGCGCAGCAGCATCTACTGGATGCTCGAATCGCGCGTGCTCGGCTTCGCGATCCATCCGTCGCTGATGAAGAACGTGCAGAAGCTCGCACTGCGCCACATCCGCAAGCAGATTCCCGATCCGGAACTGCGCAAGACCGTCACGCCGGATTACATGCTCGGCTGCAAGCGCGTGCTGATCTCGAACGACTACTACCCGGCGCTGTCGCGCAAGAACGTCGACGTGATCACGACCGGCATCGACCATATCGAAGCCAACGCGGTCGTGACGACCGACGGCCGCCGCCACGAAGTCGACTGCCTGATCTACGGCACGGGCTTCCAGGTCGCCGATCCGTATCCGCGCGGCGCGATCATCGGCCGCGGCGGTCTCGACATCGTCGACGCCTGGCGCGACGGCGCGCACGCGTATCTCGGCACGACGCTGCCGGGCTACCCGAACTTCTTCATGATCGTCGGCCCGAACACGGGCCTCGGCCACAACTCGATGGTGTTCATGATCGAGTCGCAGATCGAATACATCCTCGGCGCGCTGCAGGCGATGCATCGAGAACGCGCGGAGGCGATCGAGGTGCGCCCGCTCGTCGAGGCGCAGTTCAACAGCGACCTGCAGGGCCGGCTCAAGAAGGCGATCTGGTCGACGGGCGGCTGCAAGAGCTGGTACCTCGATCCGCGCACCGGCAAGAACACGACGCTGTGGCCGGGCTTCACCTGGCGCTTCCGCCAGGCGACCGCGCAGTTCTCGATCGCCGATTACCACGCGTATCGCGCGCCGCAGCACGACACGACCGCGCGGCCCGTCGCCGCGCCCGCCGCTTCCGCTTCCACGTCCGCCGAAGCAGCCTGAGTCAGACAAGGAGCCACCGACATGAGAGATTTCGCCAACAAGGTCGCCGCGATCACGGGCGCGGGCTCGGGCATGGGCCGCTCGCTCGCGGTGCAGCTCGCGCAGGCCGGCTGCCAGGTGTCGCTCGCCGACAAGAACGCCATCGGCCTCGCCGAAACCGAGCGGATCGTCCGCGCGATCGCGCCGAACGTGCGCGTCTCGACGCGCGTGCTCGACGTCGGCGACCGCGACGCGATGTTCGCGTGGGCCGACGACACCGCGCAGCAACACGGCAAGGTCAACCTGATCTTCAACAACGCGGGCGTCGCGCTGTCGAGCACGATCGAAGGGATGGAATACAGCGATCTCGAGTGGATCGTGAACATCAACTTCTGGGGCGTCGTGCATGGCACGAAGGCGTTCCTGCCGCACCTGAAGGCGTCGGGCGACGGCCACGTGATCAACACGTCGAGCATTTTCGGGATCTTCGCGCAGCCGGGGATGAGCGGCTACAACGCGACCAAGTTCGCGGTGCGCGGCTTCACCGAATCGCTGCGGCAGGAACTCGACATGATGAAGTGCGGCGTGTCGGCGACCTGCGTGCATCCGGGCGGCATCCGCACCAACATCGCACAGTCGAGCCGCGTCGCGAAGAACATGGTCGGCTTCATCGTCGAGAGCGAGCAGCAGGGCAAGGACAGCTTCGAGAAATTCTTCATCACGACCGCCGACGACGCCGCGCGCACGATCCTCGCCGGCGTGCGCAAGAACAAGCGCCGCGTGCTGATCGGCCGCGACGCGAAAGGCGCGGACTGGATGGCGCGCGTCCTGCCGGCCGCATACCAGGCGCTCGTCGTGCTCGCGACGCGCCGCGAGGCCGCGAAGGCCCGCCGCGCGGCCGCCCGCCACGGCACGCCGGCGGCCGCGCCGCTGCACGCCACTTACAACAACGCAGGCAATCAGGGAGGAGAACAATCATGAGGACCCCGAACATGATGCCCGTGCGGCGCGACATCCGTTTCGCGCTGCCGCCCGAACGCGCGAAGGACTGGCACGTCCAGGGCGTGCCGGTCACGCACTTCATGAACGCGCTGTCGCTGCTGTTCCCGGCCGGCGAGCGCTTCTTCATGGATTCGGTGCGCAACTATCGCGACCGCATCGAGGATCCGGCGCTCAAGAAGCAGGTGCTCGGCTTCATCGGCCAGGAAGCGATGCACACGCGCGAGCACATCGAATACAACGACCTGCTGCAATCGTCCGGCCTGCCCGCGCACAAGCTCGACAAGCGGCTGTGGACGATCCTCGGCTTCTTCAAGAAGACGCTGCCGCATTCGATGCAGCTCGCGATCACGATCGCGCTCGAGCACTACACGGCGATCCTCGCGAACCAGCTGCTGTCGGGCCACGAGCACCGGATCGACGGGTCGGTCGAAGGCTATCAGCAGATGTGGATGTGGCACGCGATGGAGGAAACCGAACACAAGGCGGTGTCGTACGACGTATGGAACGCCGTGATGAAGCCGGGCCTCGGCAGCTACCTGCTGCGCACCGGCACGATGCTGACGACGACCGTGCTGTTCTGGACGATCGTGTTCGACTTCCACGTGCGTCTGATGCTGTCGCACCGTCGCAAGCACGGCGGGTTCGGTGGCATGTGGCGCCTCGTGAAGTACCTGTACAGCCCGAGGACCGGCGTGTTTCCGAGCATCGCGGGCGAATGGCTCGACTATTTCCGTCCGGGCTTCCATCCGTGGGACCACGATAACCATCGGTACCTGCAGGGGCTCGACACGCTGCTCGCGAACATCGACGCGACCAACGCGCGCTACGCGGCGCAGGCCGCCCCGCGCCGCGTGCCGCTGCATCCGGTTGCGCAGGCATGACGTCATGGCGCGCGCCCACGAGATGCTGACCGTCCGCTCCGGAGACGTGAAACTCGCCGTCCATGTCAGCGGCCCGCGGCGCGCGCCGCCGCTGATCCTCGTGCACGGCTATCCCGATTCGGCCGCCGTGTGGGCGCCGGTCCGCGCACGGCTCGCGCAGCGCTATCGCGTGATCGCCTACGACGTGCGCGGCGCCGGCGCGTCCGATGCGCCGCGCCGCCGCGCCGACTACGCGCTGGCGCGCCTCGCGGAGGACCTGAAGGCCGTCGCCGACGCGACCTGCGGCAACCGGCCGTTCCATCTGGTCGGCCACGACTGGGGGTCGATCCAGTGCTGGGAGGCCGTGACCGATCCCGCGTTCCGCGGCCGGATCGCGTCGTACACGTCGATCTCCGGCCCGTGCCTCGACCACGTGTTCCGCGCGAAGATGCGGCTCAAGCAGAGCCTGAAGTCGTGGTACATCGCGTTCTTCCACCTGCCGGTCGTGCCGTCGCTGGTGTGGCGGCTCGGCGGCGCCGCACTGTGGCCGCGCTGGCTGCAGCTGACCGAGCGCGTGCGGCCCGAGCGCGATCCTGCACAGTTGAAGAACGCGCTGAACGGCTTGCAGCTCTACCGCGCCAATTTCGTCGCGCGGGCGAGAAAGCCGCGCGAGCGGTATGCGCAGGCGCCGGTGCAGATCATCGTGCCGGTGCGCGACCGCTACGTGACGCCCGAGATGTCGGTCGGCCTCGATCGCTGGCTCGGCGAGCACGTGCGCGAGGAAATCGATGGCGCGCATTGGGTCGTGATGCGCGATCCTGATTTGATCGCGGCGCGGATCGACCGGTTTGCCTCGGCGCATGAACGACCGGCCGTCACGACAGCGGGCGCGGCCGTTCAGCGCAACGGCGGCAGGCGCTTGAACAGCGTTTCGTAGTCGATCACGAGCCCGTCGGCGTCGATGTCCATCTCCGCGGTGAAATTCCGGAAGATGCCTTCGTAGCGGTAGCGCCGGCCGGGCTCGATGCACGCATAGGCCTGCTTGACCGGCGTCACGGTCAGGTCCGGCGTCGAGATGTAGGCGACGTCGATCGGCCACCGCTCGCCGCGCGCGAGACCGAGGCGGCCGATCGGCAGCGAATTCGTGAACGGCGTCGCCGCGATGTCGATGTCGACGCAGCCATCCAGTTCCGGCAGCGCGCGGCCTGAACCGTCACGCCAGTGCCCGGCGCCGTCGCCATGCAGTTCGAGCGTGCCGCCGCCCATCACCCTGAGCACCGCAACCCTGACCCGCCACCGCGGATCGCACTCGACCCTGTACGCAAGCCCGTACGCGCGGCCGTACCGCTGGCCGACCACGGCGCTTTCGACGACGATGCCGGTGTCACTCCGGTCGAACGTCAGGTGTTCGATTCCGTCGCCCTCGAGCGACGCCCAGCGCAGTTCCCGCATCGTTCCGCCTCCTCGTTGCCCGACAAAACGCTAACGCGTCAGCCTGCATACGAAAGCATTAGCCTGCATACGAAAGCATTAGCGATGACCAAAATTTGCTACCAAATTGCCAAAGTCTCACGAAAACGCTAACACACGTGTTCCGAACAGGCGCCGACCGCCTCGCCGCGCCCCAATTCAGGGCACTCGCCACAAATCCCGACTATCCAGAATTCCCTATTCCGGTGCATGGGATTGTGTCCTATGCTCGCGGCTCGTCCAGTTCCGCCGCCGCCATGCCTACCGTCCGCCCCGCTTCGCCGTCGATCGACCTGCGCATCCTGCTGCGCAGCATCGGACAGATCGTGCTGCAGGCGAACGCGTTCACCGGCGCGATGCTGGTCGCCGCACTCGCGCTGACCGACCTGCGGCTCGCGTGCGCGGCGCTGGTCGGCGCGGCCGCCGCCAACCTGACCGCGGTGCTGACCGGCGCGGCGCGCCGTGACGTCGAACCGGGTCTGCACGGCTTCAACGGCGCGCTCGCCGCGCTGGTGGCAGTGCGCTTTGCGCCCGCCCCGCTGGCGGCGCTCGTGCTGGTGCCGCTCGCCGCGATCGGCGCCGCGCTCGTGCAGCGCGCGATGCGACTCCCGCTCGCGAAGTGGCGCCAGTGCCCGTATTCGAGTCCGTGCCTGGCGGCCACCGCGCTGTGGCTGCCGTTTGTCGCGGTGCAGCATGCGAGCGATACCGCGACGGGCGCGGCACTGACACTTTCCTCGGTCGCCGCAGCACTGCTGTCGGGCGTCGCACAAACCACCTTCGCACAAGGCGCGTGGGCCGGTATGCTGATCGTCGCCGGCATCGCGGCCGCGTCCCGCCGCGCAGCCGCGTTCGCACTCGGCGGCGCGATCGTGTCGACCATGCTGCTGGTTGCGCTCGGCGCAAGCGGTGCCGGATTCACCGACGGCCTGCTCGGCTTCAACGGCGCACTCGCCGCGCTCGCGCTGATGTCGCGCGGCACGCGCGCGGCGTTCGCGGCCGCGGCGCTGGCCGCACTGATCCAGTGGCTCGCGATGCGCGCGGGCCTCACCGCGCTCACGGCCCCGTTCGCGCTCGCGTCGTGGATCACGGTGGCCGTCGCGCGCCGCCTTACCCTCGGAGAACCCGATGTCGTCATTCGCACACCGTCCTGACACCGTGAAACCCGGCGGCCCGATCTCGGACGCCGAGCGCCGGCTGCGCGTCGATCTCGCCGCCGCGTACCGTCTCGTCGCGCTGAACGGCTGGGACGACCTGATCTACACGCATCTGTCCGCAACGGTGCCCGGCGAGCCCGGCCATTTCCTGATCAACCCGTTCGGCCTCGCGTTCGACGAGGTTCGCGCATCGAATCTCGTGAAGATCGACCTGGCCGGCAACCGGATCGGCGACAGCGCACATGCGGTCAACGTGACGGGCTTCGCGCTTCACGCGGCCGTCCATGCCGCGCGGCCGGACGCCGTCTGCGTGATGCATCTGCACAATACGCCCGGCATCGCCGTGTCGATCCAGCGCGACGGGCTGCTGCCCGCATCGCAGCACGCGCTGCGGTTTCACGGCGACCTCGCGTATCACGACTACGAGGCGCTCGCGTTCTCGCCGGCCGAAGGCGCGCGGCTGACCGCCAGCCTCGGCGCGAAATCCGCGATGCTGCTGCGCAACCACGGCACGCTGACGGTCGGCCGGACCGTCGCCGAGGCGTATGTGCTGATGGATACGCTGATCAAGGCGTGCGACATCCAGGTGCGCGCGCAGGCAGGCGGCGGGCCGCTCGTGCTGCCCGAGCCGGCCGTCGCCGATCGCACCGCCGAACAGTTGCGCGACGGCGGCGCGATCGAGGGCGAGCTGGAATGGCCGGCGCTGCTGCGTCGCCTCGACCGGATCGATCCGTCGTATCGCGACTGAAGTCGCCGCCCCCCAAACGAACTTCACTTTCCCCAACCATCGGAGCATCCAGTCATGCCGACTTTCAATATCCAGTTGTTCGAAGGCCGCACGGTCGAGCAGAAGCGCGCATTCGTCGAAGCGATCACGCGCGTCACGTGCGAGACGCTCGGCTGCGACCCGGGCTCGGTCGACATCATCCTCGCCGACGTGAAGAAGGAGAACTGGGCGACGGCCGGCAAGCTGTGGAGCGACGAGCGCTGATACCGGCCCGTCCGGCGGCGGCGGAACCTCCTGTGCGATACGGGCTCGAACCGCGGTGACACCCGTACGAACGCGCCACGCGATGCGGCGCTCGAAGGAGACCGCATGATCGACGACAAACGTATTGCCGCCGCACTGAACGACATGATCCTGTCGATGGGCGCGCAACTGGATCAATCGCTTCGGCAGGTCGACGAGACCTGTCCGCGACACGAATTCGTCGCCTATCGCGAATTCGTGTCGCAACTGCTGACCACGATGCTGCTCGACTTCATGAACCCGCTCTACGCGCGCCACCCCGACCTGAAGCCGCCGGACCTGGCTTGACCCTCTCCTGCAACGCCGGGCACGCGCGTTGCAGGCAGCCGCCCTTCCCTGCTCCCTGTTTTGCGCCCGCACATCGCGCCGTCACGCAACCGGCGTATCAATCGGCGCATAATGCCGAACACACGCAGCAGCCAGTGGCAAACCGACCAGGAGACCGCCATGGAAGCGAAGAACGAAGAAGTCGTCGCACACCTGCTCTCCGATGTCGTCGAATGCGCGCGCGGGCGCCTGCCCGAGGCCACGTTCCGGATCGTCGAACCGTTCCTGCGTCATTACTACGATTTCGTCGACGCCGATGATCTGCAGAATCGCAGCATCGCCGACCTGTACGGCGCCGCGATGGCGCACTGGCAGACCGCCCGGAAATTCGTGCCCGGCAGCGAGCGGCTGCGCGTATACAACCCGATCCTCGAACAGCACGGCTGGCACTCGGACCACACGGTGATCGAGATCGTCAACGACGACATGCCGTTCCTCGTCGACTCGGTGACGATGGCCGTGAACCGCCTCGGGCTCGCGCTGCACTCCGCGCTGCACCCGGTGTTCCGCATCTGGCGCGGCAGCAACGGCGGGATCGAGCGCGTCGAAGCCGGCGGCGCGACGCCCGGCGACGGCCAGTCGCAGCTCGCGTCGTTCATCCATTTCGAAGTCGACCGCTGCGGCGACGCCGCGCTGCTCGACACGCTGCGCGACGACATCGCGCGCGTGCTCGGCGACGTGCGCGCATCGGTCGAGGACTGGCCGAAGATCGTCGACATCGCGCGCGCGACGATCAAGGACATGAAAGCCCGCGAATCGACCGCGGAAGACATCGAGGCGCGCGCGTTCCTCGAATGGATGGCCGCCGACCACTTCACGTTCCTCGGCCAGCGCGATTACGCGCTCGTGTCGGACGGCACCGGCTTCGGGCTGCGCGGCGTCGAAGGCTCGGGTTTCGGCCTGCTGCGCGAATCGCTGCGCCCGCCCGGCGCGTCGGACGTGACACCGCTGCCGCCGGCCGCCGCCGAGATCATCACCGGCCCCTGGCCGATCTTCGTGACGAAAGCGAACTCGCGCGCGACCGTTCACCGGCCCGGCTACCTCGACTACGTCGGCGTGAAACTGGTCGGCGCCGACGGCAAGGTGAGCGGCGAGCGCCGCTTCATCGGTCTCTACACGTCGACGGCCTATTTCGGTTCGTACACCGAGATTCCGATCGTGCGCCGCAAGTGCGCGAACATCGTGCAGCGGGCGGGCTTTTTGCCGAAGGGGCATCTCGGCAAGTCGCTGGTGACGGTGCTCGAAACCTATCCGCGCGACGAGCTGTTCCAGGCCGACGAAGACCAGCTCTACGACATCGCGCTCGGCATCCTGCGGCTGCAGGAACACCAGCGCACGCGCCTGTTCGTGCGGCGCGACCGCTTCGACCGCTTCGTGTCGTGCCTCGCGTTCGTGCCGCGCGACAAGTACAACACCGACCTGCGCCGTCGCATCGCGAAGCTGCTCGTCGACGCGTACAACGGCGTGAACGTCGAATTCACGCCGCTGCTGTCGGAATCGGCGATCGCGCGGATTCACTTCGTCGTCCATGCGGAACCGGGCACGATGCCGGACGTCGACACGCGCGAGCTCGAAACGCGGCTCGTGCAGGTCGCGCGCCGCTGGCAGGACGATCTCGCGGACGCGCTGCTCGACGCGTTCGGCGAAGAGCAAGGCAACCGGCTGCTGCAGCACTATGCGGAATCGTTCCCGGCCGGCTATCGCGACGACTATCCGGCGCGCACGGCCGTGCGCGACATCGAGCTGATCGAGCGCGTGAAGGAGTCGGGCCAGCTCGCGATGAACCTGTACCGCCCGATCGAGGCCGGGCCGCGCGCGTTCCGCTTCAAGGTGTATCGCGCGGGCGACCCGATCGCGCTGTCGCGCAGCCTGCCGATGCTGGAACACCTGGGCGTGCGCGTCGACGAGGAGCGGCCGTACCGGATCCAGACGCAGGATGCCGCGCCCGCGTGGGTGCATGACTTCGGCCTTGAACTCGCCGACGATACCGAGTTCGACATCGAGCGCGTGAAGGGCCTGTTCGAGGATGCGTTCGACCGGATCTGGAACGGCCGGATCGAGAACGACGACTTCAACCGCCTCGTGTTGCGCGCACACCTGAGCGCGCGCGAGGTCACGATCCTGCGTGCGTATGCGAAATACCTGCGGCAGGTCGGCTCGACGTTCAGCGACGCGTACATCGAGCGCGCGCTGACCGGCAACCCGGCGATCGCACGGCAGCTCGTCGAGCTGTTCCTGCTGCGCTTCGACCCGGCCACTGGCGGCACGCGCGACGTGCAGGCCGAACGCCTGCTGAAGGCGATCGAGACAGCCCTCGACCAGGTGCCGAACCTCGACGAGGACCGGATCCTGCGCCAGTTCCTCGGCGTGATCAACGCGACCGAGCGCACCAACTATTTCCTGCACGACGCGAACGGCGAATCGAAGCCGTACCTGTCGTTCAAGTTCAATCCGGCGAAGGTGCCCGGCCTGCCCGAGCCGAAGCCGATGTTCGAGATCTGGGTGTACTCGCCGCGCGTCGAGGGCGTGCACCTGCGCGGCGGGCGCGTCGCGCGCGGCGGGCTGCGCTGGTCCGACCGCCGCGAGGATTTCCGCACCGAGGTGCTCGGGCTGATGAAGGCGCAGATGGTGAAGAACGTCGTGATCGTGCCGGTCGGCTCGAAAGGCGGCTTCGTCGTGAAGAACCCGCCGCCGCCGAGCGATCGCGAAGCGTGGATGCGCGAAGGCATCGCGTGCTACCAGACGTTCCTGCGCGGCCTGCTCGACCTGACCGACAATCTCGCCGGCAACGCGATCGTGCCGCCGCCCGACGTGGTGCGGCACGATCCCGACGATCCGTATCTCGTCGTCGCGGCCGACAAGGGCACGGCCACGTTCTCCGACTATGCGAACGCGATCTCGCACGAATACGGCTTCTGGCTCGACGACGCGTTCGCATCCGGCGGCTCGGTCGGCTACGACCACAAGAAGATGGCGATCACCGCGCGCGGCGCGTGGGAATCGGTGAAGCGGCACTTCCGCGAAATGGGTGTCGATACGCAGACGACCGCCTTCACCGTGGTCGGTGTCGGCGACATGTCGGGCGACGTGTTCGGCAACGGCATGCTGCTGTCGCCGCATATCCGGCTCGTCGCGGCCTTCGATCACCGGCACGTGTTCCTCGATCCGAACCCCGACCCGGCGGCGAGCTTCGCGGAGCGCCAGCGGATGTTCGCGCTCGAACGCTCGAGCTGGGCCGACTACGACGCGTCCGTGATCTCGGCGGGCGGCGGTGTCTACCCGCGCACCGCGAAGACGATCCCGCTGTCGCCGGCCGTGCAGGCCGCGCTCGGCATCGACGCGCATGCGCTGCCGCCGACCGAGCTGATCCGCGCGATCCTGCAGGCGCCGGTCGACCTGCTGTACAACGGCGGCATCGGCACCTACGTGAAGGCCGCGCGCGAAACCCACCAGCAGGTCGGCGATCGTGCGAACGACGCGGTGCGCGTGAACGGCGCGGACCTGCGCTGCAAGGTCGTCGGCGAAGGCGGCAACCTCGGCTGCACGCAGTTCGGCCGCATCGAGTTCGCGCAGCGCGGCGGGCGCATCAATACCGACGCGATCGACAACTCGGCCGGCGTCGACTGTTCGGATCACGAAGTCAACATCAAGATCCTGCTCGGGCTCGTCGTCACCGACGGCGAGATGACCGAGAAGCAGCGCAATGCGCTGCTCGCGGAAATGACCGACGAAGTCGGGCTGCTGGTGCTGCGCGACAACTACTACCAGACGCAGGCGCTGTCGATCGCGGGCCGCTACAGCGTCGAGCTGCTCGACGCCGAGGCGCGCCTGATGCGCTGGCTCGAACGCGCGGGCCGCCTGAACCGCGTGATCGAGTTCCTGCCGACCGACGACGAGATCGCGGAACGGCAGGCCGCACAACAGGGCCTGACGTCGCCGGAGCGCGCGGTGCTGCTCGCGTACAGCAAGATGTGGCTGTACGACGCGCTGCTCGACTCCGACGTGCCCGAGGATCCGCTCGTCGCCGCGATGCTCGTCGACTATTTCCCGAAGCCGCTGCAGCAGCGCTTCAGCGAACCGATGCAGCGCCACCCGCTGCGCCGCGAGATTCTCGCGACGCACCTGACCAACGCGCTCGTCAACCGCGTCGGCTGCGCGTTCGTGCACCGGCTGATGGAGGAAACCGACGCGAAGCCGGGCGACATCGTGCGCGCCTGCATCATGGCGCGCGACGTGTTCGATCTCGATGCGGTGTGGCGCGACATCGACGCACTCGACAACCGCGTCGCCGACGATGTGCAGGCGCGCATGTTCGTCGACGTCGCGCGGCTGCTGGAGCGCGCGGCGCTGTGGTTCCTGCGGCACCTGCAGTCGGGCGCGGTGGCCGACGGCGGCGTCGCCGGACTGATCGCGCGCTGCCGCGACGCGGTGCAGCGCATCGCGCCGCAATTGCCGTCGCTGCTGCCGGCGAGCGATCTCGAAGCGCTGTCCGAACGGCAGCGCGTATTGGTCGACGCCGGCGTCGACAGCGCACTCGCCGGGCGCGTCGCGAACGGCGACATCTCCGCCGCGCTGCTCGACATCGCCGAAGTGGCCGCGACCTGCGACCGCAGCCTCGAACTGGTCGCGGGCGTGTACTTCTCGCTCGGCACGCTGCTGAACTACGGGTGGATCGGCGAACGCGCGGCCACGCTGCCGACCCCGACGCACTGGGACATGCTGGCGCGCGCGGCCGCGCTCGCGGAAATCGCGCGGCTCAAGCGCACGCTGGCGGCCAGCGCGCTCGCCGAATCGGCCGACTCGACGGCGCCCGAGACGATCGTCCACGCGTGGCGCGAACGCCGCGAGGCCGCGCTGCAGCGCTACGAGCATCTGCTTTCCGACCTGCGTGCGTCGGGTGGCGCGAGCCTCGCGGTGCTGCTCGTGGTCGTGCGCGAGATGGCCGTGCTGGAGCGCGCGTGACGGGTAACCGCCGGGTTACACCGTCGCGACCAGCAGCTCTTCCGCGTTGTTCGGCGGGCGCAGGCCGTCGCTACGACCGGCGAAGTAGCGGCGCGTGAGCGCTGCGGCCGACACATGCCCGGCCTGCGCGAAGCCGGCGTGCGTCGCGAGCGCGCGGATCTCCGCCGGCATGAAAAAGCTGATGAACGGCGTGCCGCTCGCGCGCGCCCTTCGCGGCCATTTCGAGCCCCGGGCGCACGTCCGGATCCGCATGCTCGAGCGGCAGCAGGAAGGTCATCGCGAACGTCGAGCCCGGCGCGAGCGACGCGGCTTCGCGCAGCGCCGCCGCGTTCGCGTCGCGCGTCAGGTACATGCTGACGCCGGTGGACACGACGACCGCCGGTTTGCCCGCATCGAAGCCCGCGCGCACGAGCGCGTCGCGCCACGACTGCTTCGCCTCGAAATCGACCGGCACGAACCGCAGCCAGTCCGGCACGCCGAAGCCGAGCCCGGCAAGGCGCCGGCGCTTCCACGCCTGCGGCGCGGGCGGATCGACTTCGAACACGGTCAGCCGCGACGCCATCTCGGGCCGGCGCTGCACGAAACTGTCGAGGCCCGCGCCGAGGATCACGTACTGGCTCACGCCCCGCGCGGCCTCCGCGACGACGAGATCCTCGATGAAGCGCGCCCGCGCGACGATCGACGCGCGAAACGGCCGCGTGAAGCACGGATCCATGTCGCCGCGCTGCTGCCAGCCGGGCGCAGGCGCGAGCAGGCGCAGGCCGACTTCGTCGGCGAGCACGTGCGGCGGCGCATCGAGTTCGACGTGCAGCGCGCGCCACAGCGCGACGCGCGCGGCCGTGCTGTCGGGGGCGTCCTGATGGAGGCCGGTCATCGCCGCGGCCTCACGCGCCCGGTGTGCCCGGTGTGCCCGGCGCCTGCAGGCGCCACACGCGGCCGTCGGGATCGCGCACGGTCATGTCGCGCGTGCTCCAGTGCGTATCCTCGAACGGCGTGGCCACGTCGATGATCGGCCGCGGCCGGGCCGCCTGCCCGCAACGTATTCATATCGTGTTCGCCCGCGCCGCCACCCGCGCGAACAGCGTGTCGAGATCGAAGCCGGTCGTATCGACGCCGATCGTATCGCGCAGGCATGCGCCCCACGCGGCGGCGTCGCCGAACGTGACGGTGCGCCCCGCGCCCGCCGCGTCGCGCAGCGTCAGCGTGGTGTTGAGCAGCGCCGCGCGGCCGTCCGGCAGCACGCGGCACGCGATCAGGTCGTTCACGAAGATCGATTCGGGATACGTCGACGTGAACCAGTTCGCGGCCTCGTAATCGATCCACTCGGCCGGTTTCAGCGAGAAGCGATAGGTCGTCTGCCAGCCGTCGGGGATCTCGAACTGCATGTCGAACTCGCCGTCGACCGGCGCACCGACGACGCGAAACGCGCCATGCGGCGTCAGTTGCCGCTCGCCCGGCACGAAGCGCAGCGGCGCGGTCAGCGTCGCGCTGCCGAAGCCGATGTCCGCGAGCCACGTCGCGCCGTCGAGATCGATGCGCAGCAGCATGTGCGTCTGCGCGGTGACGACCTCGGGCGGCCGCATCCAGCGCACGCGAGCGATCAGCGGCGTCACGCGAAAACCGATCGTCGTGAGCGCGGTGTGGAAGAGTTTGTTGAGTTCGAAGCAGTAGCCGCCGCGGTGCCGCCCGATCACCTTGTCGACGATCGCGGGCAGGTCGAGCGCGACACGCGCGCCGGTCAGCGGATTGAGGTTTTCGAACGGAATCGCCTGCGGGTGCAGCAGATGCAGCCGGCGCAGCACGTCGAGCGTCGGCTCGGCCGGGCCGTCGTAGCCGATGCGGGCGAAGTAGCGCGGGAGGTCGAACGAGTCAGTCATGAACCGGCACCGGGAACGGGGAACACGCCACGATAGCATCGAGCGAAATCCCCATGTTGCGCGGGGCCATCCCGGATCGCCGCGCGCGCTGCCGGCGCCGCGGCGCGCGGGTCCGGCAACGTTACGGCAGCAGCTTCAGCGCGGACGACGCGACCGACGGCACCGAAATGCCCTGGCTCGTCGCGAACTGCACGGCCTGGCTGAGCGTCGACGCGAGCGACTGCAACTGGCCGGGCGCGCTTTGCGCGATATACGACGCGGCCTGCATGTTCTTCGGATCCAGGCCCGCCTGCAGCAGCGATGCGGCGCTGGTCGAACCGAGGCTGCCGACCCCCGACTGCAGCTGCGAGTACTGCGTGAGGCCCTGGCCGAGCGATGCAAGGCCGTTGCTGAACGCCTGCTTGTCGATCGGGCCGTGCGTCGCACCGCCGCTCGCGAACGCCTGGCCGAGCGCCTGCGACACCGACTGCTGCGCGCCGCCCATCTGCGACAGCACGGCCGGCGTCAACGCATTGCCGCCGCCGAGCAAGCCGGCGGCCTGCTGCGCCTGCCCGGCCGCGCCGGTGAGCCCCATCGCCGACGCGAGCGACGACTGGCCGGACAGCACCTGCTGGTTCGCGCCGACGTACGCCTGCATCAGTTGCGCGACCCCGCCCTGCGCGGGTGCGGCCTGTTGCTGTCCGCCGCCGAGCAGCGCCGAGCCGATCGACTGCAGGTCGAGCTGAGCATGCGCGGTGCCGTTCATGCCCAGCAGGATGCCGAATGCGATGCCCGCCGATGCCAGGTGCTTGCCCGTCGCGCGAATATGCTTCATCTGTTTCCCTCGTGCCCGAATGATTGAGGCCGATATTGTCGAAGCGCGCCGCGCGCCGCCGCAACGACTGAAACACATCGAAACGAAATCGCGTGCCGCGGCCGCTTGCAATTGCGCCGCCGTCTCGCGTCGCCACGGGCATTGATCCGCGTTTGCCGTGCGATATCAGGCGCGCGTCAGGATTCGTTCCTGTTCCGCATCAATATCGCCTGTTCCGGGTCTCGGGAATCGATGCCGCACCGCACGCTACGCAGCCATCCAGTCCGGCAGCCGCTGGCCGACCCAGTCCGCCGCCTGCTCGTAGCCGCGCGCGAGCTGCAGCACCGCCAGATCCGCGCGCGGCCGGCCGATCAGCTGCATCCCCATCGGCAGCCCGGCATCGTTGAAGCCGACCGGCACGCTGATCACCGGGCAGCCGGCCAGCGTCCACGGCACGACCGTTTCCATCCAGCGGTGATAGGTGTCCATCGTGCGGCCCGCGATTTCCTTCGGCCAGCGCTGGTCGACATCGAACGGGAACACCTGCGCGGTCGGCGCCGCGATGAAGTCGTAGCGATCGAAGAAACTCAGCACGGCCTGGTGCCACGCGGTGCGCTCGACGCTCGCGTCGAACACCTCAGCACCCTGCATCGCGAGCAGCCCTTCGACCTCGTAGATCGCCTCGGGCTTCAGCAGCGCACGCCGCGCCGGGTCGCGATAGTGCGCGAGCAGCCCGCCGCCGGACAGCAGGTGCCGATGCGCGAGCCACAGGCGCCAGATTCGGTCGGGCGCGAACGCCGGCAGCGCCGCATCGACGTCGCAGCCGATCTCGCGCAGCGTCGCGAGCCCCTGTTCGCACTGCGCGAGCACGCCCGGCTCGGTCGCGAGATAGCCGTTCCAGTCGCCGACCCACGCGATGCGCTCGCCGCGCAGGTCCGTGTCGAGCGGCTTCGTGAACACCGCCGGATCTTCCGCGAGCGACAGCGGATCGTTCGGGTCGTAGCCGGCCTGGATCGCGAGCAGTTGCGCGACGTCGCCGACGGTGCGGCCCATCGGCCCTTCGATGCCGAGCTGCTGCATGAACACGTCGACGCCCGGCCAGCGCGGCACGCGGCCCCGCGACGGACGGAACCCGTAGATGTTGCAGAACGCGGCCGGATTGCGCAGCGAGCCGCCGAAGTCGCTGCCGTCCGCGACCGGCAGCATGCGCGCCGCCAGTGCCGCCGCCGTGCCGCCGCTGCTGCCACCCGCGCTCTTCGTCAGGTCGTACGGATTGCGCGTCGCGCCGTGAACTTCGTTGAACGTGTGCGAACCGAGGCCGAACTCCGGCGTGTTGGTCTTGCCGATGAAGATCGCGCCCGCCGCGCGCATCCGCCCGACACCGACCGAATCGGCCTGCGGCACGTTATCGCGAAAGATCGGCGAGCCGTAGGTCGTCCGCAGCCCTTTCGTCATCGCGAGATCCTTCGGCGCCTGCGGCATCCCGTGCAGCCAGCCGTGATACTCGCCGCGGGCCAGCGCCGCGTCCTTTTCCGCGGCTTCGGCGAGCAGCGTGGCGCGATCGCGCAGCGAGATCAGTGCGTTCACCGCACCGTTCACGCGCTCGATGTGATCGAGATACGCACGCATCGTCTCGACGCAGGAAACCGCCCTGCCGCGGATCGCCGACGCGAGCTCGCCGGCCGGCAGGCGTACGATCGGGTCGACGGTGATGGAAGCGGGGGCGAGAAGCTGCGGGGCGCCGTGCGGCATGCGAGGTCTCCTGGAACCGGAATGGAATGGCGGGCCGCGTGGTGGCGGCGCTCCGTCCCGAATGGCCGGGAAGTGACCGGGAGGAAGCCGCGCGGCGGCCGATGCTCTACTCTACGCGACGCCGGATCGCCGGCCTCCGATTTTTTCCGCCGCGATTCATTGAGGATCCGACTGAATCGGTATTGGGAGACATCAAAGTCTGCCGCAAAAAAACGGTCGAAACGCCGCAGCGACCCTTGCGCCAATAATCTGAGGAAATTCACGAAGTCTGCGCCTTCCGACATGGCGCCGTAGAAGGCCGGCTCCCGTCAACAGTCCATTTCCAAACCAGTGAGTTCAGTTTTCCATTGACGAGCAAAAAACACCCAAATACTATACCGAACCGTTTGGTTTAGTTATGAGTGTTTGCGTCAATTTTTTGTTCAGGAACCCGCCATGCGCCTCACCCCGCACGTTCTGTCGCCCCTTCTTGCCGCGGTTGCGGCCGCCGTCCTGCTTGCTGCCTGCGGTAAGGCACCGGGCGGCCCGCCCCCTGCGGAAGGCACGCCGGTGGTCGGCGTGATGACCGTCCAGCCGCAGCGCGTGGTGCTCGACACTGAACTGCCCGGGCGCACCGTCCCGTTCCTGATCGCCGACGTGCGACCGCAGGTCAGCGGCATCGTCAAGGCACGCAAGTTCCGCGAAGGCGGCGACGTCAAGGCTGGTGACCCGCTGTACCAGATCGACCCGGCCACCTACCAGGCCACCTACGACAGCAATGTGGCCGCACTGGCCAAGGCCCGGGCCAACCTCAAGACCACACGCCTGAAGGCCGAGCGCTACAAGGAGCTGGTGGCGATCCAGGCGGTCAGCCAGCAGGATTACGATGACGCCGATGCCGCATTGGCCCAGGGCGAAGCCGATGTGGCCGCCGCCCGCGCGAATGTGGAAACCAGCCGCATCAACCTCGCCTACGCCCGCGTGGATGCGCCGATCTCGGGGCGCATCGGCAAGTCAAGCGTGACGCCGGGCGCGCTTGTCACGGCCAACCAGACGACCTCGCTGGCCACGATCCAGCAGCTCGACCCGATCTATGTCGACGTGACGCAGCCCAGCGCCGCACTGCTGCGCCTGCGTCAGGCCATGGCCCGCGGCGACCTGCAAAAGAGCGGCGCGAACGCGGCCGCCGTGCGCCTGCTGATGGAAGACGGCAGCGCGTATCCGCTCGAAGGCAAGCTCGAGTTCTCCGACGTGACGGTGGACCAGAACACCGGCTCGGTGACGTTGCGCGCGGTGTTTCCCAACCCGAACGCCGCGTTGCTGCCCGGCATGTACGTACGCGCCGTGCTGCAGGAAGGTGTGAAGGACGACGCGCTGCTGGTGCCGCAGCAGGCCGTGGCGCGCGACAGCACCGGCAAGCCGTTCGCGTATGTGGTGAGCGGCGAGCACAAGCTGCAGCGCCGCGCACTCGAGACCGAGCGCGCGGTGGGTGACCAGTGGCTGGTGCGCAGCGGCCTGCAAGCCGGCGACCAACTGATGGTGGACGGCCTGCCACGCGCGACGCCGGGCGCCGAGGTCAAGACCACGCCGTGGACGGCCAAAACGGCCACGCGGAGTCCGGCTGCGCCCCACGCGACGCCGGCCTCGCAGGTGGCCGCACCGTCGCCCGTCAAGCAGACCGCAGTCGCCGCCAACTGATCCCGGAACTCCACCATGGCACGCTTTTTCATCGACCGCCCCATCTTTGCGTGGGTTCTCGCCATCATCGTGATGCTGGCCGGCGCGCTGTCCATCGCGACGCTGCCAATCGCGCAGTACCCGAGCATCGCGCCCCCGGCCGTCGCCATCACGGCCACCTATCCGGGCGCATCGGCCAAGACGCTGGAAGACACGGTCACCCAGATCATCGAACAGAAGATGAAGGGGCTGGACCACCTGAGCTACATGGCATCGACCAGCGAATCGTCCGGCACGGCCACGATCACGCTGACCTTCGAGAACGGCACCGACCCGGATACCGCGCAGGTGCAGGTGCAGAACAAGCTCGCGCTGGCCACCCCGCTGTTGCCGCAGGAGGTACAGCAGCAAGGCGTGCAGGTCGCCAAGTCCGCCACCAACTTCCTGAACGTGCTGGCGTTCACGTCCGAAGACGGCAGCATGAACGGCTCCGACCTCTCCGACTACGTGGCCGCCAACGTGCAGGACGCGATCAGCCGGGTGGAAGGCGTGGGCGACACCACGCTGTTCGGCTCGCAGTACGCGATGCGCATCTGGCTGGACCCGAACAAGCTGTCGAACTTCAGCCTCACGCCGCTGGACGTGAAGAGCGCGATCCAGACCCAGAACGCGCAGGTGTCGGCCGGCCAGCTCGGCGCGCTGCCGGCGCTCGGCGACCAGCAGATCAACGCCACCATCACGTCACAGACGCGCCTGAAGACCCCCGAGGAATTCGGCAACATCCTGTTGCGCACGCAGACCGACGGCTCGCAGGTGCGCCTGCGCGACGTGGCCCGCATCGAGCTGGGCAGCGAGAGCTACAACACCGTCGCCCACTACAACGGCAAGCCCGCCGCGGGCCTGGCCATCAAGCTGGCCACCGGCGCCAACGCGCTCGATACCGTGAAGGCCGTCGACGCCCGCATGGCCGAGCTGGAGCACTTCTTCCCGCCAGGCATGAAGGTGCAGAAGCCCTATGACACCACGCCGTTCGTGCGCATCTCGATCGAAGAGGTGGTGCGCACGCTGGTCGAGGCGATCGTGCTGGTGTTTCTGGTGATGTACCTGTTCCTGCAGAACTTCCGCGCCACGCTGATTCCCACCATCGCGGTGCCCGTGGTGCTGCTCGGCACGTTCGGCGTGCTGGCCGCGTTCGGCTTCACGATCAACACGCTGACGATGTTCGCGATGGTGCTGGCGATCGGCCTGCTGGTCGACGACGCGATCGTGGTGGTGGAGAACGTCGAGCGGGTGATGAGCGAGGAAGGCCTCTCGCCCAAGGAGGCCACGCGCAAGTCGATGGGGCAGATCACGGGCGCACTGGTCGGCGTGGCGCTGGTGCTGGCCGCGGTGTTCGTGCCGATGGCCTTCTTCAATGGTTCCACCGGCGTGATCTACCGGCAGTTCTCGATCACGATCGTGTCGGCGATGACGCTGTCGGTGCTGGTGGCGCTGGTGCTGACGCCCGCGCTGTGCGCGACCTTGCTCAAGCCCGTCGAAAAAGGCCATGCGCAGGTCACGACCGGTTTCTTCGGCTGGTTCAACCGCACGTTCGACCGGGGCAACCGCCGCTATCAGGGCATCGTGCGCCATATGCTGGGCAAGGGCCGGCGTTACATGCTCGTGTACGGCGTACTGTTTGCGTTGGTGGTCGTCGGCTTCATGAAGCTGCCGGTCGGCTTCCTGCCCGATGAGGACCAAGGCTCGCTGTTCGTGCTGGCGCAACTGCCGCCGGGCGCCACCCACGCGCGCACGGAGGACGTGCTCCGCCAGGTCGAGCATCATTTCCTCGTCGACCAGAAAGAAGCGGTGTCGGGGGTGTTCTCGGTGGCCGGCTTCAGCTTCGCCGGCAGCGGCCAGAACATGGGCTTCGCGTTCGTCAAGCTGCGCCCGTGGGACGAACGCAAGGGCGACGCGCTCAGCGTCAACGGCGTCGTGGCGAAGGCCTTCGGTTTCTTCGCCACCCTGCGCGACGCGCGCGTGTTCGCGTTTGCGCCGCCCGCCGTGGCGGAGCTCGGCAACGCCACTGGCTTCGACCTGATGCTGCAGGACCGCGCCAACCTCGGCCACGCGGCGCTGATGCAGGCCCGCAACCAGTTGCTGGGCGCGCTCTCGCAGGACAAGCGCCTGGTGGCCGTGCGCCCCAACGGGCAGGAAGACACGCCCGAGTTTCAATTGCAGATCGATGCGCACAAGGCGGAGACGCTCGGCGTGTCCGTCTCCGACATCAACAACACGCTCGCCACCGCGTGGGGCAGCAGCTACGTCAACGATTTCATCGATCGGGGCCGCGTCAAGAAGGTCATGCTGCAGGCCGATGCGCCGTTCCGCATGAACCCGGCGGACGTCGACAAGTGGTACGTGCGCAATAGCGCCGGCACCATGGTGCCGTTCACCGCGTTCGCCAAGGTGGACTGGAGCTCGGGCTCGCCGCGGCTGGAGCGCTACAACGGCGTGCCGTCGCTGGAAATCCTCGGCATGGCGATGCCGGGCAGCGCGTCCAGCGGCGAAGCGCTGGCGATCGTCGAGGCCGCGGTGGCCAAGCTGCCGCCCGGCATCGGTTATTCCTGGACCGGGCTGTCGCTGCAGGAAAAGGCCTCCACCGGGCAGACCACCCTGCTCTACACGCTGTCGATCCTGATCGTGTTCCTGTGTCTGGCCGCGCTGTACGAAAGCTGGGCGATCCCCTTCTCGGTGATCATGGTCGTGCCGCTGGGCGTGCTGGGCGCGCTGCTCGGCGCGATCCTGACCTGGAAGATGAACGACGTGTACTTTCAGGTGGGCCTGCTGACCACCATCGGCCTGGCCTGCAAGAACGCGATCCTGATCGTGGAATTCGCGAAGGAGCTCAACGAGCACGGGAAGAGCCTGGTCGAAGCGGCGATGGCCGCGGTGCGCATGCGCCTGCGCCCGATCCTGATGACTTCGCTGGCGTTCATCCTCGGCGTCGTGCCAATGGTGATGGGCACGGGCGCCGGCGCCGGCGCGCAGCACGCGCTGGGCACCGCCGTGATTGGCGGCATGCTCACGGGCACGGTGCTCGCCATCTTCTTCGTGCCGCTGTTCTTCGTGCTGGTGCGCAGGCTGTTCCAGCGTCGGCCGGCCATGCTGGCCCCCGCTGAACAATCGGCCGACACGGCCGTTTCCTAAGGATTCCAGACATGACCCGCTTCCCCTTTTCTCCGGCCGCGCTCGCGCTGGCAGCCATGCTGGCCGGTTGCACCCTGATGCCCGCATACCAGCGCCCCGCCGCACCGGTGCCGGCCGCCTTCGCCGGCGCGTCCGGTGCCGAGGCCGCCGGGGGCGCCCAGGCGTCCACGCCGGTGGCCGAGATTGGCTGGCGCGACGTGTTCACCGATCCGTCGCTGCAGCGCGTGATCGACATGGCGCTCGCCAACAACCGCGACCTGCGCGTGGCCATCCTCAACATCGAGAAGGCGCGCGCGCAGTATCGCGTGCAGGACGCCGCGCTGTTCCCCACCGTCAAAGCCAGCGGCAGCGAGAGCGCCAGCCGCACGCCGGCCGACCTGTCGAGCACCGGGCAGCCGCTGGTGTCCCATACGTACAGCGCCACGCTGGGCTTCAGCGCGTATGAACTGGACCTGTTCGGCCGCGTACGCAGCCTCAACGAGCAGGCGCTCGAGGAGTACTTCTCCACCGCAGAGGCGCGCCGCAGCAGCCAGATCAGCCTGATCGCCGAGATCGCCACCGCCTACCTGACGCTGGCCGCCGACCAGGACCTGCTCAGGCTCGCGCAGGACACCCTCGCCAGCCAGAGCGACACCTACCGCCTGAACCAGCGCAGCTACGAGCTGGGCACGGCTTCACGGCTGACGCTGCGCCAGTCGCAGACCAGCGTCGACTCGGCGCGTGTGGACGTGGAGCGCTACACCGCGCAGGTGGCGCAGGACCGCAACGCGCTGGTGCTGCTGGTGGGCGCCGGCGTGCCCGACGAACTGCTGCCCAGGTCGCTGCCCGACACCGCCGCCGCCAACGCCAGCGTGCTGGCGACCATCCCTGCAGGCCTGCCGTCCGACCTGCTGCAGCGCCGGCCCGACATCCTGCAGGCCGAGCACGACCTGAAGGCCGCCAACGCGAACATCGGGGCCGCGCGCGCGGCATTCTTCCCGACCATCAGCCTGACCGCCACGGCCGGCAGCTCCAGTGCCAGCCTGTCCGGCCTGTTCAAGGGCGGCTCGGGCATCTGGAACTTCGGGCCGCAGATCACGTTGCCGATCTTCGATGGCGGCGCCAACCGCGCCAACCTTGACATCGCCAGAACGAGCCGCGATATCTCGCTGGCACAGTACGAGAAGGCCATCCAGACCGCGTTCCGCGAAGTGTCCGACGCGCTGGCCCAGCGCGGCACGCTGGGCCGCCAGCTCGAAGCGCAGCAATCGCTGGTCGACGCCACCGCCGACAGCTACCAGCTTGCGACCGCGCGCTTCAGGCGCGGCGTGGACAGCTACCTGAACGTGCTCGATGCGCAGCGCTCGCTCTACACGGCGCAGCAGAACCTGATCAATACGCGCCTGTCGCGCTTCACCAACCTGGCGACCTTCTACAAGACGCTGGGCGGGGGCTGGGTCGAGACCACCAACACGAGCGTTGCGCCCGCAACGGCCCCGCTCGCGACGCATTCCTGATGTGCCGCGGACAGGAGCATGGGTGGCAAGACAAACAAAAGCCGGTGCCGCGCAGACGCGCGCTCGCGTGATCAAGGCTGCCATCGAAGTGTTCTGCGAGCGCGGCGTGCGTCACGCGACGCTGGAGGAAGTGGCGGCTCGCGCCGGCGTCACGCGCGGAGCCGTATACGGGCATTTCTCCGGCAAGCCCGCATTGGTGGCGGCGATCGTGGACAGCGTGCACTGGCCGCTCGCCATCGGCGACGCGCTGTCGGCCTATCCGGCGCACGCCCAGCCGCTGCGGCACTTGCAAGCCCAGTTGCACACGCAGATGACGCGCTGCCTGCAAGACCCGACGCAATGGCCGGTGCTCACACTGATGCTGCGCGAAGCGGGTTGCCCGACGTGGCCGACGGCCGTGATTGAGCCGACGATGCGCATGCAGGTCAACGCGCTGACCGATCTGTGCCGGGTGATGGTCATCGCGAGAGAACGGGGGCAACTGCGCCGGGGCATTGCGCCGGTGGCCGCGGCGCGCTGCCTGCACGTGGTCGGAGTCGGAATGCTGTCGGACCACGCAAGCAAGCTGGCGCACGATACACGCGTCGACATCCGGCAATGCCTGCAGCTCTTCTTTGCCGGGATAGCCGCCCCCAACGAGGCGATCGAAACCGCCTGACACGCGCACGCGCCATTGGTGGTCGCCCTCCGTGCGCATCCGATGACATACACTCTCGTTTTGCCGCACTGGTGCGGCGCAGGTTCAGGAAGCATGCATGCGCAAGAAGACTGAAGAAAAGCGGCAGGCGATCATCGACGCTGCGTTCCAGACATTCAAGGAGGTCGGCTTCCACCAGGCCTCGATGTCGGACATTGCCGCGCGTTCGGGCTCGTCCAAGGCGACGCTGTACAACTACTTCAGATCGAAGGAGGAGATGTTCGCGGAGATCATGAGCGGCACGGCCGCGGACGAGATCCGCGCGGCATTCGCGCAACTGAATTCGTCCGGCCCCATCGCCGACAAGCTGACCGTGTTCGGCGAGCACTACCTGAACGCGATCCTGCGCCCCTCCGCGCTCTCGATCAGACGCCTCGCGATCGGCGAAGGTGATCGCTCCGACTTGGGGCGCGCGTTTTACCAACGCGGACCCAAGATCGGGTGGACCATGTTGACAAACGCGCTCGACGCAGCGATGGAAGCCGGTACGCTCAAGCGCGCCAAGCCCGAGATTGCCGCCGCCCACCTTCATGCCCTCTACGAGGCCGAATGCGTGGAATTTTGTCTGCTGGGCGTCGCGGTCGAGATCGGCCATGCCAGGATTTCCGAGGTCGTCGCTCGCGCGGTCGCCGTATTCATGGCGGCATATGGCCCACCTCAGACAGAAGACAGCGCACGCTGACGCCGAACACCAACACTCGGCTCTGTCCAGAAAACCCAAGCGGTTCACATACGGCTCACGATCTCCCGCGCTCCGACCCAACCCGTGGGGCGACGCGGTTCTGCTGTTGGTCAGCGCAAGAGTGGCAACCAGACGTTGTCACTCGGTACGTTGCGCACCGGGGTTCTGTTCTTTCAATTGACAGGACTGCCTTAAGGCGAGGGCCGCGCTACTCGAATGAGTAGTCAGCGGCCCAGGCGTCCCCCGGTGACGTACACGATTACTTGATGTACCAGCCCCAAGGCTCTTCCGCGCCGTATGCAGTAACCTGCTTCGTTTCAAGGTAGTTTTCCAGCCCCCACGGCCCGAGTTCGCGTCCAATGCCCGACTGCTTGTAACCGCCCCACGGTGCCTCGGGGAAACCCGGTTGCGAGCAGTTGATCCACACAATGCCCGCGCGCAACGCATCGGCCACGCGCTCCGCGCGGGCTGTGTCCTTGGTCATGACCGCCGCAGCAAGCCCAAACCGGCTATCGTTGGCCAGTCTGATGGCGTCTTCCTCCGTATTGAACGGGCGCACGCACACGACCGGTCCGAAAATCTCTTCCGTCCATGCGCTGCTATCGAGTGGCACGTCGACGAGAACCGTGGGTTCGAAGAAGTAACCATCGTCGAGTCCTGCTGGCCGGCCGCCGCCAGTCAGTACGCGGGCACCGTCGCTGCGAGCCTTCTCAACCGCGGCGCTCACACGTTCGAGCTGGATCGCGGACACCAACGGGCCGAGAAGCACACCCTCTTTCATACCATCTCCGATGGTGATCTTCTTCGCCTGTTCGACCAGTCGCTCGAGGAATCGCGGGTACAAAGCCTCTTGCACCAGCACGCGGGAAGTCGCGGAGCAAACCTGCCCCTGATTCCAGAAAATTCCGAACATGACCCATTCGACAGCCTTGTCCAAATCGCTATCGTCGAAGACGATGAACGGAGACTTACCCCCGAGCTCCAGCGTGACCCGTTTGATGTCCTTGGCGGCAGCCGCCATGATTTTGGACCCAACCGCTCCGGAACCGGTGAAAGCAAGCTTGTCGACAAGCGGATGATCAACAAGCGGTTGACCGGCGTCCGCTCCGAAGCCGGTAACGACATTCAGCACACCCGCCGGAAGCCCGATTTCTGCCGCGATCGCCGCCAATTCCAGCGCCGACAACGGCGTAGCTTCTGCCGGCTTGAGAACAACCGTGCAGCCAGCCGCGAGAGCCGGCGCGACCTTCCATGCCGCCATCAACAGCGGATAGTTCCACGGAATGATGGCCCCGACGACGCCCAGGGGTTCGCGCACCACCTTCGTCTTGAAGCGTGCGTCCGACACGCTGATCGGCTGACTTCTCTTCTCGTCGAATTCCTCGGCGAGCTTCGCGTAGTACTCGAAGCAACCGGCCGAATCGCCGAGATCCATTTCCGCCTCGGGACGCGGCTTGCCGTTGTCCCGAACTTCAATCTCCGCCATTCCTGATTGCCGGGCACGAAGCGCATCCGCGAATTTCTGAAGGTAGCTCCCGCGCTCACGGCCAGACAACTTCGACCATGCGCCGCTATCAAATGTGCGGCGTGCGGCCCTGACGGCTCGATCGATGTCCTGTGCGGTTCCCGCGGCAACCTTGTGAAACACCTTGCCGGTCGCCGGATTAACGACGTCCAGTTCTCCGCCGAGTGCCGGTGAGACCCATTGACCATCGATATAAAGTTTGGTTTGCATAGCTTTACGAGATTAAAGAGAGAAAAGCGTAGGCCGGAATGGTGCTCTCATGAACCGGTACGTATGACTCAGTGATACGCGCAGCCGCCGATTACGCCAGTGTCAGGAATCTTTTCGGGAACGCACCTCGGAAAACGCGATCCAGCACGATCGCGAGCAGCACGATTGCGATACTGGCGCGCATGCCAAGTCCGAACTCCATCCGTGAAAGACCACGGGTCACTTCAGCGCCGAGCCCGCCTGCGCCGACAAGTCCCGCCAGAACAACCATGCCCAGTGAGAAAAGGACACACTGGTTCACGCCCACCAGCAGCGTCGGCATAGCTGACGGCAATTCGATTTTCCAGAAGATCGAACGCTTGCTTGCGCCCATGGCATGACCCAGTTCCACACGGCTCTCGGGAATCTGACTCATTGCCAGAATGGTAAGCCGGACCATCGGCGGAATCCCGTAGATGATCGTGGACAGCAACGCGGGAACAACCCCAAGTCCAAACAGAATCACCGCCGGCACCAGGTATACCCAGGGCGGGAGCGTCTGCATGACATCCAGCACGGGACGAGCGGCAATCCTGAGCTTTTCGCTTCTGGAAAGGAGAACGCCGACGGGTACGCCCGTCACCACGGAAAACACGACCGCCAGTGCGATCACCGCGAGCGTCTCGACAGTCGCCGCCCACATTCCCAGCCCCAGACAGAGCGCGAGGCCGGCCGCGCAGAGCAAGCCGCCCCGCCAGCCGGCGACAATCAGTGCGATCACCGCAAGTGCCCCGATGATCGCGGAAGGCGGCGCCAGCGTAAGCACGTGAACGATGGCTGAAATCAGGCTGTTAAAGAACGCGGCCACCGCGACGAACGCGTCGTGATGGTGAACGTTCAGGTATGACAGGACGGGCGCGACGACCGCCCCGGGTGAAACGTGCAGTGACTCCATCACGCGCTCCGTATCGCTGACCGAGCCGTTGCGAAAAACGGTCCAGTACGATGGTGACAACAACGATTGCGATCCCTGCGTTCACCGCATGGTCGATTTCCAGTTTGCGAACCGCATCGTAAATTGCCTGGCCCAGCCCGCCCGAACCGGCGATGCCTGCGATGACCACCATACCGAAGCTCAGCATCAGACTCTGGTTGATTCCTGCGAAGATCGACGGGCGCGCGAATGGCACACGAATCTTGAAAAGGTGATCGAATACGTTCATACCCACAGCCGTTCCCAGTTCCCTGTACTGGATCGGCGTCATACGTACGCCATGTGCCGTAAGACGCATTGCAGGTGGAATCGCGACGATCCATGTGGCCCACATTGCGGTTGCCGGACCGTAACCCAGCAAGGCGATACCCGGAAGCAGGTAGATATACGGCGGCATTGTCTGGAGAAAGTCGAGAAAGACCTCAACGCCCTTGATGGACCGTGAGGTGAGACCCAGCAGGACGCCCGCAGGGATCGCGAACGCGAGTGCAAGCAGCGTTGAACTGAACACGAGTGTCAGCGTGCTCATGGTTTCAGCCCACAACCCCATTGCCTGACATAGCCACAACCCGATCAATGCCGTGATGGCAAACGTGCGACCGACGAATCGCCAACCGCAAACTGCCGCGACCAGAGCCACGACCCACCATGGCACAAACGTCAGGGATCCATTGATACCGTTGAACGCCGCGTTGAGAACGTAACTCAGGCCGTTGAAAACGTTCGTGGCGTGATCGGTCAGCCACCCGAGGCTGTTATCGACAGCCCCATCAAAGACTTCTGTCATGCTTGCCATCGCATCACCATCCATCAATTGGTTGCAAGGGCGCCCGAGCGCTCGGTTCGCACATCGATGCCGCGTACGGCTTTCAGGATTGCCTCCCGGCTGACCGTACCGACCACGCATCCATGCTGGGTGACTGTCAGGCTCTCGCTACCCTTCGCGAGCGACAGGTCGATCATCTCTTCCAGGTCGGCGTTGATATCCACGCTCGCCTGCGATTCAGCCGGCTGCCGCCCCGCAGCGAGCGGTTGCATTACCGAGTTTGCCTTGACCAGCTTGAGGCGCGAGCTCCCTTCCATGAAACTGGTGACGTAGTCATCCACCGGGCTTAGCGCGATCTCTTCTGGCGTACCAATCTGAACGATCTTTCCTTCGCGCATGATCGCAATGCGATCGCCGATGCGGATGGCCTCTTCTATATCGTGCGTGATGAAGATCGTCGTTTTCTTGAGCTTCGTGGATAGCTGCTTGAATTCGATCTGGAGCTGCTTGCGGATCAGTGGATCAAGCGCGCTGAACGGCTCGTCCATCAGCAACAGTTCCGGATTGGCCGCGAGCGCGCGTGCGATGCCGACGCGTTGCTGCATGCCCCCCGACAGCTCTCTCGGATAGCGATCTGCCCAGCTGCCGAGCCCGACGGTGGCGAGCGCCGCCTGACTTTTCTGCCGACATTCGGACGCCGACAACCCCTGCACTTCGAGCGGAAGCATCACGTTCTGGAGCACGGTGCGGTACGGCAGTAACGCCACTTGCTGGAATACCATACCGATACATGAAGAGCGCAGCTTGCGCAGTTCCGGGTATGGGAGCTTGCAGATGTTCTTGCCCCGTACGATCACCTCGCCACTGGTCGGGTCGATGAGCCGGTTGAAGTGACGGATAAGGGTTGACTTGCCACTGCCGGACAGACCGATAATGCAAAATGTCTCGCCTTCAGCCACCGAGAATGTCACATCGGCAACGGCGGCAATGCAACCGTGCCGTTTAAGCAGTTCGTCCTTTCCGAAGCGACCACTCTTTGCGGCTTCCATGGCCGACGGACTTTCGTTGCCGAAAATCTTCCATACACCGCGGCACTCCACGATCGCCGACTGCTTCCCGTGGGCAATGTCGTTCATCATGTTCATACTTCCATCCGAAGTGAAAGGCTCTCGTGGGGTGCCAATTGCCGGAGGCAGTTCTCGGACATCAACCGGCCGCCGGCCCCTTCCTCTTGCGTTTACTTCGACATCACGGACCACTTGTTGACCAGCACCTGATGCTGCTGCCACCATTCGTTGACAGCCTGATCCATGGTCAAACCGTCTTTCATCCGGACAGTCATCGTTCCGACGTCTTCGATCGGCACGAACATACTCGCCAGGACTTCACGGGCATGAGGGTTGGCTGCAGCGAAGCCCTTTTTGGCGATCCAGTAGTAGGTCTGCGTCGGTGCGAAAACATGCTTCGGATCTTCGAGCATTTTCACGGGAAACTTCTTGAACTGCCACGACGGGTCCCAGAGGATCACGGCGATCGGCTGTTTGCGCTCGACGGATGACTGCAACTCGGCGGTCATCGCTGCGGTGCTCCCGTCGACAAGGTTGTACTGCAGACCGTACTGGGTCACCGCCTGATGCGCTTCGCGCATGGCACCGGAGCCCGGCTCAATGCCAATAATCTTCCCGCCCATCTGATCCTTGATCGAATTCAGCTGATCGATCGACTTGATGTTCACATAGTTGGGCACCACGATGCCCTGAATGTTGCCGTGCGATACCGGAGCAAGCTTCTCCAGGCGATCCTTGTTCTTCGCCCAGTAGTCCGCCGTGACGTAGTTGATATGGGAGATCATCACGTCCACGTCACCGCGTGTGAGTGCGGCGAATGCGACGCCCCAGTCAGCGAACGTCGTAACCTTGACGGAATAGCCCTCCTTCTCGAGGAAGCGCTTGCCAATCAAGGAGATCGTTCCAACATCTTCCCAGCCGAGCGTGCCGATCTTGAGTTCCTTTGTTTCGGCCGCATTCACATATGCGGTAAAACTGAACATCAACGCGACGGCGAATAACAGATTCCATAGCTTGCGCATGATTTGTCCTTCTGTAACGCGGGTTAATGACCTTGGTTTGGTGGCGAATGCGGCCGACTGTCAGAAGATATCGCCGCCGATCAACCGAGCAGCGGTGCGAGCGCCTCCTTCAGCGCCTTTTCTTCCTCGGCGTTCAGCTTACGCAGCGGGCGACGCACATTGCCTGTACCGAAGCCGCGCAGGTGCGCCGCATGCACGACGGAAGGAAGGTAGTTGTTGCGCCAGACGTAGAGGATGGAGGGCAGCATCTTCTTCCAGAGCTGCAGCGCTTCGGTGATCTTCTGTTCCTGAACCAGGTTGTACAGCGCCACCGCTTCCTTCGGCATGAAGTTGGCCGCGCCCCAGATGGTGCCCACGGCCCCAGCCATGAATGCATACGGCGCGATCGGGTCTGCACCGTTCAGAACGTTGACGTTGGTCTGGAGGTATTCCTGGTGCGTGACCAGATCGCCGCCACTATCCTTGATGTACTTGAAATTCGGCAGCTGAGCCAGACGCTTGAGTAGCGAGGTCGAAACCGAGATTCCGGTCGACTGCGGGATGTTGTAGCCAACGATATCGACCTTGATCGCAGAGTCAACGTCCTCGTAGAACGCAAGCAGGCCGTCATCATCAGCGGGGCCTTCGAAGTACGGCGGAAGCACCATGATCGCGTCTGCTCCAATGGCCTCAGCGTGCTTCGACCGACGGATCACTTCATCCACGATCAGGGCCGACGTCTGGCAGATGATGTTGCAACGACCGTTGATACGCTTGACACCGACTTCGTACAGCTTGTTGCACTCGGCCTCGGTGAGATACGGGTGTTGACCGGTCCCTGCGCCGAGCACGAGTCCGTGAACGCCGGCGTCGATGTATTGGTCGATGAGCGCTTCGAAGCTATTGAAGTTGATCGAACCGTCCGCGTTGAACGGGGTTTGCATTGCGAGATTGATACCTGCCAGCAGCTTTGCCATTTAAGACCTCACTTGATGAATTTAAACTTCGATGCCTGCTTTCCTGAACCGCCATCCCGTCACGACATTGACGCCTGTCGAGGTGATGAACTCGGGGTATGCCCGACGCGGCGGCGCCTTCCTTCTCAAGATTTCAATCGACCGGCTGCTTTCGCCTGCAGCGAGCTCCGCTACGGCCTTTCCGAAGGCGGTCCCGCGTGCGACGCCCGTGCCGTTGCAATAGGCCGCTCCGTACACATTCGGCGCGAGCTCGCCCCACACCATTCCCCCGTTCTGCGACAGGGTGAACATGCCTCCCCAGCTCGCCTCAAAGCCCATCTTTGACAGTTCAGGCCAGCGGCGTCTGAAGGAAACCTGCTGCTGCTCTCGCGCACTCATCACCTTGTCCAGCGTCGCGGTGAAGTGGTCTGCATAGTTGTAGACGTTGCGCAAAAAGAGACGATTGTCGAAAGTGCGGCGTACTGTGGTGCCGAAGCTATTCGCGGGAATCAGTCCGTAAGTCCGCTGGTTTCCCACTTGCTCGAGTTCACTCGCCGTGAGCGGCCGCGTCATGCTCGCGTAGGTGTAGACAGGGATTGCCGTGTTCGGATAGAAGCCGAAGTTCTGCAAATGAGCAGCAGTACAAAGGATCACCTGCCGAGCCTTGATGGTGCCATTCGGCGTTTCGAATGTATGGCTTGACTGACCAAACACAGCCGATGTGACCGGCGTGTTTTCATACACCGTGACGTTTGCCGGCAGCTTGCGAGTCATGTTCTTGAGATATTTGGCCGGGTGAAGGAGCACGGTGCCCGGCTGATGAATCGCACGAATGTAATGCTTGCTTCCGGTAAGCGCCTGCATCTCCTCGCGGCTTACCCAGCTGTACGGCTCTTTGAGGCTGTCGAGCGCCTTCGCGAAGGCAACAAGGTCGGCGACGCCACTTTCTGTGGCGGCTGCATGATATTTGCCTTGCGGGTCCCAGTCACAGTCAACACCGAGTTCTTCGACGGCTGTTCTCAGATACTCGGTGCCTTCCGAATTGACGTGAAATTCGTCCCGATTGCCCTGCTCGTCCTCGAGGAAATCACGCTTGCGCGGGTTGTGCGAAAGGTTGATCGCAAAGCCCATACAGCGGCCGGATGCATTGTTCCCGATTCGTCCCGCATCGACGAGCACCACCTTCGCCTGTGGCCGGATTTCAGCATAACGACGGGCAGCGTGGAGGCCCATCCAGCCCGCGCCGATCACCAGAACGTCACAACTGACGTCACCCTTCTGCGCATTCAGGGGAAGGTCTGGGCCGGAGGTCAGGTACCAGCCCGACGGCGTTGCTTCCGGCTTCGGAGGTTCGACTGCGATGCGCTTGTTCAATGTTCGAGCAACCACGATTGATCCCCTTGATATCAACTCGCGTAGTCTGATTTCTGCTTGTCCAGGAATCTCTTCACACTTGCGAAGTGAAGCCGCGCTGTATCGTGCGCGCACGCACGTTCGGCCTCTGCAACCTTCCGGACGATGTCCAAGTCAACCGGTACGGTCTTGCGCCCGGTGCTCATCGCTTTCACCTGCGTCTCGGCGGCCCGTTCGAGGTAGTAGAGGTCGTCCCAGGCTTCCGCGATGGTCGGCGCGCCAACGGTCACGCCGTGGTTTTGCATGAAAGCGATCGCCTTCGTCCCCATCGCTTTAGCGATCCGGTCGCCCTCGTCCTCGCTCAGGGCGAAGCCGTTGTAATCACGGTCGATTGCAATACGGTCGTAGAACTTCATCGAAGTCTGCAAAGACCAGTCGAACGGATCCGCATCGATCATGCAAAGGCTGGTTGCGTACGGCATGTGCGTGTGGAACAACGCCTTGATGTCAGGGCGCAGCATGTGAATGCGCGCGTGAATCCAGAAAGCCGTCGCCTCCGGACGCGCTGCCCCCGCAAAGACGTGGCCATTGAAGTCGCATACCGCGATCGACGACGCCGTCACTTCCCGAAACGCGAATCCGTAGGGGTTGATCAGAAAGAGGTCCGAACGGCCCGGCACCACTGCGGAAAAGTGATTGTCGATTCCCTCGCCATATCCGTGAAAACCGCTGATCTGCAGTGCCGCGGCAAGATCGACTCGCGCCTGCCAGATTTCCGCTGTATCGACGCTGATGTTCGCGGTGGACGCACCTTCATTTTTCACAACAAGTTCGACTGCCATAGCCGTTTCCTCGCTTCGCTGGCTGTTAAAGGTCAAAGAGACCCTTGTTGCAATGCGCCGGGGCGCTTGCATCACCCGGCTTCCTGCTGCATTCAATCAACAATGCATACGTGTATACAATCGTGACAGAATACACGTGTCAAGCGGCGGGCGAAAAATCACCGTAGTGGTTAACGCGCGGTTCACGGGTAAACACCGGAGTCCACGTAGAAGAGGCGCGTGTTGCAAGCACATGCTTAACAGCCGCCCGCATTGCACGATTGCATCCATGTATACAATCGTGAGAATCTGGACTATGCTGATCCGCGTCGGAGTCGGTGCCAAGTGGCAATGAGAGAGAAGCGATGAATAATCGAGCAACCCCGGTCTGGGAGCCTGTGCGGGCTCGCACGATGGTTGATGCGGCTGTAGACGCGATAGTTGCCGGGGCAGCGCGAGGGCTGATCTTGCCGGGTGATCGAATTATCGAGTCCCAGATCGCCGAAAAGCTCGGGGTGAGTCGCGTACCCGTGCGGGAAGCGCTACGGATGCTTGAGATGCAGGGCATCGTAAGCAGCATTCCCAACAAAGGCATCCGGCTGACACCTGTTACGCGGGAACGAGTCAGGGATCTACTCGAAGCACGCATTGCGCTTGAACTGGTTGCGCTGCGCCGGATGGTCGAAGGGGGAAAACAAAAGTCACCGGAGTTTCTAAAGCGCCTTCGACATCGCATTGACGTCATCGAGTTGATGGTGACGCGCCAGGACTACTATGAGCTCGCACTGGCGGACGTCGCCTTTCACAGGGAAATTGTGGACATCGCTGGCAATGAGGCGGTCCGACATCTCTGGGAAGGTACCGCACGACAGTTGGTCATCATTCTTGGATTGACGACCGGCATGGCTGACCTGCGCAAGACAGTTGATGAGCACCGTGAGGTTTATGACGCAGTCGAGAAAGGCGACCTGGCCGAGCTCGAACGCGTATGGACAGAGCACATAAACAAGCAGAGCCTTGAGATCGATTACGAGAAGATCATCTCGGAACGCCGCGAACAGATGAGTGCGGGCTGACGCGCATCATTGGCGCAATGGAGCAAGCGTCGAGCACAGCCCACCCGCTACCGTTCAGCCGATAATGATTGCACCATCGTTAACAGGCGGCGTTTATATTCTTTAGCGTTACTAATTTATGAGTTTGAAATGAGCAAGATCGTCGTAATAGGCGCGACAGGAACTATCGGAAAAGCCGCGGTCGCTGCGCTACGGCCTCGGCATGAGATTATCGAAGTCGGGGCAACGAGAGGCGACAGGCGGGTGAACGTCACCGATCCGAAGGACATTCAGCGTCTCTTTGAGTCGATCGGCAAGGTCGATCATCTCATCGTATCGATGGGTGCCGTGCATTTCGGGCCCTTTGAACAGATGACGTCCGAAAATTTCTTGATCGGCCTTCACGACAAGCTCATGGGCCAGGTCAATACCGTGCTCGTTGGCCAGTCATGGTTGAACGACGGTGGGTCGTTCACGCTGACGAGCGGTATCTCGGCTCACGAGCCGGTTCGCGATGGATCGAACGCCTCGTGTGTCAACCTCGCACTGGAGGGTTTTGTACGAGGTGCGGCCGTCGACCTAAAGCGCGGGATGCGGATCAATCTGGTCAGCCCGACCATGCTCGAAGAGTCGGTTGAACTGTTCAGCGCAGCCTTCCCCGGTTTCGAGCCCGTCAGTTCAGCCCGCGTTGGACTTGCGTACGTGCGTAGCGTTGAGGGCCCGGAGACGGGACGCGTTTATCGAGTCGGCTACTGCTAATTTGCGCGATGGACATGTCGGTTGCACGGCCCCTGCGGTCGAATTCTGTTGCTGCCGCCCGGCGTCCGCCCACGGGACAAGTTGTAGATCGGCAGATCCATTCGGGACATCGAACTCAAGCCGTTTTCATAACTATCCTAGTGTGAGTACTCAGCGGCAATCTCCGTGAGACTTTTGCCTTTTGTCCCGTGACGATGGTAGCGGGGGGACGTCTGGATTTGCAGAGCGCCTAGTCCACAAATATTGCCGCGACGCAGCATGTTTTATCCCGTTGCCGCAGACTTTGTTGCATTCGAACGGCAGGCCTTACGTTCCCGCAGACCTTGTTGTACGCCCATAGCCGACTGGCCGACCGGATGATGAAAACGTTTATGCGCATAAACTTGAAATTTCTTATATTTCTAGTAGGCGCGCCACGCAACGGCCTACGTTGACGACATTTTTATGCGGCCGCGCGATCTCTTTAGGTCGGGCGTTCCGGCGGCGCGCTACGCTGGAAACATCTCGACTCCGGGGCATCGTCCATGCTCAAGCTGCTGGTTCCTGTCGGTCATTCGCCCCGCTCGCTGCAGGCGGTCCGCCACGCGACCTTCCTGTATCGCGAACGGTGCGCGTCGGAGATCGTGCTGATCAACGTACAGGCGCCGCTCGAAGCGACGCGGCTCGAGGCATTTCACCCGCTGTCGCGGCTGCGCTCGATCGAGGACAAGTTCGCGTGCGACGATCTGGCGATGGCCGAGCGGGTGTTGCGGGAGGCCGGTGTCCGATACAGCATCGTGAAGAAGGTCGGGCCGGTGGCCGACACGATCGCGGCCGTCGCGGCCGAGACCGGCTGCGACGAAATCGTCGTCGTCGCGCCGCGGCACGATCCGTTTCACGCGCTGCTGTCGATGTTCCGTCGCAGCGTGATGGACCGGCTCGTGCGGATCTCGAATGTGCCGGTGACGGCGGTGCATTAAACGGCTGAACGCCGCCACATCGCCGTCGCGGTGGCGGCACCGCGCCGCAGACCTCGATGCGCGCAGCGCGACCAGGTCGTCATGGACCCGCTTCGGCGGGTCGTTTCATTTGGGGCGACGCAACGATGCGTCCTGCACGACGCCAAGCCGTCGTGTGCCATGCACGAACGCCGCGATGCGCCACACGTGCGCCTTCGCACGGCGCCGACATGGTTACTTGATGGCCTTGCGCACGAAGACGAGATAGGTCGCCAACGAAGACGCGCCCAGCAGAATTACCCACAACGGCGCCATGCTGATCAGGACGGAAGAGACGTTGAGCATTTGGATTCCTCACTATTTCGACAGGGATGTTCGATACGAGCCTGCTTCACCCGGAACCGGTGCGTCCATCGCTTGCAGCACATCGCGCTCCGTTAAACATGCATTCATGCTATCGCTTTGACCGGTAGCGCGACCGTCTCGCCCTGCCCGCACACTGACATTCGTCAAACTCGCGTCAATCGCCCGCCGGTCCGGCCGACTGCCACCCTTTTTCCCTGCTCGCGCAGTTAAAAAAGGATGCGATCAGCCCGGCCAGCCGGTCTTTCAACAGACGTTTACCGGGGGAAGCCCCAAGTGCTTCGCCGAACGTGTCCGCGTTACGCTCGAGCGACGAGGAGACGAATCATGAGACGCGCCGTACACATTGCTTTTTTCGCATTGCTGGCCTACCTGATCGGCGACCGCGCGCTGCTGCACGCGCAAGGCCGCGACGCCAGCCCGACGGCGTGCTCGCAGGGCGCCGAGCAGGTGAAATACGACGCGCTCAGCCGGGGCTTCGGCAACGCGGCCGCCAGCAGCCAGAGCGAGGCCTTCATGTCCGGCTGCCTGGTAAGTGGGCGCGGCAATCAGGATGTCGCGATGGCGAAGCACTGACGCGGTTCGGCATGCGGTGCAGGTTGCCGGTACGTCATGCCGCCCGAGTCGACGCCGCGCCGGTTTCCGGTGTTTGCCGTCATTTTCCCGATCGATGCTTCGACTGACGTAGCTGCGCGGGCGCAGCTACCGGCAACGTCGAACGTCGGTTCGCGATCCTCGATGCAATGAACCGCGATCGCCCCGCTCCGCCGCCTACATCGCATGCGGATCGAAATAGGCTTCCCATGTGAGGGGATCGGCCGTGAACGCCGCACCACGCTTCAATACGGCCCGCGCTTCGTTCATGCTCGAACGCTCGAGCATCGCGACAAACGGGTTGAAATACGTGTTTCTGTCCGTCGATCCCAGGTGGATCGCCTCCACCAGGTACTCGCGCGCTTCGGCATGCAGTCGAAGGCCGCACAGCACCGCCCCCAGGCAGGTCAACACGGCGACCTCGTCGGGATTGTCGTCGAGCGCCCTTTCGAGCAACGCCCGGGCTTCCCCAAGCAGCGCGTCGTACGGCACCGGATCGTTCGTCCAGGTTCGATCGACCAGGGTTCGCGCCGCCGTCACAAGCATCCTGCACTGAGCGTTCACAGTCACCTCGCTCGACATTCGGCGACGCATCGAATCGTCGTGTCGAATCGGCTTTCACCGACGTCCGGACACAACCGGCACCGGGCGTTCGCCATTCATGCCCCCTCGTGCCGGATCGTCGATTCATTGAACCCGGTGCCCGCATCGGGTTCACGGGAGAAGCGATGCGCGGGCAACAGCACGAGCAGGATCTCGGCGGTCGTCCGCACCACGCAGCCGCTCGCGACGTGTCCACCCGACACACGGCCCTGTGCGTCGGACACCGACATGTGCAGGTGCGCGCCGTCCGGCGAGACCGAACCGGCCAGCGTCAGGATCTCGAGGTCGCCGCGCAGTTCGGTCGGTGCGTCGACGCCGGCAAAGCGCAATTGCGCGACGTTCAGGCTGCCGATCCCCTGGATCACGAATGCCGCGTGCGCGCCGAGCCGACGCAACGCCTGCTCGATGGCAGCGCGCAGATCGTCACCGGGAGAAAGGCGCAAAGGATGGGCTTGCATGGTCGAAAACCTGCTGGTGGGCCTGGGTTCCGACCAAGAGTACGTTCGACCAGGCAATCCGGCAAGCGGCCGCCTGCCGGATGGAACGTCGCGCGTGCGTCACCGCCACGCGCGACGCCCGCCTTACACGGTGAACCGCTCGCTCGCGAACTGCGCATCCGGCATGCCGGCCGCAACGGCGACTTCCCGCGCACCTTCGACGAGCGGCGGCGGCCCGCATACGTAGACATCCGGCAGCACGTCCGCCTGCGCAAGCGCCGCGCGCAACGCATCGACCGGCGTCCCGCGGAACCCGGCCCATTCGATGCCCGGTCGCCACACGCACAGATCGACCCGCAGCTGCGGCAACTCGGCCCGCAACCGCTCCAGCTCGTCGAGCATGAACAGTTCGCTTTCCTCATTGACGCCGAAGAACAGCCGCGCGTCGTCCATCTCCTGATACTCGGCCATGCGCCGCAGCATCGACAGGATCGGCGCGAGCCCCGTGCCACCCGCGACGAACCAGCGCGGCCGCAGGCTGTCCGCGAACAGGCCGAACCCGCCCATCGGCACGCGCACGGTCAGCGGATCGCCGGGCTGCGCGCGCTCGCGCAGATAGGTCGAGAACCAGCCGCCCGCCCGCAGCCGGATCAGGAATTCCAGACGGCCGTCCCAGTTGCTCGTGTTCGCGAGCGAATACGGCCGGCGCAAGCCGCTGCCCGGCACCTCCAGTTCCGCGAACTGGCCGGCCTCGAACTCCGCCGCCGCGCCGAACGCGTCGTCGGGCTCGATCTGCAGCTCGACGCGCAGCGTGTCGGGCGCGATCGTATCGAGCACGGCGATCCGCGCGGTGCGCACGGGCACCGGCTGCAGCAGCACCTTGGTCCGGTCGTACGGCGCGGCAACCCGCAGATCGCCGAGCGGCGTCGTCCGGCACAGCAGCACCGCGCCGGGCTGGCCGGCCGGCAACGCGTCGGCGCTGTGCGCCTGCATCTCGTACGGGCCGTCGACAACGGTCGCCTGGCATGCGCCGCAGCTGCCGCGCCGGCATTGCGACGGCAGCGTGATGTCGGCTTGCGCGGCCGCCGCGAGCAGATCCTGGCCGGGCTCGCAGTCGAAGCCGAACGGCACGCCGTCGCGCGTCGTGATCTCGATCCGGTAACTCATCGCACGATCCCGCTCACGCAGCCTGGCGCGCGAGCGCCGCGGCCAGGTCCGTCCGGGCGTCACCGATCGGCTGGATCCCGAACTGATCGACCAGCACCGCGAGCACGCCCGGCGTGACGAACGCCGGCAGCGTCGGTCCGAGCCGGATGTTGCGAATGCCGAGCGCGAGCAGCGTCAGCAGCACGGCCGCCGCCTTCTGTTCGAACCACGAGATGACGAGCGACAGCGGCAGGTCGTTCACGCCGCATTCGAACGCATCGGCGAGCGCGGTCGCGATCCGGATCGCCGAATAGCTGTCGTTGCACTGCCCGACGTCGAGCAGGCGCGGAATGCCGCCGATATCGCCGAACGCGTGCCGGTTGAAGCGGTACTTGTTGCAGCCGAGCGTCATCACGACCGTATCGTCGGGCGCCTGTTCCGCGAACTCGGTGTAGTAGTTGCGCCCCGGCGCCGCGCCGTCGCAGCCGCCGATCAGGAAGAAGTGACGGATCTGTCCGGCCTTCACCGCGTCGATGACCTTGTCGGCTACGCCCAGCACCGCATGCCGGCCGAACCCGACGGTGATCGTCTCCTCCGGCGCGGTGGCCGCGAACCCGGGCAGTGCCTGCGCGGCGCGGATCAGCGTCGAGAAATCGTGATGCTCGAGATGGCGCACGCCCGGCCAGCCGACCGGCCCCGTCGTGAAGATGCGCTGCCGGTATTGCGGCAGCGGCTCGATGATGCAGTTGGACGTCATCAGGACCGGCCCGGGGAAATGCGCGAAGTCGCTCTGCTGGTCCTGCCACGCGCCGCCGTAGTTGCCGGCCAGATGCGGGAACGCCTTGAGCGCCGGATACGCGTGCGCCGGCAGCATCTCGCCGTGCGTGTAGACCTGGATGCCGGTGCCCGCCGTCTGTTCGAGCAACGCGTGCAGATCGCCGAGATCGTGACCCGACACGAGGATCGCCTTGCCTGCCACCGGCGACACGCGCACGGCGGTCGGCTGTTGCACGCCGAAGCGGCCTGTGTTCGCGTTGTCGAGCAGTTCCATCACCGTCAGGTTCAGCCGGCCGAGATCGAGCGCCTGCGCGAGCAGCGCGTCGACGCCGGTGGGATCGCTTGCGAGAAACGCGAGTGCGGCCTCGACGCCTTCGTAGATGTCGTCGCGCTCGTAGCCGAGCACTTTCGCATGATGCGCATACGCGCACACGCCCTTCAGCCCGTACAGCACCAGCGCGCGCAGCCCGACGATATCCGCGCCCACCGTGTCGCGGCCCGCGTCGATGCCGACGGTCGCCGCCTGCTTCAGCAAGCCGGCCAGATCGTCGGCCGGCTGCCATGCGGCCGGCCCCTGCAGCACCGGCACGGCCGTGCCCGCGGCGCGTGCATGCGCTTCGCACGCGGCCTTCACGCGATCGCGTGTCTGCGCCGCCTCACGCAGCAGCGCGACGAAGCGCGCCGCATGGAAGTTCACGTTGGTCAGCGTGGTGAACATCGCGTACAGCACGAACCGGTCGGCTTCGCGGTCGGGCACGCCCATCGTGCGCGCGATCGCGCCGTACTGCGCGATGCCCTTCACCGCATGGATCAGCAGGTCCTGCAGGTCGGCCGTCGTCTCGTCCTTGCCGCAGTTGCCCTTCGCCGACGCGCAGCCGGGCCGTGCGCCGGTCCGGTCGGTCTGTTCGCATTGATAGCAAAACACGGTGTTCTCCTTTGTCGATCATGGGGGCGCGGGCCGGCTCGGACGACAGGCTGGAAGCGTGTTCCAGGCCGCCGGGCATCCCGCCCGCTTCAAGATGCTTGCTTTATGCATCTTTTCGCATGATGTTTCGGCGCACCTTCGGCCGCCGTGACGCAGATCAACAAACCACCCGCGCACGGTGAGACAACTTGTCGCTACGACTGCCCGCCCGCCGGCGCTGCCGTTGCCTTTTCGCTTTCGTCATCCTCGCAATCGATGCCCCAGGCGCCGTAGCGATACCAGTCCTCGCCGAGCAGTTCGCACGGGTGCTGGGTCCGGCTGGAGCCGTTGCCGCAACGCATCGCCTGCGTCGGGCAGTAGTTGTCGCATCCCCAGCAGATCCGCTCCGGATGGTTGGGATGCAGCGGAAATTTCTTGGCCATGATTCGTCGTCTTCCCGGTATCGTTGCGTCCGCTACCGTTCGACTCTAGTCCACCGCGAAACGTTGCCGATGCGACATTCGTTCGCAGCGGAGGCGCCGCATCACCCGCGTCGATCGCTCGCGCGCAACCCGTGCAGCGCGCGGTCCGCCACTCCGTCGCCGACGATCCGGCCTTCGTGCAGCAGCCCTTCCCTGACGAAGCCGAGCCGCTCGCGCATATACCCGCCGCGCCAGTACCGGCGACGCAGGCCGAAGCCGATCTCGGCTCGCCGGCGTTGCTCATGCGCATGAAACGGCACGCATTCGCCCAGACACAAAAGGCCCGGGCAGTTCAATTGCCCGGGCCTTCCATGTCCGCCGTTGCAGCCGGCCGCGCTTACGCTTCCAGCGCCTCCAGCACCTTGCCCTTCGTCTCGATCCCGACGAAATGAACGGTCAGCGCCGCGATCAGCGGCACGATGCCGATCAGGTAGAACGCCGGCGCGAGATTGCCGCCGATGATCGCGTGCGGCACGATCATCGGTGCGGCGAACGACGCGATCTTCAGCCACGCGCTGCCGAGCCCGCAGCCGGACGCGCGGATGCTCGTCGGATACTGCTCCGGCGTATAGACGTACGCGGTGATGAAGCCCGACGCCATCAGCCCGAGCGACAGCGAGCAGAAGGCCGCGACGACATACACCGACGACGCGTGATAGATGCCCGCGAGCGCCAGCGACAGCGCGCACAGCACGAACGACCACACGATCACCGGCTTGCGGCCGAGCTTGTCGACCAGCAGCGCGGACGCGAGCGAACCGAGCACCCCCATCACCGAGCCGATCACCGCGAGATTCAGCGCGAGCTGCAGCGGCGCGTGATAGAAATTCTTGTAGATCGTCGGCAGCCAGGTAGACAGCCCGTACTGGATGAACCCGCAGGTCGCCCACAGCGTCGCCACCGCGAGCGTGCGCTTGCGATACGCGGCGCTGAACAGGTCGCTCATCCGGCGCTTCGGATGCTGGCGCACCATCTCGTCGTATGCGGCCACCTGCGTGACCGGCGGCAGTTCGCCGCGCACCGACGATTCGAACGTCGCCACCGCGCGCCCGGCATCCGCGAGCCGTCCGCGCGACGCGAGCCAGCGCGGCGACTCCGGCACAAGGCGCGTGAGCACCAGCGCGAGGATCAGCGGCAGCCCGCCGACGAAGTACATGATCTCCCAGCCGAACCGCGGCACGAGCCAAGCACCGAGCGCCATCGATACCAGCAGGCCGATCGGGAACACGATTTCATACAGCAGCACGAAGCGGCCGCGGCCGTGCGCGCGCGTGATTTCGTTGATGTACGTCGCCGCGACCGGCAGTTCGCCGCCGAGCCCAAGCCCCTGCAGGATCCGCAGCAGCACGAACACCTCGAACGTCGGTGCGAAACCGCACGCGATGCTGGTGATGCCGATCACGGCGGAGCTCCACGCGATCGCCTTCACGCGGCCATGCTTCTCCGCGAGCGCGGGAAACAGGAACGCGCCGATCAGCTGGCCGATCGCGCCGGACGCGATCAGCATGCCGATCTGCGTCGGCGACAGCCCCCACTTGTGAATCAGCAGCGGCAGCGTCGCCGCGATCGTGATCACGTCGAAGCCGTCGAAGAACGTCGCGGTGCCGATCAGCACGCGTGCGCGGATCTGCATCGCGTTGGCCGGAAGCCGCTCGAGCCGCGCGATGATCGCGCCGGGCGTGGAGGCGGCAGCTTCCATCGTGGCCCTGCCGGCCACGACGTTGTCGAAAGTGCTCATGCGGGTTGTCTCCTGGATCTTTTGGCCGTCCTGGCCGGTCAGGCAAGCGCTTTGGTCGTGTCTGCCAGGGCTTCCGTATCCACTGCCCGGCCCTGGTTCATCCACTTGCGTGCGAGCTTCAGCTCGCGTGCGTTGTTGATGGCGATGACACCTCTCACATGCCCATCGCCCACGAAAAACAGCGTCGCGCGGCGCGCGGCAAGATCGCCGCGCACGACAAGCTGCGCATCGGCCGGCAGATCGCCGAGGATCTGCAGGTTCACGTCGTATTGATCGGACCAGAACCACGGAATCTCCGCGTACGGGGCGCGCACGCCGAGCACCGCCTTCGCGGCCGCGATCGCCTGGTTCTGCGCGTTCGCCCACGATTCGAGCCGCACGCGCCGCTTCAGCCAGCCGTTGTGATGGTTCGCGACGTCGCCGCACGCGAAGATCGCCGGATCGCTGGTCGCGCCGAATTCATCGACGACGATGCCGTCGTCGATCGCCAGCCCCGCGTCGCTCGCGAGCGTCGCGTTCAGCGCGAGGCCGATGCCGGCCACCGCGAAATCGGCGTCGATCGTCGTGCCGTCGGCGAGCGTCGCGCGCACCTTCGATGCGTCGTCCGGTTGCGTGTCGAGCGATGCGAGCGCCGCGCCGAGACGCACGTCGACGCCGTTCGTGCGATGCAGGTCGAGCAGGAAATCCGACACGATCTGTGGCACCGAGCGGCCGCACAGCCGCGGCGCGCCTTCGACGACGACCGCTTCGACGCCGAGCTTGCGCGCGGTCGCCGCGACCTCGAGGCCGATCCAGCCGCCGCCGATCACGAGCACGCGCCGGCTCGCGCGCAGCTTCTCGCCGAGCGCGGCCGCTTCGTCGAGCGTGCGCAGGTAATGCAGGTTCGGCGTCTTGACGATCGTCTCGGGCAAGCGCCGCGACGTGCCGCCGGTCGCGATCACGAGGCGGTCGTACTCGATCTCGCGGCCGCTTTCGGTCTTCACCACGCGACGTGCACGATCGATCGATGCCGCGCGTTCCGGCTGCCACGCCTCGACGTTCAGCGCGTCGAATTCGTCCGGGCGCACGACCCGCACGGTCTCGATGTCGGCGTCGCCGGCCAGCACGGCCTTCGACAGCGGCGGACGCTCGTACGGCAGGTGCGGCTCGTCGGCGATCATGACGAGGCGCCCGGCGAACCCTTCCGCGCGCAGCGTCTTCAGCACCCAGCCGGCGGCCTGGCCGCCGCCGATCACGACGACCGTGCCCGGCGCGGCCGATTCCTGCGGGTTCGCTTCGCTCACGATTTGCGCTCCGTCATGAACTTGCCTTCCGGCGCCTTCGCGTTCTTCTGCCGGCGCGTGTTGCCGTCGAGGCCACCGTCGACGGCCCATTCGGCGAACACGGTCGGGCCCGGTTCGAATTCGCGCGGCTGCCACTCGGGCGTCAGCACGTCCTCGTCCGCGTAGTACTCGATCAGCGCGCCGGCCGGATTCTGGAAGTACCAGAAGTACGCGGACGACACCGGGTGGCGACCCGGGCCGAGCTGCGTTTCCCAGCCGCAGCGGTCGATGTGCATGCCGCCGCCGAACACTTCATGGATGTCGCGCACCGTGAACGCGACGTGGTTCAGGCCGCGTTTGCCGTTCGGCAGCGCGAGCAGGAACAGGTCGTGGTGGCCGCCGTGCGGCGCGCAGCGCATGAACGCGCCGCGGCCCGGATAGCGGTCCGACGTCTCGAAGCCGAGCAGCTCGTGATAGAACTTTTCCTGCGCGTCGAGGCAGTTCGTGAAGAACACGACGTGCCCGACCTCGACCGGCTCGGCGCGCGCATAGATCGCGCTCGGCTGGTCGACCCGCACCGTCCGGCCCCACACGTTCGACGGCGAGCCGGTGATGTCGAGCGCGCGCTTGCGCGTGACCTCGACGCGGATCGCCATCCCGTTCGGATCGATGCAGCCGACCGCATCGTCCTGCGCGTAATAGCCGGGCTGGCCGGCCAGCTTCGTGCGCAGCGCGTCGACTTCCTGCTGCGTCGCGACGCCCCACGTGACTTCACGCAGCGTCGGGCCCGCTTCGAACGCGGGCGGCAGCGACGGATCGTCGGCCTTGACGACCAGCACGGTGCAGCCGTTCAGCGTCTCGAAACGTGCGCGCGTGTCGTCGTGCACGACTTCCTTCAGCCCCCAGTCGGCGAAAAAGCGCCGGCACGTCGCGAGGTCGTCGACACCGTACGTGATCTGCTCGATACCCAAGATGCTCATTGCGTCATTCCCCTTCGCTCAGTTCGCCCACGGCAGCGGCGCGTCGTTCAAGCCCCAGTAGAGGCTCTTCTGCTGCATGTACTCGCGGATGCCGAGACGCCCCTTCTCGCGGCCCATCCCGCTCTCCTTCCAGCCCGAGAACGGTGTGGAGATCGAGAACAGCTTGTACGTGTTGATCCAGACGGTGCCCGTCTCGAGCGCGCGCGCGGTGCGCCATGCGCGCTTGTAGTCGCGCGTCCAGATGCCGGCGGCGAGGCCGAACACGCTGTCGTTGGCCTGCGCGATCAGCGATGCCTCGTCGTCGAACGGCATCGCGACCAGCACCGGCCCGAAGATTTCTTCCTGGCAGATGCGCGCGCTGTTCGGCAAGCCTTCGAGAATCGTCGGCTGGTAGAAGAAGCCGTCCTCGCGCCCGTCGCCCGTCGGCCGCTCGCCGCCGCACAGCAGGCGGCCGCCTTCCTCCAGCCCGAGCGCGACGTAGCGCTCCACCGATTCGCGATGCTTCGCGGTGATCAGCGGACCCATCTGCGTGTCGGGCCGCGTCGGGTCGCCCACGCGCAGCCTGCGTGCGCCGGCCACCAGGCGCTGCATGAATTCGTCGTACACCGCGCGCTGCACGAACAGCCGCGAACCCGCGATGCACGCCTCGCCCGACGAGCTGAAGATGCCGTACAGCACGCCGTTGACCGCGTGATCAAGATCCGCGTCGTCGAACACGATCGTCGGCGACTTGCCGCCAAGCTCCAGCGACACCGGCATCAGCTTCTCCGCGGCGATGCGCGCGATGCCGCGACCCACTTCGGTGCCGCCGGTAAACGACACCTTCTTCACGAGCGGATGCCGCACCAGCACGTCGCCGATCACCGAGCCCTTGCCCGGCAGCACGCTCAGCACGCCCTTCGGCACGCCGGCTTCCTCGCAGATGCGGGCCAGCGCGAGCGACACGAGCGGCGTGACCTCGGCCGGCTTGAGCACCACCGCGTTGCCGCCGGCGAGCGCCGGCGCGAGCTTCTGCGCATCGGATGCGATCGGCGAGTTCCACGGCGTGATCGCCGCGATCACGCCGATCGGCTCGTGCACGCTCATCGTCAGGTAGTCGCCGCGCGACGGCGTCAGTTCTTCGTCGAGCGTCTCGAGGCAGGCCGCGAAATAGCGGAACGTATTGGCCGCGCTCGCGACCAGCACGCGCGTCTCGCCGATCGGCTTGCCGTTGTCGCGGCGCTGCAGGTTCGCGAGCGCCTCGTGACGCTGCATGATCAGGTCGGCGATCCGGTACAGCACCAGCGCGCGCTGGTGCGGCTTGAGCCCGGCCCAGTCGGCGCGACGCCATGCGGCGTCGGCGGCCACGACGGCTTCGGCCGCGTCTTCCGCGTTCGCCGTCGATACTTCCATGTTCAGCGACTGGTCGGCCGGATAGAGGCTCGCGTAAGGCGCGCCACGGCCGCGCCGCCACTCGCCGCCGATCAGGATGTCGCCGTCGGGTACGAGGCGCGTATCGAATGGAGTCATGTCACAAGTCCCACAAATCTGTCTCTGCGCAGCCGCCCGTGCCGTGGCGCAGGCGGCCGTTCAATGGCCCGGATGGCCGGACCGGCCGGGTTGTCCGTTCAGATCACGCAGCGGGCCGCGCGATTGCGCAGCGCGCGGATCGCGCAGTACGCGGTCAACGCGGACGTCTTCGGGTTGTCGGGCAACGGCTTGCCGCTCATCTCGAGCGACATCTCGCCGAATGCGCCGCGTGCGGTGATGCGGTGCACGTTGCGCGCGACGGCCGGATCGGCGATCAGGCGCACGCGCGTCGCGTCGAGGCCGAGGCCCGCCAGCGCGACGGTTGCCGCGACGTTCGCGTTCTTCGGATACAGCCGCGCGGCATCGCGTGCGGTGCCTTCGAAGATCACCTTCTCTTCGGTCATCGCGCGCAGGTCGCACAGTGCCTCCGCGGGCGTGCCGAGCCAGCCGAGCGGCGGCTTGCGGCCGACGTACAGCACCTCGTCGAGGCCGCCCTGCTTCGCCGACGCCAGCGCGTCGATCCCGCCGATCGCGCCGGACAGCAGCGTGAGCGTCGCGTCGCCTTCGTCGGCGGCCTGCGACAGCACGTCGAACAGCGCGAGATCGGACAGCGCGCCGATCGATGCGACCGCGCAATCGGTGCCGGCCTTCAGCAGCGGCACGACGTGATCGACGAGCGCGCTGTGGCCCGCGCATTCGAGCGCGAACTCGGGACGGCGGGCCAGCGCGTCGACCGACGACACGACCTCCACCGCCCCGCCGAGCTCGTGCTGCACCGCGTCGCGCTGGTGCTCGGGCACGATCACGTGCGCGACGCGCAACGACGCGTCGTGCTCGACCGCGTGATACACGGCGGCACCGATCGCGCCGAAGCCGATCATCACGACGTCGACGGGCGCATGCGCGTGTGCGTGGCCCGGGTTGCGTCCGTTAAGCATATTGGCGCTCCGACGGCGTTTCCTCCTTCTTCACCGGGGGACCCGCGAAGGCCGATGCGAACGAGCCGACCGACAGCATGTCGACCTCGACCATCACCGGTCCTTCCTTCGCGATCCCTTCGCGCACGATCGCTTCCGCCTGGTCGAGCGACGTGATCCGGTAGTGCGTGAGGCCGAAGCTCGCGCAGAACTGCGCGAAATCGGGCTGGTGCAGCTGCACGAAGCAGCGGCGGCCGCCGTAGTGCGCATCCTGGATGTTGCGGATCACGCCGTAGCACTGGTCGTTCATCAGCACGATCATCACGTTCGCGTTTTCCTGCACGGCCGTCACCAGCTCACCGACGTTGACCATCAGGCCGCCGTCGCCGACCAGGCAGACCGTCTTCGCGGCCGAACCGGCCAGCGCCGCGCCGATGCCCATCTGGATACCCTGGCCGATGCCGCCGCCGAGCGCATGCACGCCCGCGCGCGGCTCGAAGATCTTCAGCAGGCGGTTGCCCCACGTGCTGTTCGAAATCGTCACGTCGCGCACCCAGTTGTAGTCGCGGCCCACCGCGCCCTGCAGCGTGTCGACCAGCGTCTTGTACGGCCCGAGGCCCTCCGCCACGCTGGCGACGGCCTGCTCGCGCGCCGCCGCGAGATCGACCGCGAACTGCGGATCGACGGACAGGCGGCCTTCGAGACGGTCGGCCAACTCGGCCAGCACGCGCTTCGAATCGCCGTGCACGAACAGCTCGTTGCGATAGCCGCGGTTGTCGGCAAGCGCATCGGCGTCGACGCGGAACAGCGGCCGCGGCAGCGCGAGCTTGTACTTCAGCGTCTCGTTGCCGCGCAGGCGCGAGCCGACCACGACGAGCGCATCGCAGGTCTTGTAGAACGCTTCGACGGCCGAATGCACGTTGAACGCGCCGAGCGTCGCCGGGTGGTCTTCCGGCAGCACGCCGCGGCCCTGCACGCTCGTCACGACGCCGAAGCCGAGCTTCACGAGGCGTTCGACTTCCGCACGCGCATGGCGCGCACCGCCGCCCAGCCACAGCAGCGGACGGCGCTTGGCCGCCAGCGCGTCGGCGAGCTTCGCGACGCGTGCGTCGTCGTGCTCGCGCACCGCGACGTGCGCCGGCGCGAGGTCGTCCGGCCATTCGATTTCGGCGGCCTGGATGTCGATGGGAATCTCGACCGACACCGGGCCCGTCGGCGCGGTCTGCGCGATGCGCACCGCTTCGCGGATCGTCGGCAGCACGGTTTCGACCGTGCGCACGCGGAACGCGGCCTTCGAGATCGCGTCGAGCATCGTGAGCTGGTCCGGCGCTTCGTGGATGTATGCCAGATCCTGGTCGAGGTACGGCGTTTCGATCTGCCCCGTGATGTGCAGCAGCGCGGTGCCGGCCGTCAGCGCCTCGACCATCGCGCCGGCCGCGTTGCCCGCCGCCGTGCCCGTGCTCGTGAACGCGACGCCCAGGCCGCCCGACACGCGGGCCAGGCCATCGGCCATGTTCACCGCGCCCGCTTCACCGCGCGCGCCGACATACCGGATGTTGCCGCGCGAGTTGATCGCGTCGAGGATCGGCATGTTGTGGATCGAGATGACACCGAATGCGGTCTTGACGTCGCACTGCTCGAGAAAGGCGGCAATCAGCTCGCCAACCGTGGTTTTTTTAGACATGGCGTGCAAAGCCTCCAGAAACGTCGATATGGCTGCCCGTCGTATAGGACGACAGATGCGTTGCGAGATAAAAAAGTGCCCAGGCTGCCTCGTCAGGCGTGCCGAAGCGGTTCAGCGGAATGTTCTTCTTGCGGGCGAGCGCGCCCGTCCAGTCCTCCCAGCTTTCGCCGGCCTGCGCCTGCGCTTCGTAGCGGCGGCGCCACTGGCCCGACTCGACGATGCCGATCAGGATCGAGTTCACGCGGATGCGCTGCGGCGCCAGTTCGGTCGCGAGCGACTTCACGAGGCTCAGCACGCCCGCGCGCGCCGACGACGTCGCGACCATGTGCGGCTCCGGCTGCAGCGCGAGCAGCGAGTTCACGCAGGTGATGCTCGGCGCCTGCGCGTCGCGCAGCAGCGGCAGGAACGCGCGCGTCGGGCGGATGATGCTGAAGTACTTCAGTTCGAGCTCGTCGCGCCATGCGACGTCGGTCGTGTCGGCGAAGGTCGACACGCGGCCCTGGCCCGCGTTGTTGACGAGCATGTCGGCCCGGCCGAAGCGGTCGGACACGGCCTGCGCGAACGCGGCCACGTCGGCTTCGTCGAGTACGTCGCAGCGCACGGCGAGCAGTTGCGCCCCCGGGTATCGCTCGCCGAGCCTCGCTTCGGCGCGCGCGAGGCGTTCGCCGTCGCGGCCGCAAATCGCGACCGACGCGCCGGCCTGCAGGAACCGTTCGGCAGTCGCGAGGCCGATGCCGGACGAACCGCCCGTCACCACCGCCACCTGCCCGGTCAGATCGATCTCAATCATGTCGTCGGTCCTCGCCGGGCCGCCCCAAGAGGATTGACCGCCCCCTTGGGGGGCAGCGTGCGAAGCATGCGTGGGGGTCTCATTTCAATCCTAAAGCTTTGAGAAACGTGTGCTCGTCGTCCGAGCGGTAATTGAGCCGCCGCGACAGTTCCGCCGCCGCGCGCTGCACCTTGTCGATCAGCCCGTCGGCGATCAGCGCCGCGTCGATCTCCGGCCGCGGCACCGTCACCGTGATGCACGCGACGATCTTCTGCGTGTCGTTGCGCACCGGCGCCGTGACCACCGAGATGCCGCGCTCGAACGACGAATTGCTGACGCCGTAGCCGCGCAGCGCATCCTCGCGGATCACTTCGTACAACGCGTCGACCGATTCCGGCGTCGCGCTCGTCATCCGGTTCAGCTTGCCGTCCGGATACAGCGCACGCAGCTCCTTCAGCGACAGGTCGCCCATCAGCACGTGGCCATGGGTCGTCGCATGCGCGGGCAACCGCGTGCCGACGTTCACGCGAATCGAGCTGAACACCGGCGACTGGCTCTGCGCCTTCGCGACGAACACCACGTCGCGGCCGTCGCGGATCACGATGTGCGTCGTGAAGCCGGTCGCATCGCGCAGGCTCTCGATCACCGGCAGGCCGAGATCGGTCAGCTCGAGCGAGCTCAGGTATTCGAAGCCGAGCCGCAGCACGGCGATGCCGAGCTTGTAGTTGCGATCCTTGTCCGCGCGCTCGAGAAAGCCGAGCGATTCGAGCGTCTGCAGCAGACGGAACACCGTCGTGCGCGGAATGCCGAGGCGCTTGGACAGTTCCGGCGCACCGAGTACCGGCTCGCGCGGCGAGAATTCGGCGAGGATGCGCAAGCCGCGTTCGAGGCCCGGCACCACGTAGCTGGCCTCGGACTTCGCGGTGTCGGATTCTGGTTGTTGCAGCGGTTCGCTCATGCCCGCCCCCGCTGTTGATCGCACTGGCGACAAACAGCATCGATCAGTGCGGAATAGACATCCGGCGCTTCCACATAACCGGCGTGACCGGCCTGCGGAATCACCTGCAGCCCGACGTGCAGCGCGGCCGCGATACGTTCGCACGCGGCAGGCGGCGTGATCGCGTCGTGCGCGCCAACGGCCACCGCCGCGCGGCCCGTGAAGCCCGCGAGATCGGTTGCCAGGTCGGCGTTCGCGAGCAGATGCGTGGCCTGCGCATAGCCGGCCGGCACGATGCGCGCCATGTTCCAGCGCACCCACGCCCGCGCATCCTCGCTCGCGAATCCCGACAGCATGTTGCCGCTGCGCTGCTCGGCGAGCCCGGCCGGGCCGAGTTCGTCGAGCATGGCAAGGCGTGCATCGCGGCGCGTGTCGCGCGTTTGCGCGGGCGCGCTGCCGTAGCCGCCCGCGGGCGAGATCAGCAGCAGGCCGGCGATTCGCGCGGGCATCACGCGGGCCAACCCGCCCGCGATGATCGCGCCGAGCGAATGCCCGACCAGCACGCAACGCGCGATGCCGAGTGCCTCGAGCCACGCGTTGAGCGACGCCGCGTAATCGGCGGCCGCCGGCGACGTGCCGTGCACGGGGGTCGACACGCCGTAGCCGGGCGCATCCCACGCGAGCACGCGGCGCGACGCGCCGAGCGTGTCGAGCTGGCGCACCCACGATGCGGCGCCCGAGCCGATCCCGTGCAGCAGCACGACGGGCAGCGCGTGGCCCGCATGCTGCGCGCCGGCCTCGCCTGCGCCAGCCTCACGGTAGCCGATCGTGCCCGCCGCGCCGGCTTCGCAGCGCTGTTCGGGAAACTGCCCGAGCAGCGCGGCGAACGCCGCGGTGCGGTCGCGTTCACGTTTGTCGATGACACGCATTGCTTGCTCCGCCCCGTCTCAGCGCTTGATCTTCGCGAGCGGCGAATCCGGCGGATACGTCGGCGTGATGGGCTTCGGCGAACCGAGCATCACGCACATCAGCGCGTCTTCCTCGCCGATGTTGATTTCCGTGCGATACACGCCCGGCGGCACCGAGATCAGGTCGCGCTCGCCGAGGACTGCTTCCCAGGTCTCGCCGTCGCGCTCGCAGATCACCTTCATCCTGCCGCGCAGCACGAAGAAGATTTCCTCGACGTCGATGTGGATGTGGCTCGGGCCGATGTTGCCGGCCGGGATGACCATCGTCGAAAACGTGAAGTTGCCGGCCGGCACCGTGTTGACGTCCTTCGCGACGCCCGTGCCGCCCGTGCCGACGTAGCGCATCTGCGCACGGCGATACTTCGGGTCGTAGTCGGCCTGGAACTTCAGCGCGTCCCAGTCGTAGCGCCGCGTCGCATGGCGCGCGACACGCCCTTCCATCCAGTCGCCGAAGCTTGCGCCTTCCGGCTGGTCCCACGACTTGCGTTCGAGATCTGCGTCCGCCATCGTCCTCTCCTTCATTCCCAGTGAAAACTTCAATTCAATTCATCACGAAGCCGCCGTTCACCGGCAGCAGTTGACCCGTCACGAAGCGCGCGCCGTCCGACAGCAGGAACAGCACCGGGCCCGTCACGTCGTCGGGCACCTGCGTGCGCGTCAGCGCACGGCCCTGCATGTAGAACGCATGGCGTTCAGCCGGCACGTAGGCCGTCGCCTCGACTTCGGTGAGCCCCGGCGCGATCGCGTTGACCGTCACGCCGTGCGCGCCGAACTCGCGTGCCTGCGCATGCGTCATCGCGATCACGGCGCCCTTGCTCGCGACGTACGCGAGCAGCTTCGGCGCGCCCCACAGCGCGGTGTCCGATGCGAGGTTCACGATCGCGCCGCGGCCCGAGCGCGCAAGGTGCGGCAGCGCCGCATTGCTGACGAGCCACACGCCGCGCACGTTCACGTTCATCACGGCATCCCAGGTCGACACGTCGAGTTCCGTCGACAGCTTGCCGCCCGAGTTCGTGATCGCCGCGTTGTTGATCAGCGCGTCGATGCCGCCGAGGGCTGCCGCGCCCTGCGCGACGAATGCGTCGACGCTCGCCGGATCGGCCAGGTCGAGCGCGAGGAAATGCGCGGTGTGGCCGGCTTGCACGAGCTGCGCGGCCAGCGCGCGGCCTTCGTCGACGAGCACGTCGCCGAACGCGACCTGCGCGCCCGCTTCGACCAGCGCCTTCACGAACGCGGCGCCGAGACCGCGCGCGCCGCCCGTGACGAGCACGCGGCGCCCCGGCAGCGACACGACCGGTGCGGACTCAGCCATTCGCCGGCTCCGCCGCGGCGTGCGCCGCACGGTGCGCGTCAAGCGCGGACAGGTGCTCCTGCGCGCGCTGGCGCAGCATCCGGCGCACGCGCGTGATGCCGACGTCGTGCTGGTACAGGTATTCGTGATCGCGCGCATGCGGCGCGAGGCTTTCGAGGACGTAGCGGTCCTGCTCGAGCACGTCCCAGTGCAGGCCCTCGAGGCGGTTGCGGTACATGAAGCGCCACACGTCGCGCTGCCAGCCGCTGACCTTGCGGGTGCGCCAGAAGTAGACCTGGCAGTTGTCGCCGTCGACCGGCGTCGCGAAGCCGACGATCCCGAAGTTGCCGCCCGGGCCGAACTTCTGCTTGTACGGAATCGCGAGACGCATCCACAGGCAGCCCGTTTCGCCGAGCTCGACCCAGTCGAAGTTCACGTCGCGCTGGCCGATCTTCTCGAACATCAGGCCCGTTTCCGTCTTGCGCACGCGCATCTCGGCCTGCTTGTCGCCTTCGGCCATCGAGTGCGACGTCGCGTGCAGGTACGCGCCGTGCATCGGGTCCATCACGTTGTCGATCGCGTACTGGTAATTGCACTTCCAGTTCGACACGCACAGGAAATGGCCGTACTCGTCGGCGACCAGTTCTTCCGGCAGGTTCAGCGGCGCCGGTTCGCCGTGCGCTTCGTCGCCGAACCACAGGAAGATCGCGCCGGCCTGTTCTTCGACCGGATACGACTTCACGCACTTCGTGCCTTCGAGCGGACAGTTCGCGACCGCCGGCACGCGGCTGACCGTGCCGCCGCCGTCGACTTCGATGCCGTGATACCAGCAGGCGATGTTGCCGCCGAGGTTCCAGCCGAGCGACAGGCGCGCGCCGCGGTGCGGGCAGCGATCTTCCAGCGCGTGGACCTTGCCCTCGTGATCGCGCCACAGCACGATCTGCTCGGACAGGCGCGTGAGGCCGACAGGCGCGTTCGACACCTGCCAGCTCGGGGCGACGGGATACCAGTAGTTCTTGATGCCGCGGTCGAGGTAGTCGCGGACCGGGTCGTGTTGGGCTTCGTGTTGGTCGGGGGACGTCATCAGTGTGCTCCGGATGCGGTTGTCGGGTCGGCGCTCAGGCGCCCGGCGCGGTCGCTGCGGTCATTCCGCGAGCGAGGCCATTTCGGCGCGGAAACGCTCGGCGGTCCAGGCGGTGCCGTCCGGTGCGCGAAAGCCGATGCGGTTCAGGCCCGCGACGACATCGTCCAGCTCGGTCGCACCGCTCTCGAACACGCGTTCGAGCGCATCGCCGAGATCGTTCTCGTACTGCGTCGGCGCGGCCTTGCGGTTCTGCCAGACCTGGTTCTCGACCTGGCCCGGGATCTCGATCTGCCCCTTGCCGGCGACGTTGTTCGGCTGAGGCGCCACCCACGGCTTCAGGAAGGGATTGAAGTTGACGGTCGCTTCTTTCATGTCATTCCACCTTGACTTGGATTTCTTCACCCGCAAGGCGCACCGCGTACTGCTTCAGCGCGCGCCCGCCCGGGCCCTTCAGGCATTCGCCCGTCCTGATGTCGAACACGGCCTCGTGCAGCGGGCATTCGACCGTGCCCTCGTCGACGAACCCCTGCGTCAGCAGCGCGTACGCATGCGGGCACACGTTCTCGAGCGCATACACCTCGTCGCCGACGCGGTAGATCCCGATTTCGACACCGTCGGTCCGCTTGAACTCGATCGGCGTGTCTTCCGACAGCGCGCCGGCGTGCCCGGCGCAAATCCATTGTTCAGACATCTCACACCCTTCCTTCTGATCGACTCTCGGTTCGCTCCTGACTTGTTCCATATCCGGAACAGCAGTTTATGGATGGTGATTATAGAAGCGGCTTTCCACGAGCAAAACAAAAAGCTGCATGCCCTAGGGAAAACACCGACCGTTGAGTCGACGCGCTCCGCCGCAACGCCCATCAAATGTAATTTTGTGTTTTCGGCCGGGCATTTAAGTCTGTTTTTCCGGATTCTCCAACCCGCGTTGCGGATCGCCGTCATCCCCATCCGGCCCGATAAATTTATTTTTGATACGGTGCACGACACCTCTATACTCCATTCCATCAAAGGCACATTGTTCCTTATATGGAACATAAAGAATGCCCGCCCCGGTGGCGGAAACGCGCGACGGCCGGCCGTCCCCGCGCCCGCCGCCACGGCATGTTTTCCGTCAGGTTTGGAGAGTCAGGAGATCAAATGCTCAAGCAAGCGGTAGCAGCAGCAGTCATCGGAATGAGCGCCGTGTCCGGCGCGTGGGCGCAGAGCAGCGTAGTGCTGTACGGCAGCATGGATGCCGGCGTCGCGTACGTGAACAACGTCGGCGGCCATGCGAAGTGGGCAATGATCCAGGGCAACACGCAGCCCGACCGGTGGGGCCTGAAAGGCAAGGAAGACCTGGGCGGCGGCCTGTCGGCGATCTTCCAGCTGGAAAACGGCTTCTATACGAACAACGGCCAGTTCGCGACCGCGAACACGATCTGGAACCGCGCGGCGTTCGTCGGGCTCAGCTCGGAGCGCTACGGCACGCTGACGCTCGGCCGCCAGACGCCGCTGACGTTCGACTATCTCGATCCGCTCAGCACCGCGTATCTCGCGATGAGCTGGTATGCGTTCCACCCCGGCAACATCGACGGGCTCGCCGCGACCGGCAACGTGCCGTACAACAACGCGGTCAAGTACCGTTCGCCGAGCTTCGGCGGCTTCTCGGCCGCGGCGACGATGGCGCTCGGCAACACGACGAACTTCTCGACCGGCAAGTCGGTCGGCGTCGCGCTGAACTATGCGAACGGGCCGTTCAAGGCGTCAGCCGTCTATTCGAACGAGCACGACCGCTCGATCCTGGTCGGCCAGACGGGGATCACGTCGTTCCAGGGGCAGAACACCGCGAACGGCTATCTGGCGAACAAGGTCGAGAACATCGGCGCGGGCGCGTCGTACCAGATCGGCGACTTCCTCGTGCACGGCCTCTACACGCGCGTGAAGATGCAGTCGAACGGGTTTTCCGACACGTTCCAGAGCTACGACGCGGGCGTGAACTATCGCAGCAGCGCGTTCAACACGATCGCGGGCGGCGCGGCGACCACGACGCTGGCCGGCCGCCGCTGGACGCAGGTCGAGCTCGGCGACATCTATTCGCTGTCCAAGCGCACGCAGCTCTATGCGAACGTGCTGTTCGAGCACGGCTCGGGCGGTGCGAAGGCCGCGTTCTTCACGGCCGGCGCGTCGAGCACCGCGAACCAGGTGATCGTGCTGACCGGCATTCATCATTCGTTCTGAGCGGCGACGGGCGCACGCGCCCGATGACGAAAACGAAAAGAGCAGCCGTTGGGCTGCTCTATTTTTGCTGGCGAAGCCGTGCGATGCGGCGGCCTGCTCGACAGGTCAGAACATCGCGACCCGATGGCGCGCGTGCGCGAATGTCGGGTCGCTTTCGAGCGGCCGGTAGTTCAGGCGCTGCGACAGGTCGACCGCCGCGCCGCATACCGCTTCGACGAGCCGCTCCTTCTCGCCGGCCTCGCCGATTTCCGAGCGCGGCACCGTCGCCGTGATGGCCGAGACGATCGCGCCCGAATGCTCGCGCACGGGCGCGGTCACCGCCGAGATGCCGCTCTCGAACGCGGCCTCGCTGACCGCATAACCGAGCCGCGCGTAATGACGCACGCGCTCGTACAGCTCGTCGACGGTGCCCGGCGTGCGCTCGGTGAACTGCTCGAGCCGCTTTTCCGGATACAGCTGGCGCAGCGCGTCGCGCGTGAGGTCGCCCATCAGCACGTGGCCGTGCACGGTCGCGTGCGCGGGCAACCGCGTGCCGACGTGCACCTTCACCGAACCGAACATCGACGTGTTGCTCTGTGCCTTCGCGACGAACACCACATCGCGCTGGTCGCGGATCAGCAGGTGCGTCGACAGGCCCGTCGCGTCGCGCAGCCGTTCGAGCACCGGCGCGCCGAGGTCGGTCAGTTCCAGCGAATTCAGGTATTCGAAGCCGAGCCGCATCACGCCGACACCGAGCCGGAAATAGCGGTCGCCGTTCACGCGCTCGAGAAAGCCGAGCGCTTCGAGCGTCTGCAGCAGACGGAAGGTGGTCGTGCGCGGGATGCCGATGCGCTTCGACAGTTCGGGCGCGCCGAGCACCGGCTCGCGCGCGGAGAATTCGGCGAGGATCCGCAGCCCGCGTTCGAGGCCCGGAACCAGATACGACGACGCGCCGCCGGACGATTCGTCGTCGCCCGCGCCCGGCTTCGACGCGTCGTGGTCGACGTCGTCGCTGGCTGCCGCGCGCGGCGCGCTTGCCGGCTTCGCCGGCGGTTTCGGTGCACCGCTCATCGTTGGATTGACCCTGTGCACATGGACGGAATGAAAGCGTTCACGAAAGACCCGCAATGCTTGATTATGGAATTTCGACCGAGTCGGATCAACACGATCCCGCGCAGGTGGCCGACGGCGCGGTGCGCCCGACCGGACAGCCGGACTGTCATATAGCCTGATGCGATCGAAAGAATAACAGCGATAGACAGGACTGCCCACCGGAACGTCGCCGGGTACCGTGGCGGCAGTGAACGACGGGCAAATGCGAGCGCACCGCATGCGATGTCGCATACGGATCGATTCGGGCAAGTCGGAAAGGAGGGAAAGGAACAGGAAAACGCGTGACAACGAACGACCACGCCGGGCCGGGATCGGGATTGGGGTCGGCGCGACGGCGTCAGGCCGTCACGGTGTCGTCATACTCGGCGCGCGCGCGCTGGCCGGCGGCATAGGCATCGGCTTCGCCGCGAAAGCCGTCCGTGCTGAATGCGACGACTTTCACGCCAACGCCGGACGCCCGCTTCACCGTCAGCGCCCATTGCCATCCGCCGTCTTGTTCGAAGACGTGCAGCGAGGATTCGAGGGATGAGTCCAGTACGGTCACGGGTTATGCTCCTGCCCTATGGGTCCCATTGGCCACGCATCGGGCATGTCGAAAAAATGCGCCGGTTCGCGGCGCGTTTCAGCTATTCGATAGTCTAGTCAAGGAATGTTGCGACGCACCATCAGGGCTTACACTTGCCTATCGGAACCAGGTGGTCGATCGAATCCGCCTGAAAACCCTTGCGGCACGGGCCTCGCGGGCATGGTTGCGCCGCACCATACAGCACTCGTGCGGCAACGCGCCGCATGGACGACCGACGGATCGTATCGATCGAAAACGGGTCATGATCGAACGTGAGCGCGCGGCGCCGGGGCGGCAGGGCCAGCGGCTAACGACCCGCCGCCGCTGGCATGACTCTCCGGAACGTCAGATTGATGCGCTCGCCCTGCACGGCCGGCGCCTTCGGCACGCGGTGCTGCCATTCGGCCTGCGTGCGGCCGCGCATCACGAGCAGGCTGCCGTGCGTCAGCCGGTACGCATGCACGACGCCGGTCGCACGGTGACGCAGGTCGAACACGCGCATCGCACCAAGGCTGACCGACGCGATCACCGGTGTTTCGCCGAGCTCCGGCTCGTTGTCCGCATGCCAGCCGAGGCTGTCCTGTCCGTTGCGGTAACGATTGAGCAGCACGCTGTTGAAATGCGCGCCGCACGTGGCCTCGACTGCACGCTTCAGGTCGAGCACGGCCGCCGTCCACGGCGCGGGCACGTTGCGGATCCCCGAATACACGTAGACGGCGTCCGGCTCGCCCTGCCACGCGGTGAGCCGCGGCAGCGGAATGCGGCCGCGCGGCGTACGGATCGTGTCCTGGCGCCATGCGACTTCATCGATCAGCGCGGCCAGCACGCGATCGGCGTCGGACGGTGCGAGCCAGTCCGGGTACCAATCGACGTCGGGCGCGGGCGTATCGGCGAATAGATCGGGCGTCGACATGTCGGGATCAGGCAAAAATGAACGGTACAGACGGACCATGTCTGCATGGTAGACAACGGCGACACGCGCCGCCATGCGCTGTCATTCCGGCGCGCGACGCGGCCGTCCGCGCGAACGGCGAAGCCGATGCATTTGCGGCGTGTCACGCGATCATCACGGTGCGCGTCGATTTCGACGCTATCGCGCCCGTCACCCAGTCGCGCGCGTCAACCGGATCAGCGTGATTTCGGACGGCACGCCGAAGCGGTTCGGCGGCCCCCAGTAGCCGGTGCCGCGGCTCGTATAGAGCCACATCGCGCCGAACCGGTCGAGCCCGCCGATCACCGGCTGCTGCAGACGCACGAACGGCGGCCACGGCAGGAACTGGCCGCCGTGCGTATGGCCGGACAGCTGCACGGTGAAGCCGGCGCGGCTCGCCGCTTCCGCGCTGCGCGGCTGGTGCGCGAGCAGGATCTTCGTCGCGACGTCGCGTGGCGCGCCCGCCAGCGCCTGCTCGGGATCGCTGCGATGCGCGGGATCGAACCCGCCCGCCGTGAAATCGGTGACGCCCGCGAGCACCGCCCGCGCACCGTCGTGCTCGATCAGCACGTGCTCGTTGAGCAACACCGTCAACCCGATTCGCCGGAATTCGTCGATCCACGCGTGCGCGCCGGCGTAGTACTCGTGGTTGCCCGTCACGAGGAAGCTGCCGTGCCGCGACTGCATGCGGCCGAGCGGCGCCGTGTGTTCGCGCAGCCGCTTGACCGAGCCGTCGACCACGTCGCCCGTCACGACGACGAGATCCGCATCGAGCGCATTGACCGCCCGCACGATCCGCTCGATATAAGGCCGCTTGATCGTCGGCCCGACGTGAATGTCCGACAGTTGCACGATCGTCAGCCCGTCGAGCGCGGCCGGCAGCCCGTCGACCGGAATCGACACGCGCTTGACCGCCGCCGTGCGGCGCGCGCCGACGAATCCGATCGCGGTGACCAGCACCGCGGCCACCAGCACGCCGAGCGCCGTGTCGGCGCTCGCGCCGCTCCAGGCGCCGTCATGCCCGAGATGCCGCCACACGATGACGCCGAGCAGCACCAGCTCGCGCAGGAACGTCAGCACCAGCAGCGACGAGAAGAAGCCCATCGCGAGCGAGCCGGCCCAGCCAACGAGCGTCGCGGCCCAGCCTTCGTCGAAGCGGCGCGAGAACATGCCGACCGGGATCAGCACGACGAAGCTCGCCAGTACCAGCGCCGCGATCGTGCGCGCGAGCGGCGACGCGAATGCGCCGGGAATGATCCGCAGCCCGACATACAGATGGAACAGCACGCCGATTGCGATGAACCGGACAAAGAAACTTCGCATGGAACACTCATCCTCGTTGCGCTACCACCGTCGCGCGGCGCATCGGCCGGGATCGTGACGTCAAGTTCTCGTCATGCCCCGCGCCACGCGCCGCGTCCTTCGCACGATGGTACACAGATACCGGCCGACTCGACCGGGCGCGGATTCGCAACCGCTCGAGCAGCAATCCGGCAATCGCTGCCTCGATTCCCGCACATCGGCGAACAAACGTCGGCGGCGGGGTTCCGCCTGACGATCCTTTACAGTCCGTCGGCACCCATGCGAAAGCAAGCGCTGGCAGAATCGCGGACCGCGCCACGACCGCACCCGAACCGCCTCCGGGCGCCCCGGCGCGCGCCGCATCGCTGGCGGTCCGCATCGCGCTGATTTATGATCGGCTCCGTATCGCGGAATCGTCGTCGCGGCAACGAACCGCATTGCGCCGTGCCCGGCATCCACCCCCAACGTCGAGCTCGTCACGCCATGAGAAAAACAACGCCGCGCGTACCCCTGCGCGCCGCCGCCACCCTGGTGCCCGCCCTGCCGCTTGTGGGCTGCACGTCGCGCGGCGCACCGTCGTACGTCCTGTTCGGCGCGTATTTCCCGCTCTGGCTCGTCAGTGCGATCGTCGGCATCGTCGGCGCGATCGTCGCGCACCGCGTGTTCGTCGCGACCGGCTGGGCCGCCACCGTGCCCTACCAACTCGCCGTCTGCACCGCGATCGGGCTCGTGGTCGCCGTGATCGTATGGCTCACCGGCACGGGGCCGTTTGCATGAAGGCCGCCGGAATCGCCCGCCCCTCCACGAAAGGCCGCGTGATCGCGCTGGCGATCGTCGCGCTCGGCATCGCCGCGCTCGCGTATGCGTACCACCGCACGTCGGCCTACCCGTCCACCGACGACGCGTCGATCGACGCGGACCTCGTCCACGTCGCGTCGCCCGTCGGCGGCCGCATCGTGCGTCTCGCCGTGCACGAGAACCAGCGCGTCGCGAAGGGCGACCTGCTGTATGAAATCGACCCGGTGCCGTACCGGCTGACGGTCGCGCAGGCGCAGGCCGATGTCGAGCTCGCGCGCGCATCGCTCGACACGCGCCGCCGGTCGCTGATCGGCGAGCATTCGAACGCGGCGGTCGCCGCCGAGCAGGTCAAGCGCGCGACGCAGAATTACGACCTCGCGACGCGCGACGCGAACCGCCTCGCGCCGCTCGCCGCGCAGGGCTACGTGAGCGCGCAGCAGTTCGACCAGGCGAAGGTGCGGCAGCGCGATGCGGCCGTGTCGCTCACGCAGGCCAAGGAACAGCAGCGATCGTCCGCGCAGACGATCGGCGACGATGCCGACGCGATCGCGACGCTCCATGCGCGCGAAGCCGCACTCGCCCGCGCGCAGCACGCGCTCGACGATACGGTCGTGCGCGCGCCGCACGACGGGCTCGTGACGGGCCTGACGGTGCTCGCCGGCGAAACCCTCGCGCCGAACCAGTCGATCTTCACGCTGATCGACGCAAGCGAATGGTTCGCGGTCGGCAATTTCCGCGAGACGTCGCTGAATCGCATCGCGGTCGGCGATTGCGCGACCGTCTATTCGATGATCGACCGCAGCCGTCCGCTGACGGGCAAGGTGGTCGGCATCGGCGCGGGCATCGCGGACAGCGATCGCATCAACCTGCCGCGCGCGCTGCCGATCGTGCAGCGTTCGGTGAACTGGGTGCATGTCGCGCAGCGCTTCCCCGTGCGCGTGAAGCTCGCCGAACCCGACGGCAAGCTCGTGCGTGTCGGCGCGAGCGCGATCGTCGAGGTCCGGCATGGCTCGGCCTGCCGCTGACGTCCGCGCGCCGGGCCCGCGCGAAGTCCTGCGACTGCTCGCGCCGTTTCCGGGGCGCACGTCGATCGCCGTGCGGGTCGCCTTGATCTGCGCGCTGACCGTGCTCGTGACGAGCGCGTACGGTACGCCCGAAGCCGCGCTGTCCGCCTACGTCGTGTTCTTCATGATCCGCGCCGACCGCGTGACGAGCATCGTGCTCGCGGCGGCGCTGCTGCTGATCGTCACGGTCGTGATCGGGCTCGTGCTCGGCATCGCGATCTTCAGCATCGACTATTCGATCCTGCGGGTCGCATGCATGGCCGTGCTGTCGGTCGGGCTGCTGTACCTGACGTCGGCCAGCAAGCTGCGCCCCGTGGGCGCGATCCTCGCGATGATCGTCGGCTTCGGGCTCGACCAGCTCGGCCTCGCGCCGTTTGGCGAAGCCGCGACCCGCGCGCTGCTCTATATCTGGCTGACGATCGCGATCCCGGTCGGCGTTGCGATCGTCGTCAACCTGCTGATCGCGCCGTCGCCGCGCCGGCTCGCGCTCGCGCAGATCGCCAAGCGCCTGCGGCTCGCCGCGCGGCGGCTGCGCGGCGACGACGACGCGCGCGCAGCATTCGACGCCAGCCTGCGCGAAGGCGACAAGCAGTTGCTGACGTGGCTCAAGCTGTCGAAACTCGAAGGCTCGTCGAGCGCCGCCGACGTTGCGGCGCTGCGCCAGGCGATTGCGTCGAGCACGGCGCTGATGGTCGGCGTCGCGCTGGCCGATCGCGAACCGGACGCGCGGCTGCCCGCCGCGTTCGCCGCACCGATCGCGGCCACGCTCGACGAGATGGCGGCCATTCTCGAGCGCGGCGGCTATCCGGTCGACGCGACGCTCGCGCTGCCGCCGGCCGATACACTGCCGCCGCTCGCGCGCGTCGCCGCGACCGATCTCCATGCGGCGATCACGCGCTTCGCGGAACCGGGCGCGGCGGCCGATACGACTGCACCCGCGCCGGCCGCCCCCGTCAGCGCGTCCGCTGCCGCCCGCCCCGAGCCCGTCGCCACGCCCGCGCCGGCGCCGCGCGGCGGCTTCTTCCTGCCGGATGCGCGCAGCAATCCCGATCACATCCGCTATGCGCTGAAGACGACCGCCGCGGCCGTCTTCTGCTATCTGCTGTATTCGCAGCTCGACTGGTCGGGCATCCATACGTGCGTCGTCACCTGCTACATCGTGTCGCTCGGCTCGACCGCCGAGACGGTCGAGAAGCTCACGCTGCGGATTGTCGGCTGCATCGTCGGTGCGCTGCTCGGCACCGCGGCGCTCGTGTTCGTCGTGCCGGCGCTCTCGTCGATCGGTCAGCTGATGGCGCTGGTGTTCGCCGGCGCGTGGCTGTCCGCGTGGGTCGCGTTCGGCTCGCCGCGCATCGGGTATGCGGGCTTCCAGATCGCGTTCGCGTTTTTCCTGTGCGTGATCCAGGGCGCCGGCCCCGGCTTCGACCTGACCATCGCGCGCGATCGCACGATCGGCATCCTGCTCGGCAACGTCGTCGTGTATCTCGTATTCACGCGCATCTGGCCCGTCAGCATCGGCAAGCAGATCGACGTCGCGCTCGCCGCGCTGCTCGAGCAGTGGCGCCGCGTCGTGCAGATCGCGCAGCCGGCCGAACGTCGCACGCTCGCCGCCGAAGCCTTCGCGCGCCACGGCGCAATCGCGCAGGAACTCGGCCTCGTCCACTACGAACCGTCGTGGGTACGCCCCGCCGCCACATGGCTTGCCACCCGGCGCCGCGCGCTCGCGGAACTCGGCGCGCTCGAAGGCCCGCTGTTCCTGCTCGCCGAGCGCACGCCGGGCGACGCGGCGATCAGCGCGCGGCTCGCGCGCGTGGTCGTGCTGCGTGACGGCGACCCGGCTGCCGACACTGCTGCGCCGGCGCCGCCGTCGACAGCAAGCGCGGCAACCATGCCGGCCCCGCCGCCGGCCGCCGCGCCCGCCGACCCTGCACGCGACGCGCTGCTGAACCTGATCGACACGCGGCTCGCGCACATCGCCGACGCCGCGCGTCAAGCCACCCCGAAGGAGCCTGCCCCTCATGCGCGTCCCTGAACCGCTGGCCGCGTCGATCGCCGCCGCCGCGCTCGCGACTGCCGTCGCGCTGGCCGGTTGCGCAACGTCGTCGATCGATCTGGCGCCGGACGCACCCGATCGCCCGTGGCAGCCGCAAACGTCGACCGCGGGCGACATCGTGCCGGCCCCGCCGCTCGCGTCCGCGCAACGCGCACCGCACGACTACACGCTGCCGGCCTCGCCCGCGCTCGCATCGGTGTCGCCGCCCGCCGCGCTCGATGCCGCGCATCCCTACACGCTGCCCGAACTGATCGACCTCGCCGAATCGACGAACCCGCTGACCCGCATCGCGTGGAACGACGCACGCAACGCGGCGCTCGCGGTCGGCATCGCGAAGGCCGCGTACCTGCCGAACCTGTCCGCGACCGCGATGGGCGCGTACCAGACGAGCCACGGCTCGACATCCACAATCCTCGGCGACGCGTCGAGCAACACGACCGTGCACGGCACCATCTCGGCGCTGTCGCTGCAATGGCTGCTGTTCGATTTCGGCGGCCGCGCGGCGCGCGTCGAGGCGGCCGAGCAGGCGTCGGTCGCGTCGAACGTCGCATTCACGGCCGTGCATCAGCAGGTGATCCACGACGTGACGGTCGCGTACTACCGCTACGAAGCCGCCCGCTCGCGCGCGGCCAGCGCGCAGCAGGGCCTGGCGAACGCCGATGCGATCCTCGCGGCGTCCCGCGCACGGCTCAGGCAAGGCGTCGGCACCGTCGTCGAACTCGCCCAGGCGACGCAGAACCGCGCGCAGGCGAATCTCGCGCTGGTGCAGGCGAACGGCGCGCAAAGCGACAGCTATCTCGCACTGGTTTCCGCGCTCGGCATCTCGCCGCTGTCGAAGCCGTCGATCGCCGCGCTGCCGAAGCGGTCGCTGCCGCCGGCGCTCGCGTCGTCGGTCGACGCGATCGTGTCGGATGCGATCGCGCGCCGTCCCGACCTGCAGGGCGCGTATGCGCTCGAGCAGGCCAACCGCGCGAAGATCAAGGCCGCGGAAGCCGCGTTCATGCCGAAGATCTTCCTGTCCGCGTCGACGTCCTATGCCAGCGGCGGCACGGCGATCACCGCGCTGCCCGCGATCGGCGACCAGGCGCCGACCGTCAACCTGAACGGCAGCCGCTACGGCGGCGGCGTGTTCCTCGGCGTGACGATCCCGCTATACGATGGCGGCCTGCGCTCGGCAGTGCTGATGCAGGCACGCAACGATGCGCAGAGCGCTTCCGAGCGCCTCACGCGGACCAAGGAGGAAGCCGTCCGCCAGGTCGTCGCCGCACAGAATGCGGTGCAGACGAGCCTCGCGTCGCACGACGCGGCCAAGGCGCTCGTCGATGCCGCGCAGACGAGCTACGACGCGGCGCTGACCGCGTACCGGAACGGCGTGGGCTCGGTCACCGATGCGACGATCGCACAAAGTCAGCTGCTCGCGGCCCGCAACGCGGAAGTCGACAGCTACGCCGGCGCGCTGTCGGCCGCCGCCGCGCTCGCGCTCGCGACGGGGACGATCGGGTCGTCGCAGTAGCCGTCGCGGTGAGGCGCCGGCCGTGCGCGGCCGGCCGCCAAACCGGTTGACGGGTGCGCGGGCGGCCTACTAGAATGCCGCCCATTCTTCCTTCAGGAACCATCGTGGACAGTTGCAGCACTCCGTTGCGTGCGCCGCTTGCCGCCTGAACGCCTGTCCGACGCAGTTCTCCTGCCGCGGCTCGCGTTCCGCGAGCCCGCACGCCTCCCGTTTCACACCGAATGACGCATTCGCGCGGTACAGTGCCGCGCGATGACGGCCATCGTGCCGCGTTCGGCATCGCGCCGCCGCGACGCGGGCCAACATGCGCTCATTGCACGGCAGGACACTCATGACTCTCGATTTCGCACTCCGTCTTTTCGTCGCGTTCGCCTGCGGCGTCGCGATCGGCCTCGAACGCCAGATGCGGCAACGCACGGCGGGCCTGCGCACGATCACGCTCGTCGCGAGCGGCGCGTGCCTGTTCGTCACGCTCGGCGTGCTGACCGGCAACGGCGTGGCCGGCGTCACGCAGATCGCCGCCTACGTCGTGTCGGGCGTCGGCTTTCTCGGCGGCGGCGTGATCATGCGCGACAAGGGGTCGATCCAGGGCATCAACACGGCCGCGACGCTGTGGTGCTCGGCCGCCGTGGGCGTGCTGGCCGGCTCCGGCCACTTCGTGCCGGCGCTGGCCGGCACGGGCGTCGTGCTGCTCACCAACACGGTACTGCGCGGCGTCAGCCAGGCGATCAATGCGACCCCCGTGTCGAATGCCGATCTCGTGCGCGAATACCAGATCACCGTGATCTGCCTCACCGCGGACGAAGTGCACATCCGCACGCTGCTGTCGAATTCGATGTATGCGAAACCGCTGTCGTTCCAGAGCCTGACCAGCGAGGACGTGCCCGAGCAGCCGGACCGGCTGAAGGTGACCGCGACGCTGAAGCTGCATCCGAAGGATCAGCAGAAGCTCGAGCAGATCGCGAGCCGGATGAGCATGGAGAAGAGCATTTCCAGCGTGAGCTGGACCGCGAAGGAAGCGGAACCGCTGATGGAGTGAGCGGCAGCGGTCGCGCGTGCGATCCGGCGGCAGGACTGCCCCGCCGCCGGTGCCGCGTCAGGGCGTTTCGATGAGTCCGGCCCCGATCGCCTTGACCACCGCCTGGACCTTGTTCGTCGCGCCGAGCTTCTCGAGAATGTTGTTCACGTGGAAGTTGACCGTGCGCTCCGAGATGCTGAGGATCTGGCCGATCTCGCACGCGGTCTTGCCTTCGGCCGTCCAGCACAGCACCTCGCGCTCGCGCGCGGTCAGCGTGACGCTCGACTCGGGCGACAGCTTCGGCACCATGAAGCGGCTCATCAGCGAATGCGACAGGTTCGCGAGCCAGTTCGTCTGCAGCGTCAGCATGTTGATCTCGGCCGGCGTGAGCCGATCCGCATGACGTGCGATGCTCAACAGCCCGAACGCGCCGCGCGCCGCCCAGCTCGACTGCGCAACGCCCACCGACAGCCCGTAGTCGCGCGCGTCCTGCCACAACGGGCACGGGTCGATCCGGTCGACGTCCGGCCACACGATCATGTTGGTGCTCAGCGCGCCGTCGCGAACCGTCGAATCGATCTCGATGTAGTTCTGCGCCTGGTAGCGCGCCATCCAGCCGTCGGGATAGGTATTGAAGATCGCGACGGCCGGCTTCGATACGGGCAGCGGCACGCGAATGCCGTAACAGCAATATTCGAAGCCGAGGCGTTTAGAATAGGCAGCGATCCGCTGGAAGAGCTGCTGCTCGTCTTCCGCGGCACTGAATTGTTGGTAGGCATCCTGCCAGCGTAATTCCATTATTTCTCCGACAACGTCACGCTGTCATACCTGTCAGGTGCCAGCGCCGGTTCGGGGCTGATACATTCCGCGCATGACTTCACCTTTGTTGCACCCGGTCCGCGGCCCGTCTCCGGACGGCTACGTACGGCTGTCCGAAAACGCACTGGCCGCGCTCGCGCTCGACCATGTCGCCAGCGACCTCGACGCATCGCTGCTCGCGGAACTGCGCGACAGCGCCATCGACGCGCGCCTGGCCGGCTACACCGAATGGCACCGCCCGGCCAGTGCCGGCGTCGCATACCTGACGGTCGGCTGGGACTGGTATCTCGAACGTGCAACGGGCGCGTTCGTGATCGCGGGCGGCGATGTCCGCAGCAACATCATGGCTGTGGACGCCAACGGCACCGACCTCGGCATGTTCCGCACCGCCGCCGCGCTCGTCGCGCGCCTGGCGGGCATCGACTGGGCCGCCGCCGTCGCATCGGCGCTGCTCGGTCGTAACGACACCTATCATGCCGGTCCCACGCTCCAGTGACAATCGGCCACGCTTTCCTCTGACATTTCCTCACGACTGGCGCTCTTTATAAGCAAAAGCCGCCCGTATTTCAATCCCGCCGATCAAGAAACCGTTACCACCGGTCAAATCGCGTCGGCACACGTCTACCTGTAAGAGTTACCAGTTACCGCCTCCTCGGGACGCGCGCTGTAATGCGTGCATACAAAGACCAATCCGAGGACACCATGCGAACCTTCGTTCACGAGGAAGGGCGGTTGCCGCACGAACTTGCAGCGGATCTAGGGCGCTATCGGCGCCGTGTATTCGTGGAACAGCTCGGTTGGGCGCTTCCGTCGGCGAACGAAAGTTTCGAGCGCGATCAGTTCGATCGCGACGATACCGTCTACGTCTTCGCGAGAAACGCCGGCGGCGACGTGTGCGGATGTGCGCGCCTGTTGCCGACTACCCGCCCGTATCTGCTGAAGTCGCTATTCGCCGACCTGATCGCCGAAGACGTCCCGCTGCCGCAATCGGCCGCCGTCTGGGAGCTGTCCCGGTTCGCGGCGACAGGCGACGAAGGTGGTCCGGGCAATGCCGAGTGGGCCGTCCGCCCGATGCTCGCCGCAGTCGTCGAATGCGCGGCGCAGCTGGGCGCGCGGCAGCTGATCGGCGTGACGTTCGCGAGCATGGAGCGGCTGTTCCGCCGGATCGGCGTGCACGCGCACCGGGCAGGCCCGCCCAAGCAGGTGGACGGTCGTCTGGTTGTCGCGTGCTGGATCGACATCGATCCGCAAACGTTTGCCGCACTTGGAATCGAGCCGGGACGGGCCGCCCGGCAAGCCATCGCCGCCTGAGCCGGAACGCGCGTAGTCCGGCCGCGGCATCGTAACGAAGGAGAACCAGCTTGGACCAGTCTCAGGTCTTTCGCGCGATGATGCCCGGCTTGACGGGTGCCGGCGGCGCCCGCATCGCAGTCGCCTACCCGTCGTTCCTGCGGCCGCTGCCGCTCGTGCGGCTCGATCGCCGCGGCCTCGTATTCCGGGCGGCCGGCGCCGCGCCGCTCGTCTGCGGGCTGCCACGCACGGCGATGCTGCTGGTCGCCGACGAGCCGCTCTGCTCGCTGCGCCTCGTGATCCGCGACATCGCCGTTGCCGACGACGGCCGGCACGACCTCACGATGCAGCCATCCGGGGCCGCCGGCGACGAACTGCTGTGGCACGCGCTACGCGAGCGCGAACCATACCGGCAGATCCGGCAGCCGCTCGCGCCCGTCGACGCGGCCATCGCATCGAACGGCGAGCCGCAGGCCGCCGGGGATGCCGCGCAGCGTCCGTCGCGCAGCGCGGCATTCCGTCTGCGCAGCCACAGCGATGCGCTATTCTTCGCCGACTGGCTCGAATATCACTTCGATGAGTTGCGCGCGCTGTCGCAGCGGCACGGGCCGCAATTGCAGCTCAACCAGTTGCAGCGGCAGGTCGCCGACGACGAGGTGGGCGTGCGCTTCCTCTACGACATCGATGGACACGCGACGCGGCACGCGCTGACCGACTGCGCGCGCGAGGCCTGCGCGTGGATCGAGATGGAAATGCGCGACAAGTACGCGGTACCGGTTGCGCAGGAGCGGTTCGGCGCATTCGCCGCGCACGCGCGGGCAGGCGGCAAGTGAGCATGTGCGAGCGACGGCGGGCCCGCGGATACGCGACGGTCGGTGGGTCGAACGGCAAATGTTCCGTGGCAGGACGTGGCGGAATGTCGGATCTCGGGGAGGAGCCGCGATACGCGGTGCCTCGCCCTTGCCGCAGGCAGGAAGGCTCGATCAGCGCTGCGTTGCACAATTACAACTAGGGCTTGCCATCCCTCGGGTTTTCCCTTAAAGTTGCGTCTGTCTCCTCCATGTCTCCAAACATGGATTCAGCCCGCTCCAGTAGCGGGCTTTTTCTTGCCTGCGCGGTTTAGCGGGGACACATCAAAACTCCCTGCCATCCGGCACATTCACCGTGGCCGGCGGCTTATCATCGGCGAACCGTCACGCACAGCCGACGTCGTCATGCACGCCCATCTGCGCATTGCCCGCCCGTCGCCGACCTCGCCCGAACCGAGCGTATGTACCGCGACGCGTTCGAATTGTCCGTACTCGCGCGCTTCGACGATCACGACGGCTTCTCCGGCGTCATGCTCGGACGAAAAGGGCTCGACTACCACTTCGAGTTCACGCATTGCCCGGCGCATCCGGTCGCACCCTCGCCCACGCCCGAAGATTTGATCGTCTTCTATGTGCCCGACAACGGCGCCTGGGAAGCCGCATGCGCACGCGCAGCCGCGCACGGCTTCATGCGTGTGGCGTCGTTCAATCCGTATTGGGATGCCTCCGGACAGACGTTCGAGGACACCGACGGCTACCGGATCGTCCTGCAGAACGCGGAATGGCGTTGACGGGCAGGCATGCCAGAACCGTTGCGCACTAAGATCGGCGGCGGGACGAACAGTCATCGCGCATGCGGCAAATACCACATGCGGCGGTCGCAGCGCGTGGCCTTGCGGCGACGCGAGATGATCACCGAGATCGCGTGCGTCGGATTGCGCTTCGAAGCGTGCGATGGTTGCCCGCGCATCGGCCACCGACCTCGGGCCGCGCGCGAGCCATGCGGTCACGTCGGGATCTGAACGCGTCGCCACCAGCGCGCCGGCATCGTCCGGGCGCCGGCGATGCAACATCAAACGTTCGGTTTCGATCTTCGATGGCGCGGTCAACCGTGATCGGGATGTACAGAGCGCACGGGATGCGTCGAGCCGCACGCGGGCAATTTCGATAGCGCGGTAACGAGCCCGAATGCAAACTGAAGGAGTGAGACGATCGCGATCGTCGCCTGAACCGGCAAGAAGCGTCGACGGTCACAAGCACCGACGACGAGAAATGAATGCAGCGGAACGCATCGCCCGGCCCGGCGTTCGCCGAATGCGCGCGCGGGCGCCCGTTCGGGCGCCCGCGCGTCGAACGCGCTTACTCGTTCTCTTCGAAGTAATGCCCGAACTTCACCTGCTTGGTCCGGATATAACGCTCGTTTTCCTCGCGCATGGGCACCGCGAGCGCCACGCGTTCGCAGACGGGAATGCCGTGCTTCACGAGCGTGTCGAACTTCTTCGGGTTGTTGCTCATCAGACGCACCGACGTCACGCCGAGGATCCGCAGGATCGCGGCGGCCGAGTCGTATTCGCGGGCATCGTCGGGCAGGCCGAGGTCGAGATTGGCCTCGACCGTATCACGCCCCTGCTCCTGCAGTGCGTATGCGCGGATCTTGTTGCTCAGGCCGATGCCCCGCCCTTCGTGGCCGCGCAGATACAGCAGCACGCCGCGGTCTTCCGCCGCGATGTAGCGCAGCGCGAGATCGAGCTGCTCGCCGCAATCGCAGCGGTAGGAGCCGAACACGTCGCCGGTCAGGCACTCGGAATGCAGCCGCGCCAGCACGGACTGCTCGCCGGTGACGTCACCCATCACGAGCGCGAGATGTTCGGCATCGCTGCCCGACACGCGGAAAGCGTACGACGTGAACGTACCGTAGCGCGTGGGCAGCGACGCGGTGGCGACGAGCGTCACGCACTCGTCGGCCTGGCCATTGCCCGGCGTGGGCGATTGGGGACGCGAAGACATCATGAATTGAGTCGAAACGATCAGGAATGTAGGAGTTGTGTGGATAGTGCGTGACCGGAGTTTACCGCTAATCTGAAAACGTCACGCGACTGCCTCAGTCGGCCCGGCTATACTGGGCCCATCGGGTGCCGCGCATCACGCCCTGCCTTCCCTGCATCGTCCCGCACACGGAGAAAGCAAATGAGCACGACTGTCGCGCAAATTCTCAAGGCCAAGCCGGATTCCGGCCGCACGATCTACACCGTCACAAAAGCCGATTTCGTCTACGACGCCATCAAGCTGATGGCCGAAAAGGGAATCGGCGCCCTGCTGGTCGTCGACGGTGACGACATCGCCGGCATCGTTACCGAGCGCGACTACGCGCGCAAGGTCGTGCTGCAGGACCGTTCGTCGAAAGCCACCCGCGTCGAGGAAATCATGACGGCCAAGGTACGCTACGTCGAACCGTCGCAATCCACCGACGAGTGCATGGCGCTGATGACCGAGCACCGGATGCGCCACCTGCCCGTTCTCGACGGCGGCAAGCTGATCGGCCTGATCTCGATCGGCGACCTGGTGAAGAGCGTGATTGCCGACCAGCAATTCACGATCAGCCAGCTGGAACACTATATCCACGGCACCCCGGCGGTCACGTCCGTCTGATCCATCCCAGCGAAAAAGGCCCAAACGCGCGAGCGTCTGGGCGGGAAAGCCGCCGGAATGCGGCGACGGAGGTTCTGCTCTGCTGACGCGGACGCGCGCTAGCGGCGCGCGTCCCGTCGGTCACATGCTGTGCTCGGGCGGACCCGGGATGTTCAGTTGCCGAAGTAGACGGAGTTCACGGGGTTCGGGGCTTCACGCGTGACGCGGCGGCCCGACTGGCCTGCGCTCATCGCCACGGCACCGTAGCCGCTCGTATCGGCTTGCGCGAGCATCGGCTGGTTCGGCTGAATCCGTTGTTCCGCGGCCTGGATGTCCTGCGGATATTGGGAATCGCTCGCGACCGGCTTGTAGCCGTTCTGTTCGAGTTGCACGAGATCGGCCCGGACCTGCTCACGGGTCAACCCCAGCCCGGACTGTGCGAACGATGCGATCGGGGCGGCAAGGACGGATGCAGCGATCGCTGCGTAGATGATCGACTTCATGATGGACCTCCGAAATATGTTCTCTTTTGGCGTCGCTCCCGGCAGGACTGTCTGAAGCGATGGAAACAAGTGTAGTGCTCGCGATACCAAGGGGAAACCCTTGGTTTGAACATACAGCGTTGCGTTTTTGGAAAATATCCATCGCCGTCGGGTCACTGGATCGCCATCACTTAAAGCATTTGCACAACAATGCCTGACGGAAGGCCGACAGCCGAATCGCCGATCCGGAAGGTTGTGTTGTAGAATCGTAAGGCTTTATTCACCCGTCGGTACCCTATCCACCATGCACGCGCCCACGCCTCTTTCGGTTTTGCCGTCCGGCCCCGCCGGCGTGTGCATGCGCGCCGGTCATCCGGCGCCCACCTGCATTCGACGCACGGCCCAGGCACCGCTCGCCCCTGCCCGGCGCCTGATCTGACGGCACGGTCTCCTCCCGGAGCCAGGTCAGACAGGCTCCGGGCGATCCTCATAGGCATGCCACGCCTGCCCCCGCCGATCATTTGGAGAACTGCCATGAAACAACGCCTTTACCAGCTGAGCGAAGTCGACGTCGCTCGCCTCGAGAAGCACGCCGAACACAACCCGCGCTTCCAGGCGATGCTCGACGCGCTGCTCGAGCGCGCGGACATCGTCCAGCCCGACGCCATCAAGGCGAACGTCGTCACGATGAACTCGCAGATCACGCTGCTCGATGAAGCGTCCCAGGAACAAGCCACCTGGACGATCGCTTATCCGGATGCCGCCAATCTCGAACTTGGACGCCTGAACGTGTTCTCGCCGGTCGGCATGGCGCTGCTGGGCACGCAACGCGGTCAACTGGTGAAGGTGCTGCAGCCGAGCGGCGCCGAAAAGCTGATGAAGGTCGCGGCGATCGTGTTCCAGCCGGAAGCCAACGGCGAATACACGCGCTGACGCCGCTGCGGGCCGGCAGCGTATCTCGGCCATCCCAAACGAAAAGCGAGGCCCCGAGCCTCGTTTTTTTGCGTCCGGACGATACGCACCGTCGTCGCGACCTGCGTCGCCGTATTCGACAGGCGAAAAAAAGGCGCCTGAAGGCGCCTTTTTCGATACTGCGAAGCTGGTTACCCAGCCGTCACGCTTAGAAGCGGTGACGCAGACCAACCGTTGCTGCGGTTTGGTTGATCGACGAGCTCGGCAGGTTGTTGTTGAAGCTGTCGCCGTTGTAGATCGATGCGCCAATGCCGTTCTTCGCTGCACGCTGGTACACAGCTTGTGCGTAGACGTCCGTGCGCTTCGACAGCGAGTAGTCAGCTTGCAGGCCGAACTGGTTCCAGTGCGTGCTGCCGTTGTTGATCTTCGCGTTCGTGTACGTGTAAGCAGCACCCAGGCCGAGAGCCGGCGTCAGGTTGTACTTTGCGTTGACTTCGTAGTTGTCGGTGCGCAGCGTGCCCAGACCAACTGCGTTGTTGTCGAGACGTGCTTGCGTCCATGCAGCGCCGACTTGTGCCGGGCCGAATGCGTAACCAGCAGCAGCACCGTACGTGCGGACGCGGCCTTGGCTGGCAACGCCACCGATTGCCGACGACGTCGCGCCGTTTGCGTTCGTACCGTCACCCAGGTTCGCTTGCGAGTATGCACCCGCCAGCTTCAGGCCTTGGAACTGGTATGCAACGCCTGCGCTGTACGCACGGTTGTTACCGAAGTTCGTGTTGTTCGAGAACGAGTACGTGCCGCCGAATTGCAGGCCAGCGTAGTTCGCGCTCGTGAACTTGATGGTGTTGTTCGCTGCGACGTCGCCGGTCGTGCTCAGACGGTCGAGGTTCAGCGGGTGCGCGAAGTACGTGCCGCCCCACGAGCCCGTTGCCGTCAGCGGCGCCAGGTAGTCTTGCGTTGCGTCATACTGCTTACCCAGCGTGACCGTGCCGTACTGGCTCGACAGACCGACAAATGCTTGACGGTTGAACATGCCGCCGTTGTTGCCCAGCTTGCCGTTACCGATGCCGAAGCCGCTTTCCAACGTGAAGATTGCCTTCAGGCCGCCACCCAGGTCTTCCGAGCCACGCAGGCCGAAACGGCTCTGGTCAATGCCCGAACCCATCGCCCAACGCGACTTGCCAGCTTGGCCGAGTGCCGGCTGGACGTTGCTCGTGTAGGTGATGCCTGCGTCCAGCACGCCGTACAGCGTGACGCTGCTTTGCGCGTGAGCGACGGTAGCGAACGATGCTGCAGCTGCTGCAACGATCAGAGTCTTGTTCATTCGTGGAGCTCCCTTCTAAAAAGAGGCAGGTCTCGCGACCTTGTTCATAAACGGTCTGCAACCGCCCGGGAGCGCCATCGGTCCTGCTGGCCGCGCCCGGATAGTTGCCCGTTTGGGAACCGTGAGTTTAGGGGTGTACCCTAGGGGCGCGATCTGCAAATAAAGAAATAACCTTTTCCAGAACTAGAAATAATGAAAGTGGGGACGATTTATAAGTATTTGTTTTAACGTATTTTTTTGACTTCTTGACGGCCGCTTTTTGGCCCCTCCTATCCCACCATTCCTTCATGTCAGCGTCTTGACGGTTGCATAGAAACAACAAGCGGAATCGGCAAATCGCCCGAAATCGGTAGTTTTTACCCGACGAAATCTCAAATACCGGGCCGCGCCGCCTAAAAACCAATCGGTCGACGGTAAACACACCTCCGCGCGGCCGCTGCTGGTGGCCTACGCCGTCGGCACTGGGCCGCAATGGGAGATGGGCCGCGCCACCGGACGACCAACGGGCCGTCGTGACATGCAGTAACAGCCTTAACGGCCTGCGTAACCCGGCAACGAGACCGGGAGGCTAATGTACGGCGGACCCGACTACATATAAGAGGACCCACGATGAATCGACGCTCGTTGTTGCGCGCCATCGGACTGACCGCCGCCGTCGCGGCGACCGGCGGCTGGCTGCGTACCGCTTCGGCTCAGCCCGCACCGCCGGGATACCGGCCGCCCGGACCGAACCACGGGCCCGGCAGGCCGCCTTATCCCGATCGCCCCGGCTTCGCGCCGCCGGCACCGCGGCACGATCGCCGGCCGCCGCCGCCCCGACCGCACGGCTATGTCTGGACCGACGGCTACTGGCGCTGGCAGCGCGGCCACTATATATGGGTGTCCGGCCGTTGGGTCGCGCGGCGCCCGGGGCGTCGGTGGGTGCCCGGCTACTGGCGGCGCCAGGGGCCGGTGTGGGTCTACGTCGACGGCACCTGGCGATAGGCGGTCGCCCGCGCCGGCTTTCGGTCGGCGCAGCGCCGTCCGGCGGACGACCCGGCGCCGTTCGACGGCAGGACGGCGCGCCGGCGTGCGAGGCGGCTAATCGGCGCCCGAACCGGCCCCGGACGGCAGCCGATCGCATCTGCCCCGATCACGGTGGATCGCGCGCCGCAAGCCGCGATCGCCACGCATAGGTTGTCCCCTTCGCAACAACGCGCGCGAGCAGCACTCTCAGAACGTTCGGATAACGAAATCACTCGATGCCGGCGCGGCAAATGCATACAGCCGCGGCCGAGCACCGGATAACGCGCGGATCGCCCTCCCTTCTCCTCCCCGCTTTCCGGTCCTCATCGCGCGCACCCGCAGCTAACCCGTTTGGATGGCACGCAGCGCCGGCATTGTTGCCATCATGCCCGTCATTCCACCCGGGCGGCATCGACACCGTGATGGCGCGCCCGCCGGAATGCGCGGATTTCGAGCCGTCGTCTATCTATGGCGGGCTGCCGATCGCACGTAGTGGCAATCCCGACGAAGTCGCGAGCCTCGTGCTGTTCCTCGCATCCGACGAATCCGCGTACTGCACGGGCTCGGAATTCATCGTCGACGGCGGGATGCGCGCGGGCAGCGCGTTCCACTGATCCGGGCCGCAGCCGACACGCGACGCCGCGCTCAGTACCCCTTCGGCCGGATCACCCGGGCGCCGACATCGCGCGTCGCCTGCTTGGCCCCGACGGCCAGCCACCCGCCAGCGCCTTGTACAGCGCGACCGTCGACGTCGCGCTGCGCATCCGCGCGTCGGCCGCCGCGTCCTGCGCCTGCAGCAGCGTTCGCTGCGCGTCGAGCACTTCGTAGTAGTCGATCGCACCGGCCGAGAAACGCGTCTGCGCAAGCTGCGCGGCGCGCGCGCTGTCGTCCGCGGCACGTACCAGATGGGCGGTCTCGTCCCGCGTACGCGCGACGCGCAGCAGCGCGTTCTCCGTTTCCTCCAGCGCGCCGAGCACGGTCTGCCGGTACTGCGCGAGCTGACCAGCCGCTTCCGCGTCGCTCGCGGCGATCCGCGCGCGCACGCGGCCGACGTCGAGGAACGACCAGTCGATGCCGAGCGCGATCAGGTTCGTGTCGCTGCCCGCGCGGAAGAACCCGTAGCTGCTGGTCGCGCTGCCGAGCAGCCCCGCCAGCGTGAAGCGCGGAAACAGGTCGGCCGTCGCGACGCCGATGCGCGCGGTCGCCGCATGCAGCCGCGCTTGCGCGGCGGCGACGTCCGGACGCCGCAGCAGCAGGTCGCCCGGCGTGCCCGGATCGATGTCCGCGGCAAGCGCCGGCAGCGGCGCCGGCGCACCGTTCGGCGTATCGAAACGGCCGATCAGCGCGTCCGGCGTCTGCCCCGTCAGCACCGCGAGCCGGTGCTCGTCGACGCCGATCGCGGCTTCGTACACGGCGATCCGCGACGTCGTCGATTCGTACTGCGCGCGCGCACGCGCCGCGTCGAGTTCGGAGCCGCGCCCCGCGCCGACGCGCGCATTGATCAGCGCGAGCGTCTGCTTCTGGTTCTCGGCGTTCTCGCGGGCGATTCGCAATCGCTCCTGCGAGCCGCGCAGATCCACATAGGTGCGCGCGACTTCGCCTGCGATCGCGACACGCACCGCGCGCACGTCGGCCGCGCTCGCGGCCGTTTCCGCGCGCTGCGACTCGATCGAGCGGCGCACGCGGCCGAACAGGTCGAGCTCCCACGCCGCGTTGATCCCGACGCTTGAAATCGGCGTATCGCGCTGGCTGCGCGGCGCGCCGAACGCATGATCCTTGCTCGTCAGCTGATGGCCGGTCTGGCCGCTCGCGGTGAGCGTCGGATAACGGTCGAACGTCGCTTGCGACAACAACGCGTTCGATGCGTCGTAGCGCGAAACGGCAACCTGCAGGTCCTGGTTCGCCGCGAGCGCCGCATCGATCAACTGCGTGAGCGCCGGGTCGCCGAAGCCGCGCCAGAACGCGGCGTCGGCATCGGCCGACGCATCGGGCGGCACCGCATCCTGCGCGGCCGGATGCGTGTCGCGCGCGAACCGCGCGGCGCTCGCCGTGTCGGGCCGCTTGAAATCGGGGCCGACCGCGCACGCGGCGAGCGTCACCGCCATCGCGAGCGCGGAAAGACGGAAAGCGGCGCTCATCGGTTTTCTCCTTCGAGGGTGCCGTGCTGTTCGCTCCAGACGGCCGGCGTGCCGCCCGCGAGCTTGCGTATCGCCACATAGAACACGGGCGTGAGGAACAGCCCGAACAGCGTGACGCCGAGCATCCCCGCGAACACGGTGACGCCGGTGGCCGCACGCACCTCGCTGCCCGCGCCGCCGCCGATCAGGAGCGGCACCGAGCCCGCGATGAACGCGACCGACGTCATCACGATCGGGCGCAGCCGCAGCCGGCACGCCTCTAGCGCCGCTTCGATCGCGCCCTTGCCCTGGATTTCGAGTTCGCGCGCGAACTCGACGATCAGGATCGCGTTCTTGCATGCGAGCCCCATCAGCACGACGAGACCGACCTGCACGAACACGTTGTTGTCGCCGCCGGACAGCCATACGCCGAACAGCGCCGCGCACATGCACACCGGCACGATCAGGATCACCGCGAGCGGCAGCGTCCAGCTCTCGTACAGCGACGCGAGCACCAGGAACACGAGCATCACCGCGAGCGGGAACACGACGATCGCCGCGTTGCTTTGCGTGACCTGCTGGTAGCTGAGGTCGGTCCATTCGAGCGTGATGCCCGGCGGCAGCACGTCCTTCGCGATCTGCTGCAACTTCGCGATCGCCTGCGACGACGACATCGCCTTCGGATCGGCGTCGCCGATCAGGTCGGCGGCCGGATAGCCGTTGTAGCGCACGACCGGGTCCGGCCCGTACGCGGGCGCGACCGTCACCATCGAGCCGATCGGCACCATCTCGCCCTTCGCGTTGCGCGTGCGCAGGTTGGCGATGTCGGCGGCCGTCTGGCGGTGCCCGGAATCGGCCTGCGCCATCACGCGGTATACGCGGCCGAATGCGTTGAAGTCGTTCACGTACATCGAGCCGAGATAGACCTGCAGCGTATTGAACAGGTCGGTCAGCGCGACGCCCTGCGCCTTCGCCTTCAGCCGGTCGACCTTCACCTCGAGCTGCGGGATGTTCGCCTGGTACGCGCTGACGGGATAGCTCATCCCGGGCGTCTTCGCGACCGCCGCCTGGAACGTGGTCAGTGCCTTCTGCAATTCGCCGTAGCCCAGCCCGCCGCGATCCTCCAGGTACAGCGCGTAGCCCGAGCCGTTGCCGAGGCCCTGGATCGGCGGCGGCATCAGCGCGTAGGTCATGCCGCCGCCGATCGCCGCGAAGCGCGCGTTCAGGTCGGCGTTGATCTGCGCGGCACTGCGGTGACGCTGGTCGAACGGCTTCAGGATCACGTACGCATTCGTGATGTTCGGCGTGTTCACGCCCTGCAGCGCATTCAGCCCGGCGAACGCCGGCACCATCTCGACGCCGTCGGTGCCAAGCGCAATCTTCGTCATCTGCTCGGTCACCGCGCTGGTGCGCGCAAGCGACGCGCCTTCCGGCAGCTTCGCGCCGGCGAACAGGTACAGCTTGTCCTGCACGGGGATGAAGCCGCCCGGCACCGCGTTGAACAGCAGCGCGGTCGCCGCGAGCAAGGCCGCATAGACCGCGAACACCGCGCCGCGCCGCTTCAGCGTGCGCGCGACGACGCCGTGATAGCGCCCCGAGCTGCGCTCGAAGAAGCGGTTGAACGGATGGAACAGCCAGCCGAATGCGCGATCGAGCACGCGCGTGAGCATGTCCTTCGGCGCACCGTGCGGGCGCAGCAGTTTCGCCGCGAGCGCTGGCGACAGCGTCAGCGAATTGACCGCGGAGATCACGGTCGAGATCGCGATCGTCACCGCGAACTGCCGGTAGAACTGGCCGGTGACGCCCGACATGAACGCCATCGGCACGAACACCGCGCACAGGACGAGCGCGATCGCGACGATCGGCCCCGACACCTCGCGCATCGCCTGGTGCGCGGCATCGCGCGGGCTCAGCCCCTGTGCAATGTTGCGCTCGACGTTCTCGACCACCACGATCGCATCGTCGACGACGATCCCGATCGCCAGCACGAGGCCGAACAGCGTGAGCGTGTTGATCGAATAGCCGAGCAGGTAGAGCCACGCGAACGTGCCGACCACCGACACCGGCACCGCGACGAGCGGAATGATCGACGCGCGCCAGGTCTGCAGGAACAGGATCACGACGGCCTCGATCAGCGTGTGCTGCACCGCGCGGATCGATTCGCGCACGAATACGGTCGGATCCCACACCGGTCGGTACGCGATACCGGGCGGGAAGCGCTTCGACAGTTCGTCGAGCTTCGCATACACGGCCTTCGCGACGTCGAGCGCGTTCGCGCCCGGCGACAGGAAGATGCCGACCACGGCCGAATGCCTGTCGTTGAAATACGAGCGCAGCGTGTAGTCGCCCGCGCCGAGCTCGATGCGCGCGACGTCGGACAGCTTCACGACCTGGCCGTCGTCGCCGTTGCGCAGCACGATGTCGCCGAATTCCTGCACCGTGCGCAGCCGGCCGCGCACGTTGATCGACACGAGGAAATCGTTGTGCTTCGGCGACGGCTCCGCACCGAGCTGGCCGGCCGACACCTGCACGTTCTGCTAGCGCACCGCGGCGATCACGTCGCTCGCGGCCAGCCCGCGCGATGCCAGCCGGTTCGGGTCGAGCCAGAGGCGCATCGCATAGTCGCCGGAGCCGTACACGCCCACGTCGCCGATGCCGGTCAGGCGCGACAGCTCGTCCTTCACGTGCAGCGTCAGGTAGTTGCGCAGGTATAGCGAATCGCGGCTGTTGTCCGGCGAATAAAGGCTCACGTACATCAGCGGCGTCGGCGACTGCTTCTGCGTGGTCACGCCGTACTGGCGCACCTCGTCCGGCAGGCGCGACAGCGCCTGGCTCACGCGGTTCTGCACGCGCACCGCGGCCGTGTCGGGATCGACGCCCTGCAGGAACGTGACGACGACCTGCAGGCTGCCGTCCGAGCCCGCGACCGACTTCATGTACATGATCCCTTCGACGCCGTTGATCGCCTCTTCGAGCGGTTCGGCGACCGACTCGGCGATTTCCTTCGGGTTCGCGCCCGGGTACGTCGCACGCACGACGACGCTCGGCGGCACGACTTCCGGATATTCGCCGGCCGGCAGCATCGGAATCGAGATCAGGCCGATCGCGAAGATGACGATCGACAGCACGACCGCGAAGATCGGCCGGTCGATGAAGAATCGGGAGAAATCCATCGCATGTCTCCCGTTACCGCGCGGCCGGCACGCCGGCATCGGCCAGGGCCTGCGTGCCGCTGCCCGGGCCGCCGCCTGCGCCCGCATCCGCGCGCGCGGGCAGCGCCTTCGGTTTCACCGGCGCGCCCGGATAGTAGATCCGCTGCACGCCGTCGACGACCACGCGATCGCCGGACTGCAGCCCCTTCTCGACGATCCGCTCGCCGTCCAGCTCGCGGCCGATCGTCACGTCGCGGCGCAGCGCCTTGTCACCGGCGCCGATCACGTACACATACTTGCGATCCTGGTCGGTGAGCACGGCCTTGTCGTCGACGAGCAGCGCGTCCTGGTCGCGGCCGCTGACGAGCTGCACGCGAGCATAGAGACCCGGCGTGAACGTATGGTCCGCATTCGACAATCGCACGCGCGCGCGGATCGTGCCGGTTTGCGGATCGAGCCGGTTGTCGAGGAAATCGACGGTGCCCGCGTGCGGGAAGCCCGTCTCGTTCGCGAGGCCCACACGCACCGGATCGGCACCGATCGCACGATGCTTCGGATCGGCGCGCCGCGCGTTGTAGCGCAGGTAGCTCTGCTCGTCGCAGTCGAAATACACGTAGACGGGATCCTGCGACACGACGGTCGTCAGCAGCGTGTCGTCCGCACGCGCGAGGTTGCCGGCGGTCGCGATCGCGCGGCCGACACGGCCCGCGATCGGCGCACGCACCTCGGTGAAGCCGAGATTGAGCTTCGCGTCGGCGACGGCCGCGTCGGCCGCCTGCAGGTCGGCGCGCGCCTGCTCGGCGGTCGCGCGCGCGTTGTCGAGTTCCTCCTGGGAGGTCGCATGCGCATCGATCAGCGTACGCACGCGCTTGAGCTGCACGTTCGCGAGGCTCGCGGCCGCGCGCGCCCGCTGCTGCTGCGCAATCGCGCGGTCCAGCGCGATCCGGTACGGACGCGGGTCGATCTCGAACAGCACCGCGCCCTGCGCGACGAGGTCGCCCTCCTTGTAGGCGACGCGTTGCAGATAGCCGCTCACGCGCGGCCGCAGCTCGACCGCGTCGACCGCTTCGACGCGTCCGTTGAATTCGTCCGCGAGGCGGATCGTGCGCGGCGCGACGGTCGTCACGCCGACTTCGGGAAGGGGAGGTGCCGACGATGCGCCTTTGCCGTCGTGACAGCCCGACAACGCCAGCAGCAATGCACAGGCCGCGCCCAAAGGCGACGTCCTGCGTAGGGATAGGGAGAGCATGATGCCTCGCGACGGGTTAAACTGCCGCGTAGCATAAAAGTTGAAGTTAACTTCAAGTCAAGCTTTCCCGGAGGGCGTCATGGGTATCGACGAAACCCCGCAATGGCCGCTGATGTCGATCCGCGAAGTGGCCGCGCGCAGCGGCGTGCCGGCATCGACACTGCGGTTCTACGAGACGCGCGGTCTCATCAAGTCGCACCGCAACGGCTCGAGCCATCGCCACTATTCGCGCGCGGTGCTGCGCTTGATCGCGTTCATCGTGTTCGCGCAGAAGATCGGCTATTCGCTCGACGAGATCGCCGAACAGCTCGTGAGCCTGCCGGAAGACACCGCGCCGACCAACAAGGACTGGCAGCGGCTGTCGCGCGGCTGGAAGCAGCGCGTCGCGAGCCGGATCGAGGAGCTGCAGCGGCTCTACATCAACCTCGACGAATGCATCGGCTGCGGCTGCCTGTCGCTGAAGCGCTGCAAGTTGACCAATCCCGAGGATCGCGCGGGGCGCAACGGCCCCGGCGCGCGGCGCTGGCTCGGCGATACGCCGCCCGATCTCGACTGACGCACGCGGCCGACCGGCGTCTGCTCGCGGATCGTCGCCGCGATGGCCGGTGCGATGCCGGCATCGCCGAACAAGCGCGTATCGGCGATCTAGCCGGGCGCGACCGTATTGATCGTGACGCCGCGCGGCCCGAGTTCGCGCGCCAGCGCGACGGCACGACCGCCGAGCAGTGCTCGCGCTGCGCGACACCGCGCGGCACGCGGTTGGCACGCTGGGGCTGGTGGCTGCGACGTGACGGCGACGTGATCGCGCGCGTCGCGCGCGCGGCGCTCAGTCGAGCAGGAAGTTGAGCGCGACGTCGAGCACGGCCTGCCGGAACGCATCCTGCCGCGTGGGCAACGACGTGAACTCGAGAATCAGGTGGCTATACGATACCGTCGTGCCGACCGCGCTCGCGATCATGAAGAACAGCACATCGGGATCGACGGGGTGGATCGCGCCGGCGTCGACAGCCTCCGCCAGCAGCGGAAACATCGCGTCGTGATACGGACGCACGAGCCGCTCCCGCAGCCGGTCGAGCCGCGCGCCCTCCTCGGTCGCCGCCGTCGAGAAGAACATGCCGATGTCCGGCTCGTCGAATTCGTGATCGACGCACAGCTCGATCGCGTGCCGCACGCGCTCGTGATGCGGCAATGACGACGTGCGCAGCGCACGCAACGCATCGAACATCGGCTCGGCCAGCTCGGCGATCTGCTCGACGACCGCCAGCCACAGCGTTTCCTTCGTGCCGAAATGATGGGCGATCAGCGCCGCGTCGATGCCCAGCTCGCGCGCGACCTCACGCACGCTCGTCGCATCGTAGCCGCGCTTCGCGAACGTGCGGCGCGCGGCTCGCAATATCACGTCCGGACCGACGGACGCGTCCGCCAGCGGCCGCCCGCGCGTGCGTCGCTTCGATGGCGCGCACTCAGTGACTTCTGCCACGTATTCCTGCTCCTGTTGATTGATTCGAACGCCCGTGTTCGTGCCCCGATTTCGCGTCGCCGGAGCCGGCCGCCTTGCCCCGCTCCGTTGACACGCGAAGCCGGGAAGCGCTAGGATCATACCTTATTCATCACGTGATGATTTATCCATGACAACCCCAACTTCTCCTGCTCGTATCGTCATCGTCGGCGGCGGAATCGCCGGCTTGCAGCTCGCGACCCGCCTCGGCGAACGCCTTGGCCGTAGCGGGCGCGCGCAGGTCACCGTCGTCGACCGCAGCCCGACCCACGTGTGGAAGCCGATGCTGCACACGATCGCGGCCGGCACACGCGACGTGCAGCAACAGCAGGTGATCTTCCTCGCCCACGCGCGCGACCACGGCTACACGTACCAGCCCGGCGAATTGAAGGGGCTCGATCGCGCGCGCCGCCGCGTGCAGCTCAGCGAGATCCGCTCGCCGGACGGCGAACTACTGCTCGACGCGCGCGAGCTCGAATACGACGTGCTGATCCTCGCGCTCGGCAGCCAAGCCAACGATTTCGGCGTGCCGGGCGTGCGCGAGCACTGCTACTTCATCGACAGCCAGCAGCAGGCCGAAACCTTCAACGAAGCGCTGCGGATGCGCGTATTCCGCAGCGTCGCGCGCGACGAGCCGTTTCGCGTCGCGATCGTCGGTGCGGGCGCGACGGGCGTGGAGCTGGCAGCGGAGCTGAGCCGGCTGCTGGAAGTCGCGCAGGCGTATGGCGATGCGACGGTACGCGAGCGGCTGCAGCTGACGCTGCTCGAAAGCGGCCCGCGCATCCTCGCCGCGTTTCCGCCGAGGATTTCCGCGTCCGCCCAGCGCCGGCTCGAACAGATCGGCATTCACGTTCTGACGTCGACGCGCGTCACGTCGGCCGATGCGAACGGCTTCCACTATGGAGACGGTTCGTTTGCCGAAGCGGATTTGATGGTGTGGGCGGCCGGCGTGAAGGCGTCCGATTTCATGCAGGCGCTGGGCGGGCTCGATACGAACCGCGCGAACCAGATCATGGTCGGGCCCACGCTGCAGGCCACGGCCGACGAACACGTGTTCGCAATCGGCGATTGCGCGAGCCTGCAACCCGACGGCCAGGAGCGGCCGCTGCCGCCGACCGCTCAGGTAGCGACCCAGCAGGCCGAGCATCTCGCGAAACACCTGCCCGCGTGGCTCGACGGCAAGCCGTTGCCACCGTTCGCGTTCCACGATTTCGGCGCGCTCGTGTCGATCAGCGACTACGACGCATTCGGCACGCTCGGGCAATTCGGGTTCTTCCGCGGCGGCTTCATCCAGGGGCGTTTCGCCCAGTTCAGCCATCTGATGCTGTACCGGCGGCACCAGCAGGCGCTGCACGGGTTCCCCAAGGCGACGCTGCTGTGGATCGCCGAACGGATCAACGGCTGCGTGCAGCCGCGCATCCGCCTGTCTTGATACATTGCGTAACGTTTCGAGGAAAGCAGACATGAGCAACAGTGCAGCCGCCTGGCTCAGGACCGTCGCCGCGATCGGCAGCTTCGACATGCCGTCCGTCTCATGGGTCGCGCCGCGCCGGCGCAGCGTCACGCGCGACCGCTTGCCGTCGTGGGACGCGACGAGCCAGCCGACCATCAGCGTGCTCGAGCGGTCCACCGCCGACACCGTGATGATTTCGTGGCGCGACGCGTGCACCGGCCACTACGGTTACCAGAAGTGGCGGCTGTTCACGACGCGCAAGCGCGGCGTCTGCGCGCTGTCGGGGCGGCCGATCGCGCCCGGCGACAGCGTCTATGCGCCACAACTGCTCGGCTCGGCACCGGGCAACGCCGCCGCGATGGTGCTGGCGGCGTCCCTCGACGAGGCGTGCGCCGCTTAAGCGGACGTCGCCCGACCGGCGCCATAAGCCGGATCGCCGTTCTGCCGTTCCAGTTCCGCATCGAGATGCGCGGCATGCGCCCTCGCTTCGGACTCCGACATCAACTCGCCTTCCCACTTCGCGACCACCGCGCTGGCGATCGAGTTGCCCACCGCATTGGTGGCCGAGCGGCCCATGTCGAGGAACGTGTCGACGCCGAGGATCAGCAGCAGCCCCGCTTCCGGAATGTCGAACTGGTGCAGCGTCGCCGCGATCACGACGAGCGATGCGCGCGGCACGCCGGCCATTCCCTTCGACGTCAGCATCAGCACCAGCAGCATCGTGACCTGCGTGCCAAGCGACAGATGAATGTTGTACGCCTGCGCGATGAACAGCGACGCGAACGTGCAGTACATCATCGAGCCGTCGAGATTGAACGAATAGCCCATCGGCATCACGAAGCTCGAGATCTTGCGCCGCACGCCGAACCGGTCGAGCGCGTCGAGGATCTTCGGGTACGCGGCTTCGGAACTGGCGGTCGCGAACGACAGCATGAACGCTTCCTTGATCAGCGCCAGCAGCTTGAACACACGACGGCCGAGGAACAGCAGGCCGGCGGCCACGAGCGTGCTCCACAGCAGGAACAGGCTCACGTAGAAGTCGCCCATGAACACCGCGAACTTCAGCAGGATCGACAGTCCGTTGATCGCGACGGTCGACGCCATCGCGGCCAGCACCGCGAGCGGCGCGAGCTTCATCACGTAGCCGGTGATCTTCAGCATCACGTGCGCCAGCTGGTCGATCGCGGCAACGAGGATCTTGCCGCGCTCGCCGAGCGCCGACAGCGCGACGCCGAAGAACATCGAGAACACGACGATCTGCAGGATCTCGTTGTTCGCCATCGCCTCGGCGATCGACTTCGGCACCATGTGACTGACGAAATCCTTCAGCGTGAACTTGGACGTCGCGAGATGCGCGGATGCGCCGACGTCGGGCAGCGGCAGGCCGAGGTTTTCCCCGGGGCGCAGCAGGTTCGCCATCAGCAGCCCGAGCAGCAGCGAGATCAGCGATGCGGTGACGAACCAGCCGAACGCCTTCACGAACACACGCCCCACCGACGATGCGTCGCCCATGTGCGCGATGCCGACGACGAGCGTCGAGAACACCAGCGGGCCGATCACCATCTTGATCAGCCGCAGGAACACGTCGGACACGAGCGAGATGTAGCCGGCGATTTCCGTCGCGGACTGCTTGTCCGGAAACTGCGTGTAGATCATGTAGCCGATGAAGATGCCGGCCGCCATTGCGAGCAGGATCCAGACTGCCGCGGACATTCGTTTGTTCATAACGGTACTCGACGCACGGTGCAGGAATGGAAGAAAACGCCGCGCCGGTGCCGTGCCACGGTGTGCGTTGCGGGCCGGTCGTGCGCCCTATCGCTGCTTCGGCGCTCGCGCGATGGCGAACGCCGGTTGCAACGGTTCAGCGTGATGCGATCAAATCGGATCAGGTCGGTACCCGTCAGTAACCGATCGCCGATCCGGCCGGGCGGCGCGGGTCGTTGACGCCGTATATGTAGCCGACGCGTACATTGCCGGAGACCGACGAGTCGTTACCGGAACTCTGGCGGCTCGCCGCTTCGGTGCCGGGCAGACCGACCATGATCAGCTCGGCGGCGCCCCACGGCGTCTGCTCGACCATCTTGTAGCCCATCTTGTGCAGGATCGCGAGCGTGTCGGGCGACAGCCCGCGGGTCTCGTAATAGACCTCGTCCGGCAGCCATTGATGATGAACGCGCGGCGCACCGACCGCATCCTGCGGCGTCATCCCGTAGTCGATCACGTTCAGAACGGTCTGCAGCGTGATCGTGATGATGCGCGAGCCGCCCGGCGAACCGACCACCATGAACACCTTGCCGTCCTTCTTCACGATCGTCGGCGCCATCGACGACAGCGGCCGCTTGCCCGGCGCGATCGAGTTGCGCGTGCCCTGCACGAGGCCGAACAGGTTCTGCGCGCCGACCTTCACGGTGAAGTCGTCCATCTCGTCATTCAGGAAGAAACCCGTGCCCGGCGCGATCACCACGGCGCCGAAGCGGCCGTTGACGGTGTACGTCGTCGACACTGCGTTGCCGTCGTGATCGACGATCGAATAGTGGGTCGTCTCCGGCTTCTCGTGCACACCGACGCCCGGCTGCACGTCGACCGACGCCGTCGCCATCTCGCCGCTGATCTGCTTGCGGATCTCGGCTGCATACTGCTTGCTCGTCAGCTTCGCGACGGGATTGTCGATGAAGTTCGGGTCGCCCAGCAGCGTGTTGCGATCCTCGTATGCATGGCGCATCGCCTCGGTCATGTAGTGGACCACCGACGCCGACTGGTAGCCCATCTTGCGCAGGTCATAGCCTTCGAGGACGTTCAGCGTCTCGCACATCGTCACGCCGCCCGAGCTCGGCGGCGGCGCCGACACGAACTCGTAGCCGCGATACGTACAGGTCAGCGGCGTGACGTCCTGCGCGCGATACGATGCGAAATCGGCTGCCGTGATCAGGCCGCCGCCGCGCTTCGCGGCCGCTTCGACGATCTTCGGGATCTCGCCGTGATAGAACGCCTCGGGGCCCTGCTCCGCGATACGCTCGAGCGTGCGCGCCAGGTCCTTCTGCACCAGGCGGTCGCCCGGCTGCAGCGGCGTGCCGTCCGGGCGCAGGAAGATGCGCGCGGCTTCCGGATCCTTCTTGAAGCGCTCGATCGTCGTGTCGAGGATGTCCGTGTCGCCGCGCGTCAGCACGAAGCCGTCACGCGCGAGCCGGATCGCCGACTCCATCACCTGCTTGCGCGTCAGCTTGCCGTACTTGCGCTGCGCGAGGTCGAGACCGGCGACCGTGCCCGGCACGCCCACCGCGCGATAGCCGTACAGGCTGTCGTCCGGAATGACGTTGCCCTTCGCATCGAGATACATGTTCGCCGATGCCGCGGCCGGCGCCGTCTCGCGGAAATTGATGAACCGGTCGCGGCCGTCGGCCAGATGCACGGTCATGAAGCCGCCGCCGCCGATGTTGCCGCAGCACGGATTGGTCACCGCCTGCGCGTAGCCGACCGCCACGGCGGCGTCCACCGCGTTGCCGCCCTTCCTCAGGATGTCGACACCGATCTGCGACGCGAAATGCTGCGACGACACGACCATGCCGTTCTTCGCTTCCACCGCGGGTTCCGAAGCGGCGAGCACGCACGCGCTCATGGCAGACAACAGGGTGAGTACTACGAGCCGCCTCATGACGGAATCCTCCAGACGAATAACCGGCCATGCCGTGATGCGCGACCGGCCCCGAGGGCTGGCCAACGCTACTGATCAGGCATGTAATGAACAGTACATTCCAGCGAGGCCGCGATCATATCACCGGGATTTTTATTCAAAAACCTAGGGTTATCACTGAACCATTCCGCGATATCTGACGGTTCACCGTTGCTTTGAATGTTTGTTTTATTACACATGTGAATGATTGAAGGTGGTGCGATGCGTCCCTCTAAACTGCAGTCGTACACGGCCCGCAGGCCGTCGATCGGCTAACATGCATGGAGTCGCCGGCAGACATATGTCTGCCGTTTGTCATTCAGATACGAGCAAGCCGGAGTGCCCGATGGGGACAAGCATCAGGGCGTTGCTGCTATCCCAGATGGATAGCTTCACGCCGTCGGAACAGAAGGTCGCGCATGCGCTGCTGGATCGCTATCCGAGCCTCGGTCTCGGGCCGATCGCGAGCTTTGCGAAGCAAGCCGAAGTCAGCGACCCGACCGTGTTTCGCTTCGTCGTGCGGATCGGCTTTCCGAACTACTCGTCGTTCCAGCAGGCGTTGCACGACGAGATCGACACCGCGATGAATTCGCCGCTCGCGCGGATGGATGCGTTCCACTCGGAATCGGGGATGCGCGACAGTAATTCAGCGATCTTCCAGCGGCTCTCGCAAGCGCTCGCCACGACGATCGAGGAACTCGACGCGGCGGCGTTCGACGAAGCGGTGACGCTGCTGGCCGATCCGGATCTCCGCGTGTTCTGCGGCGGCGGGCGTTACACCGCGCCGCTCGCGTCGCTGTTTTCCTTCACGCTCGCGTATGCGCGCCCGCATGTGCAGTACGTCGAGCCGAACGTGAATCTCGCGTCGGTCACGCTGACGGACATGGGGTCTGCCGACGTGCTGGTCATTTTCGATTTCCGCCGCTACCAGAAGGACAGCATCCGGTTCGCGCAGGCTGCGCACCAGCTCGGCGTCAGGGTGCTGCTGATTACCGACGAATGGCGCTCGCCGATCAGCGCGTTCGCCGAGATCGTGTTGCGGATCCAGGGACGCCCGTTCGCGATGCTGCAGACGAACGTGCCCGCGCTCGCGCTCGCCGAAGCGCTGGTGATCGGCGTGACGAACCGGCTTCCCGAACTGGCGCGGCAGCGGATGGAGAAGATCGAGCGGCTCAGTACCGGCGGGACCGGGCAGGATGCAAACCAGTGGGATCTGCCCGAATGACGGCGGGACGTCATTCAGGCGCGGGTATCAGCTCTCGACATCGCGGTGTTTGCAACTTGGATTAAAAACTACAACCCGCACCATTAAAGCGTTGCTCGAAGCATCGCCGCAATACTTCGTTCATGGCACCAGCTCTATCCGGTTACCCGTCACGACCAGCTTGACGGGATCCGTCTTCTTCCACCGTGACTTCGGAATCACCAGTTGCCACTCGGCACCGCCCTGACCACGGAAGAACCCCGCAACACCCACGGCTTGCGCGTCATTCGCCATTGGCGCAGACAGCCTCACCGTGGCGCCAGGCGCAAGCGTGGCTTCCAGACTGCCGAGCAAATCGCCCCCGAGTAATGCCTTGTCGTTATCGATCAGCTGGACGTAAGCTGCGTTCTCGAAGGCCTTCGCATCCTTCAACTGGTAGACGCGCATCACAACCGGCAGCGATTGTCCTTGCTCGTTCGCGTTGAGAGCGGAGCGGCTTTCGATCACGAAATTCATCTGCTTGACCTTCGCGACGAAAATCGCGCGCGTCATGTCGGTGGTCGTCTCATTCACCAATTGCCACATGCCGCAGCCAGACAACAATGCTGCTGTCGTCGCAGCAGCACACGCCAATCGAACGCTTCGCGTTATCCGATTTGTTTGCGGTGTCACAACCAGTCTCCTGTCTTGATCGTACATGGATAGCGCCTGATGGGGCCGCCCACGCCTTCGTACAGAACGAGCCGGACTGCAAAATGAAAGCACGCGTAGCGGCCTACGAAGCAGCTGAGTACGTCGCCGAACAGCGCGGCGTCACCCGGCCCGGCAAAACCCGATGGCTCGACCCCAACGTTTACATTCACGATGCGATCGACACGCGCCCCCGCCAGCTCCGTTTCCTCGTCGAGCCAAACGTAATGAATCGCGTCGATACGTCGTCGGTTATCGTCCTGTCGGGTCCAGTCGTACAACGACAGCGCGCCGCGCAGCACATTCGCGTCCATCATGTTCAACTCGGTTGTGCCGGCCCCATTGAAGTGAGAAATCACCTGCCAGCCATAGTCGCCACCGCGCGGGGGATACAGCGGCATCGTCGGGGCCGTCAGGTTGCGCACCCGTTCGACGCCGTTAAAGGTCGAAGCAGGCGTCGCAATCATCGATTCACCCAGCGCCATACGCGGCAAGCGCCCGTTGTTTGCCAACACCCGAACCGTTACGTGCCCGTCGGGCAAGCTGCCGGGTTCATCCCAGAGATGTCCACCCAACGTCACGATCATCTCGCGCTGGCCCGTCACGCCCTGTCGAATCGACGCGTGGTAGTGCCGATCCGGCAACTCGTGTCGGATCATCCCGCCGCGGTGCCGGAACTCCTTGATCGACTGATAGACGTATTGCTTGGCGGTGCGCGGATCGGTAGCCACGGCTGACAATACGTCGTAGGGTTCGACGTACTCGCCGGCCGACGCCGGAGCCCGCACCGGATAGTCGCGATCGTGTATGTTGGGTCGGATTGCCTGCGCGTCCAGTTCGAACAGATTGATCACCGGCGTGCAGAACAACCGGATGTTGTCCGCGCCGAATGTGACGTCACCGGGAATTCGATCCCGGATCACGATATCGAATTCGATGCGCGTTTCGCCCGGCGGCACACTTGCCGCGTCGAAACCGCACAAGTCGACGAAGTGGAACTTCTCGGGGAACGCGAAATATTCGAGCATCGTTTGCTCGCGATCGAAATCTGCGCCGCGCGCGGCAAAATCGATCGGCCACAGTCGTGCCTGCGCACCAAAGCCAGCCGCCTCGACAGTCATCGCCGGTCGTGGTTGTAGCTGGCCGTCGAGTATGCGCGGCATGCGCACACCGATCGACTCGACCTGGCGCGTGAAAACCGCGTACAGCGCCGATGCAGTCGACCGGTCGCCATGCAGGTGCAGGCGGATACGCGACAGGTCGTCCAACAACCGCTGCTCACGGTGCAGCAGGTCGAACGCGATCCGGATCACCGTACGACCGTCCTCGCGCACGCGCGCGCCGGCCTCGCACACATTGAGCGGTAGCAGGCGTATCGGCTGAGTGGTTCGGTAGACACATATCGTCCCGTCCGGTCCCACCGGTGTCGAACGGACCTGCAACCCCGGCGGCAGCGTATCGAGAATCCGCGCTTCGCCGGCACGCGGCATGCACTCGAGGATTGCCAGCGACGGAATCGTGCGGCCTGCATGCGGCCACAGGTGATCGAGCAATGGATCGGTGATTTCCGGCAGCGCATCGTCGAGTTTCATTCGCAGCCTGCTCGTGAGGAACGCAAAGCCCTCGTAGGTCTGCTCAACACTATCGTGGCGCGCGCCGGGCATCGTCATTCCTACTCGACGCGCGCCTTGTGGCTGGGACTTCGCAAACTCCCTACCCGCTTCGCGCAAGTAACGCATCTCCGCGTCGAAGTAGCGCAGGTACGGATCGTCCTCCGCACCGAAACCGCCCCGTTCAGGCATCGTCGGTTTGTCTTTGTCTTCACTCATGGCTGGAGATCCGGTGGCAGCGCGGCAGGAGCGGCATCGTCGACGCAGCGCCCGCCTTGCCGACGACGAAAATGCGATCCGGCATGCGGAATCCGCGCAGTTTCAGCAGTTCGATCGGCCCGGCACCGACCTGCGTACGCAACACGTACGACAGCGGCTCGTCACTTCCGGCATTCCACGTGAGTCGATAGCGCGTGCTATCAAGCTGCTTGATGTCAGCCTGGCTCAGCAGACGCAGGAACGCCCAGTCGCCAGTCGAATCGAATGCCTGTCGCAGGCCGGCGTTGAGCGTCTGCCATGAGAGCCCCGCGTGCCCGCTCAGGCCATTGCCGGGCCACGCCAGCGGCGTCCAGCGCTCCTGCTGATTGAAATAGATAACCTGCGTGCCATCGACCGACAGCGCCGAGCGCGTCACTTTTGGCGTCGGCAGCGCCATGATGTCGAATTTCTCTCTCGCGTCACCCTGCACGTAGAGCTGCGCGCCAATCGTCGACAACTGCCGAACGGCACTCAGGAACTTGGGATCGAACTGCAACGCCTGCGGTGCCAGCTCACTTGGCGCCCAATGGTCGCCCTCGAGTTTCATCACGCCGGCCAGCTGTGTCGTGACGAAGCGCGAAATCAGTCCGGTATCGGGCCGCACGTAGCGGCCAAGCTCGGCGAAGGACGCATCGGCCTGCGTATCGAAGAACGGATAGCGGCCACTCATCGCCGCGTTGAATGGCGCGGCAACACTGCCTCGCCATGCTTCATTCAGGCTCGCTGCGGCCGGCTGCAGGATGGTCTGCCAAGCAGCTTCGAGCGGCTGCGCGAAGACCGTATCGCCGAAACCCGCCCACGCCGTACCCAGGCTCGCGGCCGTGAGCGCCGCATCGTCGCGCGCCTGGGACAGTTCCGACAACTTGCCTTGAAACACCGCCTGCGCGAGCGATCGGGCCATTGCCTGCGCGTCGGAACTGCTCGCGATCTGTTGCAGCTTCAACCGCATCGTCGTGACCGCCGTCAGGTAACGCGACAGGCTCACGCCGTTCAGCGCGATGTTGGCTGGCATGGTGCTCTTTCCATTTGCAGCTGCAGGCAACGCGCCCGTGTCGCCCATCAGCCCGAGCAATGGACCAAACGGCGTGTCGAGCGGGTTGAAGGCGATCGCCCCTGCCTGCTCGTCCGCCCCGATCAGGTTCTGCGCCTTTCTTACCAGCGTGTCGGCTAGCGCCTGAGACGGCCGCCCAGCCTCCGCCTGATATTGGATGGATTGCATCAGCGCGATCAACGGAGAAGTCTGTGCATCCGCCAGTCGAGAAAGCTGTTCGACCGCGCCACTGAGATTGGACGCCGATTGCCACTGCATGCTGTTCAGCATGCGCTGCCATGCAGCCGTGTACTCGCCAAAATACCGTGCCTTCAACCGCTGCTTCAGTTCCTCGGCCGCGCGTTTCTCATCGACGATTGCGTTGGATTGGATCGTGCCCCGCCCAAGCGGGTTGCCGATTGTCAGCCGAGGCTGCGTGCCAGTCAGCACCCAATCGCTGCTGAGCTGGCGGTCGCCGGAAGCCTTGTCGATCGCGGCGGCGATCATGCCGTCCCACGCCGCGCGCGTATAGACCCCCGGCACGGTTCGCGACGCCATGAACATCCCGTGCGAATCGGCGCCATTCAGGAGCGTTTCGAGCGACGCGTCGGCATACTTGTTTTTGACTTCGTCGAGGATGCGTTGGTACACCGTGTCGTCAGCCGACGCGAGTCCCATCTGCGTAACCAGCATGTTGCGAGTCGCGGTCACGACGCGGTCGTCCATCGCTATCCGCCACTCGGGATGCGCTTTCAGGTGATTGGCGTAGAAACCTGCAAGCCGTCGGCCGGTATCGTCACGCTCACCCAGCGGCATCTCAACGGGGCGCGACCACAAGGCGACGAGCATGCGCTTCAGGAACGCCGGATCGGTGCGAGACGGGTCGCCGAGCATCAGGTAGGCCTTGAGCGCATTGTAGGTGCTCCCCCGCGTCTCCTGCGATTGAAGGCTGTCGGCACGCGCTTGATCCGTGGCCTTCAGCAACTCGCCGATCGTTTGCACCACAGGCACCTGCAAGTTGCGGGTCGCAGCGAGTCGGTATGGGTGCCAGAGTCCGCGGAGAATATCGTCATTGCGCGACAAGCCTGCCCGCAAGTACCACGGTGCGCCATGCTGCTGACGGTATTCGAGCTTTTCCATCAACTGTTGTAGCGCCAGTTGCGCACGCCACGCGGCGGCGGTCTGCGGCCGCGCATCGACCGCTGCGCTCGCTGCCGCCTTCGCATCGCGCATGAGTTGCTGGTTGCCAATGAACGACACGGTCATCCATACGCACCACGCCATCGCCGCGCCGATCAGGCACATCGCCAATGCGTTCGGCCAGTAAAATCCCACGCGCCAACCCATGCGCCGCCGGCTTGCGATTGCGCGCCACGCCGGCAGCAGTGCGGCCGGTTGCGGCGGAAACTCGATCGGGAGGTGCGTCATCGATTCACTCGCACCCGCCGCGATCGGCGCCGGAGTTGGCACCGCCGCTGTCGTCGCAAATACAGGGGCGAACATCACCCCCGCCAGCGGCGCGCGCAGCCAGTGCGAAGCAAGGAGCGCTTTCCAGCCGGTGACGATGTGTTCGCGCTGTTTCCCGATGTATTGCGAGATTTCGGCTAGATAGGTGACGCGCGTGGGCGCTGTGCAAAGCCGCACGCCCGCATCCGCCGTATCACGCTCGATCGCGGCGAGCTGATCGCGCAGGGCCAGCGCCGGCTGCCCGCCCGGGTACGGCGGCCCCGGAAACGCACCGATCGCCTCGAACATTTCAGGTCTGTCGCCTTGTGCAGGCACTGTATGCAGGAACGTCACAGGTGCAGCCCAACCGATGTCGGTCGCAAGCGCAGCGAGTGCGCGCGGGAGTTCGGTATCGCATTCATCCACGTGCGTGATCTGCACAACGCTGTCGACCGGCCGCCTGCGCCGCAGCTTGCGGATTTGTCGGCGCCATGTGCCCGCCTCGATGCCGTCCGGCGCCGCGTGCACGAGAATCACGTTGCCGACAGGCATCGCCCCCGCGCGCTTCAGGCCCGGGGCGACCTGGTCGATCAATGTGTCTGAACCGCTCACCATCAGCCACGGTGATCGGTATCGCCAGCGTAGGCCCTGCGACGCACGCAGTTCCTCGACCATGCGTTGCAGACGGGCATCGCGTTTCAGCGGCTTCCGCGGCTTCGTCGTTTCACCTATATCCCTGCGGAACATCTGTCCGGCAATGGCGTATGCGCCGATAAAAAACAAGCAGAGATGGATGGCGATGAATACGATCAGGGCGACGCTGATGGCGATCGCGACTTGCATACGGGCCACACCGGGCGCGAGATCGAACAGGTCGCCGCGGTGCCATACGAGGCCAATCGCGAACGCTGCAGCGATCAGCGCCGCGACAACCACGCCCCAGAGCGCGAGGCGCCCAGAGGGCGCAGACTCCATAGCGGGAGCCGAGTCAAACGGCCGCAAGGTCAGTTTCGGATCGGTCATGCTGAGCGTGTCCAGGCAACGAAGATTCCTTCCCGTGTTGACCGGGAAGCACGTGAATGACGGCGGACTGCACGCCATCGATGATCAGTTGCGGCGCGTCGGCCGCACCACATTCGATAACAGCGGCGACAGAGAGCCAGCCGCTGGCACTGCCAAAATCGCCCATGATGTAGGCGAGGTCGCATTGGGCGTCGCCGTTCGCAAGCGCCTCCAGGTTCGCGATGCGTAGCCCCTGATTGCAGCGCTTGACGGCGCGCGTGACCCAGGCACGCGTCACGGCATCGAAATCTGCCCGGCCCCAGATCACGGCATTCGCGAAACCGTACTCGATCTCGTCGGCCTTGCCTTCGACAGGTCGATGCAGGGTCGCCATCACTGGCACATCTTCTGGTAGGCGGTAGAAGCCGGCGTCGAGCAGCATCGCGACACATCCTTCCGTGCTGCCGGTTGGAGGCAGCTTTTCATGCCATGTCGTTGCGATCACGAGCAGCGGGCATGCTTCGCGGGCGTCGAGCCATGCGTCTGCCACCAGCAATCCGCGCGAAGCAGGTATGGTCAGTACGGTAAGGGGCGGCAGACCGGCCAATTGCAGCGCGTCGCGAACCTCCTGTTCGCGTAAGGCTTCGTCGCCAGGTTCTGCCAGGATGCGCACCTTCGGCCAGTGGGTGGCTTCGTACTGCGTGAGCGCGTGCAGGCTCGCGGCGAGTGGTTCGAGCGCCTCGGCGATCCTGAGTGCAAGCTGAGTAACGGGTCGCGTTGGAACCGCATCTAGTACGGCATCTGCCTCGGTCTCGTGAGTTGCGTCGACCGCATCGACTTCGTCAGCTTCGTCGAATATTTCCTGTGGGTCATCAAAGCGGCAATGCTCGACGACACCTGCGCCAGAACGGGGCTGCTGCTGTCGCGGCAAACGCACGCCAGCATGGATTGCCTGAGCAAGCGTCTGATCGTTCAAGGGCAAGCAATAGCCAACGCCAAGCACCCGAAGCGGCTGCTGCGCGACACGGACGCGCTCCGCCAGCCATCGGTCGCGATGGAGGTTGCGGTGGTAGGCGCGGTACCACATGGCCTCATAGCGAGCACGCTCGATCGCGAAGAGAAAGCCGAAAAAACCGTGCGGAATACCGAAGACGCAGAACCAGAACCACGGGCTGCCCGCTCGCTCGCCCTTGGGCCACATCAACAAGGCAATCACCGCCCCGAACACCGCGCAGGCCAGCCAGATGCAGAACCACCACGGCCAGAAGCGTGGACGGCTCGGATAGGCGCTCGGGCGTCCCGCCTGAGAGAGATCGACGGGCATTATTCGAAGTGGACGTTCGGCAGCGACGAGACCAACCGACAGGCACATGCGCAGCGATGACCATCAAGCGCGAATGGCTTGTTGTCGCGATCGGGGAACTTGTCGGCGCCTTCGTCGATGACGGTAGGTCCATGCAGGTCGCAAGTCGCATCATCACCCTTGCGGGCAAGCGGCTTGCCCATGAAGATCGTCCACGGCGAGCCACCGGCGACCTCGCCGCCGTGTTCGAGCGCGTCGCCTTTTCGGATCGGAGATTTTTTATGCATGTTTTCACTTAAATCAAGTAGCCCTTACTCTTCAATCGACAACCTAGTAACACATGTTTTAGGAATATTCCGATCCCAATAAGTGCTCATCAGACAACGCCTCTTTTTATCCACCCTAAGGTTAACAAACTCATCACCACATGACGGAAATCTTTCCACAAATCCATTATAAGAAGGAGAAAATGTAAAAACCCGATCGACTTGATACACCCCCTTCCCGTCGTCTGCGTGCGACACCCAAAAACCAAGACGCCCACTAAAATCATAACTACCAATTTTTATAATTAACGGTTTTTCTGTGTCGAAATTCACCTCCCCGCGTCTAACGCCGTTCTTTCCAGATAACCTCCAATCCAATTTTCCACCCTCAATTCCCACCACCGCGATAGCCCCAGGAGATGGGGAAAATTTTTTTGAAAAGTCAGCAGCATGCGAAAAAAATGATATCGCCAGCATCGCAACCGCCACCAAACCCCTAAAAATACTCATAAACACCGCAAACCAAACACACCCCACTTATAACAACACACCACTCCGACAATTACATCAGTTACCCATCAATTTTATTGACTTAATTATTGCATTGATCGCCCTCACCTTATTCTCCGCCTTTTCACTGAGCCTCCCGCCAGGGGTGGGTGGTTGCTCAATAATTGCAGAAACGAAAATCACAGGATTCTCGCCCGGGCTTTTCACTGAAACCAATGCAGCAGCGTAACAAATTGCTGGCCTCTCCCCATCATTCGAATCGACTTTACAAAGCACATTGTCGGCGTCATATGTAACGAAGTCGCCAATCATCTTCTTTCTTGCCGGATAAAGAACGTTATACCCGCCTTCTACGTATACAAAGGCATCGTCGGGCAACAAAGGAACTCGCCTTAAACCCTCTGCAGGAAGGTTTCTATATTTGATAAACCCATTATTCCAGACAACATCATCGGTAGACTTTCCATGCAAGCATATGGTCGCAGTTACCCTCAAGCGACTCACGTCCACACACACAGAACCATCCGAATCGATTCGCTTGTTTTCATAAATCGGCAAATCCACCTTGACCCCATTATTCAACACAACCTTCCTTGCATGCAAAGGAGATGCGACGCAAGTACAGCCGATCAGAATTAAAAACGCACCACATAAAAGTCGCTTAATCATACCCATCACCCACAACAAAAAAATCAGCGCGCGATCAAATTATTTATTCCAATTGAACAATCGAACGCATGCCACACCATCAACCCCAATCAATTTCCCAGTCTTTATTTCAATGATGTCGTTTTTTGAGTCTATCTCGCATCGATACCGACCCAACGACACATACCTTCCATCAAGCGATATAACGGGGTTCATATTCGACGATGCCTCTTCTTTCAATTTTGACTTGCTTGCAGTAACTCTGTAGAAACCTGGCACTTCTACCAACCCCCTATCACTCCCAATCCTTCCAACAACCGCCACAAAACTCAGAGGAGAAACAGTAATCGGAACCATTGATGCATAAATCCCGGCCTTAATATTTATATCCGACAGGAAGCTCACATGCGGAGCTGCACGCCGCGAATGAACGGGCGCACCATTCTTGCAATTATTTAAGTCATTGACAGGAATGTAATCAGTGCCAGCCAAGATAACTGCGCTTCCATCGGAACTCAGTGTAGGCTCTACGGGATCTTTGTCGACTAAGCAATCAAAATTACCCGCCGGCGTACGCACAGATAAATTAAAATACTCCCCCTCATTTGGAACGGCAGTGACCCGACACCAACTCAAAGTTGAGGCAGCCAGGAGCCCAACAAACATGAGAACTTTCAGTTTCAAAGAAGAATCTCCTTGATCATTCGAGTATATTTTATTCGATCACCAATCCCTGCCAGCCCCCCGTTGATTCCTCTAGTAATATTTTTTATTATTGCCTCCTCTCTCACGCGCTCAGCCGGCGTTCTCGGCATACAAACACTATCCTGATCAATGGCGCGAACAACCTTCGATCTGAGATAGGTTATATACCAAGCACCGGAATCCAAGCAATTTTCCGGCTCGGTGGCAACAATTTGAGGATTATTAATACGGGCAGGAATTTTCTTCATCAGCGCGCGATTTTTAGACGCATATTGAGGATCAGTCCACCATGCAATAGTAAAACTCGACTGCTGAATCCAGCCTCGATACAACCAATAATCCGAGTAACTACTGCGAAATGTAAGCTGCTTAAATCCACGGCCACGAAATTTTTGAGAATCCTCTTTATCACAGTTTCCAAATCGCCAATCATACGATGAGGCTATGAGACCGCCTTTTGAACTGTACTTAGTCAATCTAAAGTATGGATCCTCTTCGGAGGGAATTTCCCCATACCAATGCCCAAGATCTTTTTCGGACTTTACCGATATTGGATTTATGCGATCCCCATAAATTGCAACCTCTGTCACCTTACCTACCATACTCGATTCCTGCATACCACATAGAAATTTTGACTCCACCGCACCTTGGCCCAAAAAATGAGATTGCCTCAAATAATTCACCAATCCATATTTCCTCAGCGAAAAATTCAGGGATTTTCTGTACTTTTCCCGGGTAGCACCCGCCTCGGCAGACATATGACTATCCGAATAAATCAATGCAAGTTCTTCTTTGCTAAACCATGTTGATTTTCTAAAATGCCTGACAAACGCAAGCGGATGAAAAAACCACAGCTTCTGCCCCGCCGAAAGCCCCGTTTTGTCCCAAAACTGAACTTCCTTCAGGTACTTCAAGAAATCCTTGTAGCCCTTCTCATTACCGTGGTAAAAGCCGCCCTCATCGAGCAGCCTCGCATAGCGTCCCTCGTTGTTCGTACTATCCCACTCACTCGGTGCGTGACAGACAAGGCCGCGCAACTGCCGCCGTACCGGGGCAGTCGACAGCGCTCTGATCTTGCGAGCTTCCGGCGCCTCCCCGGTCACCGCTGGCACTTCGTGCGAAGCAGCATCGTTGAGCATCTTCTTCAGCGCATCCACATCGCACAGTCCGTCACTGCTGAACGGCGTATTGCCCTCACTGACTTTCTGCCAACCCACGGAAGACAGGAAGTCCGCATCGGAGAACTTGTGGATGCTTGAATCATTGATATCGATGTAGCCAACCTTGTCTGCCGCCCAGTTGACCTGCATCCACGTCGCGCGCGCATCTGCCGCCAGAGTTTGGGACGGGGACAGGATGCGGCCAAAGCGCAGCAGCTCGTAGCCGTCGCTGGGACAAGACGGATAAAGCGCCGTTGCACGCTTGTACAGGTCGTATTCGTAATCCTTTTCCTCGACGGGTTGCGGTGTGAGCAGCGTGCGAGTGCCGTCATGCGCCAGGCTCCAGACAATTGTGTATTTCGAGCCGACGCTGAAGTAGCTCTCAACGAGCAACGGCAGGGGATTTGAGCCCTCTTGACCTGGCTTGAATTCAATCCCATGCAACTTGTTGCGGGCATCGGCCTTCTCAGGCAAACGGCGAAACCTGCTGCCTGCCGGAATGACAAAATACGCATGCCCCCACCAGTCCGTTCCGGTTGGCGGGGTGGGCGTACTGTTACCCAGTTGCGTACGCCCGAAATACGCATCGAAATCCGCCGGCAACATGAAGATTTCGAAATGCAAATGCGGCATGCCCTCATACTCGCCACGCCACCCCAACACGTCCTTGCGCCGGACCTTCTTGCCCTCCCCGGAGACCGCCGGCGTCACCTGCCCCTTGTTCACCGAACCGGTCGGCATGCGCAGGAACTCGGGCATGTCCTTGGCGTTCGCACTGTGCTGCAGATACTCCGCCAGCGGCATCAGATGCATATAGAGCGAATAGAAGGTCAGCATGCGGCCTTCCCCAGTCTCGGTCGTATGCTTGAGCAACACAAAACCCGTGTGGCTCACGCCGCCGTCAACCCCATGCTGACAGACGCGATAGGCAACGACCTCGCCGTCCGCAATCGCGCGCACCTTACCCTTCGTATCGGGCTGAAGATGCACACCGCAGTGCCAGCGCCGATCAAAGGCAATCGGATAGACGCCGTGGTCACATTCGAACTTGTCTACTGCATCCATCATCGGATCGGGGTTCGTCCCGGTCGGGGCCGCGAGACCGGCTTCGGGCAGAAACGGAGGGCTGATGATCATGATCGTTACTGTGTGTGGCTGTATTTGACGCTGGGCTGGTAGTCACTCACCGGCAGTTGCGGCAAGTGGATGGACGTATTGCCGGGCCCTTCGAACGTGAACGAAGCCGCTCTGATACGGAATTCACCCGGACAGTTGAATACGACATTGCCGTTCTCGATGGTCATCGACGCGCCGCCGCTGGTCACCATCGCCCTTGTCTTGGCATTCACGAGCACATTCGCGTTGGCGCTCGACACGTGCAATTGCTCGTCGGAGAAGAGATCCATCGGAGCACGTTGTGCTTGCAACTCGATTTTCCCTTTCGAGAAAATCTTGATGCCAAGCTTGTGCGCACACAGCGAGATCAGATCACCGGCCACCATGCGCAGGCGCCTGACGACGCTCACGTCCATATCCCGGCCCGCGGTGATGATCACGTTCTCGCCCGCCGAGTGCTGCGCCGATTTCGATGTCACGAACGCCATGCCGCCGGGGGCACTGGCAAGCAGCCCCGCGTCGCGAAGCTGATTCAGGCTGTCGAGCAGCGCCGCCTGCGTCGCGCGGTCAGCAGGCTCGGCCTTGACCTGCGTCGTCGCGGCCGCAAGATCCGTTACGCGCTGCAATGCAGCCTTGAGTTGCGCAACAGCGGCGGGCATATCGAGGTGCTGCGTCGCGGACCCGCCGGCTGCGTCTGCCGAGACGAACAGCCCCTTTGGCGCGCGCACCGTGCCCCAGTTCTGCGTGGTCAGTTCGAAGCCCTCGCCGCGCTTGTTCTTCTCACGGTCGACCAGATGGCCCATATTGAGCGACGACTGCCCGAACACCGTCGCCAGCCGGATGCCCTCGTGTTCTTTCAGATCCTCGAAGCGCAGCTTGTTGCCGAGCAATGGCGAGCGGAACACGGCGCGGCTGTACCAGCCCTCCTTGCCATGCACGAGGTCCCGACGCGCATGGTCATGCAGGGCTCCTGCGATAAGCAGGCGATCGCAATTTCCTTGAGTCGCGACGACGCGTACTTCCGACCGCGGCAGCAAAGGGATGTGCAGGCCGCCTTGATACGACGCAGACGTACGCAGGAGGCGCAACGGCATGCTGTTCGTGCCGCGCTTGCCGCTGTGCCGGGTGAACAGAAGCCTGATGCGATAGCGGCCGTACTCGTCCATCCACGCGTACGGCTCGTCATCGCCGGACTCGACCACACCGATCAGCATGCCGGTGACCCATCGCCAGTGCCTTTCAGGAACATATTCCGGCCGGTAGGTCTGGTGCGCGGGGATCGCTTCGAACGTATTGGTCACGGATTGGCTGCGGCTACCCGTCGTGACGAGCCGCGTAATCACCATCCCGTGCGGCGCCTCCGGCACCACGTCATTGGTGATCCGCACCACCATGCCGGGCGTCATGCCAATTACGTTACTCGTGCCCGCGAGCCGCATCTGCCGCGCAAGCAGTTCGTCACGCCGCGCGTCAGCCAGCGCCTGCCCTTCTTCGACCGAATGGAAATGCTCGATGCTGTGGTTCACGCTCCCATACACCGAGCGGTCGTCATCGGGCACGACCGATTCGACCTGCAGTGGGTCGTCGGGTACGCGATAGTTGTGATCCCATTCGCGCACCTTCTGCGGCACGAGCGCACGCGTGACTTCCAGCGTCAGAATCGCCTCGTGCCAGCTCGCCAGACCAGAATGCGGCAGCAACGGCACATCGAGCGCTCGCATATAACCGCGCGGCGTATTGCCGAACACCAACGTGTCGCGTTGCGGACCGTCCTCCTTCTTGGCCTGCTTGAAGTAGTAATAGATCCCCGCGCGCCGGCAATGCCGATCGATGAAGTTCGCGACTGTCTCTTCGTACATCACGGTTTGTTCCAGCTTCCCGTCGAGCCCTTCCAGCTCGAACTCGATATCGAAGGATTGGAACAGATTGCGATCGACGATCACGTCGGTCAGTAGTTCGCGAAACGACTTGTCCAGAAATACGGCCGAATCGTGCACCTCTTCGAGCAGCGAGAGACGCGGCTTCAGGTGTAACTGATAGGTCGCCTCGTCGCGAGACGTTTTGACGCGAGTCCATCGCGTTACTACGCCATGCACGGTACGCGCCGCATGCTGAACGGGATCGATCAACCCCGCCATCGACGGCACGGACGCGTGTTCCTCGATCGTGAAAATCGCCGGCCGACCGACGATCGTCGCACCGTCGATCCGTCTGTCCTGCGACGTCACGGTGATGTCCGCGAGGAATCGCGTATTCATTTCCTCGGTCAGGACGAACGACAGAACGGAGATCGACGCGTCCAGCGTCGCGATCTCCAGATGCAGAGGCTGGGTAACGACCGAACTGGGGTGTTTCAGAACATCCTGAATGGTTCGCATGGCTGCTATTGAACGAGAGGTTGGAAACCGGCACGTTCGCCCACTCATGCAATCGGGGACGCAGTGCCACTACGCTCTCGCCAGTGAAGCATATGCTCACGAAAATGAACACACGCCGCCCCAGACCTGATAATCCGTTATTTTTAAGATATGCCCAAAACATCGGGCCGCATTTAATTAACTCTATTTTTATTTCTCTCGCCCTGGACCATCTCAGCATCTCTCCTTTCAAGGCATCGATAGAGCTGAATCCTTGGAAGGGGCAACGTGTCCGCAGGCCTCATATCCTATAGGTGCATGGCATCCGCCTCCAGTGCCACTCCTCATCACGGAAAATCAATCCCTCTGAAATTCGAGTTATTGAGCGATCGAGACGAATTCAATAAAACATCATTTAAATCCGCGCACCTCGTTGCAATACCGGTCCATTAATCCGGAAAATAATCGAATCAAACAATGTAGAAAATTGTCACGCGATCGTCGCGATTCGATCTCGCTATTTTTTGAGATGATTAACCGGGACCGGCAGACCGGCAGAACGATCAGATGTCCGACATGGCATGGCGTTGCGCCGAAGCCAGAATGACGTTCGGGTTCGTTGCCGATCTGGTCGAACAACTATTCGGAGGCTGTCCGGCACCTTCACGGCCGGACTCGTCGGCAGCGCCGCCGGCGCTGTGCAGCAGGCTCCGACGTCGGCGCGACATCGATGACGGATGGACGTCGCGCCCTATGTATCTACTCCCGGACTTTACGACTCGACATCCTCAAGACTGAACACTTCCGTCTTGTCGTTGTACGAAAAGACTTCTCCGTAACGGCCCCAGTCGATCACCGCGTCGAGCGTTTCCTCGGCCGCGCCGTCCGACAGAAAATCCTCCAGCTCCTGCTCGAAACGCACGCGCGGCGCGCGATGGCCCGGGCGCTCGTTCAGCACCTTCTTGATCCGTGCGGCGAGCGGCACGTGCTTCAGCAGATGATCGGCGAACATCAGCTTGCGCTCCTGCGTACCGAATTCCGCGAACACGCGCGCAGGCGGCGTCAGGAACACGTCGCCCTCCCGCACGTCGGCAAACCCGAGGAACTGCAGCACTTCCGCGATCGGAAACAGCTCGTCCACCTCCAGATGCAGCGTGCGAGCGATTTCCGGCATGTCCGCGCGGCCGTGGTACGGCGCCATCGCGAGCGTCTCGATCAGGCCGGCCATCAGGTTGGT
>NZ_QTPP01000001.1 GCF_003853415.1 Burkholderia sp. Bp9142 | reverse complement strand
GCCGGATATAGAGACGCAGCCCATCCTGTCTGTCAGAAACGCAAGAAAGCTGTTGCAAACGGGACGCGTTCATATAGACGCAATGAAACTGAGGTTTGGAGCAATCGCGATGCTTGCCATCGCGCAGGGCGCATACGCGCAGAGCAGCGTGACCCTGTTCGGGCTGATCGACAGCGGCATTTCGTATGTCAGCAACGAGGGCGGAGGGAAGAACGTCAAGTTCGACGACGGCGTCTTCACGCCGAACCTGTTCGGCTTGCGCGGCACGGAAGATCTCGGCGGCGGATATCGCGCGACGTTCGCGCTCGTGAACCAGTTCTCGATGGCGAACGGCAGCATCATCGGGACCGGGATCTTCGGGCGTAACGCATACGTGGGCATCGAGAGCGACCGGTTCGGCAGCGTCAGGCTGGGGAATCAGTACGACTTCATGGTGGATTCGCTGTTTGCGAAAGGGAACGCGATCTCGATGGACATCACCGGGTTGTACGGGTTCAGGAACGGCCCGTTCCAGCGTCTTGCGCTGCCGGACAATCCGACCGGCGCGTTCGACTGGGACCGCACGGCAGGCAGCAAGCCGGTCGCGAACTCCGTCAAGTACAGCTCGCCGACAGTTGCGGGATTTTCTGGCGGCGTGATGTATGCGTTTGGCGGCGTGGCCGGTTCGGTCGGCGCGAACAATACCGTGAGCGCCGGGTTGAACTACGAAGTCGGGGCGTTCGGTATCGGCGCGGCCTATACGAACGAGAAGTACGGGCCGGCGCCCGGCACGCCATCGACCAGTGTGCGCAACTGGGGCGTCGGGGCGCACTATGACTTCGGGGCAGTGACCGCGAAGGCGTTGCTGACCACCGTCCACAATTCGTTCAACGACGCCGGCGTGTGGATGGCCGAGGCCGGCGGTGTCTGGCGCATCAGGCCGGACGTCTTTCTCGGCGCGAAGTACATGTACATGAAGGGCAACGAAGCCGTGAACGACAACCATGCACATCAGGTCAGCGTCGCGCTTCAATACCTGTTGTCGAAGCGGACGATGGTGTATGTGTCCGCGGATTATCAACGCGCGAACAGCGGCGCGAACGCGCAGATCAACGGTGTGCTCGATCCGAACGGGGCGTCGAGTTCCGCGAGTCAGGCGGCCGCGCGGATCGGGTTGCATACGATGTTCTGACGGGGGCGGCGTGCGGGCGGAACTTGCGTCAAGGTCCGCCCGGCACCGGGCTACCTCGCTGGTGCGGCAGCCTCCCTGGCTGCGTCCTGTTCCGCCGCCAGCGCCGCATCTGCCGCCTGCGCGCGCTGGATGGCCGGGCGTGCGAGGACGCGATCGATGTACGCGCGAATGAGCGGCGTCTCGGGCACCAGCTTGAACATCGTGGTCCAGTTCAGCGCCGAGCCCCACAGGACATCGACCGCCGTAAAGCGCTCGCCCAGCAGGTAGGGGCCCCTGGCCAGTTGCGCGTCGATCGCGTTGATGACGGTGTCGAAGTCGCCGTAGGGTGACGTCGAGTAGGCGGCGGGCGGACGATTCATCGAGCGGTCGACGATGGCGGGCTCGAAGCACGAACCGTAGAACGTCATCCAGCGCAGGTACGGTCCGCGCAGCGGGTCGCCCGGCGCCGGCGACAGGCCGGCCTCCGGATACAGTTCCGCCGCGTACAGGTAGACGGCAGCCTGCTCGGTGACGATCACGTCGCCGTGACGCAGTGCGGGAACCTTGCCCATCGGATTGACGGCCAGGTAATCGGGTTCGTGGTGTTGGCCGGTGGAGAGATCGAACGCGTGCAGTTCATGGTCGGCGCCCAGTTCCTCGAGCAGCATGCGGGCGCCGGCCGACCGGCTGCGCGGGGAGTGGTACAGGGTCAGGTGACGGTCTTGCGGCATCGCGGGCTCCGGTGTGCGTTCGGGACAAGGATTCCAATGTAGGCCGGTCGCGCGCCGCCGTCTTGGAAAAATCCGCTGCGGCGGTGCATCATCACGCGATCACCGTCAACGGTTCGTCACCATGGCCGACTTGCGTCACGTGACCGACACGCCCAAGGGCGTCGTCGGCCCGAAAGCCTTCAACCAGCGCTTCCGCCTGAATCGCTACTACCCGTGTGCCGAGCTGGCCGGGGTGCTGGATCACCACTGGATCGTCGAATGGGATCTGCGCGACCAGCCGCCCTACACGCAGCGCACGCTGCCGTATCCGTGTGTGAATCTGGTGTTCGATCGGCGGCGGACGGGCATCTTCGGTGTGGTGTCGGGCGCGTTCGAGACGACGTTGGCGGAAGCGGGGCGCGTGATCGGCCTGCGCTTTCGGCCCGGCGCGTTCCGCGCGTTCTTCAGCAAGCCCGTGCATCTGCTCACCGACAAGGTGCTGCCGGTGTCGACATTGCTCGACTGTGGCGATGCGGAAGCCGAGCGCGCAGTGCTCGGTGCCGAGGATGATGCCGCGATGGTGGCGGCGGCCGAGGCGCTGCTGTTGCGCGTGCTGCCGCCGCCCGATCCGCAGGTCGAGCGCATCCATGCCATTCTGCAGATGCTGCAGCAGGACCTCGCGCTCACGCAGGTGCGTGACCTGGCCGAGCGTGCGGGGTTGAGCGAGCGCACGCTGCAGCAGCTCTTTTCCGGCTATGTGGGGGTGACGCCGAAGTGGGTGATCTGTCGATACCGATTGCATGAGGCCGCCGACAAGCTCGCCGGCGGCGAGCCGGTCGATCTCGCGGAACTGGCGCATGCGCTCGGGTATTTCGATCAGGCGCATTTCACGCGCGATTTCCGCAAGCTGGTGGGGAAGGCGCCGGCGGAGTATCGGCGGGAGGATGGGCCGGCGTGAGGCTGCGGTTGCGGCTTCGCGACGGGCAACCGAATATCATTGCCTGCCGCCCGTCGCGCCGCTGCTCGCTTGTCGCGGATTGTTGTAGTCTGGGCAATACGATAGTGTGGCGTGCGTGCCTGCCGCCGAGTTCACAATGAACCTACGATGTGTCGCACAGGCGATCGGTGAACGCGAACGGTTGGCACGTTGCCAATCATTGGGTCCTGTCGATCCCGCTGTCGATCGATCCGCCAGAAAATCAGGAGTTTGTCGTGTTTCACCGGAAATCCATGTTGGGTCGTCTGAATGTCGTGTGCGTCGTCGCCTTGGCGGTCATGCTGGCCCCAGTCGCGTCGCGTGCAGAGACCGACAATGTCGGCGGCACGGCGAGCGCCGCGCCTGCCGTTTCGCCCGACACGTCGCCCATGCGGCCGATTGTCGGCGACGATCCGGTGGCGATTCGGGACGCCCTGGCGAAGCAGCACATCAAGAGCGCGTCCCCGTCCCTGGGTGATCGCGTCCGCGGCCTGATCCCCGGCGGTGCCGACAAGCATGGCCAGAACGCCGACCTGGCCGCGATCGATCTGGATCGCGAGGTGACTTTCGTGGTGCCGGTGTCGTACGGGCTGCGGTATCAGTCGCAGCGGCATCTGTTGAAGGTGAACGTCGATCTGGTCAACGGCGACGGCGAAGGCCGGACCGGCATCCTGCTCAGAAAGGCCATCACCGGGCCGCGAGGGCGAGGGCTCGTGATCGCAGCCGAGGCGAAGGCAAAAGGCTATATCCAGCAGATCGACATCATCGAACTCGATCCCGGAAAAGGCAGGAAGACCACCGTGCGTGGCCGCGCGAGGCTTTCACCCGCTGCGTACGCGCAAACGCATGGCGAGTTCGCGTTCGTTCTTTCCGGGCGCCTGGTCCGGCCGTACCTGACCGAACACGTCGAGCACGCCGAGCCGAGCAACGACGAGCCGACCGACATCACGACGCGGACTTCCCGGCTGTACCTGGATATCGAATCCATTTCGCTGGTGAGTCCGGCGAGTGGTGCGGTGCTGTTGAAGAAGCTGAGTCTGTCGAGGTAGCGGTTTTTTGTGCGGGTCTTTGACCGGTCAAGATACTCCGCAAGCGGAGTCGCCGCCTTGCTCAACTTCGGAACCGCTACGCTGTCGCCCGCGTGCGCTTGTCTGCGCGACAAAACGAATTGTTCAGGGCCGGCTAAATCCTGGCATGACGCAACCGTAGCGCGTTCGAGATTACAGACGCGGAACTCAGACTCATGGCAAGCGCGGCAATCATCGGGGACAGCAGCAAACCGGTGAACGGATAAAGCACCCCCGCCGCCAGCGGAACGCCAAGTGCGTTGTATACGAACGCGAAGCCAAGATTTTGCTTCATGTTCGCAACCGTTGCCTCGGACAGTTCCCGAGCACGCGCGATACCGCGCAAGTCGCCCTTGACGAGCGTCACCTGAGCGCTGCTCATTGCCACATCCGTACCTGTTCCCATGGCCACGCCGACATCGGCCTTGGCAAGTGCGGGGGCGTCGTTGATGCCGTCCCCAGCCATCGCCACGACATGCCGGGCTTGCTGAAGCCGTGTCACCAGGTTGAGCTTGTCGGCAGGCTTCACCTCGCCATGGAATTCATCGATGCCGAGCTTCTCGGCCACGGCCTTGGCCGTGACCATGCCATCGCCGGTCGCCATCACGACGCGAATACCGTTTTCCTTCAATGTCGAAAGCGCTTCCGGCGTCGTCGCCTTTATCGGGTCAGCGACTGCCAGCAGTCCGGCCAAGCCGCCGTCGACCGCCAGGTACATGACACTTGCGCCTTGCGCGCGCATGCCGTCTGCCTCCTTGGCCAGCGATTCGACGGAGACGGCGTCAGTCTGCATCAGCGCGGTGTTGCCAAGCGCGAGTTTCCTGCCGGCGACCAGTCCTCTCACACCGATACCCGTCGCGGATTCGAAATTCTCCGTGCGGTCCAACGTCAGGTTCTTCTCACGGGCAGCCGCGACGATGGCCGCAGCAAGCGGATGCTCACTACCTTGGTCGAGACTCGCCGCTAGACGAAGCACTTCGTCGGTCGTGTATTCGTTTGTGCCCACGGCCCGCTCGAAGGCCGGATGTCCCTCGGTCAGCGTTCCAGTCTTGTCGACAATCAGTACATCGACCTTTCGCAGATTTTCAATCGCAGCCGCATCGCGAAAGAGAATCCCGGTGATGGCTCCTTTGCCGCTTGCGACCATGATGGACATTGGCGTCGCAAGACCGAGCGCACAGGGGCACGCAATGATAAGCACCGCCACCGCGTTGATGAGGCCGAACACCCAGCTGGGCTCGGGCCCAAAGATGCCCCACACGAAGAACGTCAGAAGAGCAGCGCTGACAACTCCGACGACAAACACGCCGGCCACCTTGTCGGCCATGCGCTGCATGGGTGCCCGAGACCGCTGCGCCTGCGCGACCATCTGCACGATTTGCGACAGCACGGTCTGGGCGCCGACCTTTTCGGAGCGGATGACGAGACTGCCGGTCGCGTTCATCGTCGCGCCAATGACGTGGTCGCCAACGCGCTTCGTGACGGGAATGGGCTCGCCGGTAATCATGGACTCGTCCAGCGAACTCGAGCCATCGGTCACCACGCCGTCCGCGGGGACTTTCTCGCCCGGCCGCACGCGAAGCAGGTCGCCCACATGCACATGGGACAACGGAATGTCTTCCTCGGAACCGTCCGGGTTGATGCGTCGGGCGGTCTTGGGTGCGAGCCCGAGAAGCGCCTTGATGGCGGCGGACGTTTGGGAGCGAGCCTTCAGTTCGAGCAACTGCCCGAGAAGCGTCAGTGAAATGATGACCGCCGCCGCTTCAAAATAGACGCTGACTCGGCCGTGTGCGGTGTACGTTTCAGGAAACACGCCGGGGAAGATGGTGGCGACGACACTGTAGATATAGGCCGCCCCTGTCCCGAGCCCGATGAGCGTCCACATGTTCGGGCTGCGGTTCATGAATGAGCGCGCGCACCGCTCGAAAAACGGGAGGCCGGCCCACAGGATGACCGGCGTAGAGATGATGAACTCAACCCAGCTTTCGGTGCCAACGTTCACCAATCCGAGGCGATGGCCAAACATCGCCAGCACGAAAACCACGACGGTCAGCGGCAACGTCCACCAGAATCGGCGTCGGAAATCGACCAGTTCCGGATTCTCGCCTTCGTCGACGCTGGGCAGAATCGGTTCCAGCGTCATGCCGCACTTCGGACACTGCCCGGGATGGTCCTGGCGAATTTCCGGGTGCATCGGGCACGTGTAGAGGGTGCCCTCAGGCACTGCTTGTGGCTGCTCAATGGTCGAGGGCTCGACGTACTTCGAGGGCGCTGCCTGAAATTTCGTCAAGCATGCCTGGCTGCAGAACGCGTACCACTTGCCATTGTGTTCGCTACGGAAGCGTGACCCATCGGCCACTGTCATTCCGCAGACGGGGTCGCGAAGCGAATCTCCGGTACGAACGTGCACGTCATGGCCCTCGTGGTGGTGAGCATGTGCGTCGTGTCCGTGCCCAGCGGAATGGTCGTGCTTGTCCGTCTCAGGTGCGTGATGCGCGCCCGATGACGAGTGCTCCGAAGTCCGTTGACGATAGCGCCCGTCTTCGCCAGGTTGACCGCTCATCTTTGCGCTCCTTTTCTATCCCGTGCCGACACCATTCGGATTCCTCGGCGATGCTTCCGGTCCCGTTTGCATTGATGACGCGACCACGTGTGTCATCGTGACCGAGGCTCGCCGGCTCGGTACGTCAACTGCGTACGGTGGGGCTATATCCGGCTTGCTGGATTTCCGAGATGAAGTCGCTGGGCTCCTGCGCCGATAAGACGCGAACAATCTTTGTGCCAAGGTCGATATCAACCCGCGCGTTCGCGTCGACTTCCCGAATAGCCTTCGTCACAACGCCCGCGCAGTGGCCGCAGGTCATGTCCTTGATTTCGAGTTCCATTCTCGACTCCATTTAGCGTTGAGTGCATTGATACACGGCTTAAGTTTCCGGCTTCTGTCTTGGGTCAATCGCAATGCGATTGACCGGCCAACTCCGCCAAAATCGGGCAATCTGGGCGCGCGTCCCCCTTGCAGTGGTCAGCCAAATACCGGAGGGAGTCCCTCATTTCCACGAGGCCCCGGATACGCTCGTCCAGATCATCGATATGCCGCTTGACTAACTGCTTCACCTCGCTGCTGGGCCGGCCATGGTCCTCCCACAGCGCCAGCAATGCCGAAATCTGCTTGGTCGAAAAGCCAAGATGCCGCGCGCGCCGGACAAAGCGCAGGACCTCGACGTCCTTCGTCGTGTACACGCGATAGTTCGAATCCGTCCGCGTCGCCGGCCGAATAAGTCCCGATTCCTCGTAATGGCGAATCATCTTGGCCGACATGCCAGAGGACTTCGCGACTTCCCCGATATTCATGAGCGACTCCTTCAGCGGAACACCCGCCCCCTCATGAGCTATATCTTCAACCTTCCTGCCATGGGAAGGTCAAGGCTCCGACGGACGCCGGCATCACTGCATTACGGATTCAGGCGGCCCACCGGAAAACTCAACGAGTCCATGTGGGAGACTTCGCACGCAGCACGCTCATTTGCCCCACGTGGGCTCGATGTGGCGTCAAGGTGCTGATTCCGCGGCAGTTCTCACGCGCCAGAAATGCTCGACGGGGACGACAGCCACAATTCCGTCCTCTCCCGACTGCTCTCTCGCGACGTCGATGATTTCCTTCGCCAGGCCAGCGACGTTGTCGGCCGTTGTGAAAATTTCAATCTTGGTGTGCTCGGTGGTCGGGTCGTTGGCGTAGGGATTCGGGTGTACGCCAAATCCCATGACGTTAGTCACCGTCATGCCGTGGATATGCAGCGCAGCCAGTCGCCTTTCGAGCGCTTTCAATACTTCGGGACGCACCACCGCGATTACGCATTTCAGTTCCATAGCATCCTCCTGTGCCGGGATAGCGACGGCAGTCGCTCATCCCTTGGGTGCCCATTTCGCGTCGACGGCCGCCTGAATCTGGCCCGCATCCTGAATCCCTGCCTGCGTCATCTGATAGGCAATCTCGGCGGTTCCTTGGCAGACCGGACACGATAGTGCCATCCGGTCCTCGAAGCATTGAAGGTTCGAACGGTGTTCGCCGCGGTTCTCGCAACCGCACCAGCAGTAAAGCTTGTTGAGCGTCGAGGGAATCTGGGTCGCCACCCAGTATGCGTGCCGTACCACCTCATCATGGAACTGTTCCGGGTCGAGCACATGCGACGCGTCGTAGCGGCCTGTCGGAATGATGCGTAGCCCGTCCGGTTGCAACATGCCGACTCGCCAACCAGGTATCTGTTGAACCGGATTCGACGAGCCGATGGCAATCGCGGTGGATGCCGCCAGCCGATGTGCGAGGGACGGCCCCCAGACCAGCGCCGTCGGTATTGCGATGACCGAAGCTAGCAGGTACAGCAGATGCCGCATTGCCTTGCCGGGCAGTCTGAGGCGTCTGGCAGCCTGGCTGCGTATGTCTTGATGGGTATCTCGTTTCACTTCGAATCTCCCACGCTGGGGTCAAATCCCGGGGTGTAGACGCATGGCGTTACCGCACGAGAACATCCCATGCATCATTCCCGTGTGCATCGCCACCATTGGAACCATACCTAGCACGACGATAAGGCCGATGATGGCAAGCAGACCGATGATGAAATTGACTATCGGTTTTCCAGTGAACATCGTTCTCTCCGAAGCACGCGAGTAACCGGTGCGGTCGAAAGCATCACCGCACCGGGCTCGCGCAGTACCGCTCACGCGCTAACGGCGTTCCGGTGTGGTTTCGTCCGTCGCCCGGGGCGCGGTGACATCACTGCCGGCGTGAGACTGCATGCCGCGCATCATGAACATCATCGCCAGTGGGCACACGAATGCGCTCGCGATAACGGCGAGCGTCGAAAGTGCGCCGCGAAGCTGAGGCAAGGCCCAGTATGCGGTTGCGACAGCGACGGCAAGCGTGAGTGCGATGGACACCATCAATTTCAAGTTGCACTTCATAGTTCATATCCTTCCAATCTGTATCAGGAATGTATGGCCATGTCGGATGCCATCACTTCGATGGGGCTGAACCGGCCTGTTCGGAATACTTGAGCATGATGTCTCCCATGGCGCGCATCATTTCGCCATGCATTCGCAACGCAGTTTTCGGGTCCATGCCGGCGCTTGCGCCCATCATTGGGCAACTGCCCATCATTCCGTCCATGCCCATCATCGAGCCGTGACCATGTTGTCGGTCTTGGGTGGATGGGCCGGGGTTAGAACCGGCGGCCGCGAAACTCACGGCACTTGCGGTGACGAGCATTGCGGAAACGACGGCCATCCGTACGAGCTTTGCGTACATGTGTATCTCCATATTCGATTCAACGATTCAAGTTAAATAGGCGAGGCCATCCGAGTCGTGCACATCGGCCGCGAGCGTGCACAGGCCGTGGCACTCGAAAGGCGTCAACGAAGGGGGTTACAGCGAACGCGGTGGAGGCGCTGGCAGCTCAGGGATGAACTGCTCGCCAAAAGCGTGGGCGATGGCCCGATAGACAGGGGTGGCAGGAGCGAACACGACGGCGTGCGATACGGGTATGGCCGGCATGCTGCACGCTGCGCCGCCCATGTTCCCGTGACAAGCTGGCGACTGAGTGCTGGTGACATGATGTTTTGCTGCCGATATGCATCCCGTCATCGCAAAAGAATCAGCCATATTCACGTGACGCTGCACGGCAGGCATCGAGGACATCTCCGGGCAAGACATCACCTGCGCCGGGTACCCGAGCATCGGTAACCACGCAATCAGGAAACAGGCGATGATTCTGACCCAGAATTTCATGATTTCCAGTATAGGTGCCGGTCGGCGTGACTGCCACGGCCTGCAAAGGAGCTATTGCGCCGCATCACGTTACTATCCCCACCGCTTCAAGTGCGCCAGGAACCCGTCGGCGCCGATGAAGCCTGTCAGTTGCGCTCCGGGCTGCTGCCGACTGTTTTTGTCATAGAAAATCAGCGCTGGTGGTCCGAACAGGCCGAAACGTTGCAACATGGCAGTGTCCTCGGCGGTATTGCGGGTTACGTCGATGCGCAGCAGTTTCCACTGGGCGAGTTCGTTTGCCACACGCGGGTCCGCGAACGTGAAGCGCTCGAGTTCCTTGCAGGTGATGCACCAGTCGGCATGGAAATCCACCATGACAGGCCGACCGTTCGCCGAAGCCAGCGCCTCGTCTAGTTCAGCATTCGAATGCACGGACTGGAACCTGACGACAGACTCGCTCCGTTTTGTCGACGATGTCTGCATGACGCCGCCAAGTGGTGCCACCAGGTCGAAGTTGCCTGACGCGACGCCGATGAACTCTGCGATGCCTGCGACCAACAGCAATACGCCGAACGCTTTCCCCACGCGAGAAATACCGGGCGCGTCATGAGGCAACGGGTCGATGGCCCGCAGCATCATTCCGCAGCTCACCAGCAATAGTGCAACGAGAACCATCAGCAGCCAGACCGGAAGCAGCGAATAGACGAACCATAGTGCTGCGATGAGCAGCATGACGCCGAGCGCATTCCGCACCGCGAGCATCCATCTTCCCGACTTCGGCAACACGTGCGCGCCGACGGTTCCGACTGCCAGCAAGGGCAGGCCGATTCCGATGCCCATCGCATACAGCGCAAGTGCGCCACCGACGATATCCCTGCTGTTTGCGATGTACAGCAATGCCCCCGCCAACACCGGTGTCGAGCAGGGGCCGACAATCAGCGCGGAGAGTGCGCCCATCACGAATACAGGCCCAATCCGGCCGCCGGGCAGTCGATTGCTCCATGCCGCGACATGGCTTTGCCACTGTGTCGGCAGTTGCAGGCGGAACAAGCCGAACATGCCAAGCGCCATCAGAACCAGAAGCAATCCGAATGAAGTGAGCACCCAAGGCCGTTGTGTCACCGCAACCAACGGAATGCCGGCCAGTGCGGCGAGGGTTCCCGCTGCCGCGTATGTCAGCGCCAGACCCTGGACGTAAGCGAATGACAGTCCGAACCCGCGCCATAGTGTGGTCGCCTGCCTGCCATTGATGACGCTCGTCACGATGGGTATCAACGGGTACATGCAAACGGTTCCCGCCATCAGCAAACCTGCAAGCAGGAACCCGCCGAGCTCGAACCAGGAAATTCCGTTTGGTGGCCACAGTGGCATGCCGAACACTGTGGGCACCGACACGTTCCCGGCATCCGTGATGCTGGTTTCCGCTTTCGGCGCATTGTCGCCGGCCGATACTGGCATAACGGCGCCATTCGCGGCAATCCGAAAGTGCCTTGTCTGCGGCGGATAACAGACGCCGACATCCGCACATCCCTGCGACGTAACGGACAGCACGACGCTCGCCGTGGTGGTGTGCGGCAACTCAATCCGGATGGTGACCGGCTGGTGATAGACCACCACCTTGCCAAACGAGGGGTCGTCTTTCAGGTCGCCCGGCGGCATCTGCCGTGGCTTGACCGACACCCCGTCGGCGGTAAAGCTGAAGCGGTCACGATAAAGGTAATAACCGGGATGCGTTTTGAACTCGAGGTCGACTTGCCTCGACCCGCTGAGCGAAACTTCCAACGGAAAAGCACGTTCAGGTGGCAGCAGGTCCGCTTCACTGGCAGCAAGAGCGGTAAGGGAATTCAGGGTGAGCAAGAGGCCGATTGCAGCATGCAATGCAAGACGGAGCAAATCTGAAATTCGCCTCGTGCGTGCTGTAGCCGAGATTCGTGTGGTTAGCATCGGTTGCCCTCCTCATTCGCCTTGACGGCGCAGGCTCCCCCAGGAAGGCGGGCCCGCGCGCGTGTCAGCACACCATCAGGATTGCTTCATCAGCTTCACGATGGTGAGCGTTCCGTTGACGTTCTCGACACGGACCTTGACCTTGTCGCCCTCGTGAATCTGCTTGACCATCATGGCATCCTTGGCCTTGAACGCCATCGTCATCGGCGGCATGCCGACGTTCTCGAGGGCACCGTGCTTCAGCGTGACCATGCCGCTGGCCGCATCGACCTTCTTCACTTCCGCGTCCGTGAGCGCGGCATTCGACGACGTCGATGCCGACGCTTTCATCGACATGTTCATGCCGGCCATGTCATCGCCGGCGAACGCCGGAGCAGCAAATGCGCCGATTGCACAGACAGCAATGGTGGTAACGAACAGCTTCTTCATTGAATTTCTCCAGATTGTGTAGAAGGCACTTGCATGCCGGACGGGACCGCGCGGAATGTCCGCAGGTGATTCAGCTTTCGCGCGCGACGGCGCTGCAGCAGAAACCACGCTGCGGGGATAACGAACATGGACAGCAGCGGTGCGGTGACCATGCCGCCCACCATGGGGGCAGCAATGCGTTGCATGACTTCGGAGCCGGCACCATGCCCGACCATGATGGGGATGAGGCCTGCCAGAACGACGGCGACGGTCATCGCCTTGGGCCGCACGCGCAATACGGCGCCTTCGCGAATCGCGTCGAACAGGAGGGCTTCCGTGAGTGGCTCGCCCGCTTCCAGCCGGCGGTTCAGCGCGCCCTTCAGGTATAGCAGCATCACGACGCCGAATTCGGCCGCCACGCCGGCGAGCGCGATGAAGCCGACCGACGTCGCGACGGAAACCGCGTGCCCTAGCACCCAGATGAGCCAGAACCCGCCGACGAGCGCGAACGGCACGGTCGACATTAGCAGCAGCGCGTCCGCTGCGGAATTGAACGTCAGGAACAACAGCACGAAGATGACGACGAGCGTGACCGGGATGACCGTCCGTAGCTTCGCCGCCGCTCGCTCCAGATACTCGAATTGCCCGGACCAAGCGATTGAATAGCCCGGGGGAAGCTTGACCTGTTGTGCAACGGCTTTCTGCATCGCCTGAACGGCCGACTGAAGGTCCGTGTTGCGAATGTCGACGTACACGTAGCCTGACAGCCGCGCATTTTCGCTACGAATCATCGGCGGCCCATCGGCAATCGTGATGTGTGCGACGTCCCCCAGTTGAATTTGCGCGCCACGGTCCGTCACCACGGGCAGTTGACGCAGCCTTTCGAGCGAGTCGCGGACTTCCCGCGGGTAGCGGATGTTTATAGGGAAGCGCTCCCGGCCAGCAATCACCTCGCCAACGTCTTCGCCGCCGACGGCTGACGACACGACCGACTGCACGTCCGCGACCGACAGGCCATACCGCGCGGCCGCGAGCCGGTCGATGTCGACGTCGATGTAGCGACCACCGTTCAGTCGCTCCGCCAATGCAGAGGTCACGCCCGGCACGCTCTTCACGGCGGCTTCGACCTGCGTTGCAATATGGTCGATTTGCGTCAGGTCGGCGCCGGAAATCTTGACCCCGACCGGCGTCTTGATACCCGTGGACAGCATGTCGAGACGATTCCGGATAGGTGGTACCCACACGTTCGACAAGCCCGGCACCCTGACGGTCCGGTCCAGCTCATCAACCAGCTTTTCCGGCGTCATGCCGGGGCGCCACTGGTTGCGCGGCTTAAACTGAATCGTTGTCTCGAACATCTCCAGCGGCGCCGGGTCCGTGGCCGTGTCGGCACGGCCGGACTTGCCGAAGACCGTTGCGACTTCGGGCACCGTCTTGATGAGCCGGTCGGTCTGCTGCAGCAGTTCGGATGCCTTCTGCGCCGAGATACCAGGCAACGCGGTCGGCATGTACAGCAAATCGCCCTCGTCGAGCGGCGGCATGAACTCGCCCCCGAGACGGGAGACCGGGATGATGGTGAGCACCAATGCCACGCCCGCCAGGCCGATGGCGAACCATGGACGCCGTAGCGTACCCTCGAGCAGCGGCCGGTATAGCCGAATCAGCACGCGGTTGATGGGGTTCGCGTTCTCGTGCGGAATGCGTCCACGGATGAGATATCCCATCAGAACGGGCACAAGCGTCACCGACAGTCCGGCAGCGGCGGCAATCGTGTAGGTTTTCGTGAACGCGAGCGGAGAGAACAGCTTGCCTTCCTGGCCTTCCAGCGAGAAGACCGGAATGAACGACAGCGTGATGATGAGCAGCGAGAAGAACAGTGCAGGTCCGACTTCCGCCGCAGAGGTTGCGATAAGCTCCCAACGCTGCGCAGTCGAAATCGGTACATCTGGATGTTCGTGCTCATACGCCTCCAGATGCTTGTGTGCGTTCTCTATCATCACAATGGCCGCGTCAATCATCGCGCCGATGGCAATCGCGATGCCGCCCAACGACATCAGGTTCGCGTTTACGCCCTGGTAGCGCATCACGATGAAGGCGGCCAGCACGCCGAGCGGCAGTGACAGGATGGCGACGAACGCACTTCGCAGGTGAAACAGGAACACCGCGCAGACAAGCCCAACGATGATGAATTCTTCGATGAGCTTGTCCTTCAGGTTGTCCACCGCGCGCTCGATGAGCTGCGAGCGGTCATAGGTCGTGACGACCTCCACACCGGGCGGCAACGAGCGTTTCAGGTCGGCGAGCTTGGCCTTCACTGCATCGATGGTTGTCAGCGCGTTCTTCCCGGAGCGCATGATGATGACGCCACCCGTGACTTCCCCTTCGCCGTTCAGTTCGGCGATACCGCGCCGCATCTCCGGACCAATCTGGATGCGTGCAATGTCGCCCAGCAGCACCGGTGTGCCGGCGTCGTTCGTGCGGAGCACGATATTCCGGAAGTCATCGAGCGAGCGCAGGTAGCCGGACGAACGCACCATGTATTCCGACTCGGCGAGTTCCACGACCGAGCCGCCCGACGCTTGGTTGGACTTTCCCAGTGCATCGGCCACCATCGATTGCGTGATGCCGTAGGCACGCAGCTTGTCCGGGTCCAGCACCACCTGATATTGGCGCACCATCCCGCCGATGCTGGCCACTTCGGAGACGTCCGGCACCGACTTCAACTCGAATTTCAGGAACCAGTCGTTGAGCGCCCGCAGTTGCCCGAGGTCGTGTCGCACACTCCGGTCGACGAGCGCGTACTCGTACACCCAGCCGACGCCCGTCGCATCGGGGCCAAGCGAGACGGTCGCGCCCTGTGGCAGACGGCTCTGTACCTGATTCAGGTACTCCAGCACACGCGAGCGCGCCCAATACTGGTCCGTCTTGTCGTCGAACAGCACGTAGACGAATGCGTCCCCGAACGACGAGTAGGCGCGGATGGTTTTGGCGCCGGGAACGCCAAGCAGCGTTGTCGTCAGCGGGTACGTGACCTGGTCCTCAATGATTTGGGGTGCCTTGCCGGGATACGATGCCTTGATGATGACCTGCGTATCAGACAGGTCCGGCAGTGCATCGAGCGGTGTTTCCTTCAGCGAGTAAACGCCCCATGCGGCGACCAGCACGGTCGCGAGCAGCACGAGGAAGCGGTTGTGAATCGACCATCGTATGAGGTGCGCAATCATTTGACACCTCCCGCGGGTTCAACCGTCGTCAGTTGGTAGCCGTCATCAGACTGCTTGAAGACGAAGTGCACGGTCTGCCCAGCCTTGACATCCGGGAAGGCATTTGGAGCGGGCTTGTTGAACGCCATGGTCATCGCGCCCCAGCCGAGCGCGGGCACGGGCTGGTGCGAAAACGTGATGTCCGCGGCAGTGACCTTTTCGACCTTGCCGGTTGTTTCATACGTCTGTGCGGCTACAGCGGAGGCGGGAACGGTAGCGCTCGTGGCAGTGCTGCTCTCCAATCGAGGGAGAATAGATTTCAGGCTGGCCTCGGAATCGATGAGGAACTGCCCCGACGCGACGACGGTATCGCCTTCGTTCAATCCGCTGAGTACCTCGGTATCGTTACCCACGTCGTTGCCGATGGTCACCGACGCGGGTTGAAGGCGACCGTCACCGTTTTTCACGATGACGACCGAGCGCTTGCCAGTCGTGATGACCGCCTCGGACGGAACAAGCAAACGGGTTACGGCTTTCTGGCCACCGACGCGCACGCGCATCAGCATGCCCGGTGTCAGCTTGGCCGCACGGTTGTCGATTTCCAGGCGCGCTTGCAGTGTGCGGCTACTGGTACTGACGCCGGGGAGGATTTCTCGGATGTGTCCGGAGAAGTGCTGGGCCGGGTCGCCGGTAAATGTAGCGTCGACCGTCATGCCGGGCTGTACGCTCATCGCGAGCGCCTCCGGAATTTCGACGATGAGCCAGAGCTTCGACAAGCCGGAAATTTTCGCGAGCGTCTGTCCCGGCGCCACCATCGCACCGTCCCGAACGTTCAGTTCGCTCACGACGCCCGTTTCGGGAGACGTCAGCACGACGTGTGTTTGTGCCTTGCCGGTCCGGTCGAGATTGGTGATGACGCCGTCGGGAATCGATAGCGCGCGCATCCGTGCACGTGACGCATCGAGAAGGCTACCGTCCATGCCGCCGTGCTTGAGCGCGAGGTATTCCTCTTGCGGCGCCAGCCAGTCCGGCACGAACACCGACGCAATCGGTGCCCCCTTGGCGACTCGCTGCATGGGGGCGCTTGTGTATAGACGGTCGATGTAGCCTGTGACGCGCGACTGAACGACGTCCGAACGTGACTCATCGAACTGCGTTGTGCCAACAGCATCGAAACCGCCTGTCGTGTCCTGCCGACGAACGGTCGCATAGCGGATGCCGAGGTTCTGCTGAAGGCCCGGGTCAATCTTGATGCCGGATGAACCGCCGCCTTCATCTGCGTAGACGGGCTCGAGTTGCATGTCCATGAATGGCGATTTACCCGGCTTGTCGAAGTGCTGGTTCGGTACCATCGGGTCATGCCAGTACAGCACCTTCCTCCCCGTTTTCGGGTCAATCTTGTCGCCGGACGAGACCGTGGCGGCAGGCGCCGCCGCAGCGTCGTTCGAGGTGTGGCGTGTGCCCATGAAATAGCCGGTGCCAAGCAAGGCTGCGCCGGCGAACACGGTCAGCACGGCGCGCATCAGTGGTTTGTTGGTCATGTGATTCTCCATCACCGAGCAGCGGCCATCGTGGACGGCACGACCTGATATTCGAGTTGAGCCCAGGTCTGCGAGACGTCGCGCTTGAGGTCAAGCACCTGAAGCTGGGCATCCAGCTGCGCACGACGTGCGGCGAATGTGTCCGCCAGGGGCCCGGTGCCGGTGCGATAGGCGGCATTCGCGAGCTGGACGCGTTGGTCCGCCGCTGGCAACAGGGATTGGCTCAGATTGGCGATGCGCTCACGGCCGCTGGCCAGGATAGTGGATTGGCTGCGAATGTCGGCCTGTACCTGCCGCAGCGAGTCTTCGTACATCAGCCGGGCTTTCGTCGCGAGTTCGGTTTTCTCAGCGACGTCGCGGTTCTGACGGTTCTTTCGATTCAGCGGCAGCGGGATGGTGACGCCCACCGACACCATGTTTGAATACGCACCGCCGCGCTGCTGGTACGCGATTTCCCACGTCCAGTTCGGACTGCGCTCGCTGTTGGCCACAGCTGTATCGGCTTCGGCAACCGCAATATCGTCGGCGGCGGCCACGAGTGCGGGCTGCGAAAGGCGCAATTCGTCGGGCGGCAATGACGACACGAAGGATTCGGGTGCCGGCGGCTCACCGCTCACGTCGGAAACCGGCACGGCCGTCCAGCGTGACAGAACGATGAGTGCGGTTTGATAGGTCTGTTGTGCCTTGAGAACCTGGTCCTGCGTTTGAGCCAGCATGGCCTGCGCCTGAATCACATCGGAAGCGCTTCCTTTCGCGCCGCGATAAGACGCTTTAGTCGCCGCCAACTCGTGGTTCATGTGTTCCAGCAATGCCTGCTGCAGGACAAGCGCCTTTTTTGCGTAAACGGCATTCAGCCAGGCCGTCGCGGTCTGCTGACGGACATTCGCGAGTTGCATCAAATAGCCGGCCCGTTCACGACCAACCATCTCGCTGGCCAGCGCCGAACGCAGGCGTCGCTTCTCGCCGGACACCCATTCCTGTTCGATACCGATGCGCCGCATCGTCATGAAGTCCTGACCGACGGTGAACCGTTGCGGCCCGTTCACCGGCAGATTGTCGATGCCGACTTTGAGCATCGGGTCTGGCAACTGCCCGGCTTTGACGGCTGCCTCGGTGCTGGCGCGTACCGAGGCTTGTGCCGCCTGCATCGACGCAGAGCGGTCGCTAGCCGATTGCAGCGCTGCGTCGAGTGTGAAAGGCGCTTGCTGCGCGTTGACGGCGCTCGCGACAAACAGCGCGGCAAAGAGCGTATGCGCGCGCCAAGGAACACGCCGACCCTGCGGCGTGCCGAAATTGAATGGCATGTTCTAACCCCAACGGCGGAATCCAATAGGGATTCCACGTCCTGTATAGGACGAACCTCACCGCGTTCGCGATGAACCTATCGGCGTGGGATTAGATGGAGCGTGGGGGGCGCCACAACCCGCTCGGGTCGCGGACCTGGAGGGAGTCGGCGTAGTGGAAGACGACCGGACGGGCAAACGCCGCAGGCCGGCTGATGCTGGCACGGGCCGTTGGATGGTAGAGGCTGCCGAACTGACATTGGGCGGTTACCTTGCAGAACACGCCCTTGGCCTTGGCTTTGTCGACGGACCGAGACTTCATCATGTCGCAACCGGACATATCCGTTGACATACTGTTGCCCATATCCATGGACATCGTCTGTTGCATCGGACACTCGCCAACCAAGCCGCTGGCTGCCAGCCCACTGATGGGCAGCACTGCACACAGCAACAAGAGGATGAGTGTTCGAAGGAATTTCATAGCGACAATTGTAGGACGCTATTTTAGCCGACTCCCCGCGATTTCAGGTATGGCATTCCCTATCTTGTTGGTGGTAATGCCCCCCATCGCAGCTTTGCGAGCCAAATAATGGGGAGCGAGCGGATTGCCGGTCGCGTGAAATATCTCACCAGGGGGATTGCCCGAATGTGGAAACGAGCGGCTTCGCGCGCCCTTGTGCTCAAAGCCGATACCGGTATCCATCTAACGTGCCGGACAGTTGGGCAATCGCATATGAAGGTTCTGGCAGGGATACGATTTCGGCAATCTGACCGTGCTCGTTGCCATTCGTTGGCCTTCTGGTGTATCAGCCGATTGCGTTGCAAGATTTGCGCAGCCACCGAGTCCGAGCAATGCAATCAGCGATATGGCTCTTCGAAGAATGTAGGGTTGGGTCTGGCTATCGTCAAATCCATCATGGAACGCCATCGAGCAAGCGTCGATGTGTTGAGCAATGACGCTGGGACGACGTTTGCCCTGCACTTTCCCGTTCAACCTGTGGCCTAAATCCCTTCTCCCTTCTCGCTTTCAGGAAACCGACGCTGGGCAACATGCCAACTGGCAGAGGCGGATGGGAACACGGGACTAGGTCAGTGTTCTCCTCGAAGGCGGTTATGTAACCAGGCGAAGAAGGCGCCGGCCGCAAAGAACCAGACCGCAAACACAAAGGCCGGATATATAACGGACCACCATGACAATGGTTCACCCGTCTGAAGGCGCCGGAAATCGAGTCCGTGAAAGAGAGCCTTCATGAAGCTCATGAAGGATTCAGGAAGTGCCATCCACGCAAGTGTGCATAAAGCGTAGAAGAGCACGACCGTAGCAGAAAGCGTTACGCCGGTCTTGAAGGGTTTCATGGTGGCCTCCCCGTCCGAGGAAGTTTGCGATTGAATTCAATGACATTGAATTCGAGAAGCAGGCCACGGTTGATTCGCTTGCAATTTGAATCCGAAGGCCGCTGCAGCGCTGGATGTGCAATCTGGCTCAATGTACCTGGGCCGGACGCTTCCCAAACAAATTGGGCACAAAGCGCGGCGTGTGAGCCGCGTATTCACGCCATGCCTCGCCGAACTCCACTTCCGAATCACGCTCCTCATGTATCGCGAGCCGAACATACATGAAGACCAGTATGGGAAACATCACCAGTGTCACGAGCGTGGGCCATTGGAATAGAAAGCCCAGCATGATGACGACGAACCCGACGTACTGTGGGTGTCGGATTTTCGCATAAGGCCCGGTGGTTGCCAGTTCCTTGCTTCGCTGAGCCTCATACAGTACGTGCCACGCGGTGGACAACAAGTAGAAGCCGCCCAATATCAGGAAGAAGCTGAGAAGATGCGGAAGTCCGCCATGCGGGTCGCCGTGTCTGCCGGTCAAGGTCCACCAGAGGTGTCCTGCGTCGTGCGACAGCAAATTTGCTTGTGGAAAGCGCGTCTGCAACCAACCCGATAGCAAATAGATGGTGAGCGGAAACCCGTACATTTCCGCGAATAGCGCGACGATGAAGGCGGAGAATCCGCCGAACGTTCGCCAGTCCCGCTTTGTTGCCGGCTTGAAGAAGCTGAACGCGAAGATGATGAAGACGAGAGAATTGATAGCGACGAGGCTCCAAAGCCCGTAACCGTCACCGACGCTGGTCATGACTGTCTCCTGAATCAGGACGCCCCTCGGTCGATTTCGTCCCATGGTGCCCGTGCCCATGGTGCATAAACAGATGCATCAGCGGGCACGAGAGCAACAGCAGATATGGCAACACCCCAAGGAAGTGGGCGCGGTGTTCGGAAAGCAGGAGGAATAGTGCTATTGCAGCGAACGCTACGAGTGCAACGGCTGACCGTGATTTCCAGAACGGCCGAGCGCCATGTGAGCTGTCATCCATGCCTGCCTCCCATCTCGAACGGTCTTACTTCTCGGCCGGATGCTCCTGCGCAGCCTGGCGGTCCATCATTGCCTGCATCATCATTTCCATCATGTCCATGCGCTTTTCCATGCTTTCGTGTCGCGACGACATCGGCATGCCCGATGAATTGGCACCCATCATTCCCATCATGCTCATGCCGTTCTGCATGACTTTCATCTGCTCGTCCATCAGGGCGGCGCGTTCCTGAGGCGTCTTCGCGTTCATCATCTTTTCGTGCATGGCACGCATGCTCTGCATTTGGTCGTCCGCTTCGCGGTTCGCCTTGCTTGGCGCTTTTGCGGCTGCTTTACTGGGATGATGGGCATCGTGAGCCGCATTGTCGGCGGCTGACGGCGTACCGGCGATTGCAACGGCACTGACCATGCCGAGCGTCGCAATTGCGATTGCGAGTTTTTGGGGAAATGCCATCTTGTTCTCCATGAGCGTAGTTCTTGAGAGCCGGTCGAACCCTGAAACCACTCTATGCTCGCGCCCCTTCGATGGCTTGACGTGGCTCAACAAAGTAACGAACCGACTTCGTCATACGAATCGTAGCCGTGGAGCGAGCGTGTGACCGGATGGGTGTATCACCCCGGGCATCCTCGACAACGCAGCATTGACGTGCATCAACGCCGCGACCGGCCAGCTACTTACGATAGGTAGTGCACCCGTGAGCGGCGGAATGCCGCGGAATATCGAGCAGAGGCGCGTCCATGTTGGAAAATTCGGCAGCAATCTCCGTGCGGCGCGGTCTGGCCCGCGCATTTCTGACGGCCGCACTGGCGGTGTGCCTGCTTCCTCTCGCTGGATGCGGCTATAACGCCATCCAGAGTGAAGACGAGCAGGTGAAGGCCAGTTGGTCAGAAGTTCTAAATCAATATCAACGGCGTGCCGACCTTGTCCCCAATCTCGTCAACACGGTGAAGGGGTACGCGAACCAGGAAAAGGAAGTGCTCGTACGCGTGACGGAGGCGCGGGCGCAAGTGGGCTCGATTCGCGCCACGCCCGAACTCATCGCCGACCCGCAGGCGTTCGCAAAGTTTGAGGCGGCGCAGGGGCAGCTCACGTCGTCTCTGTCACGTCTGCTCGTGGTATCGGAGAACTATCCGCAATTGAAGTCGGATGCGAACTTCCGGGACCTGCAGGCGCAGCTCGAGGGTACGGAAAATCGCATTGCCGTCGCCCGCAATCGATACATTCGCTCCGTCCAGACGTACAACACGACGGTACGTTCGTTCCCGAATAATTTGACTGCAAAGGCCTTTGGCTATCTGGAACGCCCCAACTTCTCGGTGAGCAACGAAGCCGAGATTTCCAAACCGCCACGAGTCGACTTCGGCTCGACGCCGGCATCTGCAGGCAGGGCATCCAATTGAACTTGTTCCGACTGGCGATGGCCGTCGTCTTGGCCTCATTTTTCATGGGAGGAGCCAGTGCTCACGCTGACGTCTCGGTCCCGCCGTTGACGTTGAGAGTAACCGATGAAACTGGAATCCTGACCAGCGACCAGAAGGCTGGCCTTGAGCAGACGTTGAAAGAGTTCGAGGCGAAAAAAGGAACGCAGATTTCGGTTCTCGTTGTTCCAACCACGGAGCCGGAAACCATCGAACAGTATTCGATGCGAGTCGTAGAGCAATGGAAGCTTGGGCGCAAGAACGTCGACGATGGCGCGCTCCTGATTATCGCCAAGAACGACCGAACGCTTCGAATCGAGGTCGGATACGGCCTCGAGGGCGTGCTCACCGACGCGACAAGCAATCGCATCATCAACGAGGCGATAGTTCCGCGATTCAGAAACGGAGATTTCTACGGTGGTATCACCGCCGGCCTCGAGAGCATGATGCGCGTCACTAGCGGCGAACAGTTGCCTCCGCCGCGGCGACAACACGGGGCAAGTGATGGCGCCGGACGGTTACTTCCCGTCCTCTTCCTCCTGACTGTTATGGCCGGTGGCGTACTGCGCGCCATGCTCGGGCGATTGCCTGGTGCCGTCGTTACTGGCGGCGTCGTTGGCGTACTCGCATGGTTTTTTTCGGAGGCGCTTTTTGTCGCCATCGCAGCAGGGATGATGGCGCTGCTCTTCACGTTGCTGGGGGGAGGAGTGAGAGCAGCCGGCGGGCGCTTCATTGGCGGCAGCGGTGGTAGTTCTGGCCGCGATTCAAATCGCGACATCTTTCGCGGAGGCGGCGGTGGCTTCGGCGGTGGTGGCGCATCGGGACGGTGGTGAGCATGAATCTGAAACGCCTTTTCCGACATCTTTTCATGACCCACTGGCAGGTCAACAAGGCATTCTCACGGAGAACGGTTGTCGCTATCGAAGAGGCTGTACGTGCTAGTCATCGCGCGCACGTGGGCCAAGTCAGGTTTGCTGTAGAGGGGGCACTGCACATCGGTGCCTTGATGAAGGGAACATCTGCGAGGGACCGTGCCATCGAGGTTTTCTCGGACCTCCGGGTTTGGGACACGGAGCACAACAACGGCATTCTTATCTATCTGCTTCTTGCGGACCGCGACGTCGAAATCGTTGTGGACCGAGGCATACACGCCAAGGTGGATAGCCGCGAATGGGAGGCGATTTGCCAGGCCATGGAGGCCCATTTCCGGCAAGGCGAGTACCTGTCCGGTGTTCTGCGAGGTATCGAGCAAGTTACTGAGCTGTTGAGAAAACACTTTCCAGCTCACGGTCCTCGGCGCGACGACCTTTCCAGTTCACCCGTTGTGATGTGAGTCCTTGACCTCATATCGCTCCTCCGGAGCGGAAATCTGTCAGTTTTGTGAGCAACCATTGGCTCCGAGCCATTTGTGCCAACTCAAGGTTCATTTCAATGATGAGCTCCATCGTTTCATGGAAGCACTGAAGGCTCGTGAACGGTTGCTCGAGAACGAACTCGGTAAAGCAATTTCAGACTGGGTCGGGTATCAGGTCGTCAACGACAACATTTCCTACAGAGTCCCCCTCAGCGACTGGACACGCATCCTTCGCGAATTCGGTCACGGCGACGTCATCGTGCTCAGCGTGCATCTTCCGGCCGAGCCGGAATAGTGCTCTAGCGAAGAGCAGATTCATATAAGTGCCGGACCTATACGGCAGATGGCCGCGCGACCGGACATTGATTTTCCGCGACATTCTTCACCTCGGCAACGCACAATTGCTGTTGGAATAGTTTCGCTTAAGCCCCGCCCGGTGGCCGATTGCGGGAATTTCGTGGGGCGTTAAGTGAAACTTTGCGAACCGCTTTAAGTGAAACTATTCGAAGTTGCTACAGAAAGCAGCGTATCGCTCTATCATCACTCCACCGTCACCGACTTCGCCAGATTCCTCGGCTTATCGATATCCGTCCCCCGCGCCAACGCTGCGTGATAAGCCAGCAGTTGCATCGGCACCGTATGCAGAATCGGCGAAAGCGGTCCGTAGTACTCATTGAGCCGAATCACCTCGATCCCTTCGCTCGGCGCCAACCCGCAATCCACATCCGCGAACACGAAAAGCCTGCCATTGCGCGCACTGACCTCATGCATGTTCGACCGGAGCTTTTCCAGCAGCGCATCATTCGGCGCCACCGCAATCACCGGCATTTCATTGCTGACCAACGCCAGCGGCCCGTGCTTCAACTCCCCTGCGGGATAAGCCTCCGCATGGATATAAGAAATCTCCTTCATCTTCAGCGCCCCTTCGAGCGCGATCGGATAATGCATCCCTCGCCCGAGAAACAGCATGTTGTCGCGTCGCGCGAGCAGTTCCGACCAACCCATGATCTGCGGCTCCAGCGCGAGCACCTTCGACATCGCATCGGGCAGATGCCGCAGCGCGCGCAGATGTTCCTTTTCTTCGTCGTCGCTCAACCGTCCACGCTCCTGCGCCAATGACAAAGTCAGCAAGAACAACGCCACGAGCTGCGTCGTAAAAGCCTTCGTCGAAGCCACCCCGATCTCGATCCCCGCGCGCGTGACGAACTGCAGCGCGCATTCGCGCATCAGCGCGCTCGTCGCGACATTGCAGATCGCGAGCGTATGCATCATCCCGCGCTGTTTCGCGACATGCACGGCGCCGAGCACGTCGGCCGTCTCGCCGCTCTGCGACACCGCGACGACGAGCGTGCGCGGATTCGGCACGCTGTCGCGATAACGAAACTCGCTCGCGATCTCCACGCTCGCCGGCAGCTTCGCGATGCTCTCGATCCAGTACTTCGCGGTCAGCGCCGCGTGATAACTGCCGCCGCACGCGAGCAGCAGCACCGAATCGACGTCGTTGAACACGCGCCACGCGCCGTCGCCGAACAGCTCGGGCATGATCGACGCGACATCGAGCAGCGTATCGGCCACCGCTTGCGGCTGCTCGAAGATTTCCTTCTGCATGTAGTAGCGATACGACCCGAGATCGGCCGCGCCGCTGTGAGCGGCCACCCGCTGCACCGCGCGCTCGACACGCTGGCCGGCCGCATCGACGATCCAGTAGCGATGCAACTGGATATCGGCGACATCACCGTTCTCGAGGTAAGCGATGCGATCGGTGATGCCCGCCAACGCGATCGCATCCGACGCCAGGAAATTCTCGCCATCGCCGACACCGACGACGAGCGGCATCCCGTCGCGCGCGCCGACGATCCGGTGCGGCTCGTCGCGGCACATCACCGCGATCGCATAGCTGCCGCGCAGTCGTGCAACCGCGCGGCGCACCGCGTCAAACAGGTCGCCGTCGTACAGATGGTCGATCAAGTGCGCGATCGCCTCGCTGTCGGTCTGGCTCGCGAACACGTAGCCGTGCGCCTGCAGTTCGGCGCGCAACTGATCGCAGTTCTCGATGATCCCGTTGTGCGACAGCGCGATGCGCGCGTTGTCGTCGCTCGGCGAGAAGTGCGGATGTGCGTTGAGCGTGACGGGCGCGCCGTGCGTCGCCCAGCGCGTATGCGCGATGCCGGTATAACCCGACAGCGCGTGCGCGGCGATCTCGCGCTGCAGGTTGGCGACGCGGTCGACGCTGCGCGCGCGTGCCAGCGCACGGTCGCGATAGACCACGACGCCGCACGAGTCGTAGCCGCGGTATTCGAGCCGCTTCAGCCCGTCGACGAGGTTCGGCAGGATGTCCCGCTGGGCAACCGCCCCGACAATTCCACACATATCGCGCTCCGTAAATGTCCTGTCTGGATCCGTGACAGCGATGGTAGAGGCGGTGAAATGGAATTAAATTTCAAAATTAACGAACAAATGAAGCAAACTAGCAATCGACTATCATGGTGGAATTAAATTTCACACTCTGATCAAAAGGAACCGACGATGGCCGGCATCACGCTCGACGATCTCGACCTGCGGATTCTCGCGATCCTGCAGGACGACGCATCGGTGTCGAACCTGCAACTGGCCGAGCGTGCGCTGTCGTCGCCGCCGACCTGCATGCGGCGCGTGCGTCGGCTGACGGAAGCGGGCGTGATCCGCCGCCAGGTCGCGGTGCTCGATCCGGTTGCGATCGGCACGGCCGTCACGGCGCTGATCGAGATCAGCCTCGACCGGCAGACGGCCGAAGATTACGACGCGTTCGAAGCCTACGTGTGTGCGGAGCCGGCGGTCACGCAGTGCTATCGCGTGTCGCCGGGGCCGGATTTCGTGGTGGTGGCCGATCTGGCCGACGTCGCCGAATACGACGCGTTCGCGCGACGGCTGTTCACCGGCGCATCGAACGTGCGCAACGTGCGGACGTTCTTCTCGACGCATCGTGCGAAGTTCGAGGCGAACGCGCGGGTTGCACATGCGATGCGCAAGCGCGGCGGCAGCTAGGCCGTACGATGCACGCGGAACAGGCAAACGTGCGACGTCAGAACGCGAGCGACTGCTGCACCGGATTGCGCTCGCCGCGCGCGAACCCGACGCCTTCGAGCGACAGCAACGCGCGTTTCCGTTCGATCCCGCCCGCATAACCGGTCAGGCTGCCCGACGCGCCGATCACGCGATGGCACGGCACCATGATCGACACGGGGTTGCGGCCGACCGCACCGCCGACGGCGCGCGCGGCACTCATCGGCAACCCGACGCGTTCGGTGATGTCGCCGTACGACACGCGCTCGCCGAACGGAATCGCAAGCAGTTCCTTCCATACGCTGCGTTGAAACGCGGTGCCGCGCAGGTGAATCGGCACCGAAAAGGTTTCGCGCGTGCCGGCGAAATATTCGGCGACTTCTTCTGCGACCCTACGCACGAGCGGCGTCGCGACGCGTGCGTCCGTGCCCGTGTCCGCAACAATCGCCAGCGACGGATAGTATTTCTGGCCGACGAAGAACAGGCCGGTCAGCGCGTCATTCTCGATACGGATGGCGATGTCGCCCAGCGGGCTCGGAATCAGGTGAGCGGGAGTCATCGCGAGGCTTCTCCTTGAAGGCGCCACACATGCAGTGCGGCATACGCGCGCCACGGCGCCCAGCGCGCCGCATGCGACGCGGATGATGCGACGAATGGGCGATCGGCGGCGACGCGCGGCGCGAGCCACGCGTCGTCGGCGGGGAGCGCATTCGGCCAGGCCATCGCACGCATCGCGACGTACTGCACCGCGCGCTCGTCGAAGCCGGGCAGCGTGCGCAACGCGGCGAGCGTCGCATCGAGCGGCGCCATCGGTTCGAGCGCGAGCGTGCCGTCGGCGACTGCGCGTGCCAGCGACACGATCGCCCGTGCGGCATCGCGCGTGACGCCGATTGCCTCGAGCGCCGCCGGCGGCGCGACCGCCAGCGTGGCAGCCGAAGGCAACGCATGCGTGAGCCCGGGCGGCGCGTGGTCCACCGGCAGAGGCGTGCCGAAGCGTTCGGCCACGCGCGCGAGCACCGTACTCGCCTGCGTTGCCGCCAGGTGTTCACCCGCGATCGCGCGGATCGCGATCTCGAGCCCGTCGAACGCACCGGGCACGCGCAGGCCGGGCGAGCCGTCCGCGAGTTCGCCCAGATGCGCGTCGATCACGTCGGGGCGGCTGTCGAGATCGAACAGCCGCCGCACGCGCGCGAGCACGGCCGGCACGATGGGCGTCAGCGCGGGCGACACGGTGACGGCGAGCGCGAACCGCTGCGGCACGTGCGCGACGGACAGCCAGCCCGTCACATGACCATTGCCGTTGGGCAGTGCGACGGCGCGCGCATAGCCTTGTGCGTCGATCCGCTCGACGCCGTCGATCCGCCGCTGCGCGAGAAAGCGCATCAATTCGGACCACGCAAACGGCGGCCGGTACGGCAGCGGGAACGTCATGTCGCCGCCGGCGGAGGCGCCGGCGCCCTTGCGCAAGCGCAGCGGATTGAGGCCATAGCGTTGCCGGAACAAATCGTTGAAGCGCCGCACGCTGCCGAACCCGGCGGTCGACGCGACGACGGCCACCGGCAGCGCGGTATCGGTCAGGAGGCGCTTGGCCATCAGCAGCCGGTGCGTCTGCGCGAACTCGACCGGCGACACGCCGAACCGCGCGGCGAAGATCCGGCGCAGATGGCGCTCGGTCACGCCGACCCGCTGCGCGAGCGCATCGACGGAGCGCTCGTTCAGGAAACCGTCCTCGATCAGCGCGGCGGCCGCGTCGGCGAGATTGCCGGACAGGTCGAGCAGCCCGTGGCCGGGCGCGAGTTCGGGCCGGCAGCGCATGCATGGCCGAAAGCCGGCTTTCTCCGCGGCGACGGCGCTCGCGTAATAACTGCAGTTCCGCGCCTTCGGCGGTTTCACCGGGCAGACGGGGCGGCAATACACGCCCGTCGTCGACACGCCGACGAAGAACCAGCCGTCGAAGCGGCGGTTCCGCGAAAGCAGGGCGTCGTAGCAGGTGTCGGGATCGAGGCGCATGCGACGACTGTAAACGATCCTCGCCGCCGGTTCTGGCTGGAATCGGACCTGTGTATCGACGCGCCGGTCCGCGTCGTGGCCCCGTTTCGCACGCAGGACAATCCTCGAAAAACGGTTAATGCGAACCCGCGAAACAGTCATCTCTTTTGCGCGGCCAAATTTGAGATGACTCATCGAAATCCCCGACTGACACGGCACCGGGCCAAGCCCTATCCTTTGGAAAAACGTTTTCCCGAACTCGACGGGCAATCGGCCGCGCCATGCAAGGGCGAGCCGCTGCCCGCCCCGGCGCCCGTCGCCGGTCACGGACAGGCATCGACATGCGGCGCGACGGGCGCGACCGCGCATCGGAGACACTCATGCAATCTGCCGTCGTCGGCGCGGTGCGCGCCGCGGCCAGCCGCTACCGCTGGACCGTCTGTGCGCTGCTGTTTTTCGCGACCGTCATCAACTACATGGATCGCCAGATCCTCGGCCTGCTCGCGCCGATGCTCCAGCACGACATCGGCTGGAGCCAGGTGCAGTACGGCCGCATCGTGATGGCGTTTTCCGCGTTCTACGCGATCGGCCTGCTCGGCTTCGGGCGCATCGTCGACTGGCTCGGCACGCGGATCTCGTATGCGGTCGCGATGCTGGTGTGGAGCATCGCGGCGATGCTGCACGCGATGGTCGGCTCCGTGATGGGCTTCGCGGCCGTGCGCGCGCTGCTCGGGATCGGCGAGGGCGGCAACTTCCCGGCCGCGATCAAGACCACGGCCGAATGGTTTCCGCGCCGCGAACGCGCGCTCGCAACCGGCATCTTCAACTCGGGCGCGAACATCGGCGCGGTGTTCGCGCCGGCGATCATCCCGGCGATCGCGGTGGCCTACGGGTGGCGCGCGGCATTCGTGATCGTCGGCGCGATCGGCATCGTGTGGCTCGCGGTGTGGCTGGTGCTCTATCGCCCGGCCGACACGCGCGCGCTCGCCGCGGAATACGACGAGCCGCGCGACGAAGCCGAAGCGCTCGACGCGGCGAACGCGGACGCCGGCGCGCCGCGCTGGGGCGAACTGATCCGCAAGCGCGAGACATGGGCGTTCGTGGTCGGCAAGTTCCTGACCGACCCGGTGTGGTGGTTCTACCTGTTCTGGCTGCCGAAGTGGCTCAACGAGTCGCGCGGGATGGACATGCAGCATATCGGCCTGCCGCTCGTGTGCATCTATGCGCTGACGACGGTCGGCAGCATCGGCGGCGGCTGGCTGTCGTCGGCGCTGCTGCGCGCGGGCTGGAGCGTGAACGGCGCGCGCAAGACGGCGATGCTGATCTGCGCGTGCTGCGTGCTGCCGATCGCGTTCGTGTCGCAGGTGCAGAGCCTGTGGATCGCGGTGCTGATCGTCGGCCTCGCCGCCGCCGCGCACCAGGGCTGGTCGGCGAACCTGTTCACGACGGCGTCCGACCTGTTCCCGCGCCGTGCGGTCGCGTCGGTGGTCGGCATCGGCGGGATGGCCGGCTCGATCGGCGGCGTGCTGTTCTCGGAAGTGATCGGCCAGGTGCTGCAGCGCACGGGCCACTACTGGGTGCTGTTCGCGATCGGCGCGCTGGCCTACCTGCTCGCGCTGGCGGTCATGCACGTGCTCACGCCGAAGATGAAGCCCGCGAAGCTCGACGCGTGATCGCGTGCCGGCAAACGAACGCGCCGCCCGGAGGCGGCGCGTTCCTGTTTGCGATGCGCGGCAGCGATGGGTGCCGGAGCGGGCGCGCGCTTCAACCGGCGGCGGCCGTCGACGCGCGCATGATCAGCCGCGGCTCGAACGTCGAATAGCTCGCGTCGGTGCGTCCGGCGAGCGCGTCGATCAGCTTCTGCATCGCGAGCTCGCCCATGTTCTCGCTCTGGATGTCGATGGTGGTCAGCGCGGGCGCCGCATATTCGCCGTACGGCACGTTGTCGATGCCGGTGACGGACACGTCCTGCGGCAGCCGGAAGCCGAGCGACGCGGCTTCCTTCATGAAGCCGAGCGCGATCAGGTCGTTGTAGCAGATCACCGCCTGCGGACGCTGCGGCCCGAGCATCACGCGCGAGCACGCGCGCTCGCCGGCCTCGGCGGTCGGCGCATGCGCGTCGTGCACGTCGAGCGTGAGCCCCGCTTCGGCGAGGCAGTCGCGCGCGCCCAGGATCCGTTCGTCGTTCACGCGCGCGGTCCCGAAGCCGAGATACGCGATGCGCGTATGACCGAGATTGAGCAGATGCCGCGCGAGCATGTAGGTGGCGAGCCGGTTGTCGATGCCGACGCTCGGAATCGGCAGGCCGGGGCTGCGCCGCAGCAGCACGAGCGGCTTGTGCAGGTCGAGCATCCAGCCGGCTTCCTCGTCGGGCATCCGCGTGCTGACGATCAGCCCGTCGACGCGCTGCGCGAGCGCCTCGATCAGCGAGCGTTCGCGCGCCTGGCTCTCCTCGGTATCGACGAGCAGCAGCGTGTAGTCATGCTCGAGCGCGACGCGGTTCGCGCCTTTGACGACGTTCGTGAAGTACGGGTTGCTGATGTCGAGGATCACGAGGCCGATGGTGCGCGTGCGCCCGGTGATCATCGAGCGCGCGAGCGGGTTCGAACGGTAGCCGAGCCGCTCGATCGCTTCCTTGAGCCGCGCCTCGACGGCCGGCGAAAAGCGCTGCGTGCCGTTCACGTACTTGGACACCGTCGCGACCGACACGCCGGCTTCCGCCGCCACGTCGCGGATCGTCGGGGAAACTTTTTTCATTGGAAGGGTAACGTTTTCGTCAGCTTACGCCGGATTGTGGCAGAAAAAGCCCGCGTCCGGCCGCTGGCCGATATCGGGAAAGTGCGGACGACTGCGAACGGGTTTGGACATTGACGTTCGGCTTTTGTCACGCGTATAGTTGGAAAACGTTTTCCGACTTCGACCGATTCCACCGATTTCGGGCAACTTCCAGGACACCCTCAGGACAGATTCAAGGAGACTCGATGAACGCCTCATCCACCGGCGCACGCAAGCCGTTCGGGCGCCTGCTGCTGACCGGCGCGGCCGGCAACCTCGGCCGTCAGGTGCGCGGCGCGCTGGCGAACTGGGCCGACGTCGTGCGCGTGAGCGACATCGCCGCGCTGGACGACGCCGCCCCGCACGAAGAAACCCGTGTCGTCGACCTGGCCGACCGGCCGGCGGTGATGGAACTCGTCGACGGCGTCGACGCGATCGTCCACCTCGGCGGCATTTCGGTCGACGCGCCGTTCGACGATCTCGTCGATGCGAACATCACCGGCACGTACAACCTGTACGAAGCCGCGCGCAAGCACGGCGTGAAGCGGATCGTGTTCGCGAGCTCGAACCATGCGATTGGTTTTCATCCGGTCACGGAGGTGCTCGACGCCGATTCGCCGCTGCGCCCGGACAGTCTCTATGGCGTGACGAAATGCTTCGGCGAGTCGCTGTCGCGCTACTACTTCGACCGCTTCGGGATCGAGACGGTGTGCCTGCGGATCGGCTCGTCGTTCGAGGCGCCGAAGAATCCGCGCATGCTCGTGACGTTTCTCAGCTATCGCGACTTCATCGAGCTCGTGCGCTGCTCGCTGCTGACGAACCGCGTCGGGCACGCGATTGTCTACGGCGTGTCGGACAACCCGGTGAAGTGGTGGGACAACATGAAGGCCGGCTTCCTCGGCTTCCGGCCGCAGGACAGCTCCGAGCAGTTCGCGGGGCTGTTCCCGCCGACGGCGCCGACGGCCGAGTACGACGATCCGGCGCAGCGCTACCAGGGCGGCGGTTTCGTCGTCGGCGAGCCGATGGAGCGCAACGCGAAGTAGGCGTCGCACGCGTCGCCGGCATCGCGGCTCAGCGCAGGATGTCGGTCGCCTTGTGTGACGCGTCCACGCCGTCGATCAGGATCAACGGGCCGCTTGCGTGCCGGGCGCGCAGCGGCTGGATCCACCGGTACGCATCCGATTCGTACCATGCGCGCGCCGCGGCGAGATCGGGAAACGCAATCGCGATCAGGTCGCCGCGCCACACGCCTTCGCACACGTCGGGCCGCGCGCCGTGAATGACGAAATGGCCGTCGAACGGCGCGAGCGTGCCGTCGATGCGTTCGAGGTATTCGACGATGTCGTCGCACATTTCGACATCGTGCAGGTGGGCGATGGCGTAGGCGGTCATGGCGGGCTCCGGGGTGTCGATACGATGCGTCGATCGGTGCGGCCATGATCGGCGCGCGGGCGACGCGCGTCGATTACCTGCGACGTAAGCCAATCCACGTGGCCGTGCGCCGCGCACAGCCGGCGCCTACATGCGGCACGCGCGCTCACGCACGCTTGCGTACCGGCCGCGGGTGCGGCACCGGCGCAGGCGCCGATACCGCCTCGGCCTCTTCCTTGCACAGCTTGTCGAGCATGCGTTGCGCGGCGCCCGCGCAATCCTCGCCGGCGGGCTTGTTCGCGATCTCGTCGATCAGCGCCTGCAGGTTGCGCCGGTTCTGCGCGAGCCGCTGTTCGAGCAGCACGATTTCGTCGACCTTGTGCCGCAGCGCATGCAGCAGCTCGTCGCGCGGCCACGCGCCGAGATTGGGCGGCAGCACGGCGCGGATTTCGTCTAGCGCGAAACCCGCGCACTGCGCGCGGTCGATGATCGCGAGCCGCGTCAGCGCTTCCGGCCCGTATTCCCGATAGCCGTTCGCCTGCCGGCGTGCCGGTTCGAGCAGGCCGCTCGCTTCGTAGAACCGGATGCGCGACGCCGCGATGCCGCTGGCGCGCGCCAGCTCGCCGATTTTCATGGTGTGCTCCTGGGGCTTGACCTTGAAGTTGACTTTAAAGTTATGGTTGGGCATCGTCAATCGAGGATGCCCACCATGAACCTGTTTGCCCCCCTCACCCTGCCCAATGGCGCCGTCATTCCGAACCGGCTCGCCAAGGCCGCGATGGAAGAGAACATGGCCGATGCGGATCACGCGCCGTCCGACGCGTTGCTGCGCCTGTACCAGGCGTGGGCCGACGGCCGGGCCGGCCTGATCCTGACCGGCAACGTGATGGTGGACGGCCGCGCGATGACGGGGCCGAACGGCGTCGTGCTCGACAGCGACGCGCATCTCGACCGCTTCCGCCGGTGGGCGCAGGTCGCGCGCTCCGGCGGCGCGCACGTGTGGATGCAGATCAACCATCCGGGGCGCCAGATGCAGGCGGCGCTCGGCCAGACGACGCTCGCGCCGTCGGCCGTGCCGCTCGCGCTCGGCGCGCTGTCGAAGCAGTTTCCGGTGCCGAAGGAGATGACGGAAGCCGACATCGACGACGTGCGGCAGCGCTTCGTGCGCGCCGCGCAGCTCGCCGAGCAAGGCGGCTTCACCGGCGTGCAGATCCACGCGGCGCACGGCTACCTGCTGAGCCAGTTCCTGTCGCCGCTGACGAACCGCCGGCAGGACGCGTGGGGCGGCAGCATCGAGCACCGCGCGCGGCTGCTGCTCGACATCGTCCGCGCCGTGCGGGCGACGGTGTCGCCGGCGTTCGTCGTGTCGGTCAAGCTGAATTCGGCCGACTTCCAGCGCGGCGGCTTCAGCGCGGACGATGCGAAGCGCGTCGTCGAACTGCTGAATCCGCTCGGCGTCGATCTCGTCGAACTGTCGGGCGGCAGCTACGAAGTGCCGGCGATGCAGGGCGAGGCGCGCGACGGACGCACGCTGGCCCGCGAAGCGTATTTCCTCGAATTCGCGCGGGACATCGCGGCGGCCGCACGCATGCCGCTGATGGTCACGGGCGGGATCCGGCGCCGCGCGGTGGCCGAGCAGGTGGTCGCCAGCGGCGTGGCGATGGTCGGCATCGCGACCGCGCTGTCGATCGAGCCGAACCTGCCGCGCGACTGGCAGGCCGGCAAGGACAGCGCGCCGGCGCTGCAGCCGATCCGGTGGAAGAACAAGGCGCTGGGCGCGCTGGCGAACATGGCCGTCGTGAAGTTCCAGCTCGCCCGGTTGAGCGCCGGGCGGCGCACGCATCCGGGCGTGTCGCCGCTGCGCGCGCTGGTGTCGCAGCAGGTGGCCGCGCAGTGCCAGACGCGGCGTTACCGCAAGTGGATGGCGGGGCGGGCGGCGCGCCAGTCGTGAGGGCGGTGTGTGGTGCGGCCCGACACCGGCTCAGACCGGTGAGGTCGGTGTGCGGTGCGGCCCGACACCGGCTCAGACCGGTGAGGTCGGTGTGTGGTGCGGCCCGACACCGGCTCAGACCGGATACGCATCGTCGACCTTCAGATTCGCGAGCCGGAACAGCGTGCGCAGCGTCTGCGGATGAATGTCGCGGCGCGCGGCGAGCGACGTCAGCATGAAGTCGAGGACCTTCGCGTAGCGCAGCAGCACGAGGCAGCGCGCGAGATCCGCGTTGCCGCCGCGCATGCCTTCCGCGAAGTGGACCATCTGGGTCGACAGCGCGCGCGCCATCTCGAGTTCCATCTGCTGTTTCTCGGTCCATTCGGGCTGAGGCTGTTCGAGCAGTTTCGCGAGAAAGAGCTGGAACGACGTATCCGACGAGTTGGGCAGCGCATCCATGAGGAGCCTCGTTGCGTGCGTGGATCGTTCGGGCGTATCCGGGGGACGAATCGCGATCCGGGTTCATCTCCGCGCCGATCGGCGGCGCGGCTGTCACTGCAATGCGAATGCAGGTTCCGTACCAGCATCGCGATCCGGTTGTTGGTCATGGTTGACGCGGGGCGCGGCAGCGGCCATCCCGTCCCGCCGATACTGGCTCGCGCGGAAAATCGAAGAGGGCGCCCATACGCTGCGCGCGGTTGCGATCGGCTGCGCGACACGGGCCGGACGGATGAAATGCTTCAGCGATGTAACGTAACGCCGCGCCAAAACCGGCTCATGTTGCCTCGACGAACAGGTGGCATGTCGCGGCTCGCGTGCGTCGACGGCGTCCGGTCGGTGTCCGTGCGCGTCGGGCGGGTTGCGCGCGGCGAACCGCGACGACACCCGCCGCACGAAAAAATGCCGCGACGCATGCGCCGGATGTTTCATAACCGAGACGTTTTTGCGCGCGGCGATCCGGATGCGCATGCAACCGACGTCGCCCACGCCATCCAACTGGCCCAGCGAATAACCGGACAACTGTCCATGGGCAGCCGAGCCGCGATTGCGAACAATCTCCGCATCATCCCTGCGAGGTTCGACATGAGCGTTCACACCTTCTTCTCGGCCAACCTGCTGCTGGCCTACGCGGCCTATTTCGTCGGCTCGGCCAGCCCCGGCCCGAGCAATCTCGCGATCATGTCGGTTGCCGCGAACCATGGCCGCAAGGCGGCGCTCGCGTTCGCGCTCGGCGTCATCTCGGGCGCGATGTTCTGGGCGACGGTGGCCGCGCTCGGCGTATCGGCGGCGCTGCTCGCGTGGTCGAAGCTGCTGGTCGCGATCAAGCTGTTCGGCGGCGTGTATCTGCTGTGGCTCGCGTTCAAGTCGGGCCGCACCGCATGGTCGGCCAGGGCGGCCACGACGCTGAAGGCTGCGCCCGAGCGGAAGCTGTCGCGCTTCTATGCACGCGGCGCGATGCTGCACCTGACGAATCCGAAAGCCATCCTGGTGTGGGTGTCGATCGTCGCGCTGTCGTCGAACGGCGCGGGCGCGGCGCGAGGCGCCGTCGTGCCGGGCTGCATCGTAATCGGATGCCTGGTGTTCGGCAGCTATGCGCTGGTGTTCTCGACGGACGGCGCGCGCCGGCTGTACGTGCGCGGCCGGCGCGCGATGGAGGCGTGTCTCGCGGTGGTGTTCGGCGTGGCGGGGATCCGGTTGCTGGCGTCGAACGTGTAATCGCGATGTCCGGCATCCGCGCATATTCCGTGCTCGCGCACATCGACGCGACGCGTGTCGTACTCGCGATCCACGAAAAGGATCCGGACGACCGGAAGGAAGTGCCGGCCGCGCTCGCGCGGTAGTCCGCCGACTCGCGACGGACAACGCGGGCGCGACACGCCGGGCGGGCGCGGCGACGCCCGCGCCCCGCTTCAGAAAATGAAGCCCGTGTTGATGAACTTCGAGTGGTGATCCGACACGATCGAATCGAGCAGCTGCTTGCTGCCGTCGGTCTGCTTCGCCGCGACCATCGAGCGGATCGAGAACGCGCGCAGCGCATCGGTCACCGACAGCGTGCCTTCCGCCGAGTCCTTGCGTCCCGCGAACGGGAACACGTCGGGCCCGCGCTGGCACTGGCAGTTGATGTTCACTCGGCACACCTGGTTGACGAGCGGATCGACGAGCGCGCCGATCTGTGCCGGATCGGAACCGAAGATGCTGACCTGCTGGCCGTGCTCCGACGTGGTCACGTAGTCGAGCGCGGTGTCCACGTCGTCGAACGGCGCGACCGGGATGATCGGCCCGAACTGCTCCTCGCGGTACAGCTTCATTCCTTCGGTCACCGGATACACGACGGCCGGATAGAACAGCGTCTTGCTGAACTCGCCGCCCGAGTGGTTGACGACCTGCGCGCCCCTGGCCTTCGCGTCGTCGATCGCGTCGGTCATGTATGCGGTGCGATGCATGCCCGGCAGCGGCGTGATGCTGACGCCTTTTTCCCACGGCATGCCGATCTTCAGCTGTTCGAGCGCGGCGGTGAAGCGCTTCAGGAATTCGTCGACGATCGACCGATGCACGAGCAGCATCTTCAGCGCGGTACAGCGCTGGCCGTTGAACGACAGCGCGCCGAGCAGGCACTCCTTCACGGTGAGGTCGAGATCGGCGTCCGGCAGCACGATCGCCGCGTTCTTCGCGTCGAGGCCGAGGATCGCGCGCAGCCGGTGCGACTTCGGATGCTGCTTCTTCAGGTGATCGGCGACCTTGCTCGACCCGATCAGCGCGAGCACGTTGATCTTGCCCGACGCGAGCATGTGCGGCACGACCACCGCGCCCGGCGCGTAGATCGTGTTGATCACGCCTTTCGGGAACGCGTCGCGGAACGCCTCGAGCAGCGGCTCGAACAGCAGCGTGCCGTACTGCGGCGGCTTGAACACCACGGTGTTGCCCATCAGCAGCGCGGGGATCAGCGTCGCGAAGGTTTCGTTCAGCGGATAGTTGTACGGCCCCATGCACAGCACGACGCCGAGCGGCGTGCGGCGGATCTGGCCGATCGTGCCTTCCGCGATCACGAAGCGCGAGTTCGCGTTGTCGAGCTCCTTCAGCGCGTCGATCGTCTGCGTCATGTACGTGACGGTGCGGTCGAACTCCTTCTGCGAATCGGCGAGGCTCTTGCCGATCTCCCACATGATCAGGTTCACGACCCGCTCGCGCTGCGTGACCATCCGCTTGATGAAGTCCTGCATGCACGCGATGCGCTGCTCGACCTTCATCGTGGGCCACTCGCCGCGGCCCGAGTCGTACGCGCGCACCGCGGCGTCGAGCGCCGCGTCGCTTTCCGTCTCGCCCATCACCGGGTAGCTGCCGATCTCCATCTGCGCGACGCTGCCGTCCTGCTGGCGCACGCATACGGGCGACAGCACGGTCTTGGTCGTGCCGTCCCACGCGCGCAACTCGCCGTCGACGAGCGACACGCGCTGGTGGATCGGCGCGGTGAGCCGGAACTCGGCGGGGATGTCCTGATAGGCGGGAAACAGCTGCTGCAGGGAAGCGGAATCGGGCATGACGGTCTCGTTTGACAGGTGTCCGGGAAGGACGGGCAATGCGGAATCCTGAGCTGAATGATCCTCGATCCTGAATCGGCATCATGACGCGCGGACGTCGAAGCGTCACGCGGCGGCGTGGCCGAAGCGCGGAATGGAACCAGTTCCATTAGAAAGGAACGCCGGGTCGATTGCAAGATTTGCCGAATGCGATCGCGCAATCCGTAAGCGTATTGAAGGACTGTTTCCGAATGCCGGGAATAAGTCGCTCGGCGCATGCGCAAACGTTTCACTGCGACCGGTTTGGGCGGATAATGGCTTGGCGCGGTGAAGTAAAAAATGCCCCGGAACCTGAGAGAAAACAGACGCAGTGAAGAAATGAGAGAAGGTCCGCCGCGCTGCCGAAGCGAGGTCGGCTGCCCGGAGCGCCGGGTCGGGGTTGCCCGCCCGGCGCGCACCGGACCTCCCGCGGTACGCCGCGATCACTCGACGTCTTCGTCGTCCACCGCATCGAGATCGTCTCCATCCTCGTCCCTTCCCGGCGCCGCATACGCGCTTGCCTGTTCCAGCAGCCACGCGCGAAACGACTCCAGCGGCTTGCTGTGGCTGAACTCCGTCGGATACACGAGGTAGTACGCCGAATCGCCGACCGTCGTCGCGTCGCACGGCACGACGAGGCCGAGCTGCTGCAGCTGTTCCTCGACGAAGAACTTCGGCACCAGCGCGATCCCGAGCCCGGCCGCGGCCGCGCTGATCAGCATCGTATGCAGTTCGTAGCGCACGCCCTGCATCGTGCGGATGTCCTCGACGCCGTGCGTCTCGAACCATTGCGCCCATGCGCCGGGACGCGTGGTCGAGTGCAGCAGCGGATACGCGAGCAGATCCTCCACGCGTTCGACCGGCCCGTCGAGCAGCGCGGGCGAGCAGATCGGCACGACTTCCTCGCCGAACAGATAGTCGGACGACGTGCCGGGCCAGGTTGGCTTGCCGTAGTGGATCGCGGCCTCGAAGTGCGTGTCCTCGAACGAGAACAGGTCGGTGCGGCTGCCCATGTTCACGCGCACGTCCGGCGTGCGGTCGTAGAAGCTCTTGATGCGCGGGATCAGCCAGTGCGACGCGAAGGTCGGCAGCACGGCGAGCTCCAGGTAGCCGCCGCCGCTGCCGTGCGCGATGATCGACAGCGTGTCGCGATCGAGCGCCTCCAGTGCGCGCCGCACCTGCGTGCCGTACAGCTTGCCGGCGCGCGTCAGCACGACGCGCTGCTTCACGCGCGCGAACAGCCGCACGCCGAGGCTCGCCTCGAGCGTCGCGATCTGCCGCGATACCGCGCTTTCGGTCAGGAACAGCTCCTTCGCCGCGTGCGTGAAGCTCTCGTGGCGCGCTGCGGCTTCGAAAGCCACGAGCGCACCCATGTTGGGGATCTTGAATTTGCGCATGATGCTCGTTTCATCTGACGAACGGACCGGCCCGCGGCGGGCCGGCGGGCCGGTGCGGGGACCGCGAATAATTCCAAAAACTCATCACATATCAATTTAATCTCGCTTTACGCCCCGCTGCAACCCTTTGAATAATGCATCCCACGCAAGGCATGGCGCCCGCTGGGCGGCCGGCCACCCGAATTGCCGGCACGTGTGCCGGCGGTCCTCCGACACGAGAATCCTGATGCGCAATCCGAATATCGAGAGCTTGCTGACGAAGCTGCTGGGACAGGCGAAGACCGACGCCCTGTTCGCGACCCTGAACATGCCGGCCATCCTCGACGAATGGGAAACCGACGTCGTCACGCGCGCGGAAATCGCCCAGGCGATGAACATGGCGCTGTTCGAAGGGCTGCTCGAACGTTCGGCGAACGGCCGCGCGTACACGGCCGATGCCATCGAGAACGGCGGCTCGGTCTACTTCGACCACGGCGCGCTGCGCACGGTGCGCTGGCCGCACACGGGCGCGCTGCCGCCGGGCGAAGCCGCGTTCACGCGCATCCTGCGTCCGCTCGGCTTCCGCCTGAACGGCCGTTATCCGCTCGACAAGCTCGGCATGACCGGCCGCGCCTACGCCCATGAAGACGCGCCGGACGAGATCGCGCAATTCTTCGTCAGCGAACTGCATCCGGAACGTTTCTCGAAGGAATTCCAGCAGGCCGTGACGAACGTCGTGAGCTCGTCGCGCGATCCGCTGTCGCCCGCGGCCGTCGCGCTGCTGTGGGAGATCGAGCGCGAAGGCGGGTTGCCGCTCGACGCCGCGCATGCGCTGCTGCCCGAGATCGTCGGCGCGTTCGCTCGCCAGCACGACCTGCCGAACGAACTCGATTACGAAACGCTGCTGCTTGAATCGGCCGAGATGGCATGGATCGCGACGGAAGGCAACGCATTCAACCATGCGACCGATCGCGTGACCGACGTGTTCAAGCTGTCCGACGACGAGAAGGCGAAGGGCCGGCCGATGAAGCCGGAAGTCGAGCGCTCGCGTTCGGGCCGCGTGTTCCAGACCGCGTATCGCGCGGACATCGTCGAGCGCGAGTTCCGCACGCGCGACGGCGACACGGTGAAGCGCAACGTGCCGGGCTCGTTCTACGAATTCATCACGCGCCGTCGCACGTTCGACCAGGCGGCGCGCCGCTGGGTGACGGACCTGCGTTTCGATGCGGGCAACGCGCAGGGCATCTTCAAGATGACGGCGAACGCGGCGAAGTAAATGAAGTAAACGACGCACGATAATGGACGGGCCGGCGGCTGATGACAGCCGCCGGCCCGTTTGCGTTGCATGGGCGCCGTGATCGTCAGAACAGGTGCGTGACCAGATGGAACGACACCAGCACGCCGACCGGCACGCCGAGCAGCCATGCGATCAGATACTTGCCCATGTCGTTGTCCTTCGCGTGGCCGCGTCGCGGGATGCGGCGCGGCGGGGTGAGACGACTGGTGCGTTACAGCGCGCGATCGAAATCCTTCAACTGCTGCTCGGCTTCGTCGCGCGCGATCCCGTAACGCTCCTGGATCCTGCCGACCAGATAGTCGCGGTTGCCTTCGGCGACGGCGAGATCGTCGTCGGTCAGCTTGCCCCACTTGGCTTTCAGCTTGCCGGTCAACTGCTTCCATTGACCCTTGATCTTGTCTTCGTTCATCGTTCGCTCCTGGAGTAAGGGGGAGAAAAGCGCGGCGCGCGGCCGCGCGACAGTTCAGGCCTTCGCTTTCAAGCCGGATGCGTCGACGTGCTTCAAGCCCTTGATCGCGCGCGTCACGGCGACGGCCTTCTTCACCGCGATCCTCGACGGCAGCACGCCCGTCAGCGTGACGACGCCGTCGATCGTCTTCACGCTGACGTGCGTGCTCTTCAGGCCTTCGGCGGTCGCGAGTTCGCTCTTCACCTTGGTCGTGATCCACGTATCGGTGACGGGCTGGTTCGATTCGGTCGCCATGCCGTTGTCGGCCGGCGACGACGACTGTGCCTGCGCCGCATGCGTGAGCGGTGCGGCGGCGAGCAGACAGGCGGTGCTGACGGCGAGCAGCGTCGAAAGGTGCGAGATCCCGCAGATGGAGGCCGTGTTGAAGTGCGCGGACGGCGGCACGAAGGCGGTCGTCGTCGCCGGTCAGCCGATCGACATGAACGGCGAAGCGGGCATGCTGTTCACGTTCATGGATCTCGAGCCGCGCAAGCAGGCCGGCAAGCTCCAGGAGAAGGCCGGCGAGGCGGCCGATGCGGTGCGCAAGCATACGGGCACCGACACCCATATCGACCGGCACTGAGCGCCATTGACCGAATCGCGCGATGTGCACGCGTCGCGGCTGCCTGACACAGCGATGATGCATCATCGGCATTACCGGGCGCGGCCCCGAGGCAACGGCACTGGCGCGCAATCCGCCTGATGTTTCTCCGTCCCGGCCCGCCGTCGCGCGGGCCGCGTGCCGCCGGTCATGACGGCACTTGATGACAATTCCTCACAACGTAGTTCCGATATTTCGTTTGCTGCACGCGTATTGGCTACCCACAATCGGTTCACCTCTTTCGCGCCGACAGGTTCCCCGGAGACAGAACCGCGGTGATCGACCGGCAGGCGACGCGCCATTGGCGACGCCCCGCCGGCAGGAACATTCGCCGGGCACGCGGGAGGTCGCCGGCGCGCGATGGTCGCGCGTCGCATCCCGACCCACACAAGAAGGATTGGCCGATGACGTTCCGCATTCGTTCGCTTTCCGGCATCGCACTGACCGCCGCGATCTTCGCGTTCCAGACGGGCGCGGCCCACGCGCAGGAGACGGTCGTCAAGGTCGGCGTGGCCGTGCCGCTGACCGGCGGCGGCGCCGCCTACGGCAAGGACATCGAGAACGGCGTGCGCATGGCCGTCGACGAGGCGAACGCGGCGCATACGACGATCGGCGGCAAGCCGGTGAAGTTCGTCGTCGCGTCGCAGGACGACCAGAGCGATCCGCGCATCGGCGTGCAGGCCGCGCAGCAACTGACCGACGCGCAGGTGGCCGTCGTGATCGGCCACTTCAATTCGGGCACGACGCTGCCCGCGTCGAAGCTCTACGCGAAGGCCGGCATTCCGATGATCACGCCGTCGGCGACCAATCCCGACATCACGCGCGCCGGGCTCGGCACCGTGTACCGCGTGATCGCCACCGACGTGCAGAACGCCGGCAATGCCGGTGCGTATGCGGCGAGCGTGACCAAGGCGAAGCGCATCGCGATCATCGACGACCGCACGGCGTTCGGCCAGGGCGAAGCCGACGAATTCGAGAAGGCCGCGAAGGCGAACGGCGGCACGATCGTCGCGCGCGAATTCACGAATGACAAGGCCGTCGACTTCAGCGCGCAGCTCACCAAGATCAAGAGCACGAATGCCGACCTGGTGTTCTTCGGCGGCCTCGACGCGCAGTCCGCGATGCTGGTCAAGCGCATGCGCCAGCTCGGCATCCGCGCGCAGTTCCTGGCGGGCGGCGGCGTGATGAACGCGAACTTCATCAGGCTCGCGGGCAATGCGGCCGAGGGCGCCGCCGTGTGGGAATACGGGCAGCCGCTGTCGCGTCTCGCGAAGGGCAAGCAGTTCGAAACCCGATTCAAGCAGAAGTACGGCGTCGACATGCTCGCGTATGCGCCGTTCGCGTACGACGCGACGTGGATCGCGATCAACGCGATGCAGAAGGCGAATTCGACCAAGCCGGCCGATTTCAACGGCGCGCTGAAGACCACGCGCTACGACGGCATCACCGGCACGATCGCGTTCACGAACACGGGCGACCTGAAGAACCCGAGCTCGACGCTGTATGAAGTGAAGAACGCCGCGTGGCAGCCCGTCACCACGCAGACGGCGGACTGAATCGCCGAACGCGCGCGGACTTTCGCGGCGACGCCGGACGTGCTGAAATACCCAGGGCGATCGGATGCGATCGCAGCGCATGTCGGGGCGATTCGCCGGGCGGTCCGCCCGCACGGCGCCGCGCGCGACGCGGCACGAACAACCTTCGGGTGCGGCCGGCTGGCCGCGCCTTTCACGTGCAACTGGAGTCAGTCGTGAGTTCTCAAGTCGTCATCGTCGGCGGTGGTGTGATCGGCAGCTCGATCGCCTATTTCCTGCGTGCTACCGATCCGACGGTGTCCGTGACCGTCATCGAACGCGATCCCACCTATGCGAAGTCGTCGTCGGCGCTGTCGGCCGCGTCGATTCGCCAGCAGTTCTCGACGCCGCTGTCGATCGAGATGTCGCTGTTCGGGATCGACTTCCTGCGCACGATCGGCGAACGGCTCGAGGTCGACGGCAACCGGCCGTCGATCGATCTGCATGAAGGTGGTTACCTGTTCCTCGCGACGCCGGCAGGCGACGCGACGCTGCGCGAGAACCACGCGCTGCAGACGAGGCTCGGGGCCGATATCCGCTTGATGGATCGCGATGCGCTGCGTGCGAAGTTTCCCTGGCTGAATGTCGACGATCTCGTGTCGGGCGCGTATGGCGTGAGCGGCGAAGGGTGGTTCGACGGCTACGGGCTCGTGCAGGCGCTGCGCAAGAAGGCGCAGGCGCTGGGCGCGCGCTACGTGCCGGCCGATGTGACCGGCGTCGTTCGCGACGGTCGCAAGGTGACGCACGTGGTGACGAGCGACGGCGAGCGTTACGCGTGCGACACGCTCGTCAACGCGGCCGGTGCATGGGCGCGCACGCTGTCGTCGATGATGGGCATCGACCTTCCCGTGCATGCGCGGCGTCGCAGCATCTTCAACGTGTCGTCGCCGGCGAAGCTCGCCGATTGTCCGCTGCTGATCGATCCGACGGGCGTGTATTTCCGGCCGGAAGGGCGCACGTATATCTGCGGCACGTCGCCGAGCCCCGATCGCGATCCCGACGACCTGCCGCTCGACGAGGTCGATCACGACCTGTTCGACGAAGTGATCTGGCCGACGCTCGCGAATCGCGTGCCGGAGTTCGAGGCGCTGCGCGTGGAGAACTGCTGGTCCGGGTACTACGAGTACAACGTGTTCGATCACAACGCGATCATCGGGCATCACCCCGGGCTCGACAACGTCGTGTTCGCGAACGGGTACAGCGGGCACGGGCTGCAGCAAGGGCCCGCGACGGGGCGTGGCGTCAGTGAACTGATTCTGGGTGGGCGATATGAAACGCTCGACCTGTCGTCGCTCGGCTGGGCGCGTGTGCTCGAAAACCGGCCGATCGTCGAAAAGAACGTCGTGTAGCGCGGCGTGACCGCCCGGTGTGGCGTGGGCGGGATTCTCCTTGTGTCTCAATCTGATTGGCCCGGCTTTGCCGGGCATTTTTTTATCCAAGTTATCGTCCGGACCTCCGAAGGGTCGAGGAAAAATTCCCCACCCTGTTCGGACGGTGATCAGCCGGCGATGCGATCGGATGTTTTCCGGGCCGCGCGGCGTCATGCGACGTGGTCGCGCAGTGCTCGCCGCAGGATCTTTCCCGAGCCGGTCTTCGGCAGGTCGGCGACGAACGAAACGAGCCGCGGAATCTTGTACGCGGCAAGGCGCGTCCGGCAAAAATCCAGCAGTTCCTGCTCGGTCACCGTCTTGCCGTGCGCGACGACGACGAAGGCTTTCGCCAGTTCTCCCTTCAGCGGATCCGCGACGCCGACCACGGCCGCCATTGCCACGGCGGGATGCTCGCACAGCGCGCTTTCCAGCTCGGCGGGGTAGATATTGAAACCGCCGGTGATGATCATGTCCTTAAGGCGATCGACCACGTAGAGATAGCCGTCGGCGTCCATGTAGCCGAGGTCGCCGGTGAGCAGGAACCCGTCGGCGTCGATGGCTTCCGCGGTCGCGTCCGCGCGGTTCAGGTAGCCTTTCATCGTCAACGGCCCCCGCAGCGCCAATTGTCCGGTTTCGCCGTGCGGCAGCGCTTTTGTCGGGTCGTCCGGCGCGACGATGCGGGCCTGCATCGGCGGCAGCGGGACGCCGATGGAACCAAGGCGCCGCTCCCCGAGCAGCGCGTGCGTGGTCCCCAGCCCGCCCAGCTCGGTCATCCCCCAAAGCTCCAGCAGCGGGGCGCCGAAGCGCGCCTCCACCTCGCGCATCTTCGCGACCGGCATGGTCTGGCCGCCGACGGTGCAGCGCGTCAGGCTGGAGAGATCGTACGTGTCGAACTCGGGACAATCGAGCAGGTACAGATACATGGTCGGCACGCCCTCGAAAAGGGTTGCGCGATACGTCTCGATGCTGCGCAGGATGGCTTCCGACTCGAATGTCGTGTGGAGTATCAGGGTCATCCCGTAGGCGATGGCGCATTGCATCACGACGTTGCCGTAGACGTGCGACAGCGGCAGCGCGCTTACGACGGTGTCGGCATCGGTGCGCCGATGCAGCGTTGCCGTCATCGCCACGTTCAGCAGGATAGCGCGATGGGTCAGCATCGCGCCTTTCGGCTTGCCGGTCGTGCCGGACGTGTAGGCGATCGTGCCGACCTCGTCGAGCCGGTCCGGATCGACGCCGGAAATCGGCTCGGCCGGCGTTGCGGTCCAGTCCGCGAACGTCTCGACCGCTTCGCCGTCGCCTTCGAACGACACCAGGACGGGTCCGGTTTCCTCCCCAAGCGCTGCCCGAAGGGCCAGCAGCTTGTCGCGCAGCCCGAATACCACCGCCGCTGCGCAATCCCGCACGATGAACGCGGCCTCCGGCCCCGTCAGCATCGGGTTGAGCGGATTGACCGTGCAACCCGCCTTGAGGATTCCATAGTAGGCCACGATCCATTCCGCGGAGTTCGGCGCAAGGAGGGAGATGGTGGTGCCCGGGCCGTAGCCGCGGCGCTGCAGGCGCGTCGCGACACCGGAGGACAAGCGATCGAGATCGACGAAAGTGAAGTGCCGGTCATCCGTCACCAGCGCCGTTTTTTCGCCAAAGCGCGCGGCGGCGCCGGCGATCAGCGCACCGATTGAAGTCTCCATTCCCGTTCTCCGATAGGTTTCGCGACGGCGCCCGCGCCGTGCGGTTCCGGCTGCTCGTATGGACGGCGGCCGGAAGTCACTTTAATCGGCAAGCTGGCGGGAAGTCTGTCTCGTATGGAACAATCTCGCGAACGAGCCCGCATTCATCCGCACGACCATGAAGACGTCCGACGAACTGCTCCTGACCACGCCGTGGTTCCCGGCACTGCCGCAACGGCTGCAGGACGGGATTCGCAACGACGTACGCCTGATGATCGTGGAGGCCGGCGGTTACGTCTGTCGGCGCGGCGACGCGAGCCGCTGCTGGTTCGGCGTGGTGGATGGCCTGATCAAGGTGTGCAACACGTCGAGCGACGGGCGGCTGATGACGTTTGCCGGCCTGCCGCCGGGCGCGTGGTTCGGGGAGGGGACGGTCCTGAAGTCTGAACCCTGGCACTACGACGCCATTGCGCTGCGTCCGTCCCGGATTGCCTGCCTGCCATCCGCGTCGTTCTTCCGGTTGCTCGACGAAGACATCGCGTTCACGCGCTTCCTGCTCGAACACGTCAACGAGCGGCTCGGACAGTTCATGGCGACGCTGCAGAGCGATCGGCTCACCGAACCGGCATTGCGGGTCGCCAACTGCCTGCTCGTGATGTTCAATGCGCGCCTGTATCCGCTGGGCAACGTCGAGATCCAGCTCACGCAGGAAGAAATCGGCTATCTCTGCGGCGTCACGCGCCAGAAGGTCAATCTCGCCGTTCGCCGGATGGAAACGCTCGGCCTGCTGAGCGTCAGCTATGGCCGCGTCACGGTCACCGACCTGGCCGGATTGCGCCGTTTCGCGACGCGCACGCCCTGAGCGCAGGCTTGCGCCGCAGATTGTGCCGCGTTTCCGCTCTAGAAGATCCAAAGTGGACCGTTCGCCAAAAACAGACGGATGCCATTGTCCGCTCTGGTGCCCGAGCCCCCGTGCCAGCCTCGCTCGCGAACGACTGCTTTCGTCCATGAGGCAGTCACATACTCCACGAACAGTCGAACGGCCGCTTCGGGTGGCAACGGGCGGTTGTGTCCGCCGGCAACCGGCCATCAGCGGAAGTTCAAGCACGTTCGCCGAATGTTCGCTTACGGCCCATGAAGGGGCATTCGCCGGCACCATTCTTCGGAAGCTCAGGCGGCGGTTCCGTGCAGCAAGCGGCCATTCGATTCGCGACAACGAATGCTGCTTTATTGGCCGTTCGATATCCGGCCATGTGCGCCGCGAAAAGTGGTCCCCGGCGGCCACGACGATGACGAGGGTTCCTACCCATGCATATTGGCGAACGTGCCTACTGACGCGCGACGGTCATCGAGAGAACAGTTGATCCACGAGCCTGCGGGGCCGGCGAATCCGGCACCGTGGTTCGCCGCGTCTTGCGGCAACACGGCACTTTCGAGGAGAAACATCATGATCAACAGAAGCCGTACTGCGTTCGTGCTGGCGGCGGTTGCGCTCGGCGTCGCGCCGCTGAGCAGTCATGCGGACGAGATGATCCATGTCAAGCTCACGGACAACGCGATTCAACTCGATGCCGGCACAGTGAAGGCCGGGCGGGTCACGTTCGAGGTGAACAACGCAGCGAACGGCAGTACCGAACATGAGCTTGTGGTGCTGAGGACAGACATGGACGACGCGCATCTGCCCGTCCAAAAAGGCCAGGTCACGGAAAGCCGGTTCAAGAAAATGGGCGAGGTGGAGGACCTGGAGCAGGGTTCGACCAAGCGCCTGTCATTGAAGCTTGCGCCAGGACGCTACGTGCTGATTTGCAACCGGCCGGGGCACTATGAGATGGGCATGCACACATCGTTCGTCGTTGCGCGCTGAGCCGAGGCACGCCTGTCCCGCCTTTGCAGCGGATCGATAGCGACAGTAGCGCTACTTTTGCGAACGCCTGTGGGAAAGGCCCCGGTCGAGCGATTTCATCAATCTGTTGCATCGACGGGTTGAATCCGCAACGATGATCGGTCATTCGGCGGGAGAATATCCACCGGCTGCAATGGGCCGGCAAGCGACGCCCATGGAAATCCACGAAGAACCTTGTTTGTCGGCGCGTGGATGCAGGCGGTGCTTTTGATGCGCGCGCGACTCACGCCAGCAGGCGCGCAATGAGATCGTGGGTCGTGCGGACTTCGTACTTCCGCAGCAAGCTCGCGCGATGGATATCGACGGTGCGTGGACTGATGCTCAGCTCCTTGCCGATTTCCTTGCTGGTCAGGCCGTGAACCAGGAATGCGGCGACGTCGCGCTCGCGATCGGTCAACGTGCTGGCGACGTCGGGATGCTTGGCGTCGCCCGACAGGTCGGTGAAGGTCCAGATGGCCAGCTCGAACGGCCGCTTCGGGTTGTATCCGAAGCCGCACACGGTGACCCAGAAATGGCTGCCGTCGACACGGCGCATGATGCGGTCGTCGCTGAACCCGGCATGTTTCGCGAGCAGCGGCGCAAGGCGGCGGCCGGTCGTCGCGAAGTCCTTCTGCTGCGGATACAGCTTCGCGAACGACTGGTCGACGATGTCGTCGCGGGTCGCCCTGAACAGTTGCAGCGCCTTCTCGTTGCAGTCGACCATGATGCGCTCCCTGGCCACGATCGCCGCGACGGGCAGATGCCTGAAGAGATCTTCGTAGTCGAGGCTGGGCATCGAGTCGGTCATGTTCGGCATCTTGTCGACGGGGCCGAACCGGGTTCGGACCCGGGCTATCTATCGGGCAGGGTTGCGCCTGCCTGATTGTAGCGGTAGCGCTTGCAAGAAACTCATCGGACGTGAAAGACGCAGCAATCGTGCCCTTCGCCCGCACACCGGACTTCCGCCGAATGCGCGCGCGGGCCTTTGCTCGCCGTATCGGCCGCGGTGTCGTTGACCCAGTCCATCGCACCGGCGAACCAGCCCGCGAACATGTAGCACAGCTTGCCGTGCTTGTCGGGCTGCGCCAGAACGAAGGACGAATGGTGCAGATGGATGCGCGCATGCGATGTCGCCGGGTCGGCTTCGGCGAGGGTGAACACGCCCCAGCCGCGCTGCGACAGCCGCTTCAGATAATGCTCGAATACGGCTATGCCGCCGATGCCGTGCTGCTTCGCCTCCTCGTCGCACCAGTGATAGGCCGACTTGTAGCCGGCCTTGTAGAGAATCGACGCATAGGCTTCGCGGCCGAGCGCCTCTTCGACGGCGACATGATTGTTCGTGAAGAAGTGGCGCGGCACGTACAGCATCGGCAGCGCGTCGGTGGTCCAGACACCGGTATCCGGATCGACGTCGATGGGCAATTGTGGCTGCATGGCGGGTGCGCAGGTGTCGTGCGGTGGTTCAACCGTTCCAGACTTCGCCGAATACCCGCAGCCAGTTTTCGCCCATCACCTTCTTGATGCGCGAATCGCTCCAGCCGGCGCGCTGCATCGCGGCCGTGAGGTTCGGGAATTCGCCGATCGTGCGGATGCCTTCCGGATTGACGACCTTGCCGAAGTCCGTCAGGCGACGATAGCGGCCCTTGTCGTGCGTGATCCAGTCGAAGAACTCGGTGCTGTAGCCCTGCGTGAAGTCCGTGCCGATGCCGACCTTGTCCTCGCCGATCACGTCGATCACGTATTCGATCGCTTCGAGATAATCGTCGATGGTTGCGTCGGCGCCGCGTCGCAGGAACGGCATGAACATCGTGACGCCCACGAAGCCGTTTGCTTCGGCGATCTCGCGCAGTTGATCGTCCGTCTTGTTGCGCGGATGTTCTTTCAAGCCGGACGGGCAGCAGTGCGAGTAGGTGACCGGCTTCTTCGAACAGGCGATCGCGTCGGACGATGTCTTCGCGCCGACGTGCGAGAGATCCACCATGATGCCGACGCGGTTCATCTCCTGAATCACTTCGCGGCCGTATCCGGACAAGCCGCCGTCCGGTTCGTAGGAACCCGTGCCGACGAGGTTCTGCGTGTTGTAGCAGAGCTGCACCACATTCACGCCGAGTTCCTTGAACACTTCGATGTAGCCGAGGTTGTCCTCGAACGCATACGAATTCTGGAAGCCGAGGATGATGCCGGTCTTGTTCTCCTGCTTCGCGCGCAGGATGTCGTCCGTCGTGCGCACCAGCGTGAGGATCTCACTGTATTCGCGGATCTGCTGCTTCATTTCCGCGATGTTGTCGATCGTCTTCTGGAAGTCTTCCCACACGGAGACCGTGCAGTTGACGGCGGTGACGCCGCCCTTGCGCATGTCTTCGAACACCGAGCGCTCGAATCTGGAAATGTTCAGGCCGTCGATGATGATGCTGGCGTCGTGAAGGCTGGTCATGGTGTCCCTCTATGCGTTGATCTTCTTGCGTGACAGGCGCTCAGACGGCGCGTTCGACGCCGCGCTTGGCGGACTGGGTGGTTCTCGCGGTTGCCGGACCGGCTTCCTCGAGTGCCGTCTTCGACGTTTCCGGCAGTGCCAGGCCGCCGATCATCGCGAAGATCGACACGGCGATCAGGTAGTACGCGGGCGACAGGTTCGTTCCGGTCGCGGAGATCAGCCACGTGGCGACGAGCGGGGCGGTGCCGCCGAAGATCGTATAGGCGAGGTTGTAGGTGATCGCGGACGCCGTATAGCGGGTTTTCGTCGCGAACACTTCCGACATCAGCGGTGCCGTCACCACGCCCGAGAACACCGCGCCGATGGCGAGCAGCGCGACGCCGATCAGCGATTGCGACAACACGCCCGAGCCGCCCAGCGAGAACGCCGGATAAACCGACACGATGATGAAGACGCCGGTCGTCGCGATCGTCGCGCGGCGGCCGACGAGGTCGGAGAACAGGCCGGCGAGCGGGCACAACGCCGCTGCGAAGAGCAGCGCGAGCACCGTCACGAGAAGCGACGTGCCGCGGGACAGGTGCCCGGCCACTTGCAGGTAAGTCGAAAAATACGTCGTGAACGTGTAGAACGACAGCGCCGTCACGGACACGAACGCGCCGAGCTTCAGGATATTCCACGACTGCGAATGCAGCGTTTCCATCAGCGGGGCATGTGCAACGTCGTGCTTGCCTTCGAGCGCCTGGAACGCGGGCGTTTCATTCAGGTTGACACGCAGGTAGACGCCGATGAGGCCGACCGGTGCCGCGATCAGGAACGGCACGCGCCAGCCCCAGTCGATCATCGCCTGCGACGACAGCGACGACTCGAGCAGATAGGCCACCACCGCCGCGCAAGCGAACGACGAGAAGGTCGACACCGGCACGAAGCTGCCGAAGAATGCGCGGCGGCGGCGCGGGGCATGTTCCATCACGTAGGCGCATGCGCCGGCGTATTCGCCGCCCGCGGAAAAGCCCTGGACGCAGCGGATGATCGTGAGCAGAAACGGTGCCAGGTAGCCGATGCTCGCGTAGGTCGGGAGAAGACCGATCAACGTCGTCGAGCCGGCCATCATCAGGATCGTCAGCGCCAGCGTGCGCTTGCGGCCGATCCGGTCGCCGATGACGCCGAAGATGAGGCCGCCGAGCGGGCGGAATGCGAAGGCCACCGCGAAGACGGCGAACGTCTTCAGGAGTCCGATCGTCGGGTCGCCGCTCGGGAAGAATTCGCGCGTCAGGATGGTGGCGAGAAAGCCGTATGCGGCGAAATCGAACCATTCGACGAAATTGCCGATCGACGCTGCGGCGATCACGCGCCGAAGGGTTCCGGTGTCGACGTCCTGGGTGGTCATGGTCGTGTCCTCTTGGTGTGGGGGCGCTTTGGGTCGCGTCGAAACCCATGGTAGGGACGCCAATTACCTAGGTCCATACGTGTCAATTACCTAGGTAATCGGGGGCGGGGAGGCGGGCGGGACGGCCGATCGGAGCGACTGTCGGATTGGCATCCGGAATCGTGGAAGCCGGACTGCACGTTCGTCATGCAACCCGTGATATCCGGCAACCGGGCGCGCGTCCGGGTGCCGGTGCCCACGCGCTAACTGGCTGAACCGGTGTGGCAATGCCTTGTCGAGTACGGCAAAGGCCTCGATTTGCGATCTCTGGCCGCCTGCGGCGGATTGAGCATGCCGAGCGGCGTGTGAAGGCGCCAGGCAAAAAGCCGCGCCCGCGGAGCGGTTGGCCTGACGCCATGTGCCGTTGCGCCTCTGGGGGCGATGAGCGAGCCTAAGGACGGCAGAAAAGTTCGGATACGGTCGATGAAGAGAATGGCGTCAGAACAAGAGCCCCAGCATCGCTGCCTTGACCGCGGCTTCGGTCTTGTTGGTCGCGTTCAACTTGCGCATTGCATTGACGAGGTGAAATTTGACGGTGCGTTCGTCGATATGCATGATCTTGCCGATCTCGGAGTAGGTTTTCCCCGCGGCAGACCATTGCAGCGACTCGCGCTCGCGTGCAGTCAGCTCGACGGTATATTCGGGCACAAACTGCGCGAGCAGATGCATGCTCATCGCGTAGTTGGCCGTGTTCGCGAGCCATGACATTTGATAACCCTTTTCCGCGAGTTCGCGCTCTTCGATCGGCTCGCCTGATCGCACCATGGTCACGAGTCCGATCGTCCCGGTGCGGCTGATGGACGGCATGCACCAGCCGTGGCGCAAGCCATGGTGCTCCGCTTCCTCCCAGAACTCGACGCTCTGGGTCTGGCTATCGGCACGCCAGATCAAGGGGTTCATCTGACTGAGCCCATGCCGAACCGTTGGGTCGACGGCAAAATAGTTCTGGCTCACATAGCGGTCGACCCACGTCTGCGGATAGTTGGACTGCAGCATGAACTGCGGCTTGCTCACCGGCAACGGAACGCGCAGACCGAACGAACAGTACTCGAATCCAAGGGCTCGCGCGTCAGCCGCGAACTCCAGAAACACGTCGGCCTCGGATTTTGCCGCAGCGTATCCATTCAGATACTTCTCTCTCCAGGTATGCATATCATTACCTTGCGGTCAATCTTGCCCACGAAGGGAGCTATGTCGCGTGGTTGGTGCGTTGACCGGTTTTTTAAAAAGGTTGTTCAAGAGGGAAGCTCAATGTTTCAAGTATCGAGTGGCAGGCATGGTGTCGCATACAAATTTTTTGCGTGGTGGCGGATTCAGGGGGGTATCCGCGCTCGATATTGATCGTTCGAGGTGTGGAGTTTGCATGCGGGTACGGCCATTTGTGCGTCCTGATAATGCGGTGGCATTATCGGGGCGGTCCGTAATAATCGCAAATAACATGCGCATGATCGCACCGGCAATCACGAATCACGACGCGGGCGCGCTGTGCGCATTGCAATGACCTTCGCCTAGCCGATTGCCGCGAATCTTGCCAAACTATGCGGCTTGGATTTTAACAGGTGCCACGTCGAGAGAACGAACATGCCAAAAAAACCGAACGATGGATATGTACGATTGACTTTGCCGGCGTTCTACGCGCTGCGCTTCCGTCGACATATGTGTCAGCAAGCCCCGAACCTGTTGCATGACTTGTGGGGCGAGGGCATCAGCGCCGTCAATGCCGGCTACTACGAGCTGGTCTGCACCGAAACGCGACCGACCGTGAGCGTCGGCTGCGTATGGTATGTGGCAGTGGGCCAGTCTGACGTGAAGGTCGGGAAGGACGACGTCAGCAGCAATGTGATGCTCCTCAACATGAACGGTGACGATTATGGGGCGCGATACAGCCAGGAGTTGATCCAGGGTTGGCTGTGCTCGGGAGTCCGTCAGCGCGAACTTGAATCGGCCATTTTCGCAGGTCACTGATGTTATGTTCAATGCATAAGGTTATCTTGCAGGAAACCCTATGCTTCGCGGCACACCTTTTGTGCCGCGCTGTCCCCGATTTCCGCCGATCCTCCTGATCGGCGCGGCAATGGCGCGATGACCGCGACGGTCATCCATGCCGTGACGCGGCGGCTCGTAGTGTTTTCCTGGAGCCGCCGATAATCCAGTGCGTTCCGGACGGTCTTTCCGACCGGCTCGCGTAGCGCTCCAGTTGAATCCCGAATCCCGAATCCCGTTTGCCCCGCGCAATATCCCGGCGCACTCGCCGCGACGCGTCTCGTCCGAACGCCAGACCCTGCCCATTCGGGCAGCTTTTTTGTCCCGGCGATTTCGGGTCCAATTCGCGCTAACAATTCTAAGGTGAGAGAGAGGGCATTTACGATGCTGACTTTATTGTCGGGAAGAAGCGCTGATTTGAGTCGCGAGACGATGAATCGACTTGCGGAGTTTCGGCATAAGGTCTTCATACGGGAACTCGGATGGTCATTACCCACCGACGACGGCATCGAATTTGACAACTTCGATCACGCGGACACCCTCTATGTCGTCGCTTGCGACCGCAGCGGTGAAATCGTCGGCTGCGGTCGGCTGCTGCCGACCGATGAGCCTTATCTGCTCGGTGAGGTTTTTCCGGATCTGATGGGCGGCGCGTCCCTTCCCTGTACACGCAATGTGTGGGAACTGTCCCGCTTCGCGATGAGCATGCCGCGCGGCGAGTCGTTGACCGCGGAAGAGTCGTGGCAAAACACGCGCTCCCTGATGTCCGAAATCGTCCGTGTCGCGCACGCACATGGCGCCAACCGTCTCATTGCATTCTCGGTGCTCGGCAACGAACGGCTTCTGAAGCGTATGGGTGTCAATGTGCATCGCGCTGCTCCGCCACAAATGATCGAAGGCAAGCCGACCTTGCCGTTCTGGATCGAGCTCGATGAGCAAACGCGCGCGGCGCTGAACATCGACGCGCTGGAACACGGCGTGCCGCTCAACCTGTCGCGCGCGCTGCATGTGTCGCACGCGCTCGGACAAGCGGTGTGAGCGCTCGATGCGCACCGGGAAGAACGACGATCCGCCGCCGCCGGCTCGCCGCTGAAGCGGCCCGGTGCAATGAAGTATCTCAACAGGTGTGCCTGAAGATGAACAGCTTTAACGACGTGGCTCGGCTAGTCCTGGCCCGGGAGGGGAAGGTGAAATGACGCTTCGAGTGGTAGTAACCGGTATTGGCATTGTGTCCCCACTGGGTTGCGGCAAGGAATTGGTGTGGCAGCGCTTGATCGGAGGATGCTCCGGGCTGCGCGTGCTCGGCGACGACATCGTCGGTGAACTGCCCGCCAAGGTCGGCGGGACGGTACAGGGGAAGACCGACGATCCCGACGGGGGATTCGATCCGGAGCTTTCGGTGCCGAACAAGGAACTGCGGAAGATGGACCGCTTCATCCAGATGGCGATGGTCGCCGCGGACGAGGCGCTCGCTGAAGCCGGATGGGCGCCGCAAACCGAGCAAGAGCGCGAGCGGACGGCGACGGTCGTGGCATCGGGTATCGGTGGATTTCCCGGTCTGGCGGAGGCGGTCCGGATCGGCGAGACGCGTGGCGTGCGGCGGTTGTCGCCGTTCACCATTCCGTTCTTTCTGTCGAATCTGGCGGCTGGCCAGATTTCGATCAAGCATCGGTTTCGCGGGCCTCTCGGCTGTCCGGTGACGGCCTGTGCGGCGAGCGTGCAGGCAATCGGAGACGCGATGCGCCTGATCCAGAACGGCGAGGCCGATGTCGTGCTGGCCGGCGGCGCCGAAGCGGCCTTCGACAAGGTCAGCCTGGGCGGATTCGCGGCGGCGCGGGCGCTGTCGACCGGTTTCGGCGATCAGCCGACTCGGGCCTCGCGCCCGTTCGACCGCGACCGTGACGGATTCGTCATGGGTGAGGGGGCCGCGATGCTGGTGGTCGAGTCTCTGAACCATGCCGTCGCACGCGGCGCCCGCCCGATCGCGGAAATCATCGGGTACGGCACCACGGCGGACGCCTATCACATGACCGCCGGGCCCGACGACGGATCCGGCGCCATGCGGGCGATGAAGCTGGCACTGGCAATGGGCGACATCGCGCCGGAACAGGTGGGCTACGTCAACGCGCATGCGACATCGACGCCAGTCGGAGACGCCGGAGAAATCGAGGCGCTGAAAACCGTCTTCGGCGTGGGTGCCGGTCCGGCGATTTCGTCGACCAAGTCGGCAACCGGGCATTTGCTTGGGGCGGCGGGCGCCATCGAAGCGGCGTTTTCCATTCTCGCCCTCCGGGATGGCGTGATGCCCGGCACGCTGAATCTCGAGCACCCCGACGAAGCTGCCGCCGGCCTTGACCTGATCGGGCCTGCCGCACGGCACGTTCCCATCGAGATCGCACTGTCGAACGGGTTCGGCTTTGGCGGCGTCAATGCATCGGTGCTGTTCAAGCGGTACCCGCCGGATAGATCAGCCTCCGCGCATTGAACGCCTGCGCTCGCGGTCGGCAGGCCATTCGCCATTTGGCAAGTATCGCGAATCGTCGGCATGCGGCGCTGCGTCGTGGTCCGCATGCGCCCGAGCCATTCGATGGCGAGGCCGCGTCATGTGCAACCCGGGTTCCAGTCGTTATCCAAAGGGAAAACTTTCCGTGTTAGACACCCTCATCGTTGGCGCCCGCTGCGCGGGCGCCACACTCGCGATTCATCTGGCGCGCGCCGGCAAGCGCGTTCTGGCGATCGACGCGGGCAATCTTCCGAGCGACCAGCCGTTGTCCACCCACTGGATTTCGCCGTACGGCATGGCGCTGCTGGACGAACTGTCTCTTGGCGACAAGGTGCGCAGCTTCGCGCCACCGGTGCCCAGCATGATGTATGGCGTCGACGAGATCACCGGCCGCGTCGAGTATCCGGTCGGCGGACGTTGCTCCTGCCCGCGCCGCATGGATCTCGATGCGCTCTTGCTGGAGGACGCGCGAGCATCGGGGGCCGAGGTCCGTACGCGGACAAGGCTGGTCGGCCTGCTGCGCGACGGCGAGCGGGTGACGGGCGCCGTGGTCGAACATGGCGGCGCCCGTGAAGAGATTCGGGCGCGGGTCGTGGTGGGCGCGGACGGTCCGCACTCTACCGTGGCGGAACGGGTGGGCGCCGAGGCGTATCACGACTACGACTGCCCCCGTGCGATGTACTGGGCCTACTGGCCGCGGCCGGACTGGTTCGACGACGATCCGCGCTATCAGGGCGGGGCGATGAACTGCATCTTCGGCGACGATATCGTCTTCGTGTTTCCGACCAACCGCGATCTGTTGCTGATCGGGGTGGCGTTCGTGAAAACGCAGTTGCCGGAGTGGAAAGGGCGCGTGCTCGAAAAGCTCATGGAGACGCTGAGAGCCAACCGTCACACGGCTCCGCTGATTACCGGGGAGCCGGCGAGCAAGGTGCTCGGCGCGTTGAAGCTGCGCTTTTTCTTCCGTCAGGCGGCAGGGCCAGGCTGGGCCCTGGTCGGCGACGCGGGCCTCTTCATGGATCCGTCCCCCGGGTTCGGGATTACCGATGCGCTGCGCGACGCGCGCGCGCTCGGCCAAGCGATTGTCGAGGGCGGCGACCACGCGCTGGTGCGCTACTGGCGTCAGCGCGACGCGACCTCGATCGACCTGTTCGAATACTCGCGCAGTCGCGGCGACCCCGGTCACAACAACCCGCTCAGCCGGATCCTGTACGGCAAGCTGGTGGCCGACCCGGTGCTGCAGGCACGCCTGCTTGCCTCGCAGAATCGCCGGTGCTCGCCGTTTGCGGTATTCGATCCGAGCGATATCAAGCAATGGGCGGACGAGGCCGTGGCACGCGGCGAGACGGGCGTGATCCAGCCCTTGATCGAAATGTCGCGGCGAGGCGAGGCGATCCGCGCCGAGATGGCGTTGCGCCAGCGTCTGGCCGAGGAGGCTCAATCCGGTCGGCCTCGAGCGCCCGAGCCTGACGAGATCGAATCGTGCGCGCTTGGCAGCGATCACGACGTGCGCGTCAGGGCGTCGATATGAGCGCGCGGAACATCGGTGCGTGGCCGTTGCAGCCACGCGATTTCAAGCCACGGCGGGGCACGTTCGCCCATCGCCGGCCCTGCGTCGCGTAAATCGAGGAGAGACGCTATGACCATCGAAGCCACGCTGGACGGTGATGTCGCATTCTCGCGGCTCAAGCTGCCGCGACACTTCCACCGGATCAGTTCCGTCGCCACGATCCTCTATCTGGCGCACGCGCTCGCATTCTTCCTGATTCCGGCCGCGGTGGCGTTCGCCGTCGTCGATATCCCGGCGTCAACGCCGGCACGTGTTGCCATGGCGATCGTCCTGGGCGTGATCGGCGGGCATGGCATGCACCTGCTGACCTTCGTCGGGCACGAGGGGATGCACACGAACCTGCATCGCAACAAGTACGTGAGCGCCGCGCTCGCGCTCATCTGCTCGTCGCTGGTGCCCGGCTTCCTGATCGTCGGCTTCAGCATGACGCACTGGAAGCACCATCGCTTCACCGGCCAGGACATCGACCCGGATGTCCAGATCTATTCGCAGCACCGCACGTTCTGGTCGCGCATCTTTCTCGCGCGCTCCAAGGGCGTGCGGATCTACACGAAGAACGCGTTGCGCATGGCGGCGGGGCTGCCCTGGCCGGAGAACACGCGGCTGCCGTTCAGCCAGCGCGAAATGCGCTGGATCTCCCGGCTCAACATCGCGTTGAACCTGGGCGCGGTGACCGCCTACGGGTTCATCTGGCATCGCTCGCTGTGGCTGGGTTTCACGGTCATGCTGATCCCGTATATCGGGGTGTACGTGTTCAGCACGATCCGCGCATACATCGAGCACACGGATACCGTGCCGGGTCGATATCGCGACAGCCGCAGCTACACGTCGCCGATCTATACCGCGCTGTTTTGCGGCAGCAATTTCCACCTCGAACACCACCAGTATCCGGCCGTCCCGTGTTACCGGCTGCCGGCGCTCCACACGTACCTGGCGTCGCACGGGCTGTTCGAGGCGGCAGGCGCGCCGGTCGAGCCGTCCTTCCTTGGGGCGCTGCGTTATACGACGGGTCGCTTCCAGTATCCCTGCGTCAACCTGCAGTCCGCGACCGACGACTTCCTCGAGCGGATGGCAGACGGTCGTCTCGATCGCGAAGCGGCCACGGCCGAAGCGCGGGACGGCGACGCGCGGGTCGCCGTCGCGCGCAAGTAGAAACGATCCGGAACGCACACGCCAGCTCGAACTCGCGTCCGGTGTGCCACAACGCCGCCCATGTAGCAAAGAGAGGAATCATGTTTATCCAGAATGCGTGGTACGCAGCAGCACTTTCCGAGGAAGTCCAGCGGGAGCCCTTTGCGCGGACGATCCTGAATCAGAAGATCGTCATGTACCGTACGTCGGCGAACCAGATCGTCGTCCTTGAGGACCGATGCCCGCACCGGCAGGTTCCGTTATCCCGCGGGCGCGTTGTCGGTGACGACCTCCAGTGCTGGTACCACGGGCTCCGGTACGACTGCTCCGGCGCGTGCGTCAGCATTCCGAGCCAGAGCACGATCCCGAAGGGCGCGCGCGTGCGGACCTTCCCCGCCGTCGAGAAATACGGCTTCATCTGGCTGTGGGCCGGCGAGCCGGACAAAGCCGACGAGGCGACGATCCCGGACCATTGGGTCTGTTCGGCGCCCGAACTCGCCGGGAAGATGAGCTATTGCACCATCGCCTGCAGCTACCTGTTCGGCATCGACAACATCCTCGACATCTCGCACGCCGCGTTCGTGCATGCGAAGACGCTGGGTTCGCTCGACATCGTCCAGACTCCGCCCGAAATCGTGATCAACGACGACGAAGTCCGCGTGCGCCGCTACCTGCGCCGCGAGAAGACGCCGCCGCTCTACACCCATATCCTGAAGCTCGACTACATCGACCGCTTCCAGGAGGTCGTCTACTGGCCCATCGGCAACACGCGGGTCGAAACGAGGGCTCACGCCTGCGACGATTCCAGCGGCCAGGTCTACCACGTCTACACGACGACGATCTTCACGCCCGCCACGGACACCACAACGCATGTCTTCGTGGGGATGCACCGCGATTTCGACATCGGGAACGAACGGTTTACCGAGTTCACCGCGAAGGAAGTGTTCTCCACCGTCATGGAGGACAAGGACGTCGCGGAGAGCCTTCAGGCGAACTGGAACCCCACGGCGCCGATGATCGACATCCAGCTCGATCGACCGGCGTTTGCCGCGCGGCGGATATTGGAGCGAATGGGGGCGAACGCGTCCATTCGGGCCGCCGTATGACGCACCGCGAGACGGCACGCCTGTCGCGCGCAGAGGAAGAATCGACGATCACCGGGAAGGAAACGATGATGAATCACCAAGGATGCGCCGGTCTCTATGTCGGCGAGTTGCTGCGCGAGCTCGACACGTCGGCGCAGGACGAGGTCAGCTTGCGGCATCCCATGACGTTCGGAGAAATCGTCGGTCGCGGCCGGGTCGAGCGCCTCGCGGCTGCCGCCGAGGGCATCTTCTCCGAGGTCGAGTCGACCCACGCGTGGAGCGGCGCCGATATCGGCGGGCGCGAATGGCACGGCCGCTTCCAGGAGCGTCAGATTCGCGGCGTGACGGTGGCGCGCCGGTCCGGCACGCGCATCCAGGTCGACATCTTCCTCGGCTCGTTTCCCGCGCCGGTCCGCCGGGCGCTGTATGACGCGAGCCGGGATCTCGTCGACGTCGACGCGTGGACGCTGCCTCCGGGGATGGATGCCGCGTTGCCGCCGGCGCCCGACGATGAAGTGCTGGACGCCAGGTTGCCGTTCGGTATCACCGACGAGATGTTTCTGACGAGTCCGGTGGCGTGCAAGCCGATCCGCGGCAGCGCCGATGTCGAACGCGTGTGCGGCCACTCGATCGCGGTATACGGGGGGCGTGCGAGCGGCCCGCGTCTTTCGGCCGGCGCCACGACGCTGAGCCTCTGGACAGGGGAGGTCGGCGGGCTGCCGCTGGAAGTGGCGAACGTCATTCACTGGGAAGATGCCCGGAATGCGAAGGGCATGGCCATGGCGATGCGCCCGTGGCCGGTCGTCGCGCTGTTTCAGGCGCGGATGCGGGCGCGAACGCTCCCGTTTCTCGACGCGTCGTATTTCGAATCCGAATCGGGCGACGGCGTGACGCCGTTTCAGCCGCGCGAGGTATAAACCCATGAACGGACCCAGCGTGCCCGCTCCGCAGGCGCAGTCGAGCTCGATGTCGCCGTGGCCGGTTTTCTGGATCGCAAGTGTGGCGGTGTTCCTCGTTTCGATCGACGTCACCGTGCTCTACGCGGCATTTCCCGCGTTGCGACGGGCGTTTCCCGATGCGGACCCGGCCAGCATGTCGTGGGTGCTGAACGCGTACACGCTGGTGTTCGCCGCGTTGCTCGTGCCGGCCGGCCGCCTCGCCGATCTGCGCGGGCGCAAGCGCACGTTCCTGCTCGGTCTCGGGATGTTCCTGGCAGGATCCCTGGGCTGTGGCATCGCCACGCATGTCGAGATGCTCTGGGCGATGCGCGCCGTGCAGGGAGCCGGCGCGGCGCTGTTGTTGCCTGCATCGCTGTCGATCCTGCTGGCGGCGTTCCCCGTCAGCAAACGGGCGATTGCCGTGAGCCTGTGGGGCGCAGTCAGCGGGGTGGCAGGTGCGTTGGGGCCGAGCCTCGGCGCGTTCCTGGTCGATCACTTCGGCTGGCCGTGGGCCTTCTTTCTCAACCTGCCGCTCGGGGCCATCGCGCTGTGGCATGGGTGGCGCATTCTCGACGAGTCGCGTGATCCCGAGCGGGGCGCGCCGCTCGATCTCGTTGGCGTCGTCTTGCTGATCCTCGGCGTCGGCTCGATTGCCTTCGGCCTCGTGCAGTCGGAGGCGCTCGGCTGGACTTCCCCGGCGGTGGCTCTGGCGATCGCCGGTGGGCTGGTCATGCTGGCAGCGTTCGTTGCATGGGCGCGCACGGCACGCGCGCCGGCAATCGATCTCTCGCTGTTCCAGGATCGGACTTACCGCTACATCAATCTCGCTTCGCTGTGCTTCGCGATCGGCTTCGCGATGATGTTTTTCCAGACATTCCTGTTTACCACGGGGGTCTGGTCGTATTCGCTGACACAGGCGGGATTGGCTGGCAGCCCCGGGCCGCTGCTCGTCGTCCCCACGGCGATCGTGTGCGGACGGTTCGCGGCGCGCGCGGGGCACCGGCTTCTGCTGGTGACCGGGAGCCTGGTCTCCACGGCGGCAAGCATTTGGTTCGCGCTGGTGCCCGGCGTCACTCCCGACTATGTGCACGCGTGGCTTCCGGGGGCGCTGCTGACCGGACTGGGTGTGGGCATGGTGATGCCCGCGCTGTCGGCCGCCGCCGTTGCGCATCTGCCGCCGGCCCGATTCGGCGTGGGCTCGGCCGTGAACCAGGCGATACGCCAGATGGGATCGGTGTTCGGCGTGGCGCTGACGGCCGCCATGACCGGCAACGCGATCGTGCACCTCGCCGAATTCCGCACCCTGTGTTACCTGCAGATCGCGCTCGGGCTGGCCACCGCAATCCTGTGCGCGCCGGTGGATACGCGACCGCGCGCGCTTGCGCCCGCGACGGCGCATTGATGGCCGCGTGCCGGTCAGCGCCGGTTGGCGCATCAAGCTTTCATCAAAACAAAACAACACCGATTATCCGAGGGTCTCATGATGGCCGGTAGCATTCCCCCCTCCACCCTGACGGCGGAGCGCATGACCTCGTCTCTGCTCGATATCCTTCGAGAGCGTGCCGAGCAAACGCCTGAGCGGATCGCATTCCATTTTCTTCGCGACGGCGAGGATGATGTCGTGAGCTGGTCGTACGGCCGGTTCGCCGCCGCTGCCGTCCAGGTGCGCAACATGGTGCTGCAGCACTCGCTGCACGAACGGCGCGTATTGCTGCTGCTCGAACCCGGCCTGAGCTACGTCGCGGCGCTGTTCGGTATCCTGCTCGCGGGCGCCACCGCGGTGCCTTCGTTTCCGCCTGCCGGTTCTCGCGCAGTGGCACGGTTCGCATCGATTTGTCGCGACGCCCATCCTGACGTGGTCATTGCCGGCAAGCTTCACCGCTCGCTGCAGCCGCAGCTCGACGCGCTCTACGGCGACCAGCGCGCCGCGCCGGCCTTGCTGACGATCGACGAAGATGCCTTCGACGATGGCGAAGCATCGGCATATGACGTCCGGAACCTGCTGGCGCAGCGCGTCGACCTGGATCGGCCGGCGCTGCTCCAGTACACGTCGGGATCGACGGGAGAGCCCAAGGGCGTGGTCGTCACGCACGAGAATCTCGTCAGCAACTGCGCGGTGATAGCCGACCGGCTCGGCCCCGATCCGGACCGCGTCGGCTGCACGTGGTTGCCGCCGTATCACGACATGGGGCTGATGGGCGCGCTGCTGCTCGCCGTGTTTAGCGGCTTTCCGCTCGTGATCCTGTCGCCGCAGCATTTCGTCCAGCGTCCGTATCGCTGGCTCAGGGCGATCACCGACTACCGCGTGACCACGAGCGTCGCACCGAATTTCGCGTTCGACCTGTGCGTCGACAACATCAGTGAAGAAGAGGCATCCACGCTCGATCTGCGCTCCTTGCAGCACGTATTCTGCGGCGCGGAGCCCGTGAACCACGCGACACTCGACCGTTTTTTCGCGCGCTTCGGCCGGCAAGGCTTCGAGCGCGGCGCCGTGGTTCCCTGCTACGGAATGGCGGAGGCGACGCTCTATGTATCCGGCAAGGTGGGCCGTTCACCGGTCTCGCTGATCGATGTCGACAAGGATGCGCTCGTGCGGGGCCGGTGCAAGCCGCACGACCCGGAACGTGGCGAGCACGGACGTACCACGCTGGTCGGGTGCGGGTCCGTGGCGGCCGGCCATCGACTGCTGATTGTCGATCCGGCGACGAAGCGCGTGCTGCCGGAGCGGACCGTCGGCGAAATCTGGTTTAGTGGTCCGAACGTTGCGGCCGGCTATCTGAACCGTGCGGACAGCGACGACATCTTCGCCGCGACGATCGCCGACGGAGACGACGGAGACGACGGAGACGACGGCCGTGATCCGGCGCGCTACCTGCGCACGGGCGACCTCGGCTTTCTGAACCGCGGCGAGCTGTTCGTGACGGGCCGGATCAAGGACGTCGTGATTGTCGCCGGGCGCAATCTCTATCCGACCGACATCGAGGGATCGGTGCAAGCGGCGCACGAGGCGATTCGCACGAACGGCGTGGTGGCTTTTTCGATCGACGGCGGGCACGGGGAATCGCTCGTCATCGTCGCGGAAGTCAAACGCTCGCGCCGTCTGAGGCCCGAGCAAATGAGCGAGGTGCGGGCAGCGATCACGCTGGCGGTGACGCGCGATCACGGCGTCGCGCCGGCAGTGGTGCACCTGGGCCCGACTGGCGCGATTCCGCTCACGACAAGCGGCAAGGTGCGCCGGCAAGCGTGCAAGCAGGCGTTCCAGCAAGGCAGCTTGAGTGCACTCGAGACGCGCGCATAAGCGGTTCGCACGAACTGCCTTCCCGATCTTCATTGACGCTGTCTTTCTTCGGAGCCAGTCATGGCTGAAGCGGATTCTTTGTCTTCGCGAACACCGGCCGCCGCCCGCGAGGCGCAAGCCGATACCGACGTGCGCGCACGCCGGCTCGCTTACCTGACCGTGGGCATTCCCGCGCTCGGTTTCGTACTGGCGATTGCCTACACGTGGATATACGGGTGGCGCGCAACCGACTTCGTGCTGTTGGCGGTGATGTATTTCTCGACCGCGATCGGTGTCGAAACCGGCATGCACCGGTATTTCTCGCACCGCTCGTTCAAGGGGCGGCCGGTGGTCACCGTGATGCTCGGCGTGCTCGGCAGCATGGCCGCCCAGGGGCCGATCCTGTTCTGGGCCGCCACGCACCGGATGCATCATGCGTTCACCGATCAGGACGGCGATCCTCATTCGCCGCGCCCGCGCGCGAACCGGCACGGCAAGCCGAGCCGGTTCGCGGGCCTCTGGCACGGCCACGTGGGCTGGCTATTCACCGTGCGCCGCGAGAACTGGAGCGCGTATGCCGCGGACCTGCTGCGCGACCGCCTGATCGTCAATCTCAATCTGCGCTACGGGTGGTGGGTGCTGCTCGGCCTCGCGATTCCCGCGCTCGCGGGCGCGTTGCTCGCGCCCGCCGGGCAGTCCTTGCTCGGGGCCGTCGGCGGCTTCCTGTGGGGCGGACTCGCGCGGATCTTCCTGCTCGATCAGTCGACCTGGGCCGTCAATTCGCTGTGCCACACCATCGGCACCCGTCCGCACGCGACGCGCGACCATAGCCGCAACCTGGGCCTGCTCGCGATCGTTTCGGTGGGCGGCGCATGGCACAACAACCATCATGCGCAGCCGGCGTTCGCCAACAACGATCACGCGTTCTGGCAGATCGATCCCTCCGCCTGGCTCATCCGCCTGCTCGACGCGCTGGGACTTGTCACGGAGGTGCGCTATGCGCCGAAGCGCCGCGCGGCGTCCTCCTCAACTTCGCCGTAATCCTCTATCCGCGTTTGGAGAATCCTATGAATTCGTCGATTCAGGTTGCCCCCGGCGTGACTGCCGCCGGCGGGCTGTCGGCCGCCGACGGCCAGATCCCCGGCGTTTCGCCGCTAAAAGGCAGCGGTGCGCGCGTCAAACGCTATACCGCCCTGGCCGTCATGCTGGTGCCGCTTGCCGGGTTCGCGCTGGCGGTGCGTCAACTCGTGCTGGGCGACTTCGCCGTCACCGACCTGGTGCTGTTCGCGGTGTTCTATTTTCTGCACATGGGCGGGATCACGATGGGCTTCCATCGGTATCTTGCGCACAAGACGTTCCGGACCTCGAAGTGGTTCGAAGGGCTGCTGCTGATCTGCGGTTCGATGGCCGCGCAGGGGCCGATCATGTTCTGGGTGACGACACATCGCCGTCATCACCTGTACAGCGACCAGACAGGCGATCCGCATTCGCCGAACCTGGCCGGCGCGGGCCTGGTCGCGAAGCTGCGCGGCCTCTGGTACGCGCACATGCCGTGGATGCTGGCCCCGGACGTGTCGGGGTGGACGTTCTTCGCCCCCGATGTCTTGCGCGATCGCCGCCTGTTCTTCTATCACCGCACCTATGCGTGGTGGGTCGTGCTCGGCCTCGTGCTGCCCGCCGCAATCGGGGGCGCGATCAGCGGGTCCTGGCACGGCGCGTGGAACGGGCTGCTGTTTGGTGGCTTCGCACGGGTCTTCCTGGCCAATCAGGCTGCCTGGTGCGTCGGTTCGGTTTGCCACATGTTCGGCGGACGGCCTTTCAAGACCGACGACAACAGCGCGAACAACTGGACCGTCGCCGTACTCACGTTCGGCGAAGGTCTGCAGAACAACCATCACGCGTTCCCCGCGTCGTATCGCCATTCGGTGAAGTGGTACGAGCCGGATCTCAGCGCGTGGGTGCTCTGGACGCTCGGCAAGGCGGGTGTCGTCTGGGACCTGCGCTTGCCGGGGGCGGCCGCGATCCGCAAGTTGGCCAAGCAACCGTATTGAAGCAGGTTGCGTTCGTGAATCTGTTCATCTCCCTCGTATAGAAGGATTATTCATCATGTCTCAAGCTGGAATCCTGGGTGGCCTGTTCGGCCGCAAGAAAGCGGTGGCCGCCGACGTCGGCCCCCTGACGGAAGCGTCGATCCGAAGCTGGCTGGTCGACCGGCTCGCGAAGCAGCTGAAGGTGGACCGGGCTGCCATCGATCCCGCCAAACGCTTTGACGAGTATGGGCTCGATTCGATCGTTGCCGTGCAGGTGTCGGGCGATCTCGAGAAAGTCGTCGAGCAGCGACTGTCCCCGGCGCTGCTGTTCGAACACAACAGCATCGACGAGCTGGCGCGCCACCTCTCGACCGAGCTCGGTCTGCAGGCTGCGTAAGCGGGAGATCGACATGGCGAACACTTACACCGTTCCGAGCGCGCCGCCGGCGCGTTTCGACGAATTCCTGCAGAAATCGAAGGCACTCGAGGGCATACGGCTGACCGACGCGATTCCAAAGTCGCTATACGAGCCGCGCGCGTGGCGTGGCGTTCTCGGCTTCGTGGTGAGCTATGCGGCGTACATCGGCGCGATCGTCGGCATCGCGTTTGCGCCGCACTGGCTGTTCTACGTTCCGCTGTGGCTGCTCGCGGGCCTGGGCGGCTGGGGGCTGCATTGCATCGCGCACGATTGCGGGCACAACTCGTTCTCCCGCTCCCGGCGCTTCAACCTGATGATCGGGCATCTATCGCTTCTGCCGCTGCTGTATCCGTTCCATGCGTGGCGCCACACGCATAACCTGCACCACGCGAACACCAACAACCTCGAGCTCGACACCGACTGGCGGCCGATTCCCGCGCCGCTTTACGATCGCATGCCGCTCCTCAAGCGGCTCGAGTACGCCGGTACCCGCAAGTGGCTGTTCTGGGCCGGTACGGTGAGCTACTGGAAGGAATCGGGCTTCCGTCCCGGCTTCTATCCGAAGCGCGAGATGCGGCGCGACGTGAAGCGCTCGATCGGCTTCGTGCTGATCGTCGCGATGCTCTATTTCCCCGCGCTGATCTACTTGACCGGCATCACGGGCCTGTTCCTGTACTTCGTCGTGCCGTGGCTCATGATTCATGCGTGGTTCAGCGCCACGACACTGATGCACCACACGTCGGACGACATCCCGTTTCTGCCGTCGCAGCACTGGACGCCGAACGCAAGTCGCCTGCTTGTGACGACAGACTACCGGTATCCGAAGTGGCTGCACTTCATGACTCACAACATTTCGGTGCATACGGCGCACCACGTCGCGCCGATCGTGCCGTTCTACAACCTGCCGAAGGCACAGGCGGCGCTCAAGGAAGCGTTTCCGGGAATGATTCGCGAAAAGGATTTCACCTTCGGCGATCTGTGGCACGTGATCCGTCACTGCCACTTCTACGACACCGAGTCCGGCTATTACCGGAACCTGTCGCGGGAGGCAGTGCCCGTCGGTGCGCGCGCGGCGACGGAGGGCCGGTGATGGTGGCTGCGAATCACACGGAAGTCTCGCCGATCACACGGCGGACGGCGAAGGCGCCATCGTTGCGCGTGCGGCTCGGCCGTCGCGCGTTCCGGATGCTGAACACGTTCGCGCCGCGCATGGCGGGACGGCGTGCGGCCGATGCGTTCGGCTTTACGCGTGGCTACGGGCTGCCCGTCAGCGATCGTGTGCCGCTCGGCGCGAAGGTGACGTCCATCGAGGGCAACGCGGACATCGACCGCGCGTATTGCTGGGAGGGCGGCGCGGCGCGGGTGCTGCTCGTGCACGGCTGGGGCACCGACAGCAGCAGCATGCTGAGCTTCGTCAAGCCGATGCAGGCGCTGGGCTGTTCGGTGGCGGCATTCGACGCGCCCGCGCACGGCCGTTCGCCGGGCAAGCATACGACGATGACGCAGTTCACGCGGGCGACGGGCGCGGCGCTGGATGCGATCGAAGGCGCGCACGTGGTGATTGCGCATTCGCTCGGCTCGATCGCGACGATCTCGGCGCTGGCGGAGCGATCGCGCCGCGCGTCGTTGCGCTGCATCGTGTTGATCGCGCCGACGATCGCGCTGACCGAGGTGCTGGAGCGCTGGGCGAGCCGTGACATGGCGTTGCCGCGTCCGGTGATCGAGCGCATCTATGCGGAGCTGCAACGCCGCAATGGCGTGCCGGTCAGCCACTGGGACATTCTGGCGCGGGGCGCGTCGCTCGATGTACCGGTGCTGGTCGTGCACGACCCGGCCGATCCCGTGGTGCCGTACTGCGAGGCGCAGCGGGTCGTGGCGGGCCTGCCGGAGGCGACGTTGTGGCCGGCGCCGGGCACGGGTCACGGGCGGATCCTGTCGGATGCGAGGGTACGCGAGCAGGTGCGCGAATTCGTGAAGCGACAAATGTCGAATTTTGGAGAGCTGGCGAGATGAGCACGACGGCGGTGGAGATGCGCACGTTGATGTGCCTGGTGTGCGGCTGGATTTACTCGGAAGAACAGGGTGCGCCGGAAGACGGCATTGCACCGGGCACGCGCTGGGAAGACATTCCGGCCAAATGGAAGTGTCCGGAGTGCGGCGTCGGCAAGGAGGATTTCGAAATGGTATCGATCTGACGCAACGGAAGGGGGCCGCGCGGCGCCCCCGATCTTGCGCCCGCAAGCACGAGAGACGGGTTCACGAGCGTGCCGGGCACGCGAGGCCGCATCCCCTCCCTACAGGCGGCTCGCGACGATGCGGTGGCATCGCATCAGGAAAAACTGAACGTTGAATGGAGTGTTGAAATGGTGGCTCGACAGGTAGTGATCTGCAGTCCGGTAAGAACGCCCATCGGGGCGTTTGGCGGCACGTTGAAGGACGTTGCCGCGGCGACGCTCGGCGCCATCGCGGTGCGCGAAGCGGTACGCCGCAGCAAGGTTGATCCGGCGGAGTTGGCTTCGGTCGTGATGGGCAACGTCATTCAGGCAGGCAACAAGATGAATCCCGCGCGTCAGGCAGCCGTCGGCGGAGGCATTCCGGTGGCCGTGCCCGCGCTGACAGTGAATCGCGTCTGTGGCTCGGGCGCCCAGGCCATCGTGAATGCGGCCCAGGAAATCTGGCTCGGATTCGGCGAGGTCGCGGTGGCGGGCGGTATGGAAAACATGGACCGTGCGCCGTATCTGCTGGATAGCGGTCGATGGGGCCATCGCATGGGCAATACCGAGATCGTCGACAGCATGCTCGGGGACGGTCTCGTCGACGCGTTTTCCAGTCGGCATTCCGGATGGCATACGGAAGACCTCGTTGCGAGGGCGGGAATGACGCGCGAGCAGCAGGACCGTTGGGCGGAACGTTCGCAACGGCGCTTCGTGGAGGCTCAAGGACGCGGGGCGTTCGACGCCGAGCTTGTCGCGGTCGATATCGAGGGGCGGAAGCAACGCGTCAGGTTCGAGCGCGACGAGCAGCCGCGGCCGGACACGACGCTCGAGTCGCTGGCCGGCTTGAAACCCGCGTTTCGGTCCGACGGCACCATCACCGCAGGCAATGCACCGGGATTGAACAGCGGTGCGGCGGCAATGGTCGTGGCGGAGCGGCGGTATGCCGAGGCGCGTGGAATCGAGCCGATCGCGACGCTCGTTTCCTACGGCGTGGGTGCGGTCGAGCCAGGCATGTTCGGACTGGGGCCGGTGCCGGCAGTACAGATGGCGCTCGCGCGTGCCGGATGGTCGTTGAACGACGTGGAGCGTTTCGAGATCAACGAGGCCTTTGCTGCCGTGCCGATCGCGGTCATTCGGGAACTCGGCATCGACGAAGAGCGGGTGAACGTCGAAGGCGGCGCGATCGCGCACGGTCACGCCATCGGCGCGACCGGCGCGGTCCTGACGACTCGTCTTGCGCATTCCATGCGCCGTGATGGCGTGAAACGCGGCATGGTGACCTTGTGCATTGGCGGCGGTCAGGGTATCGCCCTCGCCCTGGAGGCCGTCTGACGGCGTCTTGATCGCGACAGGAACCGGCAGCGTCCCGACCATCAGCAATCACGGAGAAAACATGGACCAGCGTTCAGCACTGGAAGACCTGCATGCCCTTGCCGCGACCGGGCACACGACAACGCAGACGGAGCTCGCGGGCAAGTGGTTGACCCATTTCGGTGCCGAGCGCGTGCAGGACCTCGACGTCGGCATGCTGGAAGCGATTGCCTGCTACGTCAGGAAGGGCGTATCGCCTCCGCACGCGTAGCGCGATTCGTGTGCGTCCGTTGCGTGTCCGGTGCGCGTGACGGGCCGGGTCAGGGGCGCAGGCGCGGCGGAGCGTGTCCTTGGTCTGGCCCGGTCCGATCGCACGCGGACGTGCCGCCCGGCGTCATCGCGTTGATGGCGTCGCGCGGCCGTGACGGCGTGAATGCCGGGGCCGCGATGCGCGTCGCGCATTCGCGGCGCTTCATCAATTGATGACCAAACCGCAAGACCTAGTGCACAGATATCGTTTGCCGCCGCGTTAATGACTGTCGACAATCGTGGCTCGAATTCCCGCCGGTGCGCCAGAAGCGCGGTGGCGGGCGGCACCTGTCGGCTATCCCGGCCGTCCGTGCGATCCAGCTCACGACGACATGTACGCGTTTACGCCCTCATTCCAGAATCCTGCCGGTTCGCCGATCCGCGAGCTGTTCAAGTACCTCTCCGAGCCGGGGATGATTTCCTTCGCGGGCGGCTATCCGGCCAGCGACCTGTTCGACGTCGATGGCCTGGACACGGCCGCCGAACGCGCGTACGCGCAGCCGGTCCGGTGCCTGCAATACGGCCCGACCGACGGCCTCGCCGAACTGAAGCAGCAACTGATCGCGTTGATGGCGCGCCGCGGCGTGGCATGCACGCCGGCCGAACTGCTCGTCACGACCGGCTCGCAGCAGGGCCTCGACCTGCTGCTGCGCGTGATGGTCGCGCCGGGCGACGTCGTGCTGACCGAGCAACCGGCTTATCCGGCGACGCTGGCGGCGCTGCGCCTGCAACAGGCGCGCATCGTCACGATCCCCGTCGACGGGGAAGGCCTCGACGTCGAGCGCCTCGCGTCGCAACTCGCATCCGGCGCGATCGCGCAGCCGAAGCTGCTCTACACGGTCCCGACCTTCGCGAACCCGACCGGCGCGACGCTCACGCGCGAACGCCGGCTGAAGCTGCTGCGTCTCGCGGTGCAATACCGTTTCCTGATCGTCGAGGACGATCCCTACGGCGACCTGCGTTTCGCGGGCGAACCGGTGCCGTCGATGCTCGCACTCGCGCACGAAGTCGAGGGCGCGCGCGACTGGATCGTGCACTTCGCGAGCCTGTCGAAGATCGTCGCGCCGGGGCTGCGCGTGGGCTGGACGATCGCGCCGGCCGAGATCGCGCGGCGCTGCGTGATCGCGAAGCAGACGGTCGACCTGTGCAGCACGCCGTGGACGCAGGCCACCGCCGCCGAGTATCTCGCCGACGGCGCACTCGAACGCCATCTGCCGCGCATCACGGCGGCCTACAAGCGCAAGTGCGACGCGATGTGCGACGCGCTGCGCGACGGTTTCGGCGATGCGATCGCGTTCCATCGTCCCGAAGGGGGGATGTTCGTGTGGGCGCGGATCGGCGCGGTGTCGTCGGGCGTGCTGCTGCAGCAGGCGATCGCGAACAAGGTCGTGTTCGTGCCGGGCAAGGCATTCTTCGCGGACAACGTCGACGCCGCATCGCTGCGCCTGTCGTTCGCCGCGCCCGACGTCGACGCGATCCGGGAAGGCGTGGCGCGCCTGGTGCGCGCGTATGGTGCGGCGCTGGCCGCGTGAGGAGACCCACATGAACATCGTCATCAACGACACCGCATGGATGGACGAAGCGCCGGGCATGGCCGATATCCGTCCGGTCGAGCACAAGTCGTCGCAGATCGGCGCGGGGCCGCAGTACGTCGCGGACGTGCTCGGCCGCTTTGGCGCGGATCCGACCGACACGCGCGACGCCGCACCGGCCGTCCTCGGCTACAACTGAACCACGCGGCGGATTGGCAACGGAAGCCACGAGGCGCCACGCGCCCCGCCGCCGAAACGGTTAAGCTGGCGCGACCGAATTCCGCAAGCGCGCCGCGCCATCATGTCCGATCCCGCTTCCGAATCGCTCACGCAAACCTGCGATCGTCTCTGGTCCTGCCTCGAGTCCGGCGTCGGCACGCAGCGCTCGCCGTTCACGATGGTGCAGGCCGCGACGCTGGGCGTCGACGGTGCGCCGAAGGTGCGCACGATCGTATTGCGGCAAGTGAGCCGCGCCGATCGTCTGCTGGCGTTTCATACGGACGCGCGTTCGGAGAAGGTTGCGGAGTTGCGCCGCGATCCGCGCATCGCCATCGTCGCGAGCGATCTCGACGCGCTCGTGCAGATTCGCGCGGAAGGCGTTGCATCGATCTGCGACGACGAAGCGCAACGTCGCGCGATCTGGCAGTCGAGCCGTCCGCATACGCTGCTGTTGTATCGCGCACCGTTGCGGCCGGGCACGCCGATCGAGTCGCCTGAAGAAGCGCATGTCACGGCAGGCCCGAGCACGGCATCCGACGACGACGGCTACCGGAACTTCTGTCTGCTCCATGTCACGGTGACGCGCATCGACTGGCTCGAACTTGCCCGCACCGGCCATCGCCGCGCGGTATTCGACCTGAACGACGACGGCTGCGAAGGCCGCTGGATCGCCCCCTGACGGCGACATCCGCACGCCTGCTACAAACGCGTACAAATCAGACAAATCCCGGATACATCAGACCTTTCAAATAGGCGACGCCGCATGACCAGCGCGCGCCCGAACGAAAACCGGCGCGATAGGGCGCGCGGCATGTTCACTTTCCACTTCACGAAAGGAGATGCCGAACGATGTCTTCCACACCGTTTTCCCCGATGCGTCGCCACCTGCTGGCCACTTCCGTGGCCGCCGGTGTATCCGCGATGCTGCCTACCGCGCTGCACGCGGCAACCGGCGGCGACGGCATACGCCCGTTCACCGCTCATATCCCCGATGAAGCCCTGGCCGACCTGCGCCGCCGCATCGCCGCGACGCGCTGGCCGGGCCGCGAGACCGTCGCCGACGAATCGCAGGGCGTGCGGCTCGCACGCATGCAGGCGCTGCTGCGCTACTGGGGCACCGACTACGACTGGCGCAAGGGCGAGGCGCGTCTGAACGGTTTCCCGATGTTCATCACCGAAATCGACGGGCTCGACATTCACTTCATCCACGTGCGGTCGCGGCACGCGAACGCGATGCCGATGATCATGACGCACGGCTGGCCCGGTTCGATCTTCGAGCTGCTGAAGGCGATCGGTCCGCTGACCGACCCGACCGCGCATGGTGCGAGCGCCGACGATGCGTTCCACGTCGTCGTGCCGTCGCTGCCGGGCTTCGGCTTCTCGGGCCATCCGATGAAGCCGGGCTGGGGCTCCGACCACATCGCGCGCGCATGGGGCGAGCTGATGGCGCGCCTCGGCTATACGCGCTTCGTGTCGCAGGGCGGCGACTGCGGCTCGGTGATCTCGCACCGGATGGCGATGCAGCGCGTGCAGGGCCTGGCCGGAATTCACGTGAACATGCCGGCGACGGTACCGCCGGACATCGCGACGCTGCTCCAGACCGACGCGCCGGCGCCGGCGTCGCTGTCGCCGAAGGAGAAGGCCGCGTACGAGAAGCTCGCGACGTTCTATCGCGACAACTGCGGCTACTCGGCGATGATGGTCACGCGTCCGCAGACGGTCGGCTACGCGCTCGCCGATTCGCCGTCGGGGCAGGCCGCGTGGATGTACGACAAGATCTCGCAGTGGACCTACAGCGGCGGCGTGCCCGAACGCTCGATCCCGCGCGACGAGATTCTCGACGACATTTCGTTGTACTGGCTGACCAATTCGGCGACGTCCTCCGCGCAGATCTACTGGGAGGACCACTCGAACAACTTCAACGCGGTGGACATCTCGCTGCCGGCGGCGATCACGGTGTTCCCAGGCGAGATCTACCAGGCGCCGCGCAGCTGGGCCGAGCGCAGCTATCACAACCTGATCTACTTCAACGAAGTCGACAAGGGCGGCCATTTCGCGGCATGGGAAGAGCCGGAACTGTTTGCCCGCGAAGTGCGTGCCGGGTTCCGGCCGTTGCGTCGCGCGTAAGCGTGGTCTGAGGGAGAACCCGGGCCGGCTGCCATGCCGGCCCGCGTTCGTGGCTACCTCACCGCATGCAACGCCTGCGCGAACCGCTTGTCGGCCAGATACGCGACATTGAACCGGCAATAGGCGGACGGTTGATCGGCCTGCGGCGAGAACACCGCGCCCGGCGCGAGGATCACGCCGCGCGCCAGCATCGCTTGCGCCAGTGCCATCGAATCGGACCACCCGGGCAACGCGGCCCACAGATACAGGCTCTGCTCGCACGGCCGATAGACCTGCGCGCCGAGCCGATCGAGCGCATCGAGCGCAGTGGCGGTCGCGCGCCGCAGCTTCTCCTGAAGATGATTCGTGTGCCGCAGGAAATGCCCGTCGCTGACGATCGCGTCGAGCGTGCGCTCGCAATACTCGGAGCTGCTGACGTGGGTCAGCATCTTCACGTCGGCGAGATCGCTGGCGAGTGCCGCGTTGCACGCGAGGAAACCCACGCGCAGCGCCGCCGACACCGACTTCGAGAAACTGCCGATATAGATCGTCCTGCGCAGCTGATCGAGCGTCGAGATGCGCGTGAGCGAGCGCGGCCGCAGGTCGGCCAGTGCATCGTCCTCGACGATGATCAGGTCGTGCGCGTCGGCGAGCTGCAGGATCCGGTGTGCCTTGGCCGCGCTCGTATCGGTCGCGGTCGGGTTGTGCCCGACCGATTGCGTGAAGAACAGCTTCGGCCGATACGCGGCGATATGCTCGGCCAGCTTCGCGACATCCGGGCCGTCGATCTCGCGCGGCACGCCGACGATGTTCGCGCCGCTCAGCTTGAGCTTGCCGAACAGCGGGTAGTAGCCGGGGTCGTCGACGAGCACGGTGTCGCCGGGGCGCACGAAGTAGCGCAGCACGAGGTCCATCGCCTGGTTCGCGCCGTGCGTGAGCACGATCTGCGCGGGCGGTGCCTCGATCTCGTAGCCGGCGAGCTTCTGCTGCAGCGACTGGCGCAGCGGCAGGTAGCCGAACCGGCTGCCGTAGCGGAACAGCGACGCGGACCCGGTGCGCACGATGCGCTGCTGGTACTGGTTCAGCCGCGTTTCCTCGAGCCATTCGATCGGCGGGAAGCCTTCGCCGAGATTGAGCACGTCGGGCTTCTCGTGAAGCTGCTCGCGCATCAGCCACACGATGTCCATCGCACGGTCGAGCGAGCTCGGCTCGTCGATGTCGGGCGCGGCCGCCGCGCGCCGCGTGACGAAGAAGCCGGCGCCGCGGCGCGGCTCGATCAGGCCGTCGGCGGCGAGCATCTCGAACGCGCTGATCACGGTGTTCTTCGAACACCCGGACGCCTCGGCGTATTCCCTGATGGAAGGCAGCTTCGCGCCGGCCGGCAACACGCCTTCCTCGATCTGTCTGGCGAGATTGTCCGCCATGGCGCCAGACAGGCTGGCTCTTGCACGCTGTTTCATCGTGAGGGTCCGTCAGGCAGGTTCACTGTCATGGGTACGGATAGTCGACTGTCTGGTCCGTCTGTACCTTTTCAATGGGTACAGCGTGACTATTATTCGGCTATCCGCTGCCCGCCGCAACCGCGGCAGGCAACACCGCCACCCCGAAACAGAACGACATCATGCCCATCGATTCCGCGTTGCCGAACTTCCGTGCGCTCACGCCCGCACAACGCCTGTCCCACCTTGCCCGTACCGTCGGGCTCGACGATGCCGAGCACGCGCTGCTCGCCGAACCCGGCGCATTGCCGCTCGACACCGCGAACGGAATGATCGAGAACGTGATCGGCACGTTCGAGCTGCCGATGGCGGTCGCCGGCTACTTCCGGATCAACGACCGTGACGTGATCGTGCCGATGGCCGTCGAGGAGCCGTCGATCGTGGCGGCCGCATCGTACATGGCGAAGCTGTCCCGCGCGGCCGGTGGTTTCCGCACGTCGAGCAGCGGGCCGCTGATGCGCGCGCAGGTGCAGGTGATCGGCGTCGGCGACCCGTACGGCGCGCGGCTCGCGATCCTGCGGCACGCGGCCGAACTGATCGCGCTCGCGAACAGCCGCGACAACGTGCTGGTCGGCCTCGGCGGCGGCTGCCGCGACATCGAGGTGCATGTGTTCCCGGATACGCCGCGCGGCGCGATGGTGGTCGCGCACCTGATCGTCGACGTGCGCGACGCGATGGGCGCGAACACGGTCAACACGATGGCCGAAGCCGTCGCGACCCGCATCGAAGCGATCACCGGCGGGCAGGTACGGTTGCGGATACTGTCCAACCTCGCGGATCTTCGGCTGGCGCGTGCGGAGGTACGGTACTCGGCGCGGACACTCGCGACCGACGACTATCCGGGCGAGGCGGTCATCGATCGCGTGATCGATGCGTACGTGTTCGCGGCCACCGACCCGTATCGCGCCGCGACACACAACAAGGGGATCATGAACGGCATCGATCCGGTGGTGGTCGCGACCGGCAACGACTGGCGCGCGGTCGAGGCCGGCGCGCATGCGTATGCGAGCCGCAGCGGCCGCTACACGTCGCTGACGACCTGGGAGAAGGCCGACAACGGCGACCTCGTCGGCACGATCGAGATGCCGATGCCGGTCGGGCTCGTCGGCGGCGCGACGAAGACGCATCCGCTCGCGCGTCTCGCGCTGAAGATCATGAACGTGACGTCCGCGCAGGAACTCGGCGAGATTGCGGTCGCGGTCGGCCTTGCGCAGAATCTCGGCGCGCTGCGCGCGCTCGCGACCGAAGGGATCCAGCGCGGCCACATGGCGCTGCATGCGCGCAACATCGCCGTCGCGGCCGGTGCAACGGGCGCGGACATCGACCGGATCGCGCAACGGATGGTCGCGGCCAAGGACGTGCGGGCGGATTTCGCGGTCGCGCTGCTGGCGGAACGCAGCGACGGCTGACGCGCGGTGTTCGGCATGCCGTGTGCCGCACGCCGTGCCGGCGCTGCCGGCGACATATCAATCGAGGAGGAGACACATGGAACAGACCGGTTCAAGCGCGGTATCGGCGTCGCATCGCGTGCAGTCGTTCGCGCAGGCCGATGCGTCCGCAGACACGCTCGTCGAGGTGTGGGGCGACACGGTCGCCACGAAGCACCTGGCGTGGTCGGTCCTGCTCGGCATCGCGATCAGCCTCGGCGCCTTCGAGGCCGGCCGGCTCGCGCTCGCGTCGTTCGTGCGCGACGCGGCCATCGCGCGGGCGTACGCGATGCTGATCGGCCTCGGCGGCTGCCTGCTGGCCGGCGCGCTGTGCGCGTGGCTGTTCAAGCCGAAGCGCACGGTGATCGAGCACGCGGCCGGCGGCCCCGAGCGCGACGAAGCGCTCCGGCAGCTCGCCGACGCATCGGGCGGGCTCGGCTCGGTGAGCGACCTGTCGCCGAGCGCACGCGCCGAGATGGAAGAGCTCGGTCTGCTCGACCTGTTCGCTTCGTACGAAGCGTCGAGCGCGCGGGCGCGCACCGGAGGCCGCTGATGGATGCACTCCTGCATGCGTTGCCGGCCGCGCTGGCGATGGGGCTGCTCGGCGCGATCGTGTTCTCGGGCATCGGCCTGATCTCCGGCACCGACGAAACGACGACGATCGCGCCGCTCACGTTGCTCGTCGCGCTGCTCGGCGTGCCGCCGGCCGGCGTGTTTACTTTCTTCCTCGCGGGCGCGGTGGCCAAGCACATCACGCATGCGATCCCGACCGCGCTGCTCGGCATTCCCGGCGACACGATGGCCGCGCCGCTATTGCAGCAGGCGACGCTGCTGCGCGCGCTCGGCGTGCCGCACATCGCGCTGCGCAAGATGATCTCCGGCGCGATCGTCGCCGCGTTCGTCGCGCTGCCGCTCGCGGTGCTGTTCGCGTCGCTGCTCGCACCGTTCGGCACGGTGATCGCCAAAGCCGCGCCATGGGTGTTTCTCGCGGCCGCCGTCGGTATCGCGTACTGCTCGGCAGGACGCTGGGCGTCGGTGCTGCTGCTCGTGCCGTTCGTGATGCTGGTGGTCGGGCTGCAGGCGCTGACCGGCCGTTACGGCGTGAAGCTGAGCGTCAGCTATTTCCTCGGGATCGCGATCGGGCCGCTGGTTGCCGACCTGTTCTCGATCCTGTCGCCGGCCGAGCGGCGGCGCATGCGTCGCGACGGGCCGTCGACGTTCGTGCTCGCGCCGGACGTGAAGGGCTGGCGCGGCTACTTCCCGAATCCGCTGAAGGTGCTCGACCGCGAGCAGGTGGGCTGGACGGTCGGGACGGCCGCCGTGTCGAGCGCGACCTTCGTGTTCAGCCCGGTCGCGATGACGGTGCTGATGGGCGAGATCGTCGGCGCGCGGGTGCGTCACGCGTATCAGCGCCTGACGACCGTGATCGCCGCGCGCAACGGCGTGACCGAGGCGACCTACATCGCCGAGGCGATGATTCCGCTGATCGCGTTCGGGCTGCCGCTGAGCCCGGTCGCGGCCGGCCCGGCCGCGCCGCTGTTCAATGCGCCGCCGCGCTTCACGGTCGACGCGGCAAGCGGGCAGATCCACAACCTGCATACGCTGATGAGCTGGCCCGAGTTCCTCGGCTACGGGCTGCTGTCGATCCTGCTGGCCGCGCTGGTCGCGTATCCGCTCGCGATGCATCACGCGCATCGTGCGGCGTCGTTCGTCGCGCGCAAGCTGAGCCACGAGGCGATCATCGCGACCTTCGCGGGGCTGATCGTCGTGATCGGCGTGTGGGAAGGGCAACTGCCGGGGCTCGCGGTGATCGTCACGGTCGGCCTGTTCGGCGGGATGCTGTCACGCCTGTTCGCGTTCAACACAGGCGTCCAGTTCATGGGGTACTACGTCGCCGTGCTCAGCGTGCCGGCGATCGTCAAGCTGCTCTGACGCTTCGGCGCACGGGGCCGCGTGTGCCGCGCGGCCGCCGAAACACGCCGTTTCGCGTGCGATTTTGAATCGCAGTGTGTCGTCCCCGAACACAGATACGTTGGGATACAAAGCATCCGGAGGGTTCGGATATAAAGCCGGTGAAGCGATTCACACGGCGGCGCGGTGCCATGCGCCGCCGGCGTGAACGGCGATACCGGAGCGCCCGCACGTGCCGCGGGCCCCTTCCTTAGCGATCGACAATGGAGAACGAGTCATGCCTGATACCGTGAACACCCGCCGCCGCCTGATCCTGGGTACGACGCTCGCCAGCCTGAGCCTCGCCGACCTCGGGTTCGGCTCGCTGGCGCAAGCGCAGCCGGCGCCCGATGCGTCGACGGCGAAGGGCGCGGCCGGCGCGGCGTCGCTGGGCAGGATCCACCAGATCGACGCGGGCGTGCTCAACGTCGGGTATGCGGACCTCGGGCCGAAGAACGGCCCCGTCGTGTTCCTGCTGCACGGCTGGCCGTACGACATCTACAGCTACGCGGAAGTCGCGCCGCTGCTGACGGCGGCCGGCTATCGCGTGATCGTGCCGTACCTGCGCGGTTACGGATCGACGACGTTCCGCTCGGCCGACACGGTGCGTAACGGCCAGCAGGCGGTGACAGCCGTCGACATCGTCGCGCTGATGGACGCGCTGAAGATCGACAGTGCGGTGTTCGGCGGCTACGACTGGGGTGCGCGCACGGCCGACGTCATCGCGGCGCTGTGGCCGCAGCGCGTGAAGGCGCTGGTGTCGGTAAGCGGCTACCTGATCGGCAGCCAGCAGGCGAACAGCAAGCCGCTGCCGCCGAAGGCCGAGCTTCAGTGGTGGTATCAGTTCTACTTCTCGACCGAGCGCGGCGCGCTCGGCTACGCGGAAAATCGCGATGCGTTCAACAAGCTGATCTGGCAGCTCGCGTCGCCGAAGTGGCAGTTCTCCGACGAGACCTTTGCGCGCAGCGCCGCATCGTTCCAGAACCCCGACCACGTGGCCGTCGTGATCCACAACTATCGCTGGCGTCTCGGTCTCGCGCAGGGCGAAGCGAAATACGACGACATCGAGCGGCGGCTTGCGGCGGGCCCGGCCATCACCGTGCCGACGATCACGATGGAAGGCGATGCGAACGGCGCGCCGCACCCGCAACCGGCCGCGTATGCGAAGAAGTTCACCGGCAAGTACCAGCACCGCACGATCACCGGCGGCATCGGCCACAACCTGCCGCAGGAAGCGCCGCAGGCGTTCGCCGATGCGATCCTGCAAGTGGAGCATCTGTGATGCGGGCGAATACTGTCGTTGTACGGCGCGGCGCGCGCCATGTGCTCGTCGCGGCCGTGCTGCTGGCCGGCGCGTTGTCGGCGAGCGGTCCGGCCGCGTTCGCGGAGCAGCCGAAACCGGCCGCGTCGCCGATCTACGGCGTGACGATCCCGCCCGGCTACCGGAAGTGGGAAATGGTCGCGCCGGCCGAGGAGGCGGCGCCGCTGGACGAATTGCGCGTGGTGCTCGGCAACCCCGTCGCGATCCGCGCGCTGGAAAAGTCGACGCTGCCGTTTCCGGACGGCACGATCCTCGTGAAGCTCGCGTACAAGCGCAAGCAGTCGGACGAGTTCGCGCCGGCGACGGTGCCGGGACAGGCGACGACCGTGCAGGTGATGGTCAAGGATTCGCGTCGCTACGCGTCGACGGGCGGCTGGGGCTTCGGGCGTTTCATCAACGGCGTGCCGGCCGATATCGGTCAGCACCAGACTTGCTTTGCGTGTCACCAGGCGCGCGTGAAGAATCACGACTTCGTGTTCACGCGGCTGGCGCCTTGACTTGACTTGACGGGATCGGCCTGACGGAAAGGCGTGCCGCGCGAGGCACGCCTTTTTTCGTAGTGCGCGGGTGACGGGCAACGGAGCGGCGCGCGGGGTTGTATCGCACTGTATCTGCGGCCGCTCCTGAAAAACTGGCACGCAGAAAGCCCCGGTTTCGGAAACATGCCGGATACGTGAGCGGGTTCTACTGTCGACATGCAGGAAACGTTCGATGCCAGACATCTGGATCGGATACCGAACGATCGAAAGACCCACTTCCTTCAAGGAGAACACACATGAAAGCCGCTCGAATCCTCGCCGTTGCCGTCCTCGCCGCCATCCCCGCATTGTCGTTCGCCGACACCGGCCACGGCCTCACGCGCGCCGAAGTGCGCGCCGACCTCGTCCGGCTCGAGAAGGCCGGCTACCGCCCGGCGAGCAGCGAAGCCAATTACCCGGACGATATCGCTGCCGCGGAGAACGCCGTCGCCGCTGCGCAGCAGGTCGCGCGTTCCGACCAGAACGGCCCGTCGAAGTCGCAGGGCGACAACGTCGCCGCCGCGTCGACGCCGGCCGCCCGCTACGCCGTGGCCGACACGCACGCTGCACGGAACGCAGGAAACACACGAAAGGCACGCACGGACGCCGACGATCTGTACGCGCATTCGTGATCCGTTGCCGCGCCTGCCGCGCGCAGGCGCGGCCGTATCAGAAACACCTCACATGAACAACACGATGGAAAGGAGCATGACGATGGTCGGTTTGACGAAACGGGTTCTGGTGTCCGCGGCGGTGCTCGGCGGGCTGTTCGGTGCGGTCGCGGCGCAGGCGGCGCCGAAGGAGGACCTGAAGGGGACGAACGTCGTGCTGGTGCACGGTGCGTTCGCCGACGGGTCGAGCTGGAATCGCGTGATTCCGCTACTCGAGGCGCGCGGCCTGCATGTCGTGTCGGTGCAGAACCCGCTGAGCTCGCTCGCGGACGACGCAGCCGCGACCAAGCGCGCGATCGACGAGCAGAAGGGGCCCGTCGTGCTGGTAGGCCATTCGTGGGCCGGTGTCGTGATCAGCGATGCGGGCAACGACGACAAGGTGAAGTCGCTCGTCTACGTCGCCGCCTTCGCGCCGGACAACGGCCAGTCGATCGCCGACGTCACGCAGGGGCTGCCGGCGCCGGCGTGGGCCGGCGAGCTGCGCAAGGACGCGGGCGGCTTCGCGACGCTGTCGGACAAGGCGATCGCGCAGGATTTCGCGCCGGACCTGCCGCCCGCGCAGCAGCGCGTCGTCGCGGCGACGCAAGGGCCGTGGTACGGTGGCTGCATTTCGGAGAAGGTCACGCAGGCGGCGTGGCATGCGAAGCCGTCGTCGTTCGTCGTCGCGACGCAGGACCGGATGATCGATCCGAAGCTGCAGGAGGCGATGGCGAAGCGGATCGGCGCGACGGTCACGCACGTGAACGGCAGCCACGTCGCGATGCTGAGCCAGCCGAAGGCCGTGGCCGACGCGATCATCGCGGCCGCGGAACGGGCGAAGCAGGATGCGCAGTGAGTGATGCGGCGCCGCGATGCGGGTGACGCGCGGCGCCGTCGGTGATTGTGATGTCCTTTCACGAGGAGATGTCATGACGCAGCAACTCTGGCAACTGTCGGCGACCGAAATCGCGAAGCGGGTGCGGCAACGTGAAGTGTCCGCGCGGGAAGTGGCGGACGCGGCCCTGGCCCGCCTCGAAGCGGTGAACCCGGCGATCAACGCGGTGGTCGAGCATCGCCCCGACGACGTGCGGCGGCAGGCCGACGAAATCGATCGCACGATCGCGCGCGGCGACGATCCGGGCCCGCTCGCCGGCGTGCCCGTGACCGTGAAGATCAACGTCGACGTCGCGGAATTCGCGACGACCAACGGCACGCGGCTGCAGGAACACCTGATCGCGCGCGCCGACAGCCCGTCGGTCTCGAACCTGAGAAAGGCCGGCGCGGTGCTGCTCGGCCGCAGCAATTCGCCGACGTTCGCCTTGCGCTGGTTCACGTCGAATCGCGTGCACGGCCATACGGTCAATCCGCGCCATCGGTCGCTGACGCCGGGCGGCTCGAGCGGCGGCGCGGCGGCTGCCGTGGCCGCCGGGATCGGCCCGATCGCGGTCGGCACCGACATCGGCGGCTCGGTGCGTTACCCGGCCTATGCGTGCGGTGTGCACGGGATCCGCCCGTCGCTCGGACGCGTGCCGGCGTTCAACGCGTCGTCGCCCGAGCGTGCGATCGGCGCGCAACTGATGTCGACGACGGGGCCGATCGCACGCACGATCGACGATCTCGCGCTGGCGCTGCGTGCGCTCGCCGCGCCGGACCCGCGCGATCCGTGGCACGTGCCGGTGCCGATCGAAGGCCGGGCGGTGCCGAAGCGTGCGGCGCTGTGCGTGCGTCCGGGCGGCCTGCAGGTCGTGCCCGAAGTCGAGGCCGCGTTGCGCGATGCCGCGCGCCGGCTCGTCGACGCGGGCTGGACCGTCGATGAAATCGACGATACGCCGCCGATGCGCGAGGCTGCACTGTTGCAGGAGCAGCTCTGGCTTGGCGACGGATTCGACGCATTGGCGAACGCGGTCGCGAGCGACGGCGATCCGGGCGCGGCCGCGGTGATCGCCGCCGTGCGCGGCAAGGTGCGCGATCTGCCGGCCGACGTGATCAGCCGCGCGCTCGTGCGGCGCACGACGCTGACGCGGCAGTGGCGGCTCTTTCTCGATGAATACGCGGTGTTGCTGCTGCCCGTGTCGTCGGAACTGCCGTTTCCTGATGATCTCGATCGGCAGGGACCGGGAGGGTTCGAGCGGGTATGGGAAGCGCAGCTCACGCTGCGTGCGCTGCCGGCGATGGGGTTGCCGGGGCTCGCGGTGACGACGGGGCTCGTCGATAACGTGCCGGTAGGCGTGCAGGTGGTCGCCGCGCATCATCGCGAGGATCTGTGTTTGCTGGCCGGGCGCGATATCGAGGCGCGTGGCGTGCCGATCGCGGCGGTCGATCCTGTCGTTTGATGCGGTGACGGGCGTGGTGTGTCGGCGATGCACCGCGCCCGTCGGTTGTTGTTCATCGAATCGCCGAATCGCCGAATCATCGCTTCATCAAAGCGCGCGTCATCCCGCCCGGCGCACGATTCCGCTTCGGATTCCATCACGACGTGCAGCGCGTCGCGTCCCGCACCGTTGCTGACTTCGCAGCCGCCAATCCTTTCAACAACCTTCGATGCATGACATCGAACGGCCGTCGTTCCACATCCCCCGCACGAACCCGCACCAATAGCGCGCCTCTGCTATTGCAATTCACGCGCCGCTGATTTGGAAATGAATTTTTATTGGTTCTGCTTCCTCGACCGCGCTCGCATAGTGGGGCTGACGGCTATAGACAGCACGCAAGCTGCACCGGCCGCATTCCCGGCGTTGTTGATCATACGAATCTGCGAGAACAAGGAAGCGTGATGACGTTTGCATTGGAAGAACGAACCGACGCCCGGCAGGCGCTCGAGGACGCCCGCGCGGCGGCCGTATCGGCGGGGACGCCCTACGCGGGCGGCGTGGCACCGGAAGCCGCATGGGCATTGGTTTCGGCGGGCGACGCATTGCTGGTCGACGTGCGCACCGCGGAAGAACGGAAATTCGTCGGGCACGTGCCGGCGTCGCTGCACGTGGCGTGGGCGACCGGCACGAGCCTGACGCGCAACCCGCGCTTCGTGCGCGAACTCGAAGCGAAGACCGGCAAGGACGCGGTCGTGCTGCTGCTCTGCCGCAGCGGCAACCGTTCCGCGCAGGCGGCTGAAGCCGCGACCAAGGGTGGCTTCACGCAGGTATTCAACGTACTCGAAGGGTTCGAGGGCGAACTCGACGAACAGCAGCATCGCGGCGGCCGGAACGGCTGGCGCCATCGCGGCCTGCCGTGGGCGCAGGACTGAGTCACGGCCGTTACGGGGAGAAGTCAGCATGGCCGCATTCGATATCGACGACATCGTTCAGTCGCTCCAGACCGTGCGCCGCGCATGGCGCGAGAAACAGCGGCGCTCGCTCGAACCGGGCGGGCGCGACCTGCCGGCGCGCGAGGCGCTCGCACAGATCATCGGCGCGCTGAAAGGCGTGCTGTTCCCGATGCGGCTCGGGCCGCCCGACCTGCGGCAGGAGAGCGAGAACTTCCATGTGGCCCACGCGCTCGACGCGGCGCTGAACGCGCTGCTCGCGCAGGTGACGCTCGAGCTGCGCTACGCGGCGCGGCAACGCAACGCCGACGCGCGGATCGACGAAGCCGCGTCGACCGCCGTGCAGGCGTTCGCCGCACGCCTGCCCGACATTCGCCGGCTGCTCGACAGCGACGTGCTGGCCGCGTTCCATGGTGATCCGGCAGCCGGCAGCGTCGACGAAGTGCTGCTGTGCTATCCCGGCATCCTCGCGATGATCCACCACCGGCTCGCGCACGAGCTGTACCGGCTCGGGTTGCCGCTGCTCGCGCGGATCGTCGCGGAGCAGGCGCACGCGGAAACCGGGATCGACATTCATCCGGGCGCGCGCATCGGCGGCGGCTTCTTCATCGACCATGGCACGGGTGTCGTGATCGGCGAGACCGCGATCATCGGCGAGCGCGTGCGCGTGTACCAGGCCGTCACGCTCGGCGCGAAGCGCTTCCCGCGCGATGCGGCCGGCCATCTGGAGAAGGGGCTCGCACGCCATCCGATCGTCGAGGACGACGTCGTGATCTATGCAGGCGCAACGATCCTCGGCCGCGTGACGATCGGCCGCGGCGCGGTGATCGGCGGCAACGTATGGCTCACGCAGGACGTGCCGGCCGGCGCGAACGTCACGCAGGCCGTGTTGCGCAGCGAAGCGAATGCCGCGCCGAGCACGCGGGTCGAGCCGGCCGAGCCGGTGCCCGACGCACAGGTGGCGACGTGAGCGACCTGATCCAGCACTTCGGCGCCAACGTGCGCAAGCTGCGCGAAGCGCGTACGTGGTCGCAGGAGCAGCTCGCGGAACACGCGGGGTTGAACCGCTCGTACGTCGGCGAGATCGAGCGCGGCGAGGCGATCGCGTCGATCGTCACCGCCGACAAGATCGCGCGCGCGTTCGACGTGTCGATCTCGACGCTGTTGCCCGGCGTGTCCGTCGCCTGACGTATCCCGCTTCTTTTCCCGTTCGGTTGTGCCGCGTGACGGCTATAGCATGTTGAGCCGGCAGGTGCGTGCTTCCGATAATCACCCCGCGTCATAAGCAATCCCGTTTTTCATCTTAAGAATCCGGAGCCACACATGTCGACCGTTGCAAGCGGCACGGCCGCGCTGAGCGATCACGCCGCCCGCCAACTAGCGAATGCTACCAAGACCGTCCCGCAGCTTTCCACGATTACGCCGCGCTGGCTGACCCATCTGCTGCAGTGGGTGCCGGTCGAGGCCGGCATCTATCGCCTGAACCAGGTGAAGAACCCGGAAGCCGTGCGTGCCGCCTGCACGCAGCTCGAGGACGAAAGCGTGCTGCCGCGGACCTTCGTGCCGTACGAGGAACAGCCGCGCGAGTATTTCCTGAACGCGGTGAGCACGGTGCTCGACGTGCATACGCGGATCTCCGATCTCTACAGCAGTCCTCATGACCAGATCAAGGAACAGCTGCGCCTGACGATCGAGACGATCAAGGAGCTGCAGGAAAGCCAGCTGATCAACAACCCGGACTACGGGCTGCTCGCGAACGTGGCCGACGAACAGCGGATCTTTCCGCTGACCGGTGCGCCGACGCCCGACGATCTCGACGAGCTGCTGACCAAGGTGTGGAAGGAGCCGGCGTTCTTCCTCGCGCACCCGCTCGCGATCGCCGCGTTCGGCCGCGAATGCACGCGGCGCGGCGTGCCGCCGCCGACGGTCAGCCTGTTCGGCTCGCAGTTCCTCACGTGGCGCGGCATTCCGCTGATCCCGTCGGACAAGGTGCCCGTCGCGGACGGCAAGACCAAGATCCTGCTGCTGCGCGTCGGCGACAAGCGCCAGGGTGTCGTCGGGCTCTATCAGCCGGGCGTCGCGGGCGAGCAGGGGCCGGGTCTGTCGGTGCGCTTCATGGGGATCAACGACCAGGCGATCGCGTCGTACCTGATCTCGCTGTACTGCTCGCTCGCGGTCCACTCGCCGGATGCGCTGGCTGTCCTCGATGATGTCGAAATCGCCAAGTACCATGACTATCCCGACACCTACCGTTAATCCCGCCTCGACCGGCAGCGACGCGCTCGCGTTGCCGCACGCACCGCTGCCGGCCGGCCTGCCCGATCCGGCGGCGCTTGCGCGGCTCGCGTCCGAGTTCTTCGCGACGCCGCCCGGGCAGGCCACCGCGCCCGGGCTGTCGGCGGGTAGCGGGGCGGTCGGCGGCGTGCCGTCGGCGTTGCCGGCGGCGGCACCGATCCTCGCGTCGGTGAGCAATCCGGCGCCGGCCGGCTCGCCGCTCGCGGGGCCGGGCGGCACGGGCACCGGCGTGCCGGGGCTTGCATTGCCGCAAGGCAAGGCGCCCGGCGCGAACCTCGCGCCGTCCGCGCCGACGCACGTGCTGTCGCTGGGCAACCGCGTGCCGGCGCTTGCGCCGCATGCGGCCGCGCAGAACTGGCTGCCCGACAATGCGGTGTCGATCGCGCCCGCGTTCGAGCCGCGCGTCGGCGGTGCGGCGCTCGGCGTGCCGCAGGCGAATGCGGCGGTGTCGGAGAGCGCGGTGAAGGCCGCGCCGGCCGCGTCGCCGTATTACTTCACCGACGGCTCGCTGCAGGGCTGGCAGGCGACGCCGCAGGACATCGTCGTGCCGTCGAACGGCCTCGCATCGCCGGAAGCGTTCGGGCTGCCGGGCGACGACGCGCTCCGCGAGTTGCTCGCCGTGCATCGCGACGTGCCGGTGTCGCGTGCATCGGGCGCGGACGTGCCGCGTTACTTCATCGACGATGCGAAGGCAGCCGAGCCGCAGGGCACCCTGCATCGCGGCGCGCACCCGCCGTTCGACGTGAATGCGATCCGCCGCGACTTCCCGATCCTGCAGGAGCGCGTGAACGGCAAGCAGCTCGTCTGGTTCGACAACGCGGCGACCACGCACAAGCCGCAGGCCGTGATCGACCGTCTCGCCTATTTCTATGCGCACGAGAACTCCAACATCCACCGCGCCGCGCATGCGCTGGCGGGCCGCGCGACGGATGCGTACGAGCATGCGCGCGACACCGTGCGGCGCTTCATCGGCGCGTCTTCGCCGGAGGAGATCGTGTTCGTGCGCGGCACCACCGAGGCGATCAACCTGATCGCGAAGACGTGGGGCGTGCAGAACGTCGGCGAAGGCGACGAGATCGTCGTGTCGCATCTCGAGCATCACGCGAACATCGTGCCGTGGCAGCAGCTTGCCGCGCTCAAGGGCGCGACGCTGCGCGTGATTCCGGTCGACGATTCGGGGCAGGTGCTGCTCGACGAATACCGGAAGCTGCTCAACGATCGCACGAAGATCGTGTCCGTCACGCAGGTGTCGAATGCGCTCGGCACGGTCGTGCCGGTGAAGGAGATCGTCGAGTTGGCGCATCGCGCGGGCGCGAAGGCGCTCGTCGACGGCGCGCAGTCGATCTCGCACCTGCGCGTCGACGTGCAGGCGCTCGATGCGGATTTCTTCGTGTTCTCCGGGCACAAGATCTACGGGCCGACCGGGATCGGCGTCGTGTACGGCAAGCGCGCGATCCTCGACGACATGCCGCCCTGGCAGGGCGGCGGCAACATGATCGCGGACGTGACGTTCGAGCGCACGGTGTTCCAGCCGCCGCCGAACCGCTTCGAGGCCGGCACCGGCAACATCGCGGATGCGGTGGGGCTGGGCGCGGCGCTCGATTACGTGAGCCGGGTCGGCATCGAGAACATCGCGCGCTACGAACACGATCTGCTCGCGTATGCGACGAGCGTGCTCGCGCCGGTGCCGGGCGTGCGGCTCGTCGGCACCGCGCGCGACAAGGCGAGCGTGCTGTCGTTCGTGCTGAAGGGCTATGAGACGGAGGAAGTCGGGCAGGCGCTGAACGAGGAGGGCATCGCGGTGCGCTCCGGGCATCACTGCGCGCAGCCGATCCTGCGGCGCTTCGGGCTCGAAGCGACGGTGCGGCCGTCGCTGGCGTTCTACAACACGTGCGATGAAGTCGACGCGCTGGTGAGTGTCGTGAGAAGGCTGGCGGCGCGGCGCTGATGCTCGCAGCCTGACGCAAGGCCGCTTGCGGCCCCCGGAAACGGGGTGTCGCAAGCGGCCTTTTTTGTCGATGCCGGAGCGGACGTGATGTGAATCAACGCCCGGCCAGCATCCTTCCGCCGAGCCCCATCAGCAGCAATCCGGCCGTCGTATCGAGCACGGCCTTGCGTCGAATCAGCAACCGGCGCACCGACGGGTGCGACGCGAGCAGCGCCATCGCGCAGTACCACGCGCCCGAAATCCCGATCGACAGCGCGACGACCGTGAGATCGAACCAGGCCGGTGCGTGGGCCGGCACCATCAGCGCGAAGATACTGCCGTAGAACGCGACGGCTTTCGGGTTCGTCATGCTGACCACATAACCTTTCTTCGCGGCGTGCCAGCCGGACGACGCGGCCGGTGCGGCAACGTGCAGCGGCTTGCGCGCGGTCAGCACCATTTTCAGGCCGAGCCAGATCAGGTAGGTGGCGCCCGCCAGCCGCAGCGCGGTGTGCACCCAGGCGACATGGGTCACGAGCAGGCCGAGTCCGGCAATCGCGATCGCGGCCCAGGTGCCCGATGCAGCGGCGAGGCCGAGCCCGGTCATCACGCCGGCGCGGCGCTGCGCGACCGCGGTCGACGTGACGATCACGAAGTTCGGGCCGGGGCTGGCCACGCTGAGCAGCAGGACGCCGGCGAGCGGCAGCAGGGCGGTGAGGGTGGTCGACATGGCGGTGGGCGGCGAAGCGGGAGGGGCTTTCATCTTACCCGAGCGCGACGCGCCGGACGCGGCACGGCCGCGACCGCGACCGCGATTGTTGACGATGCTGGAAAGGTCCAATCCGGAAGCGGCAATAGGTGCCGCGCATATGGCCGATTATTCTCCCGGTCGCAGTACCGGCATCCGCCGGCGAATGCTGTCGGACTGCTTACAAAATCAATCGCTCAGGGAGGCCTTTCATGACACGCATCGCCGTCGCCGGTGGTATCGGCGCCGTTCTCGCCATGGCAGCATCGTCCGCGTGCGCGCAGAGCGCCGTCACGTTGTATGGCCTCGTCGATACGGCGCTCCGTTATCAGACGAACGCCGGTCCCGACGGCAAGGACCTGGTCGGGATGACGGTCGGCCCGGAAACGCACAGCCGCTGGGGCTTGCGCGGCAGCGAGGCGCTCGGCGGCGGGCTGTCGGCGGTCTTCCGTCTCGAGAACGGTTTCGAGCTCGGCGACGGCAAGCTGCACGTCGCGAACACGCTGTTCAGCCGGCAGGCATACGTCGGCCTGTCGAGCGACCGGTACGGCACGCTGACGTTCGGCAATCAGTACGCGCCGCTGTACGACACGATGGGCGACGTATTCGACCCGATGACCGTCGGCGACTACTGGCAGGACAGCTGGGCGTACAACGGCATCGGTAACTACCTGACCGTGCCGAACTCCGTGAAATACAAGTTCTCGTACAACGGATTCAGCGTCGATGCGATCTACGGGTTCGGCAATCATGCCGGCGCGATGGGCCTCGACAGCACGTACGGCGTGGAGCTGACCTACGCGCGAGGGCCCGCATCGATCGACGCCGGCTTCCAGCAGACCTCGGTATCGTCCGTGAACGGCAGTGCGCGCAACGGCGCGAAGGTGAACTTCCTGCACGTGAGCGGTGCGTATCAGGTCACGCCGTCCGTGCGCCTGCTGGCCGGCTGGTTGCACGGGCAGGACAAGACGGGCACGACGGACTTCAACATGCAGCAGGCCGGCGCGCCGGTGCTGGGCGGCGGCAGCCCGAACCGGATCGACGATACGTTCTACGTCGGCGCGAACTGGCAGGCCACCGCGCCGTTGCTGATCACGGTGGCCGGCTATTACGGCCACGCGCGCAACGCGCAGCGGCTCGACGGCACGCTCGGCTCCGGGATCAACTATTCGGCGACCGTACTGGCCGAATACGCGCTGTCGAAGCACACCGAGGTATACGGCACGGTCGATTTCGCACGCGGCAACGGGGCGTTCGCGGCCGACTATCCGGGTGTGACCAACCCGCTCACGGGCAAGGTCGACCAGATCGGCAGGACCAACAACGTCGGGGCCGCGATCGGCCTGCGCCAGATGTTCTGACGGCGGCTCGCGCGCCGACCGCGAACAACAGACGCGTGGCGGCCGCTGCCGCCACGCGTCGTGGGTAAGGCATGCAGCCGCCCGGCTCGGGCGGCCACCTCGACCGGCGTCAGAAATCGAACCCCGGCCCGCCCGCGCCCGGGCCGCCCGGCACCGCGGCCGGCGCCGCATCCTTCGGCGCCTCGAACACGGTCGCATCGGTCGTCAGCAGCAGCCCCGCGACCGACGCCGCGTTCTGCAGCGCGGTGCGCGTAACCTTGGTCGGATCGAGCACGCCCGATTCGACGAGGTCGCCGTATTCGCCCGTTTGCGCGTTGTAGCCGAAGTTGCCCGCACCTTCCGCGACCTTCGCGACGACCACGCTCGCTTCCTCGCCCGCATTCGTGACGATCTGGCGCAGCGGTTCCTCGAGCGCGCGCAGCACGATCTTGATGCCCGCGTGCTGGTCGGCATTCGCGCCCTCGAGTTCGCGAATTGCCTGCCGCACGCGGATCAGCGCGACGCCGCCGCCCGGCACGATGCCTTCCTCGACGGCCGCGCGCGTCGCGTGCAGCGCGTCGTCGACGCGGTCCTTCTTCTCCTTCACCTCGATCTCGGTCGCGCCGCCGACCTTGATCACCGCGACGCCGCCCGCAAGCTTGGCCACGCGCTCCTGCAGCTTCTCACGATCGTAGTCGGAGGTGGCCTCTTCGATCTGCACGCGGATCTGCTTCACGCGCGCCTCGATGTTCTTCGCGTCGCCCGCGCCGTCGATCACGGTCGTGTTTTCCTTGCCGACCTCGATGCGCTTCGCCTGGCCCAGTTCTGCCAGCGTCGCCTTCTCGAGCGTGAGGCCCGTTTCCTCGGCGACGACTTGCCCGCCGGTCAGGATCGCGATGTCTTCCAGCAGTGCCTTGCGGCGATCGCCGAAGCCCGGCGCCTTCACCGCGACCGTCTTCAGGATGCCGCGAATGTTGTTCACGACCAGTGTCGCGAGCGCTTCGCCCTCGACGTCCTCCGCGATGATCAGGAGCGGCCGGCCCGATTTCGCGACCTGTTCGAGCACCGGCAGCAGGTCGCGGATGTTCGAGATCTTCTTGTCGTGCAGCAGGATGTACGGGTTCTCGATCTCGGCGATCTGCTTGTCGGGGTTGTTGATGAAGTACGGCGACAGGTAGCCGCGATCGAACTGCAGCCCTTCGACGACGTCGAGCTCGTCGGCGAGCGACTTGCCGTCCTCGACGGTGATCACGCCTTCCTTGCCGACACGGTCGATCGCCTCGGCGATGCGCTGGCCGATCGACTCCTCGCCGTTCGCGGAGATCGTCGCGACCTGCGCGATTTCCTTGCTGGTGGTGGTCGGCTTGCTGATCTTCTTCAGCTCGTCCACGGCCGCTGCCACGGCCTTGTCGATCCCGCGCTTCAGGTCGAGCGGATTGAGCCCGGCCGCGACGTATTTCTGGCCTTCGCGCACGATCGCCTGAGCGAGCACGGTGGCCGTCGTCGTGCCGTCGCCGGCGGCATCGCTGGTGCGCGATGCGACTTCCTTCACGAGCTGCGCGCCGATGTTCTGCAGCTTGTCCGCGAGTTCGATTTCCTTCGCGACCGACACGCCGTCCTTGGTGACGACGGGCGCGCCGAAGCTGCGTTCGAGCACGACGTTGCGGCCCTTCGGCCCGAGCGTGACCTTTACCGCGTTCGCGAGAATGTTGACGCCTTCGGTCAGCTTCGCACGCGCGACGTCGCTGAAAATGATTTCCTTCGATGCCATGATTGCACTCCGTTATTGATTGACGACCGCGACGATGTCTTCCTCGCGCAGCACGAGGAATTCGTTGCCGTCCACCTTGACGGCCTGGCCTGCGTACTTGCCGAACAGCACGCGTTCGCCGATCTGCAGGTCGGGCACGATGCGCTGGCCGTCCGCGTCCTTGCGGCCGGGGCCGACGGCGATCACTTCGCCCTGGTCGGGCTTTTCGGCGGCGCTGTCGGGGATCACGATGCCCGAGGCGGTGGTGGTTTCCTGGTCGAGTCGCTTCACGATGACCCGGTCGTGCAAGGGGCGTAGGCTCATCTGTCCGTCCTGTTCTGTTGCGTCGAAATTGGTTGGCACTCGTCATTAGAGCGTGCTGACGAGTATAAAAACGGGCGGCTGCGCGATCCAATAACGGATTCGGAAAAGCATTCGCGTGGATGCGCTATGGATGGGCGGTGCAGGCGAGCGTCGTCGCAAAGCCGGAGCGCATGATTTCGACATCGCACGCTCCGCTCGTCGCGATCTCGTTGCTGCTCGCGATGGTGCGATACGGCGGGGTGTTGCGCGTGCCGCCGCTGTTTTTCGCGATTTGGCCGGCTGATCCGTATCGGGTGATGCGCTGTTGAATGATCGCCGCGCGGCGTGCCGGTTGACCGCGCGCGCCGCATATTCCCCCTCCCCGTTAGCATGTGACGAATCCGACTTTGGGCGCCGCGCGGGCGACGCTAAGATCGCCGCTCCCGTAGATCGAGCGTTCACAACAATGAAAAAGTCCGCCGCGCCGTTGCATGCTTTCCGTTTTCGTGTGGTCTGCGCCGCGATCGCCGGCGCGCTGTCGCTTGCGTCGTGCGGCGGCGTCGACAGCGATCCGCCGCCGCAGGCCAATGCGACGCCCGCGGCCAAGCGCCCGAACATCCTGTACATCATGGCCGACGATCTCGGCTATTCCGACATCCATGCATTCGGCGGCGAGATCAACACGCCGAACCTCGACGCGCTCGTCGCGTCGGGCCGCATCCTGTCGAACCACCACACCGGCACCGTATGCGCGATCACGCGCGCGATGCTGATCTCGGGCACCGATCACCATCTGATAGGCGAAGGCACGATGGGCGTGCCGACCGACGAGCGGCGCGGCCTGCCCGGCTACGAGGGCTACCTGAACGATCGCGCGCTGTCGTTCGCGCAACTGCTGAAGGACGCCGGCTATCACACGTACATCGCGGGCAAGTGGCACATCGGCTCGGGGATCGCCGGCAGCACGACGGGCAGCGGACAGACGCCGGACCAGTGGGGCTTCGAGCGCAGCTACGTGCTGCTCGGCGGCGCGGCGACGAACCACTTCGCACACGAGCCGGCCGGCTCGTCGAACTACACGGAAGACGGCAGCTACGTGCAGCCGGGCCAGCCCGGCCAACCGGGCGGCGCGGGCGGCAGTCCGGCCGTGTTCTATTCGACGGACTTCTATACGCAGAAGCTGATCTCGTACATCGATTCGAACAAGCAGGACGGCAAGCCGTTCTTCGCGTACGCGGCGTACACGTCGCCGCACTGGCCGCTGCAGGTGCCGGACCCGTGGCTGCACAAGTACGCGGGCGTGTACGACGCCGGCTACGACGCGATCCGCAACGCGCGGATCGCACGGCAGAAGGCGCTCGGCCTGATTCCCGCCGATTTCAGGCCGTTCGACGGCCTGCCCGAAACGACGTCGGCGTCGCCCGCGACGGCGAACAACGGCACCGCGAACGCGAAGTACATCAGCGCCGTGCATTCGGCGGCCGACGGCTACAGCGACTATGGCACCGGCAAGGTCGACAAGCTGTGGGCGAGCCTGAGCCCGGCCGAGCGCAAGGCACAGGCGCGCTACATGGAGATCTACGCGGGGATGGTCGAGAACCTCGACTACAACATCGGCCTGCTGATCCAGCACCTGAAGGACATCGGCGAATACGACAACACGTTCATCATGTTCCAGTCGGACAACGGCGCGGAAGGCTGGCCGATCGACTCGGGCGCGGACCCGACGGCGACCGACACCGCGAACGGACAGGAGCCGATCTACGCGACGCTCGGCACCGACAACGGCAAGCAGAACGCGCAGCGGCTGCAATACGGGCTGCGCTGGGCCGAAGTGAGCGCGACGCCGTTCCGCCTGACCAAGGGCTATGCAGCCGAAGGCGGCGTGTCGACGCCGACGATCGTGCGCCTGGCCGGCCAGACGCGACAGTTGCCGACGCTGCGCGCGTTCACGCACGTGACCGACAACACGGCGACGTTCCTCGCGGTCGCGGGCGTCACGCCGCCGTCGCAGCCGGCACCGCCGCTCGTGAACACGCTGACGGGCGTCGACCAGAACAAGGGCAAGGTCGTCTACAACAACCGCTACGTGTATCCGGTGACGGGCCAGTCGCTGCTGCCGGTGCTGACCGGTTCGGCGACGGGCGAGGTGCATACGGCGCCGTTCGGCGACGAAGCGTATGGCCGCGCGTACCTGCGCAGCGCCGACGGTCGCTGGAAGGCGTTGTGGACCGAGCCGCCGCTCGGGCCGCTCGACGGTCACTGGCAGCTGTACGACCTCGCGGCGGACCGCGGCGAGACGACCGACGTGTCCGCCCGGAACCCGTCGGTGATCAGCACGCTGGTCGACCAGTGGAAGGCCTACATGAGCAACGTCGGCGGCGTCGAGCCGCTGCGTCCGCGCGGCTACTACTGAGGACGGCACGATGCGGTTCCGCTTCTGGACGCTCGGCGCCGCGCTCGCGGCCACGCTGTTCGCGGCCGCGTTCGCGGCCGGCTATGCGAGCCCGTCGACGTCGCCGGCCGGTGCCTTCGACGACGCGAATCGCGGCCGCCCGCTCGCGCCGCTCGGCTCGGAGCGGCAGTGCGAGCGCTATTCGGGGCTGCCCGCGAAGTGGCGTGACGATCCGAAGGCCGGGATGGTGCACCTGAGCGGCGGCGCGTTCGTGTTCGGCAGCACGCGCGGCTACGCGGACGAGCGGCCGGCCGGCGGCGGCAGGGCGCGCGTCGGCGGGTTCTGGATCGATCAGACCGACGTGACGATCGCGCAGTTCGCCGCATTCGTGCAGGCGACCGGCTATGTGACCGAGGCGGAGCAGCAGGGCGGCGCGGCCGTGTTTCATGTGCCGACGCGCGACGAGTTGAATGCGCGCGACCTCGCGTGGTGGAGCTGGGTGAAGGGCGCATCGTGGCGGCAGCCGCGCGGCCCCGGCAGTAGCGTCGACGGGCTCGGCAACCTGCCGGTCACGCTCGTCACGCAGCGCGACGCGCTCGCGTATGCGCGCTGGCTCGGCCGCGATCTGCCGACCGAAGCCGAATGGGAATACGCGGGCAAGGCCGGCCGCGACGACGCGTCGCTCGACGCGGCGCCGCGCGACGCACGGGGCAAGCCGGCCGCGAACTACTGGCAGGGCGCGTTCCCGGTGCTCGATACGGCCGAGGACGGTCATGCGGGCCTGGCGCCGGTCGGCTGCTACGCGGCGAACGGCTTCCGCCTGTACGACATGATCGGCAACGCATGGGAATGGACGAAGGACGCGTACACGGGCCCGCATCAGTCGCACACGAACGGCGACACGGCGGCCGTCGCACCGCCGACGCGCCGGCACGATACGCCGATGGTGATCAAGGGCGGCTCGTTCCTGTGCTCGCGCGATTACTGCGTGCGTTACCGCGCATCGTCGCGCGAACAGCAGGAAGCCGACCTCGGCGCGTCGCATATCGGGTTCCGCACGATCCTGAGGGACGCGTCTTGAAGCCGTTGCTACCTTGCATTGCCGCGGCGCTGATCGTTGCGTGCGGCCTCGCGCATCCGGCTCGGGCCGTTGCCGCCGACGCCGCCGCGCCGGCGATACGCGTCGGCGTGACGCGCGGCGTGCATGCGGACATCCTCGACGAGGTGAAACGTGTCGCCGCCGCGCGCGGGCTGGGTGTCGACGTCGTCGAATTCGACGATGCGTCGCGCATCGATACCGCGCTCGTGGACGGCAGGATCGACGCGGCGAGCTTCGAGGACGCGCAGCGACTTGCCGCGACGCGCGCGGCGAAAGGTTATGCACTGGCCGCCGTCGCGCCGACCGTCACGCTGCCGATGGCGCTCTATTCGCGCAAGCTCGGGAGCCTGAACGCACTGCAGCCCGGCGCGACGGTCGCGATCCCGGCCGATCCGCGCGGGATGGCACGCGCGCTCGTGCTGCTGCAGAACGACACGCTGGTGACGCTGCGCGAAAAGGCCGGCCTGCATGCGACGCTGCGCGACGTGACGGGCAACCGGCTCGGGCTGAAATTCGTCGCGCTGCGCCGCGATCGGTTGCATGCGGCGCTCGACTCGGCGGCGTTCGTCGCGATCGACAGCGAGGACGCCGCGCGCGCGGGGCTTCAGCCGGCGCGCGACAGCATCAATCTCGAGGACGCGCGCTCGCCGTATGCGAACGTGTTGACCGTGCGCGACGCCGATCGCGCGAAGCCGTGGGTCGCGCGCCTCGTCGCCGCGTATCACTCGGACGACGTCGCGCATTTCATCCTGACGCGCTACCAGGACTCGGTGCGGCGGCCGTGGTAGACGACTACCGCCTCGCGTGCAATGCGTGCGGACGCTGCTGCAACAGCGCGCCGACGCTGTCGTTGCGCGAACTGTTCCGGCATCGACATACCTTCGTCGGCGCGCTGACGATCCATCGCGTGCCGAAGCGGCGGATCGGCGAACGATCGCGCACGGGCGGACGCGAGCATGTGTTCGACGCCGCCGACGTCGCCGCCTCCGATGCGCTCGCGAACACGCTGTTCCATCGCGCGAGCGGCACTGGCGACGAATGGATCGCACTGACGCTGCACGGCTACGACTATCCGTCGCTCGGCCGTTGCCCCGCGCTGGCCGGCGACGGACGCTGCAGCGTGCATGCGGACAAGCCGTCGATCTGCGGCGCGGTGCCGCTCGATCCGATGCTGCCGGACCGGTTGCAGTCCCGTGTGCTGGCCGGGCGGCGCGACGAGACAGCGTGGCTGGGTGCGAACTGCATCGTCGATGCGGGAGACGAAACGGTCTCGGTCGATGCATCGTTGACGATCCCGCTGATGAAGGCCGGACAGGTCGCGGACCGCGCGGCGCTCGACGCGTTTCGCGATGCGCTCGCGTTCGAGCGCGCGGTGTGGCGCGACGCCGTGTTCGCGTCGCTGATCGACGGTGGACCGCAAGTGCGCGAGGTGTTGTCGCGGCTTGCACCCGGCGGCTACCTGACGATGTCGATCGTGCCGGTGCTGCTGGCCGTCGCATCGGTCTCCGCGCATTGCCGCGCACGGTGCATCGACTTCATCGACGCGCAGCGCGCGTTGATCGATGCGCGCGTCGAAGCGGCGCTCGCGCGCCGGCGTCTCGACGACCGGCCGGCGACGCGCGAATTGCGCGGCTTCGCAGAGGCACTCGAACGTGCGCGGCACGTACTCGCCGCGATGCCGACCGCAACGGCAGCTGCGGCGGGCACCCGCTCCGATGCACCGCGCATCGACGCATGGCTCGGCGATCGGCACGATGCCATCAATCTCACCGCATGACGCCGGCGGCCCGCCACGCGTGCCTTACACTTGGCGCTCTTTCAACCGTCTCCGATGGAGCGCGCATGTACGCATCGACCTTCATTTTCCGCGCCGGGCAATACGACGACGCGTTTCACCGGCTCGACCGCCAGATCGCGGGCATGGCGCGCGCGACGCCCGGCTACCTCGGTGAGGAGACGTGGGAGAACGCCGAGGCGGGGCTGATCCAGAACGTCTACTACTGGGAATCGGAGGCGGCGCTGCAACAGCTGATGCAGCATCCCGCGCATCTGGAAGCGAAGGAGAAGCAGGCGCGCTGGCTCGACGGTTATCGCGTGGTGATCTCGCAGGTGCTGCGCGAGTATGGCGACGGCAAGCTCGCGCAGCCGCATGCGGGGCAGCCGGCGTAAGCCGATTGCCGAAAGGGCGCTTCAGGCGCCGTGCGTGAGCCGCTCAGCATCCCGCACCGCATCAAAGCGCCTCGACCAGCAACCGGTTGCTCTTCTCGCAGTACTCATGACACGCGGCACGCGCCGCAATCGACGCGCCGTGCACGAACTTCGGCGCGTCCGCCCGCCGCGACATCGACACGACGATCGACGGCGGCGACGGCTGCAGCGGCAGCTCGACGACCTCGCCGCTCGCGATCAGCGCATCGACGAACAGCACCGGAATCGCGGCGACGCCGAAGCCGTCGCGCACGAGCTGCACGATCACCGAGATCGACGGCGAGCCGGTGATGCGCGTCTCGGACAGCGGCACGCCGTGTGCATGCGCGAGCGTGCGCACGATGTCCTCGAGCGCGCGGTGCGGCGCGGTGCCTCGCCCGTAGGTCAGGATCGGCTGGCGCAGCACCTGCCGCGCGAGGCCCGTGCGCGTGGTCGGCAGCAGCCCCGCACGCGCGATCCAGCGCACCGGATAGTTCGCGAGCGCATCACAGACGACCGACGCCTCGTCGCTGCCTTCCACCCGAATGATCAGGTCGAGCTCGCCGGCCATCAGCCGGCGCTGCAGCACGACGCTGACGTCGACGGTCAGGTCGATCTCCAGTTGCGGATAGTCGGCGGCGAGGCGGCGCAGGTAATGCGGCAGCCAGCTGTGCACGACCGTCTCGATCACGCCGAGCCGCAGCTTGCCGCGCAGCGCGCTTTCGCCGGCCGCGGCGGCCTGCAGCTCGTGCGTCGCCTCGACGACGGCCTTCGCATAGCCGAGCAGGTACTCGCCGTTCGGCGTGAGCCGGAACTCGCGGCTGTCGCGATCGACGAGCACGGTCTGCAATTCGTCCTCGAGCGCCTTCAGGCGCTGCGAGATCGCGGCCGGTGTCGCGTGCAGCGCGGCGGCCGTCGTGCGGAAGTTGCGCAGCTTCGCGAGCGTGACGAAGGTTTCGAGAAAACGCGTGTTCATGGGCGGCGGGCGGACGGTGGACGCGCAGCATGCCGGTGAAGAAAATTGAACGGGACCGGGGAAAACCCGAAGATCCGTTAAGAAATTCTATACGCCGGACGCAAAAAAACTCGTTGGCGACAACATTTTTTCTTTTCTATTCTTCGCCGTATCCGCTGACGCAATCGCGTCATCCCGACGACATACCGATCTGCCAACGACCACCATGACGCCTTCCGAATTCCGCCAGTCCGTACGCAACGGCGCGTTCCGCAGCCCGACCGCCGGCCAGTGCGGCCCGTTCGCGCAAGCGAATCTCGCGATCCTGCCGAGCGCGTTCGCGCACGATTTCCTGCGCTTCTGCCAGGCGAACCCGAAGGCGTGCCCGCTGCTGGGCGTCGGCGAACCGGGCGCGTTCCGGCTCGACGTGCTCGGCGAGGATCTCGACATCCGCACCGACGTGCCGAGCTACAACGTGTATCGCGACGGGCGCCTGACCGAGCGGGTCGAATCGCTCGAGGCGCTGTGGCGCGACGATTTCGTCGTGTTCGCGATCGGCTGCTCGTTCTCGTTCGAGGACATGCTGGCGCGTGAAGGGATCGGGCTGCGCCACATCGAGGAGGGTCGCAACGTGCCGATGTACCGCACGTCGATCCCGAATCGCCGCGCGGGGATCTTCGGCGGCCAGCTGGTCGTGTCGATGCGGCCGCTGCGCGGCGCCGACGCGATCCGCGCGGTGCAGATCACGAGCCGGTTCCCGGGCGTGCACGGCGCGCCGGTCCATATCGGCCATCCGCGGGAGCTGGGCATCGCCGATCTCGGCGCGCCCGATTTCGGCGACGCGGTGACCGTGCGCGACGGCGAGCTGCCGGTGTTCTGGGCGTGCGGCGTGACGCCGCAAACCGCGCTGATGGAAGCGAAGCTGCCGCTCGCGATCGCGCATACGCCCGGCTACATGCTGATGACCGACATCACGAACGCGTCGCTGGCCGTGTTCTGACCCGCTCGACGCCGGCGGCCCGCGCGGCCGCCGGTCCGGCTCCGTCGCGGCGGCGTGCCGCGACCGCAGACGATCCGCCCGGCCGGAGGGCGGCGTGCAGCCACGGCCTGGCGATCGCGACGCACGCACGATACGCACCGCACGTACGACGAACACGGTTTTGACCGCACCTTTCGACAGGAGCTTCATCATGGAAAGCAAGACCCTCGCGGCGCCCGCCGCCGATCCCGCGGGCCCCGCACGCAACGGCCTGTTCGGATGGTATGCGGACGCGCAGCCGCGCGAACGCCGCGCGTTCTGGAGCTGCAAGGTCGGCTACATGCTCGACGGGATGGACACGCAGATGCTGTCTTTCGTGATCCCGACGCTCGTCGCGACCTGGGGCATCTCGCTCGCGGACGCCGGCTTCATCGGCACGATGACGCTGCTCGCGTCGGCGCTCGGCGGCTGGATCGCGGGCATCCTGTCCGACCGGATCGGCCGCGTGCGCACGCTGCAGCTGACCGTGCTGTGGTTCGCCGTCTTCACCGCATTGTGCGGGCTCGCGCAGAACTACCACCAGCTGCTCGCGGCGCGCGCGCTGATGGGCTTCGGCTTCGGCGGCGAATGGACGGCCGGCGCGGTGCTGATCGGCGAGGTGATCCGCGCGCGCGACCGCGGCAAGGCGGTCGGCCTCGTGCAGTCGGGCTGGGCGATCGGCTGGGGGCTGTCGGCGCTGCTGTATGCGCTGCTGTTCTCCGTGCTGCCGGCCGAACAGGCGTGGCGCGCGCTGTTCCTCGTCGGCCTCGCGCCGGCGCTGCTGGTGGTCGTGATCCGCCGCTACGTGAAGGAACCGGACGTCTACGAGAAGGAGAAGGCCACGCAGGCCAAGGTGGCCGACGCGCCGCGCCTCACCGAAATCTTCGCGCCGAAGCTGCTGTCGACGACGCTGCGCGCGGCGCTGCTGACCACCGGCGCACAGGGCGGCTACTACGCGATCACGACCTGGCTGCCGACGTTCCTGAAGACCGAGCGGCACCTGACCGTGATGGGCACCGGCGGCTATCTCGCGACCATCATCATCGGCTCGTGGGTCGGCTACCTGACGAGCGCATACCTGACCGACCGCCTCGGCCGCAAGCCGAACTTCATCCTGTTCGCACTCGGCTCGATGGTGATCGCGTTCGCCTATACGTCGCCGGCGCTGCACCTCACCAACGCATCGATGCTGTGGCTCGGCTTCCCGCTCGGCTTCTTCGCGTCGGGCATCTTCTCCGGGATGGGCGCGTTCCTCACCGAGCTGTTCCCGACGCGGGTGCGCGGCTCGGGGCAGGGCTTCTGCTACAACGTGGGCCGTGCGGTCGGCGCCCTGTTCCCGTTCCTGATCGGCGCGCTGTCCAAGCAATACGGGCTCGGCGCGAGCATCGGAATCTTCGCGGTCGCCGCCTACGGCGTGATGATCGTCGCCGCGCTGACGTTGCCTGAAACCCGCGGCCGCGAACTCGACGCCGCGTAAGCGGGCGCCTGCCCGCCACCTTTTTCTCTCCCTGTTCACCGAAGCCCTCACGCGGCGCGCGATGCGCGCCGTGCGGCGGCGCTCGTCTTCAGATTCAACGACGCATCGAGTTCATCGCCATGACTGACCGACACACTCTCCCCGTTTCCTCCGACGCCGCGCGCTGGCAATTCTGGATCGACCGCGGCGGCACCTTCACCGACATCGTCGCGCGCCGGCCCGACGGCTCGCTCGTCACGCACAAGCTGTTGTCGGAGAATCCCGAGCAGTATCGCGACGCGGCCGTGGCCGGGATCCGTCACCTGCTCGGCCTGGCCGACGGCGAGCCGATCACGCCCGAACGCGTCGACATGGTGAAGATGGGCACGACGGTCGCGACCAACGCGCTGCTCGAACGCAAGGGCGAACGCACCGCGCTCGCGACCACTCGCGGGTTTCGCGACGTGCTGCGCATCGCGTACCAGAATCGTCCGCGCCTGTTCGATCTCGACATCGTGCTGCCCGATGCGCTGTACGAGACCGTCGTCGAGGTCGACGAGCGGATCGGCGCGCACGGCGACGTCGTCGTGCCGCTCGACCTGCAACGCGCGGAAGCGGCGCTGCGCCGCGTGTTCGACTCGGGCGTGCAGGCGTTGGCCGTCGTGCTGATCCACGGCTATCGCTACACCGCGCACGAGCGTGCGCTGGCGGACCTCGCGCGCCGCATCGGCTTCACGCAGGTGTCGGTGTCGCACGAGGTGTCGCCGCTGATGAAGATGGTGTCGCGCGGCGACACGACCGTGGTCGACGCCTACCTGTCGCCGATCCTGCGCCGCTACGTCGAGCAGGTCGCGCACGAGATGCCGGGCGTGAACCTGCAGTTCATGCAGAGCAGCGGCGGCCTGACGCGCGCCGATGCGTTCCAGGGCAAGGACGCGATCCTGTCCGGCCCGGCCGGCGGCATCGTCGGGATGGTGCGCGCCGCGCGGGCGGCCGGCTTCGAGCGCGTGATCGGCTTCGACATGGGCGGCACGTCGACCGACGTGTCGCACTACCACGGCGAATTCGAGCGCGTGTTCGAGACGCAGGTGGCCGGCGTGCGGATGCGCGCGCCGATGATGAGCATCCACACGGTCGCGGCCGGCGGCGGCTCGGTGCTCGGCTTCGACGGCGCGCGGCTGCGCGTCGGGCCCGAGTCGGCCGGCGCGAACCCGGGGCCGGCCGCGTACCGGCGCGGCGGCCCGCTGACGGTGACCGACTGCAACGTGATGCTCGGCAAGATCCAGCCCGACCATTTTCCGCGCGTGTTCGGCCCGCACGCGGACGAACCGCTCGACCGCGACGGCGTGGCCGCGAAATTCGCGGCGCTCGCCGACGAGATCCACGCGGCGACCGGGCGGCGCGACACGCCCGAGGCGCTGGCCGAAGGGTTCCTGGAGATCGCGATCGGCAGCATGGCGAACGCGATCAAGAAGATCTCGGTGCAGCGCGGCCACGACGTGTCGCGCTACGTGCTGACGACCTTCGGCGGCGCGGGCGGCCAGCACGCGTGCGGCGTGGCCGACGCGCTCGGGATGACGCAGGTGTTCGCGCATCCGCTCGCCGGCGTGCTGTCCGCCTACGGGATGGGCCTGGCCGACCAGACTGCGATGCGCGAGCGCGCGGTGGAAGCCGTGCTGTCCGACGCGTCGCTGCCCGCGCTGAACGCGGCGCTCGACCGGCTGACCGACGACGCGGTCGGCGCACTGCTCGAACAGGGCGTGCCGCCGGAACGCATCGCGACCGAGCGGCGGGTGCACCTGCGCTACCAGGGCACCGATTCCGCGCTCGACGTGCCGGCCGGCAGCGTCGCCGCGATGCAGCAGGCGTTCGAGGCCGCATACCGGCAGCGTTACGCGTTCCTGATGCCCGGCACGCCGCTGGTCGCCGAACTGGCGTCGGTCGAGGCGATCGGCCGGTCCGATGCGCCGGTCGAGGTCGCACCGCTCGCGCCGCGCGACGATGATGCGGCGCCGCAAGCGCACAGCGCCGTGCGTTTCCATTCCGGCGGCCAGTGGCACGACGCCGCGCTGTACGTGCGCGACACGCTGCTCGCCGGCGACACGATCGACGGCCCGGCGATCGTCGCGGAGAAGAACGGCACGACCGTCGTCGAACCCGGCTGGCGCGCGCGGATGACCGCGCAGGGCAACCTCGTGCTGACGCGCACGACGCCGCTGCCGACCCGCCGCTCGCTCGGCACCGACGCCGATCCGGTGCGGCTCGAGATCTTCAACAACCTGTTCATGTCGATCGCCGAGCAGATGGGGCTGCGGCTGCAGAACACCGCGTACTCGGTGAACATCAAGGAGCGGCTCGACTTCTCGTGCGCGATCTTCGACGGCGACGGCAACCTGATCGCGAACGCGCCGCACATGCCCGTGCACCTCGGCTCGATGGGCGAGAGCATCCGCACGGTGATCGAGCGCAACCGCGGGCGCATGCGCGACGGCGACGTGTTCATGCTGAACGACCCGTATCACGGCGGCACGCATTTGCCGGATGTCACCGTCATCACGCCGGTGTTCGCGGACGGCTCGGACACGCCGCTGTTCTACGTCGGCTCGCGCGGCCACCATGCGGACATCGGCGGCACGACGCCGGGCTCGATGCCGCCCGATTCGACGCACATCGACGAGGAGGGCGTGCTGATCGACAACTGGCAGCTCGTGTCGGCCGGCGTGCTGCGCGATGCGGACACGCGCGCGCTGCTCGCGTCGGGCCGCTATCCGGCGCGCAACGTCGAGCAGAACATGGCCGACCTGCGCGCGCAGATCGCCGCGAACCAGAAGGGCGTCGACGAGCTGCGGCGCATGGTCGGGCAGTTCGGCCGCGACGTCGTGCTCGCGTTCATGGGGCACGTGCAGGACAACGCGGAAGAGGCGGTGCGGCGCGTGATCGGCGCGCTGCAGGACGGCGCGTACCGCTATCCGCTCGACAACGGCGCCGAGATTCGCGTCGCGATTCGCGTGGATCGCGCGGCGCGCCGTGCGGAGATCGACTTCACCGGCACGTCGGCGCAGCTCGACAACAACTTCAATGCGCCGAAGGCCGTCTGCATGGCCGCGGTGTTGTACGTGTTCCGTACGCTGGTCGGCGCCGACATCCCGCTGAACGCCGGCTGCCTCAAGCCGCTCACGGTGATCGTGCCCGCGCGCTCGATGCTGAACCCCGAGTATCCGGCGGCGGTCGTGTCGGGCAACGTCGAGACGTCGTCGGCGATCACCAATGCGCTGTACGGTGCGCTCGGCTGCGTCGCGTCGAGCCAGGGAACGATGAATAACTTCACATTCGGCAACGAGAGGGTCCAGTACTACGAGACCATCGCCGGCGGCAGCGGCGCGGGCGACGGTTTCGCGGGCGTCGGCGCAGTGCAGACGCACATGACGAACTCGCGGCTGACCGACCCGGAGGTGCTCGAATGGCGCTACCCGGTGCGGCTCGACTCGCACCGGCTGCGCGCGGGTTCCGGCGGTGGCGGGCGCTGGCGCGGCGGCGACGGCGCGGTGCGGCGGATCCGCTTCCTCGAGCCGATGACCGCGTCGATCCTGTCGAACAACCGGATCCATGCGCCGTTCGGCGCGGCGGGCGGCGAAGCCGGCGCGCTCGGCCGCAACACCATCGAGCGCGCGGACGGCACGGTCGAGACGCTCGACCATATCGGCCGCGCGCAGATGGCGCCGGGCGACGTGTTCGTCGTCGAGACGCCGGGCGGCGGCGGTTACGGCGCGGCCGGCTGAGCGGCGCCGCGCAACGCGCGAGCAACCGGTGCGGCGGCGTGCATGCCGGACGGTTTTCGCGCGTCGCGGCGGGGCGATCGCACCGGTTCCATTCATGGCACCGCCATGCCGGTGCAATCCCGCGATATATCCGCCCGCATCGATCGACGCGATATTGCAACGCATACGGGAATAAAGACGCGCATTCCCGCAGGAACGGAAATGGAAATTCCCATTCCGCGTGTCGTCCACTGTGATCGGACCCCGGCAAAATGGCACGGGGGCGGATCGATTCCGGGATCGGGCAATTCGCCGCAAACGCCCGCCCGGCGGGGCGCTCCGCCGATCGGTGCGACCCGCTCCGGCACCCGTGCGCACATCGGCGCGCACGCCGCCATCACAAAAACGCCCCCGTGCCAATCGAGTTGCGATTCCTTGACACCCCGTTCCAAATGTGAGTGCCAATCTTCATCGTCATTTGATAAGATGGGTTCCATCATTCGTTTGGAAAATCTGCGCGCGAGAGGCGCGAACGCCGGGTCGCATTAGTTGTTGGAAACAAATACGGAACGAGGGTCGTTGTCACGGCCATCACGGCTGCCTTGCCGGGTACGCGCGCTGCGCGCCCGGGGATCGGGGGCGGCCAACTCGCCTCCGTCTACACTGTGCGTTTTTTCTGGATCGGGGCGTATCCATGGATGACGAAAACGAAAGCGCGGTGCTCGAAGCGCATCTCGGTACGCGCAGCCCATGCTGGCGCCTCGGCAGCGACAGCAACGCACTCGAACTGGCCGCCGTTCGCGGCCTGACCAATGTCGCGGTTGCGCTGACCGGCGAGCAGGCCGCGCGGATTCGCGCGCTCACCGGCGTCACGTCGCACCTCGTGCTCGACCTCGCGCTGTTCGGCGATCCGGTCAGCCTGCACCTGGTCGGCAGGAAGGTCGACACCGCCAACTGGGCCGGCACGGCCTCCGCTTATTCCGATACCGCGTCCGTCGCCGGCGATCTCGCGCACGGGCTCGCGTTCGCCGAGCAGGTCGTGTCCGAAGTGAATTCGCTCGTCGTGATCCTCGACCGCAACGGCATGGTGCAGCGCTTCAACCGCCTGTGCGAGGAAGTGACGGGCAAGCGCGAGGTCGACGTGATCGGCCGCAGCGCGTTCGAGCTGTTCATGAGCGCCGAGCAGGGCGCGCAGTCGCGCAGCAACATCACCGGCTTCTTCGCGAGCAACCGCTCGTTCGCGGTCGAGCGCTACATCAACACGGTCAACGGCCCGCGCCTGTTCCAGTTCCGCAACAAGTTCGTGCAGAGCGGCAGCGGCGCCGACGAGCAGTTCCTGATCTGCTCGGGCGTCGACGTCACCGAGGAGCGCAACGCGCAGCAGCGGCTCACCGAACTCGCGAATTCCGACGTGCTGACCGGCCTGCCGAACCGTCATGCGATCAGCGAGCGCATCCGCGTCGCGCTGGCCGCGGACCGTACCGACGTGCGCGGCCAGGTTGGCATCCTGTTCCTCGATCTCGACAACTTCAAGCGCGTCAACGACCACTACGGACACATCACCGGCGACCGCCTGCTGCAGGACGTGTCCACGGTCATCGGCGGCTGCCTGCCGTCCGGCGCGACGCTCGCGCGGCTCGGCGGCGACGAATTCCTGGTGCTGTTCGAGCACGGCACGCGGCCGCTGCTCGAGGCGACCGCGCAGATCATCCTCGAGCAGTTGCGTACGCCGATCCACCTCGGGCTGGTGGAGGTCTACACGAGTTGCTCGATCGGCATCGCGATGTATCCGCAGCACGGCGATTCGCTCGAAACGCTGATCCGCAGCGCCGACACCGCGATGTACGTCGCGAAGGAAGAGGGCAAGCATACGTACCGCGTGTTCTCGATGGAGATGAACCAGAAGGTCGCGAAGTTCATGTGGCTCGACACGAACCTGCGCAAGGCGCTCGAGGAAGAACAGTTCGTGCTGCATTACCAGCCCGTCGTCGACATCGCGACCGGCGACGTGCACGGCGTCGAGGCGCTGATTCGCTGGCAGTCGCCCGATCGCGGGCTCGTCGCGCCGATCGAGTTCATCCGCTTCGCCGAGGAGTCGGGGCTGATCGCGCCGCTCGGCCGCTGGGTGATGCGCACCGCGGCCGCGCAGGCCGCCGCGTGGAGGGCGAAGGGGCTCGACGTGCGGATCGCTGTGAACGTGTCCGCGCGGCAGTTGCAGGACATGAACATCGTCGATCAGTTCGCGTCGATTCTCGACGGCGCGGGGCTGAAGCCGAGCCTGGTCGACATCGAGCTCACCGAAAGCAGCTTCATCGAGGACGAGGAAGCGGCGCACGAGCTGATGAAGCAGTTCCGCCAGCTCGGCGCGGAGATTCACCTCGACGATTTCGGCACCGGCTATTCGTCGCTGTCGCAACTGTCGCGCCTGCCGCTCGATTCGATCAAGCTCGATCGCAGCTTCATCACCGGCATCGACCGCAACCCGCGCTCGCAGGCGCTGGTGCGCTCGGTCGTGTCGCTTGCGAAGGCGCTGAGTTTCTCGGTGGTCGCCGAAGGCGTCGAGACGCACGCGGAAGCCGAATTCCTGAAGCAGATCAACGTCGACCACGCGCAGGGCTTCAACTTTGCGCGGCCGATGCCGGCCCAGGCCTTCGAGGCGTGGCTCGTGGAAACGAGAAAGCTCAGGCTGATCGCCTGAGCCTCCCCGCATGACGGAGCGCGCCGCCTGCCGGCGGCGCGCTCCGCTCACGTCACACCGTGCGCAGCTTCGACACGCGCCGGTTCTGCAGCATCACCAGGCGTTCCATGTACGCGAGGTCCTTCGGCTCGATCGTGAACGCCGCGCGAACCCATTCCTCGGTGATGTCCATCAGCTCGGAACGGGTGAGGTGGAACACGCGTTCGCGTGCGCGCAGCATCGCGCGGATGCCGTTCAGCTTCGGCTTGATCACGTCGATGAAGGTGCGCGTCGCGAGATACGCGTCGCCCGCGTCGAACGTCTGGTCGATCAGCCCGCGATCCTCGTACCACTCGGCCGCATGCGGCTCGCCGGTCGAGATCAGCGATTCCGCGAGCCCGCGGTCCGCCTTGCGCGCGACCAGCGAATAGCCGCCCATGCCCGGGAACAGGTTGAACGCGATCTCGGGAAAGCCGAGCTTCACGCCTTTCTGCGCGAGCATGTAGTGGTGCGCGAGGGCGGCCTCGAAGCCGCCGCCCAGCGCGCTGCCCTCGATCATCGCGATCGAGATCGCACCGGTGCCGAAGCCCGTGTAGATCTCGTACACGCCGTCGATGCACGAGCGCGCGTAGGCCACCAGCTGGTCGCGGCGGCCGCTGCGGATCGCGTCGACGAAGAAGCTCAGGTCGCCGCCGACGTTGAACAGCTCGGGGACGAGCGAGCCCGTCACCCAGAAGTCGAACGGCAGGCCGGAGTCGCGAGCGACGCGCGCGAGATGGATGATGTCGGTGACGAGTTGCTGGTTAAAGCACGGCCGCGGCTCCGATCGCAGCATCATCCACATGACGTTGCGGCCTTCTTCGTAGAACGCGGTCAGTTGCGTGAGTTCGCCCGCTTCGTAAAACGGACGGCACGCCGGATGGGATTGGAGTTGCATGGTATGTCCTCGAGATGTGGTTTTTGAAAGCCCGCGCGACCGGCGCTACGCGGGGAAACCGGCTCCCCTCATGACGCCGGTCGCGAGGCATCGCCATTGTTGCGCGCACACAAAAGCGGAATTGCGGGGAACAACGCACGATCTAGGATCGCGGCGCGGGTATGAATCGCGTTGCTTGCGAACCATGCAAACCGGTCATCCCGTGCAAGCCGTGCGAACGGTGGGCATGACGAGATCGCGTGACGGGCGAAGAGACACGGGCGGCATCGCGCAAGCGGCGATGGGGGAATGCGCGCCGATGCGTGGAGGGCGGCGCGCGATTCGCTCATGCGCTGAAAGTGACGCCGCGCCATCGGCCGTCACGCATGGAACAGGCGGGCTGGTGCGGTAGCCGGCAGTCGGTTGGCTTGGGAGGATGACGCCCCGCGCCCGGCGTTCGGGGAGGGGACCATGACCGCATTCCGGAAGACGTGGCAGCGGCTCGCCGGATAGCCGCTGGATGCGAGCATGTACGCGCTGCCGTGGGTCGACCGGTTGTATCCCGGACACTTCCGCGACGTGATCTTCCTCGCGCCGGACGAAGGCGACGCGAAGGCATGCGCCGGGCACGAGCATCGCGAGCGGCTGCGTCACACGATCATCGAGTCGCTCGACTGCTACGTCGTGCACGGCCGCCGCAGCGGCATCGCGGCCGACTGCCGGATCGCGTCCGGCACGAACCCGGTCGTCGAATTCATGAACCTCGCGCCGTCGACGCTCGATGCCTGTCCGAACGCCATGTGTTTCGCGCGCAAGCCGATCTTCCGGCGCGTGAATTTCCTGATCGCGTGGCGACACGACCCGACGCCGGTCGAACTGCAGGCGCGGCTGCATGTCGAGGGGCGGCGGATGGTGCTGTTGTCGATGAACGTCGGATCGCGGGCGGGTGAAACGGAGATCACCGGCCGACGCAAACGATTCAACCTGACGCGTCGCGTCATATCGTAAGCAATGGAAAATAAGTTGAAGCGTGGCCCGGAGCGCGGTCGGCGGCGCTGAGCGCCGCACGGTCGCGCGGAGACGACAAGGGGGACATGACGGTGATGGTTACGTTTCGGTCATCCGCCGCACCGGACATCGTGATGTTGCGCGATCTGGCGCAGTACCTGCCGGGGCTCATCGGCAAGGGGCTCGACGAGCACGGGGTGATTTCCACTGACGAATTGCCGGGCGCGATCGCGCGGCTCGAGCAGGCGGTCAGGGACGACATGGCGCGGGAACGCGCGCACGAGCGCTCGACGCAGGCGCGGCGCACCGAACTGTCGCCGCATGCGGGCGGGCTTGCGCAACGCGCGTGGCCGCTGCTGGACATGATGCGTGCGGCCCACGAACAGGGCCGGCACGTGATGTGGGGTGTGCAGGCGCGCGACGCGCCGGCTGCCCGAAGACGAACCTCCGCTGCAAGGCCGACGGCCTGGCGTCGCGCGACGCCGTGCCGCCGGCCGATTTTTTGTGTGTGGCGCGATTACGGGTGATGGTGCGTATGCGAGCGTGACGAACGCCGCGAGGAGCGGTGCAGCAGCCTGTCGCGCGTGCGGTCGCGGCCGCGTTGGGCCGCGAAGAACAGCACCGCGAACACGAGAACCGCGAGCAGTACGAGGGTCTGGACGATACCGTTTTCCATGTCGCCTCCGGCAGGATGGGGGACGCGGTGCGCGGTGGCCGGGCGTCGGCTTGCCGGTGCCGGCCACCTTCGTATCGATGAAGCGCTTGGCCAGGGCGGTCGAGATCTTGATCGCGTCCGCGTCGTTGCGGAACACGTGATGCTTCGGGTCGAGCAGGTGCGCCTCATGGCGGCCGCCGGCATCGCGCCAGTACACGACGGCGAGCGGCTGGTACAACGCGCCGGGTTCGAGACCCTCGCCGGCCACCGGGTCGACCAGCGCGCCCGCGCGGATCTCATATTGACGATAGGTCACGCAGCGCGATGGTTCCATGATGATTTCCTTCCCGGTGCCGTTCGTTCCGACCCCGCGCCGCACGTCGCGCTGCGATCACGTCGGCATCGGCATCGGCATCGCTTCGATCAGCGCGGTCCCGAGCCGCGCGCCGATCGCGGCGCCGCCCCGCTTCGGATGCCCCCGCTCGAGATGCAGCGCTGTCAGCAGCGCACCAATCGGGATCACGCCCGGCAGCGCGAACGCGATCACGAGACAAGCGATTTCGACATCGGTGTTGATCAACATGATGTCTCCTTCCCCCTGTCGGCGCGTCGAATTCACCGGATCGTCATCCGGACCGGCGACATCGTGCGCGCGCCGCAGGCCTGCGTGACGCGTGCGGCGCGGCCGGCCGCGTCGCGGCTTGACGCTCGCGGGCACGTCACCCACACTGGTCTGAACGACGGGGCGCGGCGCGCGCGGACGCGTGCCCGTCGCGTCCCGACATGAACACGAACGCGCGGAGAGCCTGGACGTGGTGCGTTTTCCGTTCCGATCGACCGGCAGCGTGCCGGGCCGCGCCACTGCGCTCGCGGCGGCCGTCGTCGTTGCCGCGCTCGCGCGTCCGGCGGTCGCCGAGACGGGCGACGAAGCGCCCGTCACGCTCGTCAGCGATGTCCACGTGTTCGTGCTCCAGCACGACGGCTCGCTCGACGAGCACGACGATTCGACACTGCGCGCGAACGATGCGAACGGGATCGATGCGATCGCACAGCGCTACGTGTGGTTCGACAAGAACCTGGAGAAGGTCGAGCTGGTCGCGGCCGAGACGATCGATCGCGACGGCGTCGCGCATCCGGTCGGCCCCGATGGCATCCGCGACGTCCAGGAGCCGCGTTCGGCCGGCGCGCCGACCTTCCAGGACGGGCTGCTGCGCACCGTCGTGTTTCCCGGCGTCGAGGCCGGGTCGAGCACGCGCATCGCGTTCCGCAAGTCGCGCACGAAGCCGGTCAACGCCGGTTACTTCGGCTACTACGTCGAACCGTCGCGCGAGCCGGTGGAGAACCAGCGGCTGATCTTCGACGTGCCGGCCGACATGCCGCTGCATGCGGACGCGCGCGGCTACGTCGCGCTGCCGCCGGTAACGGCGAACGGCCGCACGCGCTACACGTTCGATTACCGGCACGGCCCGTACGACCGGATCGAGAGCGGCTCGGTCGGCTATCCGACCTACGGCGACCGGCTCGTGGTGTCCACGCTGCCCGACTATGCGGCGTTCGCCGCGCGCTACCGCAACGCGGCCGTCGATGCGAGCGCGAACGATCCGGCCGTCGTGCAGCTGGCGCGCGCGCTCACCGCGGACGCCGCCGATCCGCACGACAGGGCGCGCATTCTGTACGACTGGGTGCAGGCGAACGTGCGTTACGTCGCGCTTTTTCTCGGCGAGACGGCTGCCGCGCCGCATCGCGTGACGGACATCCTGCGCAACCGCTACGGCGACTGCAAGGATCATGTCGCGCTGTTCGGCGCGCTGCTCGCGGCGGTCGGCATTCGCAGCGAACCGGTGCTGATCAATCTCGGCGCCGTGTACACGCTGCCGTCCGTGCCCGGTTACGGCGGCGGCGCGATCAATCACGCGATCACGTGGCTGCCCGAGCTCGGCCTCTACGCGGACACCACGACGACCGGCATCGCGTTCGGCTACCTGCCGCCGATCGTGATGGACCGGCCGGCGCTGCTCGTCGACACCGGCGTGCTGTCGCGCACGCCGGCCGCGCAGCCGAAGCGCCGTACCGCGCGCGTGGAGATCGATGCGGCGCAACCGGGCGCCGCGCGGTTTCACGCGCTCGTCGAGGACGACGGCTGGACGGCGGAGCTGGAGCGCAACCTGTTTCGCCGCGCGCCGCCCGAGCGCATCCGGCAGCTTGCGAACGAACGCGTGCGGCAAAGCGGGTTGCGTGGCCGCGCGCAGATCGTGACGAGCGATCGCCGCGCGACGGACGGACCGTTCGATGTGACGTATGCCGGCACGCTCGATCACGTCGTGTGGCCGGACGGCACGACCGCCGTGCCTGCGCTGTCGAGCGTCACGGGCGGCATCGCGACGCAGGTCGAGGGCTGGCTCGCCGAACCGGTGCGCATGCAGCCGTGGGTGTGTCTCGGCGGCACGTTCGAAGAGACCGGTCAGATCGCGCTGCCGGCCGGCGTCGCGGTGACCGACTTGCCGACCGATACGGCCGTGCACGACAGCTTCGTCGACTTCACGTCGCATTATGTATTCGACGCGGCCGCGCACGTCGTGCAGGTCACGCGCCGGATGAGGGCCGGGTTCGGCCGGCAGGTCTGCACGGCAGACGAGTTCACGGCATTGCGCGCATCGCTCGAACGCATCGAACGCGACGCGCAGGCACAGATCGTCGTGCGGGCGAAGGGGCGTTGAGCGGGGGAAGACAGTGAGCGCGTCACCGTCGTCGGCCGACGCGCAGGAGGGAAATCATGACGGAACGGGATCACGAGATCGCCGATCTCTCGAAGGAATTGCTGGGCCGGATCGTGCAGGGCATGATCGCGAACGGTGCGGCCGTGGATGCGGAGCAGTGCGCGGCGCTTGCCGTGCAGTGCGCGACGGCGCTGGTCGACAAGCTGGACGCGCACGACGGCTGAGCGGAATCGTGGCGGCCGGCGCCGGGTTGCACGATGCCGGGGCGACCCGGCAGGCGCGCATCACGTCGCGCTGCGTGGCACGAGATGCGTCATGCGCCGGCGTGCGTGTCGCCTTCCGCGCGCACCGCCCCCGGCGGCCGCCCGACCACGCGCTTGAATGCGCGGCTGAACGCGGCGAGCGACCCGTAGCCGAGCCGGTACGCGACCGCTTCGATCGTCTCGCGGTCGCGTGCGATCCACTGCGCGGCGAGCCGCATCCGCAGCTCGGTCAGGTAGCGCACCGGGGTCATCCCGGTGGCTGCGAGAAAGCGCTCCGCGAACACCGAGCGCGACACGCCCGCTTCGGCGGCCAGCTCCGCGACGCTCCAGTTGCGCCCCGGATCGCGATGCAGCGCGACGATCGCGCGGCCGAGCTTCGGTTCGCGCAGCGCCTGCACCCAGCCCGTCGCGTCGCCGCACCCGCACTCGACCCAGCCGCGCACGATGAACGCGGCGACCACGTCCGCGAGCCGCGCGAGGATGCCCGCGAAGCCCGCGCGTTCGGAGCACGATTCGCGCTCCATCGCGTCGAGCATCGGGCGGATTTCCGGGTAGCGCGCGAGCAGCGTGCCGACGTGCATGAATTCCGGCATCGTCCCGACGAGCGGCTGCATGCCGCCGAGATCGAGCTCCATGCACGCGCTGAAGATCAGCGCATCGCCGGCGGCCGGCTCCGTCGCGGCGCACGACGTCGCGCCCACCGACGCGACCGTGTCGCAGATCCTCGCGACCTCGAACCCGCCGATCTCGCGGCACGGCGCATCCGGATCGGACACCAGCGCGTGCGTGCGGCCGTGCGGCAGCAGGATCGCGTCGCCGGCCTCGAGCCGCACCGTCGTGCCGTCCGCGTCGCGCAGCAGCACGGGCCCGCGCCCGACGAAATGGAACTGCGCGCGGCCCGGCGCGTGGCCGAAGCTCAGCCCGAACGGCCGCGGCACCTGGATCCGGCGGTACTGCACGCCGCTCAGGCGCATGCCCAGCAGCAGCTCGCTGACGAGGTCGTGCACGTCGGGCACGGGAGGAAGCAGGGGCTCGGACATATCGAGATACGGACGATCGATCAACAAGAACGGATTATATGTCATAGACCGTCCTGTCGTCGTTCCTTACGATACGTCGTCATCGGTATTTTCCCTATACGACTCGGAACGACGCATGAATCCCGGAATCTCCTCTGCCGCCGCCACGGCGGCTCCCCGCGAACCGGCCTGGGGCGCCGTCTTCGCGATGACGCTCGGCGTGTTCGGCCTCGTCACCGCCGAATTCCTGCCCGCGAGCCTGCTCACGCCGATGGCCGACAGCCTCGGCGTGACCGAAGGCGTGGCCGGCCAGGCCGTCACGGCCACCGCGACGGTCGCGCTCGTCACGAGCCTGCTGATCTCGGCGCTGACGCGCACGATCGACCGCCGGCGCGTGCTGCTCGCGTTCTCCGTGCTGCTCGTCGCGTCGAATTTCGCGGTCGCGTTCGCGCCCAACCTGGCGACGCTGCTGATCGGCCGCGTCGTGCTCGGCGTCGCGCTCGGCGGCTTCTGGACGATGGCCACGGCCACCGCGATGCGGCTCGTGCCGACCGCGATGGTGCCGCGCGCGCTGTCGATCATCTTCAGCGGCGTGGCGGTCGCCACGATCGCGTCCGCGCCGATGGGCAGCTACTTCGGGCACCTGATCGGCTGGCGCAACGTATTCCTGATCGCGGCCGGACTCGGCGGCGTCGCGTTCGTGTCGCAGGTCGTGACGCTGCCGTCGATGCCGCCGAGCGGCACGACGCGGCTGCGCACGCTCGTCGACGTGCTGCGCCGGCCGACCGTCGGCCTCGGGATGTTCGCGACGATCCTCGTGTTCACCGGGCACTTCGCGTTCTTCACGTATCTGCGGCCGTTCCTCGAACAGGTCGCCGGCGTCGGCGTGAACGGGCTGTCGGCGATCCTGCTCGGCTACGGGATCGCGAACTTCGTCGGCACGTCGCTCGCGGGCCGCGTGCTCGAACACCGGCTGCGGCCGATGCTGATCGGGATGCCGGCGCTGATGGTCGTGCTCGGCATCGCGCTCGTCGCGCTCGGCCGCGCGCCGATGCTCGACGCGGTGCTCGTCGCGTTGTGGGGGATGGCGTTCGGCGGCGTGCCGGTCGCCTGGTCGACGTGGGTCACGCGCACCGTGCCCGATGAAGCCGAGAGCGCGGGCGGGCTGATCGTCGCGGCGATCCAGCTCGCGATCGCAACGGGCGCGGCGGCGGGCGGCGTCGTGTTCGACGCGAACGGCGCAGGCGGCGTGTTCCTCGGGGCGGCCGCGGTGCTGGCCGTCGCGGTCGCGACGATCGTGACCGGCGTGCCCAAGCGGGGCGGCGTCGCGACGGCGCTGGCCGAGTGACGGTTCGCACCGGGCCGGCGCGCGCGATCGTGCACCGGCTCGCTGCTCGGTGCGTCGGCGCATGCGCGTCGGCGCATGCGCGTCGAGCAACTGCCGGTGACGCGTTCCGGTGGCGTCGTCCGCGGGGAACATGCACTCCATGCGCAGTTCCTGCGCGGCGACGCTTTGCGGCGCACCGACCGTCGTGATCAGCGAGCAATAACGCAGCACGACGCCTTCGTGGACGAAGCTGACCGGAATGACGGGCATCGCTGGTGCGGCGGCCGGTACCTGCGGTGTTTTCCCGTCTCCTCCGAGCAGCGGCTAGCCGCCTTGCTTCACCACTGCCGCGAGCGCCTTCATCGCCTGCAGGTAAGGGTACGGCCCGTGACTGATGCGCGCCACGCCGTATTCCGCGAGTTCGGCGAGCGTCGGCGTGTCGGCGACGCGCATGATGTTCACGGGCAGCGGCGATGCGGCCGTCAGCGCGCGAATCAGCGCCGGCGCGCGCAGGCCCGGCACGAACAGGCCGTCGGCGCCCGCCGCCGCGTAAGCGCGTGCGCGGGTCAGCACGTCGTCCAGAAGCCGCGCGTCGTGCGTATCGGCCGCGGCCTTGAAGAACACGTCGGTGCGCGCGTTGATGAAGTAGCCGATATCCGCGCGATCGGCCGCCTGCCGAGCCGCCGCGAGTCGCGCGGCCGCATCGTCGACGGTGCGCAGCTCGCCCGTCGCCGGAAAGCTGTCCTCGAGATTGCAGCCGATCGCGCCGGCCTCGATGCTGCGCGCGATCGTGTCGGCGACCTCCTCCAGCCGCTCGCCGTATCCGCTTTCGAGATCGACGGTGACGGGCAGGTCGGTCGCCTGCGTGATCCGCGCGAGCACTTCCATCACGAGCGCTTTCGGCATCTGCTCGCCGTCGACGAAACCGTTGGCGACGGCGACCGACCAGCTGCCCGTCGCCAGCGCGATGCCGCCCGCGTCGGCCACCGTGCGCGCGCTGCCGGCGTCCCACACGTTGAACAGCGCGAGCGGCTGGCCCGCGCGATGCAGCGAACGGAAATACGCGGCTTTTTCCTTGCTATTGCGGCTCATACTCGTCCCTCCGGTTGAAATTCCGATCGGTGACCGTGTCGAATGATACGTCGACCATGTCGAGCGCCGCGAGGAAATCGCGCGCGTCGAACAGTTCACCGAGACTGCGCACGCCGCCCGACGCCAGCGTCCTGCCGCTCAGCAACCGGACCGTCGCCTCGACGATGATCGGTGCGCTGACCGCATAGATGTCGCGTCCGGACGCGGTTGCGCGATGCGTGGTGCCGTTCTGCACGACGACGGCGTCCATCGCGAATTGCTGCGCCGAGCGGCCCAGCGCGTCGACCGGTTGCGGCGGCGGCGTGCCGGCATCGCGCACGTCGCGCAGCGCGAGCGTCGCGAGCCAGGACTCGATCGTATCGATGCGCAGATGACGTGCGAGTGTCATCACTTCCGAGAACGGCAGCAGTGTCACGTCGACGTCGCCGAGCGGCGACGGGAACGGCCACCTGCGTTCGCGCGCCGTCGACGGCACCGCGGCGGGCTTGCCGTCCTTCTGAATCAGCCGGATCGCGCGATTGCGCGCGCCGGTCACGCGCGTGCCGCGCGTCGGATGCCAGCTGTCGAGGCCGGTCGCGATGTCGACGCGCTCGATCGGCCGGCGCGGGTCGACGACGGCCGTGACGAGCAGGTCGGCCAGGCCGCCGTAGAACGCGGCGGCCGGCACGAGCGTCACGCCGGCGGCGCGTGCGCGGGCGTCGCGCTGGTCGGCCAGCGCCTGGACCGACGGCTGCTCGGCCGTCAGGTCGAGGTACGGGATGCCGGCCCGCAACGCCGCATCGGCGAGCGGCAGCGCGGTATCGAGGTACGGGCCCGCGCAGTTGATCACCGCGTGCGCGCCGCGCAACGCGGCGTCGAGCGCGGCCGGATCGTCGACCGTTGCGACGCGCCACGGCGCCACGTCGTTGCCGCCTTGCGCGAGCCGCGCTGCGTCGCGCCCGATGCGGATCGCTCCAAGGCCGCGCCGTTCCAGTTCGGCGACGACAAACCGCCCGGTGTGACCCGTGGCGCCATACACTGCAACCGTCATTTGACCGTCCATGATCGACTCCGGTACAGAACGGTCTGTTTTATAGTACAGACCTGTAGCGTCGTCAACCCCGCGGTGCTATCATCGAACCGCACTTTTGCGGGACAGGCGGCCCTCGGCGGCCGGGCTTCGATGAAAAAGGGAACTGACACGAACGGGAGCGCGCCCGATACGCGCGAGCGCATTCTGCAAACGGCGAGCGCGCTGTTCTATCGGGAAGGGACGCGGGCGGTCGGCGTGGATCTGATCGTCGCGCAGGCGGGCGTCGCGAAGACGAGCCTGTATCGGCACTTCGCGACGAAGGACGACCTGATCGAGGCGTTCTTGCTGCGCGAGGATGCGGATTTCTGGGCGCACTGGGACGCCGTGGCCGCGCAGTACCGGCGCACGCCGCGCGAGGAACTGGATGCGCAGCTGCAATGGATCGGCGAGCGCATCGAGCGCCCCGGTTATCGCGGTTGTCCGCAGATCAACATCGCCGCCGAGTACGCGGACGGCAATCATCCGGCCCGCAAGGTCGCCGTCGCGCACAAGCAGGAATTGCGGCGCCGGCTGACGGAACTGGCCAGCGCGATGCGGATCGACGAACCGGAAACCTACGCGCTGCGGCTCGCGACCGTGATCGACGGCGCGCTCAGCAGCGGGCAGGCGCTGCACGCGCACGGGCCCGTGCGCTTCCTGCAGGCGTTCGCGCAATTGCTGATGCCGAAGAAGGGCAGGAAGTGAATCACATGGCGCACCGCGTCATCCGCGCGTAGCCGGATCCTCCGACAGCGCGCGCAACTGGCCGCGCAACACATCGACTGCTCCTGGTGCGAACGGCCGTTCGATGTCGGCGTGCGTTTGCTGCCACAGCGGGAACGCCGCGGCGAGCAGCTGATGACCGGCCGGCGTGAGTTCCAGCAGGCGGCTGCGCTTGTCGTCCGGATCCTGCGTGATGGTGAGCAACCCGCGCCGCTCGAGCGGCTTGAGCGCGGCGGTCAGCGTGGTGCGGTCCATCGCGAGCAGCGACGCGACCGATTTCATCGCGGCCGGCTTCGGCCGGTTCAGCGACATCAATAGCGAAAACTGGCCGTTGGTGAGATCCAGCGGACGCAGCACATCGTCGAAGATGCGCGCGAGATTGCGCGCCGCGCGCTGCATGTGCAGGCACAGGCAGCAATCGCGCACCATCAGCGTCGCTTCGAAGGGGAGCTTTTCTTTTCGTGCCATGTTGCAATTGTGTTGATATCAACCTATCTTGTCAAGGTCGAGGCGCGGCAGCCCGCGGCGCCCGTCATCGGAGGAGGAAGCATGAGTGCGCAACAGCAGTTGTATCTCGCCGTATTCCTCGGCAGCAAGGAGAGTCCGGCCATGAAGGCGTGGATGGCGCTACCGGAGGAGGAGCGGCGCACGCGCGAGCGGGACGGCATTGCCGCATGGCATGCATGGGTCGACCGCCATCGCGACGCGATCGTCGAGATGGGCGGCCCGCTCGGCAAGACCAAGACCATCGGCAAGGGCGGCATCACGGACACCGCCAATGCGATGAGCGGCTTTACCGTCGTGCGCGCCGCATCGCACGACGCGGCCGCCGCGCTGTTCGAAGGTCATCCGCATTTCACGCTGTTCCCGGGCGAGTCGATCGACGTGATGCCGGTGCTGGCGATTCCCGGCGCGTGAACGATGCGCGATGAACCCTGCCGGGCGCCGCGCGTCGTCGATGCGCCGCGGCCGGCATGGCGCGCATTTCCCGACATTCTGGATGGAGACTGGCGATGAAGCTTTACGGATTTGCCGGCACCCGCTCGCAACGCGCGTTGTGGGGGCTGAAGGAACTGGACGCGGATTTCGAGTTCGTGTCGGTCAACCTGCTGGCGGGCGAGCACAAGCGGCCCGAATTCCTGCGCCTCAACCCGGCCGGCAAGGTGCCCGTGCTGGTGGACGGCGACCTCGTGATTCCCGAGTCGGCCGCGATCGTGCTGTATCTCGCGGACAAGTATCCGGAGAAGGCGCTGCTGCCCACCGATCCGGCGCTGCGTGCGCAGGCTTATCGGTGGGTGATGTTCGCGGTGACGGAGCTCGAGCAGCCGCTGTGGCGCATTACGCGGCATACGTTCATCTATCCACCCGAGAAGCGTTCGCCGGCCGACATCGAACTCGCGCGCGAGGACTTCACGGCGATGGCCACGATCCTCGACCGGCATCTCGAAGGGCGTGAATTCATCGTCGGCGATACGCTGACGGTGGCCGATTGCGTGACCGCGTATCTGATCGACTGGGCGAGCGAGTGCAACCTGATCGAACCGTTCCCGCAATTGCGGGCGTATCTCGAACGCTTGTATGCGCGGCCGAAGGCGCCGCAGCGGATCGCGGACGCGCGCAAGGCGGCGTGAAAGGGTGGTCGGTCATGTCGATTGGCGTGATCGGCCACGAACATTGTTGCAGACCGTTGCCATTCGCTGGACGTGAATCCGGCCATCCTTTATCCCTTCAGCTTCCGAGAAAAAAGACGGTTGCCGAGAGAGAAGCATGGTCCGAGAACGAGATACGCAACGCGCAGTCGCACAGTGGAAAACCGGTCGTCAGTCGTATTTCCTCGAGGTGCCCGGCGCACCCGCGGCGCAGGATCTGTCGATCATGTCGTTCGTGCTCGACGAGCGACTCGGCGAGCCCTATCGGATCGAGGTGACGCTGACGAGCCCGGTTTCGCTCGCACGTGCCGATTACCTCAATCGTCCCGCGACCTTCACGATCGAGCCGCCGGGCACGAACGGCCCGACGGACGCGGTGCGTCGATTCGCCGGCTGCATCACCGCGTTCGGCCAGATCCGCAAGACGCGCGATTTCGTGTCGTACAGGATCGTCGTCGAGCCGTTCGTCGCCCGTTTGCGCCTCGTGGAGGCGACCCGCATTTATCAGCAACAGTCCGTGCCGGAGATCATCGAATCGATCCTCAGGCGGCACGAATTCCGCGCGCACCAGTTTTCGTTCAAGCTGCGGCACGCGTATCCGCGTCTTGCGTTTCGCATGCAGTACCGGATGTCCGATTGGGCTTACATCCGCCTGCTGATGGAACAAACCGGATTGTTCTGTTTTTTCCGGGCGGGACAGCATGGCGACGAACTGCATTTCGGCGATGATGTCGATGCCTATTCGTACCGTCCGCAAATCACCATTCCGTACCGCGAAGCAAGCGGTCTCGAAAGCGGTCACGAAGCCGTGCTTTCGCTCGAATCGTTGAGCGAAACGATTCCTCGCTCGATCAAGGTCGCCGATTACAACCCCGAGAAGGCTGACGACCGGTTCAACGCCGAAGCGAACATCGCGCGCGACGATCCGACGACATGGGGCGCGAGCTACGTCTACGGCACCCATCATCCGGATGGCGACGAAGCCCGGCGCGAAGCGCAATTGCGCCACGAGGCGGCGCTCGCATGGCAGGTCACGTATTCGGGCAAGAGTTCGGTCGTCGACTTCGCACCGGGGCTTGTCGCGAAGCTCGACGAGCAGCCGGCCGACGCGCCGCACGGGATCGTGATCGTGTCGGTGCGTCATGCCGGCGGCCGCGATGCGTCGTACATCAATACGTTCGATGCGATTCCGTGCGGCCGGCCATTTCGGCTGAAACTCGACGAGCGCCGCTGGCCGACGATTGCCGGCACGTTGTCGGCACGAGTCACGACGCCGGACGCTTCACCGTATGCGCACCTGACGAGCGAAGGGTGTTACACCGTACGCTTCGATTTCGACTTCGACACATGGCCGGCCGGCGGCGAGTGCGTGCCGCTGCGCCTCGCCAAGCCCTTCGCGGGCAGCCATCAGACGGGATTCCACTTTCCGCTGCTGGCCGATACCGAAGTCGCGGTTGCATTTGCCGGCGGCAACCCGAACCGGCCGTATATCGCGCACGCGCAGCATCACAGTCAGGCCGTCGACCTGGTCACGAGCCGGGATGGTTTCAACACGCGCAACGTGATTCGCACGCGAGCGAACAACAAGCTTCGCTTCGAGGACCGGAAGGGGCGCGAAGGCATCAAGCTGTCGACCGATTTCGGCGGCAAGACCCAGATCAATCTTGGTCACCTCGTCGATCGGCGCAAGGAGGCTCGCGGCGACGGGTTCGAAGTCAGAACCGACGAGCGTGGCGTACTGCGCGCCGGCAAGGGGCTGTTCCTGTCGGCCGATGCGCAGTCGAACGCGGGCGGGCACGCTTTCGACATGACGGTCGCGCGGCAGCAGCTCGACGCGGCGCGATCCCGCATGCGGAGTCTGACCGATGCGGTCGAGAAGGCGCGAGCGACGGTGGCGGCCTGCGAAGCGCAGCAGGCATTGCTCGACGCGCAGGTTCGGGATCTCGAGGCCGCCGTGTTGCTCGCATCGGCACCGCACGGGGTTGCCGTGACCAGCGGCGAACACATGCAACTGGCGGCTGGCGGGCATCTCTTCACGACGACGGGCGGCAATGCCGATGCGGCGATCGGCGGCAACTATACGGTTGCAGCGGGCAATGCAGTGTCGCTGTATGCGCATGCGCAGGGGATGAAGTTGTACGCGGGCGCGGGCAAGGTCGACGTTCAGGCGCAAGCGGACGCGCTTGAACTGACGGCGCTGAAGGGGGTGACGATCGCAAGCACGTCGGATGCCGTGACGCTGAATGCGCGGAAGGCGTTGGTGCTGATGTGCGGCGGCGCATATATCAAGCTCGAAGGCGGGCTGGTGGAGATCGGCAGTGCGGCCGAAATCCGGTTGAATGGGCCGCTGAATGCCGGGCCGTCCGCGACGCGACGGCAGGCACTGCCGCTGATGCCCGAACAGGAAAAGACCGGCATTCAGCTCTGGCATGCGTATCCGAACGGAGAACCCGTCAGGAACGCACCGTATCGAGTGACGTTCCCGGACGGTTCGTGGCGCGAGGGGCGACTGGATGCCAACGGAAGAGGCACGGTGGCGAATGTGCCGCGTGGCGGCGGTGCTGTCGAGTATCTCGAGGAAGCCCACGATCTTCAGGACAACGCACGCAAGTGGGGTGAACCGAAGGGCGCGCCGCACTTCGCGGCATCCGGTGACGCCGCCCGGACCGTGCCTAGCCTCGTCGGGGCAGCGATGGCCGCGGCGATTCCGGAGGCGGCCGCAGCGACGCGAGCGTTGGAGTCGGTCGCGGCGATCAAGGCGAAGGCGACGAGCGTCGCGCAAGGCGATGTCGCCGCTGTCGCTCGGTCCGCTCCAGACATGACAGGCCGGCCGCTCGTGCGTTCCGTGGCCAACGGCGCGGCGGCTGCGGGTCCCGGCGCTGCTCCGGACCTCGTCAAATCCACCGTGTCGCGCTGACTGGCGCCCCGCATTCCTTTTCCCGTTCAAAACCGATAACAACCCATGGCCGGAACCGCAGCTCCCTCCACCATTCAGCGCCCGATCCCGACGGCCCTCCGGCAAAACGCCGAAGCGCGGCGCGTGATCGTCAGCCCGTTTCCTGCGCCTGAAACCTCGCCGAGATTGATCGCGGCCGGCGTCGAATCCGTCGGGGACCCCCGCCTCGAGATCTTCGTTCAGTGCCTGTACATGGTGCCGTTCGTCGGCAATGCGATGTCGCTGTACGACGTCGGCGTCGACATCCACCGGATCTGCAGCGAGCCGGGCGGCACGACGAAGGTGTTCAACTGGGCGATTCTCGCGATCGATGCGATCGGTGTCGTGCCCGCCGCGGGCAATGCGACGCGGCCGGCGCGCGCGGTCGTCAAGGAGGTGCTGCTCGCCTTCGCGAAAGGGGCGGGCGCAGCGGTGCTGGTCGATCTGTTCTGGGCGACGGCCGGCGGCGACGTGCTCGCCTTCATGGCGGAACTCGATACGCATCTCCGGAAGTGGCAGGACGACATCGTCAAGGGCGTGAGCGAAGCGTCGCAGACCCTGCGGCGCTTCGTGTTGAACCCCGTGTCGGCGGCCGAGCAGATGGGGCGCATCCGGAAGAACCCGGGTTTCCTGTCGTGGGTGCCGTCAACGGAGGAGATCGCGCTCGTCGGCATCGACCAGCTTCTCAAGCTGTCCGGCCAGCGCGACGCGATCGTCGCATGGCTGGACGCGTTCGATCTGCATACCGAACTGATGCTGAACAGCGCGTTCGGTAGCGCGCAAGAGGCGGGCAGCCTGCTGTTCATGGCCGCTCAAATCACCGCCGAAATCAAGGCGAGAAAGGCGCGCGGGATTCCGTCGCATGTGGCGCAGGCCGTGCCGGGCACGATGCGCGAGCCGCACCGCAAGCCCGGCGCGCACCGCGATTCGACGCAGAAGGGCGCGCCGCCGAGCGCGCTGCCGGCGAAGGACGGTTGCGGCTGCCCGCGGACCGCGAGTGCGAAACCGGTCAACTATGCGATGGGCGACGAGAACCTCGAACAGACCGACTTCGTGGTCGACGCGATCGTGCCGATCGTGTGGAAGCGCCGCTACCGGTCGAGCCTTGCCGCCTACGATGCGAGCCCGCTCGGGGCACGCTGGAGCAGCCCGTATCACCTGTCGCTGGAGGAGCGCGACGGCGCGCTGACGTTCTTCGACCCGGATGGCCGGGCGGTGCCGCTGCCGCGGGTGGCGGTCGGCGAAACGATCGAGGTGCCGACCGAGCAATTCAGCGTGACGCGTCCCGATGCACGGCATGTCCTGCTCGCGTATCCCGACGGCTCGCACGAACGCTATGAGCGACACGGTACGGCCACGCTCGTTCGCTATCGCCTCGCGTCCCGCAAGCACCGCGATGGCCTCGGCCTGGGTTTCACCTATAACGCCGCGGACGAACTCGTCGCGATCGGTGACGATGCGGGCAACGCGATCCGCATCGATTATGTCGGCGGCCGCGTCTCGGCGATCTACCGCGCCGGCGTACCGGGCCTCGCCAACGAGGCGCTCGCGCGCTACGCGTATAGCGCCGAAGGCGACCTCGTCGGCCACGTCGACATGCTCGGGTGCCGGCGGACCTATGCGTACGCGCACCATCTGCTCACGCGCCATACGGATTTCAACGGCCACGCCGCGAACCTGACCTGGGACTGGCCGGGCCGCCGCGAAGGCGTGCCGGCCCCGGCCGACGCGAAGTGCGTGCGCACGTGGTTCGGCAATGAAGGGCAACCGCCGCAGGACGACACGTATTTCGCGTACCACCGCGAGCATTGGCACACGGTGGTCACCGATGCAGACGGCCACGCGACGATCCATCGCTACGATCACGACAACCGGATCGTGCTGGTCGAGCACCCTGACGGCTCGGCCGACTCGTATGAATGGGACGACCGGCACCGCCTGGTCGGTACAAAAAACGCGCTGGGTCACACGCAACGCTTTGCCTACGACGAGCAGGGGCGCCTGACGGCCGAGACCGATGCGCTCGGCAATACCACCCGCATCGACTACGACGACAGCGGTTTGCCGGTGACGGTCACCGCGCCGGAGGGTCGTGTCACGCAGACGGCCTACGACGGGCTCGGGCGGCCGGTCTCGGTGACGGACGCAGCGGGGCGCACGACGCGCTATGCGTGGGGCACCCAGGGCGAGTTGCTGTCGCTGACCGATCCGAAGGGCGGCGTGAGGCGATTCCGTTACGACCAGGCCGGCCGGCTGACCGAGGCGACCGATTGCTCCGGCCACGCGACGCGGTATGGCTACGACGAGCGTGGCCATCCTTCCATGATCACCGACGCCGAAGGCCACGTCACGCGCTACCGGTGCGATGCCCGGGGGCAGATCGTCAGCGTCACGCATCCGGATGGCGTCGAAGAACGCTTTACGTGGGATGCCGAAGGCAACCTGCGCACCTACCGTGACGGCGCGGGACAGATTACCGAATACACCTTCAACGCGCGTCGGCAACCGACCTGGCGCAGGGACGCGGCGGGCCGGGAGCTCTTGTATGGATACGACCGGCAGTGGCGGCTGGACCGGCTGACCAACGAGAACGGCGAGCAGACGCGATTCGGCTACGACGCGTCGGGGCGGCTGATCGAGCAGACGGATTTCGACGGCAGCACGACGCACTACCGGTGGGACGAGGCAGGGCAACTCGCCGGCTCGCGGCAAGGCGACATCGAGACGACCTATGTGCGCGATCCGCTGGGGCGGTTGACGCAACGCGAGACGAAGGGCGCGGGCGGTAGCGGTCACGCAAACGAGCGTTTTTATTACGACGCCCGCGGCCGGCTGACCACCGCGCAGAATCACCGGGGGAGTGTCCGGCTGTATTACGACGAAGCCGATAACCTGGTCGCGGAGGAGCAGACGATTCGTCCGGACACCGACGGGATGTACACGTCGGTGACTCGCCACGAATACGACGCACTCGGCAACCGGATTCGCACGCAGCTGCCCAATACCCGCACGATCGATTGGCTGCGCTATGGATCGGGCCATTTGCATGGCGTGTTGCTGGACGGCCAGCCACTCGTGGACTTCGAGCGCGACAAGCTGCATCGCGAGATCGTGCGCCGGTATCGCAGCTTCGAGCAGGTTCGGGAATACGATCCGGCAGGACGATTGCAGCGCATGGCCGTGCGGCGTGACGGGAGCGCGCGGCTGGCGGACTGGATGGCCGGACGCCGGTACCAGTACGACGCGGCCGGTCACCTGATGCGCATCGAGGATCGCGCGCGCGGGGTGACCGACTACCTGTACGACCCGACGGGGCGTTTGCTGAAGGCAACGACGCTCGATCTGCAGGAGGTGTTTGCGTTCGACCCGGCAGGCAACCCGGTGGATCCGGAGAAGATCCCGCCCCGGCCGACCGACGAACCACTCGAGTCGGTGATGGCGCGGATGCAGCGACAGATGGCGCAGGACCGCGCATGGTGGGATGCGCATCCGGGGGAACGGTTGCCGGAGGCACAGCTCGCGCGGCGCATGCAGGTGGCGGGCGAGTGCGAGGCGCTGTGGGATTGGGAGAAGGCGCTGCCGAAGTGCGTGGGGAACGTGCTGAAGGAACTGAGCCGCACGCGCTACGAGCATGATGCATACGGCAATCTGGTGCGCCGGGTCGAACCGGGTGGCGTGACGTGGCTGTTCAAGTACGACGTGGCGCATCGGCTTCGAGAGGCGAGGCGCTTTGCGAAACCGCCGGCGGCGCACGAGATCGACCGGATCGAGCGGACGGAGGACGGCACGGCGACGTGGATTCCGGGCGCGGTGAAGCCGGAATTGCAGGTGAATTTCGCGTACGACGCGTTCGGTCGCAGGACGGTGAAGGAGGTGGGAAGCAAGGACGGCAGTATCGAGCGGACCCTGTTCACCTGGGACGGCGACGTGCTGCTGATGGAGGAGCGGTTCCATATCCCGCCGCTGCAGCAGGGCGAGCGCGAGCCGGTGACGTATCGGCCGACGCGGATGGTTCGGGAAGATCCGGACGATGCGGATTCGGTACCGGTGGCGCAGCGCATGCATACGTTCAGGGAGCGGCATCAGTGGCAGGGCGCGTCGCTGTATCTGCACGAACCGGGGACGTTCGAGCCGCTGGCGCGGCTGGACGAGACGCTGGTGGAGGCGGCATTCGTCGCGACGGACGCGGAGGGGCGGTTCGTGCAGGTGCCGGCGAAGACGCGGCACGCGACGCTGTTCTATCAGAACGATCATCTGGGGACCCCGCAGGAACTGCTGGATGAGTCGGGGAAAGTGGTGTGGGTCGGGCGGTATCGGGCGTGGGGTGGAGAGAAGACGGTGTGGGGGGAGACGCCGGAGCGGAATGAGACGGGTAACGCGATCCGGTTTCAGGGGCAGTATCGGGATGAGGAGACGGGGCTGCATTACAACCGGTATCGGTACTATGATCCGGGCAGTGGGCGGTTCATATCGAAGGACCCGATCGGGTTGGCGGGTGGGATCAACGTCTGGCAGTACGCGCCGAATCCGGTGCAGTGGGGCGATCCGTTGGGGCTTTCTGCTGCATCCGATCTACCTCGGGTGAAAGGACGAAGTGCGCCACGTGTAGGATCGGTGCTGAATGATGCGGGCTTTGCCAAAACGAAAGACAATGGCGTGAACGAGACTTGGAAGCATGCGGACGGATCAGAGGTCCGGGTTCATAAATACGGAAACAAGTGCCCTTGTCCTTATAGATCGGGAAATAACGCGCATGTCCACAAGGAAGATCCCGCTGGGAATCAACTTAATGATCGTGGACTTGTATCACTAGATCCAAATGAAACGCACATTGGTATCCGTAACCCTGCTGATCTGCCAGCCGTTCGCGGGAGGCCGCACGGATCATGAGCTACGAATATAGATTGGTGTTTGACGACGCTGCTTCAGCGCAGCTTGTCATCGATTCACTGAAGTCGAGTGACGCCTGTGTCAAAGCGCAAGCTCAGGAAGTCTGCCTGAAGGACAGGGACCTACAGACGTTGGCTGAATATGATGCTAGGTTGACCAAAGAGAGTGATCGAGCGCTACGGTTGGAAGTTAATTTTAGATCGCCTAATTTGTACAATTTAGTGCAAGGAGCATTGAGCAGCAGGGTTGTTAGATGCTTCGAAGATGGGGATTGGGACGATGAAGTAACACTGAAGGAGGCGTTTCGCATCAAGTCCAGTAACTAACAACAAGGGCCGCAGTTGCGGCCCTTCAGACTGCTGACAAACCCTCGCCAAGTGCGAGGGTTTTGTTTTTAATAGCGTGATGCTGAAGACACCGACGCCCACGCAGCACGAACTCGAGATGGTGACGCTCGAGGAACTCGTGCCGAAGGACCACTTGCTGCGCCAGATCGACGCGGCGGTGGATTTCGAATTCATCCGCGAGAAGGTGGCGCATCTGTACTGCGCGGACAACGGCCGGCCGGCACTCGATCCGGTGGTGATGTTCAAGCTGCTATTCATCGGCTACCTGTTCGGGGTACGCAGCGAGCGGCAACTGATGCGCGAGGTCCAGGTCAATGTCGCCTATCGCTGGTTCGCCCGGTTCCGGCTGACCGACAAGGTGCCGGATGCCTCGACGTTCTCGCAGAATCGCCGACGCCGCTTCACGGACACCACGGTGTATCAGGAGATCTTCGACGAGATCGTGCGGCAGGCAATCAAGCGCGGGCTGGTCGACGGTCGGGTGCTGTACACGGACAGCACGCATCTGAAGGCGAACGCGAACAAGAACAAGTTCGACGTGGTGAAGCTGGAACAGACTCCGGCGGCGTACACGCAGGCGCTGAATGCGGCGGTGGACGCGGACCGTGCCGCGCACGGCAAGAAGCCGCTGGATCGCAACGACGACGAGCCGCCACCGAGCAAGGACACCAAGGTCAGCCGGACCGACCCGGACAGCGGTTACATGGTCCGGGACGACAAGCCGAAGGGCTTCTTCTATCTGGACCACCGCACGGTGGATGCCAGGCACGCGATCATCACCGATACGCACGTGACGCCGGCCTCGGTACACGATAGCCAGCCGTATCTGGATCGACTGGATCGCCAGCGCGAGCGCTTCGAGTTCAAGGTTGAGGCGGTCGGGCTGGATGCGGGCTACTTCACGCCTGCGGTGTGTCAGGGGCTGGAGGAGCGGGAGATTGCCGGGGTAATGGGTTATCGCACACCGAACCACAAGCCGGGCATGTTCTACAAACGGCAGTTCAAGTACGACGCGTATCGCAACGAATACGTATGCCCGCAGGGGCAGGTGCTGCTTTACAGCACGACCAATCGGGTCGGCTATCGGGAATACAAATCGAATCCGCAGATCTGCCGGCGCTGCGCGGTGCGGGCACAGTGTACGAACAGTGCCAACGCGGTGAAGGTGGTGACGCGCCACGTCTGGGAGCGTGCCAAAGAACGGGTGGATGCGCGACGCCTGACCGAATGGGGCCAGCGCATTTACGCGCGGCGCAAGGAGACGGTGGAACGCAGCTTCGCCGACGCCAAGCAGTTGCACGGACACCGTTATGCACGCATGCGCGGGCTGCGCAAGGTGGCTGAACAATGCTTGCTGGCCGCGGCGGAGCAGAACATCAAGAAGATCGCGATGCTGTTGGCCCGGAAGGGGAAAAAGGGCCCAGCGGGTCCCGATTGGTGCTTCGTACGCCTCCTGCTGCGCCTGGTGAGCCGTTTGCCCAGCAGCTTTGGCTGCTCGCTCGCTGCGAGTCTGCAACCCTGATTCCAGAAAGACGAAACCCCACGCTTCGAAAAACGTGGGGTTCGTCAGCAGTCTGAAGGGCCGCAGTTGCGGCCCTTGTTGTTATCGAGGTTGGTGGTGATCCGGGCCGATGGTGATCTGCTCGGCTTGCGTTACTGCGGGAGCGATCTGAGCGGCGGTAATGGTGAGCTTGCCGTGTTCAACGTGAACGTGGAGCTTCTGACCGGCGTGGAAGCCACCGTCGTGGGCGAGCCACTGAGTTGCTGGATGAGTCGGGGAAGGTGGTGTGGGTCGGGCGGTATCGTGCGTGGGGCGGGGAGAAGACGGTGTGGCGGGAGACGCCGGAGCGGAATGAGGCGGGTAACTCGATCCGGTTTCAGGGGCAGTATCGGGATGAGGAGACGGGGCTGCATTACAACCGGTATCGGTACTACGATCCGGGGTGTGGGCGGTTTGTTAGCAAGGATCCGATCGGGCTGGCCGGTGGACTGAACGTTTATCAATATGCACCGAACGGTACCGAATGGGTCGATCCTTTAGGCTTAGCCGGAAATCGTGCGAACCGTCGTGCAGGTAATATTTTGCAGGATATCGACGCAAAGGGAGGAGGGCACACCTATTCTCATCATGGAGCAGGGACAACACTTGCACAGCAGGAGCATCGTGCTATGACGGGAATTCCGCCTGACTGTCCGTGTCCTAAGCGTCCTCGTCCGACCGATTCAACGAGGTTTATGAGTAATGTTGATCAGTTGGATGCTATTCAGCGCGGTACGGCAAAGCTGAATGCCAGCGGGGAAAATTCAGTAACTTTCGATATAGGCAGAACTGTAGGGGAAGGCTATCGAAAAGGGGGAGGCGCAGTATTGAGCACGTCAGAGGTTACCGTTGTTCGTCGGGACGGAAGTATCGTCACTGCATTTCCTAAGTTGCCATCGCCATGAAGAAAATCATCAATTTTAACTATATCGGCCCATTGTATTATTACCTCTACTCCATGAGGGATGATGAGCTGGATGATTTTTATGTTAATGAAAAGAATGATCTGAATCGACTGTTTGGGGAGATGAAGTTGAGGTTTGAGGGGTTTGGGCCGATTTCTCAGTCTCGGGTTTCAGATGTTTTGGAATATGTTATGGCTTCGCATTCGTGCTGCGCCAACTGGAGAGGATTGTTTCCGCAAGAGATTCCTTTGGATGAAGTGGAAGATAAGGAGCGATTTGTGCATGATCTTTTTGTTGCGCTGTTTGGAAGAGAGCCAAATTTTGATTTTGATATTGCGGATATCGAGGTGAATAATTTTGTTGGCCCGGATGGCATTGATACAAAAATATGATGTTGGGAGGCGACTTGCTTGCGCGCGATTCCCATCGAACGATTCGATTGATTCACCTGCCGTCTCGAGAACTTCTACGACACCTCGACAGGCCCGCCGAGCGCTCGACACAGCGACGACAGGTCGCGCAGCGTGAGGTGCGCGGAAGCCGCTCGTGGCTGAACGTGTTCCGCGTCCGGATGCGTGTCGCGAACCAGCCACGCCGCCTGAAGCCCCGCATTCAACGCGCCGACGATATCGAGGTGAAAGTCGTCCCCGACGTGGAGCAGTTCGGCCGCAGGCACGCCAAGCGACGCCGCCGCCGCATGAAAGATTTCCGGCTCGGGTTTCGCGACCCCGAACGCCTGCGCGCTGAGCGTTTCCCGAAAGAATTCGCCGCCGCCGGTCAGCCGGAGGTCTGCGTTGCCGTTGGTCACCGCGATCAGCGGAAAGCGCGCGCTCAACCACGCGAGCGCCGGCAACGCATCTTCGAAGAACTCGACCTTGTTCCGCGCGGAATAGAACGCGGCGTACGCGTGTCCGGCCAGCGAGACATCTTCGTTCGCCCGCTCCAGCGCAAGCGCGATCGATCCGATTCGCAACGCACGATAGTCGCTGACGAGGTCCGGGCGCGCGCGCTCGTATTCGTCGCGCAACCGGCTCAACGCGTGCCGCGTGGGCAAGATGCTCGCGGTATCGGGCGCGTGCTCGATCAACCATGCGTGAAGTGCGGCCTCGGCCCGTTCGACGGTGGCGCCGAATGGCCATAGCGTGTCATCGAGATCGAACGAGAGGGCGGATACTTTGGCGAGACGCATGATGGTTGAAGGGGAAGTCGGTTACCAGGGCCACGGAACGAAGGTTCCGGTGCCGTTTTCGAGAGCCTGCCGATACAGGAAGCGCGCAACGGTCAGGTCCTGAAGCGCGAGTCCGGTCATGTCGAAGACCGTGATCTCGTTCGGCGCGCGATTGACCGGCGCAACGCCAGCGAGGATGTCACCGATTTCAGTGCGCGGCAAATCCGGCGCCCATTGGCACTCGCCGATGCTGCGCGCCTGCTCGTGGTCGTCCACGAAAATCCGCGCACGCGCCAGCACGCCTTCCGGAAGCTCGCGCTTGCCAGCGGTGTCGGCTCCGACGCAGGTCAGATGCGTGCCCGGTTGAACCGCATCCGCGTCGAACAGCGGGCCGCCGCCCGGTGTCGCCGTGATGACCACATCGCTGCCCGCCACCGCATCGTTGCGGTCCCGCGCGACGCGGATGTCGCAGCGTTCGCGGAACGCCGATTCGAACCGCGGATCCGGCTCGCCGCTGACGTTCACGTACTGCACCGCGCATCGTCGCGGCAGCAGCCCGATCGCATAGTCGAGCTGGACGCGCGCCTGCACGCCGGTGCCGAACACGCAGATTCGCGAGCTGTCGGGCCGGGCGAGCGCCTGCAGCCCGAGGCCGCCGGCCGCGCCTGTGCGGGCGGTCGTGATCGCATTGCCGTCCATGATGCAGAGCGGGCGGCCGGTGGCCGGGTCGAACAGCGCGATCGTCGCCTGATGCGGCTCGCCGCCCCGGCTGCGATTACCGGGCCAGAACCCGGCCGCCTTGAAACCGAGCAGATCCTGGCTGGCGACGTCGCCCGACTTGATACCGAACACGCCGCCGGTATGCAGCTTCTCGCGCACGACCGGGAACACGCGTCCGGCGCGTCGACCATGCAGCACGAAGGCTTCGCGGACGGCCGCCATCACCTGCTCGGCTTGAAGGGCCGGTTCGACGGCATCCCGGTCGAGAAGAAGGAGTTGGGCGTCTGTCGGCATAGGGGCGAACCTGTCGGGTGCAGTGCGAATCACGAATTTTATAGTTTGTCTATATTTGGACAAGCAGTCAATGCCGGGGCGAGGGTGCGGTGGCCGGTTTCATCGCAGGAAATCGGTGCATCACATCCCCGCACCGGCCGTCGTACTCGTTCTTTACCACCCGTAGAAGCGCGGCCAGGTCTGTACGGTGCCGTCGCCGCTCAGCGCGTGGTATTCCGGATGTTGCGCACCGGTCGCGCACGCGTGGTTCGGCAGGATCCGCAAACGGGTACCGATCGGAAACCGCTGCGCGATGCCCGTGTCGGGCGTATCGATGCGGGACACGATGCCGTGCTCCTGATTGGCCGAGCTCATCACATACTCGCCGAGCACGTCGCCGTCGTCGGTACACACCTGCCCGTAGCCGAAATCCCGCGCCTGCCGCTGCGTGCCGCGGTCGCGGCTCATCGCCATCCACCCCGCGTCGACGATGGCCCAGCCTTTCTCTTCCTGGTGCCCGATGACGGTGGTCAGCACCGACAGCGCGATGTCGGACAGCGCGCACACGCCGATGTTGTGCATCACGAGGTCGAACAGCACGTATACGCCTGCGCGGACTTCCGTCACCCCGTCGAGGTTCTCCGCGGACAGCGCGGTCGGCGTCGAACCGATGCTCACGACCGGGCACGGCAAGCCGGCCGCCCTGAGGCGCTCGGCGGCGCGCACGGTGCGGCTGCGCTCCTGTTCGGCGATCGCGACCAGCGCGTCGCGCGTGTCGTATTCATAGCTGGAGCCGGCATGAGCGAGCACGCCGCCGAGCGTCATGCCGCCGTCGACCAGCGCGCGGCCGACGTCGATCAGCAGGCCGTCGTCGGGCCGAACGCCCGAACGGTGTCCGTCGACGTCGACTTCGATCCAGACTTCGAAGCGCTCGCCGTGCTCGCGTCCGAATTCGGCGATCGCGTTCGCGGTCTGCACGCTGTCGGCGACGATCTTCAGGTCGCAGCCCTGGCGGCGCAGCGCGAGCGCCTGGCCCAGCCTGGCGGGAATCATCCCGACCGCGTAGACGATGTCACGCACGCCGCCCGCGAAGAACTGTTCGGCTTCCTTCAGCGTCGACACCGTGACGCCCTGCGCGCCGGCCGCGATCTGCGCGTCGACGACCTGCCGGCACTTGGTGGTCTTCACGTGCGGCCGGAACCTGACGCCGAGCGCGTCGAGATGCGCCTGCATGCGCGCGATGTTCTCGCGCATGCGATCGACGTCGATCAATGCGGCGGGGGTGTTGACGGGTGGGATGCCCATGGTGCGTTGCCTCGGTAGGTTGCCGACAGCGAGCACTGTAGGGCGTTTGGCCAGCAGCGTGTTTAACGCCAGGCAAATCGATCATTAACCGGCATTTAATCCGGGAAAGTCGTTCATGCCTTGCCGCGCCAAGGCGGCGGATCGAGAAATTGCCTCGCGGCGTCGAGAAAGACGCGTTGCCGCGCGGAACGGCCGGTGCGTGACGGCAGCAGCGCGGTCACGGGCGCCGGCGGCAGATGCCAGTCGGGCAGCAGCCTGACCAGCTTGCCGTTCGCGAGCAGCGGCGCGACGTCCCATTCCGAGCGCTCCACGATGCCGAGCCCGGCCAGTGCCCAGTCGGTGATGACGGTGCCGTCGTTCGACGACAGCGCGCCCGTTGCGCGGATCACCGTGGATCGCCTGGGTTCGCCCTTGTCGTCGCCGTTTTGCGAGAAGTGCCAGCGCGGGATGTCCTCGTCGTTCTCGCGCAGGCACAGGCAGTCGTAGCGGGCCAGGTCCGACGGGTGATTCAGTTCCTCGATGCGGCGCGCGTACCCGGGGCTCGCGCACAGGAAGCGCTCGTTGGGCGCGAGCGGATAGCCGATCCATGACGACGACTTCAGGCTGCCGACATGCACGACCACGTCGGCGCCCGATGCGCTGCTTAGCGGACTCTCCGCGAGGTGCAGCGAGATCTCGAGCTTCGGATGCGCGCGTAGCACGTCCCGCACGATCCGCGCGACGTACTTGCGTCCGAAGCCGAACGGCGCGACGACGCGCAGCGTACCCTGCACGTCGCCGTGATCGCCGGAGATGTTGACCGGCAGTGCCTCGACGCGCTCGAGAATCTCGACGGCTTCCTGATACAGCCGCTGACCTTCGTCGGTCAGTGCGATCCCTTTCGGCTGTCGCACGGCAAGGCGGACGTCCAGCCGCGCCTCCATCCGCTGCAGGCGGATCGTGACCGCGGGCGGGGTGAGGTCGAGCAATCGGGCGGCGGATGCCAATGAACGCGACGCGCCGATCGCGCGTACGAGTCGAAGGTCTTCGAGATCGAGCATTGCGTGTCTCTTAATGCTGGCGTTGCCGAGCATTAAACACCACATCGGGTGACGAAAGTGGCGATACGCCGCATCAACCCGCGCGCGGCTTCATGCCCGTCATGCCTCGAGCCCGAAAATCAACGACCGATGCGCGCCCACCCCGGCCGCGACGCCCGATGCCGACGCGAACGTCGCATTGGTCATCAGGCTCGACGCATCGCCGGCCGCGAACACGCCGGGCACGCTCGTCTGCTTCCACATGTCGACGCGGATCGCCACGCCGAGCGGCCCTTCGTCGAACGCACAGCCGAGCTGTCGCGCGAGATCGCTCGCCATCGCCGTACGCGCGCCGATGAACAGCGCATCGATCGGTACGACTTGTCCGTCGGCGAGCCGCAACGCGTCGATACGCGGCGCTTCGCCGAGAATCTCGACCACCGGCGACCGCTCGATACGCACGTCACGTGCACCGAGCAATGCGGTTTCCTCTTCATTCGGTTCGACCACGCGTTGCGTGAACCAGGTCGTCGGCCCCCAGTCCGGAATCAGGATCGCCTGATGCACGGACAGCGGATGCGTGGCCAGCACGCCGAGTTGCCGGCCCGACACCTCGTATCCATGGCAGTACGGACAATGCAGCACGCTGATCCCCCAGCGTTGCGCGAGCCCCGGCAGTGCGGGCAACTCGTCGCGGATGCCGGTCGCGAGGATCAGCCGGTCGGCGCTTGCGCGGCTGCCGTCCGCGAGCGTCACGTGAAAGCGTCCGCTCGCATCGCGCTCGGCGGTGCGCGCTTCACCGGTGATCCGCTGCACGGTCGGATAGGCCGCGAGTTGGGCGGCGGCGTCGGCGACGATCTGCGCGGGCGGCTTGCCGTCCTGCCCGAAAAATCCGTGCGCGTGTTCGGCAAAGCGATTACGCGGCCGCCCGGCATCGATCACGAGCACGCGGCGCCGTGCGCGCGCCAGTTGCATCGCGGCCGACAGCCCAGCAAAGCTGCCGCCGATCACGATCACTTCATGATGGTTCTGCATGTGTTCACACCTTTCCCGAATCCGTACAAGCGAAGAACGTGCTCCGATGGCGGTCAACTCATGAAACACGATAAGTTGCATGATAGGTCGATGGTATCATTCATGCAACTTCATAAGTTTCGAGAGTGGGAGCAACCCGTCCGTGAGAACCGACAGTCGTTTGTCGCGCATGCTGCATGCGCTGATCCACATGGACCAAGCTGACGGGCCGCTGACGTCGGAGGCGATCGCGGCGATGCTGTGCACGAATCCGGTCGTCGTGCGGCGCCTGCTCGGCGGCTTGCGCGACTGCGGCTACGTGCAGTCGGAAAAGGGTCACGGCGGCGGCTGGGCGCTCAGCGTCGCGCTGGACGACATCACGCTGCTCGACGTCTATCGCGCGGTGGGCGAGCCGCCGGTGTTTTCCGATCTGGTGGCCGAGGATGCGCCCGAATGCCTGGTCGAACAGGCGGTCAACGCGCATCTGTCGGCCACGCTGAAGGAGGCCGAGGCGGTGCTGCTCGCGCGCTTCGGCGAGGTCACGCTCGGCATGCTGTCGCGCGATTTCGAAGCGAAGGCGGCGCGCCGCCGCAAGCCGCGCTGATGCGCTGCAACATCGCGGCCGACGGCAGATAGCCGGCAGTCCGACGCAATCCGGCGCGGTGCAAAACCGGCGCGTCGCCGTGTTCTGTCCCCCAACTTCTGCCCGGTTCGCCCGCCACAGGGCAAAATACGGGTTTTCCGCACCCGAGAGGGCGCGCCCGAATCACGCGCCGGGTGGCGGCAGTGCGCAATCGCACGCCGCCGCCGGGCGCCCAGGCAAGCTGCTCGCCGCGTCGCGAGCCCACAGGAGTCCAGACCCCATGCCCGAATCCAACCTGTCCTTCTTCGGCCGGCTGTCGCTGGCCGTCGGCACGTTCTTTTCCGTGCTCGGCAACCGCGAGTTCGCGGCCGGCGTGCTGCGCGTGCGCGATGGCGCCCCGGCACCGGTCGTGCCGACGCCGGCCCCGGCTGCCGCGCCCCCGGCGCCCGCGCCCGTGAAGGCGCCGGCCCCCGAGTTGCGCGAAGCCAGCCCGCAAGCCGCGCTGCAGCTGCTCGGCCTGCTGCAGCGCGATGCGCGCTTCATCGACTTCGTCGAGGAAGACATCGCCGGCTACGCGGACGCCGACATCGGCGCCGCCGCCCGCCTCGTGCACGAGGGCTGCCGTGCCGCGCTGCGCGAGCACTTCACGATCGTGCCGGTGCGCGATGAAGCCGAAGGCAGCCGCGTGACGCTGCCGGCCGGCTTCGACGCGACGGCCGTGCGCGTGACGGGCAACGTGGTCGGCGCCGCGCCCTTCACCGGCACGGTCAGCCATCGCGGCTGGCGCGTGGCCGACGTGCGCCTGCCGAAGCTGACGGGCAGCCACGACGCCTCGGTGGTCGCACCGGCGGAGGTGGAACTGTGAGCGATCCGCGCTATTCGATCGGTATCGACCTCGGTACCACCCACTGCGCGCTGTCGTACGTCGACAGCGCCGCGAGCGAAGGCGAAAAAATCACGCAGCAGGTGCTGCCGATCGCGCAGCTGACCGCGCCCGGCGCGCTGGAGTCGCGCGACCTGCTGCCGTCGTTCCTCTATCTTCCGCATGAAAGCGAGCTGACGCAGGGCGACCTGACGCTGCCGTGGACCGCCTCGCGCGGCTTCGCGGTCGGCGAAATGGCGCGCACCCGCGGCGCGGGCACGCCGATCCGCCTCGTGTCGAGCGCGAAGAGCTGGCTGTGCCACCCGGGCGTCGATCGCCGCGCAGCGATCCTGCCGAGCGATGCGCCGCCCGAAGTGTCGCGCGTGTCGCCGCTGGAAAGCTCGATCCGCTACCTGACGCACCTGCGCGAGGCGTGGGACCATGCGCATCCCGACGCGCCGTTCGCCGACCAGGACGTGACGGTCACGATCCCCGCGTCGTTCGACCCGGCCGCGCGCGAACTGACGGCGGAAGCCGCGCGTGCCGCCGGCTACTCGCGGATGACGCTGCTCGAGGAGCCGCAAGCGGCGCTCTACAGCTGGATCCAGAAGAGCGACGGCGGCTGGCGCAAGCAGGTGCAGGTCGGCGACCTGATCCTGTGCGTGGACGTCGGCGGCGGCACGACCGACCTGTCGCTGATCGCGGTGGTCGAGCGCGACGGCAACCTGGAACTGCATCGCGTGGCGGTCGGCGAGCACATCCTGCTCGGCGGCGACAACATGGACCTCGCGCTCGCGCACGTGGTCGCGCGCAAGCTCGCGCAGCAGGGCACGCAGGCCGATCCGTGGCAACTGCGCGCGCTGACCTACGCGTGTCGCGCCGCGAAGGAAACGCTGCTGTCCGACCCGATGACCGATGCGGTGCCGCTCGTCGTGCCGAGCCGCGGCTCGAAGCTGATCGGCGGCTCGATCCGCACGGAGCTCACGCGCGCCGAACTCACGCAGACGATCCTCGAAGGTTTCTTCCCGCAAGTCGATGCGGCCGCGCGTCCGGTGAGCCGCGCGCGCGTCGGCCTGACGCAGCTCGGCCTGCCGTATGCGCAGGACGCGGGCATCACGCGCCATCTCGCGGCGTTCCTCGGCCGCCAGGTCGCGGCGCTCGACGCGCTCGACGGCGTGCAGCGCACGCTGCCGCAGGGCGCGACGTTCCTGCATCCGACCGCGGTGCTGTTCAACGGCGGCGTGTTCAAGTCGACGCTGCTCACGCAGCGCGTGCTCGATACGCTCAACAGCTGGCTCGCCGCGGAAGGCGCGCCGGCCGCGCGCCTGCTCGAAGGCGCGGATCTCGATCTCGCGGTCGCGCGCGGCGCGGCGTACTACGGCTATGTGAAGCGCGGCCGCGGCGTGCGCATTCGCGGGGGCACGGCGCGGGCGTACTACGTCGCGATCGAGTCGGCGATGCCTGCGGTGCCGGGGCTCGAACCGCCGGTGCAGGCGCTGTGCGTCGCGCCGTTCGGGATGGAGGAAGGCTCGGATGCGGCGCTGCCGCCGCAGGAGTTCGGCCTCGTCGTCGGCGAACCGGTGCAGTTCCGTTTCTTCGGGTCGTCGGTGCGCCGTCAGGATCAGGTGGGCACGCTGCTCGACTACTGGTCGCCGGAAGAGCTGCAGGAGCTCGAGGAAATCCAGGCCACGCTGCCCGCCGACGGGCGCACGGTCGGCGAGGTCGTGCCGGTGAAGCTGCATGCGCGCGTGACCGAAGCCGGCACGCTCGAACTCGAGGCGATCCCGAGCGGCACGAACGAGCGCTGGAAGGTCGAGTTCGACGTGCGCGGCGCCGCCTGAGCGCGATGAAGCGCTATACGGTCGGCATCGACCTCGGCACGAGCAACACGGTCGTCGCATACGTCGAGGCCGGCTCCGACGCGATCCGCGTGTTCGACGTCGAGCAGCTGGTCGGCCCCGGCGCGGTGGCCGCCCAGCCGCTGCTGCCGTCGGTGCGCTATCACCCGGCGGCGGGCGAACTGCCGCCGGACGCGCTGCGCCTGCCATGGGCGGGCGATCCGAAGGCGAACGCAGCCGCAGCCGATGCGCCGCCGGCCGTGATCGGCCGTTATGCGCGCACGCTCGGTGCGCAGGTGCCGGGGCGGCTCGTCACCAGCGCGAAGAGCTGGCTGTCGCACGCATCGGTCGACCGGCTCGCGGCGATCCTGCCGTGGGGCGCGGCCGACGGCGTCGACAAGGTGTCGCCGGTCGATGCGAGCGCGAGCTATCTCGCGCACGTGCGTGCCGCGTGGGATGCCCGTTTTCCCGATGCGCCGCTCGCGAAGCAGGACGTCATCCTGACGGTGCCGGCGTCGTTCGACGACGGCGCGCGCGCGTTGACGGTCGAGGCCGCCAGGCGCGCGAAACTGCCGGCACTGCGGTTGCTGGAGGAACCGCAGGCCGCGTTCTACGACTGGTTGTACGGCCAGCGCGCGACGTTGCGCGACACGTTCGCCGCGCCGCGCCGCGTGCTGATCTGCGACGTCGGCGGCGGCACGACCGACCTCACGCTCGTCGATGTCGCGCCGGGCGACGACGGCGAGCCGGCGTTCACGCGCGTCGGCGTCGGCAATCACCTGATGCTCGGCGGCGACAACATGGATCTCGCGCTCGCGCGCCTGGTCGAGACGCGGCTGACCGAGCCCGGCACGCGGCTGTCCGCCGCGAGCCTGTCGCAACTTGTCGAACGCTGCCGGGCCGCGAAGGAGCGGCTGCTCGGCGACGACGCGCCGGCGTCCGTCACCGTGACGCTGCTCGGCGCGGGCAGCAAGCTCGTCGGCGGCGCGCGCTCGGCCGAGCTGACGCGGCAGGAAGTCGAGCAGATCGTCGTCGACGGATTCTTTCCACAGGTCGAGGCCGGCGAGCTGCCGCGCCGCGCGCGGGCCGCGATCGTCGAATTCGGCTTGCCGTATGCGAGCGACCCGGCCGTTACGCGCCACGTCGCCGCATTCCTGAATCGTCATGCGGAAGGCCCGCTGCCCGACACGCTGCTGCTCAACGGCGGCGTGTTCCGCGCGGGCGCGCTCGCCGGCCGTCTCGCGCAGACGCTCGGCGCGTGGCGCGGCGCGCCGCTCGACGTGCTGCACAACGCGCATCCGGATGTGGCGGTGGCGCGCGGCGCGGTGGCCTACGGCCTCGCGCGGGCAGGGCATGCGCCGCGCATCGGCGGTGGCTCCGCGCGCAGTTACTTCCTCGTGCTCGACGATGGTGACGGCGACGCGGCCCCGCGCGGCGTCTGCCTGCTGCCGCGCGGCGCGGAGGAAGGCCGCGAGATCCGGCTCGAGGAGCACACGTTCGCGCTGCAGCTCGGGCAACCGGTGCGGTTCCACCTCGTGTCGACGGTAGCCGAGACCGCGTACCGGCCCGGCGATCTCGTCGACCTGGACGGTGGCGATTTCGTGCGGCTGCCGCCGATCGCGACAGTCGTCGACCGGCAGGCCGGCGGCGACGCGCGCGAAACGCCGGTAAAACTCACCGCGTCGCTGACTGAGGTCGGCACGCTCGAAATGCACTGCATCGCGACCGACGATGCATCGCGCCGCTGGCGGCTCGAATTCCAGTTGCGCGGCGATGCGCCCGCACATGGTGACGACGCCGCGCTCGCGCGCCATCCGCGTCTCGATCACGCGATCGAGCTGATCGACCGCTCGTTCGGCAGCAAGTCCGCGGAGGTCACGCCGAAGGACACACGACGGTTGCGCGCGCAACTTGAACAGGTGCTCGGCCCGCGCGACGAGTGGGACGTCGCGCTCGCGCGCGAACTGTTCGACGCGTTGCTCGCACGGGCGCGCCGCCGTCGGCGCTCGGCCGATCACGAACGTGCGTGGCTGAACCTTGCCGGCTATTGCCTGCGCCCGGGCTTCGGCCATCCGCTCGATGCGTGGCGCATCGAGCAGCTGTGGCCGCTGTTCGACGACGGGATCCAGTACGTGACCGACGCGCAGGTGTGGTCCGAGTGGTGGACGCTGTGGCGGCGCGTGGCCGGCGGCCTCGACGACGATGCGCAGACGCAGGTACGCGACGCCATTGCATTCCTCGAACCGTCCGACGACAAGCGCCGCAAGCTGCCGTTCGACCCGGCCAAGGTCGGCCCGGCCGACATGACGCGCTTGTCCGCGTCGCTCGAACGATTGCCGGTCGAACGCAAGGTGGAACTGGCCGAGCGATTGATCGTGCAATTGCAGAAGCCGGCCGAGCGCACGCTGTGCGCGTGGGCGCTCGGGCGGATCGGCGCGCGGCGGCCGTTCTACGGCAGCGCGCACAGTGTCGTGCCGGCCGGGATGGCGAATCGCTGGCTCGACGCGCTGTTCGCGCTCGACTGGAAGCAGGTGGAACCCGCGGCATTCGCGGTCGCGCAAATCGCGCGGATGACGGGTGACCGCGAACGCGATTTGCCGGATGACACGCGTGAAGCGGTGATCAAGCGTCTGTCGGCCGCGAACGCATCGGCCGCGTGGATCGCCATGGTGCGCGAAGCGATTGCGTTCGACGAAGCCGACACGGCGCGCGTGTTCGGCGAAACGCTGCCGGCCGGGTTGAAGCTGCTGGCGGGGTGAGCGGCGCGGTGTGCGCCGGTATCGTTCGGATGCCGGAGCATTCCGCGGCGCCGCCGATTCAATACCCTTCGAATACGAAAACGGCTGCCGGTGCATCGCATCGGCAGCCGTTTTAGCTTTGCCAGCCTGTCGGTCAGATCTGCGGCGCCGTCTCGCGTGGCGAAGCGGTAGATTCCACGGCGATCGCATCCGGCGCCGTTGCCCGCCGCGCGAGATGAATGCCCGCGAGCATGCAGCGCACGGAGCCGCCGGCCAGCTCGATCGTCGGCACGTCGAGCGGCAGCAGTCGCGCGGAGCGTTCGATCGTCGCGCGCTGGTCGCGAGTGAGGCAGTCGAACGCACGCCGTGACAGTGCGAGCACGCGCCCGTCCTTGCCCGACAGTTCCAGCGTATTGCCCGCGAAATTCGCGATCTGCGCGTGATCGAGCGCGATCACGGTGCGGCCCGTTTCGGTCAGGCGTTGCGCGATCTCGTCGCGGCGCCGCCGGTCGGCGATCAGGTCGAGGCCGATCATCGCGAACTCGGTGGCGACGCTCATCATCACGTTCGTGTGATAGATCGGCTTCCCGTTGGCGTCGGCCGTGTCGAAGCAGATCGGCTCGAAGTTGAAGTTCGTGCAGAAGCGCTCGAGCGCGACCGGATCGGCGCGGCGCGAACGCGCGGTGTACGCGATCCGCGCGACGTGGTCGAGCACCATCGCCCCCGTGCCTTCCAGGAACACGTCGTCGTATTCGAGCCCCGAGTAGTCGATCACGTCCTGCACGCGGTACTCGGCCTTCAGCATCTCGACGATGTCCGCGCGCCGTTCGCGGCGGCGGTTCGGGCTATACATCGGATACAGCGCGACGTGCCCGCCCGGATGCGTCGAGAACCAGTTGTTCGGGAACACGGAGTCGGGCGTGTCGCGCTCGCCGTGGTCGTCGAACACGTGCACGCGCACGCCGGCATCGGCGAGCGTGTGCGCGGCGGCCGTGACTTCGTCGCGTGCGGCGGCCGACACCGACGACGAGTCGTGCGCGCTGCCGGCCGCCGTGCGCTGAAACGCGTTGTCGGCGGCGGTCTGCGGGTTCGGCAGGAAGCGGTGCGGCCGGATCATCACGACGGCGGCCGGCGCCTGGATCGATACGAGATTCATGAACGGTAAGGGCGAGAGACGGGGAGGCGGGCGGCGCGCACGCCGCCCGAAGATGACGATCAGCGCGCGAACGCGGCGGCGGCTTCGGTCACGAACGCCGCGTGACCCGGTGCGATCGCGGCCGGATCGTCGATCAGCGCGAACAGGTTCTTCGGGTCGACGGCCGGCGGAATCAGCGCGATCTCGACGCCCGCATTGTGCTGCTGCGCGAGTGCGTACAGGTAGCGCAGCGCCGAGTAGTCCTCGAGCGCGAAGCCGACCGAGTCGAACACCGTGACGTCGTCCGCGCGTTCGCGGCCGGCCGTCTCGCCCTGCAGCACGCGCCACAGTTCGGTCACCGGGAAGTCGGCCGGCATCTGCTGGATCTCGCCCTCGATGCGCGATTGCGGCTCGAACTCGACGAACACGCGGCCCGCGTGCAGCACGCCCGCTTCGAGCTCGGTCTTGCCCGGGCAATCGCCGCCGACCGCGTTCAGGTGCATGCCGGGCTCGATCATGTCGGCCGTGATGATGGTCGCGTACGCCTTGTCGGCGGTGACGGTCGTCACGATGTCGGCGCCGCGCACGGCGTCGGCGGTCGACGCGGCGCGCACGACGCGCAGCGCCGGATAGGCGGCGAGGTTCCGCACGAGCTTGTCGGTCGCGCGCGGATCGACGTCGAACACGCGGATCTCTTCGATGCCGAGCAGCGTGTGGAACGCGATCGCCTGGAATTCGCTCTGCGCGCCGTTGCCGATCAGCGCCATCGTGCGCGCGTCGGGGCGGGCGAGCGCCTGCGCGGCCAGCACCGACGTCGCGGCCGTGCGCAGCGCGGTGGTCAGCGTGAGTTCGGCGAGCAGCAGCGGGTAGCCGGTGTCGACTTCGGCGAGCGCGCCGAACGCCATCACCGTATGCATCCCGCGCGCGGCGTTGACGGGGTGGCCGTTCACGTACTTGAACGCGAACAGCGACGCGTTCGCGACCGGCATCAGCTCGATCACGCCGTCGCGCGAATGGCAGGCGACGCGCGGCGACTTGTCGAAGTCGGCCCAGTGCAGGTAGTCGGCGCGCAGCGTGTCGACGAGTTCGCGCAGGAACGGCGTGACGCCTGTTTCGGCGATCAGTCGGGCAGTGGCGGGAACGTCGAGGAAGCGAGTCATCGGTCAGTCTCCATTTTTTTGCCGGTACGGGTGTCCGGCGTTCTGGTCGACCGGGGCGGGCGCGTCGGCCCGGGCCCCGGTTCCATGAAAAGCGGTGTCGCGGCGTGTGCGGCCGGTCGATGGAGTCATTATTTCCGGGAGTCGAGCCAACAAAAAGACGGCAAAAGTGGCATATTTATCGATAGACTTGGCAAATTGCTGGCCTGATCTAGCGATTTGTGCAACTCGTGCTGGTCGAAATGCGCGCTGTCCGGCACGCTGTCGGCCGGCTCATGTTCAACAGGAAGGTCCGTTCATGATTACGCTCGACGACGTCGACCGGCAGCTCATCGCGCTGTTGCGCGACAACGCGCGAATGCCCGTCGTCGCCCTCGCGAAGGCGCTGCGCGTCGCGCGCGCGACCGTGCAGAACCGGCTGACGCGGCTGGAGAAGAACGGCGTGATCGTCGGCTATACGGTGCGGCTCAAGCCGGCGGCCGAGCGGCACCGGATCCGCGCGCTGATGTCGATCGCGGTGCAGGGCAATCGCGGCGCGGAAGTGGTGAAGGTGTTGCGCGGGCATCCGAACGTCGCGTCGATCCACAGTACCAACGGGCGCTGGGATCTGGTCGCCGAGCTGCATGCCGATTCGCTCGAGCATTTCGATCGCGTGCTCGGCGCGATCCGGTTGATCGACGGGATCGCGAATACGGAAACGAGCATTTTATTGTCGACGCACAAGGCATGACGCGGGCAGTGCTGGATCCGAACGCTGAGCGACGCTTCGCTCGAATGACTTTGCGCCGGCCTGGGGCCTGCGCAAGCCCGTTATTGGCGTGAACAGACGCTAGGCGTCGCCTGCGCGCGTCGCCGCCCGCGGAAACGTCAGCACCACCGCGAACCCGCCCGCATCGGGAAATGCGAACCCGACGCGCCCGCCGTGCGCCTTCATCACTTCCTGCACGATCGCGAGCCCGAGCCCGGACCCGGTGCGGCGCTCGCTGCCGTCGGGCGCGATCCGCACGAACGGCTGCAATGCCGCATCCCAATGCTCGCGCGGAATCCCCCGGCCGTTGTCGGTGACGGTCAGCGTCACTGCATCATCGAGGTTGCCCGCGGTGGCGACCGACACGACGATATCGTCCGCATGCCCGTGCAGCAGCGCGTTGTGCAGCACGTTCGACAACGCCTCCTGGAGGCTGATCGCATCGCAGTCGATCCACGCATGCGGTGAATCGCTCGCGAACGCGACGGCCACGTCGCGCTCGTCCGCGAGCGGAATCGTGCGGCCGAGCACGTCCTTCGCGAGTGCGACGAGTTCGACGGGTTGCAGCGGCACGGCCTCGGTGCGATGGATCACCATCGCATGATTGAGCAACTGCCCGGTGAGGCGCCCGACATCCGAGCACGTTGCACGCAACGCATCGAGCCGCGCCGCATGACGCGCGGGATCGGCCTCGCCGTCGAGCAGTTCGATCTGCGCATCGAGCCGCGCGAGCGGCGTGCGCATCTGGTGCGCGGCGTCGGCGATGAAGCGCTGCATCGCGTTGATCCGCTCGGCGAGGCGGCGCATCAGCCCGTTGATCGCCCCGATGATCGCGTCGATCTCGCTCGGCGTATCCACGGCCACCGGCCGCAGGTCGGCCGGGTCGCGCGCGGCGATGATCGTGCCGATCTGCGCGAGCGGGCGCAATCCGCGCCGGATCGCGAGGCCGCTCGCGCCGATCGCGAGCACGCTCATCAGCAGGATCAGCGTCCACACCTTGATGCTCATGTCGTTCGTCAGCTGCTGGCGCGCATGGGTTGTCTGCGCAACGGTCACGAGCGCCCAGCCCGGCGTGCTTTCCTCGGGCATGTAGCGCGCGATGGTCGCGGTGCGGATCCGGTGACCCTGGTAGACGGCGTTCGCGAACGCGGGGCCCTGTTTCGCGGCGGCGAGCGTCGCGGCGCTCGCGAGATCGTTGTAGCCGGCCACGACGACGCCGCGCGAATCGACGACCTTGTAGTAAACGAGGTCGTAGCGCGACAGCGTCGACAGCGCCGCCACCGGCGGATTCAGCGCGAGCACGCCGCCCTGCACGTACAGGTTTTCCGCGACCTGGATCGATGCGCCCGCAAGCAACTGGTCGTATGCGCGCTCGGCCGCGACGCCCGCGTAGTAGCGCGCGATCACCGCGAGGGCGAGCGCGCCGGTCGCGACGACGAGCGCGATGAACAGCAACGTGCGCCCGAACAGCGTCTTCGGGAACCAGTCAATGCGCGGCAATCTGATACCCCATCCCGCGCGCGGTGCGGATCTCGACCGAGCTGCCCTGCAGCTTTTTGCGCACGCGCGTCACGTATTGCTCGACCGCGTTCGCGGTCGGCTCGTTGCCAAAGCTGAACAGCTGGTTCAGCAACTCGTCCTTCGAGAAGATCCGCTGCGGGCGGCTCGCGAGAATCTCGAGCAGCGCGAACTCCTGGCGTGACAGCGACAGCGGCTGGCCGTCGAGTTCCGCGAGACGGCTGCTGCGGTCGATCACGAGGCCGCCGAGCGTCAGCACGTCGTTCGCATGGCCGCTGTTGCGGCGCAGCAGCGCCTGCACCCGCGCATCGAGCTCGCGGTAGTCGAACGGCTTCACGAGGTAGTCGTCGGCGCCGAGGCCGAGACCGCTCACGCGGTCGTCGATCGCCGAGCGCGCGGTGACGAGCAGCACGGGCGTCGTGCTGCCCGATGCGCGCAGGTTGCGCAGCACCCGGAAGCCATCGAGGCCGGGCAGGTTCGCATCGAGCACGACGAGGTCGAAGCGTTCGACGCGCAGCAGGCCGTTCGCGGTCGAGCCGTCGGTTTCGAGATCGACGGCATGGCCGAGCCGCGCGAGGCGGCCGCGGATCGCCGCGCCGATTTCGGCATCGTCCTCCACGACGAGAATGCGCATGGTGCCGTTTGCAGGTAGAGGGGTTAGGGGTTTTCCCGGGGCCGGGATGTCAGCATTTTCTCAGACTCGCTCGATAACCTGTGTTCAGCCGGAACAAGCGAAGACGGCCATTAATACCAGAACCACAGGAGACGGCAACATGCAGCAGGAAGCGGGAGCGACGAACGCGCGGCACAGCGTGCCGCCGGCCTGCGCTCGCCGGTGCGGCGAAGCCGGCCGTGCCGTGTGGGTCGGGAAGGCGGGCGCATGACGACGTCGCCGCGCCGCCGCGCGTTGCTCGCCGCCGGCCTCGGCATGCTGAGCGTGCTGGGGGCGCCTTCGCTGGTGCGCGCGAAGCCGCGCACGGTGCGGATCTCGAAAGGCTATGGCGTGCTGTACCTGCCGCTGCTCGTGATGGAGAAGCAGCGCCTGTTCGAGCGGCATGCGGCGCGGCACGGGCTGCGCGACGTCGCGGTCGACTGGGTGCTGCTCGACGGCGGCAATTCCGTCAACGACGCGATGATGGCCGGCACGCTCGACTTCGCGGGTGCCGGCGCGCCGGGCTTCATCGAGCTGTGGGCGCGGGCGCGCGGGATTCCGAACGTCGAGGTGATCGGCATCAGCGGATTGTCCACGACCTCGCTGTCGCTCAATGCGAACCGTCCCGGGCTCGCGTCGCTGCGCGACTTCACGCCGTCCGACCGGATCGCGGTGCCGGGCATCCGCACGTCGCTGTCGGCGGTCGTGCTGCAGATGGTGGCGAGCCGGCAACTCGGCGCGAAGCATTTCGCGCAGCTCGATTCGATCACCGTGAACCTGCCGCATCCGCAGGCGATGCAGGCGCTGATCCGCCGCGAGAACGGCGTCACCGCGCACTTCACGTCGCCGCCGTTCTCGACGCTCGAATTGCGGCAGCCGGGCATTCACCGTGTCGTGAATTCGGTCGACGTGCTCGGCCCGATGACGCTCGACGTCGTGTTCGCGCCGAAGCGGCTCGTCGATGCGGAGCCCGCGCTGGCCGCGGCGTTTCTCGCCGCGCTCGACGAAGCGAACCGGCTGATCGCGCAGGACCCGCGCGCGGCGGCCGCGCTGTATGCGGCGTCGTCGGGGGTCGGCGTGTCGCACGACGACGTGATGCAGATGCTCGCCGCGCCGGACACGCGTTTCTCGGTGCGGCCGAACCAGCTGATGGACTACGTGGAATTCCTGTACCTCGCCGGCACGATCAAGGCGAAGCCGCGCGCGTGGCACGAGATGTTCGCGCCGATGCTCGACGACTACCGGACACGCTGAGCGCCGCCGTCCGTCGCCGAACCCCATTTTCATCGAACACCACCGCGCCCGCGCGTTCATCGCGCGCGGCGCCGATTCAACCGACAAGCAACCGATTCACGGAGGAGCCCGCAGTGAATGCCACCGAAACCCTGGACTCCGCGTCCGCCGAAGAGCAGCGCATCATGTCGAAGATGGCGCGGCGCCTGCTGCCCATCCTCGTCGTGATGTTCCTGATCGCGTTCATCGACCGGCAGAACGTCGGCTTCGCGAAACTGCAGATGGTGCACAGCCTCGGGATGACCGAGGCCGCGTTCGGTCTCGCGTCGTCGCTGTTCTTCATCGGCTATCTGCTGTTCGAGGTGCCGAGCACGCTCGCGCTGCATCGCTACGGCGCACGCGTGTGGCTCGCGCGGATCATGCTGACGTGGGGCCTCATCACCGTGCTGATGGGCTTCACGACGTCGATGCCCGCGTTCTGTTCGCTGCGCTTCCTGCTCGGGATCGCCGAGGCAGGCTTCTATCCGGGCGTGATCTACTACCTGACGCTGTGGTTCCCGCAGAGCTACCGCGCGAAGGTGCTCGGCATCTTCACGCTCGGCAGCGCGCTCGCGAACATGCTCGGCTCGCTGGTCGGCGGCGTGCTGCTGAGCCTGAACGGCGTGTGGGGGCTCGCGGGCTGGCAGTGGGTGTTCGTGGCGACGGGCATCCCGGCCGTGATCGTCGCGATCGTGGTGTTCCGCGTGCTGCCGGCGTCGTTCCGCGACGCGCCGTTCCTCGACGAACGCGAGAAGCAGATCGTCGCGGCCGCGCTCGAACGCGAGAAGCCCGCGCAGGCCGAGCATGCGCAGCCGTGGAAGGCGCTGCTCGATCCGCGCGTGATGCTGTTCGCGGCGACCTACATGCTGATGTCGACGTCGCTGTACGGCGTGACTTACTGGCTGCCGACGATCGTGAAATCGTTCGGCGTGTCGAGCAGCACGAACGGCTTGCTGAGCATGCTGCCGTGGGCGCTCGCGGTGCTGCTGCTGGTGTGGCTGCCGTCGAAGCTGCGCCGCGCGAAGAGCATCCTGCGCACGATCGCGATCGTCGCGGCGCTCGGCGCGCTCGGCTTCCTGCTGAGCCTCGTGCTGCCGTCGACGCCGCTGCGCTTCATCGCCCTCGTGCTCGGCGGCGCGTGCATCCCGCTGCTGTATCCGTGCTTCTGGTCGATGCCGCCGCGTTACTTCACCGGCGCGCGCGCGGCGGCGAGCGTCGCGGCGATCAACTCGATCGGCAACCTCGGCGGCTTCTTCAGCCAGAACCTGATGCCGTTCGCCGGCAAGGTGACGGGTACCGCGTTCGGGCCGATGATCGTGCCGATCGTGTGCCTCGCGTTGCTCGGGATCGGCGCGCTGGTCGCGTGGACGCGCTCGGAGCGGGGGATGGTGGCGGCGCGGGCGTGATGGGCGGAGGGAGAGCAGAGGGCTGCAGTTTCATGCGGTTCCTCTCGGGATCGTGCCGATGTGCTACCGTGCACGAGGTTGGAATGCATGGAGAGCACAATGAAAACGACGGCGATGTCCGCGCTTCGAGTCGATCCGCAATTGCTCGAGACAGCAGAGGCCGAGTTGGCGCAACACGAGACGCCGTCTGCGTTCGTCGAATCGACACTGCGCGATTCCATTGCGCATCGACGCTTGCACCACGAGTTTGTCGCGCGCGGCCGGCGTCGGCCGACGAGGCGCGGCGCACGGGTGAATATGTCGACGCGGCAGACGTCCAGGCCGAACTTGGGACGATGCTGAAAGTCGCGCGTGCACTGACGAAAACCGATTCGACGAGCGACGTCGATCGACGCGCATGATCGAACAAGTCACGATCCTGGCCGTTCGGCATCCGCGCGAAGACGACTACCACTGACACTCACCGCAGCGGCATTCCGCCGCCGCTGCGTCGACCGCCTTACCCCTCCGTCCGCGACGTCCCCCGTCCATCATGCGCAAGCGCCACATGCGCGGCCGACACGGGAATATCCACCTCCACCGTCGTGCCTTCGCCGAGCGTCGTAGCGACCCGCAGCGTTCCGCCGACGAGATACGCGCGCTCGCGCAGGCCGACCAGCCCGAACGATCCCGACTTGCGCGGCGCACCGGGATCGAAGCCCGCACCGTCGTCGCGAATCGTCAGCGCGATCGTCTCGTCCCGGTACACGAGCGTCACGGTCGCGTTCGATGCAGCCGCATGCCGCGCGACGTTCGCGAGCGCTTCCTGCGCGATCCGGAACACGGCCGTCGCATACGGTTCGTCGAGCTGCAGTTCACCCGGCTCGACGTGCAGCGCGCACGCCATGCCGTGACGGTGCCGGAAATCCTCCACGAGCCATTGCATCGCGGCCGCGAACCCGAGATCGTCGAGCATCAGCGGACGCAGGTCCGACGCGATGCGCCGCGTCGCCGTCACCGCGCCGCGCGCGAGCGCATGCATCGACGCGATCTTGCGCGCCAGCAGCGCGTCGTCCTGCGGCACGTGGTCGAGCAGCCATTCCAGATCGTTCTTCAGCGTCGCGAGCGTCTGCGCGAGTTCGTCATGCAGTTCGCGCGCGATGCGGCGCTGCTCGGCCTCCCGTGCGGTCGCGCTGATCGCCGAGATCTCGCGCAGTTCCTCGCGCGACGCCTGCAGCGCCCGCTCCGCACGCACGCGCTCCTCGACTTCGCGCCGCAGGTCGCGGTTCGACGCGCTCAACTGCGCGGTGCGGGCCGCGACGCGTTGCTCGAGACGTTCGTTCGCCTCGTTGAGCTGCGCGCTCTTCTGCACGACGAGCAGGTGCTGATAGCGCGCACCGGCGAGCGCACGCACCGTCTGCGCATGCAGCCGGCCGTTCTCGAACAGCAGCGCGAACAGCACGACGCCCGACGCGACGAGGCCGTAGGTCCGCCCCGCGTAGAAGCCCAGGTCGAAGCGTCCGTGGTTCAGCATCGACGACAACGCGATGTCGAACAGCCACGCGACGAGCACGATCATCACCCACAGGTCGAGCACGGAGTGACGGTGCCGTTGTCGCCACATCAGCACGACGGCCGCAAGGTTCAGCGCCCAGACGACTGCGATCGCGTTCGTCATCGTCGAGGCCATCCGGTTGCCCTGCATGATGCGCGGCAGCAGGTCGTGGCCGGCGGTCGCGAGCAGCGCGAGCGCGGCGGTCGCGCCGGCCGTCAGGACGATGCAGAGCAGGAGCGGAACCGCCGCGCGGCGGCGCTCGAGCGACGGCGGGCGCGCGCGCGGTGCCGCGCGCAGCAGCACGTACGCGGCAACCGCCAGCGGAAAGCCGCCGTGCCAGAACAGATACAGCCACGCGGTGGTCTGTTCGCCCGCGCCGAGCAGGCCCGTCGGCGTGAACAGTCCCGGAAAGGTCAGCATGTGCGTGCCGGCCATGAAGCCCGTGAACAGGTAGCCGGCCGCGAGCGCGAGCAGCGGCTTCTCGCGCAGGATCGCGTACTGGCCGAGCAGCAGGCCGGCCGTCACCATGTCGTTGACGACGATCGCCGACTGGTACACGGGAATGAAGCCCCACACGCGGGCAAGCGGCATGCCCGCGAACGGCGCGAGGGCGGCGAAGATCACGGCCGACACGATCACCGTCGCGATCGCGAGCCGCCGCTCGCGCCGCCCGGGCGGCAGCGACGACATGAACAGGCGCGACGGATCCGGCGCGTCGTCGCCGTCTTCGGTGGCCGCGGAGCGGAAGCGGGGCGCGGGCATCATGCGTCGTCGACGCCGAGGTCGAGATCGTGGCGCACCGCATAGCGCACCAGCGCGGCTTCGTGCGGCAGCTCCATCTTCTCGAGAATGCGCGTCTTGTAGGTGCTGACCGTCTTCGCGCTCAACGTGAGCTCCGATGCGATCCGCGTGACCGTCTGGCCGGCGACGATGCGGCGCATCACGTCGAGTTCGCGCGCGGACAAGCGTTCGTGCGGCAGCATCTCGGCCGGCGCGCGCAGCGTGCGCGCGAGGCTCTCGGCCGCCGACGCGCTCACGTACACGCCGCCCCCCGCCACCTTGGTGACGGCCGTGACGAGCTCGGCGGTCGCGCTGTCCTTCGTCAGGTAGCCGGTGGCGCCGGCCTTGAACGCGCGCGCCGCGTACTGCGTCTCCGCATGCATCGTCAGCACCAGCATGCGCAGCGACGGCGCATGCGTCTTGACCAGCCGGATCAGGTCGATACCGGTCGGTGCGGGCATCGACAGGTCGAGCAGCAGCACGTCGGCGGCGCGACGCTCGGCCAGCGCGAGCGTGGCCGCGCCGTCGCTCGCCTCGCCGACGATTTCGAAGCCGCCGGCCGTTTCCAGAATGTGACGCAGTCCGTCCCGCATGACTGCGTGATCGTCAGCCAGAATTACCCTGATCATCTAGCGGTCCTCTTCGGGATGACGCCGCGGGCTGTTCCGCCGGTTGCCGCGGCCGTTCTTCCGACCAATATATTCCGCCGAAGCCGGAAAAGGGGCACCTGCGCGAAATTTTTGAGACATCCGGGGGTGGAGTGTGCCCTGAAACGAAATAATCAGCATGAAATGGTATTGGCGATAGGGGCGGATGGGGCGGGTATTCCCGAGGAATCGCCGCAGTGCCGCAGGCGCGGTGCCTCGCGGACCGCCCTGATTCAGAGATAAACTGGTGCCCGATTGCACCGTTTCGACCCGAGGAGCCCCACGATGATCGATCTCGCCGACATCCTGCCGTCCGCGCTGCCCGACGCGGTCGCATGGGCCGACGCGCAGGCGGCGCACGGGCTCGCGCAGGGCGTGCCGCTGACGCCCGCGCAGGCCGACGACGCGCGTACCGTGGGCGTCGCGCAACCGGAGCGGATCCGCGTCGTGGTCGCCGACCGGCTGCCGTTTCCCGACACGCCGGCGCTCGGCGCGATCGCGCGCGACACCGGGCTGCTGTCGCCGGGGACGATCGGCCTCACGCTCGGCCATGCGGTGTTCGTGCTGCGCGGCCACGACACGCGACGCCTGCTCACGCATGAGTTCCGCCATGTGCATCAGTATGAGGAAGCCGGGTCGATCGACGCGTTTCTCGCGCGCTACCTGCACGAGATCGCGACCGTCGGCTACCACGACGCGCCGCTCGAGGCCGACGCGCGGCAGCACGAGTTCGACTGACGCCGCCGGCCGGCGCCAACGCGCGCACCTTCCGATGAACCTTCCCCACGCCATTGCCGGCCCGGTGCAGACACCCCGCGCCGCCACCCAGCGCGACCCGCGATGAGCGTCACGATCCACGCGTGGCTGGGCGCGATCGGCGCGCATCCGGGGCTCGTGCTGGCGGTCGTGTTCGCCACGGCCTGTGCCGAGTCGATCGCGCTGATCGGCACGGTCGTGCCGGCCGGCGCCGTGATGTTCGCGGCCGGCACGCTGATCGGCGCGGGCGCGCTCGACGGCTGGACGGCGATCGGCGTCGCGACTGCCGGCGCGGTCGTCGGCGACGGGATCAGCTACGAGCTCGGACGGCACTACCGCGGCGCGATCCGCGACGGCTGGACGCGTCTCGGCTACGCGGACGCCTACGCGCGCGGCGAGGAGTTCGTGCTGCGCCATGGCATGAAGAGCATCGTGCTCGCGCGCTTCCTGGCGCCGGTGCGCGCGGTCGTGCCGGTCGTGGTCGGCTGCGCGATGCTGCCGCGCCGGTCGTTCTACCCGGTCAACATCGTGTCGGCGCTGATCTGGGCGCCCGTGCACATCGCGCCGGGCATCCTGTTCGGCGCGTCGGCGGCGCTGGCCGCGGCGATCAGCGTGCGGGTCGCCGCGATCCTGCTGGTGGTCGCCGCGCTGGTCGCGCTCGTGTGGTTCGGCGTGCGCCTGGCGCTGCGGCGCGGCTGGCCGTTGCTGTGCCGGGCGGCCGGCGCGGCGGTGCATGCATGCGCGCACCGCTGGCCCCGCTTCGGCGCCCGGCTGCACGATACACTCGACAAGGTGCGCCGCCTGCCGGGCGCGGTGCCCGTGTTCGCGCTGCTGTTCCTCGGCTGCGTCTGGCTGTTTGCGGGCATCGTGCAGGACGTCGTCGCGAACGATCCGCTGATGCACGCCGACATCGCGCTGTATGCGTTCCTGCAGAATCTGCGCACGCCGCCCGTGGATGCGGCGATGCGCGCGCTCGCGGTGTTGCACGGACACGATACGGGGCTGATCGTCGCGGCCGCGTTTCTCGTCTGGCTGCTGATCCATCGCTGCTGGGTGACATCCGCATGGTGGCTCGCGACGGTCGGCATCGCGGTCGTGCTCGGGCCGGCGTTCGGCGCCGGCTTGCCCGGCACCACGCCCGCGAGCTTGCCGCCCGGCGGGCTGCACGTGCCGCTGCCCGACGCCGATGCGGCGTTCGCGATGCTCGTGAGCAGCGGCATCGGCTGGGTGCTGACGCGCGACCGGCCCGCGCTGTGGCGCGTCCCGGTCGTGACGGCGGTCGTGCTGTGGATCGTGCTCGGCGGCTTCGCGCGGCTGTACGTCGGCGATACGTGGCTGTCGGGCCTGCTCGGCGGCTGGAGCCTCGGGCTCGCGTGGTTCGCGGTGCTGGCGGGCGCTCATGCGTACTGGCAGGTGCGCGAGCATGTGCAGCCGCGCGGCGCGCTCGTCGCGGTGCTCGTCGTGCTGGCGACGGCCGGCGTGTGGACCGTGCCCGCGCAGTGGCAGCTCGATCGTGCGGCACGTCCGCATATCGGCGACGTCGTCGCGATGACCGTCGACCAGTGGATGCGCGGCGGGTGGCAGCGCGTGCCGACGCGGCGCACCGAGATCGGCGGCGACCGCGAGGAGTATCTGCCGCTGCAATGGTGCGCGACGTCGGACACGCTCGATCGCCATCTTTCGCTGGCCGGCTGGCAGCGCGCGACGCCATGGTCGCCTGCCGCCGCGCTGCGCTGGCTGTCGCCGCAGGCGCCGGCCGATGCGTTGCCCGTGCTGCCGCGCTACACGCAAGGCGAGAGTACGCGCCGCGTGTTCGTGCGCGTCGAGCCGACCGATCCTGACAGCCGACTCGTGCTGCGGCTGTGGCGTTATCCGTACGTGCTGCAGGATGCGCTCGGCACGCGGCCGCTGTGGTACGGCGCGCTGTATCGCGAGACGCTGCACCGGCCCGCCCGGTTGATGACGACCGAGCGCACGACGACGGTCGACGATGCGGCGACGATCGCGCAGGCACTCAAGGTCGAGCCGACGATCGCGCAGCCGCCGGCGGGGATGCGCGCGGCGCCGGCCGCGATGCTGCTCGTGTGGATGGTGCAGCCTTGAAGCGCGGCCGCCGCGTCAGGCGTGCGACGGTTGCGCGGGGACGACGGACAGGCGCAAGCCAACCGTCTTGAGCACCGCGAGCAGGGTTTTCAGCGTCGGGTTGCCGTTGGGCGACAGCGTGCGATACAGCGATTCACGGCTGATGCCGGCTTCGGCGGCAACCGCGCCGAGCCCGCCGTATGCTTCCGCGACCGTGCGCAGTGCGAGCAGCGCGGCCGCACGGTTGTCGGGATCGTCGAGCGATTCCATCGCGACGCGCAGATAGGCGACCGCGAGCTCGCGGTCGGCACCGAGTTCGGCGACTTCCGCGTCGTGGTGCGATACCGCGCCTTTGAGCTTGTTCACATTTGCCTCCGTTTCCAGTTCGACCCGTGTTCCTTCGCATGCCTGATGTCGTCGGACTGGCTGCGCTTGTCGCCGCCGGACAACAGCAGCACCAGCGCGCTGCCGCACCGGCCGAAGTACACGCGATAGCCGGCACCGACGTGGATGCGTAGTTCGATCACGCCTTCGCCGACAGGCTCGCAATCGCCGACATTGCCGGTCTGCACGCGTCGCAGGCGTTCGCGAATCCGTGCCTGGATGACCTTGTCGCGTATGGTGTTCAGCCATTCGGTGAAAGGCTCGCGACCGTCGACGCGCTGATAGCGAAGCAGTTCGAACTTGGAGAGCATTGTAACTTATAAGCTACATGAAGGGTAGGGGTATCGACGTGATTGCGTGGTCTGTCGGATGAGGCGGATGAAGAGACGCGTACGCGGGCCGACTGCCGAAGCGAGACGATGCACAACGCAAAGGCGCTGCGCAGGCGTGCATGCAGCGGCTTCGCGGTTCGGGATATCGAGCGGTGAGGCGGGCTTCCCGAACGAGGATCATTCTTTCATTCGGGGCGTGCGCTGACGATTCGGCTGAACGGCCGGTCTCATCGGCGTGTTCGGGAGACGCGCCGTGCGCGCATGAACTGCTCGAGCGGCCGGCCCGTCGGCGCCGCCGCACGACGCGACGGGCGACCCGGCCGGTCCAACCTGCGTTACTGCTTCGCGGGTGCGGCCGTGGCAACCTTGTCGAGCGCGGCCGGGATGAATGCGTCGAGCTGCGCGGTCACCGATTCGTAGAAGTCGATCGGCTTGCCCCACGCGTCGGGTACGTCCTTGTGCGCGCCGGTCGCGTATTCGGCGAGCGTGAACACCTTGCCCGCGGCCGACGGATGGAGCGCGAGCACCTTTTCCTTGTGCTTGTCGGTCATCGTCAGGATCACATCGGAGTGCTTGACGTCGTTCGCGTTCAGTTGCACCGCACGATGCGCGGACGTGTCGAGCCCGCGCCGCTTCATCAGGATCACGCCGTTTTCCTCGGGCTTTTCGTCGTACGGATCCTCGTCGACCGCGCGCGAGATCACCGCGATATGCGCGTGCCGTTGCGCGATCAGTTGTCCGGCGATCGCTTCGGCCATCACGCTGCGTCCGGTATTGCCCGTATCGACGAACGCGATCTTCTTCGGTTCGTCCGCGAATGCCGACGTCGCGCACTGGACGCCCAGGCAACAGAGCAGGGCGAGCGTCTTGAGGGTGTGGCTTTTTTTCATTCGTTTCTCCGCCAGGATGGGGGGCAGTCGCCGCGGCATCGCACCGAGGCTGGCGGAGATCATGCCGCCCGCGTGCACCGGAAAAAAATAATCGGCCGGTTTTGGCAAGAGGGTGTCGCATTGTTGCAAGAGCGCCGATCGAGGCAGCCGTGCACCGCTGCCTCGATCACCGGCATCACCGGATTGTCGCTACGCCGTCGCCGCCACCCGCTGCGCGGCAAACCCCGCCAGCGTCCGCAACGCGTCCCGCGCCGAGCGCAGATAGAACGCCTGCAGATGAAACACATGCCAGCGCGCGGCATGAATCTCCAGCCGACACGGCACGCCGCAGGCAAGCGCATGCTCCGCGAGCCGCCGCGCATCCGACAGCAGCACTTCCTGGTCGCCCGCCTGCACCAGCATCGGCGGCAGGCCGCGCAAGTCGGTGTCGAGCGGGCCGCGCGGCGCCAGCGATCCGGCGCCGTGATACCAGCGCAACCCCTGCTCGAGCCAGCCGCGACGGATCATCGGATCGTCGTGGCGGCGCGACGCGAGCGTGTCGCCGCCGAGCGCCGGGTCGGTCACGGGCGAGATCAGCAGCAGCGCGGCGGCAGCGGGTTCGCCACGCTCGCGCAGTGCGAGAGCGAGCGCCAGCGCGAGCGCGCCGCCGGCCGAATCGCCGGCAAGCACGATCCGGTGCGGCGCATGGCCCTGCGCGCGCAACGCATCGTAGGCGGCCAGCGCGTCGTCGAGCGCCGCCGGGCTCGGATGCTCGGGCGCGAGCCGGTAGTCGGGCGCCCACACGGGCAGGCCGGCTTCGGTCGCGAGGCGCGTCGTCACGCCGCGATGCGTATGCGGGCCGCCGAGACAGAACGCGCCGCCGTGCAGGTAGAGGATCGCACCGCCCGCGTCGCCGCGCTTCGGCGCGATCACTTCGACCGGCACGCCGGCGGCGGACGTCCGGTAGCGCAGCGTGCCGCCCGCGCCCGGCATCAGCGGCGACAGCAACGCGACGACGCGGCGCTGCATGCGCGCGCCGAACGGCGGCCCGATCAGCGGCCGGAACGCGACGCGCAGGAAACCGCGCAGCGACGCGGCGGCAAGCGCTTCCACGCGACCCGCGGGTGGCGCGACGACGACGCCGTGCGCCGGCGTGGCGGGTTGCGTGAAGCGATACGCGGACAGCCCCGTGAAGCGCGTGATCCATCGATAGGTCAGCGTGAAGCCCGGCCAGTTCGTGCTGTTGTGCCCCGACGCATCGACGTACCAGCTCTTGCAGCCGCTCCACACCGAGCCTTCGAGCCGCTGCTGCACGTGCGCGTTGTAGCGCCGGTAGCGACGCGGATCGACGTCGATCGCGCGCGCGCCGTCGCGCCGCATCGCGCGCACGCAGCGCATCACGTGCGCGATCTGGCTCTCGAGCATGTAGACGATCGAGTTGTGGCCGAGATTGGTATTCGGGCCGTACAGCATGAAGAAGTTCGGGAAGCCCGGCACGGTGAGCCCGAGATAGGCCTGCGCGCCGCGGCGCCATGCGTCGTTCAGGTCGAGTCCGTCGCGGCCCGTGATGCGCATCGGCGACAGGAACTCGGTCGCCGCGAAACCGGTGCCGTAGACGATCGCGTCGACCGGATGGTGCACGCCGTCGTCGGTCTCGATGCCGGTTTCGGTCACGAGCCGGATGCGCTGCGTGACGAGTGCGACGTTGTCGCGGCCGATCGTGGCGAGATAGTCGCTCGACAGCAGGAGCCGCTTGCAGCCGATCGGATAGTCGGGCGTGAGCCGATCGCGCAGCGCGGGGTCGCGCACGTCGCGCGCGAGCAGCTTGCGGAACGGCCGGCCGACCGCGACATCCATCAGCCCGTGCAGCCGCGTGAACGCGATCGCACGGGACTCGTAGCGCACGTAGATCGCCGCGCGATGCAGCTTCATCGCCCACGGCAGCCGGCGGAGCAGTGCCTGCTCCCACGGACGATACGCGCGGTCCGGGCGCGGGATCACGTAGGCGGGCGAACGCTGGAACACGACGAGGCGCTCGACGTCGCCGGCGATCGCGGGGACGAACTGGATCGCCGATGCGCCGGTACCGACCACGGCGACGCGCTTGCCCGCGAGCGGATAGTCGTGGTCCCAGTGCGCGGAGTGGAAGGCACGGCCGCGGAACGTGTCGATGCCGGGCAAGTCGGGCATCGCGGGGCGGCTCAACTGGCCGGTGCCGCTGACGAGCACGGCGGCACTGAGCGTCGTGCCGTCGACGAGCGTGACATCCCACAGCGCACGGGCTTCGTCGTACTGCGCGTGCGCGACCTCGGCGCCGAACCGCAGATGGCGCGCGAGGCCGTACTTGCGCGCGCAATGCTGCAGGTACGCGTAGATTTCGGGCTGCGGCGCGAATATGCGCGACCAGTTCGGGTTGGGCTCGAACGAGAACGAGTACAGATGCGAGGGCACGTCGCACGCGGCGCCCGGGTAGCGGTTGTCGCGCCACACGCCGCCGACGTCGTGCGAGCGTTCGACGATCACGAAGTCGTGAATGCCGGCGCGTTGCAGCGCGACGGCCATGCCGATGCCGGCGAAGCCGGCGCCGATGATGATCGCCGACAGCGGCGCGGCCGATTCGGCGGAACGGGAAGCTTCAGGCGACGACATGGCGGGTTTCCTCGGGCTGGATCGCGTCGTGCGACGCGGGAACGGTGTCGCGATGCATTGGCCCATCGGCCGGTTCGTATTCGGTGTCGACAGTCGAGCATGCCGGCACACGCCGCACGCCGCGGATCAGGTCGACGGCCTTCTCGGCGATCATGATCGTCGGCGCGTTGGTGTTGCCACCGATCAGCGTCGGCATGACCGACGCATCGACGATGCGCAGCCCCTGCACGCCGTGCACGCGCAATTGCGGATCGACGACCGCGAGCGCGTCGCGCCCCATCCGGCAGGTGCCCACCGGGTGATACACGGTGTCGGTGCGCCGGCGCAGCACGTCGCGGATCTCGTCGTCGGTCGTCACGTTCGCGGTGAACAGATCGCGCGTGGTCCATTCGGCGAGTGCCGGCGCTTCCATCAGCCGGCGCGTGAGCCGGAAGCCGGCGACCATGTCGTCGAGGTCGCGCGGATCGTCGAAGAACGCGGGGTCGATGCGCGGCGCGGCGAGCGGATCGGCGCCGTGCAGCGTGACCGAGCCGCGGCTGCGCGGCCGCAGCAGGCACACGTGGCACGACAGCCCGTGGCCGGCGTGCAGCCGGCGCGCATGATCGTCGACGAGCGCGACGACGAAGTGCAGCTGGATGTCGGGTGCATCGAGGTCGGCACGCGTCTTGAGGAAGCCGCCGCCTTCCGCGAAATTCGACGTCAGCATCCCGCGCCGTTCGCGGCGAAAGCGCGCGAACTCGCGCAGCATGCGCAGGCCGCCGCGCGCGGACACGCCCATCGTGTCGGGGCTGCGCGTGCGGTAGCCGAGGATGAAGTCCGGATGATCCTGCAGGTTGCGGCCGACGCCGGGCAGGTCGGCGCGCACCGGAATGCCGAGCCGCTGCAGTTCGCCGGCCGGACCGACGCCCGACAGCATCAGCAGTTGAGGCGTCTGCAGCGCGCCGGCCGCGAGCACGACTTCGCGCCGCGCGCGCAGCGTGCGGACTTCGCCGTGCTGCCGCACCTCGACGCCTGTCGCACGCGTGCCGTCGAACAGGATGCGCAACACCTGCGCGTGCGTCTCGACCGTCAGGTTGTCGCGACGGCCGACGTGCGGCAGCAAATACGCGCGCGCCGCGCTCCACCGCTCGCCGTGTTTCTGCGTGACCTGGTAGATGCCGACGCCTTCCTGCCGTGCGCCGTTGAAGTCGTCGGTGAGGGGCAGGCCCGCCTGCCGCGCTGCTTCCAGGTAGCGTGCATGGAACGGGTTGCCGGTGCGCAGGTCGCTGACCCACAGCGGGCCGTCGCGGCCGTGAAATGCGTCGTCGAAGCGCTCGTTGTGCTCGCTCAGGCGAAAGTACGGCAGCACGTCGTCGTAGGACCAGCCTGCGTTGCCGAGCGCCGCCCAGCCGTCGTAGTCGACGCGATGGCCGCGAATGTAGACCATCGCGTTGATCGCGGACGAACCGCCCAGCGCCTTGCCGCGCGGCTGATAGCCGATGCGCCCGCCGAGCCCCGGCTGCGGCACGGTGTCGAACGCCCAGTTGTTCATGCGGGTCGGCAGCATCGCGACCGCGCCGGTCGGCACGTTGACGACCGTGCCGTCGCCGCGGCCGCCGGCCTCGAGTACGCAGACGGTCGCGGCCGGGTCCTCGGTCAGTCGCCCTGCGACGACGCATCCGCCCGAACCGCCGCCGACGACGATGTAGTCGAAAGTCTTGCTCATGGAATCGTCTCCCGATGGTCGATGGATCACGCGATGCGCGTCAGCACGCGCAGCAGCAGCGCGAAAGTCCTGCCGTACGGCGGGTGGAACAGCGCGGTGCCGCTGCGGCGTGCCTGGTGGAACACCGGCTTGTGATGGCTGAAGGTGTCGAAGCCCCATTTGCCGTGATACGCGCCGATGCCGCTCGGGCCGACGCCGCCGAACGGCTGGTGTTCCTGCGCGAGATGCCACAGGCAGTCGTTGACCGTGACGCCGCCCGACACGGTTTCCCGCAGCACGCGGTCGCGGCGCGCGGCATCGCGGCCGAACCAGTACAGCGCGAGCGGGCGCGGGCCGCGATTCACGCGATCGATCGCGTCGTCGAGGTCCGCGTATTCGACGATCGGCAGCACGGGGCCGAAGATCTCCTCGCGCATCACCCGCATCGTGTCGCGCGCGCCGAGCACGAGCGTCGGCGCGAACTTGCGCGAGCCCGCGGCGAAGCGTTCGCCGGCCGGATTGACTTCGAGCACGTGCGCGCCGCCGTCGCGCGCGTCGTCGACCAGCGCCGCGAGGCGGTCGCGATGCCGCGCGCCGATGATCGCCGTGTAGTCGGGGTTGCCGGCGAGCGTCGGGTAGCGGCGCGCGATCGCGTCCGACAGGCGCGCGGCGACGGTCTCGGCGGTGCCGGCCGGGACCAGCAGATAGTCGGGCGCGATGCAGGTCTGGCCGGCATTGAGCAGCTTGCCGAACGCGATGCGCCCGGCCGCGTGCGCGACGTCGCACGACGGGTCGAGGATCGCGGGCGACTTGCCGCCGAGTTCCAGCGTGACGGGCGTCAGGTTCTCGGCCGCGGCTTGCGCGACGTCGCGCCCGACCGCGGTCGAGCCGGTGAAGAACAGATGGTCGAACGGCAGGCGCGCGAATGCCTTCGCGGTGTCGACGTCGCCCGTCACGATGCCCAACTCGTCGGCATCGAACGCGTCGGCGACGAGCGTGTCGAGCAGGGCCGACAGCCTCGGCGTCAGCTCCGACGGCTTGACCAGCACGCGGTTGCCGGCGGCGAGCGCCGCGACCGCGGGGCCGATCGCGAGCTGAAGCGGGTAGTTCCACGGGGCCATCACGCCGACGACGCCGCGCGGCTGCGGCGCGAGCCGGTTGTAGCCGGGCCGGAAGTGCGGTGCGGTCGGCACGCGGCGTTCGCGCATCCAGTGCCGCAAGTGCGCGCGGGCATGGCGCAGGCCGCTTCGAACGACGAAGAGTTCGGCGAGACGTGTTTCGTGCGCGGAGCGTCCGCCGAAATCGGCGTCGATCGCGCGCACGATCGACGCTTCGTGCGTATCGAGCAGCGCGCGCAGGCGATCGAGTCGCGACAGGCGGATCGCGAGCGGCGGGGCGGGGTCGCGGGCGAATGCTTCGCGCTGGCGTTCGAAGCGGGCCGCGAGATCGGGTGGGCGACTCGGTCGCATGGTGTCTCCTCCGAAGGGCGTTGGCGTCGTTCAGGCGACGACTGATGACGCCGATGGTGCGGGCCGCATGGGAAAACACCAATGCTGCTTCGGGACAATTGTTTTAGTATTTGGGCCAAATCGGCGCTTCGAGGGTTTCTCCGCATGAGCTTCTGGGACTTCACCCGGAGTCCGGCCAGCGCGCGGCTGCTGGTCGATTTCGGCGGCGAACGCGGCGTGCCGCGCACGACGTTGCTGGCCGGCACGGGCCTCGCGGACGCGCAGCTCGACGATCCGAACGTCGAGGTGACGGCCGCGCAGGAACTGCGGCTGACCGGCAACCTGTTGCGCGCGCTCGGGCGCACGCCGGGCCTCGGGTTCGAGCTCGGGCAGCGCTATCACTTCTCCGCTTACGGCGTGTGGGGTTACGGACTGATCGCGAGCGCAACCGCGCGCGACGCGCTGGCGCTCGCGATGCGCTTCCTGCCGCTCACGTATGCGTTCACGGTGATCACGTATCGCGAGGAGCCGCAGGCGTGCGTGCTCAATTTCGGCGCGCCGGAGCTCGATGCCGACCTGAGCCGGTTCCTCGTCGAGCGCGACATGGCGGCCGCGGCCGTGCTGCTGCAGGAAATCGGCGGCGGCGATTTCGCGTTGTCGCGCTTCACGATGCAGGCCGCGAGCGCGGCGAGTGCATCCGCGTCCACACGTGCACCCGCACCGCGCATCGCCGGCGTCGAACCCGCGTTCGGCGCGCGCACGAACAGCCTCGTCTTCGACCGCGCGTTTCTCGACCGGCCGCTGCCGCATGCGAACCCGCTGACGGTCTCGATGTGCGAGCAGATGTGCGGCCAACTGGTCGAAGCGCGGCGCGCGCGGGTCGGCACGTCGGAGATGGTGCGGCAATACCTGACGGCGACGCCCGGCAACGTGCCGTTCTCGCTCGAGGACATGGCGCGGCTGATGAACACGAGCCCGCGCACGCTGAAGCGCCGGCTGCAGGAAGAAGGCACGACGTTTCGCACGCTGCTCGCGCAGGCGCGCGGCGCGATGGCCGAGACGCTGCTCGGCGATGCACGCCTGTCGCTGACGGAAGTCGCCGAGCGGCTCGGCTTCAGCGACCTGTCGAGTTTCTCGCAGGCGTTCAAGCGCTGGTATGGTGTGCCGCCGGGCACCTATCGCAGCGGCCTGCTGCGCGACGGCGGCCCGCACTGACGCACTGACGCGGTGTCGCGCCACGCGCATGATTCCCAACCCATTCACGAGAGAACCCGCATGATCACGCTTCGCCCGATGACCGCAGACGACTTCCCCCGCTTCTGGCCCACGTACCACGCGATCGTCGCCGCGCAGGAGACCTACGCATTCGATCCGGCGCCGACGCGCGAAGCTGCCCGCGCGCTGTGGCTCGACGCGCCGCTCTGCACGTGGGTCGCCGAGGAGGACGGCGTGCTGCTCGGCTCGTACTACCTGAAGGCGAACGCGGCGGGCCCCGGCAATCACGTGTGCAACTGCGGCTATATGGTCAGCGAGGCCGCGCGCGGCAAGGGCGTCGCACGCCTGATGTGCGAGCACTCGCAGCAGGTGGCCCGCGAACGCGGCTTCCTCGCGATGCAGTTCAACTCGGTGGTCGCGACGAACGAAGTGGCGGTCGCGTTGTGGCAGAAGCTCGGCTTCGAGATCGTCGGCCGCCTGCCGCGCGCGTATCGTCATGCGCGGCTCGGCTTCGTCGACTGCCTCGTGATGTTCAAGTGGCTCGGCGACACGGTGGCCGCCGAAGCCTGATTCCGGCGTCAGACGGCGAACGCGCCGTCGAACACGATCCGCTCGTCGAACGCGAGCGTGCCGCGCGCGAAGATCAGGTCGAGGTGATGGCTGCCGTTCGCGCCGCCGCCGAGGCCGAGATGCAGGCCCGGATGGCGTTCCTCGAAGCCGGCGTTGCGGCCGTACAGCCCGCGGATACCGAGGTTCGTGCCGATGCCGAATTCCTCGATGCGCCGGTGATTGTCATGCCGGTCGAGATACGCCGTGAAGTCGCGCCGGAAGCCCGCGTCGTCGCTGTCGAAATCGACGATCAGGCTGTCTTCGACATGCAGTGTCGCGAGCCGCTCCGCCACGCGGTACTTGATCGCGAACGGCACGGTGCCGAGAAACGTGCCGCTGAACATGATCGAGCCGTGCAGGTCGGTGACATGCGTCGCGATCTCGCCGGGCACGACGTCGAGATTGCCCATCCCGTCCACGCTCGTCCATTTCTGGCCGGGCGCGAGCGAACCGGTCAGCGTGTTGCCGACTTCGTCGATGAAGTGGATCTGCGATGCGCGCGCGGCTGCTTCGATCAACCGGCCGTTGCGCGCGGCGATGTCGTCGAGCGATTCGGCGAACGCCTCGTCGAGATGCGGGCCGTAATCCTTGAACAGCACCGACTTGCTCCAGTGCTCGACGATCGCGGGACGGATCGCGGCGAGGAACGGCGGGCCGCTCGGCGACGGCGTCGGCAGGCACGACGAGTCGTACAGCAGCACGAACAGGTCGGCGTGCGCGAGCGCGGCGGTGATCTCCGCGGGCGGGGTGCTTTCGAGGCAGAGGGTCGTCGCGTCGAGCGAGTCGGGCAGGGCGGAAAACGCGCGCAATGCGGTGTCGCGGTTGCGGGTGTCGTAGCCGACCAGCAGTTTGCCCGTCTCGCCGCGTGCGAGCTTGTCGCGCAGCGCCGGGTGAAAACCCAGCGCGCGGTGCAGGTTCAGCATGCGTGTCTCCGGAAGCGGCGGAAGGGCCGCAGCCCTTCCGCGGGAACGGGCTGGCCGCTCAGACCGGCCAGAGCGCGGTGCCGAACGGCACCACGGCATCCTCGACCATCATGTCGACGGCCTCGGGGTGCGTGTCTTCCTGCATCCAGTCAAGCAATTCGATCTGCCGGGTTTCCTGCATGTCAATTCTCCTGTGGTGAACATGAGCGATTCAACATGAAAGCGCGGTAAAGGGATTACCGCCGCTCGTCCGGAATTTTTTGAATACCGGACGAGTGGCGTCGATATTAGTCTGACGATTTGAGGAATGCAATGCGTTGCAAGGTTTTTAGCCGTGGCGTGCTAAACATGCAGGAGTGGGAGCGCATCGCGGGAGGGAGGTGAATAAATCGAATCACGAAGCGTGCGGATTTTTTATCGAATATCGGGGCCGTGAATGATTAATCGATTCCGCGATTTTTTAAATCTGGAATCCAATCGCGCCGATCATTTCGATTTGCATCGTTTTCGATCGGTCCCGGCGCAACGCCGGACCATTGCCGGCTTCAGCCCAGCAGTGCCTTGCCGAGCGGCTTGACCGGCTCGGACCGGAGGACCAGTGAAGTCGTGACCGCGCCGAAGCGGGCAATCGCGTCGATGATGGTTTCGAGCTGACCGGGCGTCGGCACGAGCACCTTCAGCAGGAAACAGTCCTCCCCGGTCATCCGGTGAATCTCGATGACGTGCGGCATGTCGGCAAACGCACTCAACGCGGGCTTGATGTGCTCGTGCGTCGTTCTCAGCCGGATGATGGCCATCATTCCCAACCCGAGCGCGGCCGGATCGATCCGCGCGGTGTAGCCGGCGATGATGCCGCGTTCCTCCAGGCGCTTGACGCGCTCCGACGTCGCCGGCTGTGACAGGCCGATGCGCCGGCCGACTTCGGACAACGGCGTGCGCGCATTCTCCTGCAGCGCTTCGATGATCGAAATATCCAGGCGATCCAGTTCTCCGTCGGGCATCTCTGCATTCCTGTTCCGTTAATTCATCGGGATTCTGTCTCAATATCCGATGACTTGCCATTCCGCGCAGCAGTCCCGCAGGTCAGACTGGGCGCTCTCATGTTCATGGAGGCGGGAATGGATCGACGCATCGTCATCGTGCCGGGGATCGGCAACTCGGACGCGGATCACTGGCAGACCCACTGGGAGACGGCGCTTCCGGGCGCCACACGCATTGCGCCGGCGTCGTGGGATACGCCCGACTTGAGCGACTGGATCGCGGCGCTCGACGCGGCCGTCGCGGAGGCCCGGACGCCGCCGGTCGTGGTGTGCCATTCCCTCGGGTGTCTGTTGTTCGCGCATTGGCGTGCCGCTGCAGCGCGCCCGGTGCACGGGGCGTTTCTCGTGGCGGTGCCCGATCCGGACGGTCCGCGTTTTCCGGTTGCCGCACAGGCGTTCGCGCGTTTGCCGGACGAGGATTTCGGCGACCGGCCGGTGATGGCGATCGCCAGTTCGGACGATCCGTACGACCCGTCCGGGCGAGCCATCACCTGGGCGGCGGAACGCGGCGCGAAACCGCTGGTGCTCGGCGCGCGCGGCCATTTGAATGCCGCTTCCGGGCTGGCGGGGTGGGACGAGGGGCGTGCGCTTTTCACTGCTTTTACCGCCGGACTGGGCGCGTAGTGGAGGCCGGGTGTCGTCGCGCCCCGGTTCCGGGCGGTGCACCCGGCATCCCTGCCATTGACGCACGCCGGGCTCGTGACCGGTCAAGTATCATCGGTCGATCGGCGCACCGGTCTCGGCAATCGGGATCGGAGCCTGCCACGACACGGATTCCGCAGCGACGGCGCCACGGCTCATGGCCGTCCAGCCGCGTCGACGTTGCGGGCCTCAGGCCCGTACCGGCCTCGAACCACGATGGAGACACCGCGATGCGCGCAGCGCCGCAACCGGAACACGCCGGCCGGGCACGGCCGGACGCCGGCGCCACCGAACCCGACCGGATGGCCGCGTGGCGGCTCGCGATCTGCCTGTCGCTCGGCAGCGCGATCGCGCTGGGCCTCGCGCGCTTCTCGTATGCGCTGTTGCTGCCGCCGATGAAGGCCGATCTCGGCTGGAGCTTCGCGCAGGCCGGCGCGCTGAACACGGCCAACGCGGCCGGCTACCTGATCGGCGCGCTCATCTTCCCGTTCCTGTCGCGGCGCTGGCGCACCGGCACGCTGCTCGCGGCCGGCTGCGCGCTGACCGCGGTGCTGATGGCCGCATGCGGGCTCACGTCCGGCATGAACGCGCTGCTCGTCGAGCGGCTCGCGACGGGCGTCGGCAGCGCGCTGATCTTCATCAGCGGCGGTGTGCTGGCCGCGCGGCTTGCGTCCGCGTCGCCGCGCGATGCGGGGTTGCTGCTCGGGCTCTATTACGGCGGCACCGGGTGGGGCATCGTCGCGTCGTCGCTGCTCGTGCCCGCGACGCTCGTGCAGCGCGCGCAGCACGCGCACGGCTGGCAGCCCGCGTGGTTCGCGCTCGCCGCCGCATGCGTGCTGTTCTCGGTGCTGGCCGTGTCGGCCGCGCATCACATCGAGCGCGCGCACGCGGCACCGGCCGTGCGGCGCGACGGCGCCGCGCCGGTGGCGGCCGCGCATCCCGCGCGCTTCGCACTCGCGCTCGCGGGCTACGGCCTGTTCGGCGTCGGCTACATCGGGTACATGACGTTCATCGTCGCGCTGCTGCGCGGCGCGGGGATGAGCGGGGCGGTGGTGTCCGCGTTCTACGTGATGCTCGGCGTCGCGACCGTCGTGTCGGCGCGGCTGTGGTCGGGGCTGCTCGACCGGATGCGCGGCGGCCAGTCGCTGGCCGTGCTCAATGCGCTCCTCGGCGTGGCGACGCTGATGCCGGCGCTGTTCGTGCATCCGGCGGCCGCGTTCGCGTCGGGCCTGCTGTTCGGCGCGACGTTCCTGTCGGCGGTCGCGTCGACGACCGCGTTCGTGCGCCACAACCTGCCGCCGGAGGGCTGGGCGAAGGGCATCAGCGCGTTCACGACGATCTTCGCGTTCGGGCAGATCGCCGGGCCTGTCGCGATCGGCTGGGTGTCGGACAGCGCGGGGCTCGCGCGCGGGCTCGTTTATTCGGCACTGACGCTGTTCGCGGGCGCGGCCCTCGCGGCCGGACAGCGCGCGTTGCGGGCGGCGGCGTAGCCCGGCGTGCGCTCGCGTCCGGCGAGCGCGGCACCGTGTTCGTTTCCCTGACCGTTACCGCACGCAGGCCGTGCGCGACACGCGATGGAATGCGCGGCTGAAGTAGATGAGGCTGTCGCCGTCGTGGCGCACGCGGATCGACGTCGCCTCGATGAACATCACCGAGTGCGAGCCGACTTCCTTCATCTCGGCGATCGTGCCCTGCAGGCTCGCGAGCGCGTCGCGCAGCACGGGCACGTCCTGCTCGCCGCGATCCCACACCGGCAGCGCGAAGCGGCGTTCCATCGGCAGTTCGGTGAGCCCCGCGAAATGCCGCGCGAGCAGTTCGTGCTCGGCCGGCAGCACGTTGATGCACACGTGGCGATTGCGCTCGAAGATCGCATGCATCGCGCTCGACCGGTTCAGGCACACGAGCAGCGTCGGCGGCGCATCGGTGACGGAGCAGACGGCGCTTGCGGTGATCCCGCAGCGGCCGTGCGGCCCCGCGGTCGTGATCACGTTGACGGCCGCGCCGAGGTGGGCCATCGCTTGCCGGAAGGCCTTTTGCGCGTCGGTCGGTTCGGCGCGCGCCGGTTGCGGGGTATCGGTCGTTGCGGACATGGGCGCTCCAGGGTGAATGAGGGTGGTGATCGCGCATGCCGTCGATGCGGCAGCGGATCGTCGACGATGACCCAAGCGTACGTCGCGAAAAAGCCGGCGAACATTCGCACGATTGATGCCGAAGCTGGCGTTCCCGCCAACGCGTCTAAAGGTTCTACCTAGATGCGCGGCGCGGTGTGCGGGAAAAATCGCGATCGGGCGTTCGCGCGGTACGCAAAAGGGTATTCAGCGCATTTTCGGCTCGTTATGATGTACCGCACACCCCTGACGAACGACGCTTGCATCCCCCGCGGCGCGTGCGACACCCATACCGATATCTTGCGAGACACCCCGATGACGTCACCCGCTCCGATCGTATACATCGTCGACGACGACAGCGGCATGCGGACGTCGCTCGCCTGGTTGCTCGAATCGGTCGGCATCGCGTCCGAAGGCTTCGCGAACGCCGCCGACTTTCTCGCGCGCTTCGACGTGAACCTGCCCGCATGCCTGGTGCTCGACGTGCGGATGCCGGAGAAAAGCGGTTTCGACGTGCAGGCGGAGCTGAACGCGCGCGGCGCGACGCTGCCGGTGATCTTCGTCAGCGGGCACGGCGACATCCCGATGTCGGTGCGCGCACTGCAGAACGGCGCGATCGACTTCGTCGAGAAACCGTACAACTCGCAACAGATGCTCGAGCGTGTGCAACGCGCACTGCGGCTCGCGCAGCAGCGGCACGCGGTCGACCAGCGTCACCGCGAGCTGCGCCAGCGGCTCGATGCGTTGACCGCACGCGAGAAGGAAGTGCTGCGCGGCGTCGTCGACGGCAAGGGCAGCAAGCAGATCGCGTCGGACCTGTCGATCAGCGTGAAGACCGTCGACGTGCATCGTGCGAGCATCAAGGAGAAGCTCGGCGCGACGTCGATCGCCGCGCTCGTGCGCGACGTGATGGTCGTGTGGGGCGACGACGGGGAATCGCCGCGCTAGCGGTCGCGGCCCGGCCCGTACACGACTGCGTCCCCGCGCGCACGTGCATCGCGCGCGGCACCGCTCGAAACCGGTCGGCACCGCGCGATCTCCGCATGCCGCGGCTCAACGCATGTACAACCCGCCGTTGATGTCCCAGCACGCGCCATTCGCGAAATGCGCGTCGTCCGACGCGAGCAGCACGGCCGCATCCGCGACGAAGCCGGCCGACCCGAGCTTGCCGCCCGGCAGGCTCGCGAGCACCTGCCGCAGCTTGTCCGGCGCGACGCTCTCGTAGACGATCGGCAAATCGAGCGGGCCCGGCGAGATCGCGTTGACGGTCACGCCCTGCGCGGCGAGGTCGCGCGCGAACACCTTGGTCAGCGTCAGCGTGCCGCCCTTCGCGGCCGCATAATGCGCGCCGGTCGCCGAGCCGCCGTTCTGCCCGGCGAGCGATGCGATGTTGACGATGCGGCCCGCGCCGCGCGTCGCGAAGTACTGGCCGAACACCTGGCAACCGAACAGCACGCTGCGCAGGTTCACGTCGATCACCTGGTCGAACTGCTCGGCCGTGATCTCCATCGCGGGCACGACCTTCGATGCGCCGGCATTGTTGACGAGCACGTCGATCGTGCCCCAGCGCGCGACGAGCGCATCGCGCGCGGCTTCGAAGTCGCGCTTCGACGTGACGTCGAGCGGCAGTGCGATCGCGCGTTCGCCGCTTGCGTCGAGGTCGCGCGCATGTGCGTGAATGGCGTCGACGGCAATGTCGGCCAGCGCGACGCGATAGCCGGCCGCATGAAAGCGTTCGGCGATGACGGCGCCGAGCCCGCGCGCGGCGCCGGTGACGAGGACGACTCGATCTGACATGGTGCGTGATTCCCTGGTTCGAGGGCGCGTGGCCGAAGCGGCGCCCGCATCGTGGTTCATGCGGCGAGTGCCGCCTCGAAGTGCGCGGCGACGGCGCACACCTGTTCGTCCGCGCCCTTGCGTCCGACGATCTGCAATCCGGCCTTCAGCGGTGTTCCCGCGAGCGGCAGCGGCAGGCTGAGCGCTGGATGGCCGCTCAGGTTGAACGGCCGGATCAGCGACGACATCGCGATGACCGACACGCCGTCGCGTGCCTGTTGAAGCGTGATCGGCAACGCGGGCAAGGTCGGCAGCACCAGCACGTCCGCGCGTTCGAGCGCGGCGTCGACCTGCGCGGTGAAGCGCGCGCGCACGGCTTCGGCTTCGGCGAGCGCGGCCGGTGTCGTCTGCGCGGCCGTGCGCAGCCGCGCATCGAGATCGGCGCCGAGCTGGCCGGTTTCGACGAGACGACCGAATGCACGCGACGTTTCCGCGTTGATGACGGCGAGCCCCGCCGCGAACGCGGCAGGCAGTTCGTCGAGCACGACATCGTGCGCGCGCAGGCCCGACGCGCGCACCGCGGCGTCGAGCGCGGCGGCGATGGCCGGATCGGCATCGACGATCACGCGCGCGACCGTGCAGCCGGCAACGGGCGCCGTCGCGCGCGCCCGATCGAAGCCCGGTGCGATGGCGGCCATCACGGCCGCGAGCGTGCGGACGTCGCGCGCGAACGGCCCGACGCAATCGAGCGTGGTGTCGGCAGGCGCGACGCCGCGCCGCGACACGCGGCCGAACGTCGGCTTGAGCCCGGTTACGCCGCAGCACGCGGCCGGCCCGCGAATCGAGCCGCCGGTATCGGTGCCGAGCGCGGCGTCGACGACACCGAGCCCGACGAGCGACGCCGAGCCGCTCGATGAGCCGCCCGGAATGCGTGTCGGGTCCTGCGGATTGACCGGCGTGCCGGTGTAGTCGTTGATGCCGGTCATGCCGAACGCGAGCTCGTGCATGTTCGCCTTGCCGGCAATCTGCCAGCCGGCGTCGAGCAGCAGGCGGACCGCGTCCGCGTGCCGCGTGGCGGGCGGCGCGTCGGTGAGCGCGCGGCTGGCCGCGCGGGTCGGATGGCCGGCGATGTCGATCGTGTCCTTGATCGCGATCGTCGGGCCCGGGCCGCCCAGCGTGAAGGTGTCGATGAAGCCTGTCATGGTGCGATGGCGTGCGAGCGGAGTGAAAGGGTTCAGGATCGCGGCGCGGCGGCGAGCGGCCACGGGCCGTCGAGCACGCGCTCGGTGCGGAAATGCCGGATCAGCCAGGCCGAGCCGTCCTCGGCCGGCGCGAAATCGACGGTCAGCCGCGCGGCGATCAGCTCGGCCGTGCCGTCCGCATGGCGCGACGCCTGCAGCATGATCCAGCGGCCGCGCGCGCTTGCATGATCGGCGCCGACGTCGATCGACTCCGACGTCAGGAAGTGCAGGTTCGCCGTGAAATGCGGGACGGGCGGCAGATAGCGGCGCAGCATCGCGACGATCGCATCCGTGCCTTCGAGGCGGCCGAACTTGCGCGCGTACTGCGGGCCGATGCCTTCCCACACCGCGTCGGCTGTGAACAGCGCGGCGAGCGCCGGGCCGTCGCCGGCCTCCTCGGGCACGTCGCACAGCGCCATGTAGCGCGTGATCGCCGCGCGCACCGCGCGTTCGGCGTCGAGTGCCGCGACGCGCCGCTCGAGCCCTTCGAGCGCTTCGAGCGCGCGTGACGAATCGGGTCCGGTCATCGTGCGCCTCACGACGCGGGGCGCGTGGCCGGCGGCACGGTCAGCGCACGGCCGACGCGTGCCTCGATCTTGCCGTAGCGCCACAGGTTGTATTCGCCGACGGGCGTCGTGCGATACAGGTTGCAGACCGCGACCGCCGTGTCGAAGTCGGCGACGTCGGCCATGATGTAGAACGTCCACGGCGCGCCGTCGGCCTGGCCGACGACGAGGCGATCGTCATCCATCACGCCGAGCACGCGCACGCCGGGCATCGCCTCGACGGCGGCGAGCATCGCGCCGTACGCTTGCCACACTTCGCCGATCTTCTCGCGCGGCAGGTCGAAGAAATTTTGCGACACGCCGCAGCAGAACAGCACGCGCAGCGGCAGCGGATTCGAATCGGACATGACAGGTTCTCCTGAAGAATGTGTTGGGCGGCGTCGAAGCGGATCGACGCGGATTACAGATAGCCGGGAAACGGCGTGACGCCGGTGAATACCGCGCCCGCGCCGTCGAAGTTGCCTTCGCCGAGAAACGCGTGCTGCGTGACGACCATCGCGTCGCGCAAGAGGCGCTGCAGCGGATGCGAGCGATAGATCGCGGCCGTGCCGCCGAGGCGGTACGCGCGCTCGACGACGCTCGCGCCTTCGCGGGCGATATGCGTGGCGGCGAGCCGCAGCAGGCTGACCTGCTCGGGCGTCACGGGGTTCCCTGCGAGGATCGATTGCCAGACCGAGTCGGTCGCGTCGTAGAAGAATGCGCGTGCCGAGCGCAGTTGCGCCTCGGCCTTCGCGAGCTCGATGCGGAAATACGCGCGGTCGGCGAGGCGCGGCGCGCCGGTGGTCGTCTGGCGGCCGCCCGACATCCGGTTCGCGACGTCGAGCGCCGCGCGCGCCAGCCCGAGGTTGACCACGGCGAGCACCTGCGCCGCATACGCGACGGTCGGATAGCGGTACAGCGGCTCGTCGATGGTCGCCTCGCCACCGCGCACGAAGGTCCACGCGTCGGGCACGAAGCGGTCGTCGACGCGCAGGTCGTGGCTGCCGGTGCCTTGCATGCCGACCACGCTCCAGTTCTCGACGATCTCGACTTCAGCGGCGCGGAACACGGCCGTGCGCGGCTTGTTCGGCGCGGCATCCTGCGCGCCGGGCACCGCGATGCCGACGCCGAGCCAGTCGGCGCCCTTGCAGCCGCTCGCGAATTTCCACGTGCCGTTCACGCGCCAGCCGCCGGGTGCCGCCTGCGCGGGCTGCACCGGGAACAGCCCGCCCGCGAACACCTGGTCGGGGCCGCTCGCGTACAGCTCGGCCTGCGTGGCGAGCGGCAGCGCGGCGAGATAGACGTTGGCCGAGCCGAAGCTCGCGACCCACGCGGCCGACCCGTCGGCGGTCGCGATCCGCTCGATCATGTCGAGGAACGCGGTGGGCGCGAGCGCATCGCCGCCGAAGCGGCGCGGCGTGCCCGCGCGATAGATGCCGGCCTCCTTGAACAGCGCGACCACGTCGCGCGGCACGTGCGACAGGCGGTCGAATTCGTCGCGCCGCGCGACGACGGTCTCGATCACCGCATCGAGCGGCGATACCCGCGCGGCCGCTTCGCGGACCGCATGCGGCGAGGTGGACGCGGCGTCGATGGCGAGGGCGGCGTTGGGCATGACTGTCTCCTGGGGATGGGGTTCGAAAGACGATGCAATCAGTCTAGAAACGCCGAAAACACGCAGCAATTGGTGCGTAGGGCCGCGTGACTGGTGTCGCTCCGTGCCGGACTAAAGAAATCTTCAGATGCGATCGGCGCGCGCCGGTGCTATGTTGGGTTTCCGGCCGCGTGATCCCGCGCGCCTTCCTCCGGATCCGATCATGAGTTTCCCCGACGAAGACGATTTCCACCGGCTGCTCGACGCATTGACGACCTGCGTGCTGCTGCACGATGCGCAGACGAAGGCGATCGTGTGGGCGAATCGCGCCGCGTGCATCGCGCTCGGCTTTTCCGTCGAGGAACTGCTGCCGCTGAAGGCGCCGGACATGACGCGCCCCGAACCGAAATACCAGCGCGAGATCGCGGTGAGCGCATGGGATCGTGCGCTCGTCGACGGGCCGCAGGTGTACGAGTGGTGCTATCGATCGCGTACGGGCGTCGACATGCTGTCCGAGGCCACCGCGACCTACGTGCCGCTGCGCGGGCGCGACGTCGTGATGGTGCAGTTCCGCGACATCAGCGCGGAAGAGGCGGTCCGCCAGCAACTGCGCCGCTACGAGGCGCGGCTGCGCGAGTTCATGCAGGATCTCGACGAAGGCATCGCGGTCGTGACGCCGCACGGCGGCGTGCAGTTCATCAGCGAGTCGGGCCGTCGCGTGCTCGGGCTCGCGCCGGACGAAGCGCTCGGCGAGGTGCTCGACTATTGCAGCGCGGCCGACCGCGACCGGCTCGTCGCGCAGCTGCGCGATGCGCCGTCCGCGTGCCCGTCCGAGCCGCAGCGTTACCGGATCGTGCGGCGCGACGGTTCGACGTGCTGGCTGCGCATCCTGTGCCGGCAGGTCGAGATCGAAGGCGATCTCGACGGGCTGCTCGTGCAGTTTCGCGACGTGAGCGACGAAGTCGCGATCGAGGACGCGCGGCGCGCGGAGGCACGGATGCTCGAATACGCGGGCCGCTACAACGCGATGGGCGAGATGGCGAGCGTGATCGCGCACGAGCTGAGCCAGCCGCTCGCGGCCGTGCGCAACTTCATCGAGGGCGCGGTGCGGCGGCTGAACACGCGCGGCGCCGTCGACGATGCGATCTGGGGGCTGCGCAGCGCGGACCGGCAGGCCGAGCATGCGGCGCTGATCATCAAGAGCGTGCGCGAGTTCATCGTGAAGCGCGAGCCGGTCGTCGCGCTCGCCGACCTGCGCGAGATCCTCGCCGACGTCGCGTACTTCATCGAGCTGCGTGCGAAGGAAGCGGGCGTGACGGTCGCGATCGTGCAGGCCGATGCGCCGCTGCCGATCCGCTGCGAGCGCGTGCTGATCGGGCAGGTGATCCTCAACCTCGCCTTCAACGCGATCGAGGCGTTCGCCGGCTGCGAGCGCGCGCCGTGCACGCTGACGCTCGGGACCGCGAACGTCGGCGGGCAGGCGGAGCTGCGCGCGATCGACAACGGGCCGGGTATCGCCGAAGGCGCGCACGACCGGCTGTTCGACGGCTTCTCGTCGTCGAAGGCCGGCGGCAACGGGATCGGGCTGTCGCTGTGCAAGAGCATCGTCACGCGTCACGGCGGCCGCATCGGCGCGAGCCCGGCCGAAGGCGGCGGGCTCGACTGCCGCGTGACGCTGCCGCTCGCCGGCGTGCAGGCGTAGCCGCTGCGCGGCGTCACGTGCATCGCGTGCGTCACGGCAGGGCGGCGACGCGCGAGGCACGATCAGCGCCCCAGCGCCCGCGCGGTCCGGCCGCCGATCCCGAAGTCGGTGTTCGGGATGTCCTTGATCATCACGCGCGTCGCCTGCACGGGCGCATCGAGCCCGTTCGCGGCAGCGTCGGACAGCGCGGCGATCAGCGCGCGTTTCTGCGCATCGGTGCGGCCGGCGATCAGGATCGCGACGATCACCGGCAGCGACGGCGGCGCGCCGTCGGCGGCCGTGCGCCCGCCGAGGCCGATATGGGTCGCGGGCAATTCGGTGAGCAGCACGCGCACCGATTCGATCGGCGCGCCGATCGCGTCGACGGTCGCGTCGCTGAGCCGCGCGATCAGCTCGGCCTTGCGCGCGTCGTCATGGCCCGCCGGCAGGAAAACTTCGAGTGTGGGCATGGTCGTCCGGAAAGGTGAAGGTGACCGGTTCACCGTTGCGGATTCGGCGGCGAACCGGCGGCCGCTTACAGCAGGAAGCCGATCGCGCTGAGCGCTTCGGTCGAATCGATCAGGCGTACGACCTTCTCCGCGATCCGCATCTCGCCGTCCGCATCGACGTGCAGCCGGTGCGTGACGTCGGCCGCGAACAGCGTCGCGACGCCGCGCTTGTACGCGACGACGACCTGCGCGGATTTCAGCTCGACGATCCCGGCGCTGCTGCTTTCCAGCGTGAAGCGCGACACGGTGCGCACCGTGCGCGCCGCGTCGGACGCCGATGCCGAGTAACCGGACAGCATCCGCTGCACGCGCTTCTCGCGCATGTCCCGGTCGTCGAACACGTAGTTCAGCGTCGCCGCGAAGTCGGTCGCATCGGGATCGATCGGCACCACGTAGTGACCGGCCGGGTCCCACAGGTCGAGCCATGCGCGATAGTCGCGGCGGTCGAGCATCTCGGCTTCGCGCCACACGAATTCGACCGCGCGGGCGAAGGTCTGCTCGGAAAAGAGGGCGTTGCGGTCGTCCATCACTGTTGCTCCATCATCTTGCGCCATTGCTGGTAGGCCTCGCGCATGCCGGTCTCGTCGGTCGCATGCGCGGTCTTTTCGCCGTTCGCGGCGGTCGTCTCGCGGTTCAGCCCGCGGTTCACGAGGATCGGCACGTCGGGGCCCGCATGCGCGCCGCGCTGCACGCGCTCCCACGCTTCCGCGTCGTCCGGGCTGCCGAAGCCGAACGGGCCCTGGAAATGCTCGTGGATGCGCAGCCGCTCGCGGTTCGCTTCGTCCGGGCCGCCGTCCATCGCGAGCGCGACGTGACGGATCTCGGTTTCGTTCGCGGAGATCGGCCGCAGCACGCGGAAGAACGCCATCGACAGCGCGAGGTTCGGGAACAGGTTCAGGTTGAAGCCGACGCCCATCAGCGAGCGCACGATGCGGCGCACTGCTTCCGGCGTGTGGCGCTCGGCGAGCTTTGCCGCGAGCGGCGCGAAGCGCTCGGGCAGCGGCGCGCCGTCGTCTGCGTCGAGATCGATCAGCTCCGGCATCAGCACCGCGAGGCTGTGGCCGTTGCCGAGCGCGCGGCAGAACGCGTCCTCGCTCGTCATGAAGCTCGTGATCGCGGCGGCCGTCTCGTCGTCGATCGACTTCATCCACGACTTGTGCACGACCGGGAAGTGATAGAGGTCCGTCGTGTTCTCGAGCTGGATCTTCCAGTTGCCCTTGAACCTGAACTTGTGCTCGCCGTTCGCCTTGATCGGGTAGCCGGCGCCCTGCTTCATGAACAGGTCGATCCACGGCTTCGCGCCGCCGAGGAAATCCTCGAGCGGTTCGATGGCGTCGTCGAAGCTCGCGAAGATCAGCCCCTGGTACACGCCGACGCGCAGCTTCACGAGCGGCAGGTCGCCCTTCTCGCACACGCCTTCGTAGCCGTCGCCGTACGGCAGCGCGCGCAGCGTGCCGTCGAGCGCGTACGACCAGCTGTGATACGGGCACGTGAAGCCCTTCGCGTTGCCCTTGTGCGTTTCGCACACGGTCGCGCCGCGATGGCGGCAGCGGTTCTGCAGCACGTTGATCTCGCCGGTCTTGTCGCGCACGACGATCACCGGCTGGCGGCCGATCGTCGTCGTGATGAAGTCGCCCGGGTTCGGCAGCTCGCTCTCGTGCGCGACCCAGATCCAGGTGCGGTAGAAGATGCGGTCGAGCTCGGCCTCGAACAGCGCGGGGTCGTGATACATCGCGGGCGCGATGCGGTCGGGCTGCGCGAAGCCGTGCAGCGCGCGGGTGTCGATCGTCTGGTAGGGAATGTCGCTCATCGTCGTCGTGGGGAAAGAGTCGCGAAATCGGGCCGCGCCGTGCGCGGCGTCGGGAGACCAGTCTCGTCTGCTGCTATATATCCGTCAAATTGATCTAAAATTGCTGATCAAATAAATACGGCAAATGATGGAGGTCACGATGACATCGGTCGATCATCTCGATCTGAACCTGTTGCGGGTGTTCCAGGCGATCGTCGAGGAACGCAGCCTGACCAAGGCCGGCGAGCGGCTCGCGCTGTCGCAGCCGGCCGTCAGCTATTCGCTCGGACGGCTGCGCACGCTGTTCGACGATCCGCTGTTCGTGCGCACGCGCGCGGGGATGCAGCCGACGCCGGTCGCGCTCGAACTCGCCGGGATCGTCGGCAAGGCGCTCGACATGGTGCGCATCGCGCTGCGCTATGCGGAGCGCTTCGATCCGGCGTCGAGCACGCGCACGTTCCGGCTGTCGCTGTCGGACGCGGGCGAGATGGCGTACCTGCCGGCGATCTGCCAGGCGCTGCGCGAGCGCGCACCGCGCGTGACGCTGAGCGTGCAGCCGCTGCCGGTGGAGGAGATCGAGGAAGCGCTGCGCGCGAGCCGGCTGGACTTCGCGATCGGCAACCTGCCGGAGCTGATGCCGCGCACGCGCCACCAGGTGCTGTTCGAGGAAACCTACGTGTGCATGACGGGCCGCCGGCGCGGGTTGCCGGCCGGCGCGGCGCTGAGCCTCGAGCAGTTCGTGCGCGCCGCGCACGTCAACGTGAAGTCGGTCGAGCACAGTCACCACGCGCTCGACGATGCGTTGCGCGCGCAGGGCGTGGGCCGCAACATCGCGCTCGAAGTGCCGCACTTCGTCGCGCTGCCGAGCGTGCTGTCGGTCACCGATCTCTATGCGACGCTGCCGAAGCGGCTCGCGCGAATCCTGAACCGCGACAATGCGTTCCGGCTGTACGACCTGCCGGTGACGCTGCCGCCCGCGCCGGTCACGATGCACTGGCACGAGCACTTTCACGAGGACGAGGGGATCGCGTGGATGCGCGCGCTGCTTGGCGAGATCGTCGAGCATTTCGACGCGTGACGGCCGGGCGGCGCGCTGCGTAGGGCTCAGGCGTTTCGCCGGCACCGTGCCTGTGCCTCAACCGCCAGTGAAGCGGCGCATCGGTAGATCGGCGCACCGGCTTGCCAGCGCATCAGCGCGGCAACACGTCAGCCCGTCAGCGCATCAGAGATCGAGGACGAGCACCGCCGAACGCGCTCGCGACACGCAGCAGCAGATCACCGTGTTGCTCGCGCGCTCGGCCTTGCTGAGACAGTGGTCGCGATGATCGGGCTCGCCGTCGAGCACCGGCACCATGCAGGTGCCGCACACGCCTTCGCCGCATGACGTATCGACCTCGATGCCGATGCGCGCGAGCGCGTCGACGATCGACGTGTCGGGCGCGACGCGCACCGATTGGCCGCTGCGCCGCAGGCGCACTTCGAAGCCTTCCGCCGGGGCCGCATCCATGGCGGCATCGGCCCCGGCCGGTTCCGCCGCGAAGCGTTCGAGATGAATCGCGTCCTCGGGAATCCGCGTTGCCGCTGCCGCGACGACCGCATCCATGAACGGGCCGGGGCCGCACGTGTATACATGGGCGTGGGCATCGATCGACGCGACGCAGCGGCCGAGTTGTGCCGCCAGCGAGTCGGGCTCGATCCCGTAATGGAATGTCACGTGCGACGCGAACGGTTCGGCCGACAGCTCGTCGACGAAGGCCGCGTGTTCGCGGCTGCGCGCGAAGTAGTGCAACCGGTAGCGCGCGCCGCGCTGCGCGAGCGCATACGCCATCGACAGCAGCGGCGTGATGCCGATCCCGGCCGCGACCAGCACGTGCTCGCTCGCGTCATCCGTCAGACGAAACAGGTTGCGCGGCGCGCCGATCGACAACTCGGCGCCGACGCGCACGTCGTCGTGCAGCGAGCGCGAGCCGCCGCGCGACCGCGCTTCCTTCTTCACCGCGAACAGATAGCTGCCGCGCTCGTCGGGGCGGCCGCACAGCGAGTATTGCCGCGTGACGCCGGACGGCGCGGTGACGTCGATATGGGCGCCCGGCTCGTACGCGTCGAACGGCTGGCCGTCGACGCGCGAGACCCGGAAACAGCGGATGTCCTGCGCCGCGTCGATCAGCGCGTCGATCCGGACCTGGTGGCGGTTCGCTTGCATGGGGTGTTCCGTGGGTGGGGAGAAAACCGGCGCGGCGGATACCGCGCCGTCATGCAAGCGAGAATAGGGAGGGGCATCACATAAATCAAATCGATTAAAAAGCGATATCTGAATCAGCGGGATGGATGATGGTCGGTGGCCCGAGCGTCGCCGGTCAGCGTGCGGCGACCGCGTTGCCGCCGTCGACGGCCGCATTCACCGCCGCCGCCGCAGGGCCGCGCTCGCGGTCGAGACTGCGGCGGTACTGCCGGCATCCGGCGGCCAGCAGCAGCGCGGCGAGCGTGGCCGCCGCGACGTTGACGATCGACATCGAATGGCCGACCGCCGCCGGCGCGCCGAACACGCGATCGGTGAACAGCGCGACGACGGTCGTGCCGATCCCGAGCGCGATCAGGTTCGACACGAGCAGGAACAGCGCGGAGATCTGCGCGCGCATCTGGTTTGGCGCGAGCGTCTGCATCGCGGCGGTCGACGTCGGCATCGGGAACGACGCGAAGAACATCGCGACGACCAGCACCGCGAGCGACGCGGGCAGGCTGTCGAGCTGCGTGAACAGCGTCGCGGGAATCACCATGCACGCGGCGCCGATCGCGCCGGCGCGCATCGGCGCATCGGTGCGGCCGCGGCGCAGCAGCCAGTCGTTGAGCCAGCCGCCGCAGAACACGCCGGCGGTATTCGCGACGAGCAGCACGATGCCGAGCGTATAGCCGGCCTCGACGGCCGTCATCCCGAAGCGGCGGATATAGAACGCGGGCGTCCAGCTCAGCAGGCAGTACAGCGTCATCGCATAGAACGAGAAGCCGAGGTAGTGGCATGCGAAGGTCGCGCGATGCGTGCCGACGAAGCGCAGCGAATCGCGCATCGACACGCGCCGCACGGCGCCCGAGCGGTCCTGCGCGAGCCCCTTGCGCTGCGGGTCGCGCACGGTCGCGGCGAACAGCAGCGCGACGAGAATCCCCGGCAGCCCGACGATCAGGAACGTCACCTGCCACGCATGCACCTGCCCGACGACCGGCAGCGTGAACGCGCTCGCGTGCTTGAGCAGCGCGATCACGTAGCCGCCGATCAGGAACGCGACGCCGCCGCCGATGAACGAGCCGAGCGAATACACGGCGATCGCGCGGCCGAGCTTCTCCTTCGGGAAATAGTCGGCGAGCATCGAATACGCGCCGGGCGACAGCGCGGCCTCGCCGACGCCGACGCCCATCCGCGCGACGAACATCTGCACGAACTGCTGGCTGAGCCCGCATGCGGCGGTCGCGACGCTCCACAGCGCGATGCCGAGCGAGATGATCCGCGGGCGCGCGTAGCGATCGGCGAGGTAGGCGACGGGCAGCCCCATCACCGCGTAGAACAGCGAGAACGCGAAGCCGTTCAGCAGGCTGAACTGCGTGTCGCTCAGGTGCAGGTCGCGCTTGATCGGTTCGATCATCAGGACGAGCACCTGACGATCGACGAACGAAAAGACATACGCGAGCATGCAGATGACGACGACATACCATTCGTACGTATAGCGCTTGCCGTCGGCAGCGCGGGACATGGGTGCGGACATGCGGATTCTCCAGGAGCGGGCGGTGGGGAGGCGCGGCGTGGGCCTCGCGGGCCGGGTGCCGTCGCGGCGCGAAAGCGTGCGGGTGACACGATCGGAGACGCAGCGTAGTCGGCCAAATTCGGCCGCCATAGCCGGAGTGACAGCCGCGCCACACGGACATTTACCGACCCGGATAAAGAAAACACCGAGGCCGTGCGCGCGGGCCGCCGCGCGGCGCACGTGCGGCGGGGCGCGCGCGCATCATGCGGCGCGTCTATAAGCGTTATAGAGCGCATTGCGTCGACGTCCGAAATTGTCGTTCCTAGACTCGGCCCGTTTTTGATCGGCAGCGCTCGCATCCGCAGTCGAACGCGCTTCATGTCAAACGGCGCGATGCCGACGGGCGCCGGAACTTCCACGGGACGACCAAGATGAACCATCCGAACGGGCGGGCCGACCGGCTCGCCGTACCGCTTGCCACGCTGGTTGCGGCGCTCCTGGCATGCGCATCGCTGCCGGCTGTCGCGCAATCGAGCGTGACGCTCTACGGCCGCATCGATACCGCGATCGAATACGCGAACGCCGGGCCGAACCACGTGACCCACATGGGCAGCGGCAACCTGTGGGCGACGCAGTGGGGGCTGAAGGGCGTCGAGGATCTCGGCGGCGGCTACGCGGCGATCTTCAAGCTCGAGGACGGTTTCAACGCGGCGAGCGGCGCGCTGTCGAACGGCAGCGCGCTGTTCGGCCGCGAGGCGTGGGTCGGCATCACCGGGCCGTTCGGCGGCGTGCAGTTCGGCGAGCTCTACACGATCCTGCACACCACGCTCGTCACGTACAGCCTGCCCGGGCTCGGCGCGGGCCTCGCGTGGGGCAACGCGACCAACAACTTCGTCGGCCCCGCGTTCCTGCGCGTGCGCAACGCGATGCGCTACACGTCGCCGCGCTATGCGGGCTTCATGCTGCGCGCGATGGCCACGCGCGGCACCAACGGCGCGGCCGGCCAGCCGGCGACGCTCGGCGACACATACGGCGCGGGGCTCAACTACGTGCGCGGCGGGTTGTCCGTCGACGTCGACACCATGCAGCAGAAGTTCAGCCCGGTCGCCGCATCGACGCTCGGCGCAGCGAGCACGGCCGCGAACGGCAACTACACGCTCGGCGCGATCTCGTACGACTTCAACGTCGTGAAGATCGCCGCGCTGTACATGCGGCATCGCGGCGGCCCCGACGTCGCGGCCGCGATCGACAGCCAGAGCGCGTATCCGCACAGCGACACGATGGAACTCAGCGCGACGGTGCCGATCGGACGCGCATCGCTGCTGCTGAGCATCGGCCATTACCGGAAGGTCGCCGACAGCGACGGCAACGCCGATTCGTACGGCATCCGCTTCGACTATCCGCTGTCGAAGCGCACGGTGCTGTACACGGGCGCCGCGATGGTGCGCAACGGCGCGCATGCGCGCTTCGTCGTCAATGGCGCGGCGGGCGGCGGCGTCGCGGTCGCCAAGCCCGGTGCGACCGCCAGCTCGATCGTCGCGGGCATCCTCACGGCGTTCTGACCGCCGAGGGTGGCCCATGCCCGCCCGCGCCGCTACGCGCAGGCGGGCGGCTGCGGCGCGAGCCATGCGTCGAACGGCGCCTGCCGGCCGATATCGAACAACTCCAGCAGCAGCGCACGCAGCCAGCGATGGCCGGGGTCCGCGTCGAAGCGCCGGTGCCAGTACGCATTGACGGCCCATTCGCCGGCTCCGGCGATCTCGTACAGCGCGCACGGCTGCCGCGCCGCGAACGTGATCGCGATCGTCTCCGGCAGGATCAGCGCGTAGTCGCCATGTTCGAGCAGCGCCGGCACCACCATGAAATCGGGCAGCGCCGCCCGCACGCGCGGCATCAGTCCGTGCCGCGCCAGCAATTGCATCGACTGCGGATGCGTGGTCACCGCGACGAAGCGCAGCGTGTCCGGCGCGTCGCCGTCCAGCACGAAATCGTCGGGCAGCGCGACGCGCTGCGCGGTGCGGCGCGGCGTCAGCAGCACGCAGCGCTCGTGCAGCAGCGCGGTGCGCTGGAAGTGGCTCGACGCGTCCGCGAAATGCCCGAGCGCGAAGTCGATGCGGCCCGACTCGAGCGCGACGTTGAGCTGGCATTCGTCGACATGCAGTGTCTCGATCACCGCGCCCGGCGCGCGCCGGTCGAATGCCGCGAGCAGCGTCGGCAGGAACGCGCTCGCCGCGAAATCGCTCATGTGCAGCCGGAACACGCGCTGCGTGCTGTCCGGCGCGAAGCGCGAGCCTTCGTCGAGCACGTCCTGCAGGATCGCGAGCGCCTTGTCGACCGATACCGCGAGCCGCCGCGCGCGCGGCGTCGGCTCGACGCCGGTGCCGGTGCGCACGAACAGCGCGTCGCGGAACATCAGCCGCAATCGGCCGAGCGCGTAGCTGACCGACGGCTGCGTGACGCCGAGCCGCAACGCCGCGCGGCCGACGTGCCGTTCCGTATAGACCGCGCGAAACGTCTTCAACAGGTTCAGGTCGAGGTCCTGCACGCGCAGGCCGTCGGGCGCGTCCGCCTCGTGCGGCGCGGGTTCGTGGCGGGCCGGCGGCCGGCCGGTGGCGGCGTGCGTCATCGTGCTTGTCTCGCGGTGACTGAAGGCGCGTGGCCGTAACGCCGCGCATAGGCCTTCGCGAAATGGCCGAAGCCATGAATGCCGTGCGCGATCAGCACGTCGGTCACGCTGCGTGCGTCGCCGCGTTGCAGCGCGGCGTGCACCGCGGCCAGCCGGCGCTCGCGCACGTAGGCGGCCGGCGTGGTGTTCAGGAACGCGCGAAACGCGTGCTGCAGCGTGCGCGGCGCGACGCCCGCGACGGCCGCCAGTGCAGTGAGCGCGAGCGGTTCGCCCAGGTGCGCGCCGACGTGGTCGCAGGCGCGGCGCACGTGCGCCGGCAGCGGCGGCGTACCGCGCGCCAGCGCGTCGCTGTACGAATGCGGCAGGTGCGTGAGCAGCAGCGACATCAGCCACGCGGTGAGATCGGCGCCGAACGTCGTCGCCGATGCGCCGATGCCCGGCTGCGCGCCGAGCCGGCAAAGGTATTCGAAGGTCGGCGGCACGAGCGCGGCGCCCGCGCCGTTGCCGCCGGCGGCGGGATCGAAGTGCAGCGGCCGCGTGAGCGTCGCGTGCAGCATGTCCTGCAGCTTGCGTTCGAGCGCGCCGCGTTCGAGCCGCAGCACCAGGTTGCGGCAATCGGGGCTCGTGCTCAGGCGGCTTGCGAGGGCGGGCGACGACACGGTCAGCTCGCCCGGCCCGGCGCGCGCAACCCCATGTCCGGCCTGCAGCTCGCACGCGCCCGACAGCGTCAGCCGGAACAGGAAGTGATCGGCATCGTCGCCGAAGTCGATGCGCGTTTCGCGGCCGTAGCAGAGCTCGAGCAGCGCGCCGTGATGCAGCGGCACCTCGTACAGTTCCGCATGAAACGGATCGCGGCCATGCGCGGCCATCCGGTGCGGCCCGAGCCGGTGCGCGACCGCCCGTTCGACTTCGTCGGGCGCATGCAGCGTGCCGAGCCGGTTCGGCGCATGTCGGGAAAGGGCGATATCCATGCGGTGGCCTCGTGTCGGATGGGTTGGCGCGGCGCCGTACGCATCGCCGCGATTGTGTTGCGCGAATGGGCGTGCCGTTGCGCGTTTCGAAGCGACGCGCCGCGCGCCGCCGCGTAGTCTCGGAAACACTCACTCACCGGGAGACAACGATGAAGGTATGTGTACTGGGCGGCGGCCACGGCTGCCATGCGGCCGCGATCGACCTGTTCGAGAAGGGCCACGACGTGACGTGGTGGCGGCGCGACCGCGAACCGCATGCGCGGCTGCGCGAGCTCGGCGCGTTGCACGTGACCGACTATCGCGGCAAGCGCGCGGTGCCGCTCGGCGATGCGTCCGGCGCGATCCGCCTGACCGACGATCTCGCGGCCGCGCTGCGCGGTGCGCGGCTCGTCGTGGTGCCGCTGCCGGCCATCTCGCACGACACGCTCGCCGCGCAGGTCGCGCCGCTGCTCGAGGACGGCCAGGTCGTGTTCCTGCCGCCCGGCACGTTCGGCAGCGTCGTGTTCGCGCGCGCGGCGGCCGACGCCGGCAACCGGGCGCGCGTCGCGTTCGCCGAGACGGGCACGTTGCCTTACCTGGTGCGCAAGCACGGCGACAACGCGGTCGTGGTCAGTGCGTATGCGACGCGCCTGCCGACCGGCGTGTTTCCCGCGAACGCGGCCGGCTGGGCGTTCGACGTGCTGCGCGCGGGCTACCCGTCGGTCGAGCCGGTCGAGGACGCACTGTCCGGCGCGCTGATGAACGCGGGCCCGGTGATCCATCCGCCGCTGATCCTGATGAATGCCGGGCCGCTCGAGCACTTCGACGCGTGGGACATCCACAACGAAGGCACGCAACCGTCGATCCGCCGCGTGACGAACGCGCTCGACGCCGAGCGCATCGCGGTGCGCGAGGCGCTCGGCTACCGCGCGCCGCATTTCCCGCTCGCGGACCACTACGCGGCCGACGGCGACGAATGGATGTACGGGCGCGGCGCGCACGGGAAGCTGACCGACAGCGGCGACTGGCGCGAGAAGATCGATTTGCGCACGCATCGCTACATGCTCGAGGACACCCGGCTCGGGCTGTCGTTCATCGTGTCGTGCGGGCGCTGGGCCAACGTGCCGACACCGGTCGCGCAAGGGCTGCTGAGCGTCGCGTCGGCGGTCACCGGCCGCGACCTGTATGCGCAAGGGCGCACGCTGGACGGGCTCGGCCTTGCCGACCGGTCGCGCGGCGCGATGCGCGCGCTGCTGGATGCGGGGTACGCCGCATGACGGCCGCCACCGACGTGACGCAGGTGCACGTGCTCGGCGCGGGACGCATGGGGCAGGGGATCGCGCTCGTCTTTGCGTTCGCGGGTCTCTACGTGACGCTGATCGACTTCAAGCCGCGCGACGCGCAGGGATGGCGAGCCTTCGAGAATCGCACGCGCGGCGAGATCCTGCGGCCGCTGCACGCGCAGGTCGCGCTCGGCCGCATCGATGCCGCGCAGGCCGAGGCCGTCGTCGCGCGCATCGCGCTGGTGCCGCGCGACGATGCGGCGGATGCGGTGCGCGACGCCGGCATCGTGTTCGAAGCGCTGCCCGAAGTGCTCGACACGAAGATCGACGCGCTGCGCTGGCTCGGCGCGCATGTCGATGCGCGCGCAACGATGGCGTCGACGACGTCGACCTTCGTCGTCACCGAGTTGCAGCGCCATGTCGAGCATCCCGAACGGATGCTGAACGCGCACTGGCTGAACCCGGCGCTGCTGATGCCGCTCGTCGAGATCAGCCGCAGCGGTGCGACCGATCAGCGGGTCGTCGACACACTGGCCGCGCTGCTCGAACGCGTCGGCAAGAAGCCGGTGATCTGCGGGCCGGCGCCCGGCTATATCGTGCCGCGCATCCAGGCGCTCGCGATGAACGAGGCCGCGCGCATGGTCGAGGAGGGCGTCGCGAGCGCGGAGGACATCGACACGGCGATCCGCACCGGCTTCGGCCCGCGCTTCGCGGTGCTCGGGCTGCTCGAGTTCATCGACTGGGGCGGTTGCGACATCCTGTACTACGCGTCGACGTACCTCGCCGGCGAGATCGGCCCGCGTTTCGCGCCGGCCGACAGCGTCGTGCGCAACACGGAGGCAGGGCGCGACGGCGTGCGCACGGGCGCCGGGTTCCATGACTATGCGCAGGTCGATGTGCCGGCGTACATGCGGCAGCGGCTCGGCGAGTTCGCGCGGCTGCTCGATCATCTGGGGCTGGCGCCGGTGTTCGACAGCGCGCGGCGGGCATCCGGCACGTAGCCGTCGCGGCGCGGGCGCGGGTAGGGGGGCGTGCCGGCGATGCGTAGCGCGTCGCCGCGTCGCCGACCGCCGGCGGCTGCGCATTGTCCGGCCCGCGCGAGCGCGCGCCGCACTTTCACGTCGCGTCGCCGTGCGAGTCACCGGCGCGCGCGACACGCGTCTCGCGCATCACGCACAGCGTCGCGATGGTGATCGCGCCGAGCAGCACGAGGAACAGCGACACGGGCCACGATGCGTGATAGCGCGCGAGCAGCGCGGTCGCGATCAGCGGCGACATCCCGCCCGCGAAGATCGACGCGACTTCGTGCCCGAGCGCGACGCCCGAATAGCGCACCTCGGTGCTGAACAGCTCGCCGACCAGCGCGGGCAGCGTGCCGATCATCGCACCGTGGCTCACCGCCGTGCCGACCGTCAGCGCGAGCCACACCAGCGGCGTCGCGCGCGTGTCGAGCAGCCAGAAGAACGGGAAAGCGCATGCGACGAGGCTCAGCGCGCCGATCAGGTACACGGGCTTGCGGCCGATCCGGTCGGACAGCCGGCCCCACGCGAGCATCGCGCCCATTTCGACGACCATCGCGATCATCACGCCGGTCAGCATCACGCCGTTCGGGATGCCGACGTATTTGCCGTAGACGAGCGAGAACGCGAGGAAGATGTAGGCGCCGCCGTTTTCGGCGACGCGCAGCCCCATCGCGAGCAGGATTTCCTTCGGATGGCGGCGGATGCATTCGACGATCGGCAGATGCGTGTGCGCGCCGCGCTTGCCGGCCTGCTCGTAGTCCCGGCTTTCCGGCAGGTGGCGGCGGATATAGATGCCGATCGCGAAGATCGCGATGCTCGCGAGGAACGGCAGCCGCCAGCCCCAGGTGCGGAACGCGTCGTCGGGCAGCGCCTGCGCGGCGAGAAACGCGGCCGACGACAGCACGAAGCCGCCGCCGACGCCGAGCTGGCTCCAGGCGGCGTAATAGCCGCGCTGTTCGGGCGGCGCGTTTTCGCTGATCATCAGCACGCCACCGCCCCATTCGCCGCCGGACGCGATGCCCTGCAGCAGCCGCAGCGCGACGAGCGCCGCGGGCGCCCACAGGCCGGCCTGCGCATAGGTCGGCAGCAGGCCGATCGCGAAGGTCGACGCGCCCATGATCAGCAGCGTCCACACGAGCGACGCCTTGCGCCCGTAGCGGTCGCCGACGTGGCCGAACACGATGCCGCCGAGCGGCCGCGCGACGAAGCCGAGCGCGAACGCCGCGAACGCGGCGAGGCTGCCCGCGAGCGGCGAGGCGCCGGGCGGAAAGAACACGTGGCCGAACACCAGCGCGGCGGCCGTGCCGTACACGAAAAAGTCATACCATTCCATCGCGTTGCCGGCGACGGAGGCGATGACGATCCGGCGAAGCTGCCGGTCGGCGAGCGGCCGGGCGGCGCTCGGGGACTGCACGGTGTCGGTCGGGTACATGGCGGACTCTGAAGGGGGGCGGGCGCGTGCCGTCTTTGCGGCACTGCGGGCTAGTGTTGTCGGCACCGCCGCCCCGGTCAAATCCGCAGAAAAAGGGAAGTGTCATCACTCCCGCAAATGATGGTCGCGGCGCGCGCGGCCGTGCCCGCGGGCGCTCGGGCCGCTCACCGCTCGATCTGCCGGTTCCAGCGCGTATCCCACTGCGCGCGCCGCGCGTTGATCGCCGCCCAGTCGACCACCGTCACCTTGCGCACGAGATCGTCGACGCTGCCGAGGCTCTGCTGCATCGCGGCGGGCATCTTCGCGAGGCGGTTGGTCGGGATCTGCTTGCCGGCCTCCGCCGCCTTCGTCTGCGCCGGCGCGGACAGCAGGAACTGCGCGAGCTTCTGCGCGAGCTGCGGATCGGGGTTGTTCGCGACCACGCACAGGTCGACGAGCAGCAGCACCGGGCCTTCCTTCGGGTTCGCATACGCGACCGGGATGCCCTTGTCCTGCAGGTCGCCGACACCGGTCGGCGTCAGCGGGAACAGGCCGGCCTCGCCGGTCTGCACCATCTCCGAGATCTTCGCCGAGTTCGGGATGTACTCGACGACGTTCGGCCCGACCGTGCTCGCCCACTTGCTGAAGCCGGGCTCGACGTTCTGTTCGCTGCCGCCGAGCAGCCGGTTGATCGCGAGGAAGCCGTGCAGCCCGAACGTGCTGCTCGACGCGGACTGGAACACGACCTTGCCCTTGTATTTCGGGTCGGCGAAGTCCATCCACGACGTCGGCGGCGCCCAGCCTTTTTCCGCGAATAATTTCTTGTTGTATGCGATGCCGGTCATCCCGAGCTGCACGCCCGCGCCGACGTCGTCCTTCATCCGCGCGAACGGATACAGCTCCTTCAGCACCGGCGAATCGTCGAGCTTCTGGCACACGCCGAGGCTGACCGCGCGCGCCATCACGCCGTCGTCGAGGAACGCGACGTGGATCTGCGGCTTGTTGCGGTTCGCGAGCAGCTTCGCGAGCACGTCCGACGACGTGCCGGGCACGACGACGACCTTCACGTTGTTCGCCTTCTCGAAGTCGGGCAGCACCTGGCTCGTATAGGCCTTCTCCATCGGCCCGCCGTTCATGCCGATGTAGATCGTCTTCGTTTGCGCGAACGCGGGCGCGCCGGCGCCTGCGATGCAGAGGGCGGCAGCCGCCGCGATCGTTCCGAGCAGTTTCATCGTTGGGTCTCCTCATGAGGGAAAGGGGCGGTCGGCGCGGTTTGCGGCGCGAAGCGGCCGATCGAGAATGCTTCGAGTGGCGTGGCGGTTGCGCCGGCCGTGACGAGGTCGGCAAGCACCTCGCCGACGCCCGGCGCGAGCAGGAAGCCGCCGCCGGAAAAACCGAACGCATGCAGCAGGTTCGGCGTCGTGCGGCTCGCGCCGACGATCGGGTTGTGGTCGGGCGTGCAGCCTTCGACGCCGCTCCACGTGCGGATCAGCAGCGCGTCGCGCAATTCGGGCAGCAGCGCGCATGCATCGCGCATCACCGCACGCGTCGTGTCGACCGACGGCTGGCCGAACTCGCCGTCGCCGCGCCCGCGCCCGCCGCCGATCACGCAGTTGCCGCGCGCGACCTGCCGCGCGTACACGCCGCCGCCGTAGACGCCGAGGTTGTGCGTGATGAACGGCGGCAGCGGCTCGGTCACCCACATGTTCGGGTAGATCGGCTCCATCGGCACGGCTTCGCCGAAGCGTTCGGCGATCGTGTTCGCCCATGCGCCGGCCGAGTTGATCAGCCACGTCGCGGTGCACGCGCGGCCGCCCGCACGGACGTGAAAGCGCGTGCCGTCGTGCCGGACGTCGTCGACCGGCGTGTGCTCGAACACGTCGGCGCCCGCCGCGCGGGCCGCCCGCGCGAACGCGGGCGACACGACGCGCGGGTTCGCGTGCCCGTCGATCGCGCACAGCGAGCCGCCGAGCGCCGCGCGGCCGAGCCACGGGTAGCGGCGGCGGAACGCGTCGCCGCGCATCACCTGCAGCGGCAGGCCGTGCTCGCCCGCGAGTACCGCGTAGGCGTCGAGTGCATCGAGATCGGCGTCGCTGCGCGCGAGCCGCAAATGGCCCGACACGACGAACTCGCCGTCGATGCCGATCAGCTCGGGCAGGCGATCCCAGATGCGCCGCGCGCGCAACGCAAGCGGCAACTGTTCGGCGGGGCGGCCCTGGCAGCGCACGCCGCCGTAGTTCACGCCGCTCGCCTGCGCGCCGCAGTCGCGGCGCTCGAACAGCGCGACGCGCAGCCCGTGGCGCGTCAGCGCCAGCGCGGCCGACGCGCCGACGAGCCCGCCGCCGACGATCGCGACGTCGTAGTGACGGATCTCACTCATCGCGCGCCTCGTCGGGAATCGCCGCGACGTCGTCGCCCGCGAGCGCGGCGGAGATCGGGAACGGCTTCACCGGCGGTTGCGCACGCAACCGGCCGATGTCCGCCAGCGGGCGGCCGGTTTCGGCGGCGAGTACGAGCGCGGTCGCGTCGCCGCACATGCGGCCCTGGCAGCGGCCCATTCCGGCGCGCGTCAGCGCCTTCAGCCGGTTCAGCTCGGTCGCTTCGCCGCCGCGGATGCAGCGCCGCAGCGTGCCCGCGTCGATCTCCTCGCAGCGGCACACGATCGTGTCGTCCGGGCAGCGTGCGGCGAGCTCGGGCGGCGGCGCGAACGCCGCTTCGAGGCCGGCGCGGAACGCGCCGAGCCGGGCGAGCGTGCGCTCCAGCGTGGCCGCATCGGGTTTGCCGGCCGGCGGCGGCGATGGCGTCGCGATGCCGGCGTCGTCGAGCAGCGCGAGCGCCGCGCGGCGCCCGGACGCCTCGGCCGCGTCGGCGCCCGCGATGCCGGCGCCGTCGCCCGCGACGTAGATGCCGCGCACCGACGTGCGGCCGGCCGCGTCGCGTTCCGGCAGCCAGGCGCGGTTGAGCGGATCGAACCGGAACCGGCAACCGGCGAGATCGGCAAGCTGCGTTTCGGAACGCAGCCCGAAGCCGAGGCCGAGCGCATCGCAGTCGATCATCCGCGGCGATGCGTCGCCGCCGCCCGCATGCCACGCGAGCCCCGTGACGTGCCGCTCGCCGAGCACGCGTTCGAGCGTGACGCCCGTTTCGATCGCGACGCCATGCGCACGCAGCCAGCCGATGTAGTACAGCCCCTTCGCGAACGTGGACGGCATGCGCAGCAGCGCGGGAGCGGCCGCCGCCTGCTGGCGCAGCGGGCTCGTGTCGACCACGGCCGCGACCCGCGCGCCGGCCTTCGCGTACTGATACGCGACGAGATACAGCAACGGTCCCGTGCCCGCGAACACGATGCGGCTGCCGATCGCGCAGCCCTGCGACTTCAGCGCGACCTGCGCGCCGCCGAGCGTATAGACGCCGGCAAGCGTCCAGCCCGGCACCGGCAGCATGCGATCGGTCGCGCCGCTCGCGACGATCAGATGCGAGAACGGCACGGTCGTTTCGCGGCCGTCCTGCAGCGTGTCGACGCGGCCCGCGCCGCACGCCCAGGCGAGCGTGTCCGGCCGGTAGTCGACATGCGGCAGCAGCGCGGCCATCGTCCGGTGCACGGCGTCCGCCTTCGCGGCCTCGAAGCCGTACAGCACGCGCTTGCCGCGGGCGAACGTGCCGCCGGCCGGCGGCTGCCGGTAGATCTGGCCGCCCCAGCGCGCGTTCTCGTCGATCACGACGGGGCGCAGCCCCGCGTCGACCAGCGCCTCGGCCGCGCGCACGCCGGCCGGCCCCGCGCCGACGATCACCGGTCGCAATGCATCGTTCATGACGCGTCTCCGGTCATGGCGGGCTGCGCGCCGGTGAGAATCCGCATGCCTTCGGCGATCGGCGTCGAGCATGCGCGCACGCGCGTGCCGGCCTCGGTACGCACCCAGCAGTCCTGGCACGCGCCGATCAGGCAGAAGCCCGCGCGCGGCTTGCCGCTGAATTCGCTCACGCGCACGCGGCGCTGTGCGACGAGGATTGCGGTGAGCACGGTGTCGCCGGCGAGCGCGTGCGCCGGACGACCGTCGAGCGTGAACGCGACGGCGGCGCGCTCGCGTTCGGCGACGCGCACGAACTGTGCGCCGTCGTCCGCGACGTCGGTGGAACGGGAAACGGAAGTCATCATCAGTGTTGGCCGATCAGGATGCGGTTCAGGCCGTACACGCGATCGAGCAGCAGCATCGCGCCGGCGGTGATGAAGATGACGAGCGCCGATACCGACGCCATCATCGGGTCGATCGATTCGGTCGCGTACATGTACATGCGCACCGGCAGCGTGACCGTCTGCGGCGACGTGACGAAAATCGACATCGTCAGCTCGTCGAAACTGTTGATGAACGCCAGCAGCCAGCCGCCCGTGATGCCGGGCACGATCATCGGCAGCGTGATGCGGCGGAACGTCGTCCACGGATCGGCGCCGAGCGAGCACGCGGCCTGCTCGACGCTGCGGTCGAGGCCGGCGACGGAGGCGAGCACGAGCCGCATCACGAACGGCGTGATGACGATCATGTGCGCGACCACCAGCCACGCGAACGAGCCGGTCGCGCCGATCAGCGCGAAGAAGCGCAGCAGCGCGATGCCGAGCACGAGGCCGGGAATCACGAGCGGCGACAGCAGCAGGCCGTTCAGGAACGCGCGGCCGGGAAAGGTCGCGCGGCCGATCGCGAGCCCCGCGGGCAGCGCGATCGCGAGCGACAGCGTCGCCGACGCGAACGCGAGCTTCACGCTGTTGGCGAACGCGGTGACGAAGTCGGGATAGTCGAGGATCGCACGGAACCAGCGCAGCGACAGCCCATGCGTCGGCAGCGTCAGCGTTTCATCGGGCGTGAACGCGACGAGCACGACGATCACGAGCGGGGCGAGCACGAACAGGATCACGAGCGTATGGAACGCAAGGGCGAAGGGGCCGTTCTTTCTCATCGGGAAGCGCCTCCGAGGCTGCGCGCGTAGCGGCGTTCGAGCACGCGGTAGTAGGTGAGCATCACGACGAGGTTCGCGACCAGCAGCAGCACCGCGATCGTCGCGCCGAGTGGCCAGTTCAGCGAGCCGAGGAATTCGTCGTAGACGGCGGTCGCCGCGACCTTCAGCCGGCGTCCGCCGAGCAGGCCGGGAATCGCGAACGCGCTCGCCGACAGCCCGAACACCATCAGGCTGCCCGACAGCACGCCCGGCATCAGCTGCGGCACCACGATGCGGCGCAGCGTCGTGAACGGCGATGCGCCGAGCGACAGCGCCGCGTGTTCGGTCTGCGGGTCGAGCCGCTGCAGCGCGGTCCACACGGGAATCACCATGAACGGCAGCATCACGTGCACCAGCGCGATCACGATCGCGAACGTCGTGTATTCGAGCTTGTACGGTCCGAGGCCGACGAGCCCGAGCGCCTGGTTCACGAGCCCGCTCGTGTTCAGCAGCATGCTCCAGCCGAACGCGCGCACGACGACCGACACGAGCAGCGGAGCGAGGATCACGAGCAGGAACAACGAGCGCCACGGATCGCGCATTTTCGACAGCACGTACGCTTCCGGCGTGCCGATCGCGACGCAGATCGCGGTGGTCAGCGCGGCGATGCCGAACGTGCGCGCGAAGATCGTATGGAAGTACGGCGAGCCGAGCACCTCCGCGTAGTGGCCGAACTGGAACGCGGCGATCGGGCCGGTGGCCGGGTCGTAGCGGTAGAACGTGAGCGCGAAGGTCATCGCGAGCGGCACGAGCACGAGCGCGGCGAACAGCGCGAACGCGGGCGCGCACATCAGCCAGAGCGGTGCATGCGCACGCCACGTCGCGCGCGGCGTGCGGCCGCCGGTGGCGCGGGGCGGCGCGATATCGGCCGAGGCGGCGGTCGCGGCCGATGGCGCGAGTGCGGCCGGCGCGCCGTCGGTCGAGAGCGGGCGGGTAGGCTGTCCCATTCAGGCCTCCCGGCGCATCACGCGCACCGCGTCGCTGTGCCAGTCGACGCCAACCGGCGCGCCTTCCGCGAGCGGTTCCGCGCCTTCGTTCTGGCAGCACACCAGAACCTCGCCGAGCGCGCTGTCGACGCGGTACAGCCACTGGCTGCCGAGGAAGAAGCGGCTCGTGACGGTCGCGGCGAAGCGGCCCGCGCCGGGCGCGCACAGCCGCAGCTTCTCCGGGCGGATGCAGACCGACACGGCGTCGCCGACACGCACGTCGCGCTCGCGCGCCGGCAGGTGCGCGGTGCGGCCCGTTTCCGCGAGATCGTGGCCGAGATCGATGCGGATCGCGTCGCCGTCGTGCGCGACGATCATGCCGGGCAGCAGGTTCGCCTTGCCGATGAACTGCGACACGAAGTGGTTTTCCGGCCGTTCGTACGCGCGATACGGCGTGTCCGTCTGCGTGATGCGGCCGGCTTCCATCACGACCACGCGGTCGCTGATCGACAGCGCCTCCGATTGATCGTGCGTGACCATGATCGTCGTCGTGCCGATCTTGCGCTGGATCGCGCGCAGTTCGAACTGCATCTCCTCGCGCAGCTTCGCGTCGAGGTTCGACATCGGCTCGTCGAGCAGCAGCACCGGCGGTTCGATCACGACCGCGCGCGCGATCGCGACGCGCTGCCGCTGGCCGCCGGACAGTTCGCGCGGAAAGCGGTGCGAGAGCGCATCGAGCCGCACGAGCGCAAGCGCCGCGCGGATGCGCTCGGCGCGCTCCGTCTTGTCGACGCCGCGCATGTCGAGGCCGAAGCCGACGTTCTCCGCGACGCTCATGTGCGGAAACAGCGCATAGCTCTGGAACACGATGCCGAGCCCGCGGCGGTTCGGCTTCATGTGCGTGATGTCCTGCCCGTCGAGCGTGATGCGGCCGCGCGTGACGTCGACGAAGCCGGCGATCATCTGCAGCGTCGTGGTCTTGCCGCAGCCCGACGGCCCGAGCAGCGACACGAATTCGCCTTGTTCGACCGACAGGTTGACGTCGGCGACGGCGGTGAGCTCGCCGAACGATTTCGTCAGATCCGTAAGCGTGAGAAACGACATGGGGAGCTCCGGGTTCGCACACCGGATGGCCGGTGCGTCATTGACGCGGACTCTAGCCAGCCATATTTCGGTGCGTCAATTTCGAATTCTGCTCAACGAGATGAACTTTGAAAAAATTCCGCTCATCGGAATGGATTGCCGAAGCAGCGGCAAATCGTTCCGCTGGATGAAGGGCGGGCGGACCCTGAAACACGTGCGTCAATCCCGTGCACACCCGAATGCCGGGCGTATTTCGGCGGGGCCACAATGGCGATTCGCACATTCCGTTCAATGAAATCCTCGAGGAGAGCCGGCATGCAGGAACCCCAGTCGCCCGGAACGTCGCCTGCCGCGCGCCTGCCGTCCCCGGGCGAGGACGCTGCCGACACGGCCGGCGCGCCGGGCGCCGGCATGCTGCAGCGTGCGTTCGCGATCCTGCGCGCACTGGCCGGCATGCAGCAGGACGGCGTGCGCGTCACGCACCTCGCGAAGGCCGTCGGCCTCACGCAGGGCACCGCGCACCGGATCCTGCAATCGCTGATCGCCGAAGGGATGGTCGAGCAGGACGAGCAGTCGAAGCTGTACCGGCTGAGCGTCGACTTCTTCGCGCTCGCCGCACTGGCCGGCAACCCGAGCAGCATGCGCACGCTGTGCCGGCCCGCGCTGCTGCGGCTGTGCGCGAGTCTTGGCGAGACCATCTTCCTGCTCGTGAAGAGCGGCTTCGACGCGGTGTGTCTGGACCTGTGCGAGGGGCCGTTCCCGATCCGCTCGTTTACCGGCGACATCGGCGGGCGCATCGCGCTCGGCGTCGGGCAGGGCAGCCTCGCGATCCTCGCGTTCCTGCCGGAGGCCGAGCGCGAGGAGGTGATCCGCTTCAACGTGCCGCGCATTCGCGGGTACGGCGTGCTCGACGAGGTGTACCTGCGCACCGAGATCGAACGCGTGCGGCAGCTCGGCTACGCGGGCCGCAACAGCGGCGTGCTTGACGGGATGGCCGGCGTCGCGGTGCCGATCCTCGATCGCACCGGTTATCCGGTCGGCGCGCTGAGCGTCGGCACGCTGGCGTCGCGCCTCGGCGACGACCGGATGCCGATGGTCGTCGAACTGCTCAGGCGCCAGGCTGACGCGATCGGCCCGCGCACGAACCCGTTCGATGCCGCATTGCGGCGGCCGATGCACGGGCTATCCGGGAAAACCGGATAGACGGGTTGCGCGGCGCGATGTCGGCGATGCCGGCCCGGTTTTTTGGTGGTTTCGCCGTCGACGGACATGCTAGGATTTCCGTCAAACAACTTCGGAGACTGCCATGCCGTTCATCTGCGAAAACGTTGAATGTCGTGCCGTGCTGGCGCGCGGCCAGATCAGGTCTCTTCAGGACGACGCGGGATGGTGCTTCTACTGCCCGGACTGCAAGGCCAGGAACGAGTTGATGGCTATCGGCACGGCCGGCGGCTCCGTCGAGCTCGTTCAGCCGGAGCGGGCGAGCCCCCCGCACAAGGTCATCGCGACGGCCCGTCCACTGGACGACGGCAGATACGCGGCGCAGTTGTGCGTTCAGCGGGCGTTGGCGGTGAGGGGAACCTACGCAGCCGAAGAGCACTGGGAGCAGCTCGGTGTATTCCCCGATGCGCAGGAGGCCATCGCGCATGCGAAGTCGTTCGCGACGGACCTGCTGGAACGGGTGGCGTAGCCGCTGGCGGCACACCGGACGATCCACAGGTCGCCGGCAACGACACCGGGCGGCGGCTCGGGTGCCGTGCCGGCCAACCGGCCCCGAATCGGGCCGGTTACATCATGCCGCCGCCGCTTCCCGAAGATGGAATTGCGCGACCGCATCGCTCAGCCGCGCGCTCTGATCCTCGAGCGATAGCGCGGCGGCCGCCGCTTCCTCGACCAGCGCCGCGTTGCGCTGCATCGTCTGCTCCATCTGGATGACGGCGGCGTTCACCTGCTCGATCCCGGACGTTTGCTCGTCGAAGGCGATGCTCGTTTCGCCCATGATCGCGTTCACGCGCTCGACCGCGGCGACGAGCTCCGTCATCGCGGAACCGGCGAGTGCGACGAGACTGCTGCCGTCTTCGACGCGCTGCGTCGAATCGCCGATGAGTTCGCGGATTTCCTTGGCCGCCGACGCGCAGCGCTGCGCGAGCCCGCGCACCTCGGTCGCGACCACGGCGAAACCACGCCCCTGTTCGCCCGCGCGCGCCGCTTCGACGGCGGCGTTCAACGCGAGGATGTTCGTCTGGAACGCGATGCTCTCGATCACGGCGACAATGCCGGAGATCCGCGCCGAGCTGTTCGATATCGACGACATCGTTTCGACCACACGCTGCATCGCGTCTCCGCCTTTCGTTGCGATCCCGGCGGCACCCTCGGCGTAAGTGCGCGCATCGCGTGCGTTGTCGGCGTTCTGGCGCACGGTGGCGGTCAGTTGCTCCACGCTCGCCGCGGCCTGCTGCAGCGACACGGCCTGCTGCTCGGTGCGCGCGGACAGATCGACGTTGCCGCTCGCGATCGTGCGGGCGTCGCCGACGATCGTCTCCGTGCTCGTGCGGACCTGGGTCACGGTTTCGACGAGGCCGTCCTGCATTCGCTTCAGCGCATTCAGCAGATACGCCATTTCGTTTTCGCCGGGAATGGCGACCGTGCCGGTCAGGTCGCCTTTCGAAATCCTGTCGAAATGCGCGACGGCGAGATGGATCGGCGCGATGATCGCCTTCGCGAGCACGCGCTGCGCGACGAAGCCGACCGCCAGCGCGAACAGGGCGACCGCCGCCATCGCCCACACGATCCGCTGGAAGCGCTCGCCGGCCGCGTCGTAGCGAGCCTTCTGGCGGGCGACCTGGAACGATTCGAGCGCATCGATCGCGTCCTGGTAGGCGGTGAAGAGCGCCGGCGGCGCATTGCGGTGCGTGTCGAGGAAATCGAACGCGTTGTCGTGGTCGAGTTGCGACATCGCCTTCAGGAAAACCTGGTCGAGCAGCGTGCGGCGGCGGCTCTGCAGCGTATCGAACAACGTCTGCTCGTCGGCATCGCGCGCATGCAGGCGCGCGTAGGCGTCCAGTTCGTCGTTGCTCTGCTTGAGCAGCGTATGGATCTGCGCGATTTCCGTCTTCGCGGGCTGGCCGGCGCTGATGATCTGCGCGACGTCGCTCACGCGTTCGCGCAGCACGAGCATGCGCTCCGAACTGGTTTTCAGGTGCAGCAGCGACGCGGTGTCGTCGCGGTACATCGCTTCCAGCGAGCCGTTGCCGGCGTAGAGCGCGGCGATGCAGGCGCCGACCACCAGCACGAGTAGCACGGTATAGCCGGCGATGGTCGCGACGAGGCCGCCGCGGATGGTGAGTTTGCGCATGACGTTCCCTTGCCTGCGGCCCGAAGGGCGGCCGACGGCGGATGTGGCTTCCGGATCACGAACGACGATGGGCGCCGCTTCGCGATGCGGGGCGCCTGGACTGCAAACGGGTTAACGGCGGCGCGGAACGAAAGCTTTTGTCTGCATGCGACGTGAATTCGGAAGAATGCGACAGAAGGGGGCGCAAGGGGGGAAGGCGGATGCGCCGTCGCGGTGCGCGGCGGGTCGGCTGCAACGGGGGCGGCCGCATCCGCCACGATCGCGGCCGCCGCCTTCGCGCTGCCGTCAGCTTTCGGTCCGGAACCCCAGCGCCATGGCCTTCGCGCGCAGTTCGGCGAAGCGGTCGACCGCCGGATTGGTCGCCGGACTGGCCGCCATTTGCGACGAATCCATGCCGGAAACCGAACTGGACGGCGAAGCCGCGCTCGTCCCGGGGCACGTTCCGCCGAACGGTCCTGGCGGGACCGTGAACGCCGGCGCGTCCGTGCGCGGCGCGCCGTCAGTCATGGATATCGAACGAGAAGTATTTCTTCGCGATCCGTTGATACGTGCCGTCCTGAATCAGGCTGGCGAGCGCCTGGTTGATCTGCATGCGCAGCGCATCGTCGTCCTTGCGCACACCGATCGCCGACCCGACGCCGAGCGTCTTCGGATCGTGCAGCGGCGGCCCCGCGAATGCGAAGTTCGCACCCTTCGCGGTCTTCAGGAAGCGAGATCGGCCTGCACCGACGATTGCAGCGACGCGTCGAGGCGGCCGGAAATCAAATCCTGATAGACGAGGTCCTGCGTCTGGTAGGTGCGCACGATCACGCCCTTCGGTTCCCAGTACGTGCGCGCATAGGTTTCCTGCGTCGACCCCTGCTCGACGCCGACGCTTTTGCCGGCCAGCGACTCGGCCGTCGGCTGCAGGTTCGAGCCGCGCCGCGCGACGAGGCGCGGCGGCACGTTGTTGATCTTGTCGGTGAACGCGATCTGCGCGAGGCGCTTCTCGGTCACGCTCATCGACGACAGCACGCCGTCGAACTTGCGCGCCTTCAGCGCCGGGATCATCCCGTCGAATGCATTCTCGACCCACACGCAGCGCACCTTCATGCGTTCGCAGATCGCGTTGCCGAGATCGATGTCGAAGCCGACGAGCCTGCCGTCCGGCGCAAGCGATTCGAACGGCGCGTAGCTGGGGTCGACGCCGAGGCGCAGGACGGCCGGGTCTTTCGCGGCGGCGGCGCCTGCCGTGAGCGCGAGCGCGGCGGCGATGACGAGCTTCTTCATGAGTGTCTCCGTGACGGATTGATATCGTGGGTGGTGAAGCGAATGCGCGGCCGTTGGGCGTGACGGCCCGCGCCCGGCCTTGCGCGGGCGGCTGGACGATCGCCGGAAAATGCCGGCGGTCGTTCCGGTCAGGGCATCCGGTCGTGCGGTTTCAGCGCGCGGCGCCAGTGAGGCGCGCCATGCCGTGCCGGTAGCTGGCGGGCGAGAACACGGCGTTCAACGCGGCCATCGACGCGATCACGGCGAGATGCATCCACCACGCGATCGCGAAGCCGCCGCCCGCGTCGCGCAGCCAGCCGATCAGCCAGGGGCTCGCGGCGACGGTCAGGAAGCCGACGCCCTGCACGAACGCGGCGAGCGCGCCTGCAAGCCGCGCGTCGGACAGATGGTCGAGCGTGACGATCAGGCTCATCGAGAAGAAGCCGCCGAGCCCGACGCCGACGCTCGCGACCCACAGCCACGGCGCGAGCGCGGGCATCGTCGCGAAGCCGGCGAAGCCGGCGGCCTGCAACGCGAGCGTGAGCCACAGCATCGGCCGGCGATCGTGCGAACGTTTCGCGAGCAACGGCATCGCGAGCGCGCCGGCCGCCTGGAACAGCGCCATCCATGCGAGCAGGTTGCCGCTCGCCTGCGCGCTCATGCCGACGCTGCGATAGAACGCGGGCAGCCATGCGACGAGGCTCGCGTAGCCGCTGTTGCTGAGGCCGAAGAACAGCGCGAGCTGCCAGGCACGCGGAATCCGCACGAACGCGGCGACGGGCGCCGATGCCGCCGCGGCATGCATCGCGTCGCGCGGCGCCTTCGCGCGCCACAGCGCGAGCGTGACGAGCGCGGGCACGGCCCAGACGGCGAGCGACAGATGCCAGCCGCCGTGCGCGGCGAGCCACGGGCTCGCGACCGCGCCGAACGCGCCGCCGCCGACCAGCGCGGCCGAATAGAGCCCCATCGCGAGCGGCAGCCGGTCGACGAACCAGCGCTTTGCCAGACCGGGCGCGAGCGACTGCACTACCGCGACGCCCGCGCCCGCGACGATCGACGTGACGACCAGACCGGTGCTGCCGCCGGTCCACAGGCGCGCGGCGCAACCCGCCGCGATCAGCGCCAGCGCGGCGGCCAGCGCGCGCTGTTCGCCGACGCGCCGCGCGAGCCCGACGCCGATGCCGGCGACCACGCCCATCAGCACGAACGGCAGCGTGGTCAGCAGCGCGGCCGCACGAAAACCGAGGCCGGTGTCGGCGCGCACGAGATCGAGCACGGGGCCGAACGCGGTCAGGAACGGGCGCAGGTTGAGGCCGGCCAGCACCAGCAGCGCGAGCGCGCCGCAGGATACGGAAGCCACGTGCGGGCGGGGAACGGCTTGCGCGGTGCCGGGGTCGGTCATCGGAATGCTCCAGAAGGGGCCGGTGGCCCTGTGATGCGATGCCGAAAGGGTAAAGGCGCGCTTGCCCGGGTGAAAATTAAATATTCGACTGGATATCAGTGCGGAATGCGATGGCGCGCCGGGCGTGCCGCCGTTTCCGGCCGGCAGGCCCGACGCGCCAACGCTCAGACGGTAACGACGATCTTGCCGACCTGCGCGCCGGCTTCCATGTACCGATGGGCTCCGGCGATGTCGTCGAACGCGAACGTGCGGTCGATCGACGGCTTCAGCGCGCCGGCCGCGAGCCCGTCGACGATGAAGCGCTTCGCGCGTTCGAGCCGTTGCGCGTCGCCCGTGATCTCGGGTGCGACGCGGACAACGCATGCACGAACGGGGCGCGCGGAATATGCGCGCCCCCGGCCGTCCCCGTCCTTCAGTCGACCGGATGCAGGTCCTGCAGCAGCGTCGGCAGAAGTTCCGACACCGTCGGGTGGATGTGCATCGCGCGGCTGATCGTCGTGTAAGGCGCGCCGGCGGCCATCACGTCGAGCAACCCGTGCACGACCTCGTCGCCGGTCACGCCGAGGATCGACGCGCCGAGAATCGCATGGCTGTCCGCGTCGACGATCACCTTCATGAAGCCCTGGCTCTCGCCTTTTTCGACCGCGCGGCCGACGCGCGTCATCGGCCGCGTGCCGACCAGCAGCCGGCGGCCGGTCTGCTTCGCTTCCGCGAGCGTCATGCCGACGCGGCCGAGCGGCGGATCGACGTACATCGCGTACGCGGTGATGCGGTCCGATACCTTGCGCGGATCGTCGTCGAGCAGGTTCGCGGCGACGATCTCGTAGTCGTTGTACGCGGTGTGCGTGAACGCGCCGCGCCCGTTGCAGTCGCCGAGCGCCCAGATGCCGGGCACGTTGGTGCGCAGCTGGTCGTCGACCGTGATGTAGCCGCGCGAGTCGGTCGCGACACCGGCCTGCTCGAGCCCGAGATCGCCGGTGTTCGGCACGCGGCCGACCGCGAGCAGCAGGTGCGAGCCGGCGACCTCGCGGCCGCCGCCCGCACAATCGAGGCCGACCACGATGCCGTCGCCGTCGCGCCGCGCGTTCAGGCAGTTCGCGTCGAGCTGCACGTCGATGCCTTCGTTCGCGAGCACCTCGCGCACGGCCTGCGATACGTCCTCGTCCTCGCGATGGATCAGGCGCGAACCTTTCTCGACGATCGTGACCTTCGAGCCGAAGCGACGATACATCTGACCGAATTCGAGCCCGACGTAGCTGCCGCCGATGATCACGAGATGCCCGGGCAGGAAGTCGACGTCCATCATCGTCGAGTTGGTCAGGTACGGCACCGAGTCGAGGCCCGGCATCGGCGGGATCTGCGCGCGCCCGCCGACGTTGATGAAGATGCGGTCGGCCTCGAGCAGCTCGTCGCCCACGCGCACGGCGTCGGGGCGCTCGAATCGGGCATGACCCTGAAACACGGTCGTGTTGTCGAGTCCGCGCACCCATTGCTCGACGCCGTGGTTCGAGCGGCCGGCGATCAGGTCCTTGCGCGCCTTGACGGCCTTCATGTCGACGCTGACGGGGCCGACCGATACGCCATATTCTTCCGCGCGCCGCGCGAGCTGCGCGGCGTATGCGCTTGCGATCAGCGTCTTGGTCGGAATGCAGCCGGTGTTCACGCAGGTGCCGCCGAAGCGGCCGCGCTCGACGATCGCGACTTTCATGCCGGCGCCCGAGAGCCGTGCGGCGAGCGGCGGCCCGGCTTGCCCGGTGCCGATGACGATCGCGTCGAAGTGTTGCGTCATGACGTCCTCCTGCGCTGGTTCAACGTGGGAAGCGTGCACGCGCAAGCCGCATGCCGCGACGGCGCGTGCCCGAACGGCGACGAGCGTCCATGGTAGACCGGTTCGCGTGTGCAGGCGAGTGCTGCCCGGCGGGGCCGGCGCGCGTTGAAGGAGGGGCCGGCACCCGTGTTGCTGCGTGCGGCGTGCCGGTTCTATTCCTTGCGCATCCACTGATCGAACGACACCGGCTTGCGTGCATCGGCACGCACCGTGCTGACGAAATCGGGTTTGTCGGGGTCGAGCGGAAACGATTCGGTATGGATCTGGCTGGAAAACATCCAGCCATGCGTGCGCGGGTCGTAGCGGAACGTCACGTAATCGCTCCAGTGCTGGCCGCATGCAACGTCGTTCTGCACCGTGAAATAGCGCCCCTTCACGGCGATCCCGCCGTCGGCGGCATCTTCCGGATCGAACGGGTCGCATTGCAGCGCGTCGTTCGCGCGCAGCACGACGACATCGTTGCGCGCGGCGAGCCGATAGGTGTGGTCCGCCTGTTCCTCGTAGATCAGGAGCGGACGCGGCGAAGGCTGCTCGCGCGTATCGTTCGCGCGATGCACGACGACGAGCAGGTTGTGCAGCCCGTTGTCGAGTGCCGGCCCTTGCTGCGCGAGGAACGGCTGATAGCCGGCGGGCAGTTGCGCGGCGATCGACGGCGGCAGCGCCGGCGCTGCCTGCGTATGGCAGCACCACGCGGCGAGCAGCGAAACGAGGGCCCGACGGGCCGCCTCGGCCGGCGCGCGCATCACAGGTCCCGCCCGAGAAACGCGGTGCCAGGCACCGGATTGAATGCAACGGGCGGCGCGGGCGTGAAGCCGAGCGAACCATACAGCTGCCTTGCGGCGACGAATTCGGGCAGCACGTCGAGACACATCCGCGCATAGCCGGCCGCCTTCGCATCGCGCAGCAGCCGTTCGACGAGCTGCCGGCCGACGTTCAGCCCACGCGCTTCGGGGCGCACGTACACGCGCTTCATCTCGCACGTCGTCGCGTCGATTTCGCGAAACGCCGCGCAGCCGACGGCGCGCTCGCCGTGCCATGCGAGCAGCAATTGCCCGCGCGGCGCCGCGTATTTGCCGGGCAGCGCGGCGAGTTCAGGCTCGTAGTCCTGGAACGCGAGGCTGACGGTCGGGCTCGCGATGTACTCGCGGAAGATCGCTTCGACGACGGCGGCATCGTCGGGATAGCGGGCGGCGCGGATTTCGATCATCGGTAGCGGGGCGGGGTGGCGGGAACGGCAGCCAGCATAGCAGCGCACGGGCGCTTTCGGCGGCCCGCGAAGCGTGCCAGAATCATCGGCTTCACCGTCGGAAATCGACACGCAGGCGCCGGCGCTTCGGCGTCGCTGACAAGGAGACTTCGATGACTGCATCGGCTGCCGTACTCGCCATTCTGGCCGCGCTGTGGCTTGGCGCGATGATCCCGGGCCCGAGTTTCGTGCTGGTCGCCCGCAATTCGATCGGGCTGTCACGCCGCGACGGGCTGGCTACCGCGCTCGGCATGGGCGTCGGCGGAATCGCGTTCGGCGGCGTCGCGCTGGCCGGGCTCTACACGCTGCTGCAGGCGGTCGAATGGCTGTATGTGGGGCTCAAGGTGGCGGGCGGCGCGTACCTGATCTACATGGCGTCGAAGATCTGGCGCGGCGCCGACCGGCCGATCGCGATGGACGACCCGCAGGCCGTCGTCGCCGGCAGCGCGCGCAAGTCGTTCTGGACCGGCCTCACGACCCAGCTGAGCAACCCGAAGACGGCGATCTGGTACGGCAGCATCTTCGCGGCGCTGTTGCCGCAGCATCCGCCGCTGTGGTGCTACCTGGCGCTGCCGCCGCTCGTGTTCGGCGTCGAGTTCGGCTGGTACACGATCGTCGCGCTGTGCTTCTCGACCCGCCGGCCGCGCGAGCTCTACCTGCGCGCGAAGAAATGGGTCGACCGCGTCGCGGCCGGCGCGATCACGCTGCTCGGGCTGCGGCTGATCCTGAACGCGCCAAAGGCGGGGATCTGACGACGGGCGGTGCCGCCCGGGCGCACCGCCGTTTCATTCCCGCAGTGCATGCCGCCACGGCCGCTCATTCCGGCACATGGCGGCGCCGATCCACGGCCCCGACGCACGGCCCCCGCTCGACGCGCGCGCGTCACACCGCCGGAAACCGCTCGATCAGGGCCGCGAACAGGGTGTCGTCCGGAAACGCCGTCACTTCATACCGCACCGGCCGATGCGCGGTGGCCGTCATCAGGTCGCCGCATGCGTCGCGCAGCGCGGCCATCGGCACGTGGGCCGACTGCCGTGTCGCTTCGCGGTACAGCACGACGATGTCCGTCTCGGGCAGCAGCGTCGGCACGCCGTCGGTCCACACGCCGACGCTGAACAGCTCGCCGTTCTGCCGCCGGTACACGGTGTACGTGGCCACGAAGATGTCGGTGCCGTCCCGCTTGTGCAGGCCGTCCAGCAGCGTCCGCTGATCCTGGTAATCACCGGCGAGTTCGTCCACGCGCAGCGCGTGCAGCTTCGCTTCCAGCCCTGCCGGGATGAAATTCCGCCACGCGGCGCCGTCCCAGCGCAGCATCAGCGGCGGCAGCGGACGCGGTTGCGCGCGCGCCTGTTCGGCGAGTTCGACCATCGTCGCGAGCCCGGCCGCGTTGCGGTCGCCGGTGAGCAGCAGCACGGCCCGGTTCGGCGCCATCACGACCGGCGCGCCGGAGATCGGCTGGCGGTGCAGCAGGTCGGTCAGCAGCAGCCGCGCCGCGTCGTAGTAGTCGCCGAACTGCGACAGGAACACGCCGTCGCGCAACGCGGCCCACGGCGCGGAGGACGCGCCGCGCAGGTTGTCGATCGCGATGTCGCACGCAGCGTCGAAGCTGACGCCCCATTCGGCGAGCCGCGCGGTCGTCAGCCGCGCAACGCTGAATTCGCCGTCGTACGCGATGCCGATCTCGAGGTTCTCGCACAGCGGCCGGAACGCGACCTCCGACGCGCCGGGCTGTCCGGCGAGCTGCAGCGCGACCACGCCGCGCTCGGTCGCGCTGCGGATCACGGGGCGCAGCCGCGCGCGGACGTCCGCGAAGTTCGCCGGAATCTCGTGCTGCATCATCGCGTTCGCCTGGCGCTTCAGCGTCGCTTCGCGCTCGGCCGGCTTCGCATCCGCGTAGTCGCGGAACAGGTTGTGCAGGTTGATGATGTTCGACGAGACATCCGCCTGCACGAGGCGGCCCTTGTCGTCATCGTGAAGCCACTCGCGCGTGTCGCCGGTTGCGCGCAGCGCGGCGATCAGGCGTTCGGCGAAGTCCTGCCGGGTCGGCGATTTGCTGAAACGCTCGCGCAGGCGCGCGACGAAGTCGGAAATCATCGTGTGCGGTCGGGCGGGCCCGTCTGTTATCAGTCTGACGTTGTCATGGGCGGCGGCACCGGTCTTCCGGGGCGCTGCCTGCGACCCGCGGGTATCGGCCGGATATCCGTCACGCGTCCGGCGGACCGTGCGCCGGTTGCATGGCGGCGCGGGCCCGCTTGGGGGCGCGATCGCGTGGCGGGTGTCGCGATGGTACCGCACGTCCGTGACGAAATCGCAGGCGGGCGACCAGGGCCGGCCCGGACCGGCGCCGCCCCGGGCGGCCCCGGAAGGCGGCCGGGTGCGTCGCCAGGGCCGCGCCGGCGCGGTCCGCCAGCCTGGCGACCGGCGTGCGAGCCTTGTGCGGCGGGCGTTCGCGCCGGTTGCGCGGCATGCCGGGCCGGGGCGCTTTCCCGATTCTGGCGGTCGACTACCCGACGACGTGTAAACTGCTGCCTTTTTTGATGGTTTGCAGCATGGTGCAAGCTCCCCCGCGCCCGGCACTGAGCGGCCCGACGCTCGTCCGGCTGCTCGCGCGCCTGACCGATGCCGACGTCGCGGAATCCCGGCAGGCGCTGTCGGACCGCCTGAGCCAGTGGCTCGGCTGGACCGACGCGATCACGCTGTCGTCCGCGCTGAATGCGAACCCGCCCGGCGTCGCGGCCGGCGTGCGCGGTTACGATGCCGAGCGCGACTGCGCGCGCGTGCGCCACGACCTCGCGCAGGCGATCACGGCCGCCCACCGCCCGCGCCCGCGGCGGCGCCCCGGCGAGATGCCGCCGCCGCCCGCCGACACGGCCGACTTCGCGGACTTCCGCCAGCGCTGTCTGTCCCTGCAGCAGGAGATGGAGACCGCGATCGGCCAGTTGCGCGGCCGCTTGCGGGTCGCGCTCGCCGCGCGCTCGTCCGGCATGGCGAGGCTCGCGACGCTCGACGCGATCATGGAGCGCGTGCTCGGCGCGCGCGAGCGCAGCCTGCTGTCCGCCGTGCCCGCGCTGCTCGGCACGCGCTTCGAGCGGCTGCGCGACGCGGAGCGGCAGGCGCTGGCCGACGCGCAAGCGGCGGCCGACGCCGATGCCGACGCGCCATCCGCCGCGGCGCTCGCGCCCGGCACGTGGCTCGACACGTTCCGCGACGAGATGCAAAGCATCCTGCTCGCCGAGCTCGAAGTCCGGTTTCAAACGGTAGACGGGCTGCTCGCGGCCCTTCGTACCTGCTAATCCCTACGCTATGTCCAGAATTCGTCTTGATCTCGTTGTCTTCATCGCCGGTTTGCTCGCAGTGTGCTGGATCGGCGTCGGCTATGTCGCGTCGAACCCGCTCGCGACGGCCGTCACGCTGCTGATCGGCGCGTGCTACGTCGCCGGCGCGTGGGAACTGCTGCGCTACCGGCAGGCGACCGCCACGCTGTCGCGCGCGGTGGCCGGCCTGACCGAACCGCCGGCGCGGCTCGACACGTGGCTCGATACGCTGCCCCCGGGCCTGCGCGGCGCCGTGCGTGCGCGTGTCGAAGGCGCGCGCGTCGCGCTGCCGGGCCCGTCGCTGACGCCGTATCTCGTCGGCCTGCTCGTGCTGCTCGGCATGCTCGGCACGCTGCTCGGGATGGTCGTGACGCTGAAGGGCACGGGCGCCGCGCTTGAAAGCGCGACCGACCTCGACGCGATCCGCGCCTCGCTGATCGCGCCGGTGAAGGGCCTCGGCTTCGCGTTCGGCACGTCGATCGCGGGCGTCGCGACGTCCGCGATGCTCGGCCTCCTGTCCGCGCTCGTGCGCCGCGAACGGATCGACGCGGGCCAGCAGCTCGACGCGAGGATCGCGACGACGCTGCGCGTGCATTCGTCCGCGCACCAGCGCGACGAATCGTTCCGGCTGCTGCAGCGCCAGGCCGACGTGATGCCGGCGCTGGTCGACCGGCTGCAGACGATGATGACGACGCTCGAGGCGCGCAGCGTTGCGCTGCACGATCGCCAGATCGAAAGCCAGCAGGCGTTCTTCGATCGCACCGAGCGCGCGTATGCGGGCCTGGCATCGAACGTCGGCGATGCGCTGAAGGAAAGTGCCGCCGAGAGCGCGCGCGTGGCCGGTGCCGCGCTGCAGCCGGTCGTCGCGGCGACGATGACGGGGCTCGCGCAGGAGATGGCCGCGCTGCGCGACACGGTGACGGGTGCGGTGCAACGTCAGCTCGACGGGCTGACGGACGGTTTCGAGAAGACCACCGGGAACGTGACGGCCGTATGGAACCGCGCGCTCGACGAGCAGCGCCGCGCGGGCGACGCCGTCGCGCAGCAGTTGCAGACGACGCTCGGCCAGTTCACCGACACCTTCGCGCAGCGCTCGACGGACCTGCTCGACGGCGTCGCGACGCGCCTCGAATCGACCGAACGCCGCCTGTCCGACGCATGGCGCGACGCGCTCGCGCGTCAGGAGCAGGTCGGCGAGACGCTGGCCGGCCAGCATGCGCAGGCGCTGGGCGAAGCCGCCGCGACGTTCGAGCGGCATTCGGCCGCGACGCTCGACGCGATGCGCGAGTCGCAGGCGGGGCTGCAGACGCAACTGGCCGCGCGCGACGAGGAGCGCCTGTCGGCATGGCATGCTTCGCTGACCGCGATGGCCTCGAAGCTCGGCGACGAATGGCAACGCGCGGGCGTGCACAGTGCGGGCCGTCAGCAGGAAATCTGCGACGCGCTTGCACAGACGACGCGCGATCTGACCGCACAAGCGTCTACATTCGAACAACGCTCGAACGACCTGCTGTCGACGATCCGCGATTCGCATGCGGGGCTGCAGACGCAACTGGCCGCACGCGACGAAGAACGCCTGTCGGCATGGAACGGCTCGCTGGCGGCAATGGCGACGAAGCTCGGCGACGAATGGCAACGCGCAGGCGTGCACAGTGCAGGCCGTCAGCAGGAAATCTGCGACGCGCTTGCACGGACGACGCGCGATCTGACCGCACAAGCGTCTACATTCGAACAACGCTCGAACGACCTGCTGTCGACGATTCGCGATTCGCATGCGGGCCTGCAGACGCAACTGGCCGCGCGCGACGAAGAACGCCTGTCCGCGTGGAACGACTCGCTCGCCGCGATGGCTGCCGCGCTGCGCGACGAATGGGCGCAGACGAGCGCACAGGCCGCGACACGCCAGCAGGACATCTGCGACACGCTGACCCGCACCGCGAACGACATCACCGCGCAGGCGCAGGTGCACGCAAGCGACACGATCAACGAGATCTCGCGCCTCGTGCAGGCCGCGTCGGAAGCGCCGAAGGCCGCGGCCGACGTCGTCGCCGAGTTGCGCCAGCGCCTGTCCGACAGCCTGGTGCACGACACCGCGATGCTGGAGGAACGCAGCCGCCTGCTCGCGACGCTCGAGACGCTGCTCGGCGCGGTCAACCACGCGTCGACCGAACAGCGCACCGCGATCGATGCGCTCGTCAGCACGTCGGCCGACCTGCTCGATCGCGTCGGCGCGCGCTTCAACGATACCGTCGATGCCGAAACGCGCAAGCTCGATTCGGTGGCCGCGCAGGTCACGGCGGGCGCCGTCGAGGTCGCGAGCCTCGGCGATGCATTCGGTGCGGCCGTGCAGGTATTCGGCGAATCGAACGACAAGCTGCTGAATCACCTGCAGCGCATCGAGGCCGCGCTGGAGAAGTCGCTCGCGCGCAGCGACGAGCAGCTCGAGTACTACGTCGCGCAGGCGCGCGAGGTGATCGACCTGAGCATGATGTCGCAGAAGCAGATCGTCGAGGACCTGCAGCAGATCGCCGGTCGGCGGGTATCGGTCGGAGCGTGACGCATGCATGACGAAATCGACGACGGCGCGCCTTCCGCGCCGGTGTGGCCCGCGTTCGCCGACCTGATGTCGGTGCTGCTCGGCGCGTTCGTGCTGATCCTCGTCGGCGTGATCGGCATGCAGTTGCAGCTCACGTCGAAGCTCGAGGAAGCCGTGCATGCGCGCCAGCAGGAAGCGCAGCAGCGCAAGTCGCTCGAAGAGGCGCTCGCCGGGCCGCTCGCGGCCGGCCGCGTGACGCTGGTGAACGGCCGGATCGGCATCAGCGGCAACGTGCTGTTCGCACTGAACTCCGACCAGTTGCAGCCCGAGGGCCGCGATCTGCTGAAGACGCTGGCCGGGCCGCTGGCCGCTTACCTGAAGACGCGCGACGAGATCCTGATGATCAGCGGCTTCGCCGACGACCAGCAGGTGCGCGCCGGCAACCGGCTGTTCGCGGACAACTGGGAGCTGTCGGCCAAGCGCGCGCTGACGGTCACGCGTGCGCTGATCGACGCCGGTGTGCCGGCGCCGTCGGTGTTCGCGGCCGCGTTCGGCTCCGAGCAGCCGGTCAGCTCGAATGCGGACGATGAAGGCCGCGCGAAGAATCGCCGCGTGGAGATCGCGCCGGTGCCGCGCAAGACCGCATCGAGCGGAGGGAAGGCGAAGTGACGGACGACGCGACGCACGTGCGCGCGACGCTCGACGCGTGGCGCGAGCAGGGCGCCGACCGGCTCGATCCGGTGCGCTTCCATCGGCTCGATGCGCTCGAGAAGCGCGCGGCCGCGCTCGACGGCGACGCGCGCGTGTTGCTCGATGCGCGGCTCGCGACGCTGCTGGAAGGTTTTGCGGAAATCGTCGCGCGTGCCGGTGAAGCGGCAGCCGCGAGCGAGATGGCGCAAGCCACCGCGCAGGCGCCCGCACGCGGCGCGCTCGGCGGGCTCGTCGAGCGTCTCGCGCGCGATGCGCAGGCCGACCGGCGCGGCGTCGATCCCGAGCTGATCGACTATTTCCGCACGATGTGGTCGAAAGTCCGGACCGAACAGCAGTACCGCCAGTCGCTCGACCAGGTGCCGCGCAACGCGGGGCCGCTCAATTCGAGCAGCCTCGTGCATCGGTCGCTCGCGACGATGCGCGAGCTGTCGCCGGAATACCTGCAGCAATTCCTGTCGTATATCGATGCGCTGGCATGGCTCGAGGATCGGGCCGGCGGCGGCGCGCAGCCGGAGAAGGAAGCGCCGCGCGCGAAGGCCGGGAAGCCGGCGAAGCCAGCGAGGAAGACCACGCGCACCAGGGCGCGATAACGCGCGCTTTGCGCCGCGCCGGTCGTGGTCTAGCGACTCGGCGCCTGCTCGTCGATCGCCGCGCGCAGCGCGAGCAACGCATCGGTCAGCACCGCCGCGAACGGCGGATGCGCGGCGATGCCCGCCGCATCGAGCTGGCTGCCGAGGATCGGCAGCGTGATCGACGCGCGCTCGACGATGCACGCCGACATCACCGACAGCGTTTCGCGCAGCGCCGCGTCCGCATGCGTCGCGCGCGGCGACGCGTTCAATACCGCGACCGGCTTGTACACGATGGCTTCGCACCCCACGACCCAGTCCAGCGCGTTCTTCATCACGCCCGTCACGCCGTGCGCGTATTCCGGGCTCGCGATCAGCACGCCGTCCGCGGCGTTCAGCCGCTCGATCAGGTCGCGCACCGCGGCCGGCGACGGATGTTCGGCGTCGGGATTGAACAGCGGAAACTCGCCGAGACGCTCGAAGCGCGTGATGCGCATCCCGCGCGGCGCGACGCGTGCTGCCGCATCCAGCAGCGCCGCGTTATACGACTGCGCACGCAGGCTGCCGCACAGCGCGACGATGTCGATGCGGCGTTCGGAATCGGTTCGGGGTTCGGTAGCCATCGCGGAGCGTGTCGGCAGGTGGTTTGCGCGGCGGCGTCGCGCGGGTCCGACGGATTATCGCATCGGCGCGCGGGCGGCGTGACGCGCGTTGGCGGCGCCGCGCCGGTGAGGGCGTTCGCGTCCCTCCTGCTGAAACCTCACGTCCTGACACCTTGCAACAGCGACGTCCGTCATCCCGGTTGCCCGCGCCAGGGCGTCGAGCGTCCATCCATTGCCGAGCAACAACCGGCGCGTATGCAGCGCGCCGTGCACATGGTCCGCGACGGCTTCGCCGAGATAACGCAGCGCGCGGCCTTCGACGTCGACGAAGCCGTGCCGGTAGTCATGCGCGAGCGCGGTCCACAGCTGCGCCGCGCCGACCGACTGCCGTGCGCCGCTGATCAGGCACAGGCCCGCGTCGAGTCCCCATCGATACAGCGTCGTCGCGAGGCCCTTGCGTTGCGCGGATCCGCGCAGCCGCGTGTGCGGCGCGCGCAGGTAGCGGTCCGCGCGGCGCGGGAGTTCGGGCAGCCGGTTGAAGATCGTATAGCCGGCGAGCTGCCGGGCCGACGGATCCTCGACGTAAAGGAAGTATTCGCCGTCCGCCTCGCGGTGGCGGACGATCAGGCCCGAGCCGCCGAGCGCGACGGCCGGCAGGCCGTGCAGGCGATGGCCCGGCTGGTGCAGACGCGCATGGAGCGTGTCGAGTTCATCGTCGATGTCGTGCTGGGAATGCTGTACGTCGATACGCATGGCAAAAGGCGCCCGTCTCGGGCGCATCGAGAAAGGGGTTCATCGTTACAGGGAAAAGGCGTGAAAGCGGCCCCCGGGCTCGACGCGCGAGCCGGGGCCGCGAATCAGCCGGGGATGTGCTGGAAACCGGCGGCGATCGCGGCGAGGCCCGCGATGCAGAGTGCGAACAGGATCAGGACTTTGTGGATCACGCCTCTCTCCTCATGAATGCGCGGCGCCGAAGGGCGGTGCCGCGGAGACGGTGACGGCGGGCACGGCCCGCGCGGCCGTCGTGCGGGACGACGGTCGGAGGTCCGGGCGACAGGCGCGCGCGAACGGTCAGCACCATACGCGACAGGCATGGGGCGGGCAATCGGACTGCGGGAGAAAAGCGATGAAACGCGGGGAATCAGCGTGTTTCGCGACGATTGGTCGCAAGGGGGGCCGTCGCCATGCCGGGTGCAGGCCGGCACGCATCATTCGGATTCGGAGACGAAGCGCCTTTCGGTGGGCCATCGTCGACATTGCGTGGCCGCTCGACTGACAGCCGACAGCCGGCATCGGGCGCCGGGCCGGCGTCGCGCGCATCGTGCACGACAGGCCGGCCGACAGTGGCTGCGTCACCCCGCCTGCTGCCCCCCGAACGCCTGCCTGATCCGCGCGAACAACCCGTGCTGCGCGATCCATTCCGCATACGCGCGATAGTCCGGATCGCGCATCAGATGCCGTTCTTCCGTCTTGGCTCGCGTGTAGTAGATCAGGTTGACCGCGACGAGCCCCGCGCAGTGCATGAGCGCGACCTGCCAGCCGAGCGGCTCGACGAACGGCACCGACACCATCCAGTACGACAGGTTCTTCGTGATGTACGCCGGATGCTTCGTGAAGCGGTACGGGCCGGACGTGATGATCCCGCGGTTCGTGAGGTTCGAGAAACGCAGCCCGAACGAGATCGTCGACAGCGCGTAGGTCATCAGCAGCAGGATGATCACCGCGCCCCAGATCACGCGCAGCGTCGGCGCGGACAGCAGCCAGTTGTCCCAGAACAGCGAGCCTTCGTAGCGGATGTAGTTGTTCGAGATCAGCGACCAGAACGGCTGGTAGCACATCAGCGCGGCGACCCAGCCGAGCGTGGTCGGCTCGACGGTGCGCACGTGGCTGTCGAGGATGCGGAACGTGCACAGGTAGCCGACGGTGCCGAACATCAGGTCCATCGTGAACGACAGGTCGTACAGGAACACGAAGGTCGCAATCGTCATCGGCGCGTGCATCGCGAGCGTGAGCGATGCGCTCAGGTGATCGGCGTCCTTCGACAGGTAGACGGTCATCAGCGGCAGGAAGAACGCCTTCACGCCCCAGCCGGCGAGCATCTCGCGCACGGGCTGCCAGCTCGCGGGCTTCTCGCGGCGGAACAGGAAGCGGCCCCACAGCAGGTACGCGTCGTCTGTCTCGCGCTGGTGGCGGTCCATCCACGCGAAGTAGAACGGCGCGGCGACGATCACGTACGGCGCGAGCGAGCGCAGCAGCGACCAGAACGGCAGGTAGAACGCGCCGTGATATTCGGGCAGCAGCCAGTAGAGCATGCCGATGCCGGCGTAGATCGACGCCAGCGCGCCGAGGCGCGTCGCGACGCGGGCGAGCCCGAGCGGGCGCACGGCCTGCCGCGACAGTCCCGCGCTCGGGCGCAGGTAGACGCGCGAGATGAAGATTTCGTGCAGCGCGATCGTGCCGATGATCGCGAGGCTGGCGATGACGGCGCGCGTGGCCGCGTCGAGGGCCGGCTGGTCACGCGTGATCCACAGCGCGAAGAGGCCGGCCGCGATGCCGAGCAGGCCGGCGCGCAATGGCGTGGCGGAACGGGGCAGGCGGTCCCGGACCGCGGCGATGCCGTCGAGCGTGGAATTCATGATCGGATCCTCGTCGGGATGAGGGCCGGCGCCCCCGCTTGGCGGGTGGCGCCGGCCGTCGGCCGGGCTTTGGATTGGTATGTGCCCGGCCATTGGCCTGTGGTTCTGATACGTGAACCGTTACTTCTTCGGGGTGGCGCCGAGCAGGCCACCGAGCAGGTTCGTCACCGGCGCGAGCAGGTTGGTCGCGCCGCTCGTGGTGGTGCCGTTCGAACTGCCGGTCAGGCCGGCCGTGACGGTGCCGCTGCCGGACGGCGTCGTCACGGTGCCGGCCGCGCCGCTCGGGCTGGCCGTGCCGACCGCGCCCAACGCACCGGCCGTCGACGTCAGCGAACCCGTCAGCGTGCCGACCGGGCCGCTCGTCAGCGCACCCGTCAGCGTGCCGACCGGGCCGCTCGTCAGCGCACCGCCGAGGTTGCCGACCAGACTGCCGCCGGGCGTCGTGACCGTGCCGGTCAGGCTGGCACCGAGCGGCGTCAGCGAATTGACCAGGCCGGTGACCGGCGCCAGCAGGCCGCCGGCACCGGAGCCGCTGGTCCCGCTGGTGCTGCCCGTGCCGCTCGAACCGAGGCCGCCGAGCGCGCCCGTCACCGTGCCGAGCAGGCCGGTGATCGGCGCGAGCGGGCCGCCGCTGGTACCACTGGTCCCGCTCGTCCCGCTGGTGCCGCCCGTACCGCTCGAGCTGCTGCCGCCGCCGAGCCCGCCCGTCAGCGTACCGAGGAGGCCGGTAATCGGGGCGAGCGGGTTGGTGCCGCTGCTGGAGCTGCCGCTGGACAGCAGGCCGCCGGCCGACGTCACCGTGTTGCCGAGCTGGGACACGCTGTTGCCGGTGCTCGTGCCGACCGGGTTGCCGGTCGCGCTGCCGACCTGCGAACCGGCGAGGCCGAGGCCGCTGCCGAGCGTGCTCAGCAGGCCGCTGAGCGGGGCGCCGAGCATGGTCGCGTTGCCGAGCGTCTGCGTGGCGCCAGGCGTCGTGACGCCGCCGGTCAGCGTGTTCGTGATCGGGTTGATCACGCTGCCGAGCTGCGTCTCGAGTTGCTGGACCGGCGTGCTGTTCAGCGCCGTGTTGAGCGCCGATGCCGTCGAGTTGACCGCGGTGCCGACCGTGTTGACGAGATCGCCGACCAGGGTCGTCGCCGGCGCGAGCGGCGACAGCGGTCCGCTGCCGAGGCTCGTCACTGCGTTGCCGAGGTTGTTGACCGCGCCGCCGGCGCCGGTCAGCAGGCCGGTGGCCGACGTGAGCGTCGGGCCGAGCGGGTTCGGCGACACGCCGATCGAGCCGAGGCCGGCCGCGACGCCGTTGCCGAGCGACTGCACGCCGTTGCCGAGGCTCGTGACCGCGTTGCCGATGCTGGTGGCCGTCGTCGTGTTCGTGCCGGGAATCTGCACGCCGCCGATCTGCGACCCGCCGTTCGCGACCGTCGTGCCGAGTGCGGTGACGAGCGTGCCGGTTTGCTGGAGGACGTTGCCGAGCGGGGTGACGGAGGTGCCCGACGTGCCGGAAGTGCCCGATGTACCGGAAGTACCCGATGTACCGGAAGTACCCGAGGTACCGGAAGTACCCGAGGTACCGGAAGTACCCGAGGTACCGGAAGTGCCCGAGGTGCCGGAAGTGCCCGAAGTGCCGGAAGTGCCGGAAGTCCCCGAAGTCCCCGAAGTCCCCGAAGTCCCCGAACCACCGTTGGGGGACGCGCCCGACGAGCCGCCGCCCGACGAGCCGCCGCCCGAAGTGCCGGACGTTCCCGACGTTCCCGACGTGCTCGGCTTGACCGACGGCGTGACCGGCCCGTCGACCGAGCCGCAGCCATAGAGTGTGACGAGCGACAAGACGGCCAGCGATACCGTCGTTTTCTTGAAGTAATGGTGCATGGGTGGCCTCGACATTGAAAGTGTGTCCAGGTCACAACTGCAAATTCCGCGCCATGAAATGTTCCGCGCAACGCCTCCGCGTTTTGTTGCGGAAATCGGGAATATCGGCGCGAATTAAACGGACGAATGGCGGTTTCGCGAGGCGGGCGCGCCGGGCGGGCCGGCGTGCTCGTGGCGATGTTCCCGCAAGGCGCCGTAACGCCGCGTCCGATGTTACGTAGCGTTCGACCCGGCGTTCGGCGGGTGACGCAACCGGCCGCGACCCGAGGGCTGCGTCTTTGACGAAACGCCCGCGCACCGTGAACATGACGCAAACCCACCCGGCCGCGGGCGACGCCGAAGCGGCCACGACTTCAGACAGGACACCGACATGAGCGAACACGACAGGGAACAGGGCAAGGCGCGACGCACCGACGTGATGGGCGAGGCGTTCGTCGAGCGCGCGATGCGCGACCTCGACGGCTTTTCGCGTCCGCTGCAGAACTGGCTGAACGAACACGCGTGGGGCAGTACCTGGCAGCGTGGCGGTATCGACCTGAAGACGCGCAGCCTCTGCACCTGCGCGATGCTGGCGGCGCTCGGCCGCGGCACGGAGCTGAAGGGCCACGTGCGGGGCGCGCTCAACAACGGCGCGAGTCTCGTCGAGATCCGCGAGGTGCTGCTGCACAGCGCGCTGTACGCGGGCGCGCCGGCCGCGGTGGAAGCGTTCCGCAGCGCGCGCGAGGTGATCACGGAACTCGGGCTGACGCTGCCCGACGACGAAGCCTGACCGGCGCGCCGTGACCGGTGGCCGCGCCGCGGCCCCGGGGCGCCGCCATCATCCGCGCGACTGCCCCGTCCACCCGATCACGATCCATGCTCGACGTGCGCGCCCTGCGCCGGCACATCGACCGGCGCGGCGGCGACGTCGAGCAGCCAGTCCGCCGTTGCGTCCGGAATCGTGACCGGCAGCATGTGTCCGCCTTCGACGACCGTCAGCCGCACGCGCGCCGACTTCTTCGCCAGCGCCTCGCCGTGCGTGCGCCAGTTCAGGATCGGATCGGCGCGGCCGTACAGCACGTCGACCGGCAGCGAGAGGTCCGCGTAGCGGTGCTCCATCGCGGGCAGGTCGACGGGCGCCGACAGCAGGTCCGTCGCGGTCGCATAGAACACATGCGGGCGCAGCCCGAGCAATCCGCCGCCCTTGACCGGGAAGTCGCGCGGCACGGCTTCCGGCGCGAACACCTGGGTGACGGCCTTGCGGCCGGTGAGGATCGTCAGCGGGATCGCGAAGGTCCACGACACGAAGCGGCGCACCAGCGGCGACGGCAGCATCAGCGGCTTGAACGGCGCCGGCGGCTCGGTCTGCTCGTGCGACAGCGGCGCGATCAGCGCGAGCCGGCTCACGCGCTCCGGGTGGTTGAGGCCGACCGCGAGCGCGATCGCGCCGCCGAGCGAGTGGCCGACGAGCACCGGCCGGTCGAGCTTCAGCGCGTCGAGGAACGCGGCGATCGTGCGGGCCTGCGCGAATACGTTCGCCTGCGAACCGGCGCCGCGCAGCGAGCGGCCGGCGCCGGGCCGGTCGACGAGGATCACGCGATGATGCTGCGCGAGCCGCGTGAGCGGCAGGTACGCGAAGTTGCGCCACTGCCCGGCGAGCCCGTGCACGAACACGAGCGGCGGGCCGCTGCCGTACTCGACGTAGTGGATGCGATCGCCGCCGATGTCGACGAAGCGGCCTTCGGGCGGAAACGCGCGCGTCACGCGGCGCGCGATGTAGCCGGAAAACAGCGCGAGCGCGGCGAGCACCGCGACGACGCCGAGCAGCACGTTCTGGATCAGATGAAGCGTAGGGCTCATGTCGGCCTCAACGGGTTTCGAGTACGGGTTCGGCAACCGGCGCGGCGGCCGGGCCGGCTTGCGCGCGGCGTTCGAACCGCATCGCCGAATCGGCGAGCCCGCTGAACTTCAGCGACGCGAGATCGAGCACGTAGTTCTGGTGGAATTTCCAGGGCTTGCGGTGCCCCTGCTTCGGCAGGATGCCGGCCGCGCGCTGGATGTAGCCCGAGCTCAGGTTCACCGCCGGCACGTCGCCGAGATCGCCGGCCCCGAGCCGCGGCACGCAGGTGTCGTAGCCGTTCGCGCGCATGTGGTTGAGCAGCCGGCACACGTAGCGCGCGATCAGCTCGGCCTTCAGCGTCCACGACGCGTTCGTGTAGCCGAACGACGACGCGAGGTTCGGCACGTCGCTGTACATCATTCCTTTATAGGACACGGTCTGCGGCAGGTCGACCGCGCGGCCGTCCACCGTGACGCGCGCGCCGCCGAGCATTTTCACCTTCAGCCCGGTCGCGGTGACGATCACGTCCGCGTCGAGCTGCTGGCCGCTCTTCAGCTTCAGGCCGGTCGGCGTGAAGCGCTCGATCTCGTCGGTGACGATCGACGCGCGGCCCGCGCGGATCGACTTGAACAGGTCGCCGTTCGGCACGAGGCACACGCGCTGGTCCCACGGCATGTAGCGCGGCGTCAGATGCTTCGCGACGTCGAAGCCGGGGCCGAGCTGCCTGCCTGCCGCGCGGATGATGAACTGCTTCGTCCGCTCGGGCTTGCGGCGCGACACGTTGTACAGGTACATCGTCAGCAGCACGTTCTTCACGCGCACGAGCCGGTGCGCGAGCCGCGACGGCAGCACGCGGCGCAACGCGTTCGCGATCCTGTCGCGCGCGGGCAGCGACACGATGTAGGTCGGCGAGCGCTGCAGCATCGTCACGTGCTGCGCCTCGGCCGCCATCGACGGCACCAGCGTGACCGCCGTCGCGCCGCTGCCGATCACGACGACGCGCCGGTTCGCGTACGCGAGGTCCTTCGGCCAGTGCTGCGGATGCACGATGCGGCCTTCGAACGCGTCCATGCCGGCCCAGTCGGGCAGGTAGCCGCCGTCGTAGTCGTAATAGCCGCTGCACATGTAGAGGAAGCGGCACGTGTAGACAAGCGTGTCGACCGCGCCGTCCCGCGTGCGCTCGACGCGCACCGTCCAGCGCGCCTGGTTCGAGTCCCAGTCGGCCGCGACCACCTTCCGGCCGTAGCGGATCGTCTTGTCGATGCCGTACGCGCGTGCGGTGTCGCGGATGTAGTCGAGGATCGTCTGGCCGTCCGAGATCGCCTTGTCGCTGTGCCACGGGCGGAAGCTGTAGCCGAGCGTGAACATGTCGGAATCCGAACGGATGCCGGGATAGCGGAACAGGTCCCAGGTGCCGCCGATCGTGTCGCGCGCCTCGACGATCGCGACGCGCGCATAGGGGCAGCGCTTTTTCAGGTGGTACGCGGCGCCGATGCCGGACAGGCCGGCGCCGACGATCAGCACGTCGAGGTCGTGGCCGTCGTCGCAGGCGGACGGCGCGTCGCGCCGGTCGGTCGTCGTCGAGGTCATGCCGGGTCCTTGGTCGGTGTGGCCGGCAGCGCGGCCGACGGGTGCGCGCGTTCTCCCGCGGGGACTTCCTTCGGGCGCAGGTTGCGTGCGCGGGCGCGGCGCACGTGGCGCAGCATCAGCCGCTGGTAGCCGGCGCCGAGCAGGCGCGCGAGCTTGTCGAGGCGGCGCGCATCGGCGCCGACCAGCACGCGGCGCGCATTGCGCTCGACACCGGCGAGAATCTGCCGCGCGGCGTCGTCGGCCGTCGTCGCGTTGATCAGGCGGTTCGCCTGGCGGCGGTGGGTCGCTTCGTCCTGGCCGGTGAGCGCGTGAATGCTGGTGTCGACGCGGCTCGCGTCGACGATGTGGGTCGCGACGCCGCCCGGATGCACGCAGGTCGCGCTGACCGGCGCGCCGTCGAGTTCGAGCTCCATCCGCAGCGCCTCGGTGAAGCCGCGCACCGCGAACTTGGTCGCGTTGTACGCGCTTTGCGTCGGCATCGCGATGAGCCCGAACAGGCTCGACGTGTTGATCACGTGCCCGTCGCCCGACGCGCGCAGATGCGGCAGGAACGCCTGCGTGCCGTGCACGACGCCCCAGAAGTTGATGCCGACGATCCATTCGAGATCGGCGATCCGCGCGGTCTCGGCGCTCGCGGCCAGCGACACGCCCGCGTTGTTGAAGACCAGGTTGACCTTGCCGTGTTCGGCGCGCACGAAGTCGGCCCACGTGAACACCGCGTCGCGGTCGGCGACGTCGAGCCGCCGCGTGCTCGTGCGCACGCCGTGCTTCGCGCACGCGGCCGCCGTGCCGGCGAGCCCGGCATCGTTGACGTCGGCGAGCGCGACCTCGCAGCCGCGCCGCGCGAGCTCGACCGCGAGGCTGCGGCCCATGCCCGAACCGGCGCCCGTGATCGCGGCGACCTTGCCGGAAAAACCCTTCATCGTCGTTCCTCCCGTTCCGCTTGCGCCGCGCCGGCGGCGCGCTTATTGTGGTGTTGTTCGTCACCACTTTAGTTTTCGGGTGTCCTGATGTCAAATAGCGAAATGGAGAAAGCACTCGAAACGGAAAAACGGGGGCGGGCGTACGGCGGTGTCGCGCCCGAGGTACGGGCCGCCGAGCGGCGTGACGCGCTGATCCGAGCGGCGACGCGCGTGTTCGGCACGGTCGGCTTCCGCAAGGCGACCGTGCGGTCGATCTGCCAGGAGGCGAAGCTCAACGACCGCTATTTCTATGCGGCGTTCGACAGCACCGAGGATCTGCTGCGCTGCACCTACCTGCATCACGCGCAGCAACTGCACGACGCGGTCGCGCGCGCGGCGGCCGAGCGCGGCGGCGACCTGCGCGAGCGCGTCGACGCGGGGCTCGCGGCGTTCTTCGCCTTCCTGCGCGACCCGTGCGCGGCGCGCGTGCTGCTGCTCGAGGTGATGGGCGTGAGCGCGGATACCGACATGACGTACCAGCGGATGCTGATCGACTTCGGCAAGCTGATCATGGCGATCGGCGCGGCGCGCGAGGCCGTGACAGCCGCCGAGCGTACCGAACAGCGGCTCGTCGGGCTCGCGCTGGTCGGCGCGATGACGAACGTCGGCGCGGCGTGGCTGCTGACCGGGTATCGCGATCCGGAGGCGCAGATGGTCGCGAGTTGCAGGAAGGTGCTGCTGGGGACGTTGCGGGAAGCGGGGTAGCGCACGGCAAGCGGGTGGCGCCGCCGCAGCCAGGAGGCGGCGACATGCCGACTGGCGCGACCCGTAACCGGCCGCGTTGCGCAGCGCCCCGGACGCTTCAACCCGCCGGGCGTTTCGATCGCGCCGTGCGCGCCGGTGCCGCTGGCCCCGTATCCCCGATCCTCGCCTTCATCGCGTCGATGAACGCGCGCACCTTCGGCGACGGCAACCGCGTCGACGGATATACCGCATGAATCCCGGCCCGCGCCGAGCGCCAGGCGGGCAGCAGCCGGACCAGCCGGCCGGCCGCGACGTCCTCCGCGATCGAGAAATCCGTCAGGAGCCCGAAGCCGCCGCCCGCGAGCGCGATCGCGCGGCAGGCCGTCGCGGTGTTCGACACGACCGGCGCGACGCAGCGCACCGATGCATGGCCGCCGCTCGTATCGTCGAGTTCGAGCGTATGCGGGCGCGACAGCGTCGACAGCATCACGAACGGCAGCGCGGCGAGCGCGTCCGGGTCGCGCGGCAGGCCGTGCCGCGCGACGAATGCGGGGCTTGCGACCAGCCATTTCTCGTATTCGCCGAGCTGCACCGCGCGATAGTTCGAATCCGCGAGGCGGCCGATGCGGATCGCGACGTCGAGATTGTCCGCGACGAGATCGACGATGCGGTCGTTCGCGATCAGTTCGACGTCGAGCCCCGGATGCGCGTCGCGCAGCGCGACGACGGCCGGCGCGACGACCAGCGCGCCGTAGTCGATCGGCACGCTCACGCGCAGCGTGCCGCGCAGCGGTCCCGTATCGGACGATACCGCGTCGAGCGCGCTTTCGGTTGCACGCACGATGTCGCGGCACGCGGCGTAGAACGCGCGCCCCGCATCGGTCACGCTCAGCCGCCGCGTGGTGCGTACCAGCAGGTTCGCGCCGACCTCGGATTCGAGGCGCTGCATGTGCGTGCTGACGACCGTCTTCGCGAGCCCGAGCCGTTCGGCCGCGGCCGTCAGCGAGCCGGCATCGACCACCGCGACGAAGATCGCCAGCCGGTTCAGGTTCACGTCACGCAGATCGGCCATCGTCGATTGTCCTATGAGAGAGGATAATGTTTCATCGATTATCCGTCTTCTGGGTGTGAACGGCGAGCGCTACGCTGAGGGCCGTTCGTCGCCGATTCCCGGCGGCGCGAGATCCAGGAGCCTTTCCATGCCAGCCGCCAGCAAGCCTGCCCGTCCGGTTCGCGTCTATTCGTTTCCGCTGTCCGGGCACGCGCATCGCGTCCGGCTGTTCCTGTCGCTGCTCGGGCTGCCGTTCGATATCGTCGACGTCGACCTCGCGGCCGGCGCGCAGCGCAAACCCGCGTTCCTCGCACTCAATCCGCTCGGCCAGGTGCCGGTGATCGACGACGACGGCACCGTGCTCGCCGATTCGAACGCGATCCTCGTCTATCTCGCGAAGCGCTACGGCGACGCGCACTGGCTGCCCGACGATGCCGCCGGCGCGGCGACCGTGCAGCGCTGGCTGTCATACGCGGCCGGACCGATCGCATCGGGGCCGGCGGCCGCGCGGCTCGTCACCGTGTTCAGCGCGCCGCTCGATCACGACACGGCCAAGCGCACCGCCGCGAAGGTGCTCGCCGTGATCGACGGCGAGCTCGCCGGCAAGCCATTCGCCGCGGGCGCGCAGCCGACGATCGCCGACATCGCCGCCTACACGTACATCGCGCACGCGCCGGAAGGCGGCGTGTCGATCGAACCGTATCCGCACGTGCGCGCGTGGCTCGCGCGCGTCGAGGCGCTGCCGGGCTTCGTCGGCATGCAGCCGACCCGCGCCGGCCTGCTTGCCGCCTGACGCGCGGCCACGCTTTTACCGGGAGAACGCGATGACCGCGCCGACCGCCGCCGTACCGGGCTGGGAACTCGACGCTGCGCCGTTTCATGCGGGCGAGCTCGCCGTGCAGCAGCGCGCGGGCGTGACGGAGGCCGCGGGCGCGGCCGGCCGGCGCGGGATCCGCCGTTTCATGCCGGACCAGCACCGGACGTTTTTTGCGCAGCTGCCGTTCTTCGTGCTCGGCGGTGTCGATGCGCACGGCCAGCCGTGGGCGACGCTGCGGGTCGGGATGCCCGGCTTCGTGACGACGCCGGACGCGCGCACGCTGCGCATCGGCGGCGATGCGCTGCCCGGCGATCCGCTGGCCGGCGCGTGGCGGCCGGGTGCGCCGCTCGGCGGGCTCGGGATCGAGTTCGACACGCGCCGGCGCAATCGGGTGAACGGCGTCGTGCGTGCGGTCGACGGCGGCGCGCTGACGATCGCGGTCGAGCAGAGCTTCGGCAACTGCGCGAAGTACATCCAGGGCCGCAAACCCGCGTGCGTGCCGCGTGAAGGCGATGCGTCCATCGAGGCCGACGTGTCCGACCGGTTGAGCGACGCGGACCGCGCGCTGCTGGCGCAGGCCGTTACGTTCTTCGTCGCGAGCGCGAACACGTCGGCCGGCGCGGGTGCCGCGCGCGGCGCGGACGTGTCGCATCGCGGCGGCATGCCGGGCTTCGTGCGCGTCGACGACGCGCGCACGCTGACGACGCCGGATTTCAGCGGCAACCGCTTCTTCAACACGCTCGGCAACCTGCAGCACGATCCGCGCGCGGGGCTGCTGTTCGTCGATTTCGACAGCGGCGACCTGCTGTATGTCGCCGCGGAGGCGGAGATCGTGTGGGACGGGCCGCTCGTCGCGTCGTTCGACGGCGCGCAGCGGGTCGTGCGGTTTCATGTGCGTGAAGTGCGGCGCACCCGGGGCGTGCTGCCGTTCCGGTGGTCGACGGTCGAGCGGGCGCCGCAGTTTGCGGCGATGGCGGCGGGTTCGGCTTTCGCGGGTGCGCAGGCGGCGTCTGCGTTCGCGTCGGCATCCGCATCGGCGTCGGCATCCGCATCGCCGTCGGGATGGCGCCCGCTGCGCATCGCGAAGGTTGTCGACGAAGCGCACGCGATCCGCTCGTTTCATTTCGAACCGGCGGACGGCGGCGCGTTGCCGGCCTACGAAGCCGGGCAGCATCTGACGCTGCGCGTCGCGCTGCCGGGCGGCGACGCCCCGGCGATCCGCAGCTACACGTTGTCCGATGCGCCCGGCGCGCCGCATTACCGGATCACCGTGAAGCGCGAAGGACGCGTGTCGGCCTGGCTGCACGACCATGCGCGTGCCGGGATGACGCTCGATGCGCAGATGCCGCGCGGCCGCTTCACGTTCGACGTCGCGAGCCCGCGTCCGGCCGTGCTGGTGTCGGCCGGCATCGGCATCACGCCGATGTTCGCGATGCTGCGCCGCGCGCTGGCCGATGGCACACCGTCGCGCCGCGTCGTGTTCGTGCACGGCGCGCGCGAAACGGCCGACCGGCCGTTCGCGGCGGAACTGACGCGCATCGCGGACGCCGACGCACGCGTATCGCTGCACTGGTTCGACAGCCGGCCGCGGCACGACGGCGCGGCGCGACCGGGCCGTATCGACGTCGCGCAACTGAAGCGCGTCCTGCCGTTCGACGACTACGATTTCTACCTGTGCGGGCCGTCCGTGTTCATGCGCGATTTGTACGACGGATTGCGCGCGTTGAACGTGCCGGACGAGCGTATCCGTTTCGAGGCGTTCGGATCGTCGAGTGTCGTGCGCAGTGCGACCCGCGCGACGGGCGCACCGTCGGTTGCAAGCGTGCCCGTCGTGTTCCGCCGCACGGGGCGCGACGTTGCATGGACGCCCGCCGACGGCACGCTGCTCGAATTCGCCGAAGGCCACGGCGTGGCGGTGCCGTCCGAATGCCGGTCCGGGTCGTGCGGCACGTGCGCGACGCGCGTGCTGTCCGGTGCGGTCGATTACGTGCAGGCGCACGATGCGGCGGTCGAGCCCGGCTGCGCGTTGCTGTGCGTCGCGCGGCCCGTCGAAGGGGCCGTGGCGCCGCTCGTGCTCGACCGCTGACGTGCAGGCGACGACCATGCGGCACGCGGTCGCACAACGCGTGCTGCGCAAAAAACGCGCGCAACTGCTTCTTTTTCCGGAGGCCTGTCGGATCGACGATAGCGTCAACCGATAGAGAAGAGGAGCAACACCATGAAACTGTTCAGCATGATCCGCCTGGTTCTGTGGAGTTTCTTCGGCGTACGCAACAGCAAGGCGCACGCGTCCGATCTCGCGAACGTCAACTTCACGCTGCTGCCGTTCGTCGCGATCGTGCTCGCGGTGCTGGTCGGCGCGGTGATCTACGGCGTCGTCCATCTGGTCGTCGATCCGACCGTGACGATGCAGGGGTTCTGATCGTCGCAGGTGCCGCGCGCGGGCAGTCTTCCGGATTGCCCGGCGCGACACGCGAGGCGGCAGCATTGCCGCGCAGGTCGTCCCGGCCGATCACGTTTCGCTATCCCCGTCTCCCGTTCCGCTCGATTCCACGGTCCCGATCCCCGCCCCGGGGTAAAATGCGCGCCACGCCGCGATGTCGCGCGCGACGGGCATTCCGCCGTTCAGAAGAACGGCGCACGCACATGCCCGGTCGCCCGCACCGGGGCGTTCGAAGCGTCCCCCGCACGACAAGACCGCGCGATGCAGCCGGCCGCCCGACCCGCACCCGATCCACGGATCGGCGGCCGCGTCGGCGCCCGTCGCGTCACCTGAATCAGACGTCCCATCCTGCGCATTCCCGATCGATCGGCCCGCATGCGGCCGGAACGTCCGGTTTGTCTGATGACTGTCGTGCCGACGTCCGTGCCCGGCGATCCGCCAGGACCGTCGCGGGTTCATGCGCGAGGGCGCGCTTCGCAGCGGCGTAACGTGTTTCGAGTGTTTCGACAGGGTCGAGTGGCGAGTTTTCCATCCAGAACAATGACGGTGAATAGAACAACAGGGGCGCCCGCACGGCGGCGGCGCGCGAAGGTCGGGCTTGGCGTCGGTCTCGGCATCACGCTTTTCGCGGCGCAGGCCGCCGCGGCACAGAACGACGCGCCGGCTGCTTCGGAGGTCGATGCGGCCGGCAGCGCGACGCTGCCGGCGATCGCGGTCAGCGGCGAGCGCGGCGGCGCGTTTCGCGCACGCGAAGCATCGGTCGCGGGGCTCGACGACGCGCCGCTGCGCGACACGCCGGCCTCCGTCAGCGTCGTCACGCGCGCGCAGATCGACGACCAGCAGGCGAAGCGCCTGAGCGACGTGCTGCGCAACGACGCGTCGGTCGTCAACGACTACGCGCCGGTCGGCTACTTCGAAGGCTTCGCGATCCGCGGCTTCCCGGTGGATCTCGCGAGCGCGATCCGGATCGACGGGCTGACGGTGTCCGGCGAGCAGAACGTGCCGCTCGAGAACAAGGCGCGTGTCGAGCTCCTGAAGGGTCTGGCCGGCATCGACAGCGGCGTGGTCGCGCCGGGCGGCGTGATCAACTTCGTGACGAAGCGCTCGGCGAACGTCGCGAGCGTGACGACGGGCGTCGACAGCCGCGGCTCGACGTCGGCGGCCGTCGATCTCGGCCGCCGCTTCGGCCCCGGCAACCCGTTCGGCTTCCGGATCAATGCCGCGAAGGAGAACATGCACTCCTATATCGACGGTACCGACGGGCGGCGCACGTTCGGCTCGATCGCCGCCGACTGGGACATCAGCCCGCGCGCAAGCCTGCAGTTCAACGCCGAATTCCAGCAGTGGATCCAGCGTTCCGCGCCCGGCTACCAGCTGCTCGGCGGCACCGTCGTGCCGTCGGTCAAGACGACGTCGAAGGCGCTCGGCACGCAGCCGTGGGCGAAGCCGGTGACGACCGACGCGCTGAACCTGAACGCGCGCTTCGACTACCAGTTCAACGACGACTGGAAGGCGTATATCGCCGCGGGCCGCAGCCGCACGATGATCGACGACAACAGCGCGTTCGCGTACGGCTGCTATTACGCGGCGAGCTGCGCGGCCGGCACGACGTCGCCGTTCTTCTTCGGTGCGAACGGCGACTACGACGTGTACGACTTCCGCAGCCCCGGCGAATACCGCCGCAACGACGACCTGCGCGCGGTCACCACCGGCAAGTTTGCGACGGGCCCGCTGCGCCACGAGCTGACGCTCGGCGTGAGCGTGCAGCGCCGCGTCGTGCACATGGCCGATGCCGTATACGACTACGTGGGCAGCGAGAATATCGACGGGCCCGACGTCGCGTTTTCACCGTCACCGAATACGCCGGGGCCGTCGTATCCGCGGCTCGACGCGTGGCAGTACGGCGTGTTCGGGCTCGACCGCATCAGCATCGGCGAGCACTGGCAGGTGCTCGCGGGCGGCAAGGAAGTGCTGCTGCGCCAGCGCAGCTGGGACAGCGTCGATGGCGACGCGACGCACACCGACCGTTCCGTGTTCCTGCCGCAGGTCGCGCTCGTCTACAAGCCGGTGAACGTGCTGTCGCTGTACGCGTCGTACAGCAAGGCGCTGTCGCTCGGCGACCAGGCGCCGGTGCGCGCGACCAACGCGTATGCGTTCATGCCGCCGGTCGAATCGCACCAGTTCGAGCTCGGCGCAAAATACGACTGGCTTGACCGGCTGAGCCTCACGGCCGCCGTGTTCTCGATCAGCAAGCCGTTCCAGTTCGCCGACCCCGACGCGTCGGGCGCGAGCTACACGTTCGTGCAGCGCGGTACGCAGCGCCACCAGGGGATCGAGCTCGGCGCGGCCGGGCGGCTCACCGAGCGGCTGTCGCTGACGGCCAGCGTCGCGGCGATCCGTGCCCGCGCCTACGATTCCGGTTCGCCGGCCTACGAAGGGCACCAGATCATCAACGTGCCCGCGCTGCGTGCGTCGCTGTACGCGGACTATGCGGTGCCGCACGTCGCGGGCCTGAATCTGCTCGGCGGCGTCGAATACAGCGGCGCCCGCAACGCGAACGAAGAGGGCACCGCGCGCGTGCCGTCGTGGTTCGTGTTCAATTTCGGCGCACGCTATACGATGAAGATCGGCGGCCATCGCACGGTGCTGCGCGTGTCGGTGGACAACCTGTTCAACAAGTTCTACTGGCGCGACGCGGGCGAGCAGCAGGGCGACGCGTACCTGTTCCCGGGCGCGCCGCGCACCGCGCGCGTGTCGCTGACCTATGATTTCTGACCGGCCGGCACGGGCCGCCTGAACGGCGGCGCCGGCAGCACCACAGGAGAGCACGAACGATGTCCCCCCTCGAAATCGCCGGCGTGATCGTCAGCGCGCTCGCGATCTGGCTGACCGCGAAGCGGCGCATGCTGTGCTGGCCGGTCGGGCTCGCGTCGGTCGCGCTGTACGGCTGGATCTTCTTCGACGCGAAGCTGTATTCCGACATGCTGCTGCAGGGTGCGTTCGCGGTGCTGCAGGTGTACGGCTGGCGCCGCTGGATCGGGCAGCGTACGCTCGAGGCGAACGGCGGCGCGGCGCCGGAAGGCGACGTCGCGCCCGTCACCGGCGTGCGGCCGCGCCAGATGCTGCCCGACCTGCTCGCGGCGGTCGTCGGCAGCGCGCTGCTCGGCGGGATGATGGCGCGCTGGACCGATGCGGCGTTGCCGTTCGTCGATGCGTCGCTGACCGCGTTCAGCCTCGTCGCGCAATACTGGACCGCGCGGCGCTACATCGCGTCGTGGGGGCTGTGGATCGTCGTGAACGTCGTCTACGTCGGGATGTTCGTGTTCAAGGAACTGTATCTGACGGCCGGACTCTATGCGCTGTTCATCGCGCTCGCCGTCATCGGCTGGCGCGACTGGAGCCGGACCGCCGATGCGCTGCGCGCGACGGCGCGCCCGGCGGGCTGATTCACGGCCGATTCAACTACGGAGCGACCTCGTTCATGTCATTTCCACTCGAGCCGGACGGGCCGGTATCGCGGGACGTTGCACCGCCGCAGTTCGGCGTCGACGGCGAGCAGGCCGAACGCGACTGGCCGCTGATGACGCACGACGAGGTCGCGGCGCTACTCGCGCGCATCGACGGCGCCGGCGAACCGGCGCGACTGACGTGGCACAGTCCGCGGCAGTTCGCGGCGGCCACGCTGGTGCGGATGACGGACGGGCGCGCGCTGTTCGTCAAGCGTCATCACGTGAGCCTGCGCGACGTCGCGGGGCTGGAGGAAGAGCATCGTTTCATCGCCCACCTGCGCGAGCGCGGGATGCCGGTGGTGGACGTGCTGGCCGATCGCAACGGTGCGACGGCCTTTGCGTCCGGCGACTGGACGTACGAGGTGCATGTCGTCGCGCCCGGTGTCGACTCGTATCGCGGCGTGATGTCGTGGCAGCCCTTCACGCATCCTTCGCATGCATATGCGGCCGGGCGCGCGCTGGCCGGGCTGCATCGCGCGTCGGCCGGTTACGATGCGCCGCCACGGCCCGTGCGCACGCTGCTGTCGAGTTTTCGCGTATTGTCGTCCGCCGATCTGGCGGGCGCGCTCGAACGCTGGGTCGACGCGCAGCCGCTGCTGGTGCGCGCGCTCGGCACGCGCGACTGGCGCGGCGATGTCGCGGAGGCGATCGGCCCGTATCACGCGCGCCTCGTGCCGCTGTTGCCCGCGCTGCCGCCGCTGTGGACGCATGGCGACTGGCATGCGTCGAACCTGCTGTGGACCGGCGCAGGCCCCGGTGCGCAGGTGCGCACCGTGCTCGACTTCGGCCTGTCCGATCGCACCTGCGCGGTGATGGACGTCGCCCTTGCGATCGAGCGCAATACGGTCGACTGGATGGCGCCGCCCGATGCGCGTCGCGTCGAGTACGAACAGATCGATGCGCTGCTCGACGGCTATGAATCGCTCGAACCGCTGAGCGACGACGCATATGCGGCACTGGTGGCGATGTTGCCGATCGTGCATACGGAGTTCGGGCTGTCGGAGGTCGCGTACTTCGGGTGCGTCATCGATGCCCCGGCGATCGTCGACATCGCGTACGACGGCTATCTGCTGGGGCACGCGCGCTGGTTCGGCGAACGCGACGGGCGGCAACTGCTCGACTGGCTGGTGCAACGCCGGCGCGCGAAGCAGGGCATCGCCTGATTCTTGAGAGCACCCTGATAGCTTCACCAGTTAGGCGATTGATATGTCGCTCGAATCGAACATCGAAATCTCGTCCGGATAGATTCGATGGACCGTCTCACGCGAGCGTTGGCGATGCGCAGTTCAACGCAAGCGCGGCGGCGATAAATGAGCAACTTTCATGTCAATGGCCCGTACAGCAGTTGTTGAGGCAGCCGGGGCTCACTTGAACGGTGACTTCACGGGTTTCCGACGTTGATTCGGTTGCGCTATTGGTTGGATAAATTTGCGTTTTTATCTGAAATGGTGCGTTTATCAGGCCATCGTCTATGATGACTTTCGCTACCGCGGAAGCGCGTTTCGTTGCAAGTTGATCGGGGGTGGTTTCATTTTTGGACGCACTTCCAATAATATCGATCCAGTTTTGAATCGGGTGCTTGGAGTTGATTTTCGAAACCCATTGTCCGATTCGTATTTTCTCGGATGCGGCGATTTCGTGACTGTTGGGTGAAAATGAAACGAAAAATTGTTGTGATGGGAGGTTTTGTGATCCTAGGCATTCTGCTGTAGCGTTCGTGGGAAAAAATAATAAAACTGTAGCAGTCGCGAGTAATGTTGTAATCAAGATTCTCATGCTGAATCGACTCCCTTAATCTGCAAATAAATCTTCGCCGTAGATCACGAATCCGGTGAGTGTATCCGCATTTCTCAGTGCCAGGTCAGGATTGGCCCTTGCCCATGCGGCCGCTGTGGGGTCGAGCCCGTAACGATGGTCGCTGCTACCGAAGGTGTCAACGAAATGTGTTACTTCATGAATGAGCGTGGATAGGCGGGAATCTCCGTACATATTCTGGTCGCGCAAGCCGGTACAAAATTTCATGGCGATACTTATCAGTCTGCGCTCCGTGTTGGGCCCGCAAACGTGAGCGGCTTCGTTATCAATGTCGCTCATATTCGGGACGCAACCTAGCATTTTATCGAGATTCGGATCGCTTCGAACGAAGTGGTGTGGCGTTAGCGTTTTAAGAACGGAAAGGTGTCGTGAGAAGCCACTGATAAGATATTGTCGTGTATTTTCGTCGCATCGATTGAACCAATAGATCATTCTCTCTTTGGTTCTTTCGTCATGTCGCTTCAGATCGGCGATCCTGCGCTCAACTAGAATTATGGACCATTTGAGTAGTCGCTTTGCCATAATTCTAAATTCTCTGTTGGTCATGTCAGGGCAAATGGGTGTCGTGTTGATGTAAATATGAACCATCGATCCCGGATTCGTGTTGGTGACGGCCCCAGAGTGAACGAGAAACCATTCTTTGTCTTCGCCGGTATCAAATTTGTACTCGTCATGATCGGAGAAATTGTTCATTGCTTCAAAGTCTCGCTGTGTAGATTTTCAAGGATGCCGCACGATCTTGAGGTCGTAAAGCAGCATGGCTTCGTTCGTGTTACCGGAACCTTGGACAGTCATATTTTTGATCGAAGATGTCTATAGAACTCGTTCGAAATTTCGGAGTGAAATAATTTTTTATGATTCTGACGTGACCGAATTGAATCATCGAAAACGATGCGACGAGTTCGATGAAATGTGACGGCATCATCGGATTGCACGCGAGCGTTTAGACGTTACGTACAGGTGGCTATCTGGGCAGATAGGCAGGCTGATTCGGCGAGTACAACGCGCCCGACATGACGGAAATATCATCTTCGGCTCATGTTCGCACTGCACCCGATCCGTAGCATCGGTTGCGAACCGTTATCGCAGAACCGAACATGCTCAAGCTCACCTTCGCCGTGGCCGTCGTCTTCGCGATGGCCGCGACGGCCCATGCGCAGTCGCCGCAGGTCGCGGTGCCGACGCCGGTCCCGGCCCCGGCGGCTTCAGGCACCGCACCGCCGTCCGACGCACGGTCTTCCCCATCGCTGACGCTGTCCGATGCGCTCGCGACCGCGGCCCGCAACAACCCGGCGCTGCGCGGTGCGCGCGCCGACGTCGATGCGTCGGCCGGCACGCTGATGCAGGCCGGCGCGCGTCCCAATCCGGAAGTGTCGTTCCTGCAGGAAGGCTTCAGCCGCGCGGAGCGCACGTCGACCGCGCTGATCAACCAGACCATCGAACTCGGCGGCAAGCGCCGCGCGCGGCTCGACGTCGCGTCGTACGGCCGCGAGGCCGCGAACGCGTCGCTCGACGAGCAGGGCGCCGCCGTGCGCGCGGACGTGATCGCCGCGTTCTACGGGCTGCTCGCCGCACAGCGCCAGTTCCAGGTCACCGAGGAATCGGCCGCGATCGCCGCACGCTCCGCGGATCTCGCGGGCCGCCGCGCGCAGGCCGGCAAGGTGTCGCCGGTCGAGGCGACCAAGGCGCAGGTGGCGGCGGCCGGCGTGCAGATCGAAGTCGTGACCGCGCGCGGCCGCGTCGACGTCGCACGCGAAAAGCTGAATGCGGTGCTGGGCGAAGCAGGCAGCGACCGGCGCATCGCGCTCGGCGATCTGGAAACGGTGCCTGCTGTCGAATCGCTGTCCGCGCTGACCGCACGGCTCGACGATGCACCGCTCACCCGCGTCGCGCGCGCGGAGATGCTGCGCTCGAACGCGGCCGTGTCGCTCGAACGCGCGCGGCGCATCCCGGACGTGACGGTCAGCGCGGGCATGAAGCGCGTGACGACCGGCGGCGTCCCGGACAACCAGGCAGTGGTCGGCGTGTCGATTCCGATTCCGCTGTTCAACACGAACCGCGGCGCGCTGCTCGAAGCGACGCACAAGGCCGGGCGCGCGAACGCCGATCTCGACCGCGAGCGCGCGCGGCTGCGGCTCGCGCTCACGCAGGCGTATGCGAACTTCGACGCGGCCGCGCAGGAAGCGCGGCGGCTGAAGACCGACATCCTGCCCGGCGCACGGCTCGCGCTCGACGCGATGTCGCGCGGCTACGAGCTCGGCAAGTTCAGCTTCCTCGATGTGCTCGATGCGCAGCGCACGCTGTTCCAGGGGCAATCGCAATACGTGCGTGCGCTCGCCGACGCACATGCGGCACGCGCCGACATCGGCCGGCTCGTCGGCACGCCGCTCGCGGCCGTCGCGCAATAGCCGCGCTTCTCACCTGAAGGATCATCATGTCACGCAGCAGAATCTTCATCATTGCGGCGGCCGTGCTCGGCGGCGCCGGGATCGTGCTCGGCGCGCTCGCCGTCACGCGAGGCGGCGTGTCCGCGCCCGCGGGCACCGAAGCCGCCCAAGCGGCCGACGGCGCCGGCACCGGCTCGCACGGCGGCGTCGTGCTCACGCGCGGCACACTGTCCGTCGAGATCGTGATGACGGAAAAGCCCGGCGACGCGCGGCTCGTCGTCTATCCGTTCATCGACGGCAAGCCGGTCGACAAGGGCGTCGCCGTGTCCGGCACGCTGGTGCGGTACGACCGCTCGCACGAACCGGTGCGGTTCGACGCGGCGGGCCGGAAGTTCGTATCGGCGCAGCCGATCGCGAAGCCGCACGTGTTCGACGCGACGATCGACGTGAAGGCCGGCAACGAGGCCGCGTCGTTCCCGTTCGCCCGCGCGGACGGCGCGATCGCGCTGACCGACACGCAGTTGCAGACGTCGAAGATCGCGCTCGCGAAGGCCGGCCCCGCGCAGATCGCGACGCCGTTCCAGCTGCCGGGCGAGATCCGGTTCAACGAGGATCGCACCGCGCACGTCGTGCCGCGCGTGGCCGGCATCGTCGAGCAGGTGCCGGTGTCGCTCGGGCAGAACGTCGTGAAGGGGCAGGTGCTGGCCGTGATCGCGAGCACCGATCTCGCGGACCGGCGCAGCGGGCTGCTGACGGCCGAACGCCGGTTGTCGGGCGCGCGCGCAACCTATGAACGCGAACGCACGCTGTGGCAGGAGCGCATCTCGGCGGAACAGGATTACCAGCAGGCGCAGGTGCAGCTGCGCGAGGCCGAGATCGCCGTGCAGAACGCGCGGCAGAAGCTGGCCGCGCTGAACGCACCGGCCGGCGCGGGCGCGCTGAACCGCTACGCGCTGCGTGCGCCGTTCGCCGGAACGATCGTCGAGAAGCATGCGACGCCCGGCGAAGCGATCGCCGCCGACGCGAGCATGTTCGTGATCTCCGACTTGTCGACGGTGTGGGCCGAGATGGCCGTGCCCGCGCAGCGGCTGAACGACGTGCGCGTCGGCCGCGATGCGACCGTCAGCGCGACCGCGTTCGAGTCGCGCTCGAGCGGCCCGATCGCGTATGTCGGCGCACTGCTCGGCGAACAGACGCGCACCGCGCCCGCCCGCGTCGTGCTGCCGAACCCCGACGGCGTGTGGCGCCCCGGGATGTTCGTGAACGTGTCGGTCGACGCGGGCAAGCAGGCCGTGCCGCTCGCGGTCGCGAGCGATGCGCTGCAGGACGTCGACGGCACGCCGTCGGTGTTCGTGCGCTCGCCGAAGGGCTTCGTCGCGCAGGCCGTCGAGACGGGACGGCGCGACGAACGCGCAACCGAAGTGCTGAAGGGGCTCACGCCGGGCCAGGAATACGCGGCATCGAACAGCTTCGTGCTGAAGGCAGAGCTCGGCAAGGGGAGTGCGGAACATGAATGAGCCTGACGTGCGCGCCGTTGCGCGATTTGCCGCCCGATTCACAGCCCGATCCCCGGCCCGATTCGTGGCACGACGGACGGCTCGATTCCCGGCCCGCCGCATCATCGGCCGGGCTGCCCGTCCGGTGCGGGCGACCGTTCCCCGCTTCAAGGAATCCCGCCATGTTTGAGCGCCTGATCCGCTTTGCGATTGCGCACCGCTGGCTCGTGATGCTGGCGATCGCGGCCGTGGCCGCGCTGGGCGTGTTCAGCTATCAGCAGCTGCCGATCGACGCGGTGCCCGACATCACGAACGTGCAGGTCCAGATCAACACGGCCGCACCCGGCTATTCGCCGCTGGAAGCCGAGCAGCGCATCACCTATCCGGTCGAGACCGTGATGGCCGGGCTGCCTGGCCTCGAGCAGACGCGCTCGATTTCGCGCTACGGGCTGTCGCAGGTCACGGTGATCTTCAAGGACGGCACCGATATCTACTTCGCGCGGCAGCTCGTCAACGAGCGCATCCAGGAAGCGAAGGACAAGCTGCCGGCCGGCATCGCACCCGCGATGGGCCCGACGTCGACCGGTCTCGGCGAGATCTACCTGTGGACCGTCGAGGCTGATGCGGCCGCGCGCAAGCCCGACGGCACGCGCTACACGGCGGCCGATCTGCGCGAACTGCAGGACTGGGTCGTGCGCCCGCAACTGAGAAACGTGCGCGGCGTGACCGAGGTGAATTCGATCGGCGGCTACGTGAAGGAATACCGCGTCGCGCCGAACCCGGCGAAGCTGATGTCGTACGGGCTGACGCTCGCCGACGTCGTGCGTGCGCTCGAACGCAACAACGACAACGTTGGCGCGGGCTACATCGAGAAGCGCGGCGAGCAATACCTGGTGCGCGTGCCGGGCCAGGCGCGCACCGTCGACGACATCGCGAACATCGTGCTGACCAACGTCGGCGGCGTGCCGGTGCGGATGAAGGACGTCGGCGTGGTCGACATCGGCCGCGAGCTGCGGACCGGCGCCGCCACGTCGAACGGCGAAGAGGTCGTGCTCGGCACGGTGTTCATGCTGATGGGCGAGAACAGCCGCTCGGTCGCGAAGGCCGTCGCCGCGAAGATGGACGACGTGAACCGCACGCTGCCGGCCGGCGTGAAGGCGATTCCCGTCTACGACCGCACCGTGCTCGTCGAGAAGGCCGTCGCGACGGTCAAGAAGAACCTGCTCGAAGGCGCGATCCTCGTGATCGCCGTGCTGTTCGTGTTCCTCGGCAACATCCGCGCGGCGCTGATCACCGCGCTCGTGATCCCGCTGTCGATGCTGATGACCTTCACCGGCATGGTCAACGCGAAGGTCAGCGCGAACCTGATGAGCCTCGGCGCACTCGACTTCGGGATCATCGTCGACGGCGCGGTCGTGATCGTCGAGAACTGCGTGCGGCGGCTCGCGCACGCGCAGGCCGTCGCCGGCCGGCCGCTCACGCGCGACGAGCGCTTCGCGGAAGTGTTCGGCGCGTCGCAGGAGGCGCGCCGCGCGTTGATCTTCGGGCAACTGATCATCATGGTCGTGTACTTGCCGATCTTCGCGCTCTCCGGCGTCGAAGGGAAGATGTTCCATCCGATGGCCGTGACCGTCGTGATGGCGCTCGCGGCGGCGATGGTGCTGACCGTCACGTTCATTCCGGCCGCGGTCGCGCTGTTCATCGGCGAGCGTGTCGAGGAAAAGGAGAACCGGCTGATGGGGTGGGCGCGGCGCGCGTACGAGCCGGTGCTCGCGGCGTTCATGACGCGCCCCGCGCGCGTGATGCTCGGCGCCGGCGCGATCGTGCTGGTCACGCTCGGGCTCGCGACGCGGCTCGGCAGTGAGTTCATCCCGAACCTGAACGAGGGCGATCTCGCGGTCGCTGCGCTGCGGATTCCCGGCACGAGCCTGTCGCAGTCGGTCGAGATGCAGAAGGCGATCGAGAAGACGCTGAAGACGCGCTTCCCGGAAATCGAACGCGTATTCGCGCGCACCGGCACGGCCGAGATCGCGGCCGACCCGATGCCGCCGAACCTGTCGGACGGCTACATCATGCTGAAGCCGACCGACAAGTGGCCGGACCCGGACAAGCCGCGTGACCAGCTCGTGCGGGAGATCGAGGAGGCGCTCGAGGAACTGCCGGGCAACGCGTACGAGTTCTCGCAGCCGATCCAGCTGCGCTTCAACGAGCTGATCTCGGGCGTGCGCAGCGACGTCGCCGTGAAGATCTTCGGCGACGACATGGCCGTGCTGAACCAGACCGGCGAACAGATCGCGGCCGCGCTGCAGAAGGTGCCGGGCGCGTCCGAGGTGAAGGTCGAGCAGACCACCGGCCTGCCGGTGCTGACCGTCAACCTCGACCGCGACAAGCTCGCGCGCTACGGCGTGACGGTTGCCGACCTGCAGGACACGGTGGCCGCGGCCGTCGGCGGTCAGAAGGCCGGCACGCTGTTCCAGGGCGATCGCCGCTTCGACATCGTCGTGCGGCTGCCGGACGAACTGCGCTCCGACATCGAGGCCATCAAGCGGCTGCCGATTGCGCTGCCCGCGCCGGCTGCCGGCGCCAGCGCGCCGCTCGCGCAGGCACCGTACGTGCCGCTCGCCGAGCTCGCGACGATCGAGGCCGCGCCGGGCCCGAACCAGATCAGCCGCGAGGACGGCAAGCGACGCGTCGTCGTCAGCGCGAACGTGCGCGGCCGCGACGTCGGCTCGTTCGTCGCCGACGCACGCGAGCAACTGCAGCAGGACGTGCGCGTGCCCGCCGGCTACTGGGTGTCGTGGGGCGGCCAGTTCGAGCAGCTGCAAAGCGCGAGCGAGCGGCTGAAGCTCGTCGTGCCGCTCGCGCTGTTCATGGTGTTCGTGCTGCTGTTCGTGATGTTCAACAATGTGAAGGACGGGCTGCTGGTCTTCACCGGCATTCCGTTCGCGCTGAGCGGCGGCGTGGCGTCGCTGTGGCTGCGCGGGATTCCGCTGTCGATCACCGCGGCGGTCGGCTTCATCGCGCTGTCCGGCGTGGCCGTGCTCAACGGGCTCGTGATGATCTCCTTCATCCGCAACCTGCGCGACGACGGGATGCCGCTCGACGCGGCCGTGCGCGAAGGCGCGCTCACGCGGCTGCGGCCCGTGCTGATGACCGCGCTCGTCGCGTCGCTGGGCTTCCTGCCGATGGCGTTCGCGACCGGCACCGGCGCCGAGGTGCAGCGCCCGCTCGCGACGGTCGTGATCGGCGGTATCCTGTCGTCCACGGCGCTGACGCTGCTGGTGCTGCCGGTGCTGTACCGTGTCAGCCATTCGGTATCGTGGCGCACGGCGCTGCGCGGCGGGTTCGGCGCGGGCGTGCTGCGCCGGCTGGGTTTCTTCAAGGGTAATGCGTGATGCGGATTCTGATTGTCGAGGATGAACCGAAAACCGGCGCCTATCTGCGCAAGGGCTTGACCGAGGCCGGCTATGTCATCGACTGGGTGGAGGATGGCATCACGGGGCAGCACCAGGCCGAGACCGAGGAGTACGACCTGCTCGTGCTCGACGTGATGCTGCCGGGCCAGGACGGCTGGACGCTGCTGCAGAACCTGCGCCGCAGCAAGTCGACGCCCGTGCTGTTCCTCACCGCGCGCGACGACGTCGGCGATCGCGTGAAAGGGCTGGAGCTCGGCGCCGACGATTACCTGGCCAAGCCGTTCGACTTCGTCGAGCTGACCGCGCGCATCAAGTCGATCCTGCGGCGCGGCCAGCCGCGCGATTCGAACACGCTGCGCGTGGCCGATCTCGAACTCGACCTGACGCGCCGCAAGGCCACGCGGCAGCGCGACACGATCCTGCTGACCGCGAAGGAGTTCGCGCTGCTGTGGTTGCTGATGCGTCGCGAGGGCGAGATCCTGCCGCGCGCGACGATCGCGTCGCAGGTGTGGGACATGAATTTCAACAGCGATACGAACGTCGTCGATTCCGCGATCCGGCGGCTGCGCTCGAAGATCGACGACGCGTACGAACCGAAGCTGATCCACACCGTGCGCGGGATGGGCTACGTGCTCGAGGCGCGCGACGGCGCGGCGAAATGATCGCGCGCCTGCTGCCGCGCACGCTGCGCGGACGCCTGACCGCGCTGATCATCCTGTCGACGTCGGTCATCCTCGCATCGAGCGGCGTCGCACTGTACGAAGCGCTGAGCAATCGCATCGAGACGACGGCGGCCGAGCAGATGGCCGGCATTTCCGCCGCGCTGGGCATGCATCTGGCCGAAGCGCGCTCGACGGCCGATGTCGCGCGCAACACCGATATCTGGGTCGACCAGTTGCATGGTCATCCGAACATGGATCTCGCGATCTACGATGCGGCCGGCACGCGCATCGTCGGCACGCCGGGGTTTCGCACCTATGCGCCGTTGCTGTCGACGGACGCGGGCCGCATTCCGGTGTTCGTCGCGCCGCCGCACGCGCGGCACCAGTATCTGGTGATGACCGTGCCGCTCGCTGGCGCCGGTGCGCCCGTCGTGCGCGTCGCGGTGCAGTACGACCGCAGCGCCGACGTGCTGCTGCTGCGCACGCATGCGTACACGATCGTCGTGATCGAGGTGTTCGGCGTCGTGCTCGCCACCGCGATCGCATACGGCATCGCGGCGCTCGGGTTGAGCCCGCTGCGGCGTTTCGCGGCGCGGGCCGAGCAGATGTCGACGAGCCGGCTGGCCCATCCGCTGCCGGAACTCGATACGTCCGGCGAGCTGAAGGAACTGGAACATGCGTTCAACGGGATGCTCGCGCGCCTGAACGACTCGTTTACGCGGCTGAGCCAGTTCTCGTCGAATCTCGCGCACGACATGCGCACGCCGCTCACGAACCTGCAGGCGGCCGCGCAAGTCGTGCTGTCGCAGCCGCGCAGCGCGGATGAATACCGGAACGTGATCGAGTCGAGCATCGACGAATATCAGCGCCTGTCGCGGATGATCGAGGACATGCTGTTTCTCGCGCGCTCGGAGCAGGCCGGCACGTCGATCGACGTGCGGCGGCTCGATGCGGCCGAGGAAGCCGCGCGCGTCGCCGGCTACTACGAGCCGCTCGCGGAGGATGCGGGCGTGTCGGTGAAGGTCGACGGGTATGCATGGGTCGATGCGGATCTCACGCTGTACCAGCGTGCGTTGAGCAACCTGCTGTCCAATGCACTGGCTTATGCGCCGCGCGGCAGCGTCGTGACGATCGATTGCTCGGAGCAGGGCGGCGCGACGACGATCGCCGTGTCGGATACGGGGCCGGGCATCGACGCGCAGCATGTCGCGCGGATTTTCGAGCGCTTCTATCGCGTCGATCCGTCGCGGCACAATTCGGCATCGGGGACGGGCCTCGGCCTCGCGATCGTCCGGTCGATCATGGACAACCACGGCGGCGAATGCGGCGTCGACAGCGATCCCGGCCGGCGCACGACATTCTGGCTGCGCTTCCCGCAGCGGGCGCCGGTCGCGCCGAAGGCCGTGCCGGCTGCCCACGCGTGAGATCGCGGCCATCAGGCACGGCCGCACGTTCGCTGCGATGACGTGGCGAGCGCCACGCTGCCCGCGATCGACGGGCAGCGCACGCGCCTGGCCGGCATCAGCGGGTCGCGAGGCTGTCGTGATTGTCCGCCCGCGGTGCCTTCTCGCCGGCATGCACCGTGATCCCGTGAAGCTCCTTGTTGCGCGCGACGATCTCGCCGGTCGGCGGGTACTGCGTCTTGCTCGTCGGCACGACGCCGTCGTGCTGCGCCTGCTTCAGTTCGTTGACGACTTCGGTGCGGGTCTTGCCCTGCGTTTGCGTTTGTGCGAATGCCGCTTGCGTGGCGATGCCGAGCGACAGCGTGGCGGTGACGAACAGGGCTGCGAATTTTGCTGTTTTCATGGAGCTCTCCTTGATGAGGCCGCCGGGTGGCGATCCATGAATCCAGTATGCGAAAGCAGCCGGGCGTGACCGTGATCGCAAGATGAAAAATGCGTCAGATTGCGGGGTGGCGCGTACGACGTGCGGGTCCGGTCCGCATGACGCAATCGTCATGTTCGGGTCATCGATGCGATGAGCGGGAAACGGAACATGCGATTTGCCGATGGCGACGTGGCCGACGGCAGTCGCTTCGTTTCGCCGTGGCAGCACGGAAGGCGGGACGATCTCGTTTCCACTTTCATTCCGGACCAAACAGTGCATCGTCCCGTCATTCGCCTGTCGTTGATCGCAGTTCTGATCGTCCCGTTGTTCGCCGGTTGCGTATCGACGCGCTCCGACACCGGCGCGGCCGTGCCGGCCGCCGCGCGCGAGCCGGCGCAGGCCGACCTGATGCCCGGCGAGCAGATCGATTACGCGGGGCATCGCTGCGGCAACCCCAACCTCTACGTGAAGACACATCCGTGTGTGTTCCCGAAGCGCAACGTCATGCCCTGATCGCCGTACGCACGAAAAAAAAGCCCGGCGCTGACAGCGTCCGGGCCCAACGCGTGGTCGTGTCATGCGACAGCGATACGCTTGCGTGGATTGCAACGGGCGTCGCCCGTCACGTGTTCAATCGTAGCGATACGATCCGCCGCGAACCTGATCGGAACATGAAATTTTCGTCATGTGCGTATCCGTATGCCGCCGCTGTCTCGATCAGAAGCGATGACGCAACCCGAGATTGACGATTCCCTGCGTACGCGTGCCGCCGTAGCCATAGGAGCCGATCGACGCCTGCGCCGTTTGCGTGCCGCCTTCGCGTGTGCGCTGTTTCCCGTTCGCACGTTGCCATGCACCGACCGCGTAGAGATCGGTCCGTTTCGACAGCGCGTAATCGGCGCCGGCGGACACCTGGTGATAGGTCGCGCTCGTATCGCCGCGGGCTTTCGTATAGCTGTAGCCGACGCCGACGAGCAGGCTCGGGCTCGCCTGATAGTTGAAGAAGCCGCGTGCGGTATCGTACTTCTGCGTCGCGCGGAACGATGACATCGCATCGGCCTTGTATTGCGCGTTGCTGTAGTCGACGCCGACCGCGAATGGCGCGAAGCTGTAGCGCAGCGCGCCGCGTGCAATGCCGATCGACTTCGCCGAGATGTAGCCGCCATTGACCAGCGATCCATCGAACGTACCGTCGGACGTGCCGTTCCATCCAGTGCGGATGCCGTTGGCGAGCGGCGATTTGTTGGCCGCGTGATAGTAGCCGCCCGCGACATCGACCGGACCGTTGCTGTATGAAAGCCCGGCCGACCAGGTTTGCCCGGCGCCGCGCTTGCCGGCCACGCCGCCGAGCGCATACATGCCGACGAACTGGAATCCGGCGATCACGGGCGACGTGTACTTCACCGCGTTGTCGGTTCGCGACGACGTGTCGTAATTGTCGACGTCGCCGGGCGTTGCATAAACGCTGCCGAAGTAGAAGTCGCCGGTCACCGGCCACGCGACGTCCGCGAGCGCGTCGTACTGGCGGCCGAGCGTCAACGAACCCCAGCGCGCGCTGTCGACACCGACGAACGCCTGCCGGCCGAACATCCGGTTGCCTTGCCCGAGCGCGCCGGTATTCGGATTGAAGCCGTTCTCCAGCGTGAAGATCGCCTTCAGCCCGCCGCCGAGATCCTCCGAGCCTTTCACGCCGAAGCGGTTGCCGAGCAGGTTGCCGTTGCCCAGGCCGACGAGATTCCCGCCGTCCGCATTGGCGTTCCATACATAGGTCAGCGACGTATCGAACAGGCCGTAGAGGCTGACTTCGGACGCGTGAGCCGCATGGGCGGTCGTGAGCAGCGCACCCGACAACATGACGAGCCGAACTGGAGTTTTCATGGTGTGTCCCTGAAGTTCAAGATGATCGTTTCGTGCGCCAGTCGATGCGCCGCGCCGCGTCTTCTGTGTGCGGGCGACGAATGTCGTGAGCGCGCTGGCGATTCTGGGAACCGTTCGAATCGTGGAGGTGAGGGACAAATGAGAAGCACGTCATCGGCGTGTCATGAATGCTGAAAAGCAACGCGCATCGATTCATGCGGCGATGCGGGCCCGCCCGGAGCGATGACGAAACCGTCATCCGTTGGTCACGCTTGCGCACCGCCACCGTATCAATCTTGAGGCTCGACTCTTCGATTTCGAACAAGGAGCCAACCACATGAACATTTCTCGGCCGCTGATTTCCATCGTCGTTGCCGTGCTGTCGATCGCAGCCTTCTCGCAGTCCGTCGCTTCGCAGGCCAGGACCCGACAGGAAGTGCGCCAGGAATTGCTGCGCGCCCGCCACGACGGCATGATCCCCAGTCCGAAGCACGACTACCCGCCGAGCCCGGCCACCATCGCACGCAATCAGGACATCCATCGTTCGACGGTGCATCGCGGCGAATCGGCACCGCTCGTCGATGCGCACGACAACCGCTTCGCGATGCGTTGATCTTTTCGAGGAGGGACGGGCGATGCGCAACAGGATGAAAGCGATCGTACTGGCTGCGTGCCTGACGTCGACGGCCGCGATGGCGGCCGGCTGGCCGGAGCGTGCGCTGTCGCATGCGCCGGAGCACGACGCCGGCCGCCGCGCGAGCGAACGGATGCGCTGCGAGTTCGCGGCCGTGCCGGCAGGCGCGTGGAGCGCGACGTTCACGCGCGGGCAATGCGAGGTCGGGAACGGACAGTTGACGTTCGTGCCTGCCGATGCGGCAGCCGCGTCGGAGCGCCTTGGCGGGCAGCACATCATGCTCCGCGAGGTCCGTACCGCGTCGCATCAGTCACGCAAGCTGAAGGAGCAACTGCAACTGACCACGCGCGACGAAGTGATCGCGCTGAACGTGCTGACCGACGACGGCAGCCGCAAGTCGCGCGAACATGCGATCGACCTGTGGGCCGCGTTGCGCGACGAGGGCGTGACCCCCGTGAACGGCACACGCATCGTCGATACTTATCCGACGGCCGCGACGACGTGGTGACAGTCGTGCGTCAACCGGCCTTCACCGAGCCTTCGATCAGGAAGAACGCGATGCCGCTGGTGAAATGCTGGATGACGCTCGAGGTTTTCGGGCACGGCGCGCACCGGCGAGCCGGCGCGCCCGTTCCGGTCACAGCCGCGCGAGCGCCTGGTCGAGATCGGCGAGCAGGTCGTCGATATGCTCGATGCCGATCGACAGCCGCACCGTTTCCTCCTTCACGCCGGCCTTCGCGAGTTCGGCCGGCGACAGTTGCCGGTGCGTCGTCGAGGCCGGATGCGTGACGAGCGACTTCGTGTCGCCGATGTTGACGAGCCGCGTGAACAGCTTCAGCGCGTCCTGGAACTTCGCGCCGCCGGCGCGGCCGCCCTTCACGCCGAACGTCAGGATGCCGGGCGCGCGGCCCGACAGGTAGCGCGCGACGAGCGGATGGTCCGGGTGATCGGGCAGTCCCGCGTAGTTCACCCATTCGACGTGTTCATGGCGTGCGAGATGCCGCGCGATCTTCAAGGCGTTGTCGCTGATGCGCTCGACGCGCAGCGCGAGCGTCTCGATGCCTTGCAGGATCTGGAACGCGTTGAACGGCGAGATTGCCGCGCCCATGTTGCGCAACGGCACGACGCGCGCGCGGCCGATATACGCGGCCGGCCCGAACGCTTCGGTGTAGACGACGCCGTGATAGCTGACGTCGGGCTCGTTGAGCCGCCTGAAGCGGTCCGCATGCTGCGCCCACGGGAACTTGCCCGAATCGACGATCGCGCCGCCGAGGCTCGTGCCGTGGCCGCCGAGATACTTCGTCAGCGAGTGCACGACGATGTCCGCGCCGTGCTCGAACGGGCGCAGCAGGTACGGCGACGGCACCGTGTTGTCGACGATCAGCGGGATCCCGTGGCGATGCGCGATGTCGGCGAGCGCGGCGATGTCGGTCACGTTGCCGAGCGGGTTGCCGACCGATTCCGCGAAGATCGCCTTCGTGCGCGCGTCGATCAGCGGCTCGAACGATGCGGGGTCGCGCGGATCGGCGAAGCGCGTCGTGATCCCGTATTGCGGCAGCGTATGCGCGAACAGGTTGTAGGTGCCGCCGTACAGCGAACTGGCGGACACGATGTTGTCGCCGGCTTCCGCGATCGTCTGGATCGCGTACGTGACGGCCGCCTGGCCCGACGCCAGCGCGAGCGCGCCGATGCCGCCCTCGAGCGCGGCGATCCGCTGCTCGAGCACGTCCGTCGTCGGGTTCATGATCCGCGTGTAGATGTTGCCCTGGACCTTCAGGTCGAACAGGTCCGCGCCGTGCTGCGTGTCGTCGAATGCGTACGCAACGGTCTGGTAGATCGGCACCGCGACCGCGCGCGTGGTCGGGTCGGGGCGATAGCCGCCGTGCACGGCGATGGTTTCGAGGCGCCAGTTCGAAGAGGCCTGATCGGTCATGGGTGCTCCGTCTGTTGTTGTGATGGTCGGCCGATTATAGGAGTACGTGCGCCGCTTTCTTTAGAACGAATGGTTTGTTGCTTATGGGGGCGCGGCGCATGGAATGCATTTTCCCGCAGGCGAAAGGTGCGTGATGGATCAGGACCAGTGGAACAAGGTGGATACGTATTTCTCCGCGACGCTCGTGCCGTCCGCCGCCGCGCTCGCGGCGAGCGCCGCCGCCGGGCGGCCGGCTCGTGACGCAGAACATCGCGCGCGCGACGCCTGCGGGCATCGCGCCGTTCGTTCGTCAGCGGGCGTCGATGGCTCGACTACGTGATGCCCGCTATCCTTTCACGCACACCACCTGACGCAGCGTGTGCACCACTTCGACGAGGCTGCGCTGCGCCGCCATCACCGCATCGATGTCCTTGTAGGCCATCGGGATCTCGTCGATGACGCCCGCGTCCTTCCGGCATTCGACGCCGCGCGTCGCTCGCACCTGGTCGTCGACCGTGAAGCGGCGCTTCGCCTCGGTCCGGCTCATCGATCTGCCGGCGCCGTGACTGCACGAACAGAAGCTCTCCGGATTGCCGAGCCCGCGCACGATGAAGCTCTTCGCGCCCATCGAGCCCGGAATGATCCCGAGCTGCCCCTTCTGCGCGGACACCGCGCCCTTGCGGGTCACGAGCACGTCCTCGCCGAAGTGGCGTTCGCGCTGCACGTAGTTGTGGTGGCAGTTCACCGCGTGCTCGTCGACCGAGAACGGCTGCGCGATCACGCCGCGCGCCGCGCCGATCACCGCGTCCATCATGGCCTGCCGGTTGCGGCGCGCGTAGTCCTGCGCCCAGCCGACCGCTTCGACGTAATCGTCGAAGTGCCGGCTGCCCTCGGTGAAGTACGCGAGGTTGCGATCCGGCAGGTTCGCGATGTGCTGCCGCATGTCGGCCTGCGCGAGTTCGATGAACAGGCTGCCGATCGCGTTGCCGACGCCGCGCGAGCCGCTGTGCAGCATGAACCACACGCGCTCCGCTTCGTCGATGCACACCTCGATGAAGTGGTTGCCCGTGCCCAGCGTGCCCAGATGCGCGTAGTGGTTCGTCCTTTCCAGCTTCGGATACTTGTCGACGATCCGCTGAAAACCCGGCAGCAGCGACTTCCACGACTCGGTCACGGCGGCCGGCGTGCGATTGCCCCATGCACCCGGATCGCGGTGGCCCGGCGCGCGGCCGTGCGGCACCGCGCGTTCGATCGCGCTGCGCAGCCCGCCGAGCGAGTCCGGCAGGTCCGCTGCCGTGAGCGTCGTGCGTGCTGCCATCATCCCGCAGCCGATGTCGACGCCGACCGCGGCCGGGATGATCGCGCCCTTCGTCGGGATCACGCTGCCGATCGTCGAGCCCTTGCCGAGGTGGACGTCCGGCATCACCGCGACGTGCCTGAAAATGAACGGCATCTGCGCCGTGTTGCGCAATTGCGTGCGCGCGTCGTCCTCGACCGCGACGCCTTGCGTCCACATCTTCACCGGCTTGCCGTTCGCCAGTTCCATTACCTGAAAATCGTCGTCGGTCATTTGCTTCACCTTCGTCCGCTCCTTCATTCGTTCGGCGCGATCCTTTGACTGCATGGTGCTTCCATCTATTGTTGTCCTTTTCTTCAATAGCCGCCGGGCGACCTGCGTCGTCCGAATCGGGGTGCGACTCGATCGCGTTCAGGCTCGATTGGCAGGGCGCTCGGCGCGCTGTAGTCACGCAGGCGCGGTGCTCTACCGCTCACGCGCGGCAGATCGCGATGATCTCCGCGCTGGCCGCGTCGTCGAACGGCGCGCCTTGCCAGTCGCCGCACCAGTCCGCCGACGAGAAGCCGGCGGCCGCCACGCGCGCTTGCAGGTCGGGCTGCGCGATGAAGTGCAGCCGGCTCGCGTTCTTCACCTGCGTAGCGTCACGGTGAAAGCGGTAGACCGTGTCGAACGACACGATCGGACCGTCGACGGCAGTCACCGCGTGGTGGAGTTCGACGATGCCGAATTCTGGCGAATCGATACGGGAGGTGGACGCTTGCGGCGTCCAGCCAAGCCACGGCTCGACGCGCGGATTGCGGGTCTCGAACAGGAAGCGGCCACCGTCCGCGAGCACGCGCCGCACGCCGCGCAGCGTCGCGTGGATGGCCGCGTCGGTCAGCAGGCACTGGAACGCGTGCCCGGTCATCACGACGGCGTCGAACGGCGCGCCGCGCGGCAGGCCGTCGAGATCGCACGCGAACCAGCGTACCGCGCCGGCGCCCGGCTGGCGCCGCGCATGGTCGATCATCGCGGGCGCGGGATCGATCGCGACGACGTCGTGCCCGGCCGCGGCGAGCCGGCGCGCGAACGTGCCGGTGCCGCAGCCGAGATCGAGGATCCGTTGCCGCGCGGCGCCGATGCGCGACGCGTAGAACGCGAAGTCGCGATCACCCACGTTGAACCGGTCGTAGACCGCGACGAGGCGCGGGTCGGCATAGAGGATTTCGCCGGCAGGCGCGGCGCCGGACGTCATGCGAAACGTGCGCGTCAGCGTTGCTGTACCGCGACGCGCAGCCCGAGCGCGATGAAGATCGAGCCGATGATCTTCCCCTGCCAGCGCGTGAGCCACGCGAGCCGCTTCACGACGCGGCCGAGCGGGCGGACCGAGCAGGCGATCAGCGTCGTGTAGAGCGAGCTGAGCACGACGAAGATCAGCCCGAGCACCGCGAACTGCACGAACGTCGAGCCGCGTTCCGGATGCACGAACTGCGGCATGAACGCGAGGAAGAACAGCGCGGTCTTCGGGTTCAGCACTTCGGCGGGAATCGCCTGCAAGTACGCCTTCAGCGGCGTGACGGGCGACACCGTCGGCAGCGACGGATCGGACGGCCGGTCGAGCAGCGCGCGCACGCCGAGGTAGATCAGGTACGCAGCGCCGACCAGCTTCACGACGTTGAACGCGAGGGCCGACGTCATCAGCAGTGCCGACAGCCCGACGGCCGCGAACAGCGTATGCACGAAATCGCCGCTCGCGACGCCGAGCCCGGTCACGATGCCGGTCTTGCGGCCGCCCTGCACGGTGCGGCTCAGCACGAGCAGCACGGCGGGGCCGGGGATCAGGAACAGGCCCAGGACGACGGCCGTGAAGGTGGTCAGCGTGGTCAGGTCGAACATGGCGGCTCCGGCAAGGTGGGCGCAGCGGCGGGGGATCGACGCATTGTATTCGGATCGGCGCGCGGCTGCCGGCGCGGGCCGGGAACCGCGCAGCCGCGCCGGCGCCTTTCTGGTATAAGCACGAAAGGCCGCACGGGCATGCCGTCGGCCGCCTCCAACGCCCTTGCTCCATGCGCAACCTGCCGCCCGTGACCGATCCCGCTGCCGACGCCGACGTGTATCACGTGCCGCGTCCGCTCGTCGTGTTCGGCGGCTCGGTCGTCGAGCCCGAATGGCGGCTCGAACGGCACAGCCATCCGCAGGCGCAACTGCTGTACACGTTGAGCGGCGTCATCTATTGCGAGATCGACGGCGGCGTGTGGAGCGCGCCGCCGCACTGCACGGTATGGATCCCGGGCGGCGTCACGCATTCGGCGCGCGGCTCGGCCGGCGCGACGTTCTACGCGGTGCTGGTCGAACCCGATGCGGCGCCCGACCTGCCGACGCGCTGCTGCACGCTCGGCATGTCGCCGCTGTTGCGCGAGCTGCTGCTGAAGGCCGCGAGCTTCCCGAGCCTGTACGACGTCGACGGCCCGCAGGGCCGGCTGATGGCGACGCTGCTCGACGAGCTCGTCGCGGCGCCGGTCGAGGACCTGTACCTGCCGATGCCGGCCGATCGCCGGCTGCGCAAGCTGATCGATCACCTGCTCGACGATCCGGCCGACAAGTCGCCGCTGTCCGAACTCGCGCGCCGTGCCGGCGTCAGCGAGCGCAGCCTCACGCGGCTCGCCGCGAAGGAACTCGGCATGAGCCTCGGCGACTGGCGCCGGCGGCTGCACGTCGCGCTGTCGCTGCGGATGCTGACGGCGGGCCGCCGCGTGCACCAGATCGCGATCGATCTCGGCTACGAGAGCGCGAGCAGCTTCGTGACGATGTTCCGCAAGGCGACCGGCAAGCCTCCGACCCAATACCTGACCGACCGGCAGCGCTGAGTGCGCGATCCCGTGCCGGACCGGCGCGCACGGTTGGCCGGATCGAACAAGCGGTTGGCCGGCACGACACATGACGCGACGGACGCCGACCTCTAACATGAGAATCATTCTCATCTGGAGGTCGACATGCAGATCGTCACGACTGAATTCCCGCTGGTGTGGTTGCGTTACGCGCGTTCGCCGTCGAGCGATCCCGCGCGCTTGCTGGCCGAACTCGACGCATTGCTCGCGCGCCGCGAACGTTTCGTGTTCCTGACCGATGATGCGCCGTCCGGCGACGATCGCGATGCGCAGGATCACGAGATGCGCAAGCAGCTCGCAAAGTGGAGCAAGGCGAATCGCGCGCAATCGCGCGCATGGATTCCCGCGATGATCGCGGTCGAGCCCGACGCGCAGCGGCGCGCGGCGCTCGATGCATTCTCGGCCGCGTTCGAGAAGGTCTGGGGTTATCCGCTGAACGCGGCGGCGAATCGCGACGAGGCGCTCGCGCTGGCACGGCGGCTGCTTGCCGCACCGGCCCGCGCGAGCGCGGCCTCGCACGACTGAACCGGTCGCCGCGCCGGCGGCGCGGCTTTCTCACTGACAGGCATGCACCGCATCGTGTTCGCGAGGGGCGTCATGCCGCATTCCGCGGGAGTTTCCGGTGGACAATCCGATTCGCGCGATGCGCATCTTCACGCGCATCGTCGAGATGAACAGCTTTACGCGCGCGGCGCAGTCGCTCGGCATTTCACGCGCAACCGCGACGCGCACCGTGCAGGAACTCGAGGCGGCGCTCGGCATGCCGTTGCTGGTGCGCACGACGCGCGCGCTTCGTGCGACGCCGGAAGGCGACGCGTATTACCGGCGGTGCCAGCGCATCACCGCGGACGTCGACGAGCTCGAGGCGAGCCTGCGCAATGCGGCGCGGCATCCGAGCGGGCCGCTGCGCGTCGAGTTGCCCGGATCGGTGGCGGGCGCGATCGTGCTGCCTGCACTTGGTGCGTTCCACGCGCGTCATCCCGAGCTCGTGCTGATGCTGGGTGTGTCCGGACGCGCGGCCAACCTGATCGGCGATGCGGTCGACTGCAGCATCCGGCTTGGCGCGCTGCCCGATTCGTCGCTGGTTGCGCGAGCGCTCGGCGCACTCGAACGCGTGACCTGCGCGAGCCCTGCGTATCTCGAGCGCTGCGGCGTGCCGGGTTCGCTCGACGCGCTCGCCGGGCACCGCGCGGTCAACGGAGCGTCCGCATCGAGCCAGCGCGCGGCCGAACTCGAATTCGCGATCGACGGCGCGGTGCGCAAGATCCGGCTCGACGGGATCGTCAGCGTGGACGACGAGCGTGCGTATCTGGCCTGCGGCGTGCATGGCCTGGGGCTGATCCAGCCGCCGCGCGTCATCGCGCAGCCGCTGATCGACGCAGGGCAGTTGCGGGAAGTGCTGCCGCGTTGGCGACCGGGCGCGGTGTCCGTATCGGCCGTCTATGCGAAGCGTCGGCACGTGTCGCCGGGTGTGCGCGCGTTCGTCGACTGGATCGCGGAGCGCTTCGCGGATGCGGCTCAGAACGGGGCGGGCGTGAGCGTGCCCGGGGCAGCGCTGCGGCAGGTGGCGGCGACGGCAATCGCTGCGTGCGAGCCCGACGGCAGGCTGGCGGCAGCGGCGTGACGGCGGCGCTTCGCAAGTGCGCGCCGTCGGCAGGCGATGCAGGGGAAGTCGTCGGTGTCTTGTGAAGGTGTGCAAATATTCTGGCGATTCTTGAGCCATTTTCGCCAGGATATTGGCATTCAGCCGGCCGATGCGTCGTCAGGTAGAATCAGCCAGCGGCCCGGGTCCTGCAATGTGCGCCGGCACCCGTCCGCCCGCACCCCGTCACCCGCCCAGTTCCCCCGCGAGAAACTCCACGAACGCCCGTATGCGCGCGGACATCTGATGCCGCTGCGCATACACCGCATAAATATCCGCGCTCGGCGTCTCGTACTCGGGCAGCACGACGACGAGTCGCCCGTCGGCCAGGTAGTCGCGGATATCCCACTCGGCGCGCATCAGGATCCCGTGTCCGTCGAGCGCCCACTTCACCGCGATCTCGCCGTCGTTCGTCGTCAGGTTGCCGTTGATCCGCACGGCTTCCGTGTTGCGCGCCGCGCCGCGTCCGCTCGTCAGGCGCCAGATCCCGTAGCCTTCGTCGCCCTGCCGGATGCCGATGCAGTTGTGCCGCGTCAGCTCGTGCGGCGTGCCCGGCGTCCCGTGCCGCGCGAGATACGCGGGCGCCGCGCACAGCAGCCGGCGGTTCGCCGCGAGCCGCCGCGCGACGACGCGCGTATCGGGCGGCTCGCCGAAGCGGATGCAGACGTCGAACGCGTCGTCGGTGAGCGGCGGCGGCATCACCGACAGCTGCAACTGCACCGACACCTCCGGATAGCGCGCGACGAAGCGCGAGATCGCCGGGCCGACGTGGCTGCGCCCGAAGCCGAGCGTCGCGTTCACGCGCAACAGGCCCTTCGGGCGCTGCTTCGCGCTGCCGAGCAGTTCGCCCAGCTCGTCCATCTGATCGAGGATCCGGCGTGCGTAGTCGAGATACACGTCGCCTTCGGGCGTCAGCATCATGCGGCGCGTCGTGCGGTTGACGAGCGTCACGCCCGCGCGCCGCTCCATCTGCGTGAGCCGCTTGCTGACGGCCGCCGCGGTCAGCCCGAGTTCGCGCGCGGCCGCGCTCAGGCTGCCCGACGCGGCCAGCGTCGAGAAGAAGCCGAGATCGGCCGGCTGGACGGTATCCGCCATGACGGGATTCATGAATCAAAGTTAAAGATGCTTTGAGTCTAGCACCGGTTCCTGCACTTCCGGTTCGGTAAAGTGCCTTCACGCTCACGATCAATCGAGGATGTCAGCATGAAGACCTACCGTATCGCGACCATTCCCGGCGACGGCATCGGCAAGGAAGTGGTGCCGGCCGGCAAGCAGGTGCTGGAAGCGCTGGCTCGCGGCAGCGACCGCTTTGCGTTCGAGTTCGAGGATTTCGACTGGGGCGCCGATTACTACCGCCGGCACGGCGCGATGATGCCGGCCGACGGCCTCGACGCGCTGCGCGGCAAGGACGCGATCCTGTTCGGCTCGGCGGGCGACCCCGACGTGCCCGACCACGTGACGCTGTGGGGCCTGCGCCTGAAGATCTGCCAGGGCTTCGACCAGTACGCGAACGTGCGCCCGACGCGCATCCTGCCCGGCATCGACGCGCCGCTGAAGCGCTGCGGGCCGGACGACCTGAACTGGGTGATCGTGCGCGAGAACTCGGAGGGCGAATACGCGGGCGTCGGCGGCCGCGTGCACCAGGGTCATCCGATCGAGGCCGCGACCGACGTGTCGATCCTCACGCGTGCCGGCGTCGAACGCATCATGCGCTTCGCGTTCCGGCTCGCGCAGTCGCGTCCGCGCAAGCTGCTGACCGTCATCACGAAGAGCAACGCGCAGCGTCACGCGATGGTGATGTGGGACGAGATCGCGAGGCAGGTCGCGCAGGAATTTCCCGACGTCACGTGGGACAAGGAACTCGTCGACGCCGCGACCGCGCGCATGGTGAACCGCCCGGCGTCGCTCGACACGATCGTCGCGACGAACCTGCACGCGGACATCCTCAGCGATCTCGCCGCCGCGCTCGCCGGCAGTCTCGGCATCGCGCCGACCGGCAACATCGATCCCGAGCGCCGCTATCCGTCGATGTTCGAGCCGATCCACGGCTCCGCGTTCGACATCATGGGCAAGGGCCTCGCGAATCCGGTCGGCACGTTCTGGTCGGTCGTGATGCTGCTCGAGCATCTCGGCGAGACGCAAGCGGCCGCGCGCGTGATGCAGGCGATCGAGGCCGTGACGGCCGATCCGTCGCTGCATACGCGCGACCTCGGCGGCAGCGCGACGACCGCGCAGGTGACGGCCGCCGTCTGCGAGCGCGTCGCGAACGCGGCGGTCGCGGCCTGACGGCAACGAGGACGGTGACGGCCGCGTGCGCAGCCGTTCGCCGTTGATTCACCGCCCTCGAATTTTCTGCCCGCGACTCGCGCATTCGATGCGAGCCGGGCGCCGGCGTACACGTTTCGCCGTGACGCCGGCCGGCACCCACCGAGCACGCGCGCACAGCGCACGGCTCGACCTCGAAGGAGGAGACACATGCAAGCGGATCTGGAAACCCGCGTCGCGCGGAAACTGATGTGGCGCATCATTCCGTTCGTGATGCTGCTTTACTTCGTCAGCTTTCTCGATCGCGTCAACGTCGGCTTCGCGGCGATGACGATGAACAAGGCGATCGGCCTGTCGCCGACCGCGTTCGGACTCGGCGGCGGCCTGTTCTTCATCGGCTATTTTCTGTTCGAAGTACCGAGCAATCTGATACTCCATCGCGTCGGCGCACGCATCTGGATCGCGCGCGTGATGGTCACGTGGGGCATCGTGTCGGCGGTGTCCGCGTTCGCGGCCGGGCCGACGAGCTTCTACGTGCTGCGCTTCCTGCTCGGCATGGCCGAAGCCGGATTCTTCCCCGGCATCATCCTGTACCTGAGTCTGTGGTTTCCCGCGAAGCAGCGCGCGGTGGCCGCCGCGTGGTTCATGGCGGCCGCGCCGATCTCGACCGCGATCGGTTCGCCGCTGTCGGGCGCGATCATGCAGATGCCGCCGATGTTCGGGCTCGCCGACTGGCAGATGCTGTACATCGTCGAGGCGCTGCCCGCGGTCGTGCTCGGCTTCGTCGTGCTGAAGTGCCTGACCGATGCGCCGTCGAAGGCCGCGTGGCTGCAACCGGACGAGCGCGACTGGCTGATCGCGAAGCTGAAGTCCGAGGCCGACGCGCGGCACACGCATGCCGGGCACACGGCCGGCGCGTGGCAGGCGCTGCGCGACCCGCGCGTGCTGGCGCTCGCGCTGATCTACTTCGGCACGTCGGCAGGGCTCTATACGCTCGGCCTGTGGGCGCCGCTGATGGTCAGGCAGTTCGGCTTCAGCGCGTTGCAGACGGGCTTGCTGACCGGCATCCCGAGCATTGCCGCGGTCGTCGCGATGATCGGATGGGCGCGGCATTCGGATCGCACCGGCGAGCGCACGTGGCACGTCGTGATGCCGTGCGTGCTGGCCTGCATCGGCTTCGTGTTCGCGGGGCAGGCGAGCACCGCGCTCCTGACTGTGCTCGCGCTGGTCGTCGTCAACATCGGGATCAGCGCCGCGAAGGCGCCGCTGTGGGCGATGCCGAGCGCGTTCCTGTCAGGCGCCGGCGCGGCCGCGGGGATCGCGATGATCAATTCGATCGGCAACCTCGGCGGCTTCGTCGGGCCGTTCGCGATCGGCTGGCTCAAGCATGTGACGGGCGGGTATGCGGCCGGGCTATACGTGGTGGCGGGCACGCTCGCGGTGTCGGCGGTCGTCACGCTGATGCTGAGCCGCAAGGGCGCGCGCGAGCGGGTCGCGTCGGGCGTGATGCGGTAGCGGGGGAAAGCAGGAAGGGGAGAAGCCGGGGGAGGAACGGCAGGCCGCGCATGCGACGTCGCATACACGGCCTGCCCGGCCGGGGCGCGTATCGGCTACGCGCCCCGGCTTCGAACGAAGCGGCTTACTGCTCGCCGTCGCCCTTGATCTGCGGCAGCGCCGACGATTCACCCGGCGTCAGCAGACCGACTTGCGTGTAGACGCGCAGCTTGTCGCGCGTGTCGGTGATGTCGAGGTTGCGCATCGTCAGCTGGCCGATCCGGTCGCGCGGCGAGAACGTCGACGCCACCTTCTCCATCGACAGGCGTTCCGGCTGGTACGTGAGGTTCGGCGACTTCGTGCTCAGGATCGAGTAGTCGTTGCCGCGGCGCAGTTCGATCTTCACTTCGCCGGTGATCGCCCGTGCGACCCAGCGTTGCGCGGTTTCGCGCAGCATGATCGCCTGCGGGTCGAACCAGCGGCCCTGGTACAGCAGGCGGCCGAGACGGCGGCCGTTCTCGCGGTACTGCTCGATCGTGTCTTCGTTGTGGATGCCGGTGACGAGGCGCTCGTAGGCGATGTACAGCAGCGCGAGGCCCGGGGCTTCATAGATGCCGCGGCTCTTCGCCTCGATGATGCGGTTCTCGATCTGGTCGCTCATGCCGAGGCCGTGGCGGCCGCCGATGCGGTTCGCTTCCAGCAGCAGCTCGACCGGGTCGTTGAACTCGACGCCGTTCAGCGCGACCGGCTGGCCGGCTTCGAAGCGCACCGTCACTTCCTCGGCGGCGATCTTCACGTCGTCGCGCCAGAACGCGACGCCCATGATCGGGTTCACGATCTTGATGCCGCTTTCGAGGCTTTCCAGGTCCTTCGCCTCGTGCGTCGCGCCGAGCAGGTTCGAGTCGGTCGAATACGCCTTCTCGGCCGACATCTTGTACGCGAAGCCGGCCTGGTTCATGAATTCGGACATTTCGGCACGGCCGCCGAGTTCGTCGATGAACGTCTGGTCGAGCCACGGCTTGTAGATCTTCAGGTCCGGGTTCACGAGCAGGCCGTAGCGGTAGAAGCGCTCGATGTCGTTGCCCTTGTACGTGCTGCCGTCGCCCCAGATGTTGACGCCGTCTTCCTTCATCGCGGCGACGAGCATCGTGCCCGTCACGGCGCGGCCGATCGGCGTCGTGTTGAAGTACGTGACGCCGGCGGTCGTGATGTGGAACGCGCCGCTTTGCAGCGCGGCGATGCCTTCGGCGACGAGCTGCGCGCGGCAGTCGACCAGGCGGGCGCCGGCTGCGCCGTATTCGATCGCGCGTTTCGGGATCGCGTCGTAATCGTCTTCGTCGGGCTGGCCGAGGTTCGCCGTGTAAGCGTACGGGACGGCGCCCTTCAGTTTCATCCAGTGCAGCGCGGCGCTGGTGTCCAGGCCGCCGGAGAAGGCGATACCGACCTTCTGGCCGGTCGGGAGGCTTTCGAGAATCGTGCTCATAGGAATTACCGTGGATTGAAGCCGGTGGGATCGTATTTCGCGGAATATGCGAGTATCGGCTGTCCGGGAAGTTGGGGCAAGACCTGATTTGCGCGCCAATGCGTCTTCAGGCCTGTCGCGGCGGGCCTGGCGGGCGGTTAACCGGCCGGAGAATCCGCCGCGAACCGGCCCCGCAAGGTGGTCGAAACCGGCGGGAACGCGCCGTCACGCAAGCCCGGTTGACAGGGCCGGATCGGCCGGAGGGTGCGGCCGATGTCGTCAGGATGCCGGCCTGCCTTGATGAAAGGGGTGTGAAAGATTTTCCGGCGCCATCCGGAACCCGCCGGCCTTCAGATATTCCACGCCTGCGCGGTATCGAGCAGTTTCTCGCGCAACTGGTCCACTTCGCCGGCCAGCTTGGCCGTGATCGACACGTAGCCCGACAACGGCGGCGGCGCGTCGTGCGGCGGATCGGCCGGCCGGCGGCGCGGCGCGAGCCGGCTCGGCGTGCCGAACTTGAGCGCGCGGCTCGCCCGGACGAGCGTGTCGCGGATGCGCCGGTTCACGGCCTTCATCCCGGTTCGCATGTATTCGCGGGCGGCGAGGTCGTCGCGGGCCGGCACCATGCTCGACAGGATCTCCAGGTAGCCGATGCACAGGCGCAGGCTGCGCTGGATCGCCTCGAGGTGCGTGACCGAGATCTCGCATTCCTTCGACACCGACGGCATCAGCGAACGCAGCTGCACCAGCAGCGCGCTCAGCGCGGCCATTTCCTTCAGGTGCGCGTCGTCGCTCACGTGGCGGTCGCCCGCGAGCCGCGCGTGCACGGCCGCGCACGCGCGCAGCGCGTCGGCGAGCTTGTAGCGCCACGAGTAGGTCGCATAGAGCGGCAGCGCGAACGAGAACGCCAGCGCGATCGCGATGCCGGCCAGCACGTTGACCGCACGCCACAGGCCGTCGACGATCTCGTTGTCGCCGTGTCCGGCGACGATCACCATCGTGATCGCCGACAGCAGCGCGATATAGCCGGCCTTGCCGATCGCGTGATACGCGCAGATCCCGCACGCGATCGCCATCAGCAGGTAGATCGCGAGCGGCGCGTGCAGGACGGAGTAGAGCAGGATCAGCCCGAGCCCCGCGAGCGCGCCGATCGACGTGCCGAGCGCGCGCTCGGCCGCCTTCTTGCGGATGTTGCCGTGATGCTGCAGCCCGCCGACGACGATCAGCACGGTGATCGTCGACCATTCGCCGTGCGGCACGCGCAGGCCGGTGGACAAGGCGATCGACACGAGGATCGCGAGCGCGACGCGCGCCGCATGGATCAGCTTCGCGTGCCGGTAGCGGCGGTACGGGTCCAGCAGTGGACGGAGCGCGTGACGCAGGAGCGGCGGCAGTCGGGCGGGGAGCGAGGCGGTCATGACGGAGCGGGGGTGGCAGGGACACGCGCGGGCGGCCCGCGCGGGCCGGCGCCGCGCCGCACGCGCAGCTGACGTAACGCTAGCCGAACGCGCGCGGGCTGTCCATGGCGCGGCAGCGCGGCGCGGCGCGGCCGGCCGCGGCGTCACGCGTCGGCCGTGTTCGCCGCGGCGTCCGACACGCGATTGCGGCCGCCCGACTTCGCGCGGTACAGCGCCTCGTCGGCCAGCCGCAGCAGCGTCGCGGCGTTCACGCGCCCGGTGGCGGTCGCGCTGCCGATGCTCGCCGTCACGTGCCCGTACGGGCTGCGGCCGTGCGCGATGTCGAGCCCGGCGATCGCGCGGCGGATCGCTTCGGCGACGGTCGCCGCGCCCCGCGCGTCGGTGTCGGGCAGCGTGACGACGAATTCCTCGCCGCCGTAGCGCGCGACGTGGTCGCTGTCGCGGCGCAGGCAGCGCGACGCGGATTGCGCGACGCGGCGCAGCACGTCGTCGCCGGCGAGGTGGCCGTAGTAGTCGTTGAACGCCTTGAAATGATCGACGTCGACGAACAGCACCGACAGCGGGCGGCCGCTGCGCGCCGCGCGCTGCGCTTCCTTCGCGAGCACCGCATCGAATGTGCCGCGGTTGTCGAGGCCGGTCAGCGAATCGGTGTGCGCGAGCCGGTACAGCTTCGACTCGGCGATCTGCCGGCGCGCGAGTTCGCGCGACAGCGCGAGCGAGCCCCCGGCGATGAACGCGGTAAACAGGCCCATCAGCACGACGGTCCAGATCGCGCGATGGCGCCACGATGCGTAGATGTCGATCTCGGCGGGCGCGACGTCGACGATGAGCGGGAGATGCGCGAGATGCTTGTAAACATAGACGCGGCGCACGCCGTCGATCGCGCCGACGCCCGTCAGCGCGCCTTCGCTGCGGCGCTGTGCCTCGATGAAGAGCGGGGCGCCGTGAAGGTCGAGGCCGACCACGCGCGCATCGTACGGCAGGCGGGACACGAGCGCGCCGTTCTCCTCCACGATCGCCGCGCTGCCGTGCTTGCCGACCGCGAGACCGTCGAGCAGCGCGCGGAAGTAGTCGATGCTGAGCGTGCCGACGACGATCCCGCCGAACGAGCCGTCGGCCAGCGTGATCCGGCGGCTGAGCGCGATCGTCAGCGCGCCGCCGCGCAGCCGGGACGCATACGGCCGGCTGATGTAGAGGCCCTGGGCAAGCCGGTCGCGATGCACGGTGAAATATTCGCGGTCGGCGAAATTGCCTTGCCGCGGCGGCGCCGAGCCCGAATCGATCACGATATTGCCGTGCGGATCCATCACGAAAATGGCGCCGAGATAGGCGCCGCTGGCCGCGCGGTCGAACAGCAGCCGGTGGCGCTGGTTCGGCGGCAATGCCGCCAGTTCCGGATCGGCGAGACCGTCGACCACGTTTTGCAGCGACAGATCATACAGTTCGATATTGCGGGAAATATCGCGCTCGATCAGCAGCATCAGGTTGCGCGCATTTTCGACCGCATGGTCATACGCGTCGTGGCGTGCCTCGATCAAAAGCGACGTGGAGAGTCCCCAACTGAACAGAAGCAGCACGATGCCCGCGACGAGCACGCCGCGGGGCGACAGAATGCGTGCCACGGCCGACGCGGTAGGGCGGCGCAGCGCAGCGAGCAGCGGGTGTGGCTTCATCCTCGGGGGCGATATTCACGTCGTCGACGGCTCCGACGCGCTGATTATTTCGAATTAATCGGTATTATCTCGCGAATTCCCGAATTTGGTCGCGAAGATGCAAAACATGCATGCGCATAAGGCGATGCGGAACGATTACGCATCGTTACCGGATATGTCCGATTTGATTTGAATCAATTATGGAGCGCGTTTCGTCTGATTATTGACGTAAATGGCGATCGATCTGTCGTTTTAAGGCGGCATTGCCGGAACGATTACGTATCGGTGAACCGGGTATCGCCGGATAACCGCTCCACATGCATGGTTTGGGGGCGCGGTGCACGGCCGCGCCGGCATGTCGTCGCCCCATGCCGCATCCAACTCGTTGATTCCGCGGCGTCCGGACGGGTTGGCACGGGCGCCCGGACCTGAGCTTGTCTGTCCGGCGAATCAGGTAGAATCCGCGCTTCGCCGCAGGCGCCCGGCGCGCAACGCGTATCGGGGCCGTATCGAATGCATCGCAGGCGGCGCGCCGCGCCCCGATCCCGCGTGCGCCGGCTCCGGATGCCGGCCCGTTCAACGTTCGTCTCGTTTATGTCCGTAATTCCGAATTCCGACCCACCCGGTTCGTCCGCGAACCCACCCAAGCTTCATCGCGCGCTGAAGGCGCGCCACCTGACGATGATCGCCATCGGCGGCTCGATCGGCACGGGCCTGTTCGTCGCGTCCGGCGCGTCGATCTCGCAGGCCGGCCCCGGCGGCGCGATGCTCGCGTACATGCTGATCGGCCTGATGGTCTACTTCCTGATGACGAGCCTCGGCGAAATGGCCGCGTTCATGCCGGTGTCGGGCTCGTTCGCGACCTACGGCGCGAAATACGTCGACGAAGGCTTCGGTTTCGCGCTCGGCTGGAACTACTGGTACAACTGGGCCGTGACGATCGCGGTCGAACTCGTCGCCGCGCAGCTCGTGATGCACTACTGGTTCCCGGACGTGCCGGGCGTCTGGTGGAGCGCCGCGTTCCTCGGCGTGATGTTCCTGCTCAACGCGCTGACCGTGCGCGGCTTCGGCGAAGCCGAATACTGGTTCGCGCTGATCAAGGTCGTCACGGTGGTCGCGTTCATCGGCGTCGGCCTGCTGATGATCTTCGGCATTCTGAAGGGGGCGCCGGGCAACGGCTGGGGCAACCTGACGATCGGCGACGCGCCGTTCGCGGGCGGCCTGCCGGCGCTGATGGGCGTCGCGATGATCGCGGGCTTCTCGTTCCAGGGCACCGAGCTGATCGGCATCGCGGCCGGCGAATCGGAGCACCCGCGCACGACGATCCCGCGCGCGGTGCGCCAGGTGTTCTGGCGGATCCTGCTGTTCTACGTGCTGGCGATCTTCGTGATCGGCGTGCTGATTCCGTACACCGACCCGAACCTGCTCAAGAGCGACGTGACCGACATCGGCGTGAGCCCGTTCACGCTCGTATTCCGCCACGCGGGCCTCGCGTTCGCGGCCGGCGTGATGAACGCGGTGATCCTGACGGCCGTGCTGTCGGCCGGCAACTCGGGCATGTACGCGTCGACGCGGATGCTCTACAACCTCGCGACGGAAGGCCGCGCGCCGAAGCTGTTCGCGAAGCTGTCGCCCGGCGGCGTGCCGCGCAACGCGCTGTACGCGACGACCGCCGTCGGCGCGCTGTGCTTCTTCACGTCGCTGTACGGCGACAAGACGGTGTACCTGTGGCTGCTGAACACGTCGGGCATGACCGGCTTCATCGCGTGGCTCGGCATCGCGATCAGCCACTACCGGTTCCGCAAGGGCTACGTGAAGCAGGGCTACGCGGTCGACCAGCTGCCGTACCAGTCGAAGTGGTTCCCGTTCGGCCCGATCTTCGCGTTCGTGCTGTGTCTCGTGATCGCGCTGGGGCAGGACTATCAGGCGTTCCTCGCGAACCGGATCGACTGGGCGGGCGTGACCGCGACCTACGTTGGCATCCCGCTGTTCCTCGTCGTGTGGCTCGGCTACCGGCTCCTGTACAAGAGCCGCTTGGTGCGCTACGAGGACATGGAGATCAAGCCGTGGGTCGCCGCGAACCGCGGCGCGCAGATGCCGCGCGTGACGAACCGCGAAACCGCGGGCTGATGCCGGTGCGGCCGGCTGCCGCGGGATGCGCAACGAAGACGGGAAGCCCGCGGGCTTCCCGTTTTTTTTGTCGGCTTTGCCCTGCACGGGGTCAAAGCCGGTTATATTTCCCGACCCTACCGGGCCACGGCCCGGCCGGCGCGACGCGCGCGGCGCGGATCGGGCATCCGGCGCGCGCCTGTTGCGGCGGCCGGCGGCGCCCGGCGTTTTCATCGTTCCGCCGGGGCCGGCACGGCCCCGCGCGCGGAGCGCGCAACCCAGAGGAATCCATGAGCGCATCACCCGCCGAGCGGAAGGCCGGACCCGTTTCCATCGTGCGAATCGAAGCCGCGATCAACGCGTGGCGCGAAGTGTATCCGCCGGCGCCGGACGGCGAGGACGGCTACGCGCTCGACGCCGGCAGCAACTGCCTGGCCGAGCTGTACGGCGCGATGATCTGCTATCGGCTGCCGGACGTGCCGCTCGATTCGCTGAGCGACGCGCAGCGCGATGCGCTGTACGCCACCGAGGCATGACGCGCGGGACGATGCCGCGACGCGGCGTCGATGAAGCAACGGGAAGCCTGGCGGCTTCCCGTTTTGCTTTGCGCGGTGCCGGACGCGGGTGCGAGCGCGACGCGGCTCGCACCGGTATCGGTGCGCCGTGAGGTATCGTCATGGCATCGGGAGCAGGCGATCACGGGACGACCGGCGAGGGACGTGTCCGCACGGGGCCGAATGAGCGTCCGTCGCCTGTCCGGGAGGGTTCGAAAATGGAGTTGAGACACCTCCGCTACTTCGTCGCGGTTGCCGAGGAGCGGAATTTCACGCGTGCGGCCGAGCGCCTGCACATCGCGCAGCCGCCACTCAGCCGGCAGATCCAGCAACTCGAGGAGGCGCTCGGCGTGCCGCTGTTCGAGCGCAACGCGCGGCCGTTGAAGCTGACCGACGCGGGGCGGTTCTTCTATTCGCATGCGGTGCAGCTGCTCGCGCAGACGACCGAGCTCGAATCCATGACGAAGCGGGTCGGCAAGATCGAGCGGAGCATGTCGGTCGGTTTCGTCGGCTCGACGCTGTACGGGATGCTGCCGAAGATCATCCGGCGCTTTCGCAGCGAGTATCCGGCCGTCGAGCTGAGCCTGCACGAGATGTCGACGATGGACCAGATCAAGGCGCTGAAGGAAGGGCGCATCGACGTCGGGTTCGGGCGCATCCGTCACGAGGATCCGAGCGTGCGGCGCGTCGTGCTGCGCGAGGAGCGGATGATCGTCGCGCTGCCGGTCGGTCATGTGCTCGACGGCGCGAAGCCCGTGCTGTCGCTGCACGATCTCGTGAACGACACGCTGATCATCTTTCCGAAGGCGCCGCGGCCGAGCTATGCGGACCAGGTCCTCGCGGCGTTCCACGATCGCGCGCTGCAGCCGCGGCGCATCTATGAAACGCGCGAGCTGCAGATCGCGCTCGGGCTCGTCGCGATGGGCGAGGGCGTGTCGGTCGTGCCGCACAGCGTGTACGGCCTGAAGCGCGACGACATCAGCTACAAGCCGCTCGACGATCCGAACCTCGTGTCGCCGATTATCATGAGCATGCGGATGCTCGACGAATCGGAGGACATCCGCGCGATGCAGGCGCTGATCTACCGGCTCTACGACGAGTCGCAGATGGAGTATCTGCCGCCGCAGCCCGAATGAACGCGCGGGCGGTGGGGGCTTGCTTGACGCCGCGCGCGTCGCCGGGCCACCATCGTCGGCATTCGCGGCGGCACGCGTGCATGCGGCCGCCTTCATGCAGACGACGACACACACATGACTGAAATCGTGACCGAGGAGACCTGGGTCGAGACGCCGCAAGGGCGCCTCTTCGCGAAGCGCTGGCGCGGCGCGTCCGCGCAGGCATTGACCGCGGATGAGCCGGCTGTGCGCGAGCCCGCGCCGATCGTGCTGCTGCACGATTCGCTTGGCTGCGTCGAGCTATGGCGCGACTTTCCCGCGGAACTCGCGCGCGCCACGCAATGCGACGTGATCGCCTACGACCGGCTGGGCTTCGGCCGGTCCGACCGTCATCCGGGGCAACTCGGCACGACGTTCGTGCGCGACGAGGCCGATCACGGATTCCGTGCGCTGCTCGAACGGTTCGGCATCGGTGCGTTCGTCGCGTTCGGGCACAGCGTCGGCGGCGGCATGGCGGTCGGATGCGCAGCCGCGTATCCGGCGCGTTGCCGCGCGCTGGTGACGGTCGCCGCGCAGGCGTTCGTCGAGGATCGCACCCTCGACGGCATTCGCGACGCGGGGCAGCAGTTCGACGCGCCCGGCCAGCTCGACCGGCTCGCGCGCTATCACGGCGACAAGGCCGAATGGGTGCTGCGTGCGTGGGTCGACACGTGGCTGTCGCCGGCGTTTCGCGGCTGGAGTCTCGACGACGGACTGCCGCGCGTGCGCTGCGCGACACTCGCGATTCACGGCGAGCAGGACGAATACGGATCGGACGTGCATCCGAAGCGGATCGCCGCGCGCGTCGCGGGGCCGTCGTCGTTCCTGCTGCTCGATGGATGCGGACACATGCCGCATCGCGAGCGGACCGGCGACGTACTCGCGGCGGTTGCCGCGATGTTGCGCGACGCGCACGCCTGAGCGCCCGGGTTCGATGCGGCCGGCGGGCCGAACCCGCCGGCGCTCAGAACGACAGCTGGATCGCGAGATCGATCGCGAGCAGCGCGATCGAGCAGCCGATCCCGAGGACCACGTTCGGCAGGCGGTGCTCGAAATCGCGATGGTCGCGGCGCATCGCGGCGCCGAGCAGGAAGATCGCCTCGACGATGATCTGCAGCCCGACGAACAGCAGCATCAGCAGATATTCGTAGCCCATCTGCTTGAACGCGGCGAATTGCATCCCGTGATCGCGGATCCACTGGCCGACGCGCAGCAGTTCGTATACGAACAGCAAGGCGGGAAACAGGTAGCTGATGAAGTACGTCGGCGCGGTGGCGTGCCGTAGTTCGAGGTGGAAGTGCTGATGTGTGGTAGCCATCACGAAGCCCTCCTTGCAACGCATGATTGCGGTCGCGACGGCCGCGCGACGACGTGCGGACTAAGGGATTGCCCGATGCGTCGGGGGCGGCCGTACGACACCAGCATACTGCTGCGCGGGAAATTTGGCATCCCGTCCGTGCGTTCGTTGTAAAAAACCCTGCGCATCGCGCGACGAAATCAGCGGTCGTCGCTCGCGCCACGCGATGCGTCGGCCGGCTGCGTGTCGCCCGCCGTGCCGGGCAGCAGCCATTCCGGATGGCGTTCCAGATCGCCGGCCAGCGCGCTCAGCGCGCGCGACGTGCGCGTGAATTGCGTCAGCGCGTGGTGCACGTTCGATGCGGACGCACCTTCCCCGAGCGTCGCCTGCGCGGCCGTGAACGCCTGTCGTGCGGCAACCAGCGCGTCGCGCGCATGCGGCGCGAGTTCGGTATCGAGCTGCGCGAACAGCCCGGCGGTGTGCGCGAGCGCTGCGTTCACGCGCATGCCCGCGCGATCGAGCGGCAATCGGGCCAGTGTTCCGGCGATATCGCCAATCTGTACCCGCAGCGCGTCGAGCGTACCGGGCACGGTCGGCAAGGCGATCGGCAACCGGTTGGTGTCGACCGATGCGGGCGGCGCGTTCGGGAACATGTCGAGCGCAACGTACGAGCGGTTCGCGATCACGTTGCCGACGCGCAGCTGGCCGCGCAGGCCGCGCGCGACGAGCGTGTGCAGCAGCGTCTTGCCGGCCTCGGAGTCGCCGTTGCCGAGCGCGTCGCGGTAGCGTTGTCCGAGGCGATCGGGATAGAGGGCCATCGTCACGCGCATCGTGACGTCGCCGCGTCGCGTGTCGTATTCGGTGTCGACCGCAGTCACGCGGCCGAGCTCGATGCCGCGAAAGTCCACCGGCGCGCCGACGTCGAGGCCGCGCAGCGAGCGGTCGAAGCGCATCACGACGGGTGCGGCGGGCGCGTTCGGCGTGCGCATCGCGTCGATCTCGTCGTCGGCCACGCGAAAGCGCGCGCCGTCCGGTGCCGCGACGATCGCCGTGCGTCCGGGCGGCGCCGCGAACGCGAGTCCGCCGGCGAGCATCGCGGCGAGCGACGGCGTGTCGAGTTTCATGCCGCCCGCATCGAGCCGCAGGCCGACGCCGCCCGCTTGCCACCAGCGTGCGTCGGCGTCGACGTAGCGATCGAACGGCGCGGCGACGAACACCGCGATCGACACGCCGCGCCCGTCCGGATCGAGCGCATAGCCGGTCACCTGGCCGACGCGCGCGCGCCGGTGGTAGACCGGCGAGCCGACCGCGACCGTGCCGAGCGCTGCCGCGCGCAGCGTGTAGCGGCGCCCGCGGCCGTCTTCGTCGGCCGGCGGCGCATCGAGCCCTGCGAAGGTCGTGCGCCGTTCGCCGGCGTTGCCGAGTGCGGCCGCGATATACGCGCCGGACAGCACGGTATCCAGCCCGGAGATGCCGGCGGGGCCGACGCGGGGCCGCACGATCCAGAAGCGTGTGCCGGCGCGCGCAAGCGCATGCGCGTCGGCGTTCAGCTGCACGTCGACGCGCACGCCTGCTTGCCCGCGCAACGCGCGAACCTGCGTGACGCGGCCGACCTCGACGTTGCGCAGCCGCAGCGTCGACCGGCCGGCTTCGAGCCAGTCGGCGCTCGCGAAGGTGATCGTGATGACCGGCCCGCGGTTGCCGAGCAGGGGGACGCCCCACGCGACGAAGCACGCCGCGGCCGCGAGCGGGACCAACCAGATCGCCGCGCGCGGCCAGCGGGCGCAGGCGCGTGCGACACGGGCGCGCGCGTCAGTCGAACTGCGCGACGAGCGCATCGGCGCCCTTGTCGATGCCGGTTTTCGCCGCGCTCAGCGCGCCGAAGCTCGCGCCGATGTTCATCGCGTTCGGATACTGCTTCGTCACGTACGCGTTGATCAGCCGGTTCGTCGCCGCGTCGCGGATTTCCACCGCATAGATGACGGAACCCGTGAATGCGCCTTCGCGCCCGCGTATCGCCTGCACGCCGTTGTAGAGGTTGCCCGCGAGGTCGAAATGCGCGAACGCGCCGGCGAAGGCCGTCGTCGTCACCGCGCCCGTCAGCGTCAGCTTCACGCGCAGCGTGTCGGGGGCGGGTGCGTTCGTCAGCTCGAAGCGCTTGCCGAGCTTTCTGGCGAACGTATCGCCCATGTAGGCGGCGAGCGTCGCCTTGTCCTGATCGCTCAGGTTGCCGAACTGATTGTCCGCGCCGCGGTACACGGCGACCGGATCGAGGATCAGCTTCCGGTAGCGATGCCAGTCGGCCGGCAGCGCGTAGCGATACGGGACGCGGCCGGACGTGTCCTGCGGATCGCCGCGCAGGTACGGGGAAGATTCGATGCCCGTATAGCGGGCGGGCTGGACGCCGGCGCATCCGGCGAGCGCGACGCAAAGCGCGATGTGGGTCAGGTGGCGGGAGGCGGTCGATCGGTTCATGCATATCTCCGGGTCGGGTTCGCGCCGGTGATCGGCGCGAAGGGGCAGCGTGTTTAAAAAAACCGGATAGGCGGTTTGTTTGTGGGGCGGAAATGCTCCATGAATTCGGGGCGCGACAGGGTATTGCGATGCCGGTCATCGGCCGGAAAGCCCTGCCACAGGCGGCGCTCGCGTGCCGATGGCCGGTCCGTGAAGCTGCCGCGTTGCGGCCACGGGCGACGCGGCAGCCGATCGTAGCACCGCCGTTTTAGGATGTAAACCGACCAGGCGGTTTGTTTGTGATAGACTCCGCGCACTTCCTGCATGCGGCCGCGCCGGTTCGGCGCCGCCGCATCGCGTCACTTCATAGCGGGGAAAGGTCATGGACAATCCGACGCGTTCCGGGCGAACGCGCACGGCCGCGATCCAGGCGGCGCTCGCGATTCTCGAGCGCGACGGCCCGGGCAAGCTCACGTTCGATGCGATCTCGCGCGAAAGCGGCATCAGCAAGGGCGGGCTGATGCATCAGTTCCGCACGAAAGGCGACGTGCTGAACGCGCTGATGGAGCATCAGCAGGACTACTACGAACGATTCCAGCGCGACTACCTGGCCGCGCGCGATCCGGACGAAGCGCAGCCGACGCTGTCCGCGCAGATCGCGACGATGCGCGAAGTGATCGACCAGCAGCCGTCGGCGGCGCTCGCGATCATGGCGGCACTCGTCGAGAATCCCGAGCCGTTGCAGAAGGTCCGCGACACCGATGCGAAGAATGTGCAGCGCATCGCCGCCGAATCCGACGATCCCGATCTGGCGCTGCTGCGCTGGAAGGCGGCGTGGGGCATCGCGCTGTCGGCGATGTTCGGGCTGTGCCCGCTGTCGGCCGACGAGCGCGCGCGCCTGTTCGACCGGCTGCTCGACGAGACGCAATGGCCGGCCCGCGGCGCGGAGACGGCGAAGCGCCGTGCATCGGCGGCCAGGACGTCGAGGAAGCCATGAAGCGCACGTTCGTTGCATGCGGCGTGGTGCTCGCCCGCTTCAGGCGCACGCTGCTTGCGGTCATACTCGGGCGGCTCTGAGCGCCGGACAGGCGCCAGCGGCCGTTCACGGCTTCGCTTGCGCGCCTTCGACGAACAGCCTTGCGACCGACTGGAACTCCCGCTTCAGCGACAATCCCGGCACGGTCAGCCAGCGCAGCATCGCCGCGAGATACAGGTGATGGAACCACGTGGCGAGCTGGTCGGCCGCCAGTGCCGGGTTCAGTTCGCCCGCCTGCTGGCCGGCCGCGATCAGCTGCTGCCACATGAGCGCGATGTCGCCGCCGTTTTCCTTTCCGCCTTCCGCTTGCACCGCGCCGATGCCCAGGAACCGATGCCGCAGGTACGCGAGCAGATGCACCGGATGCTGTTCGCACCACGCGGCCGACGCATCGAGCACGCAGGCGATCCGCGATGCGAAGGTTTTCCGTCGCGCGACGTCGCGCTGCAGATGGGCGAGATCGCGCGCGAGTTCCCCTTCGAGCCAGTGCGCAAGCACGGCTTCCTTTGTCGGGAAGTGGTTGTACAGCGTACGTTTCGCGACGTCGGCCTGCGCGGCGATCTGCTCCATCGTGACGGCATCGTAGCCGTGCGCATTGAACAGGCGTGCGCCGGTAGCGGCGAGATGCGCGAGCATCTGGATGCGCTTGCGCGCGCGGCGGCCCGGATCGTCGGTCGTCATCGGCATGCCCCGGGGATTGACGGAAAGTGTACGAATTGCATTAGTATACGACGTGCATTTTTTGGAATCCACTCGCTTGCATTGTGCACGAGGAGTCACGCATGAAGCTCGTCATCGCCACCTACGGCACCGAAGGCGACACGCGCCCGCTCGCGGCGCTCGGCCGCGCGCTGCGGGATGCCGGCCATGAAGTCCGGTTGCTGGCCGACGCCGCGACGCTCGCTTCGACCGCCGCGCTCGGCGTGCCGTCCGCGCCGTTGTCCGGCGATATCCGCGCGGCGATCGCCCCCGAGGGCGCGTTGTCCGATGCGGTGCGTGGGCGCGGGGGCTTCAACGACACGTCGAAGGCGCTCGCGGCGATCGCGAATGCGAACACGGCTGCGTGGATGCGCGAAGTCGCGGACGCGTCGGCCGGTTGCGATGCGATCCTCGTGTCGGGGCTGGCGTCGTTTGTCGGGTTGTCGGTTGCCGAGTATCGCGGCGTGCCGGCAATCGGCACGGGGATGATCCCGATCACGCCGACCGCCGCGTTCGCGTCGCCGTTCCTGCCGCCGGCCAAGGTGCCGCGCTGGCTGAATCGCGCCAGTCACCGGTTCGTGAACGCGCTGCTGTGGCACGCGTTCAGCAAGGCGACCAATGCGGCGCGCGCCGGCGTGTGCGGATTGCCGCCGCGCCGGCGCGTGTGGACCGATCATCCGATGCTGTACGGCGTGTCGCCGGTGCTGCTGGCCGATCCGGCCGACTGGCCGTCGAATGTGCTGGCATGCGGTCAGTGGCGCATCGACGCGCGGGCGTGGACGCCGCCGCCCGCGCTCTCGGCCTTTCTCGAGGCGGGCGATCCGCCCGTGTACATCGGTTTCGGCAGCATGGCCGGGTTCGACCGGGCCGCGCTGGCCGACGCGCTGGTGCAGGCGCTCGATGGCCGGCGTGCGTTGTTCCAGCCGGGCTGGAGCGGCATCGACGCGTCGATGCTGCCGGCGCACGTGTGCGTGATCGGCGAGGCGCCGCACGACCGGTTGTTTCCGCATACGTCGATGGCGATCCACCACGGCGGGTCGGGCACCACGCATTCAGCCGCGCGGGCGGGCATTCCGTCGGTCGTCGTGCCATTCGCGGGCGACCAGTTCTTCTGGGCGAACCGGCTGCAGCGGCTCGGTGTGGCCGATGCGCCGGTGGCGGGGCGCCGCGTGGACGCCGCCGCGCTGGCACGCGCGATCGCGTTCGCGGCGCGTGCCGACACGCAAGCGCGGGCCGCCGAACTCGGTGCGCGGATCGCGCGGGAGGACGGGTTGCGTCTCGCGGTCGACGCGATCGAGCGTTCAGGGCGCCCCGGCGTGCACTGAACGCGCCCGGCGCGTCAGAAATGGCCGGTGAACCGGTAGCGGCTGCCCGGGTGCCACAGATTGGCGACCGACGCGACCATCCCCTGCGACCACGTGCGCCGATGCAGCAGCAGGCAGGGCTCGCGTTCGTCCATCGTCAGGTGACGGCGCGTTTGCGCATCGGGCATCGCGGCCTCGATCCGGTATTCGACACGCTGCAGCGGTGCGACGCGCGTGAGGTACTGGTTCGGCGTCGTCGTCGTGAAGTCCTGCAAGGCGTATTCGGGCGCGCAGACCGGATTGACCCAGCGTTCCTCGAGCTGCACGGGCGTGTCGTTCTCGAAGTGCAGCACGCGCGAATGGAAGATCGGGCTGCCGGTGTCGAGCCGCAGCTCGTCGGCGAGCTGCGCGTCGGCGACGGCCGCGCCGACCTCCAGCACCTGCGCACGATACGCATGGCCGCGCGCGGCGACTTCATCCGAGATGCTGCGGATCGCGACCAGCGTCGATTCGTATTTCGGCGACGCGACATACGTGCCGGAGCCGCGCGTGCGCGTGAGCACCTGCTCGGCCGTCAGCTCGCGCAGCGCGCGGTTGACCGTCATCCGCGCGACGTTGAACTCGCGCGCGAGCTCGTTCTCCGACGGCACCTGGTCGCCTTCCGCCCACTCGCCCGCATGAATGCGCGCGAGGATGAAATCCTTGATTTCCTGATAGATCGGTGTGGTCATTGCATTGCTGTTCAAGAGACGGCGGCCGTGTGCCGTCGCAGGCCGGCCTTCGTGCGGTGTCCGGGCGGAGTGTACCGGGTTCGACGCCGCGCGGGCCCGGCTGTCGGCTGGCGATTCGGGTTATTCCCGCCTGGATCCGGACCGCGGCCGCCGCGCCGGCCGGCGCGGCAAACGAAAAAGTATAGACAAATGCATGCGCGACGATGGCGTGCCGAACCCACGCAGAAAGCTGGATTTCAACTGCATGTAATGGTTAGCGAATTGAAATATAAGGGAAATTCGCTCATGGAAACAATCCGCCGACAATTAGAGATAAACACGGATTGCTCGGGGTGCCCTGGAAAAGGCAAAGTTGTATGTACAACTTCGGGGTCGCCGGACGGGCGGCTTCCGGGTTGAAAGGGTCGCGGCGGCGACGCCCGACGGGACCCGCGCCCAGTTCGCCTATGACAGGAACGCCATGAAGAAACTCGCGCTCAGTATTGCCCTTGCCTGCATCGCGGTCGGTGCCCACGCCAAGGATTGGTCGACGATCCGGTTCGGCGTCGACGCCAGCTATCCGCCGTTCGAATCGAAGGACGCAAGCGGCAAGGTCGTCGGCTTCGACGTCGATCTCGGCAACGAGATCTGCGCGCGCCTGAAGGCGAAATGCGTGTGGATCGAGAACGACTTCGACGGGATGATCCCGGCCCTGAAGGCGAAGAAGTTCGACGGCGTGCTGTCGTCGATGTCGATGACGCCGGCGCGCGCCGAGCAGATCGCGTTCTCCGACAAGTTGTTCAACACGCCGACGCGTCTCGTCGCGAAGAAAGGCGCGAACCTCCAGCCGACGGCCGAGTCGCTGAAGGGCAAGTCGGTCGGCGTCGAGCAGGGCACGATCCAGGAAACCTACGCGAAGACCTACTGGGCGCCGAAGGGCGTGCAGGTCGTGCCTTACCAGAACCAGGACGGCGTGTACCAGGACCTGATGTCCGGCCGCCTCGACGCCGCGCTGCAGGACGCGGTGCAGGCCGAACTCGGCTTCCTGAAGACGCCGCGCGGCGCAACCTTCGAATTCGCGGGCAAGGACATCGACGATCCGAAGACCCTCGGCAACGGCGCCGGCATCGGGCTGCGCAAGGACGACGCCGACCTGAAGGCGAAGATCGACCACGCGATCGCCGACATCATCAAGGACGGCACGTACAAGAAGCTCGAGAAGAAGTACTTCGCATTCGACGTCTACGGTGGCTGACCGTCCATGCGGCGCGCATCGGCTGTGGCGCGCGCCGCGTCTGTTGCCGGGTGCAACCCGCTTCGCGTGATGCGTCTGGCTTGATGAGCAGGTTGCATCAAGTCGTGCGCAGATATCGTTTGATGCGCGGTTAATGGCTATTGACAATCCAGCCACATCGATCTGGATCCCTTATATGATCTTCCAAGGATTTGGCCCGCTGTTGTGGGCCGGCACGGTCGAGACCGTGAAGCTCGCGGTGCTGTCGCTCGCCGCGTCGCTCGTACTGGGCCTCGCGGGCGCGGCCGCGAAACTGTCGACCAACCGGGTGCTCAGGTCGACCGGCACGTTCTATACGACACTGATCCGCGCGGTGCCCGATCTCGTGCTGATGCTGCTGCTGTTCTACGGGATCCAGATCCTGCTGAACGACGTGACCGACGTGCTCGGCTGGGACCAGATCGACATCGACCCGTTCGTGGCCGGCGTGATCACGCTCGGCTTCATCTACGGCGCGTACTTCACCGAGACGTTCCGCGGCGCGTTCCTCGCGGTGCCGCGCGGCCAGCTCGAAGCGGGCTTCGCATACGGGATGAGCGGCTGGCGCGTGTTCCACCGGATCCTGTTCCCGCAGATGATGCGCTTCGCGCTGCCGGGCATCGGCAACAACTGGCAGGTGCTCGTGAAGGCCACCGCGCTGGTGTCGATCATCGGCCTCGCCGATGTCGTGAAGGCGTCGCAGGACGCCGGCAAGAGCACGCTCGATTTCTTCTTCTTCACGCTCGCGGCGGGCGCGATCTACCTCGCGATCACGACGGTGTCGAACGTCGTGCTGCACCACCTCGAGAAGCGTTATTCCGTCGGCGTCCGGAGGCTTGCACTGTGATCGAACTCATCGGCCAGTACTGGCAAAGCTATCTCTACACCGACGGCTACCGCTTCAGCGGCCTCGCGATCACGCTGTGGCTGCTGGTCGTGTCGATCGCGCTCGGTTTCGCGCTGGCCGTGCCGCTCGCGATCGCGCGCGCGTCGTCGAACCGCTGGATCTCCGGCCCGGTGTGGCTCTATACGTATGTGTTCCGCGGCACGCCGCTCTACGTGCAGCTGCTGATGTGCTACACCGGCATCTACAGCCTGCAGGTCGTGCACGACCACGTGCTGCTCGACACGTTCTTCCGAAACGCGATGAACTGCACGCTCCTCGCGTTCGTGCTGAACGAATGCGCGTATGCGACCGAGATCTTCGCGGGCGCGATCAAGGCGACGTCGGCCGGCGAGATCGAGGCCGGGATGGCGTACGGGATGTCGCGCTTCAAGCTCTATACGCGCATCATCCTGCCGTCCGCGCTGCGCCGCTCGCTGCCGAGCTACAGCAACGAAGTGATCCTGATGCTGCACGCGACGACGCTCGCATTCACCGCGACCGTGCCCGACGTCCTGAAGGTCACGCGCGACGTCAACTCCGCGACGTACATGTCGTTCCAGGCCTACGGCATCGCGGCCGTGCTGTACGCCATCGTCGTGTTCGCGCTCATCTGGGCGTTCCGCAAGCTCGAGACGCGCTGGCTCGCGTACCTCTCGCCGCGCAGCCACTAATTCGCAAGGAAGGACCAAGCATGTACAAGCTCACCGTTGAAAACCTCCACAAGAAATTCGGCGACAACGAGGTGTTGAAGGGCGTGTCGATGAAGGCGAAGGCCGGCGACGTGATCAGCATCATCGGCTCGAGCGGCTCCGGAAAGAGCACGTTCCTGCGCTGCATCAACTTCCTCGAGCAGCCGTGCTCGGGGCAGATCACGATCGGCAGCGAGCCGATCGAGACCACGCGCGAGCGCAACGGCTCGCTGCGCGTGGCCGACCAGAAGCAGTTGCAGCGGATGCGCACGAAGCTGTCGATGGTGTTCCAGCACTTCAACCTGTGGGCGCACATGACGGTGCTCGAGAACGTGATCGAGGCGCCGATGGCCGTGCTCGGGATCGGCAAGGAAGAGGCCATCGCGCGGGCGCGCAAGTATCTGGAGAAGGTCGGTCTCGCACCGCGTGTCGAAGGCATGTATCCGTCGCACCTGTCCGGTGGCCAGCAGCAGCGCGTCGCGATCGCGCGTGCGCTCGCGATGGAACCCGAGGTGATGCTGTTCGACGAGCCGACGTCGGCGCTCGATCCGGAACTCGTCGGCGAAGTGCTGAAGGTCATGCAGAAGCTCGCCGAGGAAGGGCGCACGATGGTCGTCGTCACGCACGAGATGGGTTTCGCGCGCAACGTGTCGAACCATGTGATCTTCCTGCACCAGGGGAAGATCGAGGAAGAGGGCGATCCGCAGGAGATTCTCGTCAATCCGAAGAGCGAGCGGCTCGGGCAGTTCCTGTCGGGGCGGTTGAAGTAAGCGGGCGCTGCTGCAACCTGGAACGCGAAATGCTTGTCCCGGACGACTCTTTCGATCGAGGAGCACCGCGATGAGCACGTCGACCCCTACCGCGTTTTCCCACGTGAAGCCGCAGGACACCGCGTATCAAGGCGAAGGCCTGCGCGACTTCTTCCTGTATCGCGATCTCGGCATCGCGGCCGCGACGAACGGCAAGGTCGTCGCGCAACTCGTCAGGGCGAATCATGCACCGACGGCGGGCACCGGCTGGCACCGTCACGAGGCCGAGTTCCACATCGTGATCATGCTGAAGGGCTGGGCGCGCTTCATGTACGGCGACCGCGAGACGCTCGTGAACGCCGGCGACTGCGTGCACCAGGCGCCGGGAATCGTGCATTACCTGTTCGACTACTCGCCCGACATGGAGTATCTGGAGATCGTCGGGCCGGCCGATTTCAAGTCGATCGACGTCGAAGGGCCATGCGAAGTGCCTGCGCCGACGCCGTGGGGCGACGCGGGCGCGTAGCCCCCGGTCGTTTCGGACGCGAGGCATCCGCGTGCCTCCGACAGACCGCCTTCGGGCGGTTTTTTTGTTGGTCCATCTCGGGCATCTTGTCCTGCTTCAGTCATTCGACATCCGAAGCATTTTCCGCGTAAGCAAATCGAAAAAACAGACGGCAGTTTGTCAGCCTCGCGTGACGTTTCGTTACACGGTGTCAAAGATCGTCAATTCGAGGCAGGTGCGGTGCACGGCGTGCCGGCGACCGGCGTTAAGGGGGGAACAGCCGGACCACCGGCTGACCTACCCAGGAGAATGTCATGACCCGCATCGCGAAGATCCTGACCGTGACGGCCGTCGCCTGCGCCGTGCTCGTACCGGCGCTGGCCGAAGCCCATTCGCACCGCGTGTGCCATTTCGATCACCACCATCACCGCGTGTGCCGCTGGGTACGTTGACCCGCGGCGCGGTATTCCCGGCGTATCGTCGGGACGCCTTCACCATTCAGGCCAATCAGGAGAGGACCATGAAAAAGACGATGTTGATCGCCGCGCTGGCTGCCGGCATGGGGTTGTCGATCGGTGCGTTCGCACAGGTTCCGGCCAGCGCGCCGGCGGGCACGACCGGGCTGTGCAAGGACGGGTCGTTCTATTCGGGCGCGTCGAAGAAGGGCGCCTGTGCGGGGCACAAGGGCGTGAAGACCTGGTACGGCGCGTCGGCTGCTGCCGCGGCCAGCGCACCGGCCGCGGCGCCGGCGACGGCGGCATCCGCCGGCGCAGCATCCGGCACCGCGCCCGCGAAGGGCGCGCCGTCGACGACCGCGGCTGCGGCGCCCGGCGGCGGCGCGGGCAAGGTGTGGGTCAACGACAGCACGAAGGTCTATCACTGCTCGACCGACAAGTACTACGGCAAGACAAAGCACGGCAGCTATATGCCGGAAGCCGATGCGAAGGCGAAGGGCTACCACGCGTCGCACGGCAAGGCCTGTCCGTAAGCCGGCGGAACGCGCGAGCCTTGCCGCTCGCGCACTGCCCGAAATCGCGCCCCGCCACCCAGGCGGGGCGAATTATTTGCAGCGCCGATCTGCCGCGCCGATCATTGCCCTGCCGCGCGGGTTCCGTGCACGTAATCGGATTACGTCGCGGTCGTCGCCGCATCGTGACAGGCCGCGCGCGCGTCGAGCAATGCCCGCAGCGTCACGTAGTGCGCGCCGTTCGCTCCGCCGTCCGTATCGGCGGTGCGATCGTATGGCTCGTTGTCATGGATCGTCGCACGGACGATCGGATAGATCTGTGTTTCCCAGCGGCTGCCGTTGAACACGCCGTAGTGGCCCGCGCCCGTCTGCACATGGTGCGTTTTCAGGTACGGCGGCAATCCCGAACACAGCTCCTGCGCGGCCACCGTCTGGCCCACGGCGCAGATGTCGTCCTTCTCGCCTTCGATCGTCAGCAGCGCGGTGCGGTGGATCGCGGCCGGTTCCACCAGCCGGTCGCCGATGGTCAGCTCGCCGCGCGCGAGCGCGTATTGCTGGAACACTTTCTCGACCGTTTCCAGATAGAACTCCGCGGTGAGATCGGCCGTCGCGAAGTATTCGTCGTAGAAGTGACGCAGCGCGTCGGCCTTCGCGGGATCGCCTTTCGCACGTTCGTAGTACAGGTCGGCAAACGAAGCGGCATGGCGGTCGGGATTCATCGACATGAACGCGCCGACCTGCACGAAGCCCGGATACACGCGACGCTGCGCCCCGACGAAGCCGGCCGGCACCACGCTGATCAGGTTGCGCGCGAACCATTCGATCGGCCGGCTCGTGGCGAGCGCGTTGACCTTCGTCGGATTCACGCGGCAGTCGATCGGCCCCGCCATCAGCGTCAGGCTCGCGGGTTGGGCCGGATCGCCGGCGGCGGCCATCAGCGCGACCGCCGAAAGCGCGGCGACGGTCGGCTGGCAGATCGCGAGCACATGCGCGTCCGGGCCGATCTGCCGAATGAAATCGATCACGTGCTCGACGTATTCGTCGAAGCCGAAGCGCCCGGCCGAGAGCGGGATGTCGCGTGGGTTGTGCCAGTCGGTGATGTACACGTCGTGATCGGCAAGCATCGTGCTGACCGTGCCGCGCAGCAGCGTCGCGAAATGCCCGGACATCGGCGCGACGATCAGCACGCGCGGCTGACGCGCGACCGGCCGCGCCTTGCGGAAATGCAGCAGCGTGCCGAACGGCGTGGCCTGCGCGGCTTCCTCGACGATCGGCACTGATTCGCCGTCGACGACGATCGACGCGATGCCGAACGGCGGGCGCCGGTGCGAGAACGCGCAGCATTCGAGCAGTTCGCACAGCGCGTCGACCGTGCGGCCCGTTGGCGTCGACGTGACGGGCGGCCACAGCGACATCGTCGCGCGTGTGGCGGCCGCCCATGCGCGCGCCGGGCGCAGGCATTCGGCAGACCATTGGTAGAACGGATAGGCAAGCAGGTTCATGGCCGTCACTCGTTGCGTCACGTTGTGTCGAACGAGGCAAACCGTGTGCCAGCATGCGGCTGGCACGCGCGTTGCACGCGGTTGGCAAACGCGGCGATACGCACGGCGGTTCATGTGGCACATGCAGCCGGACGACCGAACGCCATGCGCCGCCGCCGCGGCTCGGCGCACTGGCCGTGCCGAGGGTGCGACGCTGCGCCAGTTCGGCGAATACGTCGCACCGGCGCGGTGCGGTTCGCGTGGCGCCGCGTGCGCTTTCGGTGCAGGGGCACGAACGGCAATCAGCAGGGGAGCGACATGGAATCTACCGGACAAACGAAATTGACCATCAGCAGCCGCAATTACTCGTCGTGGTCGATGCGCGGCTGGCTGCTCGCGAGGCTGAGCGGGCTCGCGTTCGAGACGGTCAGCGTGCCGATCGATGCGGCATCGCGCGCGGAGCTGCTGCTGCTGTCGCCGTCGATTCTCGTGCCGTGCCTGACGCACGACGGCAGCACGGTGTGGGACACGCTCGCGATCGCCGAATACCTGAACGAAATCCGGCCGCAGGCGCGGCTGCTGCCCGACGACCGGCATGCGCGCGCGCATTGCCGGTCGATCTGCGGCGAGATGCATTCCGGTTTCAGCGCGCTGCGCTCGGCGCTGCCGATGAACCTGCGTGCGCACTTTCCCGGTTTCCGGATCTGGTCGCGTGCGCAGCACGACATCGAGCGCATCGTGACGATCTGGCGCGAGTGTCTGGCCGCGTACGGCGGCCCCTGGCTGTTCGGCGAGCAGATCGGCATCGCCGATGCGATGTACGCGCCGGTCGTCACGCGATTCCTGACCTACGACGTGAAACTCGAGCCCGAGATCGCCGAGTACTGCATGCGCGTGCTCGCGCATCCGTTCGTTGCGGAGTGGATCGATGCCGCGAAAGTGGAGCACGAAGACATCGACGAACTCGACATGGAGTTCTGACGCAAGGCCCCGCCGGGCTTTCAATCGGGCTACGGACACGCGCATCGAAACGAACCGCCGGTGCGACCGCGCAATCCGCAAACGTTTCACGTCGATTTTCGCTGGAAACGAGTACGAATTCCCTAAAGGATGCGGGTGCCGATGACGTTAAACGGGCACGGGGATGACTGTCGATCGCATGCATGCGACATGCGACGTGCAGTCCGCAACAACCAGCGCAGCAGGGGAATCGACTTGAACCGTCAGCAATCGTGGACGCGCACGGCCGCGCCCGGCGAAATCATCTATTCGGAGGGCTTCGCCGGCGAGCCCGTCATCTTTCTGATCGCCGACGGCAAGATCGAGCTGTCGACGCGCTGCGAAGACAAGCGCGTCGTCGTCGCGACGCTCGGGCGCGGCGAGTTCTTCGGCGAATCGGCACTGCTCGCATCCGAGCCGCGCGCGCATACCGCGAAGGCGCTGTCGTTCTGCCAGCTCACGGTCGTGCCGGCCGCGCTGCTCGACGAGGAAATCGAGCACGTGTCCGCGCTGCTCCGTCATATCGTGCGCACGATGATCCGGCGCGTGAAGCGCAAGGACGACCAGCTCGCGACCTATACGCACGCGGACTTCATGCCGGGCGTGCTGTCGTATGCGCATGTATTGTCGCTGATGGCGGGCACCGACACGCGCGGCGCGGACGACGCGTGGTCGCGGCGGCCGATGCAGACGCACGCGGCGGAGACGTCGGTGCCGCTTGCGGACGTGATTCGCCGCTGCCGCGCGATCGCAGGCCATTCGCGCCCGCACGTGCTCGCGATGCTGCGCCGCATGGAGAAGCTCAATCTCGTCACGATCGAAGCCGCGCAGGCCGACCATGCCGGCGGCGCGGCCGATTACGCGGCTTCGCCGGATGCGCGCCAGGTCGTCACGTTCGATGCGGCGCGCGTGATCGATCGCGCGCAGCAGGTCGCCGATCACGATCTCGACCTGTCGATCAACAGCGAGCTGGAGCTGATCGAGCTGGCCGATCTCGAGGCGCTGATCGGTGTCGACCGGAAGCTGCTGCTCAACAAGCTGTCGCACGGCGAGATCGCCGACGAGGTGTTCGCGTTCCGCAAGTCGAAGGTGCTCGGTTACGTCGAGCAGAAGGGCGTCGCGTATTTCTCGCGACGCAGCCCGCGCGCCGGCGGCGACGTGCGCGCGCTCGAGGATATCGTGTGGGTCGATCAGCGCACGCTGTTCGACGTGATCAGCGCATTCGATACGTACGACCTCGCGAAGCTGATCGCGAGCCTCGACGATCGCGCGGTGGCCGACAAGCTGTTCTCCGTGATGACGGAGGCGCGGCGCAACGAGGTGTCGTGGGTGATGCGTCGCGAGCTCAAGCCCGATCCGATCGAGATCGAGGAAATCGAGCGGCGCGTGCTCGATGCCGTGCGCATTGCCAAGGCGCCGGTGGCATCCGCGCCTTTGGCTTCATCCGACGCGTAACGCACGATCCGACGGAGACGCATATGGACCTGTTGACCCTGGTCGGCGCGATACTCGGCGGCGCGGCCATCGTGTTCGGTTTCGCGCTGGAAGGCGGGCATTTCTCGATGCTGTTCCAGTTCGAAGCGCTCGTCATCGTGCTCGGCGGCACGCTCGGCGCGGTGATGATCCAGAACACGTGGGCGCGGTTCTTCGATGCGGTGAAGCAGTTGCGGCTCGCGTTCGTACGGGCGCAGGAAGTCGATCGCAAGCACCTGGCCGACCTGCTGGAGTGGGGCGATCGCGCGAAGCTCGACGGATTGCTCGCCTTCGAATCGATGGACGTGAGCGGCATTCATCCATTCGCGCGACGTGGGCTCGAACTGCTCGCGAACGGCGTGTCGACCGCGGTGCTCGAGGATGCGCTGCAGCGAGATCTCGACGCATACGAGCGCAGCCGGCTCGCGGCCGCGCGCGTGTGGCACCAGGCCGGCGGCTATGCGCCGACGTTCGGCATTCTCGGCTCGGTGCTCGGGCTGGTCCAGGTGACGAGCCATATTCTCGAACCGGCGCAGCTCGGCCCGGGCATCGCGGTCGCGTTCATCGCGACGCTCTACGGCCTTGCGTTCGCGAACCTCGTGTTTCTGCCGCTCCACGGCAAGCTGCGCGCGCAGATCGACAGCGAGCTGCGCTTTCGCAAGCTGTATCTCGACGGCCTGCTCGCGATCTCGCGCAAGGAATCGCCGCATACGATCGAAACGCGGCTGACCGGCGACGTGCGCGGCCGCGCGGCGGAGTCGCTCGCATGACGTACCGGGAGCCTGGCCATGACGGCACGAACTGACGGCGCGCGAGCGGGCTCGTCCGCCGCCGGGCGCGACGACGATGATGCCGAAGGCACGCAGTCCGGACGCTGGCTGATTTCCTACGCGGACCTCATCACGACGCTGATGGTGCTGTTTCTCGCGCTGTACGTGCTGCAGCTCGCGAAGTACCACGCGCTCGACGCGCGGTATCAGACGCTCGCGCGGCGCGGCGCAGGCGCGGCAAGCGCGAGCGAAGCCGCGATGCCCGATCGCGCGCCGGCATGGCTGGCATCGCTCGATGCGCTGAAGACGAACGGTCGCATCTCGCTCGTGCGGGCGCCGCACGGCATCGAGATCGGCATCGACGCGAAGATCCTGTTCAACGTCGGCGACGCGCGTTTGCTGCCCGACGCGACGCCCGTGCTGAGCCAGATCGCGCGAGCGCTGAGCGAGCATGCGACCGGCGACATTCTCGTCGAAGGGCATACCGACAGCGTGCCGATCGCGAACGCGAAATACGAATCGAACTGGGAGCTGTCGTCCGCGCGGGCGGGCAGCGTCGTGCGCTATCTGGCCGATCGCGGCGTCGCGCCGCACCGGCTCGCGGCGATCGGCCGGGCCGACACGCAGCCGCTCGTCGCGGGCGACGATGCGGCCGCGCGGGCGCGCAACCGGCGGGTGACGATCTTCGTCGCGTATTGAGCGCGCGAACCTCGGCGGGCACGCGACGGCCGCCCGTCAACGACATGTCGGATCCCGCATGACGAACATGTGAAATCAGCGATGCGCTTCCGCGCGCGCCTGCCGATAACCCAAACTGGCTCAGACCGAGCGGTTATCGAGGGTTTCCCATGCATTTCTGGCGCAAGCTGTCCATTCAGAACAAGCTGATTCTCAGCATGACGAGTTGCCTGCTGGTGTTCGTCGCAATTTCGAGCGGGTTGAGCGTCCGCCTGATCGGCGACGCCGTACGCGATCGCGTCGTCCGCGAAGCGCTGCCGACCGCCGTGAACGGCATCCGCGCCGACGTGCAGCGGCAGATGGCCGGACCGATCGCCGCGTCGCGCATCCTCGCGCGCGATGCGTTCCTGCTGCAATGGGAAGCCGACGGCAAGCCCGATGCCGGCACGCGCAACTGGATCCGGCTTGCGAACAACGTGAAGGACGAGCAGAAGGCGGCGTCCGTGCAATGGGTGTCGGCGAAGAGCGGCAACTACTACAACGAAGCCGGCCTGCAGCGAAAGGTCAGCGACAAGGATCAGTGGCTGACGAACTTCCTCGCGTCGGGCAAGACCTACGACGTGAACATGGATCGCGAGGTCACGCTCGGCGGCTATATGATGTTCATCAACAGCCGGGTGGAGCTCGACGGCGCGCCGATCGGCGCGGCCGGCCTGAGCCTGTCCGTCGATGCGCTCGCGAAGGGCATCGCCGCGTACCGGATCGGCGACACCGGGTTCGCGTATCTCGTGCGCCCGGACGGCGCGATCATGATGCATCGCGATACGGCGCTGATCGACGGCAGGCATTTCCTGAAGGACGAGCCGGGCCTGCCTGGCGATGCATCGTCGACGCTGCTGGCCGGCAAGCCGTATGCGTACCTGAGCTACGCCGGCGACGGCGGCCCGCGCTTCATTGCGACGTCGTTCATTCCGGAACTGAACGCATACGTGGTCGTGGCAGTGCCGCAGGCCGAACTGCTCGGCCCGGTGACGCGCGCGATTCGCAGCGCGGCGCTGGTCGCCGCGGTGGTGGGCCTTGGCGTCGCGCTGATCGTGATCTGGCTGGTCGGGCGCGCGATCGCCGCGCCGATCCGCCGCGCCGCGCTGCTGCTGTCGGAAATCGCGAGCGGCCAGGGCGACCTGACGCGCCGGATGACGGTCGAGAGCCAGGACGAGATCGGCCAGTTGTCGGACGCGTTCAACCGCTTCGTGTCGTCGTTGTCGACGCTCGTCCGCCGGATCCGCGCGGCGTCCGCGTCGATCGCGACCGGGTCCGCACAGATCGCGACGGGCAATGCGGATCTCAGCGAGCGCACCGAAGGGCAGTCGGGCAACCTGGAGCGGACGGCTTCGTCGATGGAGGAAATCACGGCGGTCGTGCGCAACAACACTGAAACCGCGACGACGGCCGCGAAACTGATCACCGGCGCATCCGATACGGCGACGCGCGGCGGGCAGGTCGTCGGCGAAGTCGTGACCACGATGGAGCAGATCAGCGACGCGTCGCAACGGATCTCCGAGATCATCGTGATGATCGACAGCATCTCGTTCCAGACGAACATCCTCGCGCTGAATGCCGCGGTCGAAGCGGCACGGGCCGGCGAGCAGGGGCGCGGGTTTGCGGTCGTCGCTTCGGAAGTGCGGAACCTCGCGCAGCGCAGTGCGCAGGCGGCGAAGGAGATCAAGGCGCTGATCGAGCACAGCGCGGGCACGGTGCACACCGGGTCGCGGCTCGTCAGCGAGGCCGGGAAGGTGATGAGCGATGTCGTGTCGCGGGTGCAGGGCGTCAGCGCGATGATGAGCGAGATCGCCGAGGCCAGCCTGGAGCAGAGCGCGGGCATCGACCAGATCGGCGACGCGGTGCAGTCGCTGGATCAGATGACGCAGCAGAATGCGGCGCTGGTCGAGGAAAGCGCGGCGGCCGCGGAAAGCCTGAAGCAGCAGGCGGCGGAACTGACGCGACTGGTATCGGCGTTCAAGGTAGATGACTAATGCCTGCGCGACGTTAGAATGATGCGTCTCTGAGGGACGGCTGCCGTGGGGGCACGGCAGCCGTTTTCGCTGTCGGCGCGGGATTCGGTAACGTCATAAAAATGAAGCGCATATCAAAACTGAAGGTCGGGGTGGGGGCGGTGGTGGTCGCGGCGGTGCTCGCCGCGGTCGGGGCGACGGTGATCGCATCGCCGGCGGATTCGTATCTTGCGTATCGGAAAAAGGCCGCGGCGGCCCTGGCGGCGGCCCGGGTGGAGGATCAGGCGGGCCTCGACAAGCAGTACACGGCCGACGTGAACGCGCGGCTCGCGAAGCTGATCGGCCCGGTCCGGGCAAGAGGGTTCGTCGCGAAGGCGGAGGGCACCGTGCAGAGCGTCGGCCCCGTCGACGGGATGCCGCCGGGGCCGGACGGGGTGTCCTTCAAGTCGGACGACGGCAAGACGAATCTCGTCGTGACGACGGTGCCGTTGCTGAAGGCCTGGGCGAGTACGGCGGATGCGGGCATCAAGCCGACCGATGACGTCGCCGCGATGTTCGACAATGAAACGCTTTACACGAACGTGTTCAGCGACGATGCCGCGGCATTTCGCTTCGCCGAGTTGCCGGTCAAGCGGCAGCCGGCCGACGGCGTCGTGAAGGCGTGGCTGCTGGGCGAAAGCCAGGACGGCGTGCCGGACGGGCCGAACACGCTGGCCGTGTCGGTCCGGCAGGGCAAACGGGTCTACATCCTGTGGAAGAACGTGACGCTGCGCCCGATCGCGGCGTGCAGCGCGGCGCGCGTGCCCGAGGATGCGCGGCAGGCGTGTTTTGCCAGACAGGTCGTGTCCCAGCGGATCTACCCGCGGCTGGTCGCGCAGGCGCAATCGATGGCCGATGCCGTGGTCCGATAGCGGGCGGCGGCGGGCAGCGAGCAGCGACACCGCGCGTCGCCGCCCGTCGGGACACCGTCGGACGGATGGCCTTCAAGGCGAGCGCAACGCCTGCAGCCCCAGCGTGAGCGCGTTGAACGGCATCTCCGCGGCGCCCATCGAGAAGATCGTCGCATTCGCGGCCGCCCCCGGCGTATGCAACAGCGCGTGAACGATCCGCTCGCTCGCATGGCCGTCGCCGTACGGATTGCTCGCGCGCGACATTTCCTCATACGCGCTCTCGCTGTCGAACAGCCGCGACGCCTCCCAGATGATCCGCTCCGGGTCGGTGCCGACGAGCCGTGCGGTACCGGCCTGGATTGCTTCGGGCCGCTCGGTCGTCTCGCGCGTGACGAGCACCGGCTTGCCGAGCGCTGGCCCTTCCTCCTGGATGCCGCCCGAATCGGTGATGATGAAATGCGCGTGTGACATCAGGAATACGAATGAAAGATATTCCTGGGGTTCGATCAGGTAGATGTTCGGCACGCTGCAGAGCAGCGCGCGCGCCGGCTCGCGCACGTTCGGATTCAGGTGCAGCGGATAGATGAACTGCGCATCGCGATAGCGGTTCGCGAGCGTGCAGAGGGCCTCGCAGAAATGCCGGAACGGCTGGCCGAAGCTCTCGCGGCGATGGCCGGTGATCAGCACGATGCGGCGCGACGGTTCGATGAACGGAAAATGCGCGGCGACCTTGTCGTTGAGCGCGCTATCGTGGTCGAGCATCCGTTTGACGTCGTGCAGCGCATCGATCACGGTGTTGCCCGTCATCACGACCGCGCCGACCGGCACGCCCTCGCTGAACAGGTTGTCGCGCGCCTGGCCGGTCGGTGCGAAATGCCATGACGACACCGCGTCGGTCACGCGGCGATTCAGTTCCTCCGGCCACGGCGACCAGATGTCGCCGCTGCGCAAGCCCGCTTCCACGTGTCCGACCGGCAGATAGCGGTAGAACGCCGCGAGACTGACCGCCAGCGTCGTCGTCGTATCGCCGTGCACCAGGACGACGTCCGGACGCAAGTCGTCGAAGACCATCCCGATCGCCTGAAGAATGCCGGTCGTCACGTCGGTCAGCGTCTGGCTCTGACGCATCAGATTGAGATCGTAGTCGGGCTTGATGTCGAACAGCGTGAGGACCTGATCCAGCATTTCCCGATGCTGGGCGGTGACGCAGACCCTGGCGTCGACATCCTTGCACGCCTTCAGCGCGCGGACGAGCGGCGCCATCTTGATGGCTTCCGGCCGAGTACCGAACACAAGCAAGATCTTTTTCATCGTTGTCCTCGTTGAGCTTCTTCGTGCCGGCAGACCCGGCACCTGGCGCCAAGCATGGTTGCAGACGACCCGTCCCGTCCCCGCATGCGGCCACGCCGGCCGGCGCCGGCCGCGACATGCAGCGGTGTTGCGGAGCGCGCGCACCGTTTTTGTCCGCGCGGTCTCCGCCACGCAATCGTCGGACTACGGCCGTCCCCTTGCATCTGGTCAATCACGTCATGAGCGCTCCTCGATGTATCGATCGCCACGCCGTTCCGTCACACGGTTCGCATCGCGACGCGGCGGTGCACCCGGCAGGTGATCCCGTTCTCGATACAGCAATATTCAAACCAGCGTCCCTGCTGGCCGGGTCCGATTCGCGCGTCGCGCGCGGTTTGCTACGGAACGTTTCACAACTGCTACGGACGCCATATCGGCGGGTGGGCGCGATGCAGATAAACGTGCAGCCGTTCGCGCGATCGATCCGGTCGTGTCATTCGATGAGCGGCGATGCGGGTCGAGCATCGGTTGCCTGTCAATCGGCATGCATCTTTCGAAGTGCATTGAATCGCTTCGCTATGCGAATTTTGTCTGGGCAATGAACGACATGTCATTGCCCGTCCGGTTCCGGTCGCGCACGCATGATTTTCCCGCCGTGCCGCATCGCTCGTGTTGCCCGGGTCGACAGGCTCGAAACGTTGCGTATCTGTAACGCACGGCCGGAATGCGGTGCCAGTACCCGCATCATGGCCATCCGATGCATGCGGCAGCGGGCACTGTTCACGCTTGCCGGCCGCGGTCCATGCAGCGGCGATTCGCGATGGACCGCGTCCCGAAGTCGTGTCGTGCGGGGCGACACGTGCGCGATGAGCAGACGATTTGCCGCCCGATGCGAACGGGGCGCGAGGCCGGTCGCGCGAGTCGCGCCAAAGCTGATTCGTCGGTGAATCAAAAACACCCGGCCGCCACCCCGATCGCGCTCGCCGCGTGCTCACCGGCCCTTGCCGCACGAGGCGCGGCGGCCGATGGCTCGCCGCTTGCTTGTTCTGGCTAGACAGGCGAGCTCCGACATGTTCGAACGACAGCACACGGGGAGGGACGCCAAAGCAACGAATCCGGAAAGCGGCACGACATGCTCGTCCGGCGCGGAAGACGGCCGCGCTCGCACGACGAACGTGCGGCCGCTTCCCATTGACATCCGCGCGATCGACGGCCCGGGCTCAAGCGCTCCGCGGCCGCCGTCGCCGGCACCGGGGCCGGGACATGAAGAACCGTCGGTTGATGTCACTCTGCGTCGAAGGCATCCTGCTGCTGATCGTGCTGGCTTGCTCGCAGACCGTGCGCGACACCGCAACGCGGCCGGTCGCCGAAGCGGTGCGTGTCAGCATCCCGGCCGCCGATGCGGCGGAGCGCGACACAGCCTATCCCGGTGCCGCACCGCTCGCGGTGCGCGCGTCGACCGGCGCGGACGCGCCGTTCGAACCGGCGCCCGCCGACGCCGCGTGGGTCACGTTCGATCCCGACACGCTGGTGGTTCCGTGCGTCGCGTACCTGTGGCTGTTCACGCTGCTGACCTGCGTCTACGCCGCGCGGCATTACGTATTCAGTCTCGACCGCCTGTTCAAGCCGCAGCACGCGCCTTATCAGACGATTACCCACGGTGAATGGCCGCGGCTCACGGTGTTCGTCGCCGCGCACAACGAGGAGGCCGTCGTCGTCGATTGCCTGATGGCGCTGCTCTCGACGACCTATCCGCGCGACCGGCTGACGATCATTCCGGTCAACGACCGTTCGACCGACAACACGCGTGCGCTGATCGACGGAGTGCAGGCGCTGGCGCCCGAGCTCATCAAGCCGTTTCACCGCGAGAGCGGCAAACCGGGCAAGGCCGCCGCGCTGAAGGACGCGTTGCGCTTCATCCGCGGCGACATCATGGTGGTGTTCGACGCCGACTACCTGCCGCGCCCCGGGCTGCTGAAGGAACTCGTCGCGCCGTTCTTCGATCCGGAAGTCGGCGCGGTGATGGGCCGCGTCGTGCCGCAGAACGCCGACAGCAACCTGCTCGCGCGGCTGCTCGATCTCGAGCGCGCGGGCGGCTATCAGGTCAACCAGCAGGCGCGCAACAACCTGAACCTGGTGCCGCAGTACGGCGGCACCGTCGGCGGTATCCGCAAGGGTGCGCTCGACGCGGTCGGCGGCTGGTGCGACGACACGCTCGCCGAGGATACCGACATGACCTACCGCCTGTTGATGAGCGACTGGCGCACGGTCTACCTGAATCACGCCGAATGCTACGAGGAAGTGCCCGAGCGCTGGGCGGTGCGCGCGCGGCAGCTGACGCGCTGGGCGAAGGGCCATAACCAGACCCTGCTGCGCTATTTCGGCCCCGTGTTGCGCAATCCGCTGATCTCGCGGCGCTGCCGGCTGGACGGTGCGCTGCTGCTCGGCGTGTTCCTGATGCCCGCGCTGCTCGCGGTCGCATGGGGAACCGCGATCACGCTCTACCTGCTCAATGGCGTCAACTCGACGGCGCTCGGCTTGCTGGTGTCGCTGTTCGCGCTGTTCGCGTTCAGCACCTTCGGCAACTTCGGCGTGTTCTTCGAGATCGTCGTCGCCGCCCGGCTCGACGGTCGCGCGACACGACTGCGGCTCGTACCGGTCAACGTGGTCGGCTTTTGCGTGACGATCGCGGCAGTGGTCTCGGCGCTGTGGGGGCTCGCGCTCGACGCCGCGTTGCGCCGCGAACTGAAATGGGACAAGACCGAGCGCTTTCGCCGGCAACTGAAACCGGGGCGATGAACGATGACGACCTTCAATGTGATGGTGCCGGTGGCCGGGGTGCTCAGCCTGCCGTTCCTGCCGTTGCTGCATGAACTGATCCGGCGCAGCGACGTGGCGGCGCTGCCGATCGGCGACGGACCGTTCGTCGATCAGGCGCTGCTCGCCGCCCGCTGGCGCGATGCGCTGCGCATGCACGCCGGCGGTGTGGAGCCGGGCGATCCGTCCGCCGTGCCGCCGTGGCACGCGCTGGGGCTCCTGGTGCGGCACGACGACGAGATCCGCGTCGTGCGCGACGAGCATTGCGACGACGTGCTGTATGCGGATCGTGCGATCACGCTCGACCGCGGCGCGCGGGCAGCGTATGCGTTCGCCGAGCAGCGCATCGAGATTCACGCCGGCGCGACGATCGGCATGCTCGCGCACGCGTCGCACATCGACGTCGAAAGCGCGGTGCTGCGCGGCGTCGTGGTCGGCGGGACGATGCACCTGCACGGCGCCGGCGGCTTCGCGTGCCTGTACGGCGAGCCGATCGTGTTCGGCAAGGCAGCGAGCGTGCCGCCCGACCATGCGGCCGGTGCGCCGCGCCGCGCGGTCTCGCTGACGCGCCATTTCGCGAAGCTGCCGCATCGCTACGTGCACGGCCGCTACCTGCTGCCCTGCGACGTGCGTCTGCCCGCGCACACGGTCGTGCAGGGCAACCTCGTGGTGGACGGCACGCTGGTGCTCGGCGACGGCTGCGTGCTGCGCGGCAGCGTCAAGGCGCATCGCGTCGAGCTCGAACGCCACGCATTCCTGCACGGCGCCGTGTTCGCGCGGGACGACGTGCTGCTCGCCAGCGGCAGCTGCATCGACGGCGTCGTGTCTGCGGGCGGCCTGCTGCGCCTGAGCGGCGGGCGCATCGGCGTCGCCGGCCATCCTGTCAGCGCATGCGCACGCGACGTCTCGGTCATCGGCCACGCCTGCGTGTACGGCGACCTCGTCGCCTGCCGCAGCGGCTGGTTCCACGCATCCCGTTAAGGAGCGCCTTCATGTCCGATCGTTCCAGCCGTCGCGGCTCGCGCGCACCCGTCGCCGCACTGGCGGTGCTGTGCGGCGTCGCCGTCGGCCCGCTCCCGGCGCTCGCGGTGCAGCCTGATGATGCCGGCGTGCCGGCGCCCGCACAGTCGCCCGACGTCGCCGCGCCCGTCATCGTGCCGCGCGCGCTCGACGCGCCCGCGTTCGTGCGCGTATCCGCCGACGGCCTGCCGGACGGCACGCCGCTCGCCGAATTCTCGCCTGACGACACGAACCGGCCACCGTTGCCCGACGCGGTGATCGCGCACGTGCAGGCGCCGCGCGAACGGCATGCCGAGATGTCGCTCGGCGTGTCCAGCGCGCACCTGACGCACGGGTATGGCGACTGGTACGGCGTGCATTTGCGCGGCGTCTATCAGGACGGCGGCCGCACGATACTCGGCGAGCTGGCGCAGCTGCACCGTTTCGGCGAGAACACGCAGCTCGGCTCACTGACGTATGTGCAGGACATGGGACCGGACTGGTTCGGCGGCATCGGCTTTTCCGGCACCACGTCCGGCACGATCCTGCCGAGCGCGCGCGTCGACGTGTCGATCAACCGCAAGCTGCTGTCCAACCGTTCGCTGATCGTGTCGCTCGGCGCCGGCTACGCGTGGAACCGCAGCGGCCACAAGGATCAGCTGTATCACGGCGGCTTGATCTGGTATGCACTGCCGAAGTGGATCTTCGAGGCGGGCGCGAACTATACGGTCGATTCGCCGGGGTCGGTGAAGGCGCCCCAATACTACGGCGCCGTCACCTACGGCGAAGTCGGGAAGAGCGTGATCGTGCTGCGCGGCGGGTTCGGCCGCGAGGCGTACCAGGTCACCGGCTCCGGGTCGCAGATCGCCGACTTCCGCAGTCACGAAGTGATCGCGAAGTGGCGCTACTGGTTCACGCGCAAGTGGGGTACGCAAGTCGAGTTCGATTACTACCATAACCCTTACTACTCACGGATCGGCGGCGAGCTGAGCGTGTTCTATCGCTGGTAGCGGGGGCGGGTGCCATGCAGACGCATCCCGTCCGTCCCGGCGTCGACCGCTCGCTGCGGATCCACCCGCATCCGCAGCGCTGGCTGCTGTCGATCGTGCTGCTGACACCGACGCTCTATGCGTTGCTGTGGTTCGGCCTGCCGCTCGCCTGGCGCTACTGGCGCGCGGTCATGGAGTGGGGCGCGTACCAGATCGATCCGGCGCTGCACGTGATCGTGATCGGCTACCCGCCCGATGCGCCGCGCGTACCGCTGCTGTCGATCGATCTCGCGGCGCGGATGCCGAGCGGGACACTGCTCGCCGTGACCGCGGCGCTGTGCGCGGTTGGCTTCGCCGCGTCGTTCTTGCGGCGTACGAACTGGTTGCCCGTTGCATATCTGTTACGTATCTCGAGCTTCACGCAGCTGCTGATTTGCGCGTATTTCTGGCTGGCGCCGGGCGCGTTCCCGTATGTGCCGCTGCTGCATCTGCGCGACATGTTCGTGCTGCACGGCGCGGCGATCACGCTGATTCCGCTGGTGATGGCGGTGCTTTACTACCCGCTCGACTTCACGCTGCTGCAAAAGATTTTTGCATCGGTGCTCGTGGTCGGCTATTTCGTGTTCGCGCTGCCGTTCGTGATGCTGCTGCACGCGGTCGTCATCCATCACGGCTCGCTGCTGTTTTTGCCGTTCTGCTATTTCCTGCTCGGCGGCCCGCTGCTGATCGGTCTGCTGGTCACGCTCTACACGTACTGCGCGAGCTGGCCCGGCTCGCTGACGATTCCGTCTGATCAGTCGCGCTGAGTCGCGTTCAACCCCTGCCGTATCAACGATGAAACGATTCGGCCGCGCTTTTCGCCGAGCCGCCCGGCGCCCGGCGCATGGAGCGAGCACGACCGGGCCTCCGGGACCAATGGCACGTTGTTCGCTTCTCTCAATGCGTCGCATCGATTCGTTTTCAACGGGCAAAACGGCGCGGGATGCCGGGACAGGTTCGCTGGTCCCGGCCGTTCGATGCTCGACGAAACTGGGCAGCCTCACACATCCACCGGGCAAGGTTGGTTGACCTGGCGGCACGCGCATCGCTGCTGCCGCGCGCCAGCCATTCCTTAAGCGAGGAGCACACCATGTTGGCAAAGTCAGGCAAGTTCTTGCGGATTCTGTTCGCGTTGTTCGCACTCGCGATCGCATTCAGTCCGGGCGGGGTTCAGGCGGCCACCAACCAGCTCCTCCTGTTGGTGCCCGACACGCTGACGCTGCCCGATTCGCGTGTCTCCGCGTGGCTCGATACCGCGCAGGAGGAAGGGCTGCAGATCAAGGTGATGACCGACAGCGAGTTCATGGCCGCCGGTTCGTCGCTGTCGCAGTACCCGGGCCTGATCCTGCCGGACCAGGTTCATACGACGGCCGACGATACGCTCGTGACGGCGATCCAGAACTACGCGCTGAACGGCGGCAAGGTGATGCTCGTCTACGATTTCGGCGTGCTGAATTCGGCCGGCTTCTACGTGAGCCCGAAATCGCGCTTCAGCAACATGGCGGGTGTCGATTACGTGCTGTATGACCAATACGGCGGCAACATGATCGGTCTCGGCAACGTGACCGGCATGAGCAGCTGGCTGCGCACGCTGCAGGTGCCTCCGGGCAAGTCGATGGCATGGACCTCCACTTCGTCGACCACGACCACGACGACCGCGAGCTCGCTCGCGTCGACGAGCAGCGCCGGCACGTCGACGACGTCGGCATCGACGTCCGGCTCCGCGCTCTTCCTGTCCGCCAGCCCGTCGAACCCGGGCGGCCTCGCCAATTACAATCACCAGGCATGGTTCCAGTACGCGACGGCGCCCACGGGCAGCGGCGTGCTGAGCCAGACGCTCCCGAAGCTGACCGGCACCGTGACCGGCAAGCTGAAGAAGACGACCACGTACAGCGCCGGTTCGCTCCTGAGCACCGCGACCGGCACCACGGCCAATACGCTCGCTTCCACGCTGGCGACCACCACCGATACGCTCGAGGGGATCTCCGGCTATGTATACGGTTTCCTGACCTACCCGAGCTTCGTCACGCAGGGCACCTATGCCGGCACGACGATCCTGACCTCGCCGAATTTCGGGCTGGTGTCCGGCTACAACACGTACGGCAACGGCGGCGTGCTGTTCGTCAACCTGCCGCTGGCCTACCTCGACGGCCAGACCGACGGCATGCTGATCCACGGCTACCTGCATTACTTCGGCACCCAGATGCTGCACCTGGCGTCGCTGTCGCCGCTGCCGAAGGCGCAGGCCGGGCTCGTGTTCAACTGGCACTTCTGCGCGGGCGACCAGATCCAGCCGGCGCTTTACCTGAAGAGTCTCGGCGTATGGAACAACGGGCCGTTCTCGCTCGTGATGACCGCTGGCCCGGACGAGGCTACTTTCGGCGACGGCGACGGCATCAATCTCGCCAACAACCCGACGGCGCAGAATTTGCTCAAGTACTTCGTCACCAAGGGACATCGCGTCGGCAGCCACGGCGGCTGGATCCACGACTACTGGGGCGCGAATGCGAGCGAAACGAACGCGAGCACGTTCACGCAGTATCTGGTGATGAACCACCAGGCCGTCCAGGCCGCGACGGGCCTGCCCGATGTCGAATACGCGGCACCGGAAGGCAACACGCCGACCTGGTCGGTGAACTGGCTCGAAAGCAACGGCTTTAACGGGTACTACTTCACCGGTCATACCGGTTCGGCGCCGACCCGCGCATACCGCAACGGCGCGATGCTGAACCCCGGCCTGTGGGCTTACCCCGTGATGCCGTTCGGCAAGTACGCGACGTTCGAGGAGTTCCAGCAGTATGCGGTGCCGACGACCGACGTCAACAACTGGTACGCCGCGCTGATGAACTGGGTCGTCGCGAACCGCACGAGCCGGCTGATCTATGCGCACCCGTTCGGCGCGTCGTCCTATACGTCGACGCTGTCCGCGATCTTCTCGCAAGCGAATACGCTGAAATTGCTCGGTCAGTTCAGGTGGTACACGATGACCGACATCACGGCGTTCGACCGGTCGCGCCTGAACGTCACGTGGTCGGCCACCGATACGGGCAGTGGCTGGGCATTCTCCGCCAGTCACCCGGCCAGCCTGGCGAACATGACCTGGCTGCTGCCGAAGGCAGCGTATGCATTGCCGATCATCACGCAAGGCAGCGGCAGTGTGAACATCACCGACTCGACCTACTGGCTCGTGACAGCGAACAGCGGAACCAGCCTCAAGTTCACCAGCGCCAAGGTGCACTGAGCCATACCGTCGACACGTTCGCCGGGCGCGACGCGGCCAACGCCGCGTCCGGCGACGATTGCGCAGGACTACCGCGCAGGAGCCCCCGATCATGAACCGGCCCGCGCTTTTCCCGGCTGCACGCGCATGCGTGGCGGCCACCGTCAGGCGGTGCCACGCGTGGCGCGTTGCCTGCTGCGTCGCCGCGTGCTGCTCCGTGCTGCATGCGAGCGCCGCCGAACTCCAGCTCAACGGCTTGTACCAGCGTCCCGACGGAGCGATCACCGTGCGCCTGAACGGCGCCGGCATCGATCCTTATTTCGCGGCGAAGGCCCTGCTTGCCGCTGCCGATACCCAAATGAATGCCCGCCAGGCGGCACTTGCGTGGATCGCATGGGTGTTGCCGCGCCAGCGTCCCGACGGCGGTTTCGATCGTTACTGCGTGAAGGGCGGCCAGACCAGCCCGTGCGCGGAAGCCGACGCGGACGACGCAATGATGGCGACGTGGATCGAGCTGCTCGCGCGCTTCGCGCCGCCCGACGGGATGCCGGCCGCGTGGGAACTCAGCCTGAACCGCGCGGCCGCGCACCTCGACACGCTGCTCGACAAGGCGACTGGCGTCTACCAGATCTCGTCGTCATTGCAAGTCGCGCTGCTGATGGACAACGTCGAGGTACACAGCGCGTTCCAGGCGCTCGCCGCGTATTACGTGCGCCGCGCCGAGTATGCGCGCGCGGGCCCGTTGAGCCAGCGTGCCGACCGGCTCTCGGCGGCGATCCTCAAGGTGTTCTGGCGCGGCACGCAATCGGGTTTTCGCGCCAGCACGCAGCGGATCAGCGACGCGACCTTCTATCCGGCGAAAGTCGCGCAGATCTTCCCGATCCTGTCCGGCATTCGGGTGCCCGACCAGTCGAACGAGACGATCTACGCGCAGTGGATGCAGAAGTACGGCAAGACCTGGATGCAGCTCGCCGGCTCCGATTTTCCGTGGGGGCTGATCGCACTGGTCGCGTTCAAGATGAACGACTGGAGCACCGTCGCCTGCTGGTATGCCCGCTCGGGCCCATACCGTCACGGCACGCACTGGAACGTACTGGAGGAGGCGCTTTACCTGGCATTCGAAAGCCGGATGGCCGATCCGCTCGCACCCGCTCAATGCGGCTTCACGACGGCGTCGGCGACGGTGACCGGATCGCGCTGACACAATGGCGCACGGTTCGTGACTGAACAAAGGGAAGGAGACGTGTCATGTGTGGCATCGTCGGCGCGGTCGCGCAACGGAACATCGTTCCGATTCTGATTGAAGGCTTGCGCCGCCTCGAATATCGCGGCTACGATTCATGCGGCGTGGCGACCGTCGTCGACGGCCAGGCGCGCCGCGAGCGCAGTGTGTCGCGCGTCGCCGATCTCGACGCGCACGTGCGCAGCGCCGGGCTGTCCGGCAGCACCGGCATCGCGCATACCCGCTGGGCGACGCATGGCGCGCCCGCAACCTGCAACGCGCATCCGATCTTCTCGCGCGACGAAATCGCGCTCGTGCACAACGGCATCATCGAGAATCACGAAACGTTGCGCAGGCAACTGTCTGACGAGCAATACGAGTTCGACGGCCAGACCGACACCGAGGTCGTCGCCCACCTGATCCACAGCAAGTATCGCGGCGACCTGCTCGCCGCCGTGCGCGATGCGACGTCGCAGCTGCACGGCGCGTACGCGATCGCGGTGTTCAGCAAGCACGAGCCGCAGCGGCTGATCGGTGCGCGCGCCGGGTCGCCGCTCGTCGTCGGCCTGAAGGACGACGAATGCTTTCTCGCGTCCGACGCACTCGCACTGGCCGGCATCACCGATCGCTTCATCTTTCTCGAGGAGGGCGACATCGTCGAGCTGACGCCGGGCGGCGTGCGGATTCTCGAGCGCGGCGGCACACCGGTCGATCGTCCGATCCAGACCGTTGCGTCGACGCAAGGCGTGGTCGAGCTCGGGCCGTACCGGCATTTCATGCAGAAGGAGATCTTCGAGCAACCGCAGGCCGTGGCCGCGACCATTCCCGACGCGGGGCTGTTCGATCCGGCGACGTTCGGCCCGGACGCCACGCGGGCGTTCGAGCAGATCGACAACGTGCTGATCCTCGCATGCGGCACGAGTCACTATTCCGGCCTGACCGCGCGCCGCTGGCTCGAGACGATCGCGCGCCTGCCCGCGCAGGTCGAGATCGCGAGCGAATACCGCTACAGCGACGCGCTCGCGCTGCCGAATACGCTGGTGATCAGCGTGTCGCAATCCGGCGAGACCGCCGACACGCTCGCCGCGCTCAAGTACGCGCAGGCGCTCGGTCATATCGACACGCTCGCGATCTGCAACGTGCCGACCAGCGCGATGATGCGTCAGACCGGCCTGCGGTTCCTGACGCGGGCCGGCCCGGAAATCGGCGTCGCGTCGACCAAGGCATTCACGACGCAGCTCGTCGCGCTGTTCATTCTCGCGGTGACGCTTGGCCGGCTGCGCGGCTACGTCGACGACGCGCAGCTCGCGCGTTATACGACGCAGTTGCGGCGGCTGCCGAGCGCGCTCGAGGACGTGCTCACGCTGGAGCCGCAGATCGAGCGCTGGGCTGGGGAGTTCTCGCGGCACGAGAATGCGCTGTTTCTCGGGCGCGGGCTGCATTACCCGATCGCGCTGGAAGGCGCGCTGAAGCTCAAGGAGATTTCGTACATCCACGCTGAAGCGTATCCGGCCGGCGAACTGAAGCACGGGCCGCTCGCGCTCGTCACGCACGCGATGCCGGTCGCGACGATCGCGCCGAACGACGCGCTGCTCGAGAAGCTCAAGTCGAACATGCAGGAAGTGCGGGCGCGAGGCGGGCAGCTTTACGTATTCGCCGATGCCGATACGCGGATCGACAACAGCGAAGGCGTGTCGGTGCTGCGGATGCCGGATTACTACGGGCTGTTGTCGCCGATCCTGCACGTCGTGCCGCTGCAGTTGCTCGCGTATCACGCGGCATGCCTGCGCGGCGCGGATATCGACAAGCCGAGGAACCTGGCGAAATCGGTGACGGTGGAGTGACGGGATGGGAGCCGGTCGACCGCGCCGGCGGCCCCGGCGCGTTTCGGGGCCGTCGGCCGCGGGTTGCCGGCCGGCCCGCGCAAGCGGTCAACACCGGCCCGGCCGGGGCTTCACGATTTTTCCTCGCTGCATCACGTATTCGACGCTTTCGCCTTCCCCCGCGACGATGCCGATATCGTCGAGAGGATTCCCGTCGAGCACGACGACGTCCGCGATCGCGCCCGCGGCAATCACACCCAGTTGCCCCGGCATGTTGACGATCTCGGCCGCCACCGTCGTCGCCGATCTGAGCGCCTCGAGATTGCCCAGCACGTCGGCCCGGATCCGGAACTCGCCGCATTGGAACGCGTGCATTTCGCCGAGGAGGTCGGATCCGAAGCCCATCTTCACGCCGGCGTTCGCGTAAATTTCGAGCGACTCGCGTCCTTTCTGCCGCACGGAGGCCACCTTGGCCACCGAATCCGCCGGCATCCCGAACTGCGCGCCGTGTTTCGCCAGCGCGTCATACGTGACGAGTGTGGGCACGACGAATGCACCGCGCTCGTGCATGAGCTTCGCCGCGTCGTCGTCGACGAGATTGCCGTGCTCGATCGTCCGAACGCCGCACCGCACCGCGCGTGCAATCGCGCGCCCCGTATAAGCATGGGCCATCACGTAAGTGTTCGCGGCGTCGGCTTCATCGACGATCGCCCGGATCTCGTCTTCCGAATACTGCGTGTTCGCGATTGGATCGGTCGGCGAGGCAACGCCGCCCGACGCCATGATCTTGATCTGCGTCGCGCCTTTCTGAATCTCTTCGCGCACGGCGAGCCGCACGCCGTCGACGCCGTCGACGACCCGGGCGATCGCCCCCGTGCGAAAGCAGCACGAGCAAGGCTCCAGGACATCCCCGCGCGGCCGGAAATCGCCGTGCCCGCCGGTTTGCGACAACGCCTTGCCGGACGGAAAGATCCGCGGCCCTGCAACCAGCCCGGTCTCGACCGCCTGCATCAGGCTCCAGTCCGCGCCACCCGCGTCCCGCACGCTGGTAAACCCGCGCGCCAGCATCGCATCGAGAATCGGCAACGACCGGATTGCCGCGAGAATGTTCGGTTGCGTCGCGTTGGCGCCCAGGTTCGCATTTGCAGCGAGCACGTGCACGTGGCAATCGATGAACCCCGGCATCACGGTCTTCCCGCGCACATCGATCACGTGGGCATTCGGAAAATCCGCGGGGCGATCGGTGACTTCGACGATGCGTTCGCCGTCGATGACGACGTGATGATGTTCGAGCAGCACGCCCCGTTCGAGGTCGAGCACGTTGCCGCCGTGAAGCACGGTAATGGTCATGGGGAAAGGTCCTTATCGAGTCGTTGACGCGTTGCGCCGCGGGTCCCTCACGAAGCGCGTGCCGACGAGGCTGACCGCGGCCGCGACGCTCACGTAGAGCGCGGGCGCCATGTTGCTGCCCGTGCGGGCGATCAGCCACGTCATGAGGAACGGTGCGAAGCCACCGAAGAGGGTTACCGCGAAGTTGTAGGCGACCGACAACCCGGTCGACAGCACCTTGGTCGGAAACAGCTCGGCGAACGCCGCGAGAATCGGCCCGGTATACGTCGCGATCAGCACGCCGAACACGGCCTGGAACACGATCAGGGATGCAAAGCCGGGCGCGTGGTTGATCCACGCGAACATCGGCCACGCGAGCACCAGGATCGCGAGCGCCGAGCCGGACAGGAACACGCGCCGGCCCCACGCGTCGGCGAGCTTGCCGACGATCGGCGAGCAGCACATGATCATCAGCCCGCCGACCATGCCGGCCGCGAAGCCGGTCGACTGCGGCAGGTGCAGCGTGCGCACCGAATAGGTCGGCATGTAGAACAGCAGCACGTACGTGCAGACCGTCCACAGGATCACCATCGAGAAGCTGGCGAACGTCTCGCGCGGGTAGGTCGACAGCACTTCCTTCAGCGGGGAGGTTTCCTTCGCCTGTGCTTCGACGGCGCTGAACGCGGGCGTTTCGTCGAGATGGCTGCGGATGAAGTAGCCGACCGGCCCGACGACGATCCCGAGCAGGAACGGCAGCCGCCAGCCCCAGCCATGCAACGCCTGCGCATCGAGCGACGTCGTGACGAACGTGCCGGTGGCCGCACCGAGCAGCACCGCGAAACCGATGCTCGACTGGATCCAGCTCGAGTAGTACGCGCGCTTCTCCGGCGGCGCGTACTCGGTGAGGAACGCGGTGGCGCCGCCCATCTCGCCACCGGCGGAGAAGCCTTGCAGCAGCCGCGCGACGACGATCAGCAGCGGCGCGGCGATGCCGGCCTGCTCGTAGGTCGGCGCGAGCCCGATCAGCGCGGTGCCGAACGCCATCATCAGGATCGTCAGCGACAGCGCGGCCTTGCGTCCGGCCTTGTCCGCGTAGACGCCGAGCACGATGCCGCCCACCGGCCGCATGAAGAAGCCGACACCGAACGTCGCGACGGTGAGCAGCACCGACGTCAGTTCATTGCCCGTTGGGAAGAACAGCTTCGCGATGATCACCGCGAAGAAGCTGTAGACGGTGAAGTCGAACCATTCGAGGCCGTTGCCGATCACGGTCGCAACGATGGCGCGGCGGCGCTGCTGGGTAGCCGCATCGACGGAACGCGCGGCGCGCGGGGAAAGCGTTCCTTGCATGGTCTCTTCCTTTCTCAGAAGACGGGACGGGTGTCCCGCATGAACCCCATGCTAAGGACAGCCGGTTTTTTTTCTGAAACGAAAGATTTGCATGCACGCATGCGCACGGCGCATGCATCGCAATCACGGCGCGGTCTGCTGGTCCGCCTGTTCGAACAGCCAGCGCGAAAACAGTCGTGCCGCCTGGTTCTGCGCGCGATCGTTCGGCGAGATCACGTAATAGCCGCCGCCGTGGCTCGCGGAGGCTTCCGTCACCCGCACGAGCAGGCCTGCCTCGATGCACGCGTCGATCATGTAGCGCCAGCCGAGCGATACGCCCTGGCCGAGGATGGTCATCTGCACGATCTGCGGATACGAGTTGATCGTGATGTCCTGCGGCTGCGCCTTTTGCCGGTCGACGTCGTTCATGCCGAACCATTCGGACCACGACATCCATTGGCGTTGGCCGTCCTCGAGGCGCAGCAGCGTCTCGCTCGCGAGGTCGGCCGCGCTCAGCGTGCGGCCGGCCAGGTAGCCCGGCGCGCAGACCGGGAATACTTCCTCGTCGAACAGGCGGCGCGCGGTGTACTCGGCGGGCGCCTGCTGGCGCACATAGTAGACGCCGACGTCGAATTCCGCGGGCGACATCGACGCCAGGCCGTCGCGCACGATCAGGCGCAGCTTGAGGTCCGGATACGCAACGCGGAACGCGGGCAGGCGTGGCGTGAGCCACAGCAGGGCGACGCCGGACGAGCAGGCGACCGTCAGTTCGAGATCGCCGTACGGCTTCATCACGTCGTGCGTCGCTTCCGCGCATTGCGTGAGCAGATGATGAACCTGCGCCGCGTATTGCTCGCCGGCGATCGTCAGCCGCAGCGAGCGGTGTTCGCGAACGAACAGCGAACGGCCGAGGAATTCCTCGAGCTGCTGGATCTGGCGGCTGATCGCGCTTTGCGTCAGGTGCAGTTCGGCGGCGGCCTTCGTGAAGCTCGCGTGCCGCACGGCGGCTTCGAACGCGACGAGGCACTGAAGGGGCGGCAGGGGTGTGATGCGCATGGCGGGCGTGAGGATCGAGGTCGCTGCCGACATGATACGGGTGTAGGGGCCGGAAATCGCGTGCCGGAAAAGGTACTGCCGGCACGTCGTATTCGTGCGAAGATTGAGCGAGCTTCCACCCGCATTCCATCGAGACCGTCGTGATCCGATCGAACCCCAAGGGCAACCCGCAGGCCGGCCATCCGCCGTGGATGCCCGTCGCGCTGGCCGAGCTGGGCATCCGCCGCTTTCCGCCCGGCAGCGTCAATCCGCGCATCGTCGAATACAACGATCACACGAACCTGGTCGGCTACGACGACAAGATTTCGTGGTGTTCGTCGTTCGTCAACTGGTGCATGACGCATGCGGGCATCCGTGGCACGGGTTCCGCGCTTGCGCGTTCGTGGCTCGAATGGGGGCGCCCGCTGGAGCGCCCCGTGTACGGCTGCATCGCGATCCTGACGCGCGACGATCCCGCGAGCTGGAAGGGTCACGTCGGGTTCTATCTGCGTCACGACGACCTGCAGGTGCACCTGTTCGGCGGCAACCAGCTCGAGGCGGTGCGCGAGCTCGCGTATCCGGTGACCGAGGTGATCGGATACCGGTGGCCTGCCGCCGGCTGACCGGGCCACGGTCAGCCGCTGCCAAGCTGTTGCCCGCGCCGCATCGGCCCGGCCGGGAAGCCGGCCCGGAGATCGCGAGGCCGGCGTCGCACGGCGGTCGCGGTCAGTTCGTCGCGCCAGCGGCAGCCACGGCCACGGGCGCCGTCTCCGGCCCGCCCGCCGCACCATTCCTGCTCCACCCGCCCCCGAGCGACCGATAAAGCGCGACCGCCGCCAACGCATGCTCGCGCTTCACCTGGTTGAGCGCATCCGAGTCCCGCAGATACACCTCCTGCGCGGACAGCACGTCCAGAAAATCCGTCGCGCCTCCCTTGTAGAGCTGGTTCGCCAGCCCGAGCGACTTGTCCGACGCCGCAAGCGCACTGTCGAGCCGCCGTGTCGCTTCATCGCTGCCGACGAGGTTCGCGCGCGCATCCTCGACTTCCCGCAGCGCCTGCAGCATCGTCTGCCGCAACCCGAGTTCCGACTCGCGCATCCGGCTTTCGCTCTGCGTGATGTCGGCCGTGATCCGCCCGGCGTTGAAGATCGGGCTGGTCGCGCTCAACGCCGCGCTGAACAGGTTGTCGGTCAGCGTCGGCAACCCGAGGTACGACGCGGCCAGAATCCCGTCCGTCAGGTTCAGCGAGAACTTCGGATACCGCTCGGCCTTCGCGACGCCGACCTGCGCCGCGCGCCGCTCGACCTGCGCGTAAGCGGCGAGCACGTCGGGCCGGCGCAGCAGCGCCTGCGAGGGCAACGTAGCGGGCGACCCGGCCGGCGGCGCCGGAATCGCGCCGGCCTGCGCGAGCACGAGCCGGTCGATCGACTCGGGCGTGCGGCCTGAATACACGGCGATCAGGTTGAGCTGATGCGCAATCTGCGCCCGTGTCGGCGGAATCCGCGCCTCGAGCGCATCGAGCTGGTTCTGCGCGCGCGTGACGTCGAGTTCCGTCGACAGCCCGAACGCCTGGCGCTTGCGCGTGAGTTCGAGCGCATGCTGACGGATCGCCGCGTTGTCCTGCAGGATCTTCAGTTCCTGCTGCGCCCAGCGCAGGTCGACGTACGCGCCGGCCGCATCGGCCGCGAGCGCGAGCCGCATCGCGTCTTCCGCATGCCTTTGCCCGACCAGTTCGGCCTGCGCGGCCAGCAGGTCGAGCCGTTCGCCGCCGAACACGTCCGGCGACCAGCTCAGCGCGAGTCCCGCGCCGGCCTGCCGCACATAGCCGAGCGGCGGCGGCGTGTTCTGGCGCGCATCGGCCGCACGCGCGGTCGCGTCGAGTTCGGGCAGCAGCGCCGCGCGCTTCTGCCCGGTCAGCGCCTGCGCCTGCTTCACGCGTTCGGCGGCGGCCTGCAGATCGAGGTTGCCGTCGAGCACGGTCGCGATCAGCCGGTCGAGCACGGGATCGTTGAACCGCGCCCACCACGCGGCGGCGCCGATGTCCGCGCGCGGCACGTCGGTGTCCCACGCGGCGGGCGCGAGCGATTGCACGGAATCGTGCAGCGCGGGGTGCTGCGCGGGCTGCACCGCACACCCCGCGGCGAATGCGCTGACGGCCAGCGCGACGAGTAGCTTTTTCATGATGATGACCTCGGCTTCAGTGTGCGTCCGGCGGCGGCGCGTTCAGGGTGATGGGACGGGAAAACGCGACGGCGATCAGCGCGACCACGAAGCACAGCGACAGCGCGTAGTACGCATCCGCGTAGGTGAGCGTCAGCGCCTCGCGATAGATCAGGCGGTGCAGGTTCGCGAGGCCCGCCTGCGCGGTATCCAGCGTATTGCCGGCCACCGAGGTCCAGTACGCGGCCTGGCGGTCGAGCAGCGACGCGACCTGCGGCTCGCCGGCGCTCACGTGCTCGTTCAGGCGCAGGTAGTGGAAGTTCAGCCGGTCGTTGAGCATCGTCGCGCTCACTGCGATGCCGATCGCACCGCCGAGGTTGCGCATCAGGTTGAACAGGCCGCTCGCCGACTTGAGCCGCGACTGCGGCAGCGAACCGAGCGCCATCGTCACGATCGGCGGCACGCTGAACTGCTGGCCGATCCCGCGCAGCGCCTGCGGCAGCAGCAGTTCCCGCCAGCCCCAGTCGTGCGTGATCGGCGTGTACAGGTAGCAGCCGAGGCCGAAGCAGACGAGCCCGAACACGAGCAGCGCGCGCATGCTGAAGTAGCGCGCGGCGAACGCATACGCGCAAAGCGCGAGCAGCTGGAACGCGCCGACCGACAGCAGCGCGATGCCGATCTGCAGCGAACTGAACGCACGCACCTGGGCGAGAAACAGCGGCGTCAGGAACACGGTGACGAAGATACCGATGCCCGTCACGAACGACAGCAGGCTGCCGATCCCGAAGTTGCGCACGGCGAGCGCGCGCAGGTCGACGATCGGGTCTTCGGCGGTCAGCGCATGCACGATGAACAGGACGCCGCAGATGCCGGAGATCCACGCGCAGATGACGATCGCGTCGTCGCTGAACCAGTTCTTGCGCGGGCCTTCCTCCAGCACGTATTCGAGGCAGCCGAGGAAGCCCGACATCAGCGCGATGCCGAGATAGTCGCCGCGCTTGATGAGGCTCAGGTCGGGTTCGTCGATATGCACGTAGCGCGGCACCAGCACGGCCACGGCGATGCCGGGCACGAGGTTCAGGTAGAACAGCCAGTGCCACGACCATTGATCGGTGATCCAGCCGCCGATCACGGGCCCGATCGCCGGCGCGAGCGACGCGAGCGCGCCGATCGTCGTCGACGCGATCAGCCGCTGCTTGCCCGGGAACAGCACGAACGCGGTCGTGAACACGGTCGGGATCATCGCGGCGCCGAGCGCCCCCTGCAGCCCGCGGAACAGGATCATCGAGTTGATATCCCACGCGAGCCCGCACAGCATGCTCGTGATCGTGAAGCCGATGGCCGACGCGACGAACAGCCAGCGCGTCGACATCACCTTCGACAGCCAGCCCGACATCGGGATCACGATGATCTCGGCGATCAGGTAGGCCGTCTGCACCCACGACAGTTCGTCCTGGCTGGCGGACAGGCCGCCGCCGATGTCGCGCAGCGACGACGCGACGATCTGGATGTCGAGCGTCGCCATGAAGAAGCCGACGCACATCAGCGCGAACGCGAAGACGCGCTGCTTCGTCGGTTGCGACGCGGGGTCGCCGGAAAACGCGGTGGTCATCGTCGGCTCCCGTTCAGTTCGCGTGGTCGGTGTGCACGGTCACGACCGCGGACAGGCCGGGGCGCAGCACCTGCTCGATGCCCGGTCGAGGATCGAGATGCACGCGCACCGGCACGCGCTGGACGATCTTCGTGAAGTTGCCGGTCGCGTTCTCGGGCGGCAGCACGCTGAAGGTTGCGCCGGTCGCGGGCGCCAGGCTGTCGACGCGGCCATGCAGCTGTGTGCTCGATGCGTCGAGCGTCACGTCGACGCGATCGCCCGCGCGCATCTTGCGCAGCTGGTCTTCCTTGAAGTTCGCGTCGATCCACAGCCCCGACGCGGGCACGACCGTCAGCAGCGGCACGCCGACGTTCGCGAGCATCCCGACGCGGCCCGTGCGGTTGCCGACGTAGCCGTCGACCGGCGAGCGGATCGTCGTGTATTCGACGTTGAGCGCCGCGACGCGCTGCGCGGCCAGTGCCGTGTTCACGCGGGCCCGCGCATCGGCGAGCTGCGCGCCGAGCACGTCGAGCTGCCGCTTCGATGCGAGCAGCGCGGCGTCGCTGCGTGCGACGGCCGCATCCGCCTTCGAATAGTCGGCGTCCGCGCGTTCGACGATCTGGTTCGACACCGCGTCGGATTTCACGAGCTCGCGGTAGCGCACGCGGTCCGACGACGCACGCGTGAGCTCGGCCGACGACGCGTTCCTGTCCGCCGCATGCTGGCCGATTACCGCGTACTGCAGTTGCTGCTTCGCTTCGAGTTCGGTCACCGCGGAGCGCGCGCTGTCGACTTCCGCGGTGGCCTGCGCGAGCTTCGCATCGTAGTCGCGCGCATCGAGCTGCACGAGCACGTCGCCGGCCTTCACGCGCTGGTTGTCCGTCACGAGGATCTTGTCGACGAAGCCGTTCACCTTCGGCGCGAGCACCGTGACGTCGCCGCCGACATACGCATCGTCGGTGCTCTCCTGGAAGCGCAGCACGAACAGCCAGTCGAGCACGGCAGCGGCCACCACGACGATCACCGCGCCCACCGCGATGCGCATCCACGGCACGCGGCGTTGCTTGGCCGGCCGCTCGATTGTGGCTGCCTCGCGGGAGGCAGCGGCTTGGGTCGTTTCCATCGATTCACCTATGTATATGCACTTATCGAAACGACCGACGACGCGTCGCCGATCGGGGAAGGGGTTAGCGTTCCGGCAGGTTGTGCGTGATCCGGAACAATTCGTCTCTGAGGCGGGCCGCCTGGGCCGGCCCGAAGCGCCGCTCGAACGCTTCCTGCGCGGCGAGCCAGTGCACATGCGCGTCGGCGATCTTCGTTTCGCCGTGCGTGGTCAGCGCGAACGTCTGGCGGCGGCAACGCGGCTCGATCCGGCCCGTCACGAGCGCCGCGCCGACCAGCGGCTTGAGCGCGCGCAGGAGCGCCGTGCGCTCGATCACCAGCACCGCCGACAGCGTCGCCATCGTCAGGCCCGGGCGCTCCCGCAGCAGCGCGAGAATGCTGTACTGCGACGGCGTGACGCCCGCCCGCGACAGGTAGCGCTCGTAGAACTGCGAGATTCGCCGGGCGGCTTGCCGGACCGCGAAGCAATCGTCGTCGGTGAGTGTGCTTTTGTGCATGTGCACATGTTAGGCGGCAACGCGGAGCGAAGCGAGGGGCGGGGCAGGATCAGATTGGTGTCGTGGCTGTACCAATCGGCGGCCCAGCGGCGCGTTCTCGCGCCGGATCAGGCCGCGGCCGGAACAATCCCGCCTTCGCGGTCGCAGTACGCGGCCGTGTAGTCGATGAACGCCTTGACCTTCGCGGGCAGCAGCGCGCGGTTCGCGTAGGCGAGCTTGATCTCCACGAACGCGTCGACGAGATCGGCGCCTTCGAGCAGCTGCACGAGCGCGCCCGACGCGAGTTGGGCTTCGACGAGCGTTTTCGGCACGACGCCGATGCCGAAGTCGTGCATCACCATTTCGCGGTTGAAGACGGGGCTGTTCGACGAGATGTCGAAGCTCAACGGCACGGTCAGCGTGTCGCCGCCGACGCGGAACGACAGCGCGGGCCGGCGCAGCGACGGCGACATTGGCACGAACGCATGATCGGCGAGTTCGGCCGGTGTCTCGGGACGCGGATGCGCGCGCAGATAGGCGGGCGTCGCGACGATCACCACCGGAATGCGTTCGACCAGCCGCACGACGGTCGTCTCGCTCGTCAGCATGTACGGCACGACGATGCCGATGTCGTAGCCTTCGCCGACGAGGTCGACCGGGCGCTCGGTCAGCGTGACGTCGAGCCGCACCTTCGGATGCGCGGCCTTGAAGCCGGCGATCAGCGGCACGAGCCGGTTCAGCGCGGCCGTCGTATGCGCGACGAGGCGCAGCAGCCCCTCGGGCTCGCGCGTATGCGACTGCGCCTGCGCTTCCAGCGAGTCGAGTTCGTCGAGCACGGCCGCGCAGCGTTCGTAGATGCGCTCGGCGGTTTCGGTCAGCGAGACCTGGCGCGTGGTCCGGTGCAGCAGGCGGCTGCCGAAGCGCGCCTCCAGATCCGCGACCGCCCGCGACACGACCGGCCGCGCGAGGCCGTGCATGTCGGCGGCGCGCGTGAAGCTGCGCATCTCCACCACCGACCGGAAGATCCGCAGCTTGTCGATGTAGTCCATGTCCGTCTCCTCGAGGCGATGGCGGGGCGCCCGATGCACGCGGCCGGCCCGGCCATGTTACGGCGGAGTGTACATTGACTTTATGTATATGCACATATAAATTGCCGGTCATGAACGATATCCAGATGACCCAGGCCTGCAATTGCCTCGCGCTGCGTCAGGCGGCGCGCTTCGTCACGCAACTCTACGAGCGGCATCTGGCCCCGGTCGGGGTCACGCCCGCGCAGTTCTCGATCATGGCGAACCTGTCGCGCCGGCCCGGACTGGTGATGAGCGAGCTCGCCGATCGGCTGGTCATGGATCGCACGACGCTGTTGCGCGCGCTGAAGCCGCTGCAGCGCGACGGATTCGTCGCGGCGGCCGCGTCCGAGCACGACGCACGCGCGCATGCGCTCAGCCTGACGAAGCTCGGCGAGCACACCTACGCGCAGGCGAAAGTCGCGTGGCAGGCCGCGCAGGACGAGTTCGAGACGCAGTTCGGCCGCGGCCGGGCCAAGGCGCTGCGCGACGAGCTGTTCAGCCTGACGGCGCAGCGATAGGCGCAACGCGCGCGGTAGTATGACGAAAGCGATCCGGAGCCACCGGACGAGACACGAGGAGCACCTCCCATGCTGCAGTTGAGCGAGCGCGACGACGCGATGTTGCGCGGCGCATTCGGCGACGGCGTCGCACGCGCGATGCGGATCGTCGCGCGCACGGCAGAGGTCATGTCGGCGCCGCACCTGATCGACATCACGTCCGCGCATATCGACGGCTGTCTTTACCACGGCCGGACGAGCCTCGACTTCGTCGAGTATTTCGTCGACACCGGCGCGCAGGTCGCGGTGCCGACCACTCTGAACGTCGGGTCGCTCGACCTGATCCATCCCGAGCTGTATCACGGCGACCGCATGATCCAGCGCGACGCGTGGCGCCTGATGGATGCGCACCTGCAGCTCGGCTGCGAATCGAGCTTCACGTGCGCGCCGTATCAGCTGGAGAAGCGTCCGCGCCTGGGCGAGCAGATCGCGTGGGCCGAATCCAATGCGATCGTGTTCGCCAATTCGGTGCTCGGTGCGCGCACCAGCCGCTATGGCGACTTTCTCGACCTGGCCGCCGCGATTACCGGACGTGCGCCGTATGCGGGGCTGCATGTCGAAGCGAATCGCGCGGCGCGGATCGTGTTCAACGCGCCGGACTTCGGCAACCGGCCGTCGCGCGACATCCATTTCGCGGCGCTCGGGTTGCTGATCGGCAGGATCGCCGGCGCGATCGTGCCGGCGATTGTCGGGTTGCCCGCGGACACCACCGAAGACGAACTCAAGGCGCTGGGTGCCGCCGCCGCATCGAGCGGGGCGGTCGCGCTGTTCCATGCGGTGGGCGTCACGCCCGAGGCGCCGACGCTCGACGCCGCATTGCACGGGCAGGCGGCGCTGCGAACGGTCGATGTCGCGATGGCCGATCTCGACGAGATCCGCCGCACGCTGAACCACGGCGCGGCCGGCGATGCGCTCGTCGCGGTCGCGCTCGGCACGCCGCATTTCTCGCTGGCCGAATTCCGCACGCTCGACGCGCTGCTCGATCGGTTCGACGGCAAGCCGAAGTGCGATTTCTACGTGAACACGAGCCGCTTCATCCTGTGGGAGCTGGGCGAGCTCGGGCTCGCCGACAAGTTCGACGCGCGCGGCATCCAGATCGTCGTCGACACCTGCACGTACATCACGCCGGTGATGAAGCAGCTGTCGGGCCTGGTGATGACCAACTCCGGGAAGTGGGCGTCGTATGCGCCCGCGAACATCGGCGTCACGGTCGCGTACGGCAGCATGCGCGAGTGCGTGCGTTCCGCGTTCGAAGGAAAGGTGCGATTCGATGACTGACACAACGATCGGGAAACTGACGGGCGACACGCTCGTACCGGGCAGCGCATGCGCAAGGACGATCGTGCTCGACAAGCCGCTCAGCTTCTGGGGCGGCTACGACTCGGGCGCGGGGCGGATCGTCGATCGCGGGCATCCGCAGGCCGGCGCGAGCCTGGCCGGCCGGATCATGGTGATGCCGCATGCGAAGGGGTCGAGTTCGAGCAGCAGCGTGCTCGCGGAAGCCGTGCGCAACGGCACCGGGCCGGTCGGGATCGTGCTGAAGGAGCGCGACCTGATCATCTCGATCGGCGCGATCGTTGCCGCCGAACTGTATGCGATCGCGGTGCCGGTGGTGTGCGTGACGGACGACGTGTATGACGCGATCGTTGCCGCGGCTGGCGAGGTGCGGATCGAGGCGGGTGAAGGGGGCGGCGGCGCGCGGATTGACGTCGGCAATTGACGCGTCGCGCTCGGCGTCCGTTCACCTCGGCGAGAGGCGGATCGATGCCGGTGACGGGGCGGCAGCGCGCATTGACGTCGGCAGCCGATGCGTCGGGCGTCGTTCCATTGACCCGGATCACACGAATGCGCCGCTACCTTCGGGTGTCCGGTGTGAGTGCTTTCCCTGCGGCAGGCGGGTCGCGCCAGCCGCCGCGCTTGCGCGAGCCTTCCCGCTTACTCGCGCGCCGGATTGCCGGCCGCTTCCCGATAAGCGCTCGGCGTCTGCCCGGCCCAGCGCCGGAACGCCCGCGTGAAATTCGCCGGGTCGGTGAATTGCAGCCGCTCGGCGATCGTCTTCAGGTCGAGGTCCGATGCCGACAGCAACTGCTTCGCGTCGCGAAACCGCGCTTCGTCGAGCAGTTCCCGATAGCTCGATCCGGCTTCCTCGAGCCGGCGCCGCAGCGTGCGCGTCGACACGAGCAGTGCATCGGCGAGCGCCTCCGGGCTCGAATAGTCGCCGGCCGTGCGCGCCAGTTCCGCGCGCACGCGCTCGACGAGATCGCCTTCCTCCTGGCGCACCTGCGCATACTCGCGCTCGACCTGCACGAGCGCCTGCCGGTGCGCGACTTCGTCGGCGAGCGGCAGCGGCCAGTCGAGCACCTCGCGCGCGATCCACAGCGCGTTCGCGGCGCAGCCGAATTCGACCGGCGGCAATTGGGCGCGGTAACGCGCGAAATACCCGGGCTCCGGCCACGCGAAGCGCAGCGTAATCGGCGGCGACGCGCGCCCGGACCACTGCGAGATGTTTTGCGCGAGCCCGGTCAGCACGAACTCGAACATCACGTGATGCTGCAGCACGGGGCTTGCCTGCACGCCGTGCAGTTCGAGCGTCGCGCCGTGTTCGTCCTCCGCATAGGTCAGCCGATATTGGCGGTTGCGCATCCGGAAGTAGCGCTGCGTGACGACCAGCGCGTCGCGGATGTCCCGGGCGGTCAGCGTCGCATAGCCGAGGAAGCCGTGCACGGTTGGCTTCAGCAGCAGCCCGAACGCGAGCCCGATGCCCGGATCGCCGCCGATCTCGATCGCATTGAGCACGAGCCGGCCCCATTGCGATGGCGCGACGCGCGCGTCCGGTTCGGCCAACACCGCGTCGCGCAGCCCGGTGCCCGCGCGCACCGCGGCCAGATCGACGCCGCGCGCGGCCAGCGCCTGCAGCAGCAGGCGTGTATAGGCGACCGGAATCGTCGGCCGGCGCAGCCCGAGGTGGTCCTTGCGTGGCGGAGAGGTCATGTCGTTTTGGCCGGAAATGACAAGCATTATGGCTGTTTGCCCCCTCACGTTCAAGGCGGCGCGCGGCCTACGATGGCACCTATCGCTTACCGGCAGGATCACCATGACGACCCCCTTTCCCCACCTGCTCGCGCCGCTCGATCTCGGCTTCACCACGCTGAAGAACCGTGTGCTGATGGGCTCGATGCACACGGGCCTCGAGGACAGCCGCAAGACGCTGCCGCGCCTTGCCGACTATTTCGCCGAACGTGCGCGCGGCGGCGTCGGCCTGATCGTGACCGGCGGCTTCGCGCCGAACGTGGCCGGCTGGACCAAGCCGTTCGGCGGCACGCTGATGACGTCGGCCGGCGCGCGGCGGCATCGCGTGATCACCGATGCCGTGCATGCGGACGACGGCAAGATCGCGCTGCAGATCCTGCATACCGGCCGCTACGGTTACCACCCGTTCGCGGTCGCGCCGTCGAAGATCAAGTCGCCGATCTCGCCGTTCGCGCCGCACGAACTCGGCGCGCGCGGCGTCGAGCGGCAGATCCGCGCGTTCGTCCGCTGCGCGCAGCTCGCGCGCGAGGCCGGCTACGACGGCGTCGAGATCATGGGTTCCGAAGGCTACCTGATCAACCAGTTCATCTCGATGCATACGAACAAGCGCACCGACCGGTGGGGCGGTTCGTACGAGAACCGGATCCGCCTGCCGATCGAGATCGTCGAGCGCACGCGCGAAGCGGTCGGGCGCGACTTCATCCTGATCTATCGGCTGTCGATGCTCGACCTGATTCCGGACGGCAGCGACTGGCGCGAGACCGTGCAGCTCGCGAAGGCCGTCGAGCGCGCGGGCGCGACCATCATCAACACGGGGATCGGCTGGCATGAGGCGCGCGTGCCGACGATCGCGACGTCGGTGCCGCGCGGCGCGTTCGCGTGGGTGACGAAGAAGATGAAGGGCGAGGTCGGTATTCCGCTCGTGACGACCAACCGGATCAACCGGCCCGAAGTGGCCGAGCAGATTCTCGCGGATGGCTGCGCGGACATGGTATCGATGGCGCGCCCGCTGCTCGCGGATGCCGAGTTCGTCGTCAAGGCCGCGCAGGGCCGCGCCGACGAGATCAACACGTGCATCGGCTGCAACCAGGCGTGTCTCGACCACGCGTTCAAGAACAAGATCGCGTCATGCCTGCTGAACCCGCGCGCATGCCACGAGACGGAACTGGTCTACACGCGCGTGCAGCAGCCGAAGCGCATCGCGGTGGTCGGTGCGGGGCCGGCCGGGCTCGCGTGCTCGACCGTGCTTGCGCAGCGCGGCCACCACGTCGACCTGTTCGACGCGGCGTCGGAGATCGGCGGCCAGTTCAACATGGCGAAGCGGATTCCGGGCAAGGAGGAGTTCGACGAAGCGCTGCGTTACTTCGGCCGCCAGGTCGAGCTGACCGGCGTGAACCTGTACCTGAACCACCGCGTCGACGCGAGCGACCTGATCGCGGGCGGCTACGACGAGATCGTGCTCGCGACCGGCGTGGCGCCGCGCGACCCGAAGATTCCCGGGCAGGACGGACCGAACGTGCTCAGCTATGTCGACGTGCTCGCCGGCAGGCAGCCGGTCGGCCGGCGTGTCGCGGTGGTCGGCGCGGGCGGCATCGGCTTCGATGTCGCCGAGTATCTGGTGCAGGACGGCGAGTCGCCGACGCTCGATCTGGACGAGTGGAAAGCGGAGTGGGGCGTGACCGATCCGGCCGCGACGCGCGGCGGCGTGACGCGCGCGCAGGTCGCCGCGCCGGCTCGCGCAGTGACGCTGCTGCAGCGCAAGGCCGCGCCGCTCGGCAAGGGGCTCGGCAAGACGACCGGCTGGATTCACCGCGCGACGCTGAAGATGAAGCAGGTGAAGATGATCGGCGGCGTGAACTACGAATTGATCGATGCGCGCGGGCTGCACGTGTCGTACGGCGAGCAGCGTACCGATCACGAACTGATCGAGGCCGACACGATCGTGCTGTGCACGGGGCAGGAGCCGCAGCGCGCGCTGCTCGCGCCGATGCAGGCGGCCGGACGCTCGGTGCACCTGATCGGCGGCGCGGAACTGGCGGCCGAACTCGATGCGAAGCGTGCGATCGATCAGGGCTCGCGGCTTGCGGCGCGGTTGTAACGAACCGCCCGTTCAGGTTTCGAAACGGAGCGCGTCGCGCGGTGGCAGCTTGCCTGCGCGACGGCTCGCGACGTTGCGTCCGATGATGCGTCATGCCGGGGCACACCGACAGCATGGAACGGATGTACCGCGTCGCCCCGCAACGTGGCGACGCGATTTCCGCGGATCGCCATCTGCCGCCGGCCGGCGTGCGTCAGGCCGCTTCGGCCCGTTCTTCCTCTTCCGCTTCCAGCATCGCCTTGACGATCAGGTAGACGGCCGGCAGGTCGTCGTCGTCGCGACGCCAGTCGACCGGCTCCTCGACGTCCGCGGCGACCAGCCGGCTGTCGCGCAGGCGAATGAACGCGTCGACGACCATCGGATCGTTGCGGCTCAGGAAACCGGTATTCGAGAACGCGAGTTCCTCGACGTTCAGCAGCGCCTGCCAGCTCATCGTGCGGACGGCGGCCGGATGGGTGCGGCGCCGCAGCCCGAGCGCGCGTTGCGCAGGGCCGCTGACGACACGCTGCAGGTCGACGACCGCCCGCTGCGCGGCACGCTCGAAGTGGACCGGGTTGAAGCCGGGTTGCTCGGGATCGAATGCGGATGACTGGAACATGGTCGCCTCACAAAAGTCCGTCCGTCATGGGTGACGGAATTCGGGTCAAATGATGCAAAAGCACTGTAAATATATACAGTGTTCGAGGCGGTTTCAAGTGCTGAATGCGCGTGGGTTCGTCGTAACCGGTTCGAGCGCGGCGGTGAGGGGGGTGGCCGAAGCACGGCATCCCTGCCGTTCCCGCGAGCGGCTTACCTGACACACTCACACCGACGCGGCGATCGTCTCCCGCAACCATCGATGCGCCGGATCGCGATGCACGCGTTCGTGCCACAGCATCGACATCTCGTAGCCGGGGATCTCGACGGGTGCTTCCACGACGCGCAGCGCGGGCGTGTTGCGCACCAGCCGCTCGGGCAGCATCGCCACGAGGTCGGTGCTGGCGACGGCCGACATCACGAACAGGAAATGCGGAACCGACAGCACGACGCGCCGCGCGGCGCCCGCTTTCGCGAGCGCTTCGTCCGTCACGCCGAAGAAGCCGCCGCCGTCGGGCGACACGATCACGTGTTCCAGCGCGCCGAACTGCGCGAGCGTCGGGCGCCGCTTCAGTTTCGGATGACCGGCACGGCCGGCGAGCACGTATCGCTCGACGAACAGCGGCAGGCGCCGCATCCCTTCCGGCGAACCCTCTGTCGTGTGGAAGGCCAGGTCGATACCGTTGCGCTCCGCGTCCTGCTCGATGCGCGGCGGCACGAGCTCGACGACGGCGAGCCGCGTAGCGGGCGCGGCCGAACGCAGCGCGTTCAGTGCGGGCAGGACGATCGTCGATTCGCCATAGTCGGTCGCCGCCACGCGCCATGTGTTCGTCGCGGTCGCCGGCTCGAACGGCGTGGCCGTCAGCACTGCGCGCTCGACCGCGTCGAGCGCGTCCCGCAGCGGCTCGCGCAGCGTTTCCGCGCGCGTGGTCGGCCGCATCCCGCGCGGGCCCGGCAGCAGCAGCGGATCGCCGAACAGGTCGCGCAGTTTCTGCAACTGCACGCTGACCGACGGCTGCGACATGTTCAGTTTTTCAGCCGCACGCGTGACGTTGTGCTCGGCGAGCAGGACGTCGAGCGTGACCAGCAGGTTCAGATCCAGTCGTCTGAGATTGTTCATGGCTATACCTGGAATGTCTGGAATTCATTTCCAATATACCTTAGGCGACGGCATCCTGCAGTCATTCAATCAACGGAGCAGTGAACATGAACGTGCTGATCGTCTATGCCCATCCCGAACCGCGCTCGCTGAACGGCGCGTTGCGGGACTTCGCGGTCGAGCATCTCGAAGCGGCCGGCCATGCCGTGCAGGTGACCGATCTGTATGCGATGAACTGGAAGGCCTCGTTCGACGCGCATGACGTGACCGACCGTGTGCCCGACGCACGCTTCGATCCGGCGCTCGATTCGAAGCATGCGTTCGAGACGGGCACGCAGCGCGACGACATCGCGCGCGAACAGGCCAAGCTGAAGTGGGCCGACGCGGTGATCCTGCAGTTCCCGCTGTGGTGGTTCTCGATGCCGGCGATCATGAAGGGCTGGGTCGAGCGCGTGTATGCGTACGGCTTTGCGTACGGCGTCGGCGAGCATTCCGACCGGCATTGGGGCGACCGTTACGGCGAAGGCACGCTGGCGGGCAAGCGTGCGATGGTGATCGTCACGACCGGCGGCTGGGAGTCGCACTACAGCGCGCGCGGCATCAACGGGCCGATCGACGACGTGCTGTTCCCGATCCAGCACGGGATCCTGTATTACCCGGGGTTCGACGTGCTGCCGCCGTTCGTGATCTACCGGACCGGAAAGATGAACGACGCGCGCTTCGACGAAACGCGCGCGGCGCTCGGCAAACGTCTGGACGAACTGTGGACCGCACGGCCGATTCCGTTCCGGCGGCAGAACGCCGGCGACTATGAGATTCCGGCGCTGACGCTGAAGGCGGGGATCGAACCGGAGAAGGTGGGGTTTGCGGCGCATCTGGCGCACGAACGCTGATCGCACGCGGTCATGACCGATCGACGCGCCGTTCGACGCGCAGGCGGCCCGGTGGTTCGAAGTAGGTGCCGAAGCGCACGAGTCCGGCGTTCTTCAGATGGCAGGTCATTTCGAAGCTGACCAGGATCCCGGGATCGCGGTTGTCGACGATCCCGATGTCGATCGAGCGGATGCGCGGCTCGTACTTCAGCAGCGTGGCTTCCATCTGCTGCTTGAGCAAGTGTGCCGACGCGGGCAATGCCTTGTAGATGTTCGTGAGGTCCGGCAGTCCGTAGTCGGGCAGGTGCTTGAGCGCGCCCGCCCGCGTATTGAGAATGCGGCGCACGTTCTGTTGCACGCTCAGGCATTCGAGCGTGCGGTCGTCGTAGGCGCCGATCGGCTCGCCGCCGATCTGGCCGAGCAGCATGTCGTAGAGGGAGGGGCCGGCGGTCATCGGTGGCTCGGCTGCCCGGTGCCGTCATCGATCGTGGCCGGGGCATCGACGAAATCGATCGTCAACGCGCCTTCCATGCCTGTCGACAGAAGGATTTGTCGCGGCCGGACACCCGACGCCATCCTTGCAAGCAATTCGCGCGAAACGACCGGCAGCACGCGCTGGTTCAGGAATGCGTCGACGCTGCGCGCGCCGGATTCCCGTGACACGCAGTACTGCGCGATCGATTCGATCAGATCGTCGGCACACGTCAGCGTCGCTGCATGTTGCCGATGCAGGCGTTCGGCAATCTTGTCCAGCTTGATCCGCACGATCGACGCGAGCGCCGCCGCATCGAGCGGCCGATAAACGAGCGTCTGGAAGCGTGCGAGCAGCGCCGGCTGAAAATGTGCGACCAACTGCGGATGGATCGCATCGCGCAACGCGGCCTGCGTGATCGACGCATCCTCGGCCGTCGCGTCGTCGATTTGCGTACTGCCGAGATTGGACGTCATCACGATCACGCAATTGCGGAAATCGATCTCGCGTCCCTCGCCGTCGCGCATCGTGCCGCGGTCGAATACCTGATAGAAGATGTCGAGCACGTCGCGGTGTGCCTTCTCGACTTCGTCGAGCAGCACGACGCTGTAAGGCCGCTGGCGCACAGCCTCGGTCAGAACGCCACCGCGTCCGTAACCGACGTAGCCGGGTGGCGAACCCTTGAGCTGCGACACCGTATGCGCTTCCTGGTACTCGGACAGGTTGATCGTCGTCAGCGCGGCGGCGCCGCCGAACAGCAGATCGGCGAGCGCGAGCGCCGTTTCGGTCTTGCCGACGCCGGACGGACCGGTGAGCAGGAACACGCCGAGCGGCGCATGCTCGCTTTTCAGGCCGGCTTTGGCCGTGCGCAGGCTTTCCGCCAATGCGCTGATCGCTTCGTCCTGCGCGACCACGCGAGAGGAGAGCGTCGCTTCCAGCGCAAGCAGGCTTTTCAGTTCGTCGTCGACGAGATTGCCGACCGGCACGCCGGTCCATTCGGCGACCACGCGCGCAATCGCTTGCGCGTCGACGTCGGCGGCGATCGTCGGTGATTTTCCCTGAGCTTCCGCCAGCGCGTTGATCGCATGGACCATGTCCGCCGGATCCGGCACGGGATCCGTTGTTCCGCGAAGCGTGCGCAATGCCCCGACAAGTTCGCGTTCCCGCGTGTACTGGCCGAGCAGTGTGCCAGCGGTGATGCGCATCGCATCGTGCTCCGTCTCGATGGCCGCGCGTCGTTCGGCGCTACCGGCGATTCCGGCGCGCGTGTCCGCATCGAGCGCGGCGCGCTCCAGTTCGAGCGCCGCCAGCGTCGCATGCGCCTGTTGCAGTTCCGCCGGCGGTACGTCGAGTGCCATCCGCACGCGTGCTGCAGCCGTATCGATCAGATCCACGGCCTTGTCCGGCAGCTGGCGCGCAGGAATGTAGCGGCGCGACAGGCGGACGGCCGCGACGATCGCCTCGTCGCGGATGTGAACATCGTGATGGGCTGCATAGCGGCCGGCGAGGCCGCGCAGCATCAGGCAGGCCGTATCGTCATCCGGCTCGTCGACCTTGACGACCTGAAAGCGCCGTTCGAGTGCGGCATCGCGTTCGAAAAATTCCTTGTATTCCGCCCACGTGGTGGCCGCGATCGTGCGCAACTCGCCGCGCGCGAGCGCCGGCTTGAGCAGATTGGCCGCGTCGGCGCCGCCGGCCGCGTTGCCCGCGCCGATCAACGTATGCGCCTCGTCGATGAACAGCAGGATCGGCGTTGCGGACGCTCGCACCTCGTCGATCACGTTTTTCAGCCGTTGCTCGAACTCGCCTTTCACACCGGCGCCGGCCTGCAGCAGGCCGAGGTCGAGCGTCAGGATGCGCGTATCGCGGATCGTTTCCGGAACACTGCCGTCGGCGACACGCAACGCAAGGCCCTCGACGAGCGCGGTCTTGCCGACGCCCGGTTCGCCGACCAGGATCGGATTGTTCTTGCGGCGGCGCGCGAGCACGTCGATCATCTGCCGGATCTCCCGATCACGCCCGAAGACCGGATCGATCTCGCCGCGGCCTGCCTTTTCGGTCAGGTCGAGCGCGAAGCGGGCGAGTGCGTCGCCGTCGGGCGAGCGCGACGGCGTCGGTCCGGCGGACTTGTCGGTGATGGGCGCCGTAGCGGCATTGCTGCGCCGATCGACAGTTTCCGGTGCCTTCGGCTGCGGCGCCGCCGTGTCATCGGCCGCGTTCTCGGACGACCGTCGCCCGAGCCGCGGCAGCACGCGCCGGATCTGCGCGCTGGAAACCGACAGCAACGGCCACGCGCGCTGTGTGCGCAGCACGTAAGGCGCTTCGACGATGGCTTGCAACAGATGTCCGGACCGAATGGTGCCGTCGGCGTCATCGGCTGCCGCATGCGTCCATGCGTCGTCGATCACCGCGGCGAGTTGCCGCGACAGCGCCGGCATGCCCCGCAGCGTACGCGGCATGCGATCGATCACATCGATCAATGCGTCCCATACCTCATCGATATCGAGATCGTAGTGACGCAGGATCGCCGGAATGTCGCCGTCGTCGGCTTCGATCAGTTTCAGCACCCAGTGCTCGACCGCGATTTCATCCGCAAGCCGGGTCTGGCAGAGACTGGCCGCGGCTTCGAGCGCGCGCGTGCAATGAGGATTGAGACGGCGAATGAGGCGGGAAGCGTCCGGAAGAGGCGGCGTCATGTCGGTAGCGGATGAGGAGGGAAGCGGGCGGGCGTGCGTCGATACCTGTACGGACGGGCGGAAACCGGCCACGCGAGCGTGCTGGATTCCGCCTGCCGGTCAGCACATCAGGAACGTTCGTTCCACGTGTCCTTGTGGATGATGTTGCCGTCCTTGTACGACCACGTGATCGTCTCGTAGCGCAGTTCGACGTCTTCGAGGTGGTTGTGCTTCTCGTAGTCCGGATTCTTGATGTCGAGCATCTTCGGTTTCACGGCGACGATCTTCACGTTGTCGAGCTTCGTGTTGAAGTACTCCTTTTCCTTGCCTGCATCGTCGATCTTGTACCACTTGATTTCAACCGACTTCAGCGTTTGGCCGCTCGTCACGGCCTTGTACAGATAAGGCGTCGACGCATCCGTTTCCTTCGTCAGCGTGATCGGTTTGTGCACGCGCGTGCCGGTGAGCTTGCCCGTATTGCCGTCGGTCGGGATGTGCACGCCGTGATCGAACGCGACAAGTTCGACGCTGCCCTCGCGGTCCTGGACGGTCACCGAACCCTTGATGTCCGCGCCCCCGTCATCCTTGAGCCACATGTATGCCGGAATTGCCATTGTTCACTCCTTCTTGGTACTACGAAGCGCCGGAATCGGAGTCCGGCGCCGACAAACCCGGGACAATTTCCCCCGGGAACCCAAACACGTATTACCTTGCGGCGCCCGGTACGGCGGCTGCCGGCGTATCGGGCACGAGCGTGATCTCGACCCGACGGTTTCTTGCCCGCCCCTGCGGCGTCGTGTTGTCGGCGATCGGTCGCGTGTCGCCGTAACCCTGGATCGCGAATTGTGTCGCCGGCAGGCCCGATGCGTCGACGAGCCAGTCGCGCACGGCGCTCGCGCGAGCGATCGACAGCGTCAGGTTGCGGTCGGGGCGGCCCTGGTCGTCGGCGTAACCCGCGATCAGCACACGCTTGCCGGGATGCGCCTTGATCAATTCGATCGCATCGACCATCGCGCGTGTGGTGCCGGACTTGAGCCGCGCGTTGCCGCTGTCGAACAGCGACATGCTGTCCAGCGTGACGACCGCGGGCGGCGGTGGGGGCGGTTCATAGGACGCGATCGCATCGTCGATCGCCGGCAGCAGTCGTGAGCCGCGATAGGTGCCGAACGACAGCCGGAGCGGAACACCGACGCGCGCATACCGGTCGAGCTGATCGCGGTCCGACGCAAGGGCTTTGAGGGCGTCGCGTCTCGCTGCATCCTGGGTGGCCGGGATGCGGTGATAGCGCTCGAGATGTCCGCCGATGCGGGTCATCAGCTTCTCGTTATTGTTCGCGGCACCCCAGGTCGCGACGGCGGCGGCACAGGCGGCGATCGCGATGACATGCGCGACCGCGGCCACACGCGGCGACCGCCACGCGCGGCGCGGCATCGCGTCGAGCAATGGTTGCGGCAGCGGCCAGGGTAGCGGCGACGCAGGCAGCGCGGCCGGCGAGATGCCTGTCAGCGAGCGCACCTCGCGCTCCCATGGTTTGCCGGGACCCGCTGCCGGACCATGGTCGATCCAGCCGGCGCCGAACGGCGGCCAGGGCGGCGCGGGCTGGCGGTGGTCCGTCAGCGGGTCGAACACGATACGGCGGGTCCAGCCGAGCATCGATCCGAGGCCGGCGGCACGTGCGGCGACTGTCCGGTCTCCGCCGGCGTGCAGTGCATCCGATTCGGCCGCATCGATTGCGGTGTCGAGGCAGCGCAAATCCGTGACCGGCGAACCCGTCGACATGCCGTACCATCGGACGGTCGATTCGCCCGTCGGCGATGCCGCGGCCGGTTCCGCATTCGACAGCCGTTGATAGATGGCGACATAGCCTGGCAGGTGCATGCCGAGCATGCGCGACGCGTCCGCAACAGCCTGCCGGATCACGCGCAGCGATTGCGACAGCGTATCGGTGTTCGCATGCAGGCCCGGCGCGACCGACAACACGATGCAGTCGGGCGCATGGCCGTCGCGCCACTGGCGGACCGCGACGGCGAGACGCGGAAGATCCTGGGGGCGATCGGCGCGCAGCCAGATCGCGCCGTCGCCGACATGAACGAAGCGCGCGGCCCGGCCGCGATCGAACAAGGCGGGAAGACCGTCGCCGGTTACCAGTGCGAGCGGCATCCTGGTGCGCAACGCGACCGGCAGGTCGGCAGTCGCCGCGCCGAGTTGTGCGATCACATGTACGTTTCGTTCGCGCGCGCGCGTCAATCTGCGCGAATGCAACCAGATGATCAGTAGCGACAGCGCGATGATGACCGCGGCCAATCCCCACACGACGCCACGGCCGACCGGCAACACCCCTATGCTGACTGCAAGTGCCAGTGCGGCCGACAGCGCGACGACCGTGCGCAGCGGATAGCCGAGGCCCGACAGAGCCGCACGCACGGCGTCGGAATCGGCGCGTGTTGTCGCAGCCGGGAACGAGGTATCCGGAATCACGGCCGCTTCGCCTGCCGGACCAGCGTTGCCAATTCGGCGTCGAGGATGCGGTCCCATGTGCACCACACGGCTGTTGCGATCACACATGCGATTCCCGCGATTGCCCATGGCGACAGACGCCTGAGCCGGTCGAACAGTCGTGTGTGAGAGCGATCGATGACGAAGTCCGACCGCGCGGCCGGTCGCAATCGATCGATCTGCTCGGTCAATGCGGCGATCAGTGCCCGACGTTTCGCCTCGCCGTCGTGGCCGTCGGCCGACGGGCCGGAACGGGTGGCGTAGCGGCCGCGAAACCCGAGGCCCAGCACGGCCGCATAGCACTCGAGCAGTTCGACGTTCGGCGCTGGTTCCCGCATCCGGTACTCGAGCCGTTCGTAGACGCGCGTTCCGGCATCATGCGTGCCCAGTCGCTCGACCTGCAGCGGTTTCTGCTCCCACTGGGCCTTGTCGGACGCGGTCAGATAGCGCAACGCGGCTTCATCGATCAGCCCGCATTGCGCGATGACGGCATCGTCGCGGACGTCGGCGGCAACGCCGCGAGCGTCGAGTGCCGTCGCGAACTGCGCAACCAGCTTCGCGCACTGTTGGCGCAATCCTTCATGATTGTCGACCAGGCCGCCGTTCGACAGGTGCGTGACGAGCAGTGCCGTGTCGCGCAGCAACGCACGTATCGAAGGCTGAGCGGTCGGGCCGGACGACGGATTTCGTGCAAGCAGTGCGGAATCGGGACGAGGGGAGACGATGGCATTCATCAGCGCAGCACCGCATAGAGTTCGATCGACGCGTCGGGGATCGACGCGGGCAGATAGACCTGACACGCGCGCGCGGCGATCATCCGCGCGTGTGCGGCGTCGTGCGCGTCGAGCGCGAAGTAGTGGTTGTCCAGCCGGACCGGAATCGCGCCCGGCACGCGCTGCACGGCCTTGAGCGGAATGCCTGCCACCGCGGAATTGACGATGTGCTCGACGTCGTCCGGTGCACCGATCTTGCACAGACGTGGAAACTGTTCGATCAACTCGAGTGCGGGCAGCGCCGCATTGACCGACAGATACCAGTCCGCCGCGCCTTCGACGATGCGCTCGTCCAGGAACTGGCCGGTCCATGTCGTCGGCGCCGTATGCGACAGTCCGATCGAGACGACGCGCGACGGGATGATCGCATCGAGCAGATCGCGGATCAGCGATTCGAGCGTCGCGAAGACGTCATGTGCGCCGGCGTGATCGTAGGGCGGAATGTCGGCCAGCGACACACGCGTCGAGAACGTGGTCAGCGACCCTGCCAGTTGGGCAAGCACCTGGTACAGACGATCGGTCGGCTGTGCCGGATGCGATGCGAGGAAGCGCAATTGTGGCCAGGCCTGATGAATGCAGTGCAGGAGCCAGAAGAGCTGGACGTCCGCGACACCGTACTCGGCCACCTGTTCGATGCGTTCGCTGCGGCGGGCGCCGAGCAGCGCGCTCTTCGCGGCGAGGATATCGGCAAGCCGGTGGATGCGTTCGATATGCAACGCATGACCTGATAGAGACAGACACGGCGGCACGTATTGACGATCGATCTGGAACTGGCCGCTCGTCGTGCGTGTCAGGCGCGCGATGGCGCATACCGTGTCGTCTGCGTGCGATTCGAAGCCGTACAGCAGCCGGACCGCGTGGCGCTCGGCGGCCACTTCGGCTTCACCGGTGCCGTTCAGGTCCGTCGCCTTCACGAATTCCCGATAGGTCCGTCTTGGCCGGGCCAGCGACGTTTCGTCGAAACGGCAGTTGTTGCCGTTCGGATCGGGCAGCGCGAGCGCGGCGAGCACAGCGACGGTCTGCGTGTCGGCGGGAATTTCCCCGAGCAGATCGCGAGCGGGCGGCAGCGTATCGGCGATGGTCGTGTCGATCGGCGTGCCGTCGGGAAAGCGCAGTTGCAGCCGCGTCAGCTTCAGGCGGCCGGATGCCAGTGCCTCTTCGTCGATGTCGACGTTCAGCGTCCCCCACGGCGACGCGGCAATCGCCGACGCTAACTGTTGCAACGCAAACCCGTTCCAGCGGTCCTGCTGCTGAAAGTGCTGCTGCGTAAGAATCAGTCCTTCATGCCAGAGCGGCTTTTCGATCCGCATGGTGTGGTCAATACCGATGTAGGAATTATGAGGCGCCGATTCTATACATCGTTTTCTTATTTCGTATACCCCTGAATTGGGCGAATCCTTGATAAGTGTTTCGATTAAATCGAGATATGGTGGATGGTAATTTTGAGATTTTATTGGGCGTGACTGGTTGGTGTTTTGGAGGGTGGTTTTATTGAGATTTTATGGTTTGGGAGGGTGTGTGAAAAATTCATTTAAATCAATTGTTTGGTGGATTTATATGGGAATTTGAGATTGCGTGATGCTGCGTTGAGGTGAATTTCAAGTCCGTCTTGTGGGTCGAGGTTTGTGACTCGGACTTGTCCCATTCAAAAAATGCAATGTGGTTATTGGGCGATTTCTTGTTTGGGATGTTTACTTTGCACTTGGGTGCATGATATTTTTTGCCGCCTGAATCGGGTATCGTGCCGCGAATATCCGAATCGGCCGTCCGTCGCGATGTATTACGGAGTTCTGCAAAGGTGACGTGATCGGCCCACACCCGTGGTTGCGGGTGTGCATCGCGGAGTCTTCAAGCTTCCTGCAATAAGGAGAACGAATTGGATAGCTTTCAGCGAGAGATCCCGAAGAGCCGGGTGTCGATCACGCTCGACCTGCATACGGGCGGAGCGCAGAAGAAGGTCGAGCTGCCCTTGAAGCTGCTGGTGGCAGGCGATTTCGGCGCGGGGCGCGAACAGGCGCCGCTGGCCGAACGGAAGAAGGTGAACATCGACAAGAACAACTTCGACGCCGTGCTGGCCGACTACGCGCCGGACCTGAAGATCGTCGCGGACAACACGCTGGCCGGCGATGGCGGCGAGCTTCCCGTCAATCTTTCGTTTCGCTCGATCAAGGATTTCGAGCCCGAGCAGGTGGCGCGTCAGATCCCCGAGCTTCAGGCGCTCCTCGCGATGCGCAATCTGCTGCGCGACCTGAAATCGAACCTGCTCGACAACGGCACGTTCCGTCGCGAATTCGAGAAGGTGCTGAAGGACGATCGCCTGTCCGCGAAGCTGCGCGGCGAGCTCGCGCAAATCGCGACCGCCGCGACGCAGCCGGAAGGGCATGCGTGAGCGACGCTGGGCAAAGCGCGCATTCAGCGCATTCCGCAACATCGTAGCGATTCGATCGCAGACAGGACCTGAGATGAAACCCACTGAAATGCAGCAGACCGGTGCGACCGAGACCGTCGTGCTGGACGCCCCGCGCGGCGATATCGACAGCGTTTACGCGTCGCTGTGCAGCAAGATCAACCTGAAGCCGGTCAGCGAGGCGCGCCCGCTCGAGGCATTCCGCGACAACGACATGCTGTCCGAAGCTTCCGCCGATGAACGGATCGCGCGCGGAATGGGCGCGTTCCTCGAACTCGTCGCGAACGCGAGCCAGCCGGTTGACCGGCTGGACAAATCGTTGCTCGATTTCCATATCGGCCAGATCGATCGTCAGATCGGCCGCCAGCTCGACGCGGTGATGCATGCGCCGGAATTCCAGGCGCTCGAAGCACGCTGGCGCGGCCTGAAGATGCTGGTGAGCCGTACCGATTTCCGCAAGAACGCGCGGATCGAGGTGCTCGACGTGTCGAAGGATTCGCTGCAGCGCGACTTCGAGGATACGCCCGAGCTGATCCAGAGCGGCCTGTATCGGCTGACCTACATCGAGGAATACGACACGCCCGGCGGCCAGCCGATCAGCGCGATGATCAGCGACTTCGAATTCGCGAATTCGCCGATGGATGTTGCGCTGCTGCGCAATATCTCGAAGGTGGCCGCCGCCGCACATATGCCGTTCATCGGCTCGGTCGGGCCGGCGTTCTTCGGCAAGCAGTCGATGGAGGACGTCGCTGCGATCCAGGACATCGGCAACTACTTCGATCGTGCCGAGTACATCAAGTGGAAGAGCTTCCGCGATACCGACGACGCGCGTTACGTCGGCCTGACGATGCCGCGCGTGCTCGGTCGCCTGCCGTACGGCAAGGACACGGCGCCGGTGCGGGCCTTCAACTACGAGGAAGCCGTCAAGGGCCCCGACCACAACAAGTATCTGTGGGTGAACGCGTCGTTCGCGTTCGCGGCGAACATGGTGCGCAGTTTCGTCAGCAACGGCTGGTGCGTGCAGATTCGCGGGCCGCAGGCGGGCGGCAAGGTCGAGGACCTGCCGGTCCACCTGTACGACCTCGGCACCGGCTATCAGCCGAAGATCCCGACCGAAGTGCTGATTCCCGAGACGCGCGAATTCGAGTTCGCGAATCTCGGCTTCATCCCGCTGTCGTTCTACAAGAACCACGACTTCGCCTGCTTCTTCTCCGCGAGCTCGGCACAGAAGCCCGCGCTGTACGAGACCAAGGAAGCGACCGCGAACAGCCGCATCAACGCGCGGCTGCCGTACATCTTCCTGCTGTCGCGCATCGCGCATTACCTGAAGCTGATTCAGCGCGAGAACATCGGCACGACCAAGGACCGCCGTCTGCTCGAACTCGAACTGAACGGCTGGATCAAGGGTCTCGTGACCGAGATGAAGGATCCGGGCGACGAACTGCAGGCATCGCATCCGTTGCGCGACGCGAAGGTGACGGTCGAGGATATCGAGGACAACCCCGGTTTCTTCCGGATCAAGCTGTTCATCGTGCCGCACTTCCAGGTGGAAGGGATGGATATCGGGCTGTCGCTCGTGTCCCAGATGCCGAAGGCCAAGAGCTGATTCGACGTGAGTCGCAGGGGGCGCCGGGGTGTACGGGGGCACCCCGGCGTGCCGTGCAGTCGAGCAACCGGGAAATTCCATGTCGATGATTCTGCCTTCGCAGGCTTATGAATTGAAGCTCGCGCCGCAACCGGCGCCGTTCTCGATCCTGACGTTTACCGGGCTGGATCGAATCAGCCAGCTTTACCGGTACGAGATCGAGTTCACGAGCCCGGTCGCGGGAATACCGATGGATCAGGTGTTGGGACGACCGGCGAAGTTCGTCGTGGATCCGGTCGATCCGGACATGGCGTATCTGCGAAAGATGTTCGGCGAGAGCGCCGGGCAGTTCAGCAAGAAGCCGCCTGCGTATACGGTTCACGGGGTCATCACGCGGTTTGACGAGATCGAGACGTCCGCGGATGAAACGCGGTATCGGGTCGTGCTCGAGCCGACGCTGGCCGATCTCGATCGCGGGGTCACCAGTCGGTTGTTTCAGAAGCAGTCGGTCGAGGAGATCGTGACCGATACGTTGCGGCATTACGGGTACCGCGCTGGCGTCGATTTTCAGTTTCAGTTGCGCGGGGAATACAAGCGGCGCGAATACGTGACCCAGTATCGCGAGACCACGTTCGCGTTCATTCAGCGCCTGTGCGCCGAGGGGGGAATCTGGTTCCGGTGGGAACAGAAGAAGGATCGCGCGGTGGTGGTGTTCGGCGACGATCTCGATGCCTATGCGCGCAAGCAGCGTGTCGTCCCGCATCGCAGCGATTCGGGGCTCGATAGTGTCGGTGCGGACGCGATCAAGACGCTCGGACGTGAAACGCAGCGCGTGCCGGAAGCGGTGAGGCTGCATGACTACAACCATCGACAGGCCGGGGTGTCGCTGCTGGTCGAGGAAAACACCGCGCGTGACGACAAGACGACCAATGCCGTCGATTATCACTGGGGCGAGCATTACGAGACGCCCGAGGAAGGCAATCGCATTGCCCGGTTGAGGCATGAGGCTTATCTGGCCGGGCAGATCACGTTCAAGGGAACGGGCAACCCGTTCTGGCTTGAAGCCGGCGAGGTGATGCGGATCGATCCGAAGCCGGTCGATGCGAAGCATGGGGTTTTCGTGACATCGGTCGAATCGCGTGGCGGGCGCAGCGAATCGTACTGGGTCACGTTCGAGGGGATTCCGTCGGATCGGGTGTGGCGGACGCCGGTGGCGTCGGTGTCGCGGCCGGTTGTCGACGGAATCTTGCCGGCGCGGATTACGTCGCCGGGGGACTACAAGTACGCGTATCTGACCGAGCAGGGCTGGTACGTGATCAAGCTGCCGTTCGATCTCGACGAGTGGAGTCCCGGCGGCACGAGCCGGCCCGTGCGGTTTGCGAAGCCGTACAGCGGGGACGACTACGGACATCACTTCCCGCTGATCGATGGGGCGGAGGTGGCGATCGTCCATACGGACGGCGATCCGAACCGGCCGGTGATCATCGGGGCGATGCACGACAGCCTGCATCCGGATCTGGTCAATAACCTGAACCACACTCGCAATATCGTTCGCACCGCAGCCCGGAACGAACTGCGGATGGAGGACAAGGAGGGTATCGAGCATGTCCATCTGACCACGCCGTACCAGACCAGCGAGCTCAATCTCGGGCACATGGTCGACGATGCGCGCAATGAGCGAGGCAAAGGCGCCGAGCTGCGTACCAGCGGACATCTCGCGGTGCGCGGTCCGAAGGGCATGTTGCTGACTACCGAGGCGCAGGCGGGAGCGTCGGGCCATCAGCTCGATATGAGAGATGCGCAGGCACAGCTGCAGCGGGCCATCGAGCGCATGGAGTCGCTTGCCGACGCCGTTCGCGCCGCGGAGGCAACTGTGGCCGAGCTGCAGGAGCAGAAGGCGCTTTATGCGGAGGCGCTCGATGGCTTGAAGCGTGGGGCCATTCTCATGAGCGCGCCATCGGGTATCGGGCTTACGTCAGGCGATCATTTTCAGGTCAATGCGGACCGGAATCTGATCGCGACTGCCGGTGGAAACTTCGACGTCGGGACCATGAAGAACTTCACCGTTGCCGCAGGGAGACAGGTATCGCTTTTCGCGCAGGCGCAAGGCGTGCGAGTCACAGCTGGGAAGCAGGATGTCGTGATTCAGGCGCGCACGGGTGCGATGGCGCTGGCGGCTTCGAAGGATATGCACTTCACGAGCGTCGACGGCTCGATTCTCGCGACTTCGGGCGGCGCACTGACGCTGACGAGCGGAGGTGCTTACCTGAAGATCGATGGCGGCAACATCGAGCTTGGATGTCCCGGCGATATCACGCTCAAATGCGGCAATTTCCGCTGGACCGGCCCGAATACGCTGTCGGTCCCCCGACCGGCCATGCCGATCGGTCCGTGCAGGGAATGTCTGCTGGATGCGCAGCGCGGTGTCGAAGCAATGACGGAGGTTGCCTGATGTCGCAATCCAGCCGTAGTGAGTCAACTGGCGATGTTGACGCGACATGGGCCGTTTGGCGCAATCGTCTGCTATCGCAATTCGATGCATACGATGCCGGCGACGCCTCGACGTACTTGTACGTACTGGCAGATACGCGTGCCAATCCGGAACTCGACAAGCTCCTGGTTCAGGTGCCGGGGTTGGAGTGGCTGTCGCTGTGGCACGGGACTGTCCTGGAGACGTACACGGATATTGCTCCGTATCTGATCGCGATCGATCGCTTCGCGTTCGACGATGCGCGCGATCTGCAGAGCCGGCTCGTCCGCCGGCTTTGGCGTGACGCCGACGGGACATACATGCTGACATGGATCTGGTCGCCGCTTCCGACAGGGCTTCTCGCGGAACACTTTCGGTCGTACTGCCGCTACTCGACGCCAGATAAGCGCGCGTTCTTCCTGCATTTCTATGACAACCGGATTCTTGGCCGTTTGCGGAGGGTCTGGAACGAGGTGCAGGCCCAAGCGTTTCTCTCGCCATGCGCCGAGATCTGGTATCGCGATCGCGAATTGAACGAGGTCGTCTGGGGCAATGATGCTGGCGCGTCTGATCGAATTGTCGACGAAGAACCCGCGATGACGGTCGAGCAACACATGGCATTGCTGCGGCTTGGCCGCGCCGATAAGGTCGCGATGCAGTTGCGCGCGATGTATGGGGCAATGCTCGACGATTTCACGGACACGGCGCTTTACCGGAACGTGTCCGAACAGCTGGAACGCGCTGATCGATACCGCATTACCGACGATGACGATCTGTTGAACTACGTTTCGAAGGGGGTAGTCGTGTCGCCTCGATTTGACGAGCACCCGGTGATTCAGGATCGGTTGGCCCGCGCGATGAACAGGGAGCAGACCTATCGCGAGGCGTTGAGTCAGATCGATGCAGAGGTGTTGCGGGAGGCGTCTCGTCTGGTGCCATGTGTCGAGGAATCAGGTGTGTCTGCTCATGATTAGGCGGCTATGTTTGGCGATGGTTGTAGTGGTGATACTGAGCGGTTGCGATGCGTTTTCGTCCGAGCCGACGTACCGCGGCGTCAGCATCATGGGTCTCAACTACACGCCGTTCAACCTCAGCGAGTTCACGATCCGCGACAAGTTTGGCAACAGAGCGAGTGGCGGCGGTGACCTGCCGCCGAGCGCAGGTGCGGGTAGCCTGAGTTGTTGCTACAAGTTGAAGGGAACGGAGTTCACGGTCGATTGGGAACTGTATGACCAGGACGAGTTCATGAAGAATCCGTACGCGCCGATCAAGAAGATTCACAAGAAGACGGAGGTCAGGTTTCCGCCGACAAAAGTCAAGGGGGGAGCGGGAGACGCGGTGCTGGCGGTGCACTTCTATCCGGACGATCACGTCGAGTTCGAAATCCGGCACGACATGAGCGGGACGAGGATCGACTACACGGAAGTGGATCACTGGTTTCAAACGAAGTACGGCAAGGCGGCAAATCCGGACGATGCCGACATGGCGGTGGCGTTTAGACGGACTGCGAAGGTGGCTTCACAGGGGTGGCTGAAGTATCGATTGACTGACTCGTCTGATCTGGAGCAGTACGTGTATTACACGCAGCTTGTGAATCCGAAGTTCGACGAGCATCCGGCCGTACAGCAGATCTTGAAGGAGACGAAGGGAAGGCCGGGTGCATTCGGTAAGGCGATGGAAAGCCTGCCTACCGCCGTTGTTCGAGAGATCAAGGGAAGTCGCGTTGATTAGACGCAGCCGAGTAGCATACGCACTGGATCGATGGCGGTTCTCCCGGCAGTCGGGGATGAATTGCATGCTTAGTAGAGCGTTGTATTGGATTGTGCTCTTGCAGTGGAGGAGTTCCCAAAATGTTTAAACGGTTCGTTGTCTTGCTGGCGGTCACGCTGGTGCTGGCCGGATGTGATGCGTTCTCGTCGGAGCCGACGTACCGCGGCGTCAGCCTCATGGGACACAACTACACGCCGTTCAATCTGAGTGGGTTCACGATCCGCGACAAGTTTGGCAACAGAGCGAGTGGCGGGGGGGACTTGCCGCCGAGTGCAGGTGCGGGCCGGCTGAGTTGTTGCTACAAGCTGAAGGGAACGGAGTTCACGGTCGATTGGGAAGTCTACGACGCTGACGAGGCCATCAAGGACCTATACGCGCCGATCAAGAAGATTCACAAGAAGACGGAGGTCAAGTTTCCGCCGACGAAAGTCAAGGGGGGAGCGGGAGACGCGGTGCTGGCGGTGCACTTCTATCCGGACGATCACGTCGAGTTCGAAATCCGGCACGACATGAGCGGAACGAGGATCGACTACACGGAAGTGGATCACTGGTTGCAAACGAAGTACGGCAAGGCGGCGAATCCGGACGATGCCGACATGGCCGTGGCGTTTAGACGGACCGCGAAGGTGGCTTCACAGGGTTGGCTGAAGTATCGATTGACTGACTCGAGGGATCTTGAGCAGTACGTGTACTACATGCAGCTTGTTAATCCGAGGTTCGACGAGTATCCGGCCGTACAGGAGATCTTGAAGGAGACGAAGGGAAGGCCGGGTGCATTCGGTGCCGCGATGCTGGCGCTGCCTGCCGCCGTTGTTCGAGAGATCAAGGGAAACCGCTTTGATTAGACGCAGCCGAGTAGCATACGCACTGGATCGATGGCGGTTCTCCCGGCAGTCGGGGATGAATTGCGTGCTTAGTAGAGCGTTGTATTGGATTGTGTTCTTGCGTTGGAGGAGTTCCCAAAATGTTTAAACGGTTCGTTGTCTTGCTGGCGGTCACGCTGGTGCTGGCCGGATGTGATGCGTTCTCGTCGGAGCCGACGTACCGCGGTGTCAGCCTCATGGGTCACAACTACACGCCGTTCAACCTGAGTGGGTTCACGATCCGCGACAAGTTTGGCAACAGAGCGAGTGGCGGGGGGGACTTGCCGCCGAGCGCAGGTGCGGGCCGGCTGAGTTGTTGCTACAAGCTGAAGGGAACGGAGTTCACGGTCGACTGGGAACTGTATGACCAGGATGAGTTCATGAAGAATCCGTACGCGCCGATCAAGAAGATTCACAAGAAGACGGAGGTCAAGTTTCCGCCGACAAAAGTCACGGGTGGAGCGGGAGACGCGGTGCTGGCGGTGCACTTTTATCCGGATGATCACGTCGAATTCGAAATCCGCCACGACATGAGCGGGACGAGGATCGCCTACACCAAAGTGGATCACTGGTTTCAAACGAAGTACGGCAAGGCGGCGAATCCGGACGATGCCGACATGGCCGTGGCGTTTAGACGGACTGCAAAGGTGGCTTCACAGGGTTGGCTGAAGTATCGGTTGACTGACTCGTCCGATTTGGAGCAGTACGTGTACTACACGCAGCTTGTTAATCCGAAGTTCGACGAGCACCCCATCGTGCAGAAGATCTTGAAGGAGACGAAGGGAAAGCCTGGTGCTTTCGGTGAGGCGATGGAAAGCCTGCCTGGCGCTGTTGTTCGAGAGATCAGGGGAAGTCGCTTTGATTAAACGCAGCCGAGTGGCATCCGCATTGGATCGATGACGGTTCTCCTGGCAGTCGGGGATGAATTGCGTGCTTAGTAGAGCGTTGTATTGGATTGTGTTCTTGCGTTGGAGGAGTTCCCAAAATGTTTAAACGGTTCGTCGTCTTGCTGGCGGTCACGCTAGTGCTGGCCGGATGTGATGCGTTCTCGTCGGAGCCGACGTACCGCGGCGTCAGCATCATGGGTTTGAACTACACACCGTTCAACCTCAGCGAGTTCACGATCCGAGACAAGTTTGGCAACAGGGCGAGTGGCGGGGGGGACCTGCCGCCGAGCGCAGGTGCGGGTAGCCTGAGTTGTTGTTACAAGTTGAAGGGAACGGAGTTCACGGTCGATTGGGAAGTCTACGACGCTGACGAGGCCATCAAGGATCTGTACGCACCGATCAAGAAGATCCACAAGAAGACGGAGGTCAGGTTTCCGCCGACAAAAGTCACGGGGGGAGCGGGGAACGTGGTGCTGGCGGTGCACTTCTATCCGGACGATCACATCGAGTTCGAAATCCGGCACGACATGAGCGGAACGAGGATCGACTACACGGAAGTGGATCACTGGTTGCAAACGAAGTACGGCAAGGCGGCGAATCCGGACGATGCCGACATGGCCGTGGCGTTTAGACGGACCGCGAAGGTGGCTTCACAGGGTTGGCTGAAGTATCGATTGACTGACTCGTCCGATCTGGAGCAGTACGTGTACTACACGCAGCTTGTTAATCCGAAGTTCGACGAGCATCCGGCCGTACAGCAGATCTTGAAGGAGACGAAGGGAAAGCCAGGGGCGTTTAGTGATGCGATGAATAAGCTTCCCGAATCCGTACTAAAGGAGATCAAAGGTAATCGATTTACTTCTGTTCCGACTGGAGGTGATCGTGGCTGAAAATGCATACCTTGATCCTGATGATCAAACGCCGGTCGAAGTCCGGGCCGCGATTGGAGAGAGTCGTAGGGCCTATCCCCACGACGCCTGTATTCCTTGTGGAGCCGTGGTCCACATGGGGTTTTTCTTTGATGGATTTGGCCGCCATCGTGACTTTGATGATAAGAGTTCGTCACGCTACTCGAATGTGTGCCGTCTGTGGGAGGCGCATCGAAATATTACCGATCGACGTCGTCCAAGTGTACCGAACCAATTTTGGTATCGATTTTACTTCTCCGGCCTCGGCACGGAACTGAACAGCGATGTCCGAGATGGTTTGGCTGAATCGGTAGTTTGGAAGCTTGCAGGAGAAAGCGTCAAAGCCGCAAAAACATCGGCGGCAAGCGTCGGAAAAAAAGCGACCGGAGTAGATCGACTCCCGATCGACCCCAAGGGTGCTCTCACCGATGCGTTCAAGAAAGGGATCAAGGAATTTTCGTATCGACCGATCGCGAAGACGTTCAACGATCTGGCCGAATCGGTTGCCAACGCACCGCGCAATGTCGGTCGAGTATTGAGTCTCTACCGCGAGAATCGCTGGATTCGTCGTGGTCGAGCCGCTACCCGAGCGATTCTCTACGATACGAAGAAGAATTTTCTATCGATTGGCTGGAGCACCGCCAAGTCGGTGTTTCTCAGCGTCGGGATCGATTCCATTCCGTGGTTCAGAGACAACCGTGCGGTCGCGCGCGCATTCGGAACTGGCGTCGAGGATCGATTGACGGCTGCATTGAACCAGTTTGAAAACGCGATTGATGATGTCAGGCAGAAGATGCCGAAGATTCAGCGCATTCAGGTATCCATCTTCGGCGCGGATCGTGGCTGCGTCCTCGCTCGAGCGCTGGCGAACGAGTTGACACGGAAGTACAAGCATCCGACCGACACGACGCTGGCCTTTGTCCATCCGAAGGATCCCAATTACACCGTGATTCCCGTCGAGATCAAGTTCCTCGGGCTGCTCGATGCTGTCTCTTCGCTGATGGAGGAAAACACGTTGCTCGGCATGGTCCCGATACTGGGCCTGCTCAAGCAGAACTATGGCGACCGCGAACTCTCGGTCCCGGCATCGGTTCAACGGTGCGTGCATTTCGCGGCTGCTCACGAGCTGCGTTTTTATCAGCGACTCGATAGTCTGGAGAAAACCCGAGGCCTGCAATATCTCTATCCGGGAACGAGCGAAGATATCACCGGCGGAGCGCCGCCTGGAATGCTCGGAGCACGTGCGGAGCTGCAGCGTGTTGTCCTGCGCGACATGCTGAACGAGGCTATTTCGCATGGCGTCGTGCTCGACACGATGGAGGACATGGCGAAATGGAAGCCGGAATTGCTTCAGAGATTCACACTTGCACAACCGATATCGGATGGCAAGACGGCCTACAGAATCGGCGAACTGATCGACGCTTACCGACAGATAGTCCCCCACGTCGCGCGTCTGAATTTCGTCGAGCACATGCAGGTTTTCCTGCGCTGGATGGCGGTTCGCTATCAATCGCCCGCATTCCGCGCGACGGTGACGAGTCGCTTCGACCAGCTCGCTGCCCGGCACCGGGAAATGCTGAAGGAACGGAACGAAGCCGAAGCGGCTTATGTGGCGCTACGTAACCAACGCCCGCCGGTCGATAGCGGGACGCTTGGCAAGGCCTATGCACGCTGGCAGGACGCCATCCTGCCCGAGATGCTTTCCGGCCGAGACACGGGTATCGAGAAAGCGCGCCCGTCAGTCGGTGTTTGGGAGCGCATCGAGAGCGAATTCGAAGCGCTGTCGAAGCGACAGTCCAGGCAAACCGGTGTGCAGAAATCAATCGATGTCATGCGTGAACGCGAGAAAGACGGGACGTTGCCTTGGGACGCGGATCCGGAGTTCAGCATAGGGGTATTCGAGGCCGAGATGCTCACGCCCGAGCAGGAGTCGTTGATTCAGGCATGGAAGATGGGCCTGAGCGGCAAGAACCCGTTGCCCCCGAAGGTCATGGCGCTGTTCGATCTGCTGGTCCACGACACGATGCTGACGAGTTGGCATGACCACATGCTGTCGTCGACGCTGTACTTCCAGACGCGTGCGACGGACACGTTCGGAAGCAGCGACTACGTCAACGAGGAAAAGAAGCGCGAACGTGATGAAAAACACGGGGAGCGTGTCAGGCAAGCGACCGAAGCGATGTCGCCTGGCGCTCGGCCAACCGGGCCTGCCCGATCGCCGAGCCAGTCGACCACGTCGCTTGGCAGCAGCGGAACTTGGTAAATTCGAGGATAGATATGGCAGGCATCATTCGGGTAGGAGATCGTCATACGGGCGGCGGTAACGTAACGGCCGGCTCGGCTACCTGTTCTTTCATGAACCGTCCCATTGCGCGCGTTCACGATCCCGTGACGTGTCCCAGGCATGGCAATAACCGGATCGCAACAGCAACGTCGGGTGCGTTCGACGACGATCGCGAAGTCGCACAGCACGATGATCCTTGCGAGTGCGGCTGCCGGTTGATTTCTTCGCTTCCCGACAGCGGGCGCTACTGAGCCGTGGCGCTGGATTTTTCCAGGCTGCCGCCTGAAGAGCCGATTCCGGACACGCCGCCATCCCGGTTCGTATGGACGATCGTTTTCCTGGTGCTGACCTTGCTCGGGGTGTTCGCCGTGCTGATCCTTTGGCCACCCGCGGAGCCGACGCGGACACCGTGGTTCTGGGTCAGCGTGACGGTTTATCCGGTCGGGTTCGCGGCGCTCGTCGCATCCCGGCCCTTCAGCATGTACGAGGGGCGCCGTCTGCGCGTGCATGCATGGAACGCAGCCTGCAAGCAATATACGGAAAGCGCGTTCGAGAGGGAAAGCGTTCCGGTGCTCGTTCTGGGTACCGCCATTTGCGTGACGGAAAACGACGTGGAAAACGACGTCGACGCGATCGTCGCCGGAACCTTGAAGCTGGACGCAAGGGCATCGACGCACGAGGAAAACGGGTCGATGAAGGCTCGATGGCTCGCGCCGATCGATGCACGTCTGGCCAAAAACGATTCCGAACGTCAGGAGATCGTCCTCGACTGGCTTTACGGTCGGTTGCTGAACGACTTGAGTGCATCGATTTCGGTTGTCCCGGCAGAATTGCCGCTTCGCGTGTGGCTCGATGTATCCGGCTACACCGGGGAGATGGATGCGATCGAGCTATGGCGCAAGAAATGGAGCGACCGCAAATTTCGGTCCGCTCATGCGGACCGGGCACCGGAATCCCTGGATTTGATGGCGATCGATTCATGGCTCGACGATGAACGAGGGCCGCTGACGCGCCGTGCGTCACTGGTCATCTCCATCACGCTGAGGAACGTGATCGCCGAGGAACCGGCCGACGGTACAGCGGAGGCGGGTGTCGGCTTGTTGCTGGCTTCGGTACCGGTTGCATCGCGATTCAGGTTGCAGCCCGTGGCAGCCTTGCATAGGCCGCGGATGTCAAGCGACGGAGACCTTGATCATGCGTTGACTTATGCGCTTCGCTGGGGAAGCGTCGATCCGGGGGCGATCGGCGCTTTATGGACGACTGGATTCGACGGGCAAACCGTCGGCCGTTTGCACGCCACGCTTCGGCAGGTGGGGCAGGAAAAGGCGAGCGGCGAAGCAGCACGGGAATTCGATCTGAACCGCACGGTTGGACATGTGGGCGCTTCGGCCGGCTGGCTTGCGGCGGCCTGCGCTTTGCACCAAACCAAAGCGTCGTCGACGTCGCAACTTGTTGCACAACGTCTGGAAGACCGTACGTTCGTCGCAGTGACGACGGTTATCGATAACGAATCAAAGAAAACACACGCGCTGGCATGAACCGGAAATTCAATATCGATTTACTCGGATCCTTTATCGCGGTCGTCCTGGCCGGACTGTTTGTCTGGATGCGACCGCATTCCGTCGGTTTGACCCCGGCAGAGCGCGGGACCGCCATCGCGGTGCTGAGTATCACATTCGTGATCCTGGTACTGGCCTTTCGTCACGCCGAATCATCACGGGGCGCCGACGCATGGCGTGCAGTGCGGAAATGGCTGCACGACCGTGGTCACCGCATATCCCCGACTTCCAACGAAGGCCAGACCGATTACGCACGGGTCCGAGCGGAAATGCTCAAGCGCACGCTGGTCGAACGCCATGGCTGGCCGTGGCGCTATCGTGAACGGTGGGTGCTGATCGTCGGCGAGGAGCCGCTTGTCAAGAGATTGGCACCGGGCATCGTCGACACCGGATATGCCGTCACCGGCGACGTGGTGCTGCTTTATGCGACGCAAAAAGGCGACGAGCTCGATACCGGATGGCTCGATCAGATCCGGCGCCTGCGCCGCCGCCGACCGGTCGATGCAACCGTGGCGATAGCACCCGACCGTAGCGCCGCAGTCGGAACGTTCGACGTTCACACGCTTGCCGGTCAACTCGCCCGCCATGCGCGTGCGTTGCGCTGGGCGTCGCCGACATACCTGCTGGGCGTTACCGATTTTGGTGGCGAATCGTCAAGTATCGACGAGGCGATTGGTTTCACCTGGGGGAACCGGCGCGTGGGCGTCGACGAAGTCGACGAGCGGTTGCAACGGCTTTCGGTCGACCTCGCCGACACGGGCGTTGCGTCCCTCGCCAAGGACGTTTTGGATAGTTACCGGGCCAGACTGTCACAGCACATTTCGGTGCGCCGAAGTGCGCTTTCGGAATTCGTGACGAAAGCCGGTGAATCGCGCGTCTGGCGACAGGAAATTCATGGCGTGTTGTTTGCGCCGTTGTTTGCGGAGCGGGAATTACTGGCGTCGATTCCCGACGGGGCGAGCGACGGCCAGCAGGTACCGGTGCTTCGACATCGAACGATATGGCAAGCCGCTGGTGAGCACGGCCGCAAGATCGGCGGGTGGCGAGTCGGCTTCTCATGGTCGGTCGCAGCCGCTGGACTCGCGACAATCTTCGTCTGCTGCTGGATCATGGGCGCGATGTTTTCCGGGTTCGGCAATCGCGCCAGGATCGTGGACATCGCGGCGACATTCACCAAGCTCAACGCGGCTCGAGATCGCGCCGTGGCCATGCAAGCCCTCGATAGCCTGGACCGGCAGATCGAGACGCTGGAGGAGCATCTGCGTGCCGGAGCGCCCTGGACATCAAGGTTCGGCATGAATCGTGACGGGTTGTTGCTGGGCATGATATGGCCGGGCTACTCCGTCGCAGCGAACCGCATCCTCGTTGCACCGATCCGTCAGAAGCTCGAGGCGCGCCTCCATCAACTCGCATCGCTGTCGGACGCCGAGATTGCCAGCGGCGGCAACGCGCAGGTACAGGCTGCCTATGACACGCTCAAGGCCTACATGATGCTTGCGAAGCCCGAGCGTGCCGTGGCGGCATTCCTGACACCGCAGCTCATGGCGACGTCGATGCCTGCGCACCCGAGCAATTCGTCGCTGTCGGCGGGTACCTGGGAGGATTTACGTCAGCACGCTATCGCGTTCTTCACGAGCCACTTGCAGCAAGGCAGATTTCAGCCGATCGTGCCCGACCTCGGGCTGGTTGCGTCAACACGGCAGACGGTGATCGGTGTGCGGGGCATCCAGAACTCGTCGGACGCGATCTATCAGCACATCCTCGACGACGCGGCACCGAAGTATCCGCCCGTATCGCTCGCAACGCTGCTCGGCGATGTGTCAAGCCGAGGCCTTTTCAACGCATCGGCGACCGTGCCTGGCGTCTTCACGCGAGCCGCATGGGACGACCGCATATCGAAGGCGATCGACGAAGCAGGCGAACACGACGACGTCGCCGTTGACTGGGTCCTCTCCGATGCCCAAGCCGCCGGCCAGTCCTCATCCACCCTGAAGACCCAATTGCGCCAACGCTACTTCGACGACTACGCACGCGCCTGGGCCCAGTTCCTCAACAGCGTGCGCTGGCAACCCGCGTCCACGCTGTCTGCTACCGCCGATCAATTGACCTTGCTCGGCGATCCGCAACGCTCGCCGCTCGTCGCGTTGATGAATGCGATCGTCTACCAGGCGGGGACGGGCGCCAGCACGCAATCGTTGTCCGACACGCTGATCAGCAAGGCCCAACAGCTCGTCGGCGCCGACGAGAAAGATCCTTCGAAGCAGGCCAAACCGCAACTCGCCCCGCTGGCCGCCGCGTTCGGCCCGATCCTGCGCCTGACCGGCAGCGATCTCGCCTTGGGCATGCCGGCCAACGGCAAGGTGGCCAGCGCTCAAATGGCCGCGACGGGCGACCTGAGCCTTGCCCGCTATCTGGAGCGCATCACGGCCATGCGCCTGAAGACCTCGCAAATCGTCTCCAGCGCCGACCCGGACGCCGTTGCTCGATTGGCCGCACAGTCGGTGTTGCAAGGCAAGACCTCCGACATCGCCGACAGCCGCGACTACGCGAATCGTGTCGCCGCAAGCCTCGGCGAACAGTGGTCCGGTTTCGGCGCACTGTTCCGTGCGCCGTTCGATCAGGCATGGCAGGTCATCGTGCAGCCCGCCGCGTCGAGCCTGAACGAAATCTGGCGCACCGCGATCCTGGCCGACTGGAACAAGACCTTCGGCGGCCGCTATCCGTTCGCCGACTCCGACAACGACGCGTCGCTACCCGAGATGGCGCGCTTCATGCGTCCGGATAGCGGCGTGATCGCGCAGTTCGTGACGTCGCAGCTGGCCGGTGTCGTCGAGCGCCAGGGCGACCGCTGGGTTGCTTCGCAGGGGGCCGATTCCGGTGCACTGGCGATCGATCCCGTCTTCCTGACCGGCCTGAACAAGCTCACGCGCACGTCGACGGTGCTGTTCCCGTCCGGCGATGCGCGCGTGCGCTACGAATTGCAGGCGGTGCCGACGCCGGGTGTCACCGACATGCGATTCGTGCTGTCCGGCCGCGAATTGCACTACTTCAACCAGAAGCAGGAATGGACGCCGTTCGAATGGCCCGGCCAGTCGCTCGAAAACCGGGCGCATATCGCGTGGCGGACCGAGCAGGGCGGATTGCGTACCGCGCTCGATTCACAAGGGCGCTTCGGCCTGATCCGGCTGCTGGAACGAGCGAAGGTCACGCAACAAGACAACGCACGTTATTTGCTGACGTGGACGCCGGACACGAGCCAGGGTATTGCGCTGAGCGTGCAGTTGCGCAGCGAGGCGGGTGCCGGGCCGCTCGATGTGCTCCAGCTTCGCAATTTCGCGTTGCCGGCACGGATTTTCATGACCGGCGCGACGAGCGTCGGGCCGAAGGGTTCGACGGCCAGTCCGCCGCCGTTGCCCGCGGCGGCGATCGCTGCGGCAAAGCACGCTGCCGTGCCGCTGCCGCCCGGGCTCCCGGGTGTCATGTCGATGCGGGATGCGCCGATGACCGAGATGTCGCAACCGGCACCGCGTCGATCCGCGGCGACGCAATTGGCTCGACCGGACGTGCAACCTGTCTCGTCCGGCACGAAGCAACCCGGGACCCATCCGGGCATGGCGGTATCGTCGTTGGCGACGACTTCAATGTCCGCCGACGAGCCATCGAGACCCTTTGGACACGCCCTCCGGTTGTTGGGCGATGCATTTGCGTTTTGAGAACGGCCATGACGCTCGCCCATTTCGTCAAGACACTCGTCGGCGGTTCCCGCATCGATTCGCTTCGCGCATCTCGTCAGTCCACCTGGTCGGCATGGCTCGCGCCTATACCGGGCGAGCACGCGTACGGCCGCGATCCCGGCTACGAGGACGCATTCTTCGCACTGAAGGACGAAGCGACCAAGCTGTCGGGAATCGACGACGGGCTGATCGTTCGCGCATGCGAACAGCTTCTCAAGGAAACCGGCAAGGATCTTCGTCTGGTCGGTTACTACGCATTTGCGCGGCTGCGCCAGGATGGGCCGGCGGGATTCGCCGACGGGCTCGAACTCGCCGCGTCACTCGTCGACCGGTTCGGCGAAGCCGTGCTGCCCGCACGGGCCGAAGCGAAGCGGGCAGCGCTGGAAATGCTGGCAACCGCCCGCGTGACCGAGGCGCTGGACGCACGCGGCGACTTTGCGCAAGCCGATCTCGAGCGTACGTTGGCCGCGCTCGACGAGCTCATCGAACAAACGGGAAACTGGCAGGACGCCGCTCGCCCGAATTTGCAGCCGCTGGTTACTCGCTTCGAGCGCAAGGAGGAGCCGGTTCGAGGCACGGATCCACACGCATTGCCTGCCCCGAAGGCTGCTTTCGCGTCCATGTCGAGCGGCGCCATCACTTCGGCGCGCGACCTGCTCGAGCAGGCTCGCTCGATGTCGGCGTGGCTCAGGGATCAGGAAAACGGCTATTTGCCCTCGGTGCGGCTCGTGCGAAGCATTCGCTGGGACACGCTGCACGACGTGCCGCCGTCGGATGCCGCGTCGCATACGCGTCTGGCGCCGCCACGCGCCGAGTTGCGTCAGCAGATGAAGCGCCTCGTGCTGCAGAAGCACTGGCACGAGCTGCTGGAGCGTGTCGAGGGGGCGTTCATGGAAGGCGTGAATCATCTGTGGTTCGACCTGCAGTACTTTCAGCACGTCGCGCTCGACCACGTCGGTACGCCGTACAGCGCATGGCGCGAACTGCTGCGCGCCGACTTCGCGCTGTTCCTCGAGAGACTGCCGGGTATCGAACGGCTGGCATTCAGCGATGGAACGCCATTCTCCGACGACACGACACTCGAATGGATTGCACGGCATGCGGTCGTGCGCGACCTCGAGGCGGGGGAGGCGGTCGCCCCGCTGCCCGTCTCGGCAGACAGCGAGGCCGATGCCGCCGGCGACTGGCCGGAAATCGAGACGCAGGCCCGCGAACTGACGTCACGCGAAGGTGTCGAGACTGCCTTCGCATGGCTCGAGGCGCTACCCGGCATGAAAACCGATCGACATCGCTACCTGCAGCGGCTCGTGATGGCCCGGCTGGCCGATCACGCCGGCCGCCCCGACGCGGCCCTCGCTCTCCTTGCCGAACTCGATGCATCGTCACGATCGTTGCCGTTGATGCGCTGGGAGCCGGCGCTGACGTTCGAGGTCAAGCAGCAACTGGTCAAGGTGCTGAAGGCGCTGGGCAACCGCAAGGACGCGGACAAGCCGGCGCTCACGCGTCGCATCGCCGAGCTGCAGGCCGAACTGACGGTGCTCGATCCTGCACGCGCGCTGACTCTTTCGTAACGAAACGCCATGAACGACAACGATTCCATCCTGCGCTACTACGAAGCGGAAATGCGCTACCTGCGCGAATCCGGCAAGGCATTCGCGAAGGCGCATCCCGATCGCGCGCGCCTGCTCAATCTCGACCGCGTCGGCGATCGGGATCCGTACGTCGAGCGGCTGTTCGAGGGCTTTGCCTTTCTGACCGGCCGACTTCGACAAAAACTCGACGATGAACTGCCCGAGCTGACCGAGGGGCTCGTCAGCCTGTTGTGGCCGCACTATCTGCGAATGATTCCGTCGCTGTCGATCGTCGAGCTGATTCCGTTCGCGCAGAAGCTTCAAAAGACCGAAGTGCTGCCGGCCGGCATCCCCGTCAGGTCCGCACCGGTCAATATCCCGTCGCCAGGCGGCGACGGTTCCGCGCCGCGGGCAGTTCAGTGCCGGTACCGGACCACGCAGCCCGTTGCGCTCCAGCCGATCGCGATCACGCATGCCGGTCCAGGCGTGCGCCATGACGGCCGGTCGGTGATCCGGATCGGTTTCGCGCTCGAAGGCTCGGCGTTGCGCAACGAAACCGATCTGTCCCGCCTGCGTTTGCATTTGAACGCGGATTTGCCGACCGCATTCGCGATGCATCTCGCGCTGACGCGACAGGTCGACGCGATCCACTGGCGCATCCCGGAAGTTCGCGACGGCGAGCCGGTGCCGCTCACCGCCGTGACGATCGAGCCTGCGGGGTTTTCGACGGAAGAACGGCTGTGGCCGAAGGCCGACGCGGCGTTTTCCGGGTATCAGCTGTTGCTCGAGTACTTTACGTTCCGCGAGAAGTTCCTGTTCGTCGATCTGTGCGGGCTGGATGTGACGAAGCTTCCGGAAGGCGCGACGCGTTTCGAACTCGAGATCGTGCTGAAACATGCGTATCCGTCCGATCAGCGTTTCAACGCGGAGAACCTGCGCCTGTTCTGCACACCGGTCATCAACCTGTTCGAACTCGACGCCGAGCCCATCGAGATCGACCATCATGAAACGGAGTATCGCGTCGTTCCGGCCGGCCACCAGGGCGAGCATGTCGAAACGTATTCCGTCGATGCGGTTGCGACGTTCGACCACGACACGGCCGAGCGATACGAGTACGTGCCGTTTGCCACGTTCCGGCATCGCGGCGGCATGCTGCGGCACGAAGCGCCGGAGCGCTATTTCCATACACGGGTGCGTCCCGGCATGTCGGGGCTGCACGAAACCTGGGTGATTCTCGGCGGCCATGCATGGGAGACGATGGACACGCTTCCCGAGGAAAGCCTGTCCCTGCGCGTGACCGGCACGAACGGGATGTTGCCGCGCAAGGGGTTGAGGGAGGCGAGTCTCGAAGAGGTCGTGGTCAGTTCGCAGAGCGTCGCCGGCGTGCGTAATCTCGTGTCGCCGACGATGCCGCTGTATCCGCCGACCGAGGATCGCTTCCAGTGGCGTGTACTGTCGCATCTGGCGCCGAATTTCCTGTCGATGATGAACGCGGAAGTGTTGCGCGGCGCCTTGGCGCTGTACGACTGGACGGACGACGAGCTGAACCGGCGCCGGCTCGCGGGCATCCTGCACGTGTCTCAGGAATTGATCGAGGAAGTGTCGGGCGGCGCGGTCGAGCGCGGCGTGCTGATCGAGGTCACGCTCGATTCGCATGCGTTTTCCGGCGAAGGTGACGTGATGCTGTTCGGCGAGCTGCTGCATCGGTTCTTCGCGGCGTATGCGGAGATCAACCTGTTCACCAAGCTGGCGATCGTCAGCCTGCCTGCCCAGGTCCGAACGGAATGGCCGCGCAGCAAGGCGAGCCGGGCGGCGTTATGAAGTACGCGCTCAATCGGGATGGCATCGTGACGGCCGGCGAGCGACGACTTCCGCCATTCGTCGCGGCATTGCTGGCGAGTGCGCCGAAGATGAGCTTCATGCAGTTCTGTCGGCTCATCGAAGCGAGCGCCCCTGACACACCCGGTTTCGGCATGCGCGATACGCCGGAACAAGAACCGGTGCGGTTTCGTCCGCGTCCGCGCCTGGGCTTTCCCGCAGGCGAGATGGCCGCGGTCGAGCGTGACGATCCCGATGCACCGCCGACCGTACGTACCACGTTCATGGGACTGTACGGCGTCGATGCCGCGATGCCGTCGCATACGATCGACGAGATTGCGCTGCGCGAAGAGGGGCATGAAGCGGTCGAGGCCTTTCTCGACCCGTTCAATCATCGCATCGCGACGCTGCTGTATCGCGCATGGAAGAAATACCGCTATCCGGAGCGTTTCCAGGCCGGCGGTACCGACGACTATTCGCGGAGCCTGTTGTGTCTGGCCGGATTCGGATGGGGCGACAAGCCTTCGCGTGCCGGATTGCCGGCGTCGCGCATGCTTGCGTTGCTCGGTCTGCTGATTCAGCGCACGCGGACGTCCGAAGGGCTGGCTGGCGTCATCGCGCTGGCCGCGCCGGGTGCCGACGTACGCGTCGACGAATTCTGGGCGGTCATGACGAGCGCGGGCAAGCAGCGGCCGTTGACGTCGACGAATTCGGCCGCCGCCGCTGACGAGGACGCCGGGCGTGTCGGTCTCGGCGGCGGTTACGTGCTCGGCAAGCGCATTGCGTACCGGAGTCGGGCGGTGCGTGTCACGCTGCGACCTGCCGACGCGCGGCAGGCGCACGATCTGTTGCCGGGCGCATCGCTGCATCGTGAGCTGATGGCGTTCATTCGGATGTATGTCGGCATCAAGGCCGACGTGCATGTGCGAATGAAGGTGTCGTCCGGATTCGTCCCGAAACCGGTCGTCTCGATCGGGCGCGCCGATCCTGCGCCGCGCCTCGGCTGGACGACCGTCCTGCCGTCGTCGGACACGCGTTTGATCGATATCGGGTTAGGTGTCTATGAAGCTTTTTCGATGCCTCGACCCAACCCGCATCTCGTGCGTCGCACGATCTGATTTCGGAGTCTCAATGTTCAATCGAATGAGTGTGGCAGCCGTTGCTGCAGGATTGCTTTTGTCGGGCTGCGGCGCCTGGCAGTCGGTGTCGGATGCGTCGTCGAACGCGTATCGCGCAGTGTTTTTCAAACAGGTGAAAGTGCTGAACGTGGATCTGACGGCGCGCGCCGAACTGAATCCCGACGAAGCGGGGCGGCCGACATCGGTGGCGGTGCGCGTGTATCAGTTGAAGGATCGCAAGGCGTTCGATGGCGCGTCTTACGAGGATCTGCTGAAGCACGATCGAACCGTGCTTGCGCAGGACTGGCAAGCCGACACGTCAACGGTCGTCAATCCGGGGGCGTCGGCAAGCCTGTCCCAGCCGATGCAGCGAGAGACGAATTATGTCGCGATCGTGGCGCTTTATCGGAATCCCGGGGAAAACGGTGGTTGGAAGCGAGTCGTCGAGAAGAAGAAACTCGACGCCGAAAAGCCGCTTAGGCTGGAACTGTCCAGGAACGATTTGCGGGCGGCTGGCGCGATGCCGGGAGTCAGGGAAACGCGGTGATTTCGCGACGGATGCCGTCTTTTCGTGACGGCATCCATCGCATTGAATTACCGATCGTCTTCCCGCACGGAAGACGGATGCCGGCACAGCGCCCGCACCTCCATCTCCATATACGGAAACAACGGCAGCTGGCTCAAGACATCATGCAGCTGCTGCACGCTTTCCACATCGAAAATGCTGACGTTCGCATACTGCCCGGCGATGCGCCACAGATGCCGCCAGACACCTTCGTTCATCAGCCGCTGGCACATCGCCTTCTCTTCGGCCTTCAGCGTCGCCGCCTTGACCGGATCCATGTCCGCCGGCAGGCGGACGGTCATTTCCACATGAAACAGCATCCTGTACTCCTTGCGTGATCGATGCGTCGAACGGGACGGGCGCTCAGGCCTGCGCACGCGCCCGCTCGACTTCGCTCGCCGGCACGTCCTGCTTGTCCTTGAGCAGCGAGAAATCGAAGTCGATCAGCGCGAACTGCCCGTCGACGCCATACGGCTTGCCTTCCGCGCCCTCGGCCTGCTTGACCTGCGGGATCAGCCCTTCGCGGGTCGCGAATGCGAAGTCGTCCCAGATATGCGGATCGCCTTCGATGTTGATCTGCGTCGTCAGCTTACGATATCCGTCCGCGGAAACGAAGAAATGGATGTGCGCGGGACGATGGCCGTGGCGGCCGAGCTGGTTGAGCAGTTGCTCGGTCTTGCTGCCCGGCGGCACGCTGTAGCCGACCGGCAGCACGCTGCGGAAGCTGTAGCGGCCCTCGGCATCGGTGCGGATCGAGCGGCGCAGGTTGAAAGCGGGCTGCGACGGGTCGAAGTACGAGTAATTGCCGAGATGATTGGCGTGCCACACCTCGACGAGCGCATGCGCGAGCGGCGCGCCGTCCTGGCCGAGCACCTGGCCGCGCATGATCAGCGTCTGGCCCGGATCGGTGCCGTCGTCAAGGCGTGCATGGCCGACCGATTCCGGCGCGCCCGCGACATACAGCGGCCCTTCGATCGTGCGCGGCGTGCCGCCCTGGAAGCCCGCCTTCTCCTCGGCCTCGTCCATCCGCACGTCGAGGAAGCGCTCGAGGCCGAGGCCCGCGGCGATCAGCCCGAATTCACGGCCGGCTTCGTTCAGGTAGTTGAGCGCGGTCCAGAACTCGCTCGGCTGCACGTCGAAGTCCTCGATCGTATAGCAGATGTCCTTCACGATCCGGTTGACGATCGCGCGCACGCGCGGGTTGCCGGGCTTTTCCGCGGCGTCGTCGAAGGTCTTCAGCAGGGCGTCGATGGCTTGCTTGTTCATCTGTGTCTCCGGTTTCGGTTGTCGTGTCGTGTGGGATCAGCGGGCGTCGCGTCGCATCCGTTCGATGCGGGCCCAGTCGAAGGTGATGCCAAGGCCGGGCGCGGCCGGCAGGTGCAGCTTGAAATCCTGGTAGCGCAGCGGCTCGACGAGGATCTCCTCGGTGAGCAGCAGCGGGCCGAACAGCTCGGTGCCCCATTTCAGCGAGCCGAACGTGCTGAACAGCTGCGCGGACGCCATCGTGCCGGCCGCGCCCTCGAGCATCGTGCCGCCGTACAGGTCGATGCCGGCCGCCGACGCGATCGATGCGACGCTGGCCGCGCCGAGCAGGCCGCCCGATTGCGCGATCTTCACCGCGAACACGTCGGCCGCGCGGTCCTGCGCGAGCGCGAACGCATCGACGGGGCCGTGCAGCGCTTCGTCGGCCATGATCGGAATCTGCGCGAGCTGCGTGAGGCGTTTCAGCCCCGCGCGATTGGTTGCGGCGATCGGCTGCTCGACGAGGCTCACGCCGGCGTCCGCGAGTCGGGCGCCGGCCCGGATCGCGTCGGTTTCGGACCATGCCTGGTTCACGTCGACGCGCACGTCGCCGCGCTCGCCGAGCGCACGCTTGATCGCGATCACGTGCGCGACGTCGTCGTCGACCGCGTTCGAGCCGATCTTCAGCTTGAACGCGCGATGGCGGCGCGCGTCGAGCATCGCCTCGGCTTCCGCGATGTCGCGCTGCGTGTCGCCGCTCGCGAGCGTCCAGGCGACGTCGACCGCATCGGTCGTGCGGCCGCCGAACAGCTCGGACAGCGGCACGCCGAGGCGGCGCGCCTGCGCGTCGAACAGCGCGGTCTCGAGCGCGCACTTCGCGAACCGGTTGCCCTGGAACAGCTTGCGCGCACGTGCCATCGCGGCGCCCGGGCGCGTCGCGTCCATGCCTTGCAGCAGCGGCGCGAAGTAGGTGTCGATGTTGACCTTGATGCTCTCGGGGCTCTCCTCGCCATACGCGAGACCGCCGATCGTGGTCGCCTCGCCGACGCCTTCGATACCGTCCGTGCATCGAACGCGGACCAGCACGAGGGTCTGGCAATTCATCGTGGCGACCGACAGTTTGTGGGGCCGGATCGTCGGCACATCGACCAGCAGCGTCTCGATGCTTTCGATGGTGGCGGCAGTTGCTATCATGCGATTCCTCCTGTTGGTGCACATGGTAGGAATTCCCGCCCGGCGTCGTCCAACACTCTTTCCGACTACTTCCATACCTTTGAGGCATGAAATGGAATTGCGTCAGCTCCGGTACTTCATCGCCGTCGCGGAAGAAATGAACATCACGCGGGCCGCGGAGCGGCTGCACATGACGCAGCCGCCGCTGAGCCGCCAGCTGCAGGCGATCGAGGACGAGGTCGGGTTGCCGCTGTTCGAGCGCGGCGCGCGGCCGCTGAAACTGACCGACGCGGGGCGCGTGTTCTATGCGCAGGCGACGCGCGTCGTCGAACAGGCGGACGAGCTCGGCCCGCTGACGCGGCGGCTCGCGCAGCTGTCGGAGCGGATCGTGATCGGCTTCGTGCCGTCGACGCTCTATGGCGCGCTGCCGGACGTGATTCGCGCATTTCGCGAGGCGCACCCGGACGTCGAGCTGTCGCTGATCGAAATGTTCACGCTCGAGCAGCTCGGCGCGCTGAAGGGCGGGCGGATCGACGTCGGGTTCGGCCGCCTGCGCTTCGACGACGACCAGCTCGTGCGCGAGGCGCTGATCGAGGAAAAGCTGATCGCGGCGCTGCCGGTCGGACATCCGCTCGCCGATCCGGACCGGCCGCTGACGCTCGCGGACATCGCGAAGGAGACGCTGATCGTCTATCCGAGCACACCGCGGCCGAGCTTCGCGGATCAGCAGCTGTCGGCGCTGCGCGACGGCGCGCTGGTGCCGGCGGCCGTGCACGAGGTGCGCGAGCTGCAGACGGCGCTCGGGCTTGTCGCCGCGCAGGTGGGCGTGTCGCTGGTGCCGGAAAGCGTGGAGGGCGTGCGCGTGAAGGGCGTCGTCTACCGGCGGCTGCCGGAACCCACGGCGACGTCGCCGATCATCATGAGCCGCCGGCTGCACGGCGAAAGCGCCGCGACGACCGCGTTCTGCGCGATCGCGCGGGAGATGATCGCGCCGGCCGGGTAAGGGCGGGGCCGTTTGCGTATCGATCGCAACTAACGGTCAATTTCGGCGCGTCAGGTCGAATGCGGGGAGGGTGTCGCGATGCGACGTCATTCGCCGCTGATGCGAGCGGGCAGGCCGATCGGTCGGATCGGCCACGCCGACCAGCCGACCAGCCGACCAGCCGACCAGCCGACCACGCCGACAATCAGCCAGGCAGCACGCCGGCGCGCCCGCCTAGCGCTTCCCGTCGAGCGTCTCCGACGGCGATTCGCCGAACTTTTCCCGATACGCGATCGCGAACCGCCCGAGGTGCGTGAACCCGCAATCGAGCGCGATATCGGCGATCCGTCGCTCGGACACCGACCCGCGCAGCAGCTCCCGCGCATGCTCGAGCCGCGTCGCGCGCAGGTATTGCATCGGGCTCATCCCGCGGAACTGCAGGAAGGCGTCGCGCAGCGTCCGTTCCGGCACGTTGGCGGCCTGGACGATATCGGCGAGCTGCAGCGGCTGCGCATAGTACGCGTTCACGAACTCCTGCGCGCGCCGCACGAAGCCGGGCGCCGGATCGTGGCGTGCACTCAGCACCGACGGCGGGTGGCCTTCGATCAGCAGGTCGATCAGCAGGTGCTCGAGCTGCGACGCGACGCGCGGGTTGGCATTCGCGCGCTCGAGCAGTTCCGGCGAGCGGGCGACGAGCATCAACTGCTGGCGCCACGCGGCGAGCGCGGCATCGCTGATGTGCAGCACGGGATCGAGCGTCGCGCGCGGGTCGCCGGTCAGCGAACCGACGGTCGCCGCATCGATGCGCAGCACGAACTGCTCGCAGTCGGCGGACAGCACCGCGTCGAAGCGCTCGCCGGGCGCGCACAGCACGCCCGTCTGCCCGTCGACGCCGAGCCGGCGCCCCATTGCGCGGACCTCGGCCTGCCCGGACAGGCAGAACATCAGCAGGTAATAGCCGTCGACGGCGTCGACCTGCACGCGCATCGCGTCGCCGAACGCGATGGTGCCGATCCCGAGCCCGCCGAGCCGGACGAAATCCATGTGCGATGCGCCTTGCACACGGCCGCTCGGCAGCAGCGCGTGCGGCTGCATCACGCGCGAGATCCGCTCGCGCGTCTCGTCGAGATCGCGGGATTCGAACAGCCGGTGCGCGCGCAGCGCAAGCGGCTCGAACGACGTTGGGGACATGGGCCTCAGCCTTGGTTTGTGCGACACGCGCTTCGATCCGACGAATGGGTCGCGATCGCGCGCCGGGTCGCGTGTGCCGCCATGCTAGCGCAGAAATCCGCCGAAAGTGGATATTGCGCCGCCGCAATCGCACTTTCCGGATAGACGCCGAATATTAGCTTTTCAAAAATCGGCTCCATGCAATCAACGAAACGGAACCACAAGGAGTCCGACATGGAGCAGACAGAATCGCCCGTCGTATTCGCCGCGCGCGACGACGCGTCCGATGTGCGTTTTCCGCACGACGACGGCTCGCGCGTACCGTACAAGGTGTTCAGTTCGCGTGCGGTCTACGATCGCGAGCAGGAACGCATCTTCCGCGGGCCGACGTGGAACTTCGTCGCGCTGGAAGCGGAAATCCCGAACGCCGGCGACTTCAAGAGCACGTTCGTCGGCGACACGCCGGTCGTCGTCACGCGCACCGAGGACGGCACGCTGTCCGCATGGGTGAACCGCTGCGCGCACCGCGGCGCGCAGGTGTGCCGCAAGTCGCGCGGCAACGCGAGTTCGCATACGTGCGTGTACCACCAGTGGAGCTTCGACAACCAGGGCAACCTGCTCGGCGTGCCGTTCCGGCGCGGCCAGAAGGGGATGACCGGGATGCCGGCCGACTTCGACCCGAAGCAGCACGGGCTGCGCAAGCTGCGCGTCGACAGCTATCGCGGGCTCGTGTTCGCCACCTTCAGCGATGAAGTGGGGCCGCTGGCCGACTATCTGGGCGAGCAGATGCGGCCGTGGATCGACCGGATCTTCCACAAGCCGATCGAGTATCTCGGCTGCACGCGCCAGTATTCGAAGTCGAACTGGAAGCTGTACATGGAGAACGTGAAGGATCCGTATCACGCGAGCATGCTGCATCTGTTCCATACGACCTTCAACATCTTCCGTGTCGGGATGAAGGCGCGCTCGATTCCGGATGCGAACCATGGGCTGCACAGCATCATCACGGTGACGAAGACGGGCGACGACACGTCGGCCGCGTACAAGCAGCAGAACATCCGCTCGTTCGACGAGGGCTTCCATCTGGAAGACGAGTCGATCCTCGATCTCGTGTCGGAATACGACGAGGACTGCACGAACCATATCCAGCCGATCTTCCCGCAGCTCGTGATCCAGCAGATCCACAACACGCTGGTCGCGCGCCAGATCCTGCCGAAGGGGCCGGACAACTTCGAGCTGATCTTCCACTTCTTCGGCTATGCCGACGACACGCCCGAACTGCGCGCGCTGCGCATCAAGCAGGCGAACCTCGTCGGGCCGGCCGGCTATATCTCGATGGAGGACACGGAGGCGACCGAGCTGGTGCAGCGCGGTACCGTGCGCGACGCCGACGCGACGTCGGTGATCGAGATGTCGCGCGGCAATCCGGACCAGCAGGACACGGTGATCACCGAAAGCCTGATCCGCAAGTTCTGGGTCGGCTACCAGCAGCTGATGGGCTATTGAAGCGGGAGCGCGGAACGATGGAAAACCTGACGGAAGACATGAAGACGTGGTTCGAGATTTACATGCTCCAGAACCGCTACATCGGCCACCTCGACAACGACCGGCTCGAACGCTGGCCGGAAATGTTCACCGAGGACTGCACGTACGAGATCGTGCCGAAGGAGAACGCGGATCTCGGGCTGCCGGTCGGGATCGTCCACTGCACGAACCAGCGGATGCTGCGCGACCGCGTGGTGTCGCTGCGGCACGCGAACATCTATGAAGAGCACACGTACCGGCACATGACGTCGGGCCTCACGATCGTCGCTCAGCGCGACGGCGAGATCGACACCGAGAGCAACTACGTCGTCGTGCAGACGCGCAGCAACGGCGAATCGAACGTGTACCAGGCCGGCAAGTACTACGACACGGTCATGCGCACGCCCGACGGGCTGCGCTACAAGACCAAGCGCGTGATCTACGACACGTCGCGCGTGCAGACGCTGCTCGCGACCCCGATTTGACCGATCCGACGAAGCAAGGAAACGACATGACCGAAGCAACGCTCGCCGAATGGCATCCGCTGGGCGCATTCGACGAATTCTCCGAAGACGAACCGGCGGCGCGCGTCGCCGGCCAGAAGCCGATCGCGGTGTTCCGGATCGGCGACGAACTGTTCGCGATGCACGACCTTTGTTCCCATGGTCACGCACGCCTGTCCGAAGGCTATGTGGAGGACGGCTGTGTCGAGTGCCCGCTGCACCAGGGGCTGATCGACATTCGCACGGGGGCGCCGAAATGCGCGCCGATCACCGAGCCGGTGCGGACCTATCCGATCCGGATCGTCGACGGGCAGGTGGAAATCAATGTCGGCTGACCCGTTCGTGATCGTCGGCGCCGGCCACGCGGCGCGGCGCACTGCCGAGGCGCTGCGCGCGCGCGACGCCGATGCGCGCATCGTGATGATCGGCGCGGAGCGCGAACTGCCGTACGACCGGCCCGCGCTGTCGAAGGACGCGCTGCTGAGCGACGGCGGCGAACAGCGCGCGTTCGTGCGCGATGCCGCGTGGTATGACGCGCAGCGCATCGAGCTGCGGCTCGGCACGCGCGTCGATGCGATCGAGCGCGATGCACGGCGTGTGCGGCTCGACGACGGCGCGACGTTGCCGTACGCACGGCTCGTGCTCGCGACGGGTTCGCGGGTGCGTGCGTTCGGCGGTCCGGTCGACGAAGGCGTGGTTCCGCATTACGTGCGCACCGTGGCGGACGCGCGGGCGTTGCGGGCACAGCTCGCGCCGGGGCGTCGCGTGGCGGTGCTCGGCGGCGGCTTCATCGGCCTCGAAGTGGCGGCCGCGGCGCGCCAGCTCGGTTGCGACGTGACGGTGATCGACCCGGCCGCGCGCTTGCTGCAGCGCGCGTTGCCGGAAGTCGTCGGCGCGTATGCGCGGCAACTGCATGACGCGCGCGGCGTGAACTTCCGGATGGCGACGCTGCCGAACGCGATTCGCCGCGCACCGGGCGGCGGCGCGATCGTCGAGACCGATCGCGGCGACGTGCAGGCCGATATCGTCGTGGTCGGGATCGGCGTCGTGCCCAATGTCGAACTCGCGCAGGCGGCCGGCCTCGCGGTCGACAACGGGATCCGTGTCGATGCGGGATGCCGCACGGCCGACCGTGCGATCTTCGCGGCGGGCGAGGTGACGATGCACTTCAATCCGCTGCTCGGGCGTCACGTGCGGATCGAGTCGTGGCAGGTCGCGGAAAACCAGCCGGCCGTCGCGGCCGCGAACCTGCTCGGCGCGGACGAAACCTATGCCGAACTGCCGTGGCTGTGGTCCGATCAGTACGACTGCAACCTGCAGATGCTCGGGCTGTTCGGCAGCGAGCGGACGACCGTTGTGCGCGGCGATCCGGCGAGCGGGCCGTTCACGGTGTTCGGGCTGGACGACGACGGGAAGATCGCGGCGGTGGCCGCGGTGAACCTCGGGCGCGACATCGGTGCGTCGCGGCGGCTGATCGCGGCGGGGGCGGCGCCCGAACCGGCGAAGCTCGCCGATCCGGCGGTGAACCTGAAAACGTTTCTCTGACGCAGTGCGCGAACGCGACCCGTGTGGCCGGGTTCGCATCGATATCGGGCGACGAGCGGGTCGACCGTAGCCAGAGCGCGGTGCGGACAATGTTCCCGGCTCGCGCGTCGCGCGCGGGTTTGTCGCGGGCGGGCGATCGGTGCATATTAGCGGCATTGCCGTTTCACCGGTCGCCCATGACGCCAGACAAAGCCCTCGAACTGAAACGAAGCAAGCGCCGCGCGCTATGGCTGCTGCTGGCCGCCGTCGCGGTATTCGTCACGACGATCCTGCTGCCGCGCGGCCCGTGGGTCGACGGTTTCAAGGCGGTGGCCGAGGCCGCGATGGTCGGCGCGCTCGCCGACTGGTTCGCGGTCGTCGCGCTGTTTCGCCGCGTGCCGATCCCGTTCGTGTCGCGCCACACCGAGATCATCCCGAAGAACAAGGACAAGATCGCCGACAACCTCGCGGTGTTCGTGCGCGAGAAATTCCTCGGCCCCGACGCACTTGCCGCGCAGATTCGCCAGCACGACCCCGCGCAGAAGCTCGGCGCGTGGCTCGGCGAGCCGGCGAACACCGACGCGCTCGGCGGCTACGTGACGAAGCTGATGAGCTTCGCGCTCGACATGACCGACGACGCGCGGATCCAGTCGTTCGTCCACGACGCGTTCCGCGCGGTGATCGACCGGATCGACCTGTCGCAATCGGCCGGCGCGATCCTCGACACGCTGACGAAGGACGGCCGCCACCAGGCGCTGCTCGACGACGCGATCGAACAGGTGGTCGACGTGCTCGACAAGGAGGAAAACCGCGAGGTGATCGCGGGCTTCATCGTCGAATGGCTGAAGACGCAGTACCCGAAGGTCGAGAAGATCATGCCGACGCAGTGGTTCGGCGAGAACGGCGCGCGGATGCTGGCGAGCGCGGTGAGCCGCGTGCTCGAGGGGGTGGCGGCCGATCCCGAACACGAACTGCGGCAGCGCTTCGACCGCACGGTCGTGCGGCTGACCGAGCGGTTGAAGCATGACCCCGCATTCATCGCGAAGGGCGACGAGATCAAGCGCTACATCCGCGACGGCGATGCGTTCAACGACTATGTGCGCGATCTGTGGGGTCAGTTGCGCGCCTGGCTGAAGGCGGATCTCGCGCGCCCGGATTCGGCGCTGCACCGGCAGGCCGCGACGCTCGGCGGCTGGCTTGGCGCACGGCTTGCGGAAAGCCCGGCGCTGCGCGCGTCGCTGAACGAGCATGTCGAGAAGGCCGTGCACGAGATGGCGCCGGATTTCGCGGATTTCCTGATGCGTCACATCCGCGATACGGTGCGCAACTGGGATGCGCGCGAAATGTCCCGGCAGATCGAACTGAACATCGGCAAGGACCTGCAGTACATCCGCATCAACGGCACGCTGGTCGGCGGGTTGATCGGGCTCGGGCTGTATCTGGTGTCGCTGGTGCCGCGCTGGGCGGGCGGATGGCTGCATTGACGCGGCCGCGGCCCGCGCGCACTGCCGCGCGCCGTCGAATCACGCGTGCGCCTTCGCGCCGTGCAGTTGCAGGCCGAGCGCCTTGATCACCTTCAGGATCGTGCCGAAGCTCGGATTGCCGTCGTGCGACAGCGCCTTGTACAGCCCTTCGCGCGACAGGCCCGCGTCGCGCGCGACCTGCGACATGCCGCGCGCGCGGGCGATCACGCCGAGCGCATGCGCGATGAAGGCCGGGTCGTCGCCGGCTTCCTGCAGACAGGCCTCGAAGTAGTCGGCCATGTCGTCGTCGGTTTTCAGGTGTTCGGCCGAATCCCACGGCCGGGTCTTGATCTTGTCCATCGATCACTCCAGGTCGAGCCGCTCGAGCATCGCGTGCGCGGCGCGGATGTCCGCCTGTTGCGTCGACTTGTCGCCGCCGCAGAGCAGGATCACCCATATCGTTGCGCGCCTGACGTAATAGACGCGATAGCCGGGGCCGTGGTCGATACGCATTTCGACGACGGGGGAGCCGGCGGACTTCCAGTCACCCGGATTGCCCATCGACAGGCGGTCGATGCAGGCCTGGATGCGTCGCCTGGCGACGCGATCCTGCAGGCCGGCAAACCACGCGTCGAAGACGTCGGTGGTCCGGATGCTGAATGTAGGCGCACTGTAGGGCATGAATCGCAGCATGTCAACCATGGTTCACAGATTGAATGAATGATTTCGGTCCCCCCCACAGTAGGGCCGCGCGCGCCGTTTGACGCCGAATTGGCCGTCAGGCCGATCTTTTCGCAAGGCCGGCCCCGGCCATCCGGTCGAAGCCGGAATTTCTCGAATCCGTCTACAATCAAAAACGTCCTTGCCGCCCGCGCATGCGTGCTTGCCGCGCGCGGGCGGATCCGTTTGTCCTCCTGCACAGGGAGGCGCCGCCGCACGTTGCACGTGCGGCGGGCAGTGCCGTGGTCAGTGTCCAGTAGGTAAAGCGTCCGCGTGCCGTAGGCCGGCGCGCGTTCTGAACGTCGCGCGCCCGTAAGCCGGGCAGGCGGCATCAACCGAGAGTCCCCCATGAAAGCATCGGATCTGTTCGTGAAGGCGCTGGAAGCCGAAGGCGTCGAATACGTGTTCGGCATTCCCGGCGAGGAAAACCTCGATCTGCTCGAATCGCTGCGGCGATCGAAGATCAAGCTCGTGCTGACCCGGCACGAGCAGGCGGCCGGGTTCATGGCCGCCACCTACGGCCGCCTGACTGGCCGCACCGGCGTGTGTCTCGCTACGCTCGGGCCGGGCGCGACCAACTTCGTGACGGCTGCCGCGTATGCGCAGCTCGGCGGCATGCCGATGCTGATGATCACCGGGCAGAAGCCGATCAAGTCCAGCAAGCAGGGCCACTTCCAGATCGTCGACGTCGTCGACATGATGCAGCCGCTCACGAAGTTCACGCGGCAGATCGTGTCGATCGGCAACATCCCGTCGGCGGTGCGCGAGGCGTTCCGCCGCGCGGAGGAGGAGCGCCCGGGCGCCGCGCACCTCGAGCTGCCGGAGGACATCGCGCACGAGGAGGGCGACGGCAAGCCGATCCCGCGCAGCTACAGCCGGCGGCCGGTGGCCGAGGAGAAGGCGGTGGCGCACGCGATCGACGCGATCCAGGCCGCGCGCCATCCGCTGTTGATGATCGGTGCGGGCGGCAACCGCAAGACGACCTGCAAGATGCTGCTCGAATTCGTCGACAAGACGGGCATCCCGTTCTTCACGACGCAGATGGGCAAGGGCGTGATCGACGAAACGCACCCGCTGTGGCTCGGCAACGCGACGCTGTCCGACGGCGACTTCGTGCATCGCGCGATCGAGCACGCGGATTGCATCATCAACGTCGGGCACGACGTGATCGAGAAGCCGCCGTTCTTCATGCGCGCGGACGACAAGACCGTGATCCACGTGAACTTCCTCGGCGCGCAGGTCGATCCCGTCTATTTCCCGCAGATCGAGGTGGTCGGCGACATCGCGAACGCGGTGTGGCAGATGAAGGAAGCCGTGACGCCGCCGCCGCACTGGGATTTCGAGCGCTTCGCGATGATCAAGGCGCATTTCGACGCGCATCTGCAGAAGGGCCAGCACGACCCGCGCTTCCCGATGTATCCGGTACGGATCGTCAACGACCTGTACAACGCGCTGCCGGTCGACGGGATCGTCTGTCTCGACAACGGCATGTACAAGATCTGGTTCGCGCGCTACTGGCGTGCCCACGAACCGAACTCGCTGCTGCTCGACAACGCGCTCGCGTCGATGGGCGCGGGCCTGCCGTCGGCGATCGCGACGAAGATCGTGCATCCGCGGCGCAAGGTGATCGCCGTGTGCGGCGACGGCGGCTTCATGATGAATTCGCAGGAACTCGAAACGGCCGTGCGGCTGAAGCTCGACATCGTCGTGATGATCCTGCGCGACGATGCGTTCGGGATGATTCGCTGGAAGCAGGAAAACATGAATTTCCCCGATTTCGCGATGACGCTGAAGAACCCCGATTTCGTGTCGTATGCGCAAAGCTACGGCGCGCACGGGCATCGCGTCGAATCGGCCGACGATCTCGAGCCGCTGCTGCGCGACTGCTTCGCGACGCCGGGCGTGCACGTGATCGACGTGCCGATCGACTATTCGGACAACGAGCGCGTGCTCAACCGCGAAATCAAGCGCCTGTCGGCGCAACTCTGAATCCGCCGTTCACCGGAAGGAGCGTTCCATGTTGAAGGATACCTATCCGTACTATCTGGCCAACGAAGCCGTCTACGCGAACACCGATCTCGAAGTGACCGACAAGTTCAGCGGCAAGGTCGCGACCCGTGTCGCGCTGGCCGATGCGAAGGCGATCGACGCGGCCATCGGCGCGGCGGTCGACGCCGCGACGCCGATGCGCGAGCTGCCGGCCTACAAGCGGCAGGCGGTGCTCGACCACTGCGTCGCGCGCTTTCGCGAGCGATTCGACGAACTGGCCGAGGCGCTGTGCATCGAGGCCGGCAAGCCGATCAACGATTCGAAGGGCGAAGTGACGCGGCTGATCGATACGTTTCGCGTCGCGTCCGAGGAGTCGGTGCGCATCGACGGCGAAGTGATCAACCTCGAGATCTCGGCGCGCGCGCAAGGCTATACCGGCTATACGCGGCGCGTGCCGATCGGCCCGTGCTCGTTCATCTCGCCGTTCAACTTTCCGCTGAACCTCGCCGCGCACAAGGTCGCGCCCGCGCTGGCCGCAGGCTGTCCGTTCGTGCTGAAGCCCGCGAGCCGCACGCCGATCGGCGCGCTGATCATCGGCGAGGTGCTCGCGGAAACCGACCTGCCGAAGGGCGCGTTCTCGGTGCTGCCCGCGCATCGCGACGGCGCTGATCTGTTCACGACCGACGCGCGCTTCAAGCTGCTGTCGTTCACGGGTTCGCCGGCCGTGGGCTGGGCGCTGAAGGAGAAGGCCGGCAAGAAGAAAGTCGTGCTGGAGCTCGGCGGCAACGCGGCGGCGATCGTCGACGCGGATCAGCGCGGCCAGCTCGACTACGTGGTCGACCGTCTCGCGTTCGGTGCGTATTACCAGTCGGGCCAGAGCTGTATCGGCGTGCAGCGGATCCTCGTGCATGCGGACCTGTACGACGCGCTGCGCGACAAGCTGATCGCGAAGACGCGTTCGCTGAAGATGGGCGATCCGAAGGATCCGTCGACGTTCGTCGGCCCGATGATCTCCGAATCCGAGTCGCGCCGGTTGTCCGGCTGGATGGACGCGGCCGTCGCGGCGGGTGCGAAGATCGTCGCGGGCGGGAAGGTCGACGGCGCGATGTTCGAGGCGACGCTGCTGGAAAACGTCGGCCGCGAGCAGGACCTGTACCGCAAGGAGGCATTCGGCCCGGTCGCGATCCTTGAGAAGTTCGACCGCTTCGACGATGCGCTCGCGCGCGTGAACGACAGCGACTTCGGGCTGCAGGCCGGCGTGTTCACCGATTCGCTCGCGCATGCGCAACGGGCATGGGACGAACTGGAGGTGGGCGGCGTCGTGATCAACGACGTGCCGTCGTTCCGCGTCGACAACATGCCGTATGGCGGCGTGAAGGATTCGGGGCTCGGCCGCGAAGGGATCCGCTACGCGATCGAGGACATGACCGAGCCGCGGCTGATGGTCGTGCGGCGCCGCTAGCGCGAGGGCAGGCGGCATGGCGGCACGCGGGCGGGCGATCGCGCCGGCCCGCGTGCCGTTTTTCGTTTCGACGCATACCGGCGGGCGCGGCGACTTCCCGCCGTGCGCCATCGACGCGGCGCCGCGCGCCGCGCGTGCCGAACGCGCTCGACTGCAAGCGTCGCATCGTGATGTAATCGCGCGCAATGGCCAACCGGGGTACGACGCCGGCTGGCGCACGCATTCATTCTTCACGAGGTCGATTCATGTCCCCCGTCTCGGCATTCAAGCTGGTTCTGTTGTCATTCCTCGCGATCGTCGCGCTCGAATGCATCGCCAAGCGGTTGCGGTTGCCGCCCGCGGCCGCGCTGCTGATCGGCGGTATCGGCATCGCGTTCATTCCCGGCCTGCCGCCGATCAACCTCGATCCGGAACTCGTGCTGCTCGTGTTCCTGCCGCCGCTGCTGATGGACGGCGCGTATTTCTCCGTGTGGGAGGAGTTCAAGCGCAACGTCGGCGGCATCCTGATGCTCGCGATCGGCGCGGTGGTGTTCACGACGTTCGCGGTCGGCCTTGCCGTGCACTGGGTCGTGCCGTCGCTGCCGTGGGCCGCATGCTTCGTGCTCGGCGCGATCGTGTCGCCGCCCGACGCGGTGGCCGCGAAGGCGGTGCTCGAACGCGTCGCGCTGCCGCGCCGGCTGATGGTGCTGCTCGAAGGGGAAAGCCTGTTGAACGACGCGGCCGGCCTGGTGCTGTTCCGCTTCGCGGTTGCCGCCGCGCTGACGGGCGCGTTCAGCCTCGAGCACGCGGTCGTGCGCTTCTCGGAACTCGCGCTCGGCGGCGTCGTGGTCGGTTTCCTGGTCGGCAAGCTCGTCGTGTGGTTCCTGAAACTGCTCGATGACGACTATCTGGCGATCACCGTCGCGGTGATCGCCGGCTGGATCGCGTACATCGCGGGCGAGATGGTCGAGGTGTCGGGCGTGATCGCGACGGTGACGGCCGGCATGATCGTTGGCTGGCATCAGCACGAGGTGTTTTCGGCGGCCGTGCGCACGCGCGGCACCGCGTTCTGGCAGGTCATCGTGTTCCTGCTCGAAGCGCTGGTGTTCGTGCTGATCGGGCTGTCGCTGCGCGGCGCGGTACACCGGCTCGGCGGCTTCGAGCAGGTGCTCGCCACGATGGTGCCGCCGGTGCTCGCGGTGCTGGCGGCGGTGGTCGTGTCGCGCTTCGTATGGATCTATGCGGTCGAGGTGCTGAAGGTGCCGGTGCGCGGGATCGTCGGGCGCGGGATTCGGCCCGACTGGAAGGCCGCGACGATCATGAGCTGGGCCGGGATGCGCGGGGTCGTGACGCTGGCGATCGCGCTGTCGTTGCCGGAGGCGATGCCGGGCCGCGACGTGATCCTGGTCGCGTCGTTCGCGGTGATCCTCGTCACCGTGCTGCTGCAGGGCACGACCATCGGGCCGCTGATCCGGCTGCTGCGCCTGCCTCAGCACGATCAGCGCGCCGCGCATCACCTGACCGAGCCGATGGCGTGGGCGCACATCGAGGCGGCCCAACTCGCGGCGATCCAGCCGCTGGTGCGCGACGAGAGCGGCCAGGTGATTCACCCGCGCCTGCTGGAGCAATACACGTATCGCGCGCAACTGACCGAGCGGGCGAAGAACGAGCCTGCGTATCCAGCGGAGGTACGCACCGCGCATTACGATGTCGTGCTGGCCGCGATCAAGGCCGGACGTGCGGAACTGTTGCGCCTGCATCGTTCGGGCCGCATCCACGACGAGATGCTGCACATGCTCGAGCGCGACCTCGACCTGCAGGAAGTGTCCGCGCAGCACGCGCGCGGGTAACCTGCCGCGCGGACCGGCCGTGCGCGCACGGCCGTCGTTGTTGCAGTTGCCGGTTCCCGTCCCGCTGTGCCCCGGGCCTTCGCGTCGCGGCCGATCCCGATCGCGGTCGCGGTCGCGGCGCGCGACTTCCCCCCTCCATCTCTTCCGGTTTCGTCGCCTCGGAATCCGGCCCCAATACGCTCGGCGCGCGGGCCTTGCAGCGAATGCAAACCTCGTGGCGCCGGGTTCGCAAACGTTATCGTCTTTCGCGTGCGGAAATGATCTGATTTATCTGAATTCCGCTCTTTCAACATATTTGGCAAAACTAAACCGGAAGGAGATAGATGCTGTGTTCTAATTTCATTTAGAATCAGCCGGTTATCTTTATTGAGAGAAAGCGCGCGGAGGTAATGCGACCGTCGTCGGGGGAAAATCGGCGTTCGGATCCCCGTGAGGCAATGCCGACAGGCCAGATCGGCAGCAATAGGCGGATTTCTCAGCCGCTAAATTAAGATGGCGCCCAAGTCGGATAAACAACTCCTATGAAAGAATCAATTGGAGATTTGGCGTTTGAAACGGTATTTATGAAAGAATCGAGCGGTGAAAATGCGCCGGATTGTCTCGAATCGGGGCTGTCGGTTCTGCTTGTCGACGATCAGCCGTTCGTCGGCGAGGTGATCCGCCGCGCGCTGCGCAGCGAGCACGATATCGACCTGCATGTGTGCACCGACGCACACCGGGCGATGGCGGTCGCGCGCGACGTGAAGCCGACGGTCATCCTGCAGGATCTCGTGATGCCGGATATCGACGGCCTTGACCTCGTTCGCGCGTGGCGCGCGGACGCCGCCACCGCACGCGTGCCGATCATCGTGCTGTCCGCGAAAGAGGAGCCGATCGTCAAGCGCGAGGCGTTCATCGCCGGCGCGAACGACTATCTCGTGAAGCTCCCGGACGCGATGGAGCTGACCGCGCGCATCCGCTATCACTCGAATTCGTACCTGATGTCGCGGCAGCGCGACGAAGCACTGGATTTCCTGTCGCACGACATGCGCTCGCCGCAGACGTCGATCCTCGCGCTGCTCGAGGTCTACCGGACCGAGCACGGCGACATGCCGCCGATCATGGAGCGCATCGCCGGCCACGCACGGCGCGCGCTCGCGCTCGCCGACGGCTTCATCCACCTGACGCGCGCGCAGTCGGAACGCCGCGCGCACGAGGTCCTGAGTCTCAACGAGATCGTGCTCGACGCCGCCGATCAGCTGTGGGAAAAGGCGGCCGGATTCGGCAGCCGCGTCGTTGCCCACGTGCCCGACACCGAGTGCGTGACGATGGGCGACCGCATGATGCTCACGCGCGCGGTCGCGAACCTGGTCGACAACGCGCTGAAATACGGTCCGGCCGGCACGGACGTGCACTGCACGCTGAGCGACGACGGCGATGCCTGGCTGATCGGTGTCGAGGACACCGGCAACGGCATCGCGCCCGAGCAGCGCACGGCTGCGACCGAGTCGTTCGTGCGGCTCGAATCCGCGCACGGCGCGGCGCGCAGCGGCTTCGGCCTCGGGCTCGCGTTCGTCCGTGCGACGGCCGCGCGGCATCGCGGCCAGATCCTGATGCGCAATACGCCGCGCGGCTTCATGGTCGCGCTTCGGCTGCCGGCGCAAGCGGAGCGATGATTTCGCGGCGCGGCCCGCCGGTGCCGTGCCGCCCGCAGACCCCGATGCGCTCGTGGCGCGCCGTCCGGCGCGCAGGCGGGCGCGGTTTTTTTCAACGCTGATTTTAGAAAGCCCATAACGAACATGGCCACCGTGACGCCCCGCGCGACCAATGAAAGCCTGCATCCGACGGTCGGCGCTGGCCGGCTGACGCTCGGCAACCGCATCCTGCTCAGCTTCGGCGTGTTGTTCGTGCTGATGCTGGTGACCGCCGGCGTGTCCTACGAGCGTTTGCGTGCGATCAACGCCGAAGCCGTCAGCATCGAACGCGACTCGCTGCCCGGCGTCTATCTCGCGGCGTCGCTGCGCGGCGCGGTCAACGAATCGTTCACGCAGCTGCAGCAGGCAACCTTCGTCGATACCGATCCCGAACTCGTGCAGCGCGATTTCGCGAAGATCGCCGAGGCGCTCAAGGCGGTCGAATCGTTGTCGGTCGACTACCAGAACACGACGTTCCGGGATGACGACCGCCAGCGCTTCGCGACGTTCCGCGGCTCCTTCGACCGCTACCTGCCGCTGCTGAACGACGCGGTGCAGAAGAGCCGCGTGTCGCGCGAACAGGCCGTCGCCGCTTATGCGAAGGTGCAGCCGTCGTGGGCCGAGGTCGTGCGCAACGCGAATATCCTGGTGCAGGAGAACCGCACGTTCGCCGACCAGTCCGCGAAGCTGATCCGCGAATCCGTGCAGGCCACCGAGGTCGTCCTCGCAACGGCGTTGGCGATCGTGCTGCTGTCCGCGCTCGGGCTGGGCTACGGGCTGTACCGTTCCGTTACCGTGCCGATGGCGCGGCTCGTGGAAGTGCACGACGTGATGCGCACCGGCAACCTGACGCGCCGGCTCGACCTGCGCCGCCGCGATGAATTCGGCACGCTCGAGACGGGCTTCAACCGGATGGCCGACGAACTGACCGAGCTCGTCTCGCGTGCGCAGCAGTCGTCGCTGCAGGTGACGACGTCGGTCGCCGAAATCGCGGCGACGTCGCGCGAGCAGCAGGCGACCGCCAACGAAACCGCGGCGACGACGACCGAGATCGGTGCGACGTCGCGCGAGATCTTCGCGACCTCGCGCGACCTGCTGCGCACGATGAACGAGGTGGCCGGCGTGGCCGAGCAGTCGGCGACGCTCGCGGGCGTGAGCCAGAGCGGCCTCACGCGGATGGGCGAGACCATGCGCAGCGTGATGGACGCGGCCGGTTCGGTGAATGCGAAGCTCGCGATCCTCAACGAGAAGGCACTGAACATCAACCAGGTCGTCGCGACGATCACCAAGGTGGCCGACCAGACCAACCTGCTGTCGCTGAACGCGGCGATCGAGGCCGAGAAGGCCGGCGAGTACGGCCGCGGCTTCGCGGTCGTCGCGACCGAAATCCGCCGCCTCGCCGACCAGACGGCGGTTGCGACCTACGACATCGAGCAGACGGTGAAGGAGATCCAGTCGGCCGTGTCGGCGGGCGTGATGGGGATGGACAAGTTCTCCGAGGAAGTGCGCCGCGGGATGCTCGACGTGCAGCAGGTCGGCGGGCAGCTGTCGCAGATCATCGCCGAGGTGCAGACGCTCGCGCCGCGCTTCCAGATGGTCAACGAAGGGATGCAGACGCAGGCGAACGGCGCCGAGCAGATCACGCAGGCGCTGTCGCAGTTGTCGGAAGCCGCGCAGCAGACGGCCGAATCGCTGCGCCAGTCGTCGCAGGCGATCGACGACCTGACGCTCGTCGCGAACCAGTTGCGCACCAGCGTGTCGCGCTTCAAGGTCGACGCGTGACGCGCGCCGAGAGTCACGGCGGCGCGCACGCGCTGTTCCTGATGTTCGAACTCGACGGCGAGCGCTATGCGCTCGACGCGGCCGACATCGACGAGGTGTTGCCGCTCGCGACCACCAAGGCCGTGCCCGGCGCGCCCGAATGGATCGCCGGGCTGCTGATGCGCGGCGGTCAGCCGGTGCCCGTGATCGACGTGCCGATGCTGGCGCTCGGGCGGCGCGCGCATGCGTTGCGTTCGACGCGGCTCGTGATGGTTCGCTACCGCGTCGAGCAGCGCGATCGCGAGCGCGTGATCGGCCTGATCGTCGAGTGCGCGACGCAGACGCTGCGGATCGACCGCACGGCATTCCGTGCCAGTGGCGTGACGACCGCGCGCACGCGCTGGCTCGGGCGTGTCGCGAACACGCCCGGCGGGATCGTACAGCAGGTCTCGGTAGCGGACCTGATCGACGACGTTGCGCGCCTGTATCTGTTCGACGGCCTGCCGGGCCACGGAGGAGAGTCCGCATGAAAGCGTCCGATTCGCGATTTCGCGGCTGGCTGCTGCGCGAGACCGGTATCGACCCCGATTCGCTCGGCAACGATTTCCTGAGTCGCGCGCTGACGGAGCGCGTGCACGCGCTGCAGGGCGACGGCGAGCGGCTGCCGTCGGCGGCGCGGCCGCCCGTCACGCCGGAAGCGCTCGACGCCTATTGGCAACAGCTCAACGCGTCGGCCGACGAACGGCGCGCGCTGATCGAACTGTTCATCGTGCCCGAGACGTGGTTCTTCCGCGATCGCGAGGCGTTCGCGACGCTCGCGCGGCTCGCGATCGAGCGGCTTGCCGCGATGCCCGGGCGCGTGATCCGCGTGCTGAGCGCACCCTGCTCGACCGGCGAGGAGCCGTATTCGGCGGCGATGGCGCTGCTCGACGCCGGGCTCGATCCGGCCAGCTTTACGATCGACGCGATCGACCTGAGCACACGCGCGATCGAACAGGCGCGGCTCGGCTGCTATGGGCGCAATGCGTTTCGCGGCACGGCGACCGAGTTCCGCGCCCGCTACTTCACGCCGGTCACGGATGGCTGGCTGCTCGACGAGCGCGTGCGCGCATGCGTGCAGTTTCGCCAGGCGAACCTGGTCGAGCCGGGAGCCGATACAGGCACGCGCTACGATTTCGTGTTCTGCCGCAACGTGCTGATCTATTTCGACCGCGACGCGCAGGATCGCGTGATCGGTTCGCTCGAGCGCTGGCTCGTCGACGACGGGATGCTGTTCGTCGGTCCGGCCGAAACGGGCGTCGCGATGCGGCGCGGGATGTGCTCGGCGCGCGTGCCGCTGGCGTTCGCGTTTCATCGCGTGCAGGGCGGCGCAGCGGCGGACGGGTACGCGGCGCGGCATGCGGCACCGATGCCCGCGATCGCGCCGTACCGGCGCGCGGAGCGCTTCACGGTGGCGCCGCCGGCCGCAGCCCGCCCGCTGGTGGCCGTCGTGGCGCCGGCGTGGGGTGGTCCCGCGCCTTCGCCGGCTCCGCTCGCGCCGGCCGAGCGCGCGACGGCGTTCGAGCGGCAGACCGGCATGCGGGCCGACTCGCCGGCCAATGCGGCCCACGCGGCCCACGCGATCAACGCGATCAACGCGATCAACGCGCCCGCCGCACCGGTCGCCGACGGCGCCGCGCCGACGCTCGAGGAAGCGCAGGCGCTGGCCAACGCAGGCGCATTCGACGAGGCCGAGCGCGTGCTCGCGCAGTTCTCCGCGCATGCCGGGCCGCACGCGGACGCGTTCTACCTGAACGGGCTGATCGCGGATGCGCGCGGGCGGGTGGCGGAAGCGGGCGACTTCTACCGCAAGGCGCTGTATCTGCGGCCGACGCACCACGAAGCGCTGACGCATCTCGCGACCTTGCTCGACGTCGGCGGCGACGGCGCCGGCGCGCGATGGCTGCTCGAGCGTGCGCGGCGCTCGGCCGGATAATGAGAATACGGGTTGGGAGCCGACATCGGGATGACCGACGAAAGAATGAACCGCGACGCCGTTGCCACTGAAGGCACGACGATCGGCGTCGACGATTGCTGGAACCGGATCGGCACGCACGGCGACCGCTCGTGCGAGCGGCTGGCTGACGGCCTGCGCTGCCTGAACTGCCCGGTCTACGCGTATCACGCGGCGAAACTGCTCGAACGCCCCCTCGGCGTCGCGGAGATGGCCGACGCCACGCAGCGCATCAGTGCGTTCGATGCGACCCGCGTGCACGGCGATGACGACACGCGCCAGGCGGCGCTGGCGTTTCGCGTCGCCGACGAATGGCTCGCGCTGCCGATCGGCGTGCTGCGCGAGATCGCCGGCACGCGTCCGATCCATTCGCTGCCGCATCGCCGCCAGTCGGCCGTGCGCGGCGTGGTCAACATTCGCGGCACGCTGCGCATCGCGATCTCGATCGGCGCGCTGCTCGGCCTCGAGGCGGGCAAGGGCGGCAGCCGCAGTGCGGACGGCCGCTTCACGCGGCTGCTGGTCGCCGCGCACCAGGGCGAGCCGGTGGTGTTCCCGGTCGACGAAGTCGAGGGCGTGCTGCGCTTCGGCGCATCCGAATGGGTGCCCGTGCCGGCGACGGTCGGGCGCGCAAGCGGCGGCCTGTCGCGCGGCGTGCTGTCATGGCGCGGCAAGTCGGTGGGCCTGCTCGACGACGATCGGCTGTTCGATGCCGTCACACGGAGCATGCGATGAGCGGCGATGACGATCTGAGCCACCTGTCGCTGCTCGAGCTGTATCGCGAGGAGACGCGCACGCAGACCCAGGCGCTGTCCGAACGCCTGCTCGCGCTCGAATCGGGCGAGCCCGACTCCGTCGCGCTCGAGGCGTGCATGCGCGCCGCGCATTCGCTGAAGGGGGCCGCGCGCATCGTCGGCGTGCCGCTCGGCATCGACATCGCGGGGCGGATGGAAGAATGCTTCGTCGCCGCGCAGGCCGGCACCATCGCACTGACGGCCACGCATGTCGACGTGCTGCTCGCCGGCGTCGACCTGCTGGTGCGGGTCGCCGATCCGCAGGCGCAGCCCGTCTCGTCGGTGGAGATCGACGCGTTCGCGCTGGCGCTGACGGGCGCCGACGGCACGCACGCGATGCCGGCACGGGCCTTCGCGCCGCCGCCGTTCGCCGTGCCGTTTCGCGATCACGACGGTGCGGCGAACGAGCCCGTGGGGACCGGTGCCGCGGTGCCGCCGCTCGCCGTGTCGGCTGCCGTGCCCGATCCGGTCCCGGCCGGACGCGCGGCCAGCGCGGGCGCGATGCGCCGCGTGCGGGCCGATACGCTGAACCGGCTGCTGAGCCTGTCCGGCGAGTCGCTCGTCGAATCGCGCTGGCTCAAGCCGTTCGCGGAATCGATGCTGCGGGTGAAGCGCGCGCAGCGCGATGCGGCCCGCTCGCTCGATCTGTTGTACGAACAGTTCGCCGACGATCTCGATGCGGGCGTGCTCGCGTCGGTGAACGAAGTGCGGCACATGCTCAACGACCTGCAGCGTTCGCTCGCCGAGCGCATGGACGAATTCGACCGCTTCGAGCGCCGCAGCACGCATATCGCCGAGCAGCTGTACGACGAGGCGCTGCAGTGCCGGATGCGGCCGTTCGGCGACGCGACGCGCGCGTATCCGCGCATCGTCCGCGATCTCGCGCGCTCGCTCGGCAAGCAGGTACGCTTCTCGATCGTCGGCGAAGGCACGCAGGTCGACCGCGACATCCTCGACCTGCTCGACGCGCCGCTCGGCCATCTGCTGCGCAACGCGATCGATCACGGCGTCGAATCGCCCGATGCGCGCCGCGCACGCGGCAAGCCGGCCGAGGCGGGCGTCACGCTCGAAGCGCGCCACAGCGCCGGCTCGCTGCTCGTCAGCGTGATCGACGACGGGCCGGGCGTCGACATGGACGCGCTGCGCGCGGCGGTCGTGCGCCAGCGCCTGACCGACGACGAGACGGCCGCGCGGCTGTCCGATCCCGAGCTGCTCGAATTCCTGCTGCTGCCGGGCTTCTCGATGCGCGACGCCGTGACCGACGTGTCGGGGCGCGGCGTCGGCCTCGATGCGGTGCAGGAGATGGTGCGCGGCGTGCGCGGGGCAGTGCGCATCTTCAACGAGCCCGGCGCGGGCATGCGCTTCGTGCTGCAGCTGCCGCTCACGCTGTCGGTGATCCGCAGCCTGCTGGTCGAGGTCGGCGGCGAGCCGTACGCGTTTCCGCTCGCGCACGTGCGCCGCACGCTCGAACTCGCGCACGACGACATCGACGTGCTCGAGGGCCAGCCGCATTTTCCGTTCGACGGCCGGCGTGCGGGCCTCGTCGCCGCGCATCAGCTGCTCGATGCAGGCGAGCCCGACGTCGCGCGGGCGAGCACGGCGGTGGTGGTCGTCGGCGGCGAGCCCGAGCTGTACGGCGTCGCCGTCGACCGTTTCCTCGGCGAACGGATGCTCGTCGTGCAGCCGCTCGACAGCCGCCTGAACAAGATCCAGAACATCGCGGCCGGTGCGTTGCTCGAGAACGGCGACCCGGTGCTGATCGTCGATGTCGAGGACCTGATCCGCTCGGTCGACAAGCTCGTGCGCGGCGGCCAGCTCGCGAAGCTCGCGCGCGATCCGCAGCTCGCGCTCGCCGACCGGCGCCGCCGCGTGCTCGTCGTCGACGATTCGCTGACGGTGCGCGAGCTCGAACGCAAGCTGCTGGAAAAGCGTGGCTACGACGTGACCGTCGCGGTCGACGGGATGGACGGCTGGAATGCGGTGCGCAGCGACGCGTTCGACCTGGTCGTCACCGATGTCGACATGCCGCGCATGGACGGGATCGAGCTCGTCACGCTGATCAAGGGCGACCCGATGCTCAAGCGCGTGCCGGTGATGATCGTGTCGTACAAGGATCGCGACGAGGATCGCCGGCGCGGGCTCGATGCCGGCGCCGACTACTACCTCGCGAAGAGCAGTTTCCACGACGAGGCGCTGCTCGATGCGGTGCACGACCTGATCGGAGAGGCGCGCGGATGAACATCGGCATCGTCAACGATCTGCCGCTCGCCGTCGAGGCGCTGCGCCGCGTGATCGCGCTGCGCACCGATCATCGCGTGCTGTGGGTCGCGACCGACGGCGACGAGGCGGTGGACTTCTGCGTCGCGCATCCGCCCGACCTCGTGCTGATGGATCTCGTGATGCCGAAGCTCGACGGCGTGGCCGCGACGCGGCAGATCATGGCGCGCGCCCCGTGCGCGATCCTGATCGTGACCGCGAGCGTCAGCGCGAACACGTCGTCGGTCTACGAGGCGATGGGCGCCGGCGCGCTCGACGCGGTCGACACGCCGACGCTCGCGCTCGGCCTGCCGTCGGACGCGGCGCCGCAGCCGCTACTCGCGAAGATCGACCAGATCGGCCGGCTGCTCGAAAGCCGGGCCGCGACGCCCGTGCAGCCCGTGCCGGTGCCTGCGCGCGGCGAGCCGACGCTGATCGCGATCGGCGCGTCGGCGGGCGGGCCGACCGCGCTCACTGCGCTGCTGCGCGCGCTGCCGGCCGATTTTCCGGCCGCGCTCGTGATCGTGCAGCACGTCGACCAGGCGTTCGCGCTCGGCATGGCGGAGTGGCTCGACGGCTATACGCGGCTGCCCGTGCGCGTCGCCCGGCAGGGCAGCGTGCCGCAGGCGGGCGAGGTGCTGCTCGCGGCGACCAACGATCACCTGTGCCTGTCGCCGCGCGGCGTGCTCGGCTATACGCGCCATCCGGCCGAGACGCCGTATCGGCCGTCGATCGACGTGTTCTTCAACAGTGTCGCCGACGGCTGGCGGGGCGACGCGCTCGGCGTGCTGCTGACGGGGATGGGCCGCGACGGCGCGCTGGGGCTGAAGGCGATGCGTGCGAAGGGCTGCTACACGATCGCGCAGGACGAAGCGACGAGCGCCGTCTACGGAATGCCGAAGGCGGCCGCGGCGATCGGCGCGGCGTCCGCGATCCTGCCGCTCGACCGGATCGCGCCCCAGCTGATCTCGCGCGTGACGCGCATGCCGCTCGACTGACGGTGCGCAGCGGCCCGGCCGGGCCGCATTGCACGCGACGGGCGGCGTCGCGTACAATTGCCGCCTGCGGAGATGGCATGCCTCCCTGCGGTCGATCGCGGCGCCTCGCGCACGGTTCGGCCCTCAACCGCCGGTTTGCCCGGCTGATGATGCCTGCGTGTTCCTGGGTCGTCAGGAGGTCGCAGGCCGTCCACGCGGTATTCTGCCGCCCAGGTTTTGATGTCCCGTCGAATCTGGAAATCATGTTTTTCTCGACTTCTGCCGATTTTTTCGCGACCGTGCGCTACGTATGCCGCTGGCTCGCGCTCTCGGCCTTGCTCGGCGCGCTGGCCGGCACGGCGTCCGCGCTGTTCCTGATCGCGCTCGACTGGGCGACCGGCACGCGCGTCGCGCATCCGTGGCTGCTGTGGGGGCTGCCGGCCGCCGGCTTCGCGACCGGCTGGGTCTATCACCGGTTCGGTCAGTCGGTCGCGCGCGGCAACAACCTGCTGATCGACGAGATTCACGACCCGAAGGCGCTCGTGCCGAAGCGGATGGCGCCGCTCGTGCTCGTCGCGACCGTCGTCACGCACCTGTTCGGCGGGTCGGCCGGCCGCGAGGGGACGGCCGTGCAGATGGGCGGCGCGCTCGCCGATCGCGTCACGCACCTGTTCCGGCTCGATCGCGAGCACCGGCGCGTGCTGCTGATGGGCGGCATCGCGGCCGGGTTCTCGTCGGTGTTCGGTACGCCGCTCGCGGGCGCCGTGTTCGGGCTCGAGGTGCTCGCGATCGGCCGCGTGCGGTACGACGCGCTGCTGACCTGCGTCGCGTCGGCGATCGTCGCGGATGTCGTGTGCCGTGCGTGGGGCGTGCATCACACCGTTTATGCGATTCCGTTCGTGCCGGTCGTGTCGGCGACGGCGCTGGCCGCGACGGTCGTCGCGGGTGTCGCGTTCGGCGTCGTCGGCCGGCTGTTCGCGTTCGCGACGCATGCGCTGACCGCGTGGTTCCGGCGCGTCGTCCGCCATGCGCCGCTGCAGCCGGTGCTCGGTGGCGCGATGGTGGCCGTGGCGGCAACCGTGCTGAACGTGCCGCAGTATCTCGGTCTCGGGATTCCGACGATCGAGGCCGCGTTTCACGGGCCGCTGCCGGCTTACGATTTCGCGGGCAAGTTCGCGTTTACCGTCGTCACGCTCGCGTCGGGATTCAAGGGCGGCGAAGTGACGCCGCTGTTCTACATCGGTGCGACGCTCGGCAACGCGCTGGGCCAGGTGCTTGCGCTGCCGGTGCCGGTGCTCGCGGGGCTCGGCTTCGTCGCGGTGTTCGCGGGTGCGGCCAACACGCCGATCGCGTCGACGATCATGGCGATCGAACTGTTCGGCGCGGATGTCGGCGTGTATGCGATCGTCGCCTGCGTGGTCGCCTATCTGTTTTCAGGGCACGCGGGGATTTATCGGTCGCAGCGGGTGGCGGTGGGGAAGGGGGCGCAGGTGGAGGCGGAGTGACGTCGGCGTGCGGGGCGGCCGGCCAGGGCGTGTCGACCCGAACCGATACCCGGTGATCCCGCCGATCACCGGGAACAGGGGGGCCGTTACTGCTTCGGCAGCCGCGCGACGTTGCGGGCGAGCAGTTCCTCGATATCGATGCCCTTTTCCGCCAGCAACGCCGTCACGACGCCGGTCAATTCCCCGAGCGTTTCCTTGACCGACTCCCGGATCGTATCCACGACGACCTGGGTGCTGCGCTCGATCTCGATATTGACCTTGTCGTTGCCGCCCTTCGCATCGAAGGTGGTGGCGCGGCGCGTTTCGGGAATCAGCCAGACTTCGAACCAGCCTTCGTCGCGATTGACGTCCGACACGGTGAGGCTGCAGCCGTTGATCGCGATATAACCCTTGCCGAACACATAGCGTTTGAAGTCGGCGGGCACGCCGATGCGGATCATCCGGTTGTGTTCGGACGTCGCGACGTGCAGGATGGTCCCCATGAAGTCGACGTGGCCGGACAGCGGATGGCCGCCGATCTCCGCACCGTCCTTCGCGGCCCGCTCGACGTTGACTCGCGCACCGGTCGTCAGGTCGGCCAGCGTGGTGATTCTCAGGCTCGGCAGCATCACGTCGAAGTCGACCAGCACCGGGGAGTGGAGGGTCGTCACCGTCAGGCAGACGCCGTCGACCGACACGCTCGCGCCGATCTCGATGTCGGCGGTGAACCGGTCGGGGAATTCGATGCTGAACGTTCTCAGTTCGCCGTGATCCTTGATGGCCTTGATGACGCCAACGCCCTGAACAATGCCTGTAAACATGATCTGCCTTTCGTCGCGAATTGCCTGGCCGGTATGATAAGTGATCCGGGGAACCCCCATCGCGAACAGGGTCGCGGCGCGGCGGCATCCACCGAAGCCGCGGTAACGAAAACAGGTCGTGCACCGGCACGGCCTCGATTCAAACCCGATCACGGACGTGACCCGACGGCAACCACCTCGCCATCGGGCCACACACGGCCTGCCTGCTTCAAGCCTCCGCCGGCTCCCCCAGCGGCCCGGCATCACCATCCGCCATGCGCCGCGGCGAATCGATCAAGCCCTTCGCCAGCTCGAGCGCCTGCCGCTCGAACAGCCGGCGATAGATCCCGCCGTCGATGCGGATCAGCGCGTCGTGGCTGCCTTCCTCGATCACCTTGCCGCGATCGAGCACGAGCAGGCGGTCGAGCGCGCGCACCGTCGACAGCCGGTGCGCGACGACGAGCGTCGTGCGGCCGACCATCAGCCGCTCCATCGCCTGCTGGATCAGCACCTCGCTTTCGCTGTCGAGGCTCGACGTCGCTTCGTCGAGGATCAGGATCGGCGCGTCCGCGAGGAACGCACGCGCGATCGCGACGCGCTGGCGTTCGCCGCCCGACAGCTTGATGCCGCGCTCGCCGACGAGCGTGTCATAGCCGTCCGGCAGCGCGACGATGAAGTCGTGCGCGCTGGCCAGACGCGCGGCGCGCTCGATCTCCGCGCGGCTCGCGCCGGGGCGCGCATACGCGATGTTCTCCGCGAGCGTGCGGTGGAACAGCACGGGCTCCTGCTGGACGATCGCGATCTGGCTGCGCAGCGAATCCTGCCGCACCTGCGCGATGTCCTGGCCGTCGATCGTGATGCGGCCGCCCGACACGTCGTACAGGCGCTGGATCAGCTTGATGAACGTCGTCTTGCCCGACCCGGAATGACCGACGAGACCCACGCGCTCGCCGGGTGCGATGCGCATCGAGAAGTCGTCATACAGCGGCACCGGATGATTGCCGTAGCGGAACGTCACGTGTTCGAAGCGGATCTCGCCTTGCCCGATCCGGATCGCCGGCGCGCCGGGCCGATCGTCGATGCCGAGCGGCTGGCGCTCGAGCGCGACGAGCTCTTCCATGTCGTTGACCGAGCGCTGCAGGTTGCGGATGTGCATGCCGACGTCGCGCAGGTAGCCCTGCAGCATGAAGAACATCGTCAGCGAGAACGCGATGTCGCCGACGCTCGCCTCGTCGTTCGCCCACAGCCGCAGCGCGACGCCGATCATCGCCGCCTGCATCGCGACGAGCATCGCACCCTGCAGCCCGCCGTTGAACGTGCCGCGCACCCACGTGCGGCGCGTGCGCTGACGCCACTTGCCGATCACGCGCGCGAGCCGCGCTTCCTCGCGCGTTTCCGCGCCGAACGCCTTGACGACCGCGTTGCAGCTCACGGCGTCGGCGAGTGCGCCGCCCATGCGCGTGTCCCACAGGTTGCCGAGCCGCGCGGCCGGCGCGACGATGCCGAGCGACACGGCGACCGTCACCGAGATGTACAGCAGCGAACCCGCGCCGACGACGAGCCCCATCACCGGCCAGTGCGTGCCGAGCAGCACGGTTGCACCGACGAGCATCGTGACCGACGGCAGCAGCGCGATCAGCACCGTGTCGTTCAGCAGGTCGAGCGCCCAGATCCCGCGCGTGATCTTGCGCACGGTCGACCCCGCGAAGCTGTTCGCGTGCCAGTCGGTCGAGAAGCGCTGCACGCGATGGAACGACGCGGCGGCGATCTCGCTCATCATTTTCAGCGTGAGCGTGATGATGTTCAGGTAGACGCCTTGCCGCAGCAGCGTCGCGCCGATCCCGAGCGCGGCCAGCGTGCCGAATGCGGTGACGGCCGCATGCCACGCGGCGGCACGGTCGGTCAGGCCGGCCGACAGCGCATCGACGAGGCGCCCGGCGAACAGCGGCGTGAGCACGTCGGCGAGCGCGCCGAGCAGCGCCAATGCCGCGATCGCCGCGATGCGCACCGGCTGCCTGCGCCAGTAGCGGAACGTGAAGCCGAAGACGGCCTGGAATGCCTGGCCGCCCGAATGGGTGGTTTTTTGGGTCATGTATCGTTGCCCGGCGCATCGCGCGACGGGACTTTCCGGTTCGGAGAACGTCGAAAACGCAACAGCCGGGCCGCACGGACGACGCGGGCGAAACGAAACGGGCTGTCGGGAAAATGCGCGGGCTGGCGGGTTAGCGGAGCACCCGGGGGCTGGCGCGGACGACGGGCGGGGTCAGCCGCGTCGTGGGACCACGTTCGGGAAGGTTGCTGGCATTCGGAACATCTGCACCTCCCTGAAGTGAACGGTTGAAAGGACGCCGAAAAGACGTGAAGGGATTTTATCAGCAGTGCCGGACCCGCCGCAATGTCTGACGAATGCGGCGTTGCCGCGTCGATGCGGTTAGTATTCGGGGTTCCGGCCCTTCTTTCGTGCGCGTCTCGCGGTGCGGTGCCGCACGAGGCGGCGCCGTGCATCGATTACACTCTGCGGTTGCGCGCCGGCCGCTGCGGCCCCGCGGATTCACCACGATACATTCCTGAGGAAACGATGAGCGACGTTCAGCAAGGCATCCTGGCTCCGATCGACACGGCGGCCCGATACCTCACTTTCACGATTTCGAACAACGGCAATGTCGCGGCGGCGCTGACGGCATTGCGCGAGCTCGTCGATGGGCGCGACACGGTCGCCGGCTTCGGACAGGCGCTGGCCGCGCACCTCGGGCACCCGGTCCCGGGCCTCGCCGAATATCCGGCGTTCGCCGTGAACGACCGCACGCTGCCGATCACGCCGGCCGACGTCTGGATCTGGCTGCGCGGCGACGATCGCGGCGATCTCGTGCTGCGCGCGCGGGCGATCGAGCGGGCGCTCGCGCCGGCATTCGCGCTGCAGGACGCGGTCGACGGGTTCCGCTATTCGAGCGATCGCGACCTGTCGGGTTACGAGGACGGCACCGAGAACCCGACCGGCGACGACGCGCTGGCCGCGGCGATCGTCACGGGGCAGGGCGCGGGGCTCGACGGTTCGAGCTTCGTCGCGGTTCAGCAATGGCTGCACGACTTCGACCAGATGGAGCGCATTGCGTCGGGCGACATGGATCACATCATCGGCCGCCGCCGCTCGGACAACGAGGAACTCGATGACGCACCCGAGTCCGCGCACGTGAAGCGCACCGCGCAGGAGAGCTTCGAGCCGGAGGCATTCATGCTGCGCCGTTCGTCGCCGTGGTCCGATGCGCGCCGCGCGGGGCTCTACTTCGTCGCGTTCGGTGGTTCGTTCCGCGCGTTCGACGTGCAGATGCGCCGGATGAGCGGCGCGGACGACGGCATCGTCGACGGCCTGTTCCGCTTCACGCGGCCGCTGACGGGCGCGTATTTCTGGTGTCCGCCGGTGAAGGACGGCAAGCTGGACCTGTCCGCGCTCGGACTGTAAGCGCCTGCGACCTCGGCAAACGGGCGGGCCGCGCATCGTGCGCGGCCCGCCCGTTTTGCTTGTCGCGCGTCGATTGCGTGCGGCGCGGTGCGGCGCGGTGCGTTTCTCGCCCGGCCCCGCGCGCCCGGCACGTCGCGCGTCAGTTCAGCGTCGTTTCGATGCGCGTGCCGCGCTTGATGAACAGCGTCACCGGCGTCTTCTCGCAGATTTCCGCGAGACGCTGGCGCTGCGCGTCGTCGAGCGGACCATCGAGCGTGACGACGCGGCGCACGTATTGCTGACCTTCGCGATCGGCATGCAGTTCGGTGCGCACGTCGATGCGCACAGCCGGCCACGTCTTGCGCTGCATATACATGCGCAGCGTCGCGGCCGTGCATTGCGCGAGGCCGGCCAGCACGAACTCGAACGGCGCCGGCCCGAGGCCCTGGCCGCCTTCGCGCGGCGCTTCGTCGCCGGTCAGCGCGTGCGTGCCGGCCTGCAGCTGGACGACGTAGTCGGGCGCGTCGGCGGCGAGGGTGGCGGCAGCGTGGATGAGCGGCATGGCAAGTCTCCGGTAAGCGGGAAAGAGGGGGCGCGACGATGCGCGGCGTGCGAGCCGCCAGCATACCGTCCTGGCGGAAACCGCGGGCGCCGTGAGCGTCGACGCGGCTCGACGGGATCAGCCGGCGACGCCGGCAGCCCGGCGCACGAGCGTGGCGACGCGTTCGCGTACCCACTGGTGCGCTCGGTCGGTCTCGCGCGATTCGTGCCAGTACGCGAGCAGCGGAAACGGCTTGAGCCGCAACGGCAGTGGCTGCACGACGACCGGCAGCAACGCCGCCATGCGCAGCGCATACGTGCGCGGCAGCGTCAGCAGCAGGTCGCCCGCCGCCGCGATCTGGCAGGCGGCGAAGTAATGCTGGCACACGAGCTGGATGTGCCGCAAGCGCCCGTCGTTGCCGAGCAGCACGTCGAGCGATTGCGGTTCGCCGAGCGACGACACCGCGATATGCCGCGCGGCGAAGTAGTCGCCGCGCCGCAGCGGACCGCTCGTCAGCGGATGATCGCGCCGCATCGCGATGACGAGCGAATCGTCGAGCAGGTGTTCGGTCGCGATGCGCGGGCCGGTTTGCACGCGTCGATCGACGGCGAGATCGAGATTGCCCGACGCGAGTTCGCGTTCGATGTCGTGCACCGCGACGCGGCGGCTCACGAATCGCAGCCCCGGCGCTTCGTCGGCGAACGCGGCGACGATCTGCGGCAGCGCGATCGATTCGAGCACGTCGCGAATGCCGACCGCGACGCTCAGGTCGAGCGTCGCCGGGTCGAATGCCGACGGGTTGCGCGCGGTGCGCTGCAGGCCGGCGAGGTGAAGCTGCACGTCCGCGATGATCGCGCGCGTGCGCTCGGTCGGCACGACGCGGTTGCCCTGGCGGACGAACAGCGGATCGTCGAAATGCGCGCGCAGCCGGTTGAGCGCATGCGTGACGGCCGGCTGCGTCAGGTGCAGCGCGCGGGCGGCCGCGCCGATGCCGCCGTGCACGTAGACGGCGTCGAGCACGCGGAACAGGTTCAGGTCGAGACGATGATCGGCGGGCACGGACGAAGTCGGCGTGGTGGGCGGTGGAGCGATTCTAATGGATGGGCGGACGACGGAACGCAGGGCGTGCGGTCGTGCGTTCGCAGCGGTGTTGCCGCCGGTGTTGCCGCGAATCTCGCGAGTATCGGGCATGCCGCGCGCGGTGCGGGCCCGCACGTTGAAGGCGCGTCTCGGCGCGGCATGCGATCGGCCGGTGACAGCCTGTAGTAATCCGCCATCATGCTGTCACTGTCAGCCATTTCTCGCCAAAGACAGAACCCGTTCGGCTAAGATGCCGTCGCTTCACATTTCGAGATAGCCGTCCTGTCGCACGTGTTCAAACCAAATATAAGCCTGACAGTTCGACGGTATTAGAAGAAGTCGAAACAGTCCGGGGGCTTGGCCAGTGGAAGCAGCAGATCAGAGGTGGGTCGTTGTCTATTTGAGTACGGGGTTTTCTTTGGCCCAGGCCGCGCGTCTCGGCGAGGCCTTCAACCTGGCGAATCGCCTGCACGCGTTCAGTGCCGATTACCAGCTGAAGTACGTATCCGAAAGCGGGGGATTGCTGCAGTCGTCGTCCGGCGTGAGGATTGCCGCCGAGGCGCTCGGCGACGAGCACGGCCATCGTGCGCTCGCGTTCTTTCATCTTCATGGTGACCGCGTGTCGGTCAACTGGAGCGATGCGTTGCGGCGGCGCCTGACCGACATTCGCCGGCATGCGCGGTGGATCGTCGATGCGATGGACCTGCCGACGCTCGCGGCGTCGCAGCGGCAGACGGATGCCGGGCACCCGCGAACGGAGCGCGCCCGCCGTGCGGCGGCAACGATCGAACTGCAGGCCGGCGAGGCCGACGTGTTCGCGGCCGTGCTCGACATGTTCCGCGCGGATCTCGGCGACAGCGCCGCGCAGGAGATCGCCAGCAACCTGATGCGGCCGGTGGAGCAACGCTACGCGCAGTCGATGTGGGCGTTTCGCGAACTGAGCGCGAGCCCGTCGATCCGGATGTCGGCGCAGCGCCTGCGCGCGCAGAGCGCGAACCGCATTTCGATCGCGGAGGTCGCGCGGACGGCCTCGATGAGCGAGCGCAATTTCCTGCGGCGCTTCAAGAAGGAAGTCGGCGTGACGCCGACCGAGTTCGTGCAGCATGTGCGGCTCGAGCGTGCCTGCCATATGCTGATCCACACGACGCTGCCGGCCGACAAGGTCGCGCGGCGCACGGGCTTCGGCAGCGGCGAGCGTCTGGCGAAGCTGTTTCGCCAGCGCCTCCTGGTGTCGCCGACCGAGTTTCGCGTCGCCGAGCGCGAGCGGATCCTGGCGAACGGCGCCGGGGCGCCCGACCCGCAGCCTGCGCCCAGGCCCGCGAAAGCCGGCGGCGAGCGGGCAAGCCGGGGGGCGCGCGCCGACGCGCGGGAGAAAGCGGGGCGGATGACCGTAAAATCACCGTGTCGCGATCACGATCCCCGCTTTCCATGCCCCTGCTCCCCACTACCGCCACCGCCCCCTTCTGCCCGTCGGAAGTAAAGGGCAGCATCACGATCGACGCCGGCGCATCGCGCTGGATGAAGCTCAAGCGCTTCTTCGGCCCGGGCCTGCTGGTCGCGATCGGCTATATGGATCCCGGCAACTGGGCCACCGACCTCCAGGCCGGCTCGCAATTCGGCTATTCGCTGCTGTGGGTCGTCGCGTTCTCGAGCCTCGCCGCGATCTTCCTGCAGATGCTCGCCGCGCGGCTCGGCCTCGTCGCGGGCAAGGATCTCGCGCAGGCCAGCTACGACCGTTATGGCCGCTTCGGCCGCGTCGTGCAGTGGGTGACCGCCGAGGTGTCGATCATCGCGTGCGACATCGCCGAAGTGCTCGGCTGCGCGCTCGCGTTCAAGCTGCTGCTCGGCGTGCCGCTCGCGTGGGGGATCGTGCTGACCGCGTTCGACACGGTGATCGTCCTCGGGCTGCAGGGCAAGGGCGTCCGGCAGATCGAGGCGATCGTGCTCGGGCTGATCGCGACGATGGCGTTCTGCTTCGTCGCGCAGGTCGCGATCACGCCGCCCGACTGGCATGCGGTCGCGAAGGGGCTCGTGCCGGGCGACCCCGGCCACGACCGCAATGACGCGATCGTGCTCGCGCTCGGCATCGTCGGCGCGACGATCATGCCGCACAACCTGTATCTGCATTCGTCGGTCGTGCAGACGCGCCGTGTCGTCGGCGGCGCGCGCGGCCTGGTCCGCGACACGCTCGCGCTGGTGCGGATCGATACCTGCGTGTCGCTGTTCGTCGCGATGCTCGTCAATGCGGCGATCCTGGTCGTTGCAGGCGCGGCGTTCCATGCGACCGGCCAGCACGGCGTCACCGACATCGAACAGGCGTACCGGCTGATCACGCCGATCGCGGGCGGCGCGGCCGCGCTGCTGTTCGGCATCGCGCTGCTCGCGTCCGGGCAGAGCTCGACGCTGACCGGCACGATCGCGGGCCAGGTAATCATGGACGGCTTCCTGCATACGAAGATCCCGTGCTACCAGCGCCGGCTGATCACGCGCGGGCTCGCGCTGGTGCCCGCGCTGATCGGCGTGCTGTGGCTCGGCGAAAATTCGGTCGGCCAACTGCTCGTCTGGAGCCAGGTGCTGTTGAGCCTGCAACTGCCGTTCGCGATGTGGCCGCTGATCCGGTCGGTCAGCGATCGCAACACGATGGGCGAGCATGCGATCGGCCGCAAGATGCAGGTCGCCGCATGGGCGCTGTTCGTCGTCATCACCGGCACGAACCTGCTGTTGATCACCGGTGTCGCGGGCTGATACAGCCTGTCACAGGCTGAAACAGGCGCGCGGCGCGCTTGCGTTAAACTTCCGCCTTTCGCTAGCCGTCCGACGTTCGTTATGTGGAGTGAAATCAGCAACCTCGGCGACGCCGCGCTGACCCTGCCGGTTGCGCTGACCTGCGCAGTCTGGCTCGCGCTGTCCAACTGGCGGCTCGCGGTGCGCTGGATCGTGCTGCTCGCGGCCGGCATGAGCCTGGTCGGGGCCACCAAGATCCTCTATGCGGGTTGCGGTGTCGAGATCCCGCAGTTCGATTTCCGCGTGATCAGCGGTCATGCGATGCTGTCGACGTCCGTATGGACCGTCACGCTGTCGATGCTGTGGCAGGCGTTCCGTCCGGGCAAGGCGCCGGGCGTGGCGGCGGGTCTCGCCGTCGGCGCGGTGACGGCCGTCGCGCGCGTGTTCGACCATTCGCACACGATTCCCGAAGTCGTCGTCGGCTGGCTGCTCGGTGCGCTGGTCGCGCTGATGTTCCTGCGCGCCTACGACCACGCGCACAAGCGCTCGTTCTCGCCGCGCATCGCGGCCGTCTGCCTGCTCCTCGTGTCCGGTATCGCGTACGGCCATCGTGCACCGTTCCAGCAGATGATCGATACGCATTCCCCGCAGTTCTGCGCGTTCATGCGCGCGTCCGGCGACGGGTTCTGACGGCTATCGATTCCGGCGCGTCGCTGCCCGGGTGCCGGATGGGTCGCCGCCGCGGCGGCTGCCCGTGCCGGATTCCTCGTTCCATTCGTTCCCTGTCATTGGCAAAAGCCGGCGCGCGGTCTTCATTGAACCGAAATCCGCGGTGATCGGCCGCGCCGTATCGTTCCATCCCGCCGGCCGCGGACGCGAAGGTCATGAGCCACGCCTATGACCAGGCATTACGAATATTCATTTCATCGATTGGCGGCAATCGCGTACGCTGGCGTTCGTTCGATCGGGGGCGGCAGCGGTCGCATACCCGGTTTGTCCGGCACGGTGCGGCCGGCTCGCTATACTCGCGCAAACCGCGCGGCCGTCGGCCGGCGCACGGCAACCGTCGTCGCGGCACCGGTCCGCCACGACGATTCACGACAGGAGCAGGTCCCATGACAGTCATTTCCTCGCGCCTCGCAGGCAAGTGCGCGTACATCACGGGCGCCGCCGGCGGCCTCGGCCGCGCGATCGCGCGCCGGATGGTCGAGCAAGGCGCGCGCGTGTTCCTGACCGACATCGCCGACGCGGCGGTGCTCGACACCTTCGCGCACGAACTCAATGCGGGGCACGCGGCGCCGGTCGCGTTCGCGGCCACGCAGGACGTGCGCGACGAGGCGCGCTGGCAGGCGCTGCTCGCGCAGGCGAACGAAGCGATGGGCGGCTTGTCGGTGCTCGTCAACAACGCGGGCGTCGGGTCGATCGGCGCGCCCGCGCAGATCGAGATCGACGAGTGGCGGCGCGTGATGGCGATCAACGTCGAGAGCATCGTGCTCGGCTGCAAGCATGCGCTGCCGTACCTCGGCGCGAGCCGTCCGGCGTCGATCATCAACATCTCGTCGGTGGCCGCGTTCAAGGTCGAGCCGGATTTCACCGCGTACAACGCGTCGAAGGCCGCGGTCGCGTCGCTGACGAAGTCGGTCGCGATCGATTGCGCGCGCCGCGAGCTCGACGTGCGCTGCAACTCGATTCACCCGGCGTTCATTCGCACGGGGATCGTCGAGCCGTTGTTCCAGTCGCTCGGCGAACGCGATGCGACGCGCAAGCTCGCGCGCGGCATTCCGCTGCGCCGGCTCGGCGAGCCGGACGACGTCGCGCATGCGGCCGTCTATCTGGCGTCCGACGAAAGCCGCTTCGTGACGGCCGCCGAACTCGTGATCGACGGCGGCATGCGCGCGGTCTGACGCGCATCGAAAACAACACCTGGAGGAGAACATCGTGTCGTCACTCGTGAACCGCCAACTGTTGCTGAAGACGCGCCCCGAAGGACGGGTCGGCCGCGAACACTTTTCGCTCGTCGAAACGCCGGTGCCGGCGCTCGCCGACGGCGAAGTGCTCGTGCGCGTGCTGTATCTGTCGATGGATCCGACCAACCGCGTGTGGATGAGCGACGTGCCGCAATACCTGCCGCCCGTCGCGATCGGCGAGGTGATGCGCGCGCTCGGCATCGGGCGCGTGGTCGCGTCGCGCCATGCGGGTTTCGCGCAAGGCGATCTCGTGCAGGGGCTCGTCGGCTGGCAGGACCATGCGGTCGTCGCCGCCGACCAGGCCGCGCAGCTCGTGAAGCTGCCCGCGCAGTCGGGCCTGCCGCTGCCGACGCTGCTCGGCGCGTGCGGGATGAGCGGGCTGACCGCGTACTACGGGCTGACCGACATCGCGCCGGTGCAGCCGGGCGAGACGCTCGTCGTGTCGGCGGCGGCCGGGTCGGTGGGCTCGATCGCCGGCCAGATCGGCAAGATCCACGGCGCGCGGGTGGTGGGCATCGCGGGCGGCGCGGACAAATGCCGCTACCTGACCGAGACGCTCGGCTTCGACGCGGCCGTCGACTACAAGGCCGACGATTTCCGTCAGCAGCTGAAGGCGGCGACGCCGGACGGCGTGCACGTGAACTTCGAGAACGTCGGCGGCGAGGTGATGCGCGCGGTGCTGTCGCGGATGGTGATCGGCGGGCGCGTCGCGCTGTGCGGCGTGATCTCGAACTACAACAGCGGCCGCGCGGCGGACGATGTCGGCGTGCTGATCTCGAAGCGGATCACGATGCGCGGCTTCCTGATCCTCGACTACCGCAAGAGCCGCGAAGCGGTGCAGACGCTCGCCGGATGGCTGCGCGACGGCCACCTCAAGGCCGAGGAAACCGTGGCCGACGGGCTCGAAAACGCCCCCGACGTGCTCAATCGCCTGTTCGACGGCGATCATCGCGGCAAGCTCGTGCTGCGTGTCGATCCCGACGCGTGAGCGGCAGCGCGCGCACGCGTTGAGTTCGAAGAGGCGGACATCGATTTAGGACTTGTCCCATATATTGTTCCGGTTGCTCTCCTTAAAGTAACTGCAGGCAAACGGCGGCGTGACATGCGCGTCACGCCGCCGTTTTTGTTTGCGCGGCGAGAAGGGAGGCGGAACATGCGAACGAAGGCAACGCAGGCAGCATCGGCGATGGTGCGCGATCGCACGATGCGGCGCGTGTGCGACAGGCTGCGGATCGTCGCGACGGGGATCGGCATCGCGTGCGCGATGTCGGGCGCCGGCGCGGCCGGGCACGCGAACGCGGACGGCATCGTGCGATTCACCGGTGCGCTCGTCGATCTGTACGACGTGACGTTCGAGGCGCCGTCGATCGACGCGGCAGACAGCGCGACGGCAGCGACGCTACGGTTCGATGCGCACGGCCGGCGCTTGCCGGGCGCGCAGGTGGCGCTCGTGGGGCTGGACGGCCGGCCGCTTGCGCAGTCCGCGGGAGCGGACGTTCGCGCAACGTGGCGCGATGCACGCGACGATCGCAGCGTGCCGCTCGTATCGGGCCGCGCGCATCGCATCGGGCCGTATGGCGGCGTGATGACGATAGCAGGGCCGGACATGAAAACGGGCGCCGTGGCGCCCGTCGTGATCAAGGTCCGTCATCCGTGACGCGCTGCGTCATTCCCCTTGTTCGGCGCGCGCGTAGATGTCCCAGCTCGCCATGAACAGTGCGGCGACGAGCGGCCCGATCACGAAGCCGTTGATCCCGAACAGCGCCATCCCGCCAAGCGTCGAGATCAGCACGACCCAGTCGGGCATCTTCGTGTCCTTGCCGACGAGGATCGGGCGCAGCAGGTTGTCGACGAGGCCGATCACGCCGACGCAGAACGCGACGAGGATCACGCATTTCCAGATCGCGCCGGTCGCGAGGAAGTAGAGCGCGGCGGGCACCCATACGAGGCTCGCGCCGATCGCCGGCAGCAGCGACAGGAACGCCATCAGCGCGCCCCACAGCACGACGCCCTCGATCCCGAGGATCCAGAAGATCAGGCCGCCGAGCGCGCCCTGCACGAGCGCGACCGCGATGTTGCCTTTCACGGTGGCGCGCACGACCGTCGTGAACTTCGCGAGCAGCAGGTTCTTGTGCTCTTCGTCGAGCGGTATCGCACGGCGCACGCGGCGGCCGATTTCGCCGCCGTCGCGCAGCAGGAAGAACACCATGTACAGCATCACGCCGAAGCTGACGATGAACTGGAACGTGTTCTGGCCGATGTTGAGGGCCTGCGCCGCCGCGAACTGGCTGATCTGCGCGGCGCCGTCGGTCAGCTTCTTCTGGATGCCGGGGATGTTGGTCAACCCGTATTTCTGCAGCAGGTTCTGGATCGACGTCGGCAGCGCATGAATGATGTCATGGAAGTACTGCGAATAATTCGGCTGCGCGCTCTTCAGTTCCTGGTACACATACGCGATTTCCTGCACCAGCGTCGCCGCGACGAACACGAGCGGCAGGATCACGATCAGGACGATCAGCGACATCGTCACGAGCGCGGCGAGATTGCGCCGCTTGCCGAAGCGCGCGGCGAGCCAGCGCTGCACCGGCTGGAACAGGATCGCGAGAATGGTGCCCCAGAAGACGGCGCCGGAGAACGGCGCGAGTATCCAGCACAGTCCGACGGTGACCGCGAACAGCAGGAAGTAAAAGAATTTTTGGTGATCGTGTCCGCTATCCATGGATGGTTCGCGCAGATTGATGCCTGGTTTGATTGAATCTCGTTGCCTCGGGCGCGATCGGCTCGCGAACGTCAAGGGTTCGCGGCGCAGCGCGCGGCAGGGCGGCCCGATCGGCAGTATGCCCGCAAAGGTGTCGCCATCATAGCCGCTGCGCGCGGCGCACGCGAAAACGCCGCGGCCGGGCCGCGGCGTTGCGGGGGAAGCGGACGCGGCGGCGCCGCGCCGGAGCGTCAGATGTGGAGCCGGGTGACCTTGGTGCCGTTCACCGACAGGTCGCCCATCAGGCCCGCGTTGGTCAGCACCAGCACCTCGACCGGTGCGGTGGCCGTGTTGGAGTCGACCACGCCGTTCGCGCCGACCTTCACGACCGCGACGGAAGCGTCGGCGCCGGCCGACCAGCCTTCGGACTTGCGGAACGAGTCGAGCGCATCCTGCGTCATGAACAGGAACACGATCGCCTTCGATTGCGCGCCGGCCTGCAGGCCGACCGACAGCGACGACGTGTTGTAGTAGCCGACGGTGCTGCCGCCGACGCGCAGTGCGCCGTTGCCGGACTGGCCGCCGACGATGAGGCCGGCCTGCAGCACGTTCGGAAACACCAGCACGCCGCGCGACTTCGCGACGAGCTCACGCGAGCCCGGTACCGTCGAATACAGGCGCGACAGCGTCGCGTTCACGCTCGCGTCGATCGACTCGCGTTTCGACGCGCTGGCTGATGCACTCTCGGGTTTGTCAGGCGTGGTGGTGCAACCGGCGAGCGCGAGACTGCCGAGCATGACGGCGGCGGCGGCTTTCATGCCGAGGGATTTCTGCATGGCGATGCTCCTTGTCGGGTTGAGGACGGGCGGGGCGGGCAGCGGGGCGGCCGGCCCTGTTCAACGGCGGGCGAGCAGCAGGCCTGCGACGAATGCCAGACCCGCAACGACGCCCGCTGTCTGCCACGGGTTGTCGTGCACGGCTTGCGACACGCGCTCGGCCGAATCGCGCAGCCGGGCGGCCGCGCTGCCCGACGCGTAGTCGAGTGCGCTGCGCGCTTCATCGAGCCGTGACTGCACGCGCTTGCGCAGCGCGGCGATATCGCCGTCGCCGTCGCTCTTCAGCAGGTCTTCCAGTTCATCGACCAGCCCGCGCAGATCGTCGGTCACGTCCGCGTGCAGATCGCGGGCGGCCGAGCGCGCCGTGCGGCCCACGCGCCGGCCGGTGCGACGGATGTCGGACAGGCCGCGGTCCAGCTTGTGTTCGATCGAGTCGGTGAGCGCCATGGTGTTTATCCTCCTTCGATTTGATTTGCAGACCCATTTGAAGATAAGACGAATCCCAGCAACCAGTGTGATTCACATCAGCCAATTGAGTTTCGAGACAAATTTTCAATTCGTCGGCAAGTTTCCCGGGAAGCCCCGCGCGATGGGGCGGGGCGACGGTTGAAAAAATTTCGCGATCGAGCGAGGCGAGGCCACTGCACGACGTGAAAGCCCGGTAAATATGGCACCGCCCGGCGTGTCAGGTAATTAGTGCCGTTGCACGCGTCGTGTTGATGCAATTGCACTCATCGCCATTTCTTCATCGAGCAGGGTTTGTGCCCGCGGCCGGTCAGGTGGCGCCTTCCTCCAGCGCAAGGTCGATGACGACGGGATCATGATCCGACGAACGGTATGCATCGGGTGCGTAATAGGCAGCCTGTTGCGCCGGGGTTTTGTAATCGGGCACGGATTGCAGTGCAATCGGCTCATCGGCGTTGATGTGCCAGGCATGCACGGCCTTCACACGGGCGGCGAGCGGCGACGTGGCGAGTGCGTGGTCGAGGTTGCCTGCTTCGCCGCGAAATACGTAGCTGTAGCCGGCATTGCCGACGAAGCGGGCGACGAGGTTGGTGTAGCCGCGCGATTCGAGCGTGCGCAGCGGGTCTTCCTTCGCGTAGCTGTTCAGGTCGCCGATCAGCAGCACGCCGTCGGCTGCGGCACCGGTCGGCGACGTGGCGAGCCAGGCCGCGACGCGTTCGGCCGCCCGCGTGCGCGTCGCATTCCAGCAGCCCTGGCCGTCCGACTGGTCGAGATCCGGGCCGGTGGCGTGCGGACAGTTCTTCGACTTCAGGTGGTTGACCGCGACCGTGAACGCGCGGGTGCCGCCCATGCGACGGAACGTCTGCGCGAGCGGCGGGCGATTCCGGCCGCCGAGCACGACGGTCGCGGCACGCCCGACGGGCTCGATCGTCCGGCTGTCATACAGCAGCGCGACCGCGATCGCATCGCGGCCGAGCCGTGCGGTGCCGGGGTCGACCACGCGCCAGCCGCCGCCGAGCCGGGCCGCGAGCCGCTGCACGGCGCTCGCGGGGCCGTGGCCGTTGTTCGCGATTTCCATCAGGCCGATCACGTCGGCGCGCAACGCACGCAGCGCGGCCACGATCTTCGCTTCCTGCCGCGCGAAGGCGGCGGGTGTCTTCGCGCCGCGGTTGGCTGGATCGTCGAAGCCGCTGCCCGTGCCGTCGCCGTTGAAGTAGTTGAATACGTTGAACGACGCGACCCGCACGTCGGCTTGCGGATGCCGTGCCGGCGCATCGGTTCGCGGATTCGACGCCGCGTCGAAGACCGGCACCGCGGACGGTACGGGCTGCAGTCGCCACGTGCCGTAGCGCTTTTCGAGCACGCCTTCGATGCCGCGCACCGTGTAGCCCGCACGCAGCGTGTTGGCGGCGCTCAGCGCAGGCGGCGGATAGCGGGCGGTTGCGGGGTTCACGCGGGGCGAACCGTCGTCGAGCACGATGCGGTTGCGGGCATTGGCCGCCGCCTGCGCGGCGGCTTCGGCCGGCGGCACCACGTGAGTCGGCATGTACAGGCGGCCATGGCTGAGCACGATGCTGCCGTAGCGGCCGAGCGCGTAGGTATCGCTGACCGTCAGCGTTTGTGGAAAGCGCACCCGCATGCCTTCATGCGCGGCGAATACGGACTCGCTGTCGACCGGCAGCATCAGCGCTGCCGGCGTGACGGTCTGTCCGCGCGCGCAGACGGCCACGCGGCCCGACAGCGCGAGCTGCGTCCGGCCGTACTTCTGCTCGATCCTGCCGGTGATGTGCACGCGCTCGCCCGGGCGGGCGCGCGCATTCGGCGCATGGACGAACAGGCCTTCCGGGACGCCCGGCCGGTGCCGTCGCTGCGCGTCCGCCTGCTGGACGAAGAAACCGCCGAAGCCGTCGGTGCCGCCGAATGATGCGGTGACGACTGCTTCGATCGACGTGGTGTGCCCGGCCAGCGGCGACCGGCCGCCGCGGTGCCGGATGTCGGCGATCGGCGTGGCGGCGCCGCCGCAGCCCGCGCTGACCGGCAGCGCGGCGGCGGCGGGCGCGGCGGAAAGGGCGAGCGAGGCGGCAAGCGCGAGCGGCGGCAGCAGGCGTGACATGGCGCGGTCCACAGGAAGAAAATTCGAAGGTTCGGGAAAGCATCTTGACGGCAAAATCGCGTGCGGCGACCAAAATGGCCATCAGGCCAGTGCCGAATGGCCAACGATGACGGCAGGGCCGGCCGGGGCTGTTACGCTTCGCACCTGACGTGTCATTCCGGCCCGCGATTCGAATGCTTGCGTGCACGGCCCCTACAGGAGATCTCCATGTCCTACATGCTGTTGATTGTCGAACCGACCGGCCAGCGCGCCGAACGCACGCTCGAAGACGGGCAGGCGCTTTATGCACGGATGGTCGATTTCGCCGAGACGCTGAAGGCGCGCGGCGTGCTGCGCGGCGTCGAGTCGCTGGAGCGCTCGGAACGCGCGACGCGCGTGCAGGTGCGCGACGGGGAGACGCGCCTCGTCGACGGCCCGTTCGCCGAGGCGAAGGAAATGGTCGGCGGCTTCTTCATCGTCGACGTCGCCACGCGCGACGAAGCGATCGAGATCGCGCGCCAGTGCCCGGCTGCGCAATGGTGCACGGTCGAAGTGCGGGCGGTCGGCCCGTGCTTCCAGTGACGGCGGCACCCTGGTATTTACCCTGATTCATCGCGCGGCACGTCGATCCGGCAGCCTGCCGCCCGTCGTCCGGATAAGGCGCGGATGAACGGGCGCCCCTTTCCACCGACGACAAGGAGTGAACGATGCGATTCATGATCATGATCCGGGCGAATGCCGTCAGCGAATCCGACGCTTTGCCCGACAACCGGCTGGTCGAGGCGATGACGGTCTATCACGAGGAGCTGGCCAGGGCCGGCGTGCTGCTCGATGCGAACGGCCTGCGGCCGAGCGCGCGCGGCTGGCGCGTGCGGTACACCGGCGGCAAGGGCACGGTGGTCGACGGCCCGTTCGCGGAGACGAAGGAACTGATCGCCGGCTATACGCTGATCCAGGTGCGCTCGCGCGACGAGGCGCTCGAATGGACGCGCCGGTTCCCCGCGCCGTTCGGCGCGGAGATGGACTGCGAGATCGAGGTGCGCCCGCTGTTCGAGCTCGACGACCTCACGCCCAGCGACGCGGTCGAACGGTTCCGCGAACTCCACGTCGGGCGCAACAACGCCGCCTGAATGCCCGCCTGAATCCAACCCCACCGGGAGCACCCGTCATGCACAAGATGGTTTTCATCAACCTGCCCGTAGCCGACCTGCCGCGCGCGAAGACGTTCTACCAGGCGCTCGGCTTCGAGGTCGTGCCGGCCTATACCAACGATCAGGCCGCCTGCCTGAAGATCAGCGACACGATCTTCGCGATGCTGCTCGTGCGGCCGTTCTTCCAGACCTTCACCGACAAGACGATCGTCGATCCGGCGACGCACGTGCAGGTGTTGTCGTGCCTGTCGTGCGAAAGCCCTGCCGAAGTCGACGAAGTCGTCGCGAAGGCGCGTGCGGCCGGCGGCACCACGCCGCGTCCGCCGATGGAATACCCGGGCATGTACGGCCACAGCTTCGCCGATCCGGACGGCCACGCATGGGAGCTGATGTACGTGGCGCAGGACGCGTCCGCGCAGGGGCACGCGTCGTGACGCGTGAGGCGACTCACCGTGCGATCGAAGCGGTCTGGCGAATCGAGGCGCCGAAGATCATTGCCCGCGCCGCGCGCGTGGTGCGCGACGTCGGCGTGGCCGAGGAACTCGCGCAGGACACGCTCGTCGCGGCGCTCGAGCACTGGCCCGTCGACGGCGTGCCCGACAACCCGGCTGCGTGGCTGATGACGGCCGTGAAGCGGCGCGCGCTCGACCGGGTCAGGCAGGAGTCGCTGCACGCGGCGAAGCGCGACCAGCTCGGGCATGAAATGGACGCGCTCGAGGCGCACGTCGTTCCCGACATCGCGGAGGTGCTCGCCGATGCGCGCGACGACGATATCGGCGACGACCTGCTGCGGCTGATCTTCACGTCGTGCCATCCGGTGCTGTCGACCGATGCGCGCGTCGCGCTGACGTTGCGGCTGCTCGGCGGGCTGACCACGAGCGAGATCGCGCGTGCGTTCCTGTCGCCCGAGCCGACGATCGCGCAGCGCATCGTGCGCGCGAAGCGCACGCTTGCGGCGGCGCGCGTGCCGTTCGAGGTGCCGTCCGCCGGCGCGCGGCCCGCGCGGCTCGCGTCGGTGCTCGAGGTGATCTACCTGGTGTTCAACGAAGGCCATGCGGCAACCGCCGGCGACGACTGGACGCGCCCGGCGTTGTGCGACGAGGCGCTGCGTCTCGGCCGCGTGCTGGCCGGGCTCGTGCCGGACGAAAGCGAAGTGCTCGGGCTCGTCGCGCTGATGGAACTGCAGGCGTCGCGCATGCATGCGCGGACCGATGCGCAGGGGCGCCCCGTGCTGCTGCTCGACCAGGACCGCAGCCGCTGGGATCCGCTGCTGATCCGGCGCGGTCTCGCGGCGCTCGATCGGGCAACGCAGCTTGGCGGCGTGCGCGGCCCGTATGCGCTGCAGGCCGCGCTGGCGGCGTGCCATGCACGCGCGCGGCAGGCGGCGGAAACGGACTGGGCGCAGATCGTCGCGCTGTACGACGCGCTCGCCGAAGTCGCGCCGTCGCCGGTCGTCGAGCTGAACCGCGCGGTGGCGGTGGGGATGGCGTTCGGGCCTGCCGCGGCGCTGGAGATCGTCGACGTGCTGCGCGACGATCCGGCGCTCGCGCGCTATCACTGGTTGCCGAGCGTGCGCGGCGACCTGCTCGCGAAGCTCGGCCGCGCCGACGAGGCGAAGGCCGAATTCCGCCGCGCGGCGGAGTTGACCCGCAACGAGCGCGAAAGGGAATTGCTGCTGAAGCGCGCGACAGACGCGTGACGTGTAACAAGCGACGCCGGTGCGCATGCACCGGGCGTCGCGCCGACCGCCGACCGCCGACCGCCGACCGCCGACCGCCGACCGCCGACCGCCGACCGCCGACCGCCGAACCCGCCGGCGACCCATTCCGACCCGTCAACCGTTCCCCGTTCCCGTCCGCCGCTATCGCCCGGATTGAAAAAGCCTATTGGGGGATGCGAACGCCAGCGCCTAGATTGAAAAGCACGACGCGTGCACGTCTGGCGTACGCATCGTTCCCCACATACATCATCGGCCGGCTTCGCACGCGGTCGCGCCGACTCGTACGGAGGCGCAAATGGCTCAACTCAAGGGCAGCAAGACCGAAGAGAACCTGAAGGCCGCGTTCGCGGGCGAATCGCAAGCGAACCGGCGCTATCTGTATTTCGCTTCGAAGGCGGACGTCGAAGGCCAGAACGACGTCGCCGCGCTGTTCCGCTCGACCGCCGAAGGCGAAACCGGCCATGCGCACGGCCACCTCGAATACCTCGAAGCAGTCGGCGATCCGGCGACGGGTTTGCCGTTCGGCCCGTCGCGGCTGAACCTCGAATCGGCGATCGCCGGCGAGACGCACGAATACACCGACATGTATCCGGGCATGGCGAAGACGGCACGCGACGAAGGTTTCGACGAAATCGCGAACTGGTTCGAGACGCTCGCGAAGGCCGAACGCAGCCACGCGAACCGCTATACGAAGGCGCTGGACGCACTCGTCGACTGACGCGGGCGCCGCAAGGCCGCACGGCCGGCCGGGCATTGCCCGCGGCCGGCCGTCTGTTGATCGCTGCCCGCATCGTGCGGGCGGCGCGCCCGCGCGCATGCGCGCCACGCTGGAGCGCCCCATGCCCCACAAGGAAGGCAGTCTCGAAGCCCCGACCCGGCATCCGCTCGACTGGCAGTCCGAAGCGTTCTACGACCAGGCCGCGATCGATGCGGAAATGACGCGCGTGTTCGACATCTGCGCCGGGTGCCGCCGCTGCGTATCGCTGTGCGGCGCGTTTCCGAGGCTGTTCGATCTCGTCGACGAAACGCCGACGGGCGATATCGAGGAGGTGCCGAAGGAGGCATTCGGCAAGGTCGTCGACCAGTGCTACCTGTGCGACCTCTGCTACATGACGAAGTGCCCGTACGTGCCGCCGCACGCATGGAACGTCGATTTCCCGCACCTGATGCTGCGTGCGAAGGCCGCGCGCTACCAGCGCGGCGAAGCGCCGCTGCGCGACAAGGTGCTGTCGAACACCGACGCGCTCGGCCATTTCGCGGGCATCCCGATCGTCACGCAGACGGTGAACGCGGTGAACCGCACGCCGCCCGCGCGCCACGCGCTCGAGGCGGCGCTCGGCGTCGATCGCAACGCATGGCTGCCGGAGTTTGCGCCGCGCAAGTTCCGGCGCGCAGCGAAACGCTCGGACGGCCCGCCGGTACGCGACGGCGAACGCACGCCCGGCAAGGTCGCGATCTACGCGACGTGCTACGTGAACTTCAACGAGCCGGGCATCGGCCACGACCTGCTCGCGATCCTCGCGCACAACGAGATCCCGTACGAGCTCGTCACGCGCGAAGCCTGCTGCGGGATGCCGCTGCTCGAGCAGGGCAATCTCGCGGGCGTCGCCGCGAAGAAGGCCGTGAACGTGCCGGTGCTGGAGCGCTATGCGCGCGAAGGCTATGCGCTGATCGGCGCGATCCCGAGCTGCGTGCTGATGTACAAGAGCGAACTGCCGCTGATGTTCCCCGGCGACGAAGCCGTGCGCGCGGTGGCCGACGCATTCTGGGATCCGTTCGAATACGTGATCGCGCGGCATCGCGACGGTTTGCTGAAGACCGATTTCAAGCAGGGCCTCGGCACCGTGTCGTATCACGTGCCGTGCCATGCGCGCGTGCAGAACATCGGCCGCAAGACGGCCGACGCGCTGTCGCTCGTGCCCGATACGCGCGTCAACGTCGTCGAGCGCTGTTCGGGGCACGCGGGCACGTTCGGCGTGAAGAAGGCGTTCCATGCGGACGCGATGCGGATCGGCGCGCCCGTGTTCAAGGCGATGGCCGAGCCGAAGCCCGATTTCGTGTCGTCGGACTGCGCGCTCGCCGGCCATCACATCGTGCAGGGCATCGACGACAAGGGGCTGCCCTCCGCACCGCTCGCGCATCCGCTGACGCTGCTGCGCCGTGCGTACGGCATCTGAGACGGCCGCCCGGCGAACACACCGACGACATCCGAGGACATCCCATGACGCTGACCCGCGACTCGCTGCTGACGCTCGAAGCGTACGCGAAGATCCGCAGGACCGAACACGCGCGGCTCGTCGCGTACAAGCGCCGCCGCGCGGTGGCGCTCGGCAACCATCTGCGCCTCCTGTTCGAGGACGAGACCACGATCCGCTACCAGATCCAGGAGATGCTGCACATCGAGAAGATCTTCGACGAGGCGGGCATCGAAGGCGAACTGGAAGCCTATCTGCCGCTCGTGCCCGACGGCTCGAATCTGAAGGCGACGCTGCAGATCGAATACGAGCACGAGGCCGAACGGCGGGCGGCACTCGCGCGACTGATCGGCGTCGAGGATCGTGTGTACCTGCAGGTCGACGGGCATCCTGACTTGTATGCGATCGCCGACGAGGATCTCGATCGCGACAACGCGGAGAAGACCTCGGCCGTGCATTTCGTGCGCTTCGAATTGAGCGGGGCGATGCGCACGGCGCTCAAGGACGGCGCGACGCTGTCGATCGGCTGCGACCATCCGGCCTATACGGTGCCGCCGCAACGCGTGGACGCGGACGTGGCCGCGTCGCTGGCCGGCGATCTGCGCTGACGCACGGCCGCGCGTGGCCGTGCGCATCGCCTGTTCGGCACGTCGTTCCAACCCGAATCACGCTCATCCGGCCGACCGTTTCCCGAGGATGTAACAGACGGGCTGCGCTTGCATGCCGGGAAACAATGTGCATTGCACGTCAGATCGCTTTCATCGTTCGCAGAGAAACAATAAAAAGATTGTGCACGGAGAAAATTCAGTCCATTGGAATTTGAATGATTTACCGATCCGTGAATATCTTGTTACGAAATTTTCCCTGATTTACCGATTTTAGGCGGCAATTCCCGCAATTGTTGCCGTCAAGGGTCGGAACACATCGGGAGGCCCGCCGGCCGGGGCGCGGTCGCACCCCGCAGAGCCCCGCCAGACGGGGCTTCCCGGCGTCGCGCATAACGATCGCGTAAAAAAATTCAAGCGTAAATAGATCACGCATCCATGGCAGGTTGTTTCAGTGCGTAACATTAAGTCATTGTCATATTGAGATAAACCCTGAGGATGGTATGCTTCGTGCACAAAAATTCCCACATTGGAGTGAGACCGTGATTTGTGCGCCATTGCCGGGAATGGCGGCACCGCGAAAGTGCGGTGCCGCGCCGGCATGCACAACAATCGGATAACCATAATGTGCAACCGGGGCGCCCCGTGACGCGATGCGTGACGACGGCGCCGACAATCGCAGCCCCGGCCTGGCTGCGTGGAGAAATCAACTATGTTCTTCGATGAGCTTAACGATGAAGAGTGGTTTCGTCTTTCAACGCTGATCGCGGATGAACCCATCCGGCTGAACCGTCGAGGCCGTCCGCGCGCCGAACCGCGCGTCGTCGCCAACGCGGTTCTCTGGATCCTGACGACCGGTGAAGCGTGGTCCAAACTGCCCGGGCGCTATCCGTCCGGGCCGACGTGCCGCCGCCGCTACGAAGAGTGGCTCGCGAACGGCACGCTGCTGCAGATGATCGACGTGCTGACCCAGTTCAGCGGGCGCACGTTCGCGTATGTTCCGCCGCCGCCGGTGCCGGTCGCGCCGGCATGCCGTGCGGAGCCCGTGCCCGACAACGATCGTCTGCGCGGCGTGTTCTGGCAGAACCCCGAGTCGTGGCAACTGCCGGTCGCGCAGGCAAACGTTTGGGAGGGCGAGGGCGCGACGCTGACCGCGATGTCGAACGCCGGCGCGGACGCGTCGTCCGGTTCGTCGTTCGCGGTACCCGGCGCGCAGCCCGCGGGGCTGCGCCACGGGCGTCCGTCCGCCGCGAGCTTCGCCGCGGCCGAACCGCAAGTCGACGAGTATCGCGGCTACACGGTCTACGGCAGCGCACAGCCGGTGCAGAACCTGATGTACCGCGCGTGGGCCGAGATCATGCAGGACGACCGGCGCGTCGAGCGCTCGGGCCTGATCGGCCCGCGCTTCACCGACGCGGAAGAAGCGGAGCAGTACGCGCTCGACTGGGCGCGCCAGTGGATCGATCGTCATGGTGCGAGCGACGAGCCGGTGCGTGCGCCGCAAAGCGAAGTGCTGGCCGGCCTGTCCGCGCTGGCGCGTGCCGAGTCGGACATCAAGCGCTTCATCGCCGAGCGTCGCGCGGGTGCGCTGTCCGAGGGCCGCAACGACCCGGTGCAGTCGGATCGCCGCGAGTATGCGTACCGCGTAGGTTGATCGTCATCTGAACGAAAACGCGCGGGTCGTCGTGTGTCACGGCGCCCGCGCGTTATTCCTTGTCTCCCCCATGCCCGTGATGCCGGGCGCGCCGTCGAGACGGCGCGCCCGGCATGCGCTGCGTCACTGGCGTCCGTAGGTGTCGTCGAAGCGGACGATGTCGTCCTCGCCGAGATACGCGCCCGATTGCACTTCGATCAGCTCGAGCGGCATCTTGCCCGGGTTCTCGAGACGGTGCGACACGCCGAGCGGGATGTACGTCGATTCGTTTTCGGACAGCAGGAAGGTTTCGTCGCCGCGCGTGATGCGCGCGGTGCCGCGCACGACGATCCAGTGTTCGGCGCGGTGGTGGTGCATCTGCAGCGACAGTCGCGCGCCCGGCTTCACGACGATGCGCTTCACCTGGAAGCGCTCGCCCATGTCGACCGAATCGTAATGACCCCACGGGCGGTGGACCTTGCGGTGATCGGTCGCCTCCGCACCGCGCTCGGCCTTGATGCGTCCCACGATCTTCTTCACGTCCTGCACGCAGGACTTGTCGGCGACGAGCACGGCGTCGGGCGTTTCGACGACGACGAGATTCTGCGTGCCGACGCACGCGACGAGCCGGCTTTCCGAATGCGCGAAGGTCGATTCGGCGTTCTCGAACAGCACGCGGCCGCGGCCGACGTTATCGGCATCGTCCTTCGGCAGGATCTGCCAGATCGCGTCCCACGAGCCGACGTCCGACCAGCCCGCATCGAGCGGCACGACGACGCTTTCGCACAGCTGCGACAGGTTCGCGAGCGGCTCCATCACCGCGTAGTCGATCGAGTTCGACGGCGACGCGGCGAACGCGTCGCGATCGACGCGGAAGAAGTCGCCGTCTTCCTTGCCGCGTGCGACGGCCTGCTCGCAGGCCGTGTAGATTTCGGGTTCGAGCTGGCGGATCGCGTTCAGCCACACCGACGCGCGCACGATGAAGATCCCGCTGTTCCACCAGTATTCGCCGGACGCGACGTACTGCTGCGCGAGCTCGAGATGCGGCTTCTCGACGAAGCGGTCGAGGCGGCGCACGTCGAGGCTGCCGGTGGCGGCGTCGCCGAGCGGCGCGCCGACGCGGATGTAGCCGTAGCCCGTTTCGGCGCGGCCCGGCACGATGCCCATCGTCGCGATCTTGCCCTGGGCCGCGCAGTGCACGCCGGCCGCGACCGCCGCATGAAAGCGCGGCTGGTCGGCCACCGCGTGGTCGGCCGGCATCACGGTCATCACGGCGTCGCCGCCGCGGGCGACGATCCGCAGCGCGGCGAGCGTCAGCGCGGGCGCGGTGTCGCGGCCGAGCGGCTCGAGCATGATCGATGCACGCTTGCCGGTCAGGCGCAGTTGTTCGGCGGTCGTGAAGCGGTGATCCTCGCCGCACACGATCAGCACGTCGTCGTTCAGCGGATGACCGGTCGTGAGGCCGTCGAGCCGCAACGCGGTGGATTGCAGCAGCGAATGATCGCCGAGCAGGCCGATCAGCTGCTTCGGATAGTGTTCGCGCGACATCGGCCACAAACGCGTGCCCGAACCGCCGGCAAGGATCACCGGCTGCACCGCGACGCGCACACTGGCGTCGGTTGCGGCGGAAGAAGAAGGGCGCGTATCGGCTGCCACGGCCGGAGCATTCATGATGACACTCTCCTCGATTGAAGTCAGTGCCTGTTTGTAGCATGAAGTAAATCGACAATAAAACCGGACGCCTTGCACGATATTCGTCGCGCACTTCGTCGCGCACGTATCCGGGAAAATTTTCCGCGATAGCATCGGATGCAAACAAAAAAATAAAAAATAATTCGGGCAATCGGGCTGACGTCCCGTCCTGCAAGGGGCTGGCGGGAACCGTAAAGTCTTCGAAAAAATCCCGATTCGCGCTCGTTTCGGGAAAACGTGCCGATTTAATTCAAGAATTTCGCGGCAAGAATTTCCGATTATTTTTCGAAATACTTGTGCGCTTGAGGAGAGATTTTCTTGTCGCTTCAATAGCGTCATGCAACGTTTGAATCGAATGTGCGGCACGGGCGGCACAAGGAGCTGTTCGACAAACGCCTGTTCAAAGAGGAAGCGAACATGTTGAGCGTGCTGGCGAGAGTCATCGATATCGCGATGGTCGTGTTGGGGGCGTTGATCGCCGCCACGCTGCACGGCGGCAGCATCTGGCTCAACGACCTGCAGCGCACGACGGTATTGTTCGACTGCCTGCTGGTCGTGGTGTTCTTTCCGGCGATCGGCATCTATCAGTCGTGGCGAGGCAAGCGTCTCGTCGGGCTGGTGGGGCGCGTGGCGTTCGCGTGGCTGGTGGTCGAGCTCGCGGGCATCCTGATGAGCTTCAGCTTTCACCAGTCGGGCGACCTGTCGCGGCTGTGGCTGGGTTACTGGGCGCTTGTGACGATGGCGCTGCTCGTCGGCTCGAAGGCCTGCGTGCACGTCGTGCTGCGACAGCTGCGGCGCGGCGGCTACAACCTGAAGGCGGTCGCGATCGTCGGCGGCACGCCGGCCGCGCGGCGGCTGATCGCGCAGATGCGGGCACGTCCGGAAGCGGGCTTCAACCCGGTATGCGTGTACGACGAAAGCGAAGTGCCGGGCGAGGTCGCGCTCGACGACGTGCGCATCGAGCGGCAGTTCGAATCGCTGGTGTGGCTGGTGCGCAGCCGCGCGATCAGCGAGCTGTGGCTCACGCTGCCGATCACGGAGGAGCGCCGGATTCACCAGATCGTGACGGTGTTCCGCCACGACTTCGTGAATATCCGTTTCATTCCGGACGTGCGCACGCTGTCGTTCTTCAACCAGGAAGTGGTCGAGGTGCTCGGCGTGCCGGCGATCAACCTCGCGGCGTCGCCGATCACCGACGTGCGGATCCTGCCGAAGTTCGTGTTCGACCGGCTGTTCGCGCTGGCGGCGCTCACGGCGCTCGCGCCGGTGATGGTGCTGATCGCCTGCCTGATCAAGTTCACGTCGCGCGGGCCGGTGTTCTTCCGCCAGAAGCGCAAGGGGATCGACGGGCACGAGTTCGAGATCTACAAGTTCCGCTCGATGAAGGTGCATCAGGAAGTCACGGGGCAGGTCACGCAGGCGACGAAGAACGACTCGCGCGTGACGCCGGTCGGCCGCTTCCTGCGCCGCACGAGCCTGGACGAACTGCCGCAGTTCATCAACGTGCTGAAGGGCGAGATGTCGGTCGTCGGCCCGCGGCCTCATGCGCTCGCGCACGACGACATCTACAAGGATCTGGTGAAGGGCTACATGTTCCGCTACCGGATCAAGCCGGGCATCACCGGCTGGGCGCAGATCAACGGCTTTCGCGGCGAGACCGACCAGATCGAGAAGATGATGGGACGCGTGAAGCTCGATCTGTACTACATGCAGAACTGGTCGTTCTGGCTCGACATCAAGATCGTCGTGCTGACGCTCTGGAAAGGCTTCACCGGCAGCAACGCTTACTGACGCGGAACGCGCGCAGACACTCCGGTTTTACGAATTTCGAATCATTGGTCACGAGGTCCGACATATCATGAATCTGACTATCATCGGCAGCGGTTACGTAGGTCTTGTCACCGGCGCCTGTCTCGCCGACATCGGGCACGACGTGTTCTGTCTCGACGTCGATCGGGCGAAGATCGACGTCCTGAACAGCGGCGGCGTGCCGATCCACGAGCCGGGCCTCAAGGAAGTCATCGCGCGCAACCGCGCGGCGGGCCGCCTGCGCTTCTCGACCGACATCGAGGCCGCGGTCGCGCACGGCGACGTGCAGTTCATCGCGGTCGGCACGCCGCCCGACGAGGACGGCTCGGCCGACCTGCAGTACGTGCTCGCGGCGGCGCGCAACATCGGCCGCTACATGAAGGGCTTCAAGGTGATCGTCGACAAGTCGACGGTGCCGGTCGGCACGGCCGAGCGCGTGCGCGCGGCAGTCGCCGAGGAACTCGCGAAGCGCGGCGACGACCAGATGTTCTCGGTCGTGTCGAACCCGGAATTCCTGAAGGAAGGCGCGGCGGTCGACGATTTCACGCGGCCGGACCGCATCGTGATCGGCTGCGACGAAGACGTGCCGGGCGAGCGCGCGCGCGAACTGATGAAGAAGCTCTATGCGCCGTTCAACCGCAACCACGAACGCACGCTGTACATGGACGTGCGCTCGGCCGAATTCACGAAATACGCGGCGAACGCGATGCTCGCGACGCGCATCTCGTTCATGAACGAGCTTGCGAACCTGGCCGACCGCTTCGGCGCGGACATCGAGGCCGTGCGCCGCGGGATCGGCTCCGATCCGCGCATCGGCTATCACTTCCTGTACGCGGGCTGCGGCTACGGCGGCTCGTGCTTCCCGAAGGACGTCGAGGCGCTGATCCGCACCGCCGACGAGCACGGCCAGTCGCTGCAGATCCTGAAGGCCGTGTCGTCGGTCAACGCGGCGCAAAAGCGTGTGCTCGCCGACAAGATCGTCGCGCGCTTCGGCGAGGACCTGACGGGCCGCACGTTCGCGATCTGGGGCCTGGCATTCAAGCCGAACACCGACGACATGCGCGAAGCGCCGAGCCGCGAGCTGATCGCCGAGCTGCTGTCGCGCGGTGCGCGCATCGCCGCGTACGACCCAGTCGCGCAGCAGGAAGCGCGCCGCGTGCTCGCACTCGATCTCGCCGACCACCCGAGCTGGCTCGAACGCCTCACCTTCGCCGACGACGAGGCGCAGGCCGCGCGCGATGCCGACGCACTCGTGATCGTCACTGAATGGAAGGCGTTCAAGAGCCCGGATTTCGCCGCGCTCGGCCGCCAATGGAAGTCGCCGGTGATCTTCGACGGCCGCAACCTGTACGAGCCGGAGACGATGAGCGAGCAGGGCATCGAATACCACCCGATCGGCCGCCCCGGCTCGCGCCAGGCCGTCGCCGCCCGCGTGCCGGGCGCCGCGCGCGCGAACGCCTGACCCGCGCGTCGCCGTTACCCGTAACCCGATTCGAGCTGCCATGTTCCGGAACATCCTGATCGTCTGTCACGCGAACGTCTGCCGCAGCCCGGCGGCGGAAATGCTGTTCAAGTCGCACGCGGCGTCGCGTGGCGGCCCGCGCGTGACGTTCCACTCCGCCGGTGTACGGGCGAACGACGGCGACGGCATCGATCCGGTGATGCGGCAACTGCTCGCCGAGCGCGGCGTCGACGCGACGCCGCACCGGTCGCGGCGGCTGTCGCGCCGGATCGTGCGCGACGCCGACCTGATTCTCGTCAGCGAGCGCGAACAGATCAAGGCCGTCGAATCGGTCGATCCGTTCGCGCGCGGCAAGGTCCACCTGCTGGGCAAGTGGGAGGACGCCGAGATCGCGGATCCGCATGGCGGCCCGGAGGCCGACTATCGCGAGAGCTACTCATTGATCGAACGTCTGGTTCAAGGATGGCTGCAAAAACTATGCTGAAACGTCCCATGCGCCCGCTGGCGCTTGCCGTCGCGATGACGACATTCCTGTCGGCCTGCGCGACCGCGCCCGGCAACTATCTCGACTCGTCGAACCTGAAGGACGAAGGCCGGCAAGGCCAGGCCGAAACCTATCCGGTTCATTACATCGACGCGAAGCTGGTGATGGATCAGCTGCAGAAGCAGCAGGTCGAGCACCCGCTGCCGCCGGGCCGTTACACCGATCCGTCGCAGTACGTCTACCGCGTCGGCCCGCAGGACATCCTCGGCGTCACGGTGTGGGATCACCCCGAGCTGACGACGCCGCAGGGCCAGTCGTTCTCGAGCGGCGGCAACACGACGCAGTCGGTCGCGGGTGCGCTGCAGCAGCCGTATACGACTGCGCTGCCGGGTCAGGCCGATCCGTACGGCCAGACCGTGGCCGCCGACGGCACGATCTTCTTCCCGTTCGTCGGCCGCATCCGCGTGGCGGGCAAGACGGTTGCACAGATCCGCGAGCAGATGGCGTCCACCCTCGCGCGCTACGTGAAGAATCCGCAGCTCGACGTGCGCGTGCTGTCGTTCCGCAGCCAGAAGGTGCAGGTGACGGGCGAGGTGAAGCAGCCGGGCCCGCTCGCGGTGAGCGACGTGCCGCTGACGCTCGTCGACGCGATCTCGCGCTCGGGCGGCTCGACCAACGAGGCCGACCTGCAGCGCGTGCGCCTGACGCGCGAAGGCAAGCTCTACACGCTCGACGCGAACGGCGTGCTCGATCGCGGCGAAGTGAAGCAGAACGTGATGCTGCAGCCGGGCGACATCATCAACGTGCCGGATCGCAGCGACAGCCGCGTGTTCATCATGGGCGAGGTCAAGACGCCGGTCACCGTGCCGATGCTCAAGGGCAGGCTGACCCTTGCCGATGCGCTGACGTCCGGCGGCGGCATCCTCGACACCGATGCGAACCCGCGCAAGATCTACGTGATGCGCGGGATGCATGACAACCCGACGAAGCCGGAAGTGTTCCGTCTCGACATGACGCAGCCGGATGCGCTGATGCTGTCGAGCCGCTTCCCGCTTCAGCCGCTCGACGTTGTCTATGTCAGCACGGCCAGCTCGGTGCAGTTCAACCGTGTGCTGCAGCAGGTGTTGCCGACGATCCAGACGATCTTCTTCATGCGGCAAATCACGCGCTGATAGCCCGCCGGGGCGGCGCCTCCGCCCCGGCACCACTCAAGCGGGAACGAACGGTGAACACGCAAGCGAAACACTCCTACGCGGATCTGACCGCGAAAACCGAGGAAGAGGACGTCGTCCTCGGCCAGCTGCTCCAGGTGCTCATGGACGACATCTGGCTGCTGCTCGGCATCGCGGTGACCGTCATCGCGCTCGCCGGCCTCTACTGCTACGTCGCGAAGCCGGTCTATCAGGCCGACGTGCACGTGCGGGTCGAGGGCAACGACAACACGTCGCAGGCGCTCACGCAGACGCAGACGGGCGCGATGATCAACAGCGGTCCGCAGCAGGCGCCGACCGATGCGGAAATCGAGATCATCAAGAGCCGCGGCGTCGTCGCGCCGGTCGTCGAGCAGTTCAAGCTGAACTTCTCGGTCGTGCCGAAGGCGCTTCCGGTGCTCGGCAGCCTGGCCGCGCGCATCGCGACGCCGGGCGAGCCGTCGCGTGCCTGGTTCGGCCTGCGGTCGTACGCATGGGGCGGCGAAGTCGCCGACATCGACACGATCAACGTCGTGCCGGCGCTCGAAGGCAAGAAGCTGACGCTGACGGCCGGCCCGAACGGCACCTACACGCTGGTCGACCAGAACGGCAACCGTCTTCTGTCGGGCCGCGTCGGCGAATCGGAGCAGGCAGGCGGCGTGACGCTGCTCGTGCAGAAGCTCGTCGCGCGTCCGGGCACGCAATTCACGGTGGTCCGCTACAACGATCTCGACGCGATCGGCGGCTTCCAGTCCGGCATCCAGGTGAGCGAGCAGGGCAAGCAGACGGGCGTCGTGCAGATCTCGCTCGAAGGCAAGAATCCGGACCAGACCGCCGCGATCGCGAACGCGCTCGCGCAGTCGTACCTGAACCAGCACGTGATCGCGAAGCAGGCCGAAGCGACCAAGATGCTCGACTTCCTCAAGGGCGAGGAACCGCGCCTGAAGGCCGACCTCGAGCGCGCGGAAGCCGCGCTGACGCAGTACCAGCGCACGTCCGGCTCGATCAACGCGAGCGACGAGGCGAAGGTCTACCTCGAAGGCAGCGTGCAGTACGAGCAGCAGATCGCCGCGCAGCGCCTGCAGCTCGCGTCGCTCGCGCAGCGCTTCACCGATTCGCATCCGATGGTGATCGCCGCGAAGCAGCAGCTCGCGGAGCTGCAGGGCGAGAAGGACAAGTTCAGCAACCGCTTCCGCAGCCTGCCGGCGACTGAAGTGAAGGCCGTCCAGCTCCAGCGCGACGCGAAGGTTGCCGAGGACATCTACGTGCTGCTGCTGAACCGCGTGCAGGAACTGTCGGTGCAGAAGGCCGGCACCGGCGGCAACATCCACCTCATCGATTCGGCGCTGCGCCCGGGCGACCCGATCAAGCCGAAGAAGGTGCTGATCCTGTCGGCCGCCGTGTTCCTGGGCCTGATCCTCGGCACCGGCGTCGTGTTCCTGCGCCGCAACCTGTTCCAGGGCATCGAGGATCCGGACCGCGTCGAGCGTACGTTCAACCTGCCGCTGTACGGGCTGGTGCCGCAAAGCGCCGAGCAGGTGAAGCTCGATGCCATGGCCGAGAAGGGCGGCGGCCGCGCGCGGCCGATCCTCGCGAGCCTGCGCCCGAAGGACCTGAGCGTCGAAAGCATGCGCAGCCTGCGTACCGCGATGCAGTTCGCGATGATGGATGCGAAGAACCGCGTGATCGTGCTGACCGGCCCGACGCCGGGCATCGGCAAGAGCTTCCTGACGGTCAACCTCGCGGTGCTGCTCGCGCATTCGGGCAAGCGCGTGCTGCTGGTCGACGCCGACATGCGCCGCGGGATGCTCGACCGCTACTTCGGCCTCACCGCGCAGCCGGGCCTGTCCGAGCTGCTGAGCGATCAGTCTTCGCTTGAAGAGGCGATCCGCGAGACGCCGGTGCCGGGCCTGTCGTTCATCTCGGGCGGCACGCGCCCGCCGAACCCGTCGGAGCTGCTGATGTCGACGCGTCTGCCGCAATACCTCGAAGGGCTCGGCAAGCGCTACGACGTCGTGCTGATCGACTCGCCGCCGGTGCTGGCGGTGACCGACGCGACCATCATCGGCCGCATGGCCGGCTCGACCTTCCTGGTGCTGCGCTCGGGCATGCATACCGAAGGCGAGATCGCCGACGCGATCAAGCGCCTGCGCACTGCGGGCGTCGATCTGGAAGGCGGGATCTTCAACGGCGTGCCGCCGAAGGCGCGCGGCTACGGCCGTGGTTATGCGGCCGTCCACGAATACCTGAGCGCCTGACCGCATTGCACGAAACCGGGCCGGCGCGCGCAGCACCGGCCCGGCCGACTGGAGAACCCTCGATGAAAATTTCCGTGCTCGTTCCGACCTACCGGCGCCCGGCCGACCTCGCGCGCTGCCTGCTGGCGCTGCAGCGCCAGCAGCGGCTGCCCGACGAGGTGATCGTCGTCGCGCGCCCGGAGGACGATGCCACGCACGAGCGCCTCGCCGATCCGTCGGTCGGCGGCGCGCTGCCGCTGCGGGTCGTGCCGGTCGACGTGCCGGGACAGGTCGCAGCGCTGAACAAGGGGCTCGACTCGGCGAACGGCGACATCGTCGCGATCACCGACGACGATGCGGCGCCGCGCGCCGACTGGCTCGCGCGCATCGAAGCCGTGTTCCTGGCCGATCCGCGCGCCGGCGCGGTCGGCGGCCGCGACTGGGTGCACGAGAAAGGCCGCGTGCTCGACGAGTCGCGCGAACTCGTCGGCCAGCTCATGCTGTCCGGCAAGATCATCGGCAACCATCACCTGGGCGTCGGCGGCGCGCGCGAAGTCGACATGCTGAAAGGCGCGAACATGAGCTACCGCCGCGCCGCGATCGAACGGCTGCGCTTCGACACGCGGCTGCGCGGCGCCGGTGCGCAGGTGCACAACGACATGGCCTTCAGCATGCACGTGCAGCGTGAAGGCTGGAAGCTCGTCTACGACCCGGCGATCGCGGTCGATCATTTTCCGGCCGAGCGCTTCGACGACGACCGGCGCGATGCTGCATCGCTGAATGCGATCAGCAACGGCGCGTACAACCTGCACCTGATCCTGCGCGAGCATCTGCCGCTGGTGCGGCGCGAGATCGCATGGTGGTGGTGGACGCTGGTCGGCACGCGCGTCTACCCGGGCCTCGCGCACGTGCTGCTGTCGCTGCGTGGCGCGCAGCGCGACCGCGTGCGCGAGCACTGGCGCGCGGTGCGCCGCGGCGCCCGCGATGCGCGCCGCGCGAACCTTGCCCCCCACCGTGCGGCGATGCCGCCGGTGACGTCTTGAACGGGCCGCGCGCATCGCGCACGGCTACCCCCGGAGGGCTTGCATGACCACGACGAAAGTTCACGTCCACCTGTTTTACGGCGCAGATCCGCGTACCTACCGGAAAGGCGAGGACATCGGCTGCCTGTACGGCTATCACCACGCCGAATCCGACGAATTCCGGCTGACCTATTCGCAGGACCGGCGCGAGAGTCGCGTCGCGAGCCTCGCGCGCCGTGCGCTGAAGGCGACGCTCGGCTTCGACGTCGTGCACGCGTGGCGCAATCGCGCCGCGCTGCTGGGCACCGACGTGATCTGGACGCACACCGAGCAGGAGCACCTCGCCGCCGCGCTGATCCTGAAGCTCGCCGGTGCGCAGGGCAAGCGCCCGCTGCTGCTCGCGCAGAGCGTCTGGCTGTTCGACAAGTGGAACACGTTCGGCGGCCCGCGCCGCTGGCTGTATCGCAAGCTGCTCGCGCGCGCCGACGCGCTGACGACGCTCGCCCGCGACAACGCCGAGCTGTGCCGCCGCTATCTCGGGCGCGACGCGGAGTTCGTGTACTACGGGCTGAACACGCAGGACTTCCCGCCCGCCGAGCCGCGGCAGTGGCAGCCGAACCGGCCGCTGCGGATCGCCGCGATCGGCAACGACCGCGATCGCGACTGGCGCACGTTCCTCGCCGCGTTCGGCGGCGACGAGCGCTACGACGTGCGGCTCGCGACGCGGCGCCGCGTGCCGCGCGAGTGGCATGCGCCGAACGTGAAGATCGGTTCGGCGTCGGGCCTCGCGAAGCAGCACGAGCTGTATGCGTGGGCCGACGTGATCGTCGTGCCGCTGCGGCCGAACTTCCACGCGTCGGGCATCACGGTGATGCTCGAGGCGGCGGCGGTCGGCAAGCCGATGATCGTGTCCGACGTCGGCGGGCTCAGCGACTACTTCCCGCACGACACGGCCGCCTACGTGCCGGCGTTCGATGCACCGGCGATGCGCCAGGCCGCCGACCGCTTCGTGGCCGAACCGGCCGCCGCGCTCGAATGCGCGCGTGCCGCGGCGGCGTGCCTGCGCGAGCGCGACCTGACCACGCAGGCGTTCGCCGAACAGCACGTGCGGATCACGCGCGACATGCTGCGCCGGCGCCGCACGCCGGCGGCCGCCGGTCTCGCGATGCCGCTCGCGGATTCGCGTCCTTCGTCGCGGTGAGAGCGGATCGATGAGTACGATTGCCGCCGAACGCGCACCGTCGCGCAACCGCCGCCGGTTACCCGAACCGAAGCACTGGGCCGGGCAGGCCGGGCTGTGGACGTTCACCGCCGCGCTGATCGCCGTTCACCAGGGCAAGGTGCTGACGCTCGCGTTTCCGGTGCTGGCGATCGCGGTCGGCATCTGGCTGTATTTCAAGAGCCCGGCGCGCTACGTCGGCTTCATGTGGTGGGTGTGGTTCCTGAGTCCCGAAGTGCGGCGCCTGGCCGACTGGTCGAAGGGCGCGTTCACGCCGACGAGCCTGATCCAGGTCGCGCCGCTCGCGGTGACGATGATCGCCGGGTTCGGGCTCGTCAGGCATTACCGCGTGCTCGCGCAGCGGCGTGGGATTCCGGTGCTGCTGATCCTGTTCGGGCTCATGTATGCGTATCTCGTCGGGATCGTGTCGAGCGGCGTGATGGCCGCGACCTACGACCTCGCGAACTGGGTGTACCCGGTGCTGATCGGTTTTCACATCATGGTCAACTCGCGCAACTATCCCGAGTACCGCGACGTGCTGCTGTCCACGTTCATGTGGGGCATGCTCGTGATGGGCGTGTACGGGGTCGTGCAGTACTTCGTGATGCCGCAGTGGGACGTGCTGTGGATGGTCGGCTCGCAGATGGGCTCGCAGGGCGAGCCGGTGCCGTACGGCGTGCGCGTGTTCAGCACGATGAATTCGTCGGGGCCGTTCGCGTTCGCGATCATGGGCGCGCTGGTGTTCGTGTTCGCGGCACCGCAGAAGGTCCGCTGGTTCGCGGGCGCCGCCGGCTTCGTGTCGTTCGCGCTGTGTCTCGTGCGCTCGACCTGGGGCGGCTGGGTGATCGCGCTCGCGATCCAGCTCGTGCAGTCGAGCAACCGCGTGCGGATGCGGATCCTGATCAGCGGCGTCGTGCTGGTCGGGCTGTGCGTGCCGCTCCTGACCGTCGGGCCGGTGGCCGACCGGCTCGGCCAGCGTCTCCAGTCGATCACGAACCTGAAGGACGACCGCAGCTACGACGACCGCAACAAGTTCTATGCGACCTTCGCGCAAACGGCGTTCACCGACGTCGCCGGCGAAGGGATGGGCGCGACCGGCGCGTCCACCAAGCTGTCGAGCGACAGCGGCGAGCTCGGCAAGTACGGCAGCTTCGACAGCGGCGTGATGAACGTGCCGTTCGTGCTCGGCTGGCCCGGCACGCTGCTGTACCTGTCGGGCGTCGTGATGCTGCTTGCCCGCACGCTGCGCGCGGCGTTCAAGCTGCGCAAGGACAAGTTCGTCGGCGCATGCCTGAGCCTGTGCCTGTCGGTGTTCGCGATGCTCGTGTTCACGAACTCGCTGATCGGCACGGGCGGCCTGCTGCTGTTCACGGCCATTTTTTCAATACTATCCGCGGCGCACTGGCAGAAGGCGCAGCGCCTGCTGGCCGCCGCGCGTTCACGGGGAGGCGACCATTGAGAATCGCGATCGTCACGCACGTCGTGCGACATAACGACGGGCAGGGCCGCGTCAATTACGAAATCGCGCGCGCGGCGCTGGCTGAAAACTACGAGGTCACGCTGGTCGCGTCGCACGTCGCGCCCGAGCTGCTGGCCGACCCGCGCGTGCGCTGGGTGCCGGTGAAGGTCGGCCGCTTCTGGCCGTCGAATCTCGTCAAGCAGCAGGTGTTCGCGCTGAAGAGCGCATGGTGGCTGCGCGCGCATCGCGGCGAGGTCGACGTGCTGCACGTGAACGGCTTCATCTCGTGGATCCGCGCCGACGTGAATACCGCGCACTTCGTGCATGGCGGCTGGTTCAAGAGCCCGTACTACCCGTTCGGTCTGACGAAGGGGCTGTGGTCGGCCTATCAGTACGTCTATACGCGCGTGAATACCGCGCTCGAGCGCTGGGCGTACCGGCGTTCGAGCGCGATCACGGCCGTGTCGCAGAAGGTGGCCGACGAGATCGCCGGGCTCGGCATCGACAGCCGCAAGATCAGCGTGATCTACAACGGCGTCGACGGCAGCGCGTTCGCGGGCGCGCAGGCCGATCGCGCGGCGTTCAAGCTGCCGGACGACGCGTTCCTGCTGCTGTTCGTCGGCGACCTGCGCACGCCGCGCAAGAACCTCGGCACCGTGCTGAAGGCGCTGACGAAGCTGCCGGCGAACGTCCATCTCGCGGTGGCAGGCTACTTGCCCGGCAGCCCGTATCCGGACGAGGCGCGCGCGCTTGGCATCGCATCGCGCGTGCATTTCCTCGGGCTCGTGAAGAACATGCCGACGCTGATGCGCTCGGTCGATGCCTACGTGTTTCCGTCGCGCTACGAAGCGATGAGCCTGTCGCTGCTGGAAGCGATGGCGGCCGGGCTGCCGGTCGTCACCGCGCGCACCGCCGGCGGCGCGGAAATCATCACGCGCGACTGCGGGATCGTGCTGGAAGACCCTGACGATCCGGCCGCGCTCGCGCAGGCGATCGGCTCGCTCGCGGCATCGCGCGACACCTGTCGCGCGATGGGCGACGCGGCCCGCGAACTGATGACCCGTTTCGGCTGGGCGCACATGGGCGCCCAGTACGTCGCGCTCTACCGGCGCATCGGCCAACCCTCGCAGCCGTCCGCCTTCGAGCGGGTCGAGCATGCGGTCACGCAGGAGCAATCGTGAAGTCTCTTTCTTCCCGGCCGATCAAATCGTTGCAAATCGGCATGCACTGGTTTCCCGAACGCGCGGGCGGCCTCGACCGGATGTACTACTCGCTCGTCGGCGCGCTGCCGGGCGCGGGCGTCGAGGTGCGCGGGCTCGTCGCGGGCTCGCCGAAGGTCGCCGACGATACCGGCGGCGCGATCCAGGGCTTCGGCCCCGCGTCGCAGCCGCTCGCACGCCGGATGCTCGCCGCGCGGCGCGCGCTGCGCGACGAGATCCGCGCCGAGCGGCCCGACGTGATCTCGTCGCACTTCGCGCTGTACACGTTCCCGGGCCTCGACGTGACGCGCGGCATTCCGCAGGTGTCGCACTTCCAGGGGCCGTGGGCCGACGAAAGCCAGGTCGAGGGCGCCGCGTCGCTCGGGCAGCGCGCGAAGCGCTATCTCGAACAGGCCGTGTATACGCGCTCGTCGCGGCTGATCGTGCTGTCGCAGGCGTTCGGCCAGATCCTGACGAACCGCTACGGGATCGATCCGTCGCGCGTGCGCGTGATTCCGGGCTGCGTCGACACCGCGCAGTTCGATACGCCGCTCACGCCGGGCGAGGCGCGGCACAAGCTGCAACTGCCGCAGGACCGGCCGATCGTGCTGGCCGTGCGCCGGCTCGTGCGGCGCATGGGGCTGGAGGATCTGATCGACGCGATCGGTCTCGTCAAGCACCGTCACCCGGACGTGCTGCTGCTGATCGCCGGCAAGGGCAAGATCGGCGAAGAGCTGCAGCAGCGCATCGACGCGGCCGGGCTGCAGGACAACGTGAAGCTGCTCGGTTTCGTGCCCGACAACCATCTCGCGGCACTGTACCGCGCGGCGACGGTGAGTGTCGTGCCGACGGTCGCGCTCGAGGGTTTCGGGCTGATCACGGTCGAGTCGCTCGCGTCCGGCACGCCGGTGCTGGTCACGCCGGTCGGCGGGCTGCCGGAGGCGGTCGCCGGGCTGTCCAGCGATCTCGTGCTGCCGTCGACCGGCGCGGATGCGATCGCGGAAGGGCTCGGCGCCGCGTTGTCCGGCGCGATCACGCTGCCGGACGAAGCCGCGTGCAAGCGCTATGCACGCGATCACTTCGACAACGCGGTGATCGCGCGACGCGTCGCCGGCGTGTACGAAGAGGCGATTCAGGCGGCGGGTTAAGCGAACGCGGCACGCCGCCGCCCGATTCGAGCCAGTGCACGCGTGAGCGTCCGGTTCGCGTGCCGGCCGCCCGATTCGGGCGAGCCGGCTTTTTGTCGTTCCGTGCCGGACTCGTCGCGATTCGCTCGCCGCTTCCGACATGCATCATGCACGCCCGAGCGTCGCGGCCCAAACGCCGAACGCGACCACGCTGACCGCCGCGCCGAGCCCGCAGACGCCGATCCATCCGGCGTGCGCATACATCGTCGTCGATGCAATCGCGCCAAGCCCGCTGCCGACCGAATAGAACAGCATGTAGCAGCCGACGAGGCGGGCATGCGCATCGGGCCGTGCGCCGAGGATCATGCTCTGGTTCACGACGTGGACGGCCTGCCCGCCGACGTCGAGCAGCACGATACCGGCGACCAGCAGCGCGATCGACGTGCCGGCGAACGCGAGCGGCAGCCACGAGAACGCGAGCAGGGCGAGCGCGGCGCCGGTCGTCGCTTCGCCGAGCCCGCGATCCGCGAGCCGGCCCGCGCGCGCGGCGGCGGCCGCGCCCAGTGCGCCGACGAGCCCGAATGCGCCGATCTGCGTATGCGACATCGCATGCGGGGGCGCGCTCAGCGGCAGCACGAGCGCGCTCCAGAAGATGCTGAACGCCGCGAACATCAGCAGCGCGATCGCCCCGCGCACGCGCAGTACGCGTTCGTTGCGCAGCAGCGTCGCCATCGAGCCGAGCAGCGCCGCGTAGCCGATGCGCTCGCGCGGCGCATCCGCATCGGGCAGCAGCCGCGCCAGCGCCACGAGCATCGCGATCGCAAGCGCGCCCGACACCAGATAAACCGCACGCCAGCCGGCGATATCCGTGACGACACCCGCGAGCGAACGCGCCGCCAGCAGGCCGATCACGACGCCGCCCTGTGCGGCGCCGACCACGCGGCCGCGCTCGCCGGCAGCGGCAAGCGCGGCCGAGCAGGCGATCAGCCCTTGCGTCATCGCGGTGCCGAGCAGCCCGACCGCGACCATGCCTGCCAGCAGCGCGATGCGCGTCGACGCGGCGGCCACGCCGACGCACGCCGCCGTCAGCAGCAGAAGTTGAACGGTGATCAGGCGCTTGCGGTTCAGCAGGTCGCCGAGCGGCACGACGAACAGCAGCGCGAGCGCGCAGCCGAGCTGCGTCGCGGTGATGACGCCGCCGACCGCCGCCTGCGATACGCCGAAGTCGTGGGCGATCGAATCGAGCAGCGGTTGCGCGTAGTAGACGTTCGCGACGCTTGCCGCACAGCAGGCCGCCAGCAGCGTGACGAGCGCCGCGGACACGCGTGCGCCGTCGGCCGGACGCGCGCTGCGCGATGTCGCGCTCGACGCGACGGTTCCTGAGCGACAAGACGATTCCATGGGTTTCCTCGCGTAAGTAGTTGCAATTTGAAACCAGTATGAGTGTAGGAAAAGTGGTTTTAAAATGCAACTTGTTGGGTGGCGGGCGACGGGCTCGCGCACGGATGGCCGGCGGCCCGGGAAGGCGGCCGGCACGGCAGTGGAGAGCAATATGGCCAGGCAGAAAAGTCTTGCGGATTCGCCGTGCCCGGTGGCGCGGGCGACCGATATCGTCGGCGATCGCTGGGCGTTGCTGATCGTGCGCGACGCGTTCGACGGCGTGCGGCGGTTCGGTGACTTCCGCGCGAGCCTCGGCGTCGCGAGCAACATCCTGGCGGACCGGCTCAGGATGCTGGTGGACGCCGGCGTGTTCGAAGTCGTGCCCGCGTCGGACGGCAGCGCGTATCAGGAGTACGCGTTGACGAAGAAGGGCGAGGGGCTGTTTCCGGTGATCGTGATGCTGCGGCAATGGGGCGAGGCGAACCTGTTCGGGCGCGGCGAGCCGCATTCGGTGCTGGTCGAGCGCAAGACGGGCCGCGCGATCCGCAAGGTCGCGCTGCGGCACGACGATGGCCGGCCACTGAGGGCGGCGGAGACGGTCGTGCGCAAAGTGGGTGACGAGGAAGGCGCGACGCGGGGATGAGTGGCGGATCGTCGCGCGATGCAAGGACTGCGCCGTTTCCGTTTCGCAGCATCGCCTGATCGGGCGCGGGCGGGAACGCGGGGGAGGAAGTGGCCGTGTCCCTCTCCGCATCGCGGGGCGCGACGCGCGGGCGATGTTTCAGGGCGGCGTGAAGCGTCAACACCGTCGCCGGCCGCGACGCCATGCGATCGCTTTGCGAGCGGGAAGGCGCTGCTCGTCTCGCCATGCGACTGCGTTAGGGCAGGCCGGGATCGTCCGGCGGAATCTCAGTGCCGTTCGCCGCGCCAGCGCCCCGGCGCGACGCCGAAGCGCTTCGTGAACGCGTGCGTGAAGGTGCTCTGGTCGGCGAAGCCGACCATGCCGGCGATGTCGACGAGCGGATGGCGGCCGTCGGCGAGCAGCACGACGGCGGCATCGAGCCGCAGCCGCTGCAGGTAGCGATGCGGGGTTTCGCCGAACGCGTCGACGAACAGTTGATGAAACCGGCGCATCCCGTAGCCGCAGTGCGCGGCGAGATCGGCGATGCGCAGCGGCTCCGCGAGCCGCGCGCGCAGCCAGCGGTCGATGCGTGCGAAATCGAGACCCGCCGCGGGGGCGGCGAAGCCGGCGTCGTCGAGCAATGCGCTGCACAGACGTGCGGCGGCCTGCCACTGGAAGCGATGCGCGTGCCGCGCGTCGCCGGCCGGCCCGTCGAGTTGCGCGGCGCCCGCCGCGACCTGCGCGACGAGCGACGCCAGCGCCGGGTCGATCGGCACGGCACGCGCGCTGTCGAACAGCCGCTGCGGCACCGCGAGCGACGCGGCGGGCAGGTCGAGCACGAGCTGGCGATTGTTGCCGAGGCCCGCGTAATCGTGGCGCGCGCCGGCCGGGATCAGCCAGGCCGCGTGCCGGTCGATGCGCTGGCCGACGCCGTCCACCGCCATCACCATCGCGCCGTCGACGCCGAGCACGACCTGGTGAAAGTCGTGCACGTCGGACGCTTCGCACGTGTCGTAACGGCGCAGCGCGATGGCGGGAGACGGGATGCGTTGCATCGGAGGGAGCCGGCCGGCGGCGTCGTCAGACGGCGAGCAGTTCGACTTCGAACACGAGCGTCGCGTTCGGCGGGATCACGCCGCCTGCGCCGCGCGGGCCGTAGCCGAGTTGCGGCGGGATCGTCAGGCGGCGCACGCCGCCGACCTTCATGCCCTGCACGCCTTCGTCCCAGCCCTTGATGACCATGCCGCCGCCGAGCACGAACGCGAACGGGTCGTTGCGGTCCTTGCTCGAGTCGAATTTCTGACCGTCGGTCAGCCAGCCCGTGTAGTGGACGCTGACGGTCTGGCCGGCTTGCGCTTCCGCGCCGGTGCCTTCGGTCAGCTCTTCGATTTTGAGGCCCGACGCGGTCGTGGTGACAGACATGACTTCTCCTGAAAGGGGTTGGGTAAAGCCGCTATTGTAGGCGAGCGCGCAGGGGGCCGCCGCACGCGGCGAAGGCCCGGCTGCGCGTCGATCTTGCGTCGGTCGCGACGGCGGTCACGCATCTCGCCCGACACGCGAATGGAACGCGCGTTTGAATTTTCCTCGGGCCGAAGCGACGCGGTTGCACCGCGCGAATGGGGGCGCGTATGAATCGGCGCTGTCCGGGCCGATCGGCGTCGCGTCGACGGCTGCCGCGCGATCCAGCGAGACGCCCGTCGCACGGGGCTTTCACGCCGGTTGCGGTTCGCGTGTTTGCCGCCCGCCTGCCGGTCGCGCGCCGGTGCGCGCGTTCGAATCCCGGCACGCGCGGACCCCGTTCGAACGTCGTCCTTTCCGCGCTGCCGACCGTGCCCCGTTTGGAAGTGCGCGTCTAACGCGCGGCTTGCGCACCGCGCCGCCCGGCGCCTATCTTTACAGTTATCGATGTCAAGATTGCGGCGTTGCGCGATGCGCCGCCCGGGCCCGCGCCGGCAAGGCCGCGACGGCTGCCGGGCCGCCCGAAGACAAGGAGAACGACGAACATGAAGTCAGCCGCTTCCGCCACCGCGGCCGAGGTGATGCCGGTGCGCCGCGACCTGCGCTTCGACCTGCCGGTCGAACGCGCGAAGGACTGGCACGGGCTCGGCCCGCACGTGACCCATTTCTTCAACGCGCTGTCGCTGCTGTTTCCGGCCGGCGAACGCTTTTTCATGGATTCGGTGCGCAACTATCGCGACCGGATCGACGATCCCGTGCTGAAACGCCAGGTGCTCGGCTTCATCGGCCAGGAGGCGATGCATACGCGCGAACACGTCGAATACAACGAGTTGATGCAGGCGAACCGGCTGCCCGCGCGCAAGCTCGACAAGCGCATGTGGGCGGTGCTCGGCTTCATGAAGCGCACGCTGCCGCGTTCGGTGCAGCTCGCGCACACGGTGGCGGCGGAGCACTACACGGCGATGCTCGCGGACTGGATCCTGAGCGACCCGACGCGTCTCGACGGCTCGGTCGAAGGCTACCGGCAGATGTGGGTATGGCATGCGCTCGAGGAAACCGAGCACAAGGCCGTGTCGTACGACGTGTGGAACGCCGTGATGAAGCCCGGCCTGCGCCGCTACCTGATCCGCGTCGGCGTGTATCTGCTGACGACGCTGACGTTCTGGCCGACCGTGTTCCTGATGCACGTGACGCTGTTGTCGCGCGATCGCGACGTCAAGCATCGCGTGCGCGGCATGTTGCGCATGATTGCCTTCCTGTACGGGCCGCGCCGCGGGCTGTTTCCTCGCATCGCGGGTGAATGGCTGAGCTTTTTCCGGCCCGGCTTCCATCCGTGGGACCACGACAACCGCCATCACCTCGCACGCGTCGATGGGCTCGTCGCCGCGTACGGCGAACACGACGGCGCGGCGGCCGGACGCGGCCGCGCCAACGCGCCCGCACCGCTCGCATCGGGGCGCTGACGCCGCCGCCGCGCCGTGCGGCGCGTGTTGCGTTCGTGCATCAAACCCGTTTCATCTGATGATTGACCGGCGTCAAGCGGAAAACGGTTGCGGGCGCGGGCGCCGGACGGCCCCCGGGCCGCGCCGGCGCGTGCGGCCGGTCCGGTCCCGCATGCCCGGCATCGCATGCCGGGCCGGCGCGCCCGCGCCGGCGCGGTTTCGCGCGCTCGCTACCCGGACGGCCGTATTGCGCGTCCGCCCCGCGCCACCGGGATAACACCCATCTAGCCGCGCGTCGGCGGCATCGATATACCGTTCATGAAAGGACCGGCCCGGCGCACGATTGTTGCCCGGGGGGATTTTATTCGGACGGAAATGCGGCCAATATGTCGGTTCGATCGAGGTCCGTCGGACCCGGCGGCGAGCCGGCGCACGATACCAACGCCAAGCGGGGAACAACATGGTTGCAAGGTCACCCGACGCAAGCGGGACGGCGGCGCCCGAAATGCCGCTCGTATCCGTTACTGCTCCCGAGGCCGGACGCAAGCTGTTCGTGATCATGCGTTCGCCGGACGAGCCGTTGCTGGCGCAACTGCGCGGGCTCGGCTGGGAGATCTCGGTCGCGAAGACGGCCGGTGCCGCGCAGAACATGACGTCCGGCGTGAACGTCGCGGCCGGGCTCGTCGATTTCTCGGGCTTCACGTCGCGCGACTATCCCGCGCTGAAGGCGTGCCTGAGCCAGCCGGCGATCGGCTGGATTTCCATCGCGCAGGCCGGCATCACGATCAGCACTGCCGTGCGCGAACTGATCCGCAGCTACTGTTTCGATTACGTGACGCTGCCGTTGCCGTACGAATGGATTTCGCACGTGCTCGGCCATGCACGCGGGATGGCCGCGCTCGATCGCGTCGACGGCGCGGCATACGCGGCGTCGATCGGCGAGCACGGGATGATCGGCAACTGCGAAGCGATGCAGCAGCTATTCAGCACGATTCGCAAGGTCGCGAAAACCGACGCGAGCGTGTTCATCTCCGGCGAGTCGGGCACCGGCAAGGAACTGACGGCGCTCGCGATCCACGAGCGCTCGGTGCGCGGCAAGGGGCCGTTCATCGCGATCAACTGCGGTGCGATTCCGCATCACCTGCTGCAGTCGGAACTGTTCGGCTACGAGCGCGGCGCATTCACCGGGGCGAACCAGCGGCGCGCGGGCCGGATCGAATCCGCGAACGGCGGCACGCTGTTTCTCGACGAAATCGGCGACATGCCGGTCGAAAGCCAGGCGAGCCTGTTGCGCTTCCTGCAGGAAGGGAAGATCGAGCGGCTCGGCGGCCAGGAATCGATTCCGGTCGACGTGCGGATCATCTCGGCGACGCACGTGGATCTCGACGGCGCGGTCGAGGCCGGACGCTTCCGCGCGGACCTCTATCACCGGCTCTGCGTGCTGCGCATTCACGAGCCGCCGCTGCGCGCGCGCGGCAAGGACATCGACATCCTCGCGCATTACGTGCTGCAGAAATACAAGGCCGACAGCGGACGCAAGATCAGCGGCTTCACGTCGGCGGCGCTCGACGCGATGCGCCGCTACGAGTGGCCCGGCAACGTGCGCGAGCTGATCAACCGGGTGCGCCGCGCGATCGTGATGGCGGAGAGCCGGCTGCTGACGCCGCACGATCTCGGGCTCGAGACGCCGGGCGAAACGGAACCCGTGACGCTCGAACAGGCGCGTTCGCTCGCCGAGCGCACCGCGATCGAGAACGCGCTGCTGCGCAACGATCACCGGATCAACAAGGCTGCCGCCGAACTCGGCATCTCGCGCGTGACGCTCTACCGGATGATGATCGAGCACGGGCTCAACGACCACGACAACAACGGCGATAACGGCGGGAAGGACGGCTCGCCGCCCGGCGACGCCGACCACCAGCGAGTCGGCTGAACGGCGGCAGGGAAGCGTCCGCGCCGGTCCGTGCGCGGGCGTCCGGCGGTATGTAAAGGACGTGAAACGTTTCCTGCCGGCAGCCGTGCGACTGGACCCGGCAAATGCGGGCGGCGGCGTGCCGCCCGCGCCGGGAAAATTTTCCGCATCGTCCGTGCGCCTTGTCCGGCAAGGCGTTGCCGCCGCGCGGCCGAGGCCGCCCGTGCGCGGCATGTTTCAGTTTTGCAACGTCCTGCATGTCCCGACCGAGCGGGCCGCAGGCTTGTCCGATGAAAGCCTTGTGCAGACGGCCGCGTACGAAGCTGGCCCGCTCCTTGCGGAGGTTGAGGTGCGAGAGTCGACGACGTGGCGTCCGGCCGGTCAGGCAGCGAACCCTGCAAGGGCCGGCAAGGACGCAGTCCGCGGGGATGATCGGCGGGACGGGCGGCACTGCCCCGTTCCGGCCGGCACGGGCCGTCGTCGTCGGATCGTCGGGGCACCGGCGATGTCCGGTTGCCGGCACAAGCAACGACTCGAATACGGGGTAGAAAAATGATGAACGATCACCACACGCCGCGGCCGGCAGGCCGCGATCGCAGTGATTCGACCCATCGCCGGTCGACCGCGCACCTTGCTGCCGGCCGGCATGCGTCGACAGGCCATCTCTCCGCGCCCGGTGCGAGGCGGATCCGGCTGATACCCGGTCATCCGCGCCGGGCCGGCGCTTTCCTGCTGGCCAACCCGCTCCGCATGGGGATGTGCACGCGGGCACCGGTACCCCGGCGCCCGATCTTCGCTTATTGACGTCGAGCGCCTGCGGTCGCCAGCGCAGGTGATCCGTCTGCAATGCGAATGATGTGCGGCATCCGGGTGCGCGACACGGACGATGAAACCGGTGTGACGGCAGATGTCAGGGAGGCGTCGCCGTCCGGCGAGCAGGGGAGGGGCGGTCGGACCGCGCGCGACGGGCATCTCACCCGTCCGCGCGCGGCGCCGCTTCAGCCGCCGTAGATGTCGAAGTCGAAGTACTTCGACGCGAGCCGCTTGTAGGTGCCGTCCTTGACCATGTCGAGGATCGCGCGGTCGATCTTCGCCTTCAAGTCGGCATCTTCCTTGCGCAGCCCGATGCCGGCGCCGATGCCGAGCACCTTCTCGTCGACGAGTTCGGGCCCGACGAACTGGTAGCCCGCGCCGCGCGGCGACTTCAGGAACCCGATCGCAGCCTGCACCTCGTCCTGCAGCGCGGCGTCGAGGCGTCCCGACGTGAGGTCCGCATACACGCCGTCCTGGTTCTGGTACGACACGACGTTCGCACCTTGCTTCGCCCAGTACGCCTTCGCATACGCTTCCTGCGTCGTGCCCTGCTCGACGCCGATCGACTTGCCCTTCAGCGATTCGGCCGTCGGCAGCAGCGGCGAACCCTTCTTCACGACGAGCCGCGTCGGCTGGTTGTAGATCTTCGTCGTGAAGCCGATCTGTTCCGCGCGTTGTGGCGTGATCGACATCGACGACAGGACCGCGTCGAACTTCTTCGCCTTCAGCGCGGGAATCATCCCGTCGAAATCGTTCTCGAGCCACACGCATTTGGCCTTCAACCGCGCGCAGATCTCGTTGCCGAGGTCGATGTCGAAGCCGACGAGCTTGCCGTCGGGCGCCTTCGATTCGAACGGCGCGTAGCTGGCGTCGGTGCCGAAGCGCAGCGTGGTCCAGTCCTTTGCGGCGGCGGGGCCTGCCGATACCGCGAGCAGGGCGATCGAAACGGCGGCAATCAGTCTCTTCATGATGGTGGTTCCTTGGCGTGGTCTATCCGGTTCGGGCGCCCCGGTTGCTGCGGACACGTACCGCATGCCGGTGCGCTGTCCGCACGGCCATTAACGCAGAAAATAAAATTGCAGTCCAGAATGGACAAAAAATATCGACTCGATGGGTGGGATGCCGGCATCGCGGGGGGCGACCCTTGCAAAAATACGAAAATGGACTAATCTTGTTAGTAGATTCATTTCGAGACTAACGATCATGTCACAGCCCGCCTTCGATCCGCATTCCGCCCCGCGGCAGGCTTCGGTCGCGCAGATGTCGGCGGCCGGCCTGCGTGCGTTCTTCAACATCGCGCGCGACTGGGCGCTGACGATCGACGAACAGATCGTGCTGCTCGGGTCGCCCGGCCGCTCGACGTTCTTCAAGTGGAAGGCATCGCCCGAATCGGCGCGCCTGCCGCGCGATACGCTCGAGCGGCTATCGCTGCTGCTCGGCATCTACAAGGCGCTGCAGATCCTGCTGCCGCAGCCGGCCGCGGCGGACGCGTGGGTCAAGCGGCCCAACGACGCGGCGCCGTTCGGCGGCAAGCGCGCGCTCGACCGGATGCTCGCCGGCAACGTCGGCGACCTGGTCGCCGTCCGGCAATATCTCGATGCGATGCGGGGTGGCTGGGCGTGACGATGCCGACCGAAACGCAACACTGGCCCACGATCGTCGTCGACTGGGCACCTGCCTATCGCGTGATTCCCACCCGTTTTCCAGCCATCAACCTGTTCGACCGCGTCGCGTCCGCCGAGGATTTCGATGCACTCTATGCGCTCGAATCGCTGACCAACGACCGCATTCGCAACGAAGTCGGCACGCTCGAACTCGTGCCGCCGGCCGAGCGCCGCTACGGCCCGGGCTGGGGGCCGATCATGGCCGCATTCACGCACCTGAATCCGCAGGGCAGCCGCTTTTCCGACGGCAGCTACGGCGTGTTCTACTGCGGGCGGTCGCGCGATACGGCGATCGCCGAAACGCGCTATCACAGCGGGCTGTTCCTGGCCGCGACGAAGGAGCCGCCGATGCGCCAGCAGATGCGGCTCTACACGGTGGTCGCGCAGGGCGATGTCGCGGACGTGCGCACCTGGCAGCAGCGCAGTCCGGGCTTGCTCGACCCGCTCGATTACAGCGCGGGGCAGGCGCTCGGCCGCGCGGTGCGCAATGCGGGCGGCGCGGGGATTGTCTATCCGTCGGTGCGCGACCCGCGCGGCGAGTGTCTCGCCGCGTTCCGCACGACGCTGCTGCGCGACTGTCATCACGCGGCGTATCTGGAATACAACTGGAACGGTGCGGCGATCGATGCGGTGTTCGAACTGAACCAGGTAGGCTAGCGGGGCCCGCGCGTGCAAACGCGTGCGCGTGGGCCCGTCATTAGCGAACAGACCCTGCACCTATGGCAGCGGCAGGTCGCCCGCGTGACGTGCGCGCGCGTCGGCCTGGGTGAGCGACCACGTCTCGCCCGTGCGAGGTTCGACGATCGTCAGCCGTCCGGACGGTGCGAACGCGCCCGTGTCGATGAACCATTGCGCGCCGATGCGCTGCGGCGCACGCACGGGCGTATGACCGGTGCAGGTGAGCGACAGGCCGGCCTGCCGGGCCGGGTCGACGAGCCCCTGGACCAGGTCGCGCCCCCAGATCAGCCGTTCGCGCACGTCGGGCGAATAGCTGCCCGCATCGAGCTCGGCATCGGAACCGAAGAATTCCGCATGCAGCACGTTGAAGCGCACGGCGCCGTCGCCGATCACGCGCACGAGCGGCAGCGCGTCGACGCGCGCCGCATGGGCGTGCAGCCGTTCCGGCGGCAGATCGGCGCCCCAGTCGCCGCCGATGCCGCGCCACGCATCGGGCGGCAGCTTGCCGCGCGACACGAGGCTCAGCACTTCTTCGTGATTGCCGCGCACGACGTGGCACCACGGGCGGTCGAGCAACTCGAGCGCGGTTTCGGACGCAGGGCCGCGGTCGACGAGATCGCCGACCGAGAACAGCCGGTCGTGAGCCGGGTCGAAGCCGATGTCGTGCAGCAGCGCGCGCAGCACATCCACGCAGCCATGCAGATCGCCGACGACGAAGTCGCGGCCGGCCGCGTTCACGGGGTGGTGGCAGAGGGCAGGTGTCATGCCGATATCTTAGGCGCTCACGCCCGTCGCAACGTCATGCAGGAATGGCGATAATCGGGGCGGTACCCGCCGGCGCGGCGCAGCGGGCCGTTTGCGCGCCGGTCGAACCCTTTCCATCCGCTTTCGGAATCACACGATGACCCTTTATCCGCAGGTATTACGCAACCGGCCGCGCATGGTCGCGGCCTTCGTCGCGGGCGTGCTGTGCGCGGGGCTGCTGCCGTTCCAGTTGAGGCCGACCGCGCGTGTGCTGATCGGCTGGGATTGCGCGGTCTGGCTGTATCTCGTGCTGATGTGGGTGCGCATGGTCACCGCCCATCATCACAAGGTGCGCGAAGTCGCGATCCGCGAGGACGAGAACGCGACGACCGTGCTGACCGTCGTGTGCCTCGCGACGGTCGCGAGCGTCGCCGCGATCGCGATCGAGCTCGCCACCGCGAAGAGCGTCGGCTTTCGCGCGGGGCTCGGCCATTACGCGGTCACGGGTGCGACGCTGTTCGGTGCATGGTTCCTGATTCCGACGATCTTCACGCTGCACTACGCGCGGCTCTATTACGGCTCGCCGAGCGGCGATCGCGCATTGCGTTTCCCCGACCGCAATCCCGAGCCCGACTACTGGGATTTCCTGTATTTCGCATTCACGCTCGCGGTCGCGTCGCAGACGGCCGACGTGTCGCTCGCGAACCGTTCCGCGCGCCGCTCGGTGCTCGCTCAGTCGATCCTGTCGTTCTACTTCAACATGGCCGTGCTCGGGCTGTCGATCAACGTCGCGGCGGGGTTGCTGAGCTGATGCGGGCTACCTGAGCAGTTCGTACGGACCGCCGCGCTCGAGTGCGCGGCGGTAGGCGGGCCGCGCGTGGATCGCGTCGAGAAAGCGCGCGATCGCCGGATGCTGGCCGCCGTCGCCGCGCGCCATCGCGGCTTCGAGCGGGAAGCTCATCTGGATGTCGGCCGCGCTGAAGCCGTCGCCGACGAACCAGCCCGTGCGCGTCAGCGCGTCGTCGACATGGCCGAGATGCAGCGCGATCTGCGGATCGACGAAGCCCGATTGCAGCGTCGCGGCGATCTTGCGCGCGATCGGCCGCGAGAAGAACGGCATCGGCGCATGCGCGATCCGCAACGCGACGAGCTTCAGCAGCAGCGGCGGCATCGCCGACCCTTCCGCGTAGTGCAGCCAGTACGTGTAGTCGTGCCGCTCGGGCGTGCCGCTCGGCGGCGCGAGCCGGCCGTTGCCGTAGCGTTCGACCAGGTACTCGATGATCGCGCCCGATTCCGCGATCGTGCGGCCGTCGTCGGTGACGACGGGCGACTTGCCGAGCGGATGGATCGCGCGCAGCGCGGGCGGCGCGAGCATCGTCTTTGGATCGCGCTCGTAGCGCACGATCTCGTACGGCACATCCAGTTCTTCGAGCAGCCAGAGCACGCGCTGCGAACGCGAGTTGTTCAGGTGATGGACGGTCAGCATGTCGAGGCCGGAAGAGGGGCGGGAACGACATCATACCGAGCGCGGATGACGCCGCGCCGGTCATGCCGCCGTGCGATTGCCTGGCAGCAGCCCGGCTCCCGGCGCAGCGTGTGCCGCCTGCCGTCACGCGTCGTCACGTGCTGCGCCGCACCGCGATCCACGCGCCCCAGAACAGGCTCGAGAAAAAGCGCAGCGGCGCATCGAAACCCGCGTCGTGCAGCAGTGCGGACACGGCTTCCTCCGACGCAGGCGGATCGGCGCCCTGCAGGATTTTCGCCAGCTGCGCACGCACGGCGTCGGGCGTCGCGCCCTTCATGCGCCAGCGCTGCTGCCACGCATCGAGCAGGCGAGGGTGGTCCGCGTAGCGGCGATGGTTGCCCGCCAGCACGAGCGGTGCGCCGGGCTTCAGGCGGCGCGCGATCGCGTCCAGCAGCGCGGCCTTCGCCGGGTCGCCGGGGACGTGATGCAGCACGCCGATCAGCGTCGCGCCGTCGAAGGCCGGTGCTTCGGGCAGCGCATCGACGCCGGCCTCGATGAAGTTCGTGCGCGCGGCGAAACCTGCCGCTTCGACGTTGGCACGCGCGAGCGCGAGCATCGGCGCGGACGGGTCGACGGCCGTGAACTGCCAGCCCGGTTCGAGCGCGGCGGGCACGCAGATTTCCTGCCCCGTGCCGCCCGCGCCCACCACGAGGATCCGCGCATCGGCCACGCCGATCGCCGACGCGAGCATGCACGCGGCGAGCTCGTGGCACGCTTCATAGCCGGCCAGCGCGATGCGGGATTGTTCGGCGTATTCGTGCGCGCGTGCCGGATCGAATTTCGCGGCGCCGGCGGTGAGCGACATGGCGGATTCCTCGGGTTCGGGCGCGGACGGCGTGTCCGCGCATCGAACCGAGCGTAAGCGCGGGCCGGCGGCGCAACAAGGCGAGCGGCCATTCCGGTATGCGCACTACCTGACTCGGCGTGCAGCGCGCAAACGTTGGCGGGGTCGATTCGCATTTAAAAATGTGAGGATTCGATGCGTTGCGATCATGAAACCGGCGCATACTTTTGTTCCCCCCCTGCCTGGCCGTCGCATGCCGGGCCCCGATGCGCCGCGCCGATCGCGCGGCCATGCCGCTCGGCACGAGGAGCGCATCATGTCAGATTGTCCGCACGATCCGTATGCGCAGCACTACATTCACTGCCTGCCGTCCGGCGCGCAGCCCTGCGGCGCGCTCGGTACGTCGCCGCGCACGCATTTCCGCGTGTGGGCGCCGGGCAGCACGCACGTTCAGCTCGAACTCGATACCGGTTACGGCCCGACGCTCGTCCCGATGACGGCCGCCGGCCCAAGCTGGTTCGAAGCGTTCGTCGAATGCGGTGCGGGCGCGCGTTACCGTTACCGGCTCGACGATGTCGCGTCGATTCCCGATCCCGCATCGCGTTCGCAACCCGACGGGCTCAACGGCCCGAGCGAGGTCGTCGATCCGCGCGCGTTCACCTGGCGCAACACGTTCTGGCGCGGCCGTCCGTGGGAAGACATCGCGCTGTACGCGATTCGTCCGCACGCGGTGGGCGGCTTCGACGGCGTGCGCCGCCGGCTGCCGAAGCTCGCGCGCCTCGGCGTGACCGCGCTCGAGCTGCTCGCGTCGCCACACGACAGCCTGCCGTTCGCGCCGCTCGCGGCCGAGGGCGGCCCCGACGCGCTGAAGGCGCTGATCGACGACGCGCACGGCTATGGTCTCGCGGTGCTGCTGGAGCTCGATTACGCGCGCTTCGGCAGCGGCACCGACGCGCTGCGCCATTACGCGGCGCCGTTCTTCCATACGCGCGACGATCCGCTGCAGGCGCCGCCGCTCGCGCTCGACCACCCGGAAGTCTGCGACTTCTTCTGCGACAACGCGCTGTACTGGATCGACGAATACCGTTGCGACGGGCTGCGGCTGCGCGAGGCCGACCGGATCGGCACGTCATGGCTGCGCGAGATCGCCGACCGCGTGCGCGCGGCCGTGCCGGCCGACCGGCTGATCCACCTCGTGCTCGGCAGCGAGCGTCATCCGGTGCATCTGGCCGACACCCATTTCGATGCGCAATGGAACGGTTGCGGCGAACGCGCGCTGCATCGGTTGACGGACCGCGACGCGGCCGCTCACGAGGGAATCTCGACACACCAGTCGATCCATACCCTCGCTCGCGCGCTGACCGCGGCCGGCACGGCGTTCCAGCCGGCCACGGCGGGCGACGGCCCATGCGCCCAAGGGTTGTCGCTGACGTCGCTGGTGCTGTCCGACGGTGCGTGGCGGGAGAGCGAGCATGGCGACGACGAACAGGCGCCGGGCCTCGCCGCGCTCGCGCTGTCGCTCCTGACGCCGCAGATCCCGCTGATCTTCGATGAAACCGCGCGCGATGCCGATCGTGCGCATTTCGTGCAATCGGCGCTCGCGGTGCGCGCGAAGCTGATTGCGCCGCGGCTGGCCGATTGCCGGCCGCAGGACGCGCATACGCTGAAGGCGGACGATAACGGCGAGGCCGACGCGCTGCTCGCGTCATGGCGGCTCGCCGATGACGAGACGCTGACCATCGCACTGAACCTGTCGCCCGACGCGGTGCCGTTCGACGCGCCGAGAGGGCAGGTCGTGTTCGAGACGCCGGCACGCGCACGCGACCGCGTCGACGAGGGATCGTTGCCGCCGTATTCGCTCGTCGCGTGGCTCACGGGCGACGTCAACCGGTACGCACTCACGCACGACGTGCGCCGGATCGACGACGGCGCGAGGCGCGGGATGCGCCCCGATCTGAACGCGTGATGCCGGGCAGGTCGGGCGCCGGTGCGCCCGGCCGCATTTACCAGAAGCTTCGAATACCCGCGACCCCGTACGCGCCGTGGCGGCGCGCGTCGTCGAGATGCGCGCGCGTCATGCCGCCGAGCGCATAGACCGGCATCACGGCCTGCGCGGCCAATGCCGCGAACTGTGTCCAGCCGAGCGTCGGCGCGCCGGGATGGCTGAGCGTCGGCAACACGGGCGACAGCGTGACGAAATCCACGCCCGCGCGCGCAGCCAGCACGAGATCGTCGGCCGTGTGGCATGCGGCCGACACGCGGCGCGCGGCCGGCAGCGGCCGCTGCGCGACGGCGCGCAGCGCGGCGCCGTCGAGATGCCAGCCCGCGCCGTCGAGCTGCATGACACCGGCCGCGTCGATCGGCCCGTTGACCATCAGTTGCGCGCCGGCCGCGTCGCAGCGCGCGAGCGCATCGGCGGCCAGCCGCGCGAACGCGGCCGGGTCGAACGACTTCACGCGCAACTGCACGAGCGTCTCGCCGCGCGCGAGCACGGCCGACAGGCGCTCGAGAAAGGCGTGGCAATCGGCGGCCGACGCGGATGCCGGCTCCGGCGTGATCACGCAGCAGCGCGGCAGCGTCGCGCTCATCGCGAGCGGCGAGCGGCGGCCGTCATTCGTCGGCCTCCTTCGCGATCTTCGGATAGACGCGCACCAGCACGATGCGCGGCCCGTTCATCTTTTTCACGACGACGTCGAAGCGATCGAACGACACGCGCTGTCCTTCGGTCGGCAAATCGCTCAAAGCCTGGATCACGAGGCCGCCGACCGACTCCGCGCGCCCTTCGTCGATGTCGATGCCGAGCGCCTGCTCGAGCGACACGACGGGCAGGCTGCCCTTGCCCATCAGGGTGCCGTCGTCGAGGCGGGTCCAGTCCGCGTCGCCCTGGCGGAACTCGTCGTGGATCTGGCCGACCAGCGCGCCGAGCAGGTTGTCGAGCGTCAGGAAGCCGATCGGCTTCTCGCCCTTGTTGCCGACCAGCGCGAAGTGCGGCGCACCCTTGCGGAAGCGGCGGAACAGCTCCAGCGCCGGCGTGTCGGGCTTCACGTACTGCACCGGGCGCACGTAGTCGGACAGGTCCTCGAGCGCCGCGCCCGCGTGACGCGCGAGCAGCAGGTCCTTCAGGTGGATCAGCCCGCTTACCTGTTCGCGCGCCGTATCCTCGAACAGCGGATAGCGGCTGAAGCGGTGGCGCGCGACGATTTCCATGTTGTCGGGCAGCGGCAGGTCGCGGCGCAGGCCGATCATTTCATGCGCCGGCCGCATCAGGTCCGACACCGTCATCGACGAGAAATCGAGCGAATGCGCGAGCGTGTTCCACTCGTCGTTGGTGTACGTGCCGCGCGCCGGCTGGGCCGTGTTGCCGGCCGTGCTGCGGCGGCTGCGCAGGATCAGCTTCAGCTCGTCGGTCGAGTAGTGCGCATCGCCGCCGTGGTCGGCCGACAGCCCCGCGAGCTTCAGCACCGCGTTCGCGCTGGTGTTGAGCACCCAGATCGCCGGGTACATCGCCCAGTAGAACGCGTACAGCGGCAGTGCGACCCACAGGCCGACCTTCTCCGACTGGCGGATCGCCATCGATTTCGGCGCGAGTTCGCCGACCACGATGTGCAGGAACGAGATCAGCGAGAACGCGAACACGAGCGAGATCAGGTGCACGATGCGTTCGGACTGCACGCCGATCAGGTCGAGCAGCGGGCCGATCAGTTCCGCGAACGCCGGCTCGCCGACCCAGCCGAGGCCGAGCGACGCGAGCGTGATGCCGAGCTGGCACGCGGACAGATACGCGTCGAGCCGGCCGTGCACGATGGCGAGGATGCGCCCGCGCAGGCCGTGCTTGCGGGCAAGTGTCTTGACGCGCGTCGCGCGCAGTTTGACGAGGCCGAATTCGGCTGCGACGAAGAACCCGTTCAGGGCCACCAGGAACAACGCGCCGATGAGCGCGAAGATCTGTAACAAGGAATCGCTCCAGTCATGACAGGCCCGACAGTATAGGGCCAGAAAGGAAAATGTAATGTGTCGGGCGGCCGGTTGCTTACACCGGCGCCTCGCAGGGGACGGAGAGCGAGAGGGTGACGGCGGCGCCGTCGGCGAACGGGGCGTGCGTGAAGGTGCCGGCGTGCGCGAGCGCGACACGCTGGCACAGCGCGAGCGTCCAGGCGACGCGCTTCGCGTCGCGCGGGCGCAGCATCTCGTGGCGTGCGAACGATTCGAAGGCGTGCGGCAGCGCCGGGTCGGCAAGGGCGCCGGCGCTCACGTCGCAGGTGACCTGCGCGGCGCACAGCGCGCCGTCGCGCGTGCACGCGAACGTCACGCGGCCGCCGGCGGCGCTGGCTTCGACGGCTGTCGTCAGCATCGTCCAGAGCGCCTGCGCGATGCGCTCGCGATCGGCGGTCAGTGACGGCTCGCCGTCGGGCAGCGTCGCATCGAGGCTCACCTGCCGTGCGTCGGCGAGCGCGAAGCGCACCAGGGCGAGCGTGTCGTCGAGCAGCGGGCGCAGCGCGAACGGCTGCGCGGTGATCGCGAGCGCGCGCGTTTGCGCGCGCGGCGCGTCGAGCACGTCGTCGATCAGCGCGACCTGCTGGTCGATCCCCGTGCGGATGCCCGCGAGCGCGCGCTGCAGGTTCGGGTCGGCGCTGGCGAGCTGGCGCTCGAGCACATACGCCCAGCTGTGCATTGCGTTCAGCGGGCTGCGCAGGTCGTGCGATGCGGTGGAAAGCGCCTGGTCGCGCAGGAACAGCGCGGCCTCGGCGGCATAGTGCGCTGCGCGTTCGCGCAGCAGGTCGGCGGCGGGATCGGCGGGAATGGACGTCACGGAGCTGGCCTGTCGGAAGCGGTTGGCATGAAAAACACGCGAACCGCCATTATAGGGATCGCGCATGTCACGCCGGCAGCGCGTCCTCGTCCTTTTTCCGGGCGTCGCCGTTCGGCAGCAACTGGCAGGCGAGCAGGCCGGCCAGCATCAGCGCGCAGCCGACCAGCGCGCGCAGCGTCAGCATCTCGCCGAGCGCGGCCCAGCCTGCGATGGCCGCGAACACGCCTTCCATGCTGAAGATCACGGCTGCATGCGCGGGCGCCGCATCGCGCTGAGCGACGACCTGCAGCGTATAGGCGACGCCGACCGACAGCAGCCCGCCGTACAGCAGTGTCGGCAGCGCGCTGCGCAGCATCGCGACGCTGATCGGCTCGATCACGAGGCCGGCCGCGAGACACAGCACGCCGCACGTGACGAACTGCAGAAAAGCGAGCACGAGCGGATCGTGCCGTTTCGCGAAATGGCCGACGGCCATCACGTGCGCGGCGATGACGACCGCGCCCGCGAGCTGGAACCAATCGCCGTAGAGCACCGAGAAATGCTCGTCGATGCTGAGGAAATACAGGCCGATCGCCGCGAGCAGCGCGCCGAACCACGTGCCGGCGCCGATCCGGTGGCGGACGAACACGCCCATCAGCGGCACGATCACGACGTACAGCGAGCTGATGAAGCCCGCGTTCGCGACCCGCGTGTACTGCAGGCCGAACTGCTGCAGCGAGATCGATACGGCGAGCAGCCCGCCAAGCGCGAGGCCAGGCACCAGCAGCGCCGGCTCGCGGCGAATCGCCGCCAACTGCGCGCGCGACGCCGCATTGAGCGCCAGCAGCGGGATCAGCACCAGCGCGCCGAGCAGGAAGCGCAGCCCCGTAAACAGGAACGGTCCGATCACGTCGAGGCTCAGCCGTTGCGCGACGAACGCCGAGCCCCAGATCGCGGCGGCGGCGAGCATCAGCAGGTTGGCGTGGAGGTGCTTGCGGGCTTCGGGCTTCATCGGCATTCGTCAGGAGATTGCGGGCGGCGAAACCGCTTAGTTTACGCCGAGATTGCAATGCTGTCGGAAAACCTGCGCAGTGCGGCCGCCGCGCGGGTGTCGCGCACGCGCGAATACAGCACGACCCGCGAGTGCGGCAGCGGCGGCAGGCCGAATTTCACGCCGACGTCGACCAGCGTGCGCGGTGCGACGCGCCGGGCCAGCGGACAGACCGCGAGCCCGGCCGCGGCGGCGGCCGTGACCGCGGCAACGCCGCCGCCCGTAAAGCGCTCGCGCCACGGCCGCCCTGCATGCTCGAGCGCCCGCAGCGCGGCGGCCCGCACGCCGCACGGCCCGGCCAGCACCGCGAGCGGCAGCGGTTCGCCTGCCCGTGGCGCCCAGTCGGGCGCGGCGAGCCATGCGAGCGGTTCGGTAAACAGCAGCGTGCAGTCGTCGCGCGGGGGATCCTCGCCCGGTTCGTGCCGCACGATCGCCGCGTCGAGCCGGCGTTCGTCGTACTGCACGAGCAGGCTCGACGACATCCCCAGATGCATCTCCAGCGACAGCCCGGGATCCTGCCGATGCAGGCTCGTCAGCACGGCCGGCAGGTCGGGCACCGCGACATGCTCGCTGACGCCGAGCGACAGGCGGTGCGTGCCGGCCGAAATCGCGCCGAGCGCCTGGTCGTGCGCGTCGAGCAGCGCCCGGGCGGCCGGCAGGAAGTTTTCGCCGTCCGCCGCCAGCTTGACGACGCGCGGCGTGCGCGCGAGCAGCGGCTTGCCGAGGTGCGCTTCGAGCCGCTTCAGTTTCAGGCTGACGGCCGACTGCGTGGTGCCGAGCGCGTCGGCCGCGCGCGTGAAGCTCGCGAGATCGGCGACCAGCACGAACGCGCGCACCGCATCGAGGTCGAGGACTTTCATTTCTATCGTAAATGAATGAAATATCGATTGATGACTGTTAATTATAGTCGTGCACGCCTAACCTGACGTCGCGTTCCCGTTTTTCAACGTCACCGAAAGGAGCAGGACCATGCCATTCACCCGGATCGCAGTGCGCGAAGGCAAACCGGCCGCCTACCGCGCGGCGCTCGTCGACGGCGTGCATCGCGCGCTGATGCACACGTTCAACGTGCCCGAGGACGACATCTTCATGGTCGTGACCGAGCACCCGGCCGAGAACTTCGTCTTCGGCCGCCATTACCTCGACATCGAACGCAGCGACGATCTCGTGATGATCCAGATCACCGCGAACAACACGCGCACGCTCGAGCAGAAACAGGCGCTGTACCGGACCATCGCCGAGAACCTCGCGCGGCAGCCCGGCGTGCGCCAGCAGGACGTATTCATCAGTCTTGTCGAAGTGCTGAAGGAAGACTGGTCGTTCGGCAACGGCATCGCGCAATACGTCGTCTGATACGTCGTTCGATGCGCGACGGCGTGGCAGGGCCGGATCGTCGCCCGCGCGCTTTTGCGCCGTGTACTATGGAAGCTGCTTCACGGGCGACGCTGGCACGCAGGATGCGCCGGCGATTCTTCATGTGCGGGAGCCTCCATGTCGCGTGTGCTTGAAGTCGTGTTGTGTCTGTCGCTGGAAGGTTGGCCGGTCAAGACGGGAAGCCGGGTTCGTGGCGAGCAGCGCGACTTCGGCGCTGAACTCGTCCGTGCGTGGCGGATCTGTCCGCAGGTGCGGATGCGGCGCGGCCACGAGCGTGTGACGATCGAGCCGTGCCAGGTCGAGGAGGCCGAGCCGAGCCCCGGCGAGTGCTGGTGGACGTGGATCGAGTCGAACGTGCAAGGGCGGCGTGTCGTTGCATCCCGCACGAAGCGATTCGCGCCCGGCGTCGTGGCGCGCGAGCTGTTCGACGCCGAGCATGCCGGCATCGCCGTGGCCACGCCGGCGCCCGCGGCGCAAGCGGATGCGGAATCGGCAGAGACGGCGGGCGAGGGCGTGACGCCCGGCCCCGTTGACGAAGCGGCGGTCGCCGCATCGTCCGGGCCGGCACCGCCGAGGCTCGTCAGCGAGCGGCGGCGCGGGCGATGGGCGGACGACAGCGGCGTGGTGGTCGAGATGACGCTCGACGACGTCACGCTGCACGGCGGCACCGAGTCGCCGCGCCGCCATGGCGAACTGCGCCTTGCGGCGCCCGACTGGGAAACCGTCGCCGCACGCACGGCCGCGCTGCGCGCGCTGTTCGCCGCCGCGCGCGAGCTCAGCGGCGCATGGCCCGCGTTCGTGCAACTGACCAGCGTGATCGATCGCGCGTGCGCGGGCGAGCCTGACGCCCCTCGGCCGGTCAAGGCGCAGCTCGTCGACCTGGCCGGCATCCGCACGCAGCGGGCCGCGCTGTTCGCGCTGTCTGGCGACATCGCGGCGCAATGGCTCGGCAACGAGAGCGGCGTGCTGGATCGCGACGATCCCGAATTCGTGCACCAGATGCGTGTCGCGCTGCGCCGGCTGCGCACGCTGGTGCGCTTCTTTCCGCGCTTCGCGGATGATCAGTGGACGGATACCTTCGGTGTCGACCTGCGCTGGCTCGCCTCGCTGCTCGGCACCGTGCGCGACTGGGATGTGTTCTCGACCGAAAGCCTGCCCGCGCTGATCGCGGCCGACGGCGGCAGCGCCGACTGGGACGGCACGCTCGACGCCGCGCGCGCGCAGGCGACGGCGGCGCGCGTCGAGTTGCGCCAGGCGCTGCATTCGGCGCGCTATGCGCGACTGACGCTCGGCTGGCTCGAATGGTTGAGCACGTTCGCGCTGCCGCCGGCTGCCGGCGACGACGACGCGCCGTCGCTGCGGCGTCACGCGACCAGGCGCGTGCGGCGGCTGTTCGGTCATCTGTATGCATCGCCGTCGCTCACGTCGCTCGATACGGCCGCGCGGCACCAGGTGCGGATCGACGCGAAGCGGCTGCGCTACGCGCTGGAATTCTTCGCGTCGCTGGCCTCGCGCCGCACGCGCACCGAAACGGTCAAGACGCTCGCGCGCGTGCAGAGCGTGCTCGGTGAGGCGAACGACACGATGGTCGCGCTGCATCATCTCGAGCACCTGGCGGCGCCCGCGTACCAGCGCGGTTTCGTGCGCGGCTACGGTGCCGCGCTCGAGCAACGCGCGGCGAGCGACGCCGAGGCGCTGCTCGCGAGCCTGCGCCCGCCGAAGCTCGACGGCAAGCCGCGGTGATGCGTTGAGCGGCGCGCGATCCCTATAATGGCCCCCCGTTTTCTTCAGACAGACCGATGAGCGACGCGACGCCTCCTTCCTCCTCCGCCGGACCGCTCGAACTGGCCGGCGAACTGTGGTTGCGCGCGGGCCAGCAGACGCTCGGCGGCGCCACCCGCATCGCGCTGCTCGCGGCGATCGGCGATACCGGGTCGATCACGCGTGCGGCAAAGGCCGTCGGCCTCAGCTACAAGGCCGCGTGGGATGCGATCGACACGATGAACAACCTGGCCGGCGAGCCGCTCGTGACGCGTTCGACGGGCGGCAAGGGCGGCGGCGGCACGACGCTGACGCCGCGTGCGACGTCGCTGATCGCCGCGTTCCGCACGATCGAGCGCGAGCATCGCCGCTTCATCGACGCCGCGAGCGCGGCGGTGTCCGGCTTCGACGTCGACTGGGCGCTGATCGGCCGGATCGGGATGAAGACGAGCGCGCGCAACCAGTGGTTCGGCAAGGTCGAGTCGATCGTGCGCGGCACGGTGAACGACGAGGTGACGCTCGTGCTGCCCGGCGGGCAGGTCATCGTCGCGGTGCTCACGCACGAAAGCGCCGACGCGCTCGGCCTGGAGCCGGGGGCGGATGCATGCGCGCTCGTGAAGGCGTCGTGGGTCGTGCTGGCGGTCGACGATGCAGCCGAAGCGACCTTGAAGGTATCCGCGCGCAACCAGCTGCACGGGACGGTCGAAACCGTCGCGGCGGGCGCGGTGAACAGTGAGGTGACGCTGGCGCTCGACGGCGGCGGGACGCTCACGGCCGTGGTGACGAACGACAGTGTCGGCGCGTTGCAACTCGACGCCGGCCGGCGCGCGATCGGGCTGTTCAAGGCATCGAGCGTGATTCTCGCGGTGACGGGCTGACCGCGCGCGGCGGCGCGCGCCCATTCAGGCGGCGGCCGCGCGCGGACGAGGCGAAACCGGCGCCGCGCATCGTGCACGAGGCGTCGGCTTCGATCCCCTTTTCAGCTTGTTCCAGCTGGTTCCAGCGTGTGCCGCCGGTGCGGCGTCTCTCAGGCTCCAACGTGGCCACGAGGGGCCACGGCCTTCGCGCGCTCAGGTGACGCGCGTCGGCCACTCGGCGTGCGGTGTTGCGGCCTGCACGCGTCCTTCGTTCAATTGCACGACCTGGTCGCCGAACGCGGCGACGTCGTCGGGGTCGTGCGAGATGAGCATCATCGGGATATCGAGCCGCGCCTGCAGTTCGGCGAGCTCGTGGCGCATGCGCTGGCGCATCGTGCTGTCGAGCGCCGCGAACGGCTCGTCGAGCAGCAGGATGCGCGGCTGGGCGACCAGCGCACGGGCCAGCGCGACGCGCTGCTTTTGTCCGCCCGACAACTGCGACGGGAATTGCCCGGCGAGCGTGTCGAGTTCGAACGCCTGCAGCCAGTACGCGACTTCGGGCAGCACCGTCTTCGCACGCGGGTTGCGCAGGCCGGGCGTGAGCCCGAACGCGATGTTCTGGCGCACGTTCAGGTGCGGAAACAGCGCGTAGTCCTGGAACAGGTACGCGACGCGGCGCGCACGGGTCGGCACGTCGATGCCGCGCGCGGAATCGAACAGCGGTTCGTCGTTCAGCGTGATCGTGCCTTCGTCGGGCGACAGCAGGCCGGCAATCGCCTGCAGCGTCATGCTCTTGCCCGCGCCGGAGGGCCCGAACAGCACGACGCGCTGCGTGGTGGCCGTGAACGACACGTCGAGCGTGAAGCGGCGCTCGGCGTTCGCGTAGGTCTTGCGGATATCGACGGCGACACTCATGCGGGCCTCCGTCGTGCCGCGCCGCGCGTGCGGGAAACCGCCCGCGCGACGGGAAGGCATTTTGCCGCGACCGGTGAGGCGCAGCGGCACGGATGCGGCGCGCGCGTCATGTCAGCTGGCTCCGCCCGGCGCGCGACGGCACGAGCCAGCCGGTCGCGAGCAGCACGAGCACGCAGGTGATCGACGTCACCAGCACGAGGAAGTTGGCCGTGTTGTCGTCGCCGGCCTGCACCGCCGCATAGATCGCGACCGACAGCGTCTGCGTGCGGCCGGGCAGGTTGCCGGCGATCATCAGCGTCGCGCCGAATTCGCCGAGCGCGCGCGCGAAGGCGAGCAACGCGCCGGCCAGGATGCCGCGCATGGCGAGCGGCAGCGTCACGCGGAAGAACACCGCGGCTTCGCCGAGCCCGAGCGTGCGTGCCGCGCGCTCGAGATGCGGATCGACGCTTTCGAACGCGGTGCGTGCCGACTTCAGGATCAGCGGGAACGCGACGACCATCGATGCGATCACCGCGCCCTGCCACGTGAAGACGAGTTCGATGCCGAGCGTGTCGAGCCACGCGCCGAATACGCCGCGCCGGCCGAGCAGCACGAGCAGGTAATAGCCGAGCACCGTCGGCGGCAGCACGAGCGGCAGCGTCAGCAGCGAATCGACCACGTCGCGCAGCGGGGAGCGCCAGCGCGCGAGCATGAAGGCGGCGGCGACGCCGAGCACGATGTCGAGCGCGGTCGCCCAGCCGGCGACCTTCAGCGACAACAGCAGCGGTACCCAGGCGTCCTGCATCATGTTGCGCTCACTTGCCCGCGGGCTTGAAGCCGAATGTCGACAGCACGGCCTGGCCCTGCGGTGACACGACGAAGTCGATGAACGACTGCGCCTGCGCGGCATGGCGGCTGTCCTTGACCACCGCGATCGGATAGGTGATGGCCGTCTGCGTCGGCACGGTCAGCGCGACCTTCACGCGGCCCGGCATGATCGCCGCGTCCGTGCCGAACACGAAGCCCGCGTCGACTTCGCCGCGCGCGACGTAATCGAGGCTCTGGCGCACGTTGGCGGCCAGCACGCCCTTTGCGCTGACGGCATCCCACACGCCTGCGGCGCGCAGCGCACCTTCCGTATAGCGGCCGACCGGCACCGACGCCGGGTCGCCGTACGCGATGCGCTTCACGCCGGGCGCCGTCAGGTCGTTCAGCGAGGCCGGCGCGGCCGCGTGGCTGTCCGCCGGCACGATCAGCACGAGCGAATTCGCCGCAAAGTCGCGACGCGTGCCGGGCACGATGACCTTTTCGCCGACCGCGCGATCCATCGCCTTCTGGTCGGCCGATGCGAACACATCGGCCGGCGCGCCCTTGGCGATCTGCTGCATCAGCACGTCGGACGCGCCGAAGTTGAACAGCACCTTGGCGTCCGGATGCTGCTTCTGGTACGCGTCGCCGACGGCCTTGAACGCGTTCGTCAGGCTCGCGGCCGCCGACACGACCAGCTCGTCGGCGGCGGAAGCCGGCGCGCTGAACGCGATGCCCGCTGCAAGCGTGGCGAGCGGCAACAGGCGGAGCAGGGTGCGGCGAAGCGGGCGGACGGTCGAGCGCATGGTCTGGTCGTTTGAATGGTTGAAAACCATAATCGTAATATAGGGCGGGTTATAACGCTCGACATACCGCTCATGCGACGGTGCGCATGAAACCTTTAGCCTTGAAAGGCGGCGGGAGCGGCGTGCGTGCGGCCCGTCACGCGTGCAGCGACGGCAGCAACGACCCGGTGCGGTGCAGCGACGCCGGCTGCGACGCCGGCCGGTAGTTCGGATTGGCTTTCCAGCGGGCGCGGACGAACGGCCGCTCGTGCCCCGACAGCTCCAGCGCGACCTTGGTGACCCACTGGTGCGACGGCACCGTGATGCCGTGCAGCGCGACGGTGACGAGCACGAGGCTCGCAACGACCGCCGCCACCGACCAGCGGTGCGGCACCGCGTGCCACGAGCCGGCGATGAACGCCAGCGCGGCGATCGCGCCGACGATGCAGCCGGTGATCGATTCGGACGGCGAATGCGCGTCGAGCGCGACGCGCGACACGCCGACCGCGATGCCGGCCGCGAGCCCGAGCGCGATGCCGGCGATTCGCACCGGCGTGCGCGTGCGGATCAGCGCGAGGAAGATCGCGACGGGATAGACCGACGTCGACAGCATCGCGTGGCCGCTGAACCCGGTGAAGTCCCACGAGCGGATGCCGATGCCCCAGCCGAGGAACGCGATCTTGGTGAGCGCGACGATCCCGATCGCGGCCGCGAGCACGCCGAGCCATGCGGCCGCGCGCTGCCACGAGTAGCCGAGCGCGAGCCACACGGCGATCGTGATCGCGAGCGGCAAGGTCAGGCCGGCGCCACCGAACGCGGTGATCGTGATCCACAGGTGAGACGACAGGTCGAACATCGGGAGGGGAACGGGCAGAGGCGGGACGAATGCTTAAATCAACGCGCGAGCCGGAAAGAACGACTACAACGGAAACAAGCGGCTAACCCCCAGTATAGCGCCGCGTGTGATCGAGGCCCGTTTTTGCGCCGCGGGGAACTATCCGCGTGCAGGAAAAATCCCAGAAACAATGTTATGGTGCATTGCACAAAGTCGAACGATGCACCCAGCATCGTGTCCCTATTTTTCCTGACTGCGAGCCCGATCGATGACCAAAAGTCTGACGAAAGTATGGCTGGGCGGCATGAAACGCATGCTGTCTCCGGCCGCCAAGCGTGCGACGCGCGATGCACAGCGGATCGCGCGCGACACGCTCGAAGCCGCAGCGTCGCCCGCCGGAACCGATCTGTCCCCGCTGCGCGAGTCGCGCGTGCGGCCACGCGCGGCCGCCTGGGCGGCCGGCGAATGGACGCGCGGCGAGCATCCGATGGCGCCCGCGCTCGGCCGCCTCGTCCAGCAGCTTGCATACGGGCTTTACGTTCCGCCTGGCCACCGGCGCGGCGCGATGCCGCTCGTCGTCATGCTGCACGGCTGCCAGCAATCGGTCGACGAGTTCGCGCAGGGCACCCGGATGAACCTGCTCGCCGACAAGCACGGCTTCGCGGTGCTGTATCCGGAGCAGTCGCAGCGCGCGCACGCGCACGGCTGCTGGCACTGGTATGAGGATACCGACCGCGCGGGGCGTGGCGAAGCGGGTGCGGTTGCATCGCTCGTCGATGCGCTCGTTGACGAGCACGGGTTCGACGCTTCGCGCGTCTACGTCGCGGGGTTGTCGGCTGGCGCGGGCCTGGCGACGCTGCTCGCGCTGCACCATCCGGACCGCTTCGCGGCGGTGGCGCTGCACTCGGGCCCCGCGCTCGGCGAGGCGAATTCCGGCATCAGCGCGATGGACGTGATGCGGCGCGGGCTGCGGCAGAACCCGGCGGCGGCCATCGACGCGCTGGTCGACGCCAGTGGGTATCCCGGCATGCCCGCGCTGATCGTGCAAGGCGACGGCGACCATGTCGTCGCGCCGAAGAATGCCGACCAGCTGACGGTGCAGTTCATGCGCCTGAACGGGCTCGCGGACAGCCGCGGCGCACTGCGCGGCGGCGAGCGCGTGGAGACGCGCGAGGCAGGCGCGCAGATCACCGACGTGCGCCGCGACGGCGAGTCGGTCGTGCGGCTTTGCCACGTCAAAGGGCTCGATCATGCATGGTCGGGCGGCGACGAAGCGGTGCCGTTTCATGCGGCGGTCGGCCCCGATGCGAGCACGATGATCTGGTCCTTTTTCGAAGAGAATCGTCGCACTGTGGCGACCGAACGACGCACCGTCTGATCGACGCTAGCCAGAAGCTAGCGTTTTCCCTATAATTCGGGAAAACCCTAGTCAAAGAACCTTTGGATTGCGAGATCGACCATGTACCTGCTGAGCCACCTCTTCCTGATGCTGACCAAGAACGCTGAAAAGGCCGCAAAAGAGCGCGCCGATGCGTACCTGTCCGAAGCAACCGACATCTACGATCTCGAATTCCGCATGCGCAAGATCGATCGCGAAGCCGCGATGAACCGTCCGTTCTCGTTCGGCTCGCGTTAAGCAGCGCAGCGCAGCGCAGCACGGGCCGGCTCGCCGGCCGGTCCGGCGAATCACGCAAAAGGGCGTGTGCGGCAGGCAGCCGCACACGCCCTTTTTGCATTCGGCGCCGCGCGTCGCGTCAGACGACCGTCAGGCGCACCGGCACGTTGTTGCGGGTCGCGTTCGAGTACGGGCACACGTGGTGCGCCTTGTCGACCAGTGCCTGTGCATCGGCCTTGTCGAGCCCCGGCAGCGACACGCGCAGTTCGATGTCGAGCCCGAAGCCGCCTGCGTCGTTCGGGCCGATGCCCACTTCCGCGGTCACTTGCGTGTCGGCCGGCAGCGTCTGCTTGTTCTGGCCGGCGACGAATTTCATCGCGCTCAGGAAACAGGCCGAGTAACCTGCGGCAAACAACTGCTCCGGATTCGTGCCTTCCGCGCCCGTGCCGCCGAGCTCGCGCGGCGCGGCCAGCTTCACTTCCAGCTTGTTGTCGGCGGAAACCGCGCGGCCGTCGCGGCCGCCCGTGCTCGTGGCGCTGGTCTTGTACAGAATGTTCATCGTGCAGCTCCTGTCGGAAGAAAGGGAGGAAAGCGGTCAAGCGGTCCGGTCGGACGGGATGTCGCCGGCCACGAGAGAAAATATAGAACACAAATGATTAGTGCGCAAATGAAATTTTAAAAAAAACGGGCCGGCAGTGCCGGACCCGTTTGCGATCGAGCGGTGCGTCAGCCTTCGTTGGCGGCCGACAGCGCGTCGCGCAGCTGCTGGAGATCCGCGCGCAGCCTGACCAGGAACTCGGGCGTTTGCTGCATTGCGCAAAAGAGATCGGCGGGTACCGAGCGCGCCTTGTCCTTCAGCGCGCGGCCTTCCGCCGTCACGCGCACGTTCACGACGCGCTCGTCGGTCGCGCTGCGCACGCGCTCGACGTAGCCGAGCGCCTCGAGCCGCTTCAGCAGCGGCGTGACGGTGGCCGGGTCGAGGTCGAGGCGGGCGGCGATGTCCTTCACCGCGATGTCGTCGCGTTCCCACAGGACGAGCATCGCCAGATATTGCGGGTAGGTCAGCGACAGCTTGTCGAGCAACGGCTTGTAGGCCTTCGTCATCGCATGCGAAGTCGCGTAGAGCGCGAAGCATAGTTGCTCGTCGAGCGTCTGGGGCAGCGGGGGCAGGCGGTCCATGATTCGGGTGGCGCGGCGGACGCGCTAACGATTTGCACACAAATTATTTTGCGCGCAAAAGATCCGGTTGAACAGGGCCGGGTGTGCGGGCATCGGGCGCGAGCGGGGACCGCGAGACTGGTGCCGGGCCGGCCGGGAGGAGGATGGACGGCCGGCGGCACGCGCCGGCCGAGGTCGGCCTCAGCGGCCCGACGTGGGCGTCGCGGCGCCCGGCTCCTGCACGCCGAAGCAACCGCGATAGGTTGCGTAGAACGAGCAGTACATCATCGTGACGATGATGATCGTCACCGGCATCATGATCGTCAGCCCATAGGCGCCGGCGCCGAGCGCCTGCAGCAGCAGCGACAGGCCGAACGACGTGCCGAGCGCGACGCCGAACCACAGCAGCCCGTACACGACGAACGCGCCGCGATTGCGCCAGCAACTGACGATGCTGAAGAACAGCGCCTTGGCGGGCGGGATGTCGTGCCACGCGGTGAGCACCGGCGCGAACCAGAACAGCATCGCGACCGGCGCGTAGAGCAGTGTCGCCAGCAGCAGCGCGCCGAGCGTGCCCTGCGTGACAAGCGCTTCCGGCGTCGGGCTCGCGTCGCTCGTCGCGCCCAGCATCATCTGGAGCAGCCCGCCGCCGTCCACGATGGACGACGCGGCGAACACCAGCACCATCAGCGCGACATAGACCACGCCCAGGAGGAGCAGCCGCTGCGTCGTCGTGGTGCCGTACGAGCGGAACCCGTCGATGAGGATCGTCGGCATCACCGGCTTGCCGGCGACCGTGTCGCGGCACGCGGCCATGAAGCCGACGGCGATGCCGGGAATGAACAGCAGCGGCAGCGCCGCGCCGATCACCGGCACCATCGACACCAGCGTGATCGCCAGCAGGTAGGTGAAGAACAGCGTGATGAACGCGAGCGGGTTCCGGCGGAACAGCCAGACGCCTTGACGGAACCAGACATAGCCCGCTTTCGCGGGCACTTCGATCAGTTGCATGCGGTATGGGTCTCGGGAAGCGCGGGCGTGTGGGCGATACGCTCACGCAGGATGCGTTCGAAATGACCGGGGTCGTGCGGTTTGAGCATTTCGGCCGCGCGCGGCAGGTAGAAGTCGTACAGGCGCGACACCCAGAAGCGGTACGCGCCCGCGCGCAGCATGTCGCTCCAGTGGCGGCGCTCCTCGGCCGTGAACGGCCGGACCGTCTGGTACGCACGCAGCAGTGCGTCGGCGCGCGCGACGTCGAGCACGCCCGTCGCGAGGTCGACGCACCAGTCGTTGACGGTCACCGCGACGTCGAACAGCCATTTGTCGCAGCCCGCGAAATAGAAATCGAAGAAACCGCCGAGCCGTACGTCATGACCGGTGCCGGGTGCCGCGTGCGCGAACAGCACGTTGTCGCGGAACAGGTCGCAGTGGCACGGGCCGCTCGGCAGCGCCGCGTAGTCGTCCGACGCGAAGAACGCGGCCTGGTGCGCGAGTTCGCCCTCGAGCAGCGTGCGCTGCGCGTCGGAGATGAACGGAACGATCGCCGGGACGTTCTCCCGCCACCACGGCAGGCTGCGCAGGTTCGGCTGATGGCGCGCATAGTCGCGCCCCGCGAGGTGCAGGCGGGCGAGCATCTGTCCGACTTCGATACAGTGTTCGACCCCCGGCGCGAGTTCGGCCGCGCCGTCGAGCTTCGTGACGATCGCCGCCGGCTTGCCGTGCAGCTCGCCGAACAGCGCGCCGTCGTCGCGCGGGATCGGGTCCGGCACCGGCACGCCGTGGCTCGCCAGATGGCGCATCAGGTCGAGGTAGAACGGCAGCTGTTCCGCCGTCAGCTTTTCGAAGATCGTCAGGACGTACTCGCCACGCGTCGTCGTCAGGAAGAAGTTGCTGTTTTCGATACCGGACGGAATACCGCGGAACGCCAGCACGTCGCCCAGTTCATAGTGGCGCATCCATTGCGCGAGATCGGAGTCGGAAACAGCGGTGAAAACGGCCATGCGAGATGCGTCTGGTCAGTTGTCGGCACGCGCGCGGCGTGCAGCGCGACAGGAGGTGAAGGGGGGCCCGCGCGCCGCGTCGGGACCGGCGCGGCGCGGCAGGAAATCAGTAGCGCAGGTTGACCGACGGCAGGCGCGTGATCGGGACGCCCGCGTCGTGCGGCTTCGGCGACGTGTCGGGCGTCGAGCTCATCTGGTAGCGCGTGCCGAAGTTCGACTTCACGTTGATCTCGACCGGCTTGCCGCGATCGCGATACTCGGTGACCTCGGTGCCGTTCCTGCTCTTTTCATGGAAGCTCGGCGTGCGGCGGATGTCGGCGAAGTCGACTTTCGACGTGACTTCGGCGCCCGGCCGGTTGATCTTGCGGAGATCGGGCAGGCCGGCGGCCTCGTTGGCCTCGGCCCGGGCCTGTGCGTCGGCGCCAGGCGTGCTGCCGGCGGCGTAGGCGGCGCCGGCAGCGGCAAACGTGCCAGCAAACGCGGCGGCAGCGGCGACGAGAATGAGCGGCTTCATGATGAGTCTCCAGTGAACCTTCCGATTTTAGCAAATACTGCGCGCTGCCCGGCCCTCGCGTGCAAGCGGCATGCAAGCGGGCGGCCATGAGCGTGACCGGGTTCCGTGGTAATGTCGTTCGATCAGACGAGGTGATGAAAATGAAGAACGATTTGAGCCGCCGGCACCGGGTGCTGACGCCCGAGAGCCCGCCCGTCGAAGCATTCGACGATTCCGTCGCAGCCGTCGCGCGGCTGTCGGCCATCTACGACACCAATACGGGCTTCCTGCGCGATGCGTTCGCGCGTTATCGCCGCCACGAACAGATCACCGAGCACGTGCGCGCGTGCTACCCGTTCGTGCGGATCCGTACCGACGTGAACACGCACGTCGATTCGCGCCGCTCGTACGGCTTCGTCGCGGGCCCCGGCGTGTTCGAGACGACGGTCACGCGTCCGGACCTGTTCGCGAACTACTATCGTGAGCAATTGCGCCTGCTGTCGAAGAACCACCATGTGAAGATCGAGATCGGCGTCTCGTCGCAGCCGATTCCGATTCACTTCGCGTTCCCCGAAGGCATCCACCTCGAAGGCGAGCTCGACCGCGACCGCCTGCTCGCGATGCGCGACATCTTCGACACGCCCGACCTGTCGTACCTCGACGACCGGATCGTCAACGGCACGTTCGAGCCGGCGCCGGGCGAGCCGCATCCGCTCGCGCTGTTCACGGCCGCGCGCGTCGACTTTTCGCTGCACCGGCTGCGCCACTACACGGCGACGTCGCCGACGCATTTCCAGAACTATGTGCTCTACACGAACTACCAGTTCTATATCGACGAATTCGTGAAGCTCGGCCGCACGCTGATGACGGAGAGCACCGATCCCGAGGAACGCAAGTACCGCAGCCAGTACAGCGCGTTCGTCGAGCCGGGCGATGTCGTCACGTACAACGCGAACCTCGGCAGCGAGCCGGGCGAGGGCGCCGCGCCGCCGCGCCTGCCGCAGATGCCCGCGTATCACCTGAAGCGCGCGGACGGCAGCGGGATCACGATGGTCAACATCGGCGTCGGTCCGTCGAACGCAAAGACGATCACCGACCACATCGCGGTGCTGCGTCCGCACGCGTGGGTGATGCTCGGCCACTGCGCGGGCCTGCGCAACACGCAGCGCCTCGGCGACTACGTGCTTGCGCACGGGTACGTGCGCGAGGATCACGTGCTCGACGCCGACCTGCCGCTGTGGGTGCCGATCCCGGCGCTCGCCGAAGTGCAGCTCGCGCTCGAGCGCGGGGTGGCCGAGGTCACGCGGCTCGAAGGCGCCGAACTGAAGCGCGTGATGCGCACGGGGACGGTCGCGAGCGTCGACAACCGCAACTGGGAACTGCGGGATCATCGCGAGCCGGTGCAGCGGCTGTCGCAGAGCCGCGCGATCGCGCTCGACATGGAAAGCGCGACGATCGCCGCGAACGGTTTCCGCTTCCGCGTGCCGTACGGCACGCTGCTGTGCGTATCGGACAAGCCGCTGCACGGCGAGCTGAAGCTGCCGGGCATGGCCGACACGTTCTATCGCGGGCAGGTCGACCAGCATCTGCAGATCGGCGTGAAGGCGATGGAGATCCTGCGCACGAACGGGCTCGACAAGCTGCATAGCCGCAAGCTGCGCAGCTTTGCGGAAGTGGCGTTCCAGTAAGCGCGATTTGCCGGCCGGCGCGCGCGGTCAGCGCGCAGGCTCGGCGGCGCGGTCGAGCGACAGGCCGCGATGCGTGTCACGTAGCGCCTCGAGCATCGCTTCCAGAATCCCGATCGCGTCCGCCCGCCGCTTGATCGCAAGGCGCCGTTCCCCGACGGCGCGCAACGGCGCTCCGCCGAAATAATCCATGATGTCCGGCAGGCGGCGTACGGCGCCGCGACTGCCCCAGCAGCCGTCGTCGATTTCCGTCGGCATGACCCACACGCGCGACGCGATGGCGTCGCGCGGCACGCCTTCCGCGCGTGCGACGGCGGCCGTCACGTCCGCGATCAGCCCGGCGCGCGCCGCGTCCGTGTACTGGCCTTCCGGCACGGTCGGCACGATCCGGTAGATCGGCGCGGACGCGAGCGCGCCGGATCGATACACGGCCGCAGGCCGATGGACGAAGATCCACGTGACGTCCCGCACGCGTGGATCGTCCGGATCGAGTCCTTCGTGGCGAATCAGAATCGTGGTCAGTTCGTTCATCAATTGCGCTTCGGCGTGCTGGGCGAGCGCGCCGGCGGGGATGGCGACGTCGATCATCGGCATGATGTTGTCCTGGTTCGGTTGAGCGGGCGTCGGCCCGGGAACGGGCGACGTGAACCCAGTGTAGGAAGCCGTTCCCCTTGCGCGAAGTGGCGAAACTGCCATTCGACAATGCCATTTACGACATCGCGATCGATGCGTGCGTCGCCGGCTATCGTGTGAAGCGGCGCCGATATTCGCCTGGCGCGATGCCGGTCTCGCGCTTGAAGAGCTGGCGAAACCCGCTGAGGTCGGTATAGCCGACGCGCTCGCACACCGCATCGATGCCGAGCTTCGTTTCCGCCAGCAGCTTTTTCGCCACCTCGATCCTGAGCGTCTGCAGGTAGCGGAGCGGCGGCGTGCCGACGGCATCCTTGAAACGGCGATGGAGCGTGCGTTCGCTCAGCGCGACGTGCGCGCCCAGCCGGGCGAGGCTGAATGGCTCGCGCAGATGGCGTTCCATCCAGCGCAGCGCGCGTGCGACGACCGGGTCGTCGTGCCCGGGGTGTTCCAGTTGCGCGAAATCGACGAACGAATCCTGCGAAACGCGCTGCAGGTCGATCAACATCAGTTTCGCGACGGACGCGGCGAGGCGGGCGTTCGCGAGTCTGTCGACGATGCGCAGCGCCAGATTCTGGTACGACGTGATCGCACCGCCGCACAGAATGCCGTCCTGTTCGGTCAGCACGTCCGACGCACGCAGCGCGACGTCCGGATAGCGGGCCTGGAAGCGCGCGGCCTTCGACCAGTGGGTAGTGGCGGCGCGGCCGTCGAGCAGTCCCGCTTCCGCCAGCAGGAACGCGCCCGTGCAGTAGGTCGCGATCAGCGTGCCGCGCGCGTGCTGACGGCGCAGCGCGCCGAGCAGCGGCGCAAGCCGGGTGGGGCGGGCGAGCAGCCGCTCGATGTCGGCGACGAACGGTGCGGTGAGCCAGATCGCGTCGGCGCCGCTGCTGCCGTCGATCGTCCCGTCGACCGGGACGCTCTGGCCGGATGCCGTGCGAACCGGCTTGCCGTCGATCGATTCGATGCGCCAGCGGAACGGGGTGTGGGGGTGGCCGGCGCGGCTCGACGGGGCGAGATGATTGGCTGCCGTGAGGATGTCGGTCGGGGCGGCGATGCCCGACGCGAGCGCATGGTCGACTGCCCAGATCCGGATGAGTGGCATGGCTGGCGGGAATGGCCTTGTACAGGGCCGATACTATCATCGGAGTTCAACGCTCGCGGCGGACGAATCGGCCAGCCGGACGAACCGTCGGCGTAAGCGCGGATCGGCCGGACGTTAATGGCCGGGCTAACGGCCGGGCGGTACCCGGGCGCGAGGTTTGCGCGCACGTGGCGGCGCATCGTTTCGCGACGCATGCTGCCGGTAAACGGCGAAGCCGCCCGGCGCCGAAGCGCGCGGGCGGCCTTGGTCGGTCAGGCGACGCGTGCCGTGTCGTTCAGCACTCGCCCTTCTTCGCGTGTCCCGGCGGGCAGTGGTATCCGCCGTGACCGCGATGGCGCTGATAATCGTCCCACTCGCGGCGCTCCCAGTAGCGGCGGCCGTCCCAGTAGCGGTCGCCGTGCCAGCCGACGATGATCGCGGGGGCCGGTGCGACCACGACGGGCACGGGGGCGGGGGCCACGACGACCGGCGCGGGCGTGCCGATGTTGACGTCGACGTTGACGGCGTGGGCGAGACCGGACAGCGAGAGGCCGAGGCCGGTGAAGGCGAGAGCGATCAGCGAGCGCTTCATGTTTTTTCCCTGATGTCGTTGTGAAGAGGTCGGCGCGACGCAGCGGAGCGATTTCGAACCGCGAACCGTTCCACCGGGGGATCGCCGACGCCGATTGATTGCAGTGTGCAGCGGCACGGCGGAAAAGGCGAGCCGCGTTTATTACGGTGAATTGACGTCTGGACGCGAGCGGAAGCGCCTGTCGCGCGACGCGATTTGACAATGGCGGGCCGCGGGTCGGGCCGTCGTGACGCGCGTCGCGGCGCCTGTCGCGCGGATTTGACGTTTGGCGGCGCGCGGCCGCGTGGGGGAATTAACAGCGTGTTACAAAGTGACGCGCGGCAGGCGGCGGAACCGCCGCGCCTGCCGCGCGAGAGGCGGGGTGCCGGAGCGAATTACAGGTAGAACATCCGGTCTTCCTCGGGCCGCGGCGGCTGCCCCTCGGCGTCCGCACCTTCCTCCTCGCCGCTGTCCTCGTAGAATGCGAGCACCGCGTCGAGCACCTGGTCGGGATCGTCGATCACCTGCATGAGATCCATGTCTTCCGCATTGATGAGCCCGTTCGGGATCAACTGGTCGCGGAACCATTGCAGCAGCCCCTTCCAGAACTCGCTGCCGACGAGGATGATCGGCACGAGGCGCGACTTCTTCGTCTGGATCAGCGTGAGCACCTCGGACAGCTCGTCGAGCGTGCCGAAACCGCCCGGCATCACGATCACCGCATCCGAGTTCTTCACGAACGTGACCTTGCGCGTGAAGAAGTGACGGAAGCGCAGCGAGATGTCCTGGTAGTGGTTGCCGGCCTGCTCGTGCGGCAGCTCGATGTTCAGGCCGACCGACGGCGCCTTGCCGGCATGCGCGCCCTTGTTCGCGGCTTCCATGATGCCGGGGCCGCCGCCGGAGATCACCGCGAAGCCGGCGTCGGACAGCTTGCGCGCGATCTGCACCGCGAGCTTGTAGTGCGGCGTGTCGGGCTTGAGACGGGCAGAACCGTAGATGCTGACGGCCGGGCGGATCTCCGACAGGTACTCGGTCGCCTCGATAAACTCTGCCATAATCGTGAACATCTGCCACGATGCGCGCGCCTTCTTGGCCGTCGCGCGTTCTTGATCTGCGAGCGAACGCAGACTCGGAATCACTTTTCTCTTGTTCATAATGCCTGAAGAACGAAATCTGGAAGGTAAGACCCTGCTATTGGTTGACGGTTCGAGCTATCTGTATCGGGCTTACCATGCGATGCCTGATTTGCGTGGCCCTGGCGGGGAGCCGACCGGAGCGCTCTACGGAATCATCAACATGCTGCGCCGTATGCGCAAGGAAGTCAGTGCAGAGTATAGCGCTTGCGTGTTCGATGCAAAGGGCAAGACGTTCCGCGACGACCTTTATGCCGACTATAAGGCAAACCGTCCGTCGATGCCGCCCGATCTCGCGTTGCAGGTCGAGCCGATCCACGGCGCGGTGCGTGCGCTCGGCTGGCCGCTGCTGATGGTCGAGGGCGTCGAAGCCGACGACGTGATCGGCACGCTCGCGCGCGAAGCCGGGCGGCACGGAATGAACGTGATCGTGTCGACGGGCGACAAGGACCTCGCGCAGCTCGTCACCGACCGCGTCACGCTCGTCAACACGATGACCAACGAGACGCTCGATCGCGATGGCGTGATCGCGAAGTTCGGCGTGCCGCCCGAGCGGATCATCGACTACCTCGCGCTGATCGGCGACACCGTCGACAACGTGCCGGGCGTCGAGAAGTGCGGGCCGAAGACGGCCGTGAAGTGGCTGTCGCAATACGACAGCCTCGACGGCGTGATCGAACACGCGGGCGAGATCAAGGGCGTGGTCGGCGACAACCTGCGCCGCGCGCTCGACTTCCTGCCGCTCGGCCGCACGCTCGTGACCGTCGAGACGGCCTGCGATCTCGCGCCGCATCTCGAATCGATCGAGGCGTCGCTGAAGACGGACGGCGAAGCACGCGACCTGCTGCGCGACATCTTTGCACGCTACGGCTTCAAGACGTGGCTGCGCGAAGTCGAGAGCGCGCCCGCCGAAGGCGGCGGCGCCGATGCGCCGGAAGGCGAGCCGGCAAAAGTGGTCGCGGCGGACATCGTCCGCGAATACGACACGATCCAGACCTGGGAACAGTTCGACGCATGGTTCGCGCGGATCGATGCGGCCGCACTGACCGCGTTCGACACCGAAACCACGTCGCTCGACCCGATGACCGCACGGCTCGTCGGGCTGTCGTTCTCGGTCGAGCCGGGCAAGGCCGCGTATCTTCCGGTCGCGCACCGCGGCCCCGACCTGCCCGAGCAATTGCCGATCGACGACGTGCTCGCGCGCCTGAAGCCGTGGCTCGAATCGGCCGATCGCAAGAAGGTCGGCCAGCACCTGAAGTACGACGCGCAGGTGCTCGCGAACTACGGCATCGCACTGAACGGCATCGAGCACGACACGCTGCTCGAATCGTACGTGCTCGAATCGCACCGCACGCACGACATGGACAGCCTCGCGCTGCGCCATCTGGGCGTCAAGACGATCAAGTACGAGGACGTGGCAGGCAAGGGCGCGAAGCAGATCGGCTTCGACGAAGTGGCGCTCGAGCAGGCCGCCGCGTATGCGGCCGAAGATGCGGACATCACGCTGCAGCTTCATCACGCGCTGTATCCGCAGATCGCGCGCGAAGCGGGCCTCGAGCGCGTGTATCGCGAGATCGAGATGCCGGTATCGCTCGTGCTGCGCAAGATGGAGCGCACCGGCGTGCTGATCGACGACGCACGCCTGCAGGCGCAAAGCAGCGAGATCGCGACGCGGCTCATCGAGCTCGAAGGGCAGGCGTACGAACTGGCCGGCGGCGAGTTCAATCTCGGCTCGCCGAAGCAGATCGGGCAGATCTTCTTCGAGAAGCTGCAGTTGCCGGTCGTGAAGAAGACGCCGAGCGGCGCACCGTCGACCGACGAAGAAGTGTTGCAGAAGCTGGCCGAGGATTACCCGCTGCCGAAGCTGCTGCTCGAGCATCGCGGGCTGTCGAAGCTGAAGTCGACCTACACCGACAAGCTGCCGCGCATGGTGAATCCGGAAACGGGCCGCGTGCACACCAACTATGCGCAGGCCGTCGCGGTCACGGGGCGCCTCGCGTCGAACGACCCCAATCTTCAGAACATTCCGGTGCGCACGGCCGAAGGCCGGCGGATCCGGGAGGCGTTCATCGCATCGCCCGGTCACCGGATCGTGTCGGCCGACTATTCGCAGATCGAACTGCGGATCATGGCGCACATTTCCGGCGACGCGTCGCTGCTGCGCGCGTTCTCGCAAGGCGAGGACATCCACCGCGCAACCGCGGCCGAAGTGTTCGGCGTGACACCGCTGGAGGTCAACTCCGACCAGCGCCGCATTGCGAAGGTGATCAACTTCGGGCTCATCTACGGGATGAGCGCGTTCGGCCTCGCGTCGAACCTCGGCATCACGCGCGATGCGGCGAAGCTCTATATCGACCGCTACTTCGCGCGCTACCCGGGTGTCGCGCAGTACATGGAAGACACGCGTGCGGTGGCGAAGGAGAAGGGCTACGTTGAAACCGTTTTCGGCCGCCGCCTGTGGCTGCCGGAGATCAACGGCGGCAACGGCCCGCGCCGCCAGGCCGCCGAGCGCGCGGCCATCAATGCACCGATGCAGGGCACGGCGGCCGACCTGATCAAGCTGTCGATGATCGCGGTGGACGACTGGCTCACGCGCGACCGGCTCGCATCGCGGATGATCATGCAGGTGCACGATGAACTGGTGCTCGAGGTGCCCGACGACGAACTGTCGCTCGTGCGCGAGAAACTGCCGGAAATGATGTGCGGTGTGGCGAAGCTGAAGGTGCCGCTGGTTGCTGAAGTGGGCGCCGGCGCGAACTGGGAAGAGGCACACTGACGCACCCCCGCGCGATTCCCGCTTCCCGCGGCATATTGTTGCAGGGATGCTGAATATCGAGATGGTTTGCTTGTCGTCAACGCGCAAGCTCCCGGACAATGCAGGTCAGTCGGGCGATTGTCGCGGGGGCGGCGCGCCCCGCATTCCGGGATCGGACGCATCGAAGTGTTTCGAACTGCACATCGACGATGTCCGAACCGGTTAATCCAACGGACGGCGCGACCACATCGCACCCGCATCGTCCGGCGGCAGCAGTTTCGAATCGCAAAGGGGGAATCGGATGCATCGGATCATCATCGTAGGTGGAGGCGCGGGCGGCCTGGAACTGGCGACGCGGCTCGGCGACCGTTACGGCGCGCGCGGCAATCGTCCCGCGCGTGCGCTCGTCACGCTCGTCGACCGCAATCCGACTCACATCTGGAAGCCATTGCTGCACGAGGTCGCGGCCGGCAGCATGGACCCGTTCACGCAGGAACTCGAATATGCAGCGCAGGCGCGCTGGCATGGTTTCGAGTTTCAGCAGGGCGAACTGACCACGCTCGATCGCGCCGCGAAGCGCATCACGCTGTCGCCCGTCAACGACAGCGACGGCGCGGAACTGCTGCCCGCGCGCGACCTGGAATACGACACGCTGGTGATCGCGATCGGCAGCACGACGCACTTCTTCGGCGTGCAAGGCGCCGCCGAAAATGCGATAGCGCTCGATACGGTCGGCGAGGCCGAGCGCTTCCGCAAGCGCTTGATCGCCGCGTGCATGCGCGCCGAGCATCAGGCGCCAGCGCAACCCGCGCCGGGCGCGGCGGCCGAGCCGCGCATCCAGGTCGTGATCGTCGGCGGCGGGGCAACGGGCGTCGAGTTGTCCGCCGAGCTGCGCAATACCGCGCAGGTGCTGTCCGTGTACGGGCTGCACAAGCTCGACCCGCGACACGACGTCGGCATCGTGCTGATCGAATCGGGGCCGCGGATTCTCCCGGCGCTGCAGGAGCGCGTGTCGACCGCAACGGCCGAGCTGCTCGAAAAGCTCGGCGTGCGATTGATGCTTGCCGAGCGCGTGACCGAGGTCGCGCCGGGTGTCGTGCACACCGCGAGCGGCAAGGCGGTGCGTGCGGATCTCACGGTCTGGGCGGCCGGCATCAAGGCGCCGTCCGTGCTGTCGCATCTCGACGGCCTGCAGGTCAACAAGCTCGGCCAGCTCGACGTGCGCCGCACGCTGCAGACCTTCACCGACGACAACGTCTTCGCGCTCGGCGACTGCGCGGCATGCGCATGGCCCGGCAACGAACGCAACGTGCCGCCGCGCGCGCAGGCCGCGCACCAGCAGGCGAGCTTCCTGCTGAAGGCGATCGGATGCCGGCTCGACGGGCGTGCGCTGCCCGAGTTCACGTATCGCGATTTCGGTTCGCTCGTGTCGCTCGGTCACTTCAGTGCGGTCGGCAACCTGATGGGCGGGCTGATCGGCGGCAACATGCTGATCGAGGGGCTGTTCGCACGGTTCATGTACATGTCGCTGTACCGGCTGCATATCGCGGCGCTGCACGGCTATCCGCGCATGATGCTCGATACGGTCGCGCACTGGCTGCGCCGCACGACGCTGCCGCGCGTCAAGCTGCACTGAGCGGGCGTTCGTGCACCAGGCGGGCAGGGGATGCGCAGCGAGCGCGTTTCCTGCCCGTTGTCTTTTCGGGCGCCGGATGACCGCGCAGGCGCGTGCCAGACCCGTGCGCCGCACGTCTTTTCGTTTCAATCCGAAAGCGTCCGATCGCGCGGCGACACTCGCTGCGTGCATGCCGCACATGGACTGGAGGGCCGGTCGACGGCCATCGACACCACGATCGATGCCGCCGGATTACACCGTCGTAACCGAGTCTTACACATCCGACAGTTGACGCGACAACGGATTATTGGGCATCTTGTCCGGGTTTCCGCTTGCGGCGTGGTGTCAACCGCCGCGACATCCGCGCCGTCAGGTCGAATCCGTGGCCATGACGGCGGCGCCCAATCGAGGAGTGCATTCATGTTGAAACCCGAAATCGACAGCCTGGTTCCCCACGTTCCGTTCTCGCGCCGCAAGTTCATGCAGGCCGCGCTGGGCGGCACCTTCGCGGCGGCCGTGCTGCCCGTGTCGGCGCAGACGGTCACGACCGACAGCGCCGGGCTGGACGTCGATACCATCGAGATCCGCTCGGGCGACGCGAGCATCCCCGCGTATCGCGCGCAGCCGGCTAACAAGACGAACCTGCCGGTCGTCATCGTGATCCACGAGACCTTCGGCGTGCATGCGCATATCGCCGATGTCTGCCGCCGCTTCGCGAAGCTCGGCTATCTGGCGATCGCCCCCGACCTGTTCGCGCGGCAGGGCAATGCGTCGAAGTATTCGACGATCAAGGAGCTTGACGAGCACATCGTCAGCAAGGTGCCCGACCGCCAGGTCACCGAGGATCTCGACGCGGCCGTCGCGTGGGCCGGCAAGAACGGCGGCGATCCGTCGCGTCTCGGCGTGACGGGGTTCTGCTGGGGCGGCCGGCAGGCCTGGCTGTATGCGGAGCACAATCCGCACGTGCTTGCGGCTGTCGCGTGGTACGGATTCGTCGAGGGCAAGACCGACGAGATGACACCGTTCAATCCGGTCGATCATGCGTCATCGCTGAAGGTCCCGGTGCTCGGCCTTTATGGCGAGAAGGACACGAACATCACGCAGGCGGCGCTCGCGGACATGCGCAAGGCGATCCAGGCGAGCGATTCGACGCTCGCGCGCCAGTCGGAGATCGTCGTGTACCCGGATGCGGGTCACGCGTTCTTCGCCGATTACCGGCCGAGTTACGTGAAGGGCGATGCCGAGGACGGCTGGAAGCGCGCGATCGAGTGGTTCCACAAGTACGGCGTGATGTAAACGCCGAAGCGGCGGCAAATGCCGCCGCTTCGTCCTGGCGCCGTGCCGGTGCTTACGGCGTCGGGCCGGTCGCGATCGGCCGCGACGGATCGGCGCTCCATTCGCTCCATGAGCCCGGATACAGCGACGCGCCATGCAGCCCCGCGATCTCGAGTGCGAGCGCATTGTGGCATGCGGTCACGCCGGATCCGCATTGCAGGATCACGCTGTTCGGCTCGGTGCCGGCCAGCAGCGTGCTGAACGTTTCGCGCAGCTCGTGGCCCGTCTTGAAGCGGCCGTCGGCGGCCAGGTTGTCCTTGAAGAACCGGTTGCGTGCGCCGGGAATGTGGCCGCCGACACGATCGATCGTTTCGTTTTCGCCGCGGTAGCGATCCGGCGCGCGCGCGTCGATCACGACGCGCTTGGCCGACGTCACGTTCGCGAGCACGGCCGCCGCGTCGACCGTCGATTCGAGCGGGGCTGCCGCACGGAAGTCGCCGGCGGCAGGGTGCGGCACGTCGGTGGCCAGCGGCTGGCCGGCCGCTTCCCATGCCTGCAGGCCGCCGTCGAGCACCGCGACGGAATCGTGCCCGAGCCAGCGCAGCAGCCACCACAGGCGCGCCGCATAGGCGCCGCCATGTGCGTCATAGGCCACGACCTGCTGGCCCTGCTTGACGCCGCGGCTGGCGATCAGCGTCGCGAGCGCGTCGCGGGTCGGCAGCGGATGACGGCCGTTGGTGCCGGTCTTGCGGCCGGACAGGTCGCGATCGAGATGAAGGTACTGCGCGCCCGGGATGTGCCCGGCCGCATAGGCGGCCTGGCCTGCGGCCGGATCGACGAGATCGAAGCGGCAGTCGAATACGGCAACGCTGCCCGGCGCCGCGGCCAGGCGCTCGGCGAGATTGGCTGCGGAGATGAGCGTGGTGTAGTGGGTATGTGGCATGACGGCTCCCTGGAGTGCAAACGGCCTGATACTCCAAGTCTAAACAAAAAAAGACGGGCCGAAACCCGTCTTTTCATATGCCGAATGCCGTGCGGCGCCCGAGCGCCGCGCAGGGTCAGAGATCGCCGAGGTGGCGGCGCAGGAACTCGTGGAAGTGCTGCATGCCGTCTTCCATCGGGCTCTGGTACGGGCCGACCTGCGATTCGCCGCGCGCCATCAGTGCACGGCGGCCGGCGTCCATCCGCATCGCGATTTCGTCATCCTCGACGGCCGTCTCCATATAGGCGGCGCGCTCGGCCTCGACGAACTCGCGCTCGAACAGGGCGATTTCCTCGGGGTAATAGAACTCGACGATGTTGGTCGTTTTCTGCGGGCCGCGCGGAATCAGCCACGACACGACGAGCACGTGCGGATACCACTCGATCATCAGGCCCGGGTAGTAGACCATCCAGATCGCGCCGAACTCCGGCGGCACGCCGTTGCGGAACTTGAGCACCTGCTCGTGCCACTTCTGGTAGGTCGCGCTGCCCGGTTTCGCGAGGGCGTTGTGCACGCCGACCGTCTGCACGCTGTACCAGTCGCCGAACTCCCACTTGAGATCGTCGCACGACACGAAGCTGCCGAGGCCCGGGTGGAACGGGACGACGTGGTAATCCTCGAGGTAGACCTCGATGAACGTCTTCCAGTTGTAATCGCACTCGTGCACTTCGACGTGATCGAACTGGTACTCGGAGAAGTCGAAGTGATGCTTCGTGCCGAGGTTCGCGAGATCGCGCGCGACGTTGCGGCCTTCGGCCTCGAACAGCAGCCCCTGCCAGTGCTGCAGCGGGCTCTTGCCGAGGTTCAGGCACGGCTTGTCGGGGAAGTGCGGCGCGCCGAGCAGCTGGCCTTCCAGGTCGTACGTCCAGCGGTGCAGCGGGCACACGATGTTCTGCGCATGCCCGCGCCCGTTGAGCATGATCGCCTGCCGGTGGCGGCACACGTTCGACAGCAGTTCGATCTCGTTCGCCGGGTTGCGGACCAGCACGCGGCCTTCCTGCTCGGACGGCAGCGCGAAATAGTCTCCCGCCTCGGGCACCATCAACTCGTGCCCGATGTAGCGAGGTCCTTTCTTGAAGAGGGTTTCGATCTCGCGCTCGAGTAGCGCCTCATCGAAATATGCAGTGACTGGAAGCTGGCTGTGAGCCGACTTCAACTGAAGCGCATCGCTCAGATTGGACATTCCCACTCCCGGTGTTAGCGTGAAAGCAGTGAACAACCCAACCATCGAAAAATCGATTTAGGGAAACGCGGAATTATACCCGGTTCGCCCCGCAAGGCTAGGATTAAGTGCCTGATTTGTGTCAATTTTTTGTCGGGCGGCGATCGGGTGGCGCACAATGTGTGTCGAAGAAGGGGCCCGAGTGCGTGCCCGGGTGCCCAAGTCGGCAGATCGGAGAATTCTCTTTTGCCGTAGAATGTCCGACTTGTTTTGAAATTTGACACCCTCGTCCATGGCGAAAACCGCATCCCCAGGCGCCACCCCGCCCGGCAATGGCACCGAACCGTTGCCGGACAATTACGAAACGGCGCTCGCGGAACTCGAGACGCTGGTTGCCCGGATGGAAGGCGGCGCGTTGAGCCTCGAGGATTCGCTCGCTGCGTATCGCCGCGGGGCGACCCTCGTTGCGTTTTGCCAACAGCAGCTCGAGAAAGTGGAACAGCAGGTTCGCGTGCTCGACGGCGCGACGCTGAAGCCGCTTTCGTCCGGAACGGCCGCCACGGACGGCGAAGACGACGATCTATGACATTCGAACAATGGATGCGGTCCGTGCTCGACCGCGTCGAGGACGCACTCGGCCGCTATTTGCCGGCTGAAAACGTGGTGCCCACGCAACTCCACGAAGCGATGCGCTACGCGGTCCTCGGCGGCGGCAAACGCGTTCGCCCGCTGCTGTGCCATGCAGCAGGCGAACTGACCGGCGCGACCGAAGCGGCGCGCAACGCGGCGGCGGCGGCGCTGGAGATGATCCACGTCTACTCGCTCGTGCATGACGACATGCCGTGCATGGACGACGACGCGCTGCGACGCGGCAAGCCGACCGTGCACGTGCAGTACGACGAGCCGACGGCGCTGCTGGTCGGCGACGCGCTGCAGTCGCAGGCCTTCGTCGCGCTGACCGATGCCGCGGCGCTGTCGCCGGTGCAGCAGGCCGCGCTCGTGCGCGAGCTGGCGCTGGCGAGCGGCTCGATCGGCATGGCCGGCGGGCAGGCGATCGACCTGGCGAGCGTCGGCCTCAAGCTGACGCGCGAGCAGCTCGAGACGATGCACCGGATGAAGACGGGCGCGCTGTTGCGCGCGGCCGTGCGGATGGGCGCGCTGGCCGGCGACACGCCGTCGGCGGAAGCGTTGGCCGCGCTCGACGTCTACGCGGGGGCCGTGGGTCTGGCCTTCCAGGTCGTCGACGACATCCTCGACGTCACGACCGATTCGGCGACGCTCGGCAAGACGGCCGGCAAGGATGCGGCGAACGACAAGCCGACCTACGTATCGATCCTCGGCCTCGATGCATCGCGCGAGCTCGCGGCGCAGTTGCGCGCCGAAGCGCATGATGCGCTGAAACCGTTCGGCGCACGCGCACAGCGTCTCGCCGAACTTGCCGACCTGGTGGTGAACCGGGTCAGCTGACGCGAAGCCCGCCGCTGCGCACACGCTACGGTGCGTGCAATAGAATGCGGGCGCGTTTGATTTCCTACAATGGAACGACGATGTACGACTTGCTGAAAACCATCGACGACCCGGCGGATCTGCGCCGCCTCGATCGTCGCCAACTCCACCCGCTCGCGGATGAACTGCGCGCGTTCGTGCTCGACAGCGTGTCGAAGACGGGCGGCCATCTGTCGTCCAACCTCGGGACGGTCGAGCTGACGATCGCGTTGCACTACGTGTTCAACACGCCGAACGACCGGATCGTCTGGGACGTGGGTCACCAGACCTACCCGCACAAGATCCTGACGGGCCGCCGCGACCAGATGCATTCGCTGCGCCAGTACGACGGCATCTCGGGTTTCCCGCGCCGCAGCGAGTCCCAATACGACACGTTCGGCACCGCGCACTCGAGCACGTCGATCTCGGCGGCGCTCGGCATGGCGATCGGCAGCCAGCTGAACGGCGACGACCGCTTCTCGATCGCGGTGATCGGCGACGGCGCGATGACGGCCGGCATGGCGTTCGAGGCGATGAACAATGCAGGCGTGTCGGAGGATGCGAAGCTGCTCGTGATCCTCAACGACAACGACATGTCGATTTCGCCGCCGGTCGGCGCGCTGAACCGCCATCTCGCCCGCCTGATGTCGGGCCGCTTCTATGCGGCCGCGCGTGCGGGCGTCGAGCGTGTGCTGAGCGTGGCGCCGCCGGTGCTCGAACTCGCGCGCAAGCTCGAGGAGCACGCGAAGGGCATGGTCGTGCCGGCCACGCTGTTCGAGGAGTTCGGCTTCAACTACATCGGCCCGATCGACGGTCACGATCTCGATTCGCTGATCCCGACGCTGCAGAACATCCGCGAACTGCGCGGTCCGCAATTCCTGCACGTGGTGACGAAGAAAGGCCAGGGCTACAAGCTCGCCGAAGCCGATCCCGTGCTCTATCACGGCCCCGGCAAGTTCAACCCGGCAGAAGGCATCAAGCCGTCGGCCACGCCCGCGAAGAAGACGTACACGCAGGTGTTCGGCGAATGGCTGTGCGATGAAGCCGAGCGCGATACGCGCGTCGTCGGCATCACGCCCGCGATGCGCGAAGGCTCGGGCATGGTCGAGTTCGAGAAGCGCTTCAAGGATCGCTACTACGATGTCGGCATCGCCGAGCAGCACGCGGTGACGTTCGCGGGCGGCCTTGCGACCGAAGGGCTGAAGCCCGTCGTCGCGATCTATTCGACGTTCCTGCAGCGTGCATACGACCAGCTGATCCACGACGTCGCGCTGCAGAACCTGCCGGTCGTGTTCGCGATCGACCGCGCGGGCCTCGTCGGCGCCGACGGCGCGACGCACGCGGGCGCGTACGATCTCGCGTTCATGCGCTGCATCCCGAACATGACGATCATGGCCGCGTCCGACGAGAACGAGTGCCGCCAGATGCTGCACACGGCGCTTCAGCAGCCGAACCCGACCGCGGTGCGTTACCCGCGCGGCGCGGGCACGGGCGTGGCGACGGTGAAGGAATTCACCGAGATCCCGCTTGGCAAGGGCGAAGTGCGCCGCCGTACGTCGCAGCCGGAAGGCAAGCGCGTCGCGATCCTCGCGTTCGGCACGATGGTCGCGCCGTCGCTCGTGGCGGCGGAGGAACTCGACGCCACGGTCGCGAACATGCGCTTCGTGAAGCCGGTCGATGCGGCGCTCGTGCGTGAGCTCGCCGAGACGCACGACTACCTCGTCACGGTCGAGGAAGGCTGCATGATGGGCGGTGCGGGTTCGGCGTGCGTCGAAGCCCTGATGGAGAGTGGGGTTATCCGACCCGTAATACAATTGGGTCTCCCTGACCAGTTCATCGATCACGGTGATCCCGCGAAGCTGCTGTCGCAATGCGGCCTCGACGGCGCGGGCATCGCGAAATCGATTCGTGAACGCTTCCTGAGCGCGGCGGCCGATGTCGCCGGCCAGGCGAAGCGCGTCGCATAAGCTGGCGCCGCCTGCGCGCGGCGTCGGTGCGACTGGCGCAACCGGTCTACATTGATGCGGAAAACATGGGCCTGCGGGCCCATGTTGCTTTTCCGGCTGCCGCGTGACGCGGCGTGCGCGTCGTCGAACGCGCGGCTTACAAGGATTGAACAAGATGAACCAGATGAATCCCGCCTTCGTGATGCCCGACGTGCAGAGCACGGTGGATACCCGCCAGATTCCGATTCAGCGCGTGGGCGTGAAGGCGGTCCGGCATCCGTTGACGGTGCGTACCGAAAGCGGCGACGTGCAGCCGACCGTCGGCGTCTGGAACCTCGACGTGCGCCTGCCCGCCGATCAGAAGGGCACGCACATGTCGCGCTTCGTCGCGCTGCTCGAGGAGAATCGTGCGCCGCTGACGGTCGAGCGCTTCCGCGCGATGCTCGCGTCGATGCTCGAGAAGCTGGAAGCCGAGGCCGGCCGCATCGAGGTCACGTTCCCGTACTTCGTGAACAAGACGGCGCCGGTGTCGGGCGTGCAGAGCCTGCTCGACTATGAAGTGACGCTCGCCGGCGAAAGCCGCAACGGCGAGGCGCGCCTGTTCCTGAAGGTGCTCGTGCCGGTGACGAGCCTGTGCCCGTGCTCGAAGAAGATCTCGCAGTACGGCGCGCACAACCAGCGCTCGCACGTGACGATCGACGCCGAGCTCGCGGCCGACCTGCCGGTCGAGGCGCTGATCCGCATCGCGGAAGAAGAGGCATCGTGCGAGCTGTGGGGCTTGCTGAAGCGTCCGGACGAGAAGTTCGTCACGGAGCGCGCGTACGAAAACCCGAAGTTCGTCGAGGATCTGGTGCGCGACGTCGCGCAGCGTCTCGATGCGGACGAGCGCGTGGTGGCCTACGTGCTCGAAGCCGAGAACTTCGAGTCGATCCACAATCACAGCGCGTATGCACTGATCGAGCGCGACAAGCGACACGCTGCGTAACGCCGCGTCGCCGCGTCGTTTTGCCGCTGCAACGAAACAAGGCCGCTCGATCGAGCGGCCTTGTTGTTTTCCGGTGTCTGCCGATGCGCGTTCCGGCGCGGCGCGCGGCTCAGCGTGCGAGCGACGCGAGATCCCAGCGCGGTTTCACCGTGAACGCGTAATCCGCATTCGCCTGCTCGGGCCAGCGGCCGAGCCGCAATGCGCCGGCGAGCGCGATCATTGCGCCGTTGTCGGTGCAGAGCGCGAGATCGGGATAGTGCACGTCGAAGCCGCGCTGGGCCGCGGCAGCCGACAGCGCCGCGCGCAACTGGCGGTTCGCGCCGACGCCGCCCGCGACCACGAGGCGCTTGAGCTTCGTCTTCTTGAGCGCGGCGAGCGACTTCGCGACGAGCACGTCGACGGCCGCGTCGACGAAGCCGCGCGCGAGATCGGCCTTCGCGCGCTCGAGCGCTTCGCCTTCCAGCTTCGCCGCCTCGAATTTCTTCATCTGCGTGAGCACCGCAGTTTTCAGGCCGCTGAAGCTGAAGTCGAGATCGCCCGAATGCAGCATCGGGCGCGGCAGCACGACCGCGCCCGGCGTGCCCGTTTCCGCGAGCTTCGACACTTCCGGACCGCCTGGATAGCCGAGGCCGATCAGCTTCGCCGTCTTGTCGAACGCTTCGCCGGCCGCGTCGTCGAGCGTCTCGCCGAGCGTCTCGTATACGCCCACGTCGGTCACACGCATCAGTTGCGTATGGCCGCCCGACACCAGCAGCGCGATGAACGGGAACGGCGGCGGCGCGTCGACGAGCAGCGGCGACAGCAGGTGGCCTTCGAGGTGATGGATGCCGACGGTCGGCTTGTTCCACGCCAGCGCCAGCGCATTCGCGATGCTCGCGCCGACCAGCAGCGCGCCGGCGAGGCCGGGACCTTGCGTGAACGCGATCGCGTCGATGTCGTCGCGGTGCGTGCCGCTTTGCGCCATCACTTCCTCGAGCAGCGGCAGCGCGCGGCGGATGTGGTCGCGCGACGCGAGCTCGGGCACGACGCCGCCGTATTCGCGGTGCATCGCGATCTGCGAATGGAGCGCGTGCGCGAGCAGGCCGCGCTGCGTGTCGTAGAGCGCGAGGCCGGTTTCGTCGCAGGAGCTTTCGATGCCGAGAACGAGCATGGGTAAGGGGTGGGGCGCGCTGTATCGAGCGCGCCGCAGGAAGGTCAACGTAACCGGAAATTATAGCAGGCGGGGGCCGGTCGCCGCCGCGGGCGGCCCGGGCCCGAGGCCGGGCAGGTACAATCCGCGCCATGGAAACTTATGACATCGCCGTGATCGGCGCGGGCGCCGCCGGGATGATGAGCGCCGCGGTCGCCGGGCAACTCGGTCGCCGCGTGGTGCTGATCGACCACGCGCCGCGGCTCGCCGAGAAAATCCGCATCTCGGGCGGCGGCCGCTGCAACTTCACGAATCTCCACGCGGGCCCCGACAACTACCTGTCGTCGAACCCGCATTTCGCCCGCTCGGCGCTTGCGCGCTACACGCCGCGCGACTTCCTCGTCCTGCTCAAGCGTCATCACGTCACCTGGCACGAAAAGCACAAGGGGCAGCTCTTCTGCGATCACGGCAGCGACGCGATCATCGACGCGCTGAAGCACGAATGCGACGCGGGCGGCATCGCCTGGCGCCGGCCGGTGGCCGTCGACGCCGTGCGCCACGCGCCGGCCGACGGCTTCACGCTCGACACGCAGCAGGCGGGGCCGATCCGCGCGCGCGCCTTGATTGTCGCGACGGGCGGCCTGTCGATCCCGAAGATCGGCGCGACCGACTTCGGCTACCGGCTCGCGAAGCAGTTCGGTCACAAGCTCGTCGATACGCGGCCCGCGCTCGTGCCGCTCACGTTCGCGCAACAGGACTGGGCGCCGTTCGCGGCGCTGTCCGGCGTGTCGCTCGAAGTGCGCGTGTCGACCGGCGACAAGAAGCGCGGCGGCGAATTCGTCGAGGACCTGCTGCTGACCCATCGCGGCCTGTCCGGCCCCGGCATCCTGCAGATCTCCAGTTACTGGCAGTCCGGCGACCCGATCCGCATCGACCTGCTGCCTCAGCGCGATGCGGTGGCCGACCTGCTCGACGCGAAGCACACGTCGAAGCGCCAGATCGGCTCGCTGCTCGCGGACTGGGTGCCGTCGCGCCTCGCGCACGTCTGGCTCGACACGCATCGCGTCGCGGCCGACGCGCGGCTTGCGGACCTGCCCGACAGGACGCTGCGCCAGATCGGCGACGCGCTGTCCGGCTGGACGCTGACGCCGAACGGCACCGAGGGCTACAAGAAGGCCGAGGTGACGAAGGGCGGTGTCGATACGCGCGAACTGTCGTCGGCGACGATGATGAGTGCGCGGGTGCCGGGGTTGTTCTTCATCGGCGAGGCGGTGGACGTGACGGGCTGGCTCGGCGGCTACAACTTCCAGTGGGCGTGGGCGTCAGGCACGGCGGCCGGGCAGGCGGCGGCGGAGTTCGCGCGCGGCGCCTGACACGGCCATGCGGGCCCGCGTTGAAGGGACCCGGCCCTTAGGTCTTTGTACGACGCTCTGCTATACTCGTAAATCTTCCCTGCAAACCTTTATTCGTGTCGGATCATGACGATCATTCGCGTTAAAGAAAACGAGCCGTTCGAAGTCGCCATGCGTCGCTTCAAGCGCACGATCGAGAAGAACGGTCTGCTGACCGAGCTTCGTGCGCGGGAGTTTTACGAGAAGCCGACCGCCGAGCGCAAGCGCAAGAAGGCTGCTGCAGTGAAGCGTCATTACAAGCGGATTCGCAGCCAGACGCTGCCGAAGAAGCTGTACTGAACGATTGAGCGCCGCGCGGTTCACTGAGCGGCGCACCGGCGAACTCCGCACGATCGGCCTCGATCTGGGGCCGCGAGTCGCCGATGCCGGATTCGAGCAACCCGCTTGAGACATAGTCCCAAGCGGGTTTTTGTGTTGACGTCCGTGCGCGGGCGTCGAAGTCACGTTTCCATCCCGGGTGCAAGATGAGTTTGAAAGAGCAGATCAGCGAAGACATGAAGGCCGCGATGCGCGCGAAGGAAAGCGAGCGTCTGGCGACGATTCGCCTGCTGCTGGCCGCGATCAAGCAGCGCGAGATCGACGATCGGGTGACCCTCGACGACGCGGGCATCACCGCCGTGATCGACAAGATGATCAAGCAGCGCAAGGACTCGATCAGCCAGTTCCAGGCCGCCGGCCGCGACGATCTCGTCGCGAAGGAGCAGGCCGAGCTGACCGTGCTGGGCGCCTACATGCCCACGCAACTGTCGGACGCCGAAGTGGCCGCCGAAGTCCAGGCCGCGGTCGCGGCGACGGGCGCGGCCGGCCCGCAGGACATGGGCAAGGTGATGGGCGTGCTGAAGGGCAAGCTCGCGGGCCGTGCCGACATGACCGCCGTTTCCGCGCAGGTCAAGGCCGCGCTGTCGAAGTAAAACCCGCTTCCCGGCGCGTCGCATGCGCGTGCGCCGGGGCGTCGTATCGTCTTTTTTTCGCTCGATCCCACGGTGATTCCGCATTCGTTCCTGCAGGATTTGCTGAACCGCGTCGATATCGTCGACGTGGTGGGCCGGTACGTGCAGCTCAAGAAGGGCGGCGCCAACTTCATGGGGTTGTGCCCGTTCCATAACGAGAAGAGCCCGTCGTTTACCGTCAGCCCGACCAAGCAGTTCTATCACTGCTTCGGCTGCGGCGCGCACGGCACGGCGATCGGCTTCCTGATGGAGCACGCGGGGCTCACGTTCCCGGAAGCCGTGCAGGAACTGGCGCAGTCGGTCGGGCTGACCGTGCCGCACGAGCCGTCGATGCGCGGCGGGGGCGGCGGCGACTATCCGGCGCCCGTGTCGAAATCGGTCGCGACCGCGCTGTCCGACGTGATGTCGGCTGCGTGCGACTACTATCGCAAGCAATTGCGCGGTGCGACCGTCGCGATCCAGTACCTGAAGAACCGGGGCCTGACCGGCGAGATCGCCGCGCGCTTCGGCCTCGGCTATGCGCCGGATGGCTGGCAGAACCTCGAAGCCGCGTTCCCGGATTACCGCGACGACTCGCTCGTCGAATCGGGGCTCGTGATCGTCAGCGAGAAAACCGACGCGCAAGGCGTCGCGCGACGCTACGACCGGTTCCGCGAGCGGATCATGTTCCCGATCCGCAACGTGAAGGGGCAGGTGATCGGGTTCGGCGGCCGCGTGCTCGGCAGCGGCGAGCCGAAGTATCTGAATTCGCCCGAAACGCCGCTGTTCAACAAGGGCAGCGAACTGTACGGGCTGTTCGAGGCGCGCCTCGCGATTCGCGAGCGCAAGTACGTGCTGGTCGTCGAAGGCTACATGGACGTCGTCGCGCTCGCGCAGCTCGGCTTCCCGAACGCGGTCGCGACGCTCGGCACGGCATGCACGCCGATCCACGTGCAGAAGCTGCTGCGCCAGACCGACACGGTCATTTTCAGCTTCGACGGCGACTCGGCCGGCCGGCGTGCGGCGCGCCGCGCGCTCGAGGCGTGCCTGCCGCATGCGGCGGACAACCGGACGATCCGATTCCTTTTCCTGCCGTCCGAACATGATCCGGACAGCTACGTACGCGAATTCGGCGCGGACGCGTTCTCCGGGCAGGTCGAACGCGCGATGCCGCTGTCGCAATTTCTGTTGAACGAAGCAATTGCCGGCAAGGCGCTCGATCAGCCGGAAGGCCGCGCGAAGGCGTTGTTCGACGCGAAGCCGCTGCTGCAGGCGCTGCCGGCGAACGCGTTGCGCGCGCAGATCATGCACATGTTCGCCGACCGCCTCGATATCCCGTTCGAGGAAGTCGCGGGGCTGTCGGACGTCGACACGCGCATCGCCGCGCCGGCGCGCCAGGCGCCCGCGCGCAGCGAGCGGCGGCGCGTGACGGACAGCGAAAAGCGGGCGTTGCGTACGCTCGTGATGCATCCGCGGATCGCGTCGCAGCTCGATGACGAACAGCTTGCGACCCTGCGCGCGCTGCCGCGCATCGGCGAGCTGTTCGCCGAAGTCGTCGAGCATGCGCGCGCGCTGGGCGACGGCGCGGAGTTCCGGCTGCTGTCGGACGTCCTGCGGACGTCCTCGAACGGGGCGACTTACGAGGAAATCTTCCGCGAAATTCTGGACTATGATGAAAACGTCCGTGACTTGCTGTTACAGAATCCGGAAGACGAGACGGTGCCCGAGCGGCAGCGTGAACAGGAACGGATCGCCGGGGAAGAACTGCAGGCGGCGGTGCTCAAGATGCGCTATGACGCTTGCTGCGACCGGCTCGATCGGCTGGCGCGGCAATCCACCTTCACACCCGAGGAATTGGCTGAATTGACGGAATTGAACCAGCAGCGAACCGACATGAAGCGTCGGCTCGGGCTGTAGGCGGCCGGGGCGCCAGGAGAGGGCTTCCCAGCGTGCTATAATATAAGGTTTCCAGCGGTTTGTTTTCTAAGCGGAGGCGAGATTCGCGATGGCAAAGACGACAGGCGGAAAGAAAGCAACAGGCAAGGGCTCGACGGAGCCGACCACCAAGGTCACAGCGGCCAAGTCTGCTTCTTTCGCCAGGACAACGTCTTCAGTCACGTCAGCCCCTGCAGGAAAAAAAGCCGCGGCCGGCACTGCTCAGGCTGCGCCGGCGTCGGCAGCCAGAACACGGGCTGCCGCCAGACCCGACTCCGGGCCGGCCAAGCCGGCGGCGAAGCGGGCAAGTGCGAAAAGCGCAAGGGACACGACTGCCGCCGCGGACGAAACGGCAGTACGTACTACTCATGCACCCACGGTTCAACCGGCTGTCGTCCAGCAGCCGCGAGTCGATATAGCCGGTACGGCGAACTCCATGACCAAAAAGCTGAACGAAGTATCCGTCGATGACGACGCAAATCAGAGCGACGGACAGCCCGCAGCCGCGGCTGCCCCGGGCAAATCCAAGGTGCGCGATCGTCGCGCCAAGGAAAAGGCGCTACTGAAGGAAGCGTTCGCGACGAGCACGCCCGGCACGGCCGAGGAGCTCGAGGAGCGCCGCGTGAAGCTGCGCGCGCTGATCAAGCTCGGCAAGGAGCGCGGCTTCCTCACGTATGCCGAAATCAACGACCACCTGCCGGACAACTTCACCGAGACCGAAGCCCTCGAAGGCATCATCGGCACGTTCAACGACATGGGCGTGGCGGTTTACGAGCAGGCGCCGGACGCGGAAACGCTGCTCCTGAACGACAACGCGCCGGCCGCGTCGTCGGACGATGAAGTCGAAGAGGAAGCTGAAGTCGCGCTGTCGACCGTCGATTCGGAATTCGGTCGCACGACCGATCCGGTCCGGATGTACATGCGCGAGATGGGCACGGTCGAGCTGCTCACGCGCGAAGGCGAAATCGAGATCGCGAAGCGGATCGAGGACGGCCTGCGCCACATGGTGATGGCAATTTCCGCGTGCCCGACGACGATCGCCGACATCCTCGCGATGGCCGAGCGCGTCGCGAACGAAGAGATCCGCGTCGACGAGCTCGTCGACGGCCTGCTCGATCCGAATGCTTCGGACTCCGCCGACACGGACGGTTTCTCCGCGAAGGAAGCGGAAGCGATCGAGAACGAGGACGAGGAAGCCGAAGAGGAAGAGGAAGAAGAGGAAGAGGAGGAAGATGACGGTGCCGCGCAGGCGTCGGCCAACGCCGCCCAGCTCGAAGCCCTCAAGCGTGCATCGCTCGACAAGTTCTCGCAGATCAGCGAGTGGTTCGACAAGATGCGCCGCGCGTTCGAGAAGGAAGGCTACAAGTCGAAGTCCTACCTGAAGGCGCAAGAAACGATCCAGACCGAGCTGATGACGATCCGCTTCACCGCGCGTACCGTCGAGCGTCTGTGCGATACGCTGCGTGCGCAAGTGGATGAAGTGCGTCAGGTCGAGCGTCAGATCCTGCACATCGTCGTCGACAAGTGCGGCATGCCGCGTTCGGAATTCATCGCGCGCTTCCCGGGCAGCGAGACGGATCTCGACTGGGCCGAGAAGATCACGGCCGAAGGCCATGCGTACAGCGCGGTCCTGTCGCGTAACGTTCCGGCGATCCGCGAACAGCAGCAGCGTCTGATCGACCTGCAGGCGCGCGTCGTGCTGCCGCTGAAGGACCTGAAGGAAACCAACCGCCAGATGGCGGCTGGCGAACTGAAGGCGCGTCAGGCGAAGCGTGAAATGACCGAGGCGAACCTGCGTCTCGTGATCTCGATCGCAAAGAAGTACACGAACCGCGGCCTGCAGTTCCTCGACCTGATCCAGGAAGGCAACATCGGCCTGATGAAGGCGGTGGACAAGTTCGAATACCGTCGCGGCTACAAGTTCTCGACCTACGCGACGTGGTGGATCCGCCAGGCCATCACGCGTTCGATCGCGGACCAGGCGCGCACGATCCGTATTCCGGTTCACATGATCGAAACGATCAACAAGATGAACCGCATCTCGCGGCAGATCCTGCAGGAAACCGGTCTCGAGCCGGATCCGGCAACGCTCGCCGAGAAGATGGAGATGCCGGAAGACAAGATCCGCAAGATCATGAAGATCGCGAAGGAGCCGATCTCGATGGAAACGCCGATCGGTGACGACGACGATTCCCATCTCGGCGACTTCATCGAGGACAACAACACGGTCGCGCCGGCGGATGCCGCGCTGCACGCAAGCATGCGCGACGTCGTGAAGGACGTGCTCGATTCGCTGACGCCGCGTGAGGCGAAGGTGCTGCGGATGCGCTTCGGCATCGAGATGAGCACCGATCACACGCTCGAGGAAGTCGGCAAGCAGTTCGACGTCACCCGCGAGCGGATCCGTCAGATCGAGGCCAAGGCGCTGCGCAAGTTGCGTCACCCGAGCCGTTCCGACAAGCTGAAGTCGTTCCTCGAAGGGAACTGATTTCCAGCGTCTCACTTGCGAACGCCGCCGGTATCCACGTGATGCCGGTGGCGTTTGTCCTCTTCGTCGTCTTTGTTGTTACAATGCCGGCCCGGCTTCGTTGCCGGAGCGGCGTGTAGCACGCTTTGCTTCTCGTCTGGGCCCCTAGCTCATGCTTGGTTAGAGCAGCGAACTCATAATTCGTTGGTGCCGGGTTCGACTCCCGGGGGGCCCACCAGATTCTCTTCCACGGTCATTCGAGGAAGTCTGTGCCGTTAAGCATAAAGTGTCCAGTTGGACACGTTATGCTTGATTCCCCGATGGGACGCATTGCGCTCTATCGGGAACGGGTGGTAGCGTGGAAAGCTTTGTTCGCGGTGTACAGCCGCGAATGGGCGTGAAAAAGCCGGCGCGCAGGCCGGCTTTTTCGCTGTGAAGGGGCGCGCGTCGGCTAGCTCGCGCCGGGCGCTTCCTTGACCACCTAGCGCACGTCTATGACGCCGCGGATGCTGCCAAGACCTCCTCGGCTACGCGAGCATTAAGCCCCCCGCAGGTTGATGGAGTTGCCGTCGGCGATGATGTCCCGGCATGCCGCCATCGATGATGGTGCGAGCATCGACCATGCCCTGTTCTTTCCGGCGCTGAATATATTGCCTCCAGCGTTTGGCGAGGACGCGCGCTTCCTTATTCGCATTCTGGTACAGCGCCTAGTATCGACGTCGAGTCTGCGCGCCGCCTCCGCGACGTTGATGATTGATGGCAGTTTGCTGAACGAATGCAGTGAAATCAAGAAACCCTCGCCTCAAGTTGATGCTGCAACGTTTTGTAACCTAGATGGCGGTGTGTTTTTCAAGCTCGGGGATGAATTCCATTGCGCGCACAAGATTGGCGACCGTTGTACATTGTGATGGGTCAATAGTCACATATCCCTAGTAATAATTGCCTGCTTCGGAGAAACACGGACAAGGTCAGGGACTAGGTTAGCGATGAAGCAAGATAACGGCTGGACCAACACCGCTCCACGCAGTCATCGGATAAGCTCAGCGTCGATTTTATTGCTTTCAGCATTCTGGTGACATTTATTGTCCTTGAAATGCATCTTGCCGCTGGTATCCTAATTTCCCCACTGCTGTTCGCATCTGAAGCATGTTTGTTGTTCGACGCGCGGGTGGGTTCGCCAAGCGGAAGCTTCTGGACCGCTTGAACGGGGATTAGAAAGTACGGTTGGCACGGATGTTTCCGGGGGAAGCGAGCATTCGTGGCAGCACATCTAGACGAATGGCTAGTTGTCGTTGGAGACCATTGATGAATACCGGGGTTGTTGAGCCGACGGATGAATCGGCAATGCCTTATTGCGTTCAGATTCAGGCGGCCGTCGCTGGACGGGTCAATCTGGCGGACTTCCAGAACGCGGTGCCCGTGGTTCGGGAGCTTTCCATAGTTAACGAAACGGAAGACGCATTCCGGGACCTGAAGCTCACTGCGATTTCTGACCCACCATTCCTCAAGCCCAAGACGTGGCACCTAGACCATCTGGCGGCAGGGCAGACCCTGCGTATCACGGACCTTGATTTGTCTCTCGACGGTCCGCTGCTCGGCCGCCTGACTGAGTCGGAAAAGTCGGTGGTCACACTCACACTCACTGCGCCAAACCGCGAGTCAGCCGAGGTCGCAGTTTCCGAGCAGACAGTCGAGCTTCTTCCAAGGAATCAGTGGGGCGGTTTGTCGTCGTTGCCGGACATGATTGCGGCCTTCGTTCAGCCGAACGAGCAGGCAGTCGAACGTGTGCTCAAGCAGGCTGCGGAGGTGCTACGCAAAGCAGGGAAGCCCGGCAGCATCAATGGCTACCAGGAAGGTGCAAAGCGCGCATGGGAACTCGCTTCTGCTATCTGGAATGCAATTGGTGCGATGGGACTCGACTATGCCGTGCCTCCCGCGAGCTTCGAGCGGGAAGGCCAGAAGGTGCGCGGGCCCAGCCAGATTGCGGAATCTGGGCTCGCTACCTGTCTCGACCTGGCTTTGTTCGTCTGCGCCGCACTGGAGCAGGCGGGCCTGAATCCAGTTCTCGTCTTCCAGCAGGGGCATGCTTTTCCCGGCGTCTGGCTGAAGCCCGAAGAGTTCTCGACCACTGTCATCGACGACATCACCGCTCTGCGGAAGCGGGTGAAGCTCAAAGAGATGGTCCTGTTCGAGTCGACCCTCCTTGCACAGAGGCCTCTGCCGACTTTCAGTTTCACTACGGCCAAAGGTGAGGAACACATCTCTGAAGACGAAGAGCCGAAGTTCGAGCTGGCAATTGATATTCGACGCGCACGGATGCAGCGCATCAAACCGCTTGCTAGCGAACACGCTGTAGTTCGTGACACAGCTGGCACCGAGGTGACCGAGGACCTAACTCCGCGGTGGGAGGATGCCCCTGAGTTTTTGGAGGAGCTCGAAGACGCGCATTCAGACGACGGGCAGGAGCGGCCGGAGGACCGTCTCACACGCTGGCAGCGAAGGCTCCTCGACCTGTCACTCAGGAACAATCTGCTGAGCTTCAAGTCGGGAAAGAAGTCCCTGAAGCTCGACGCGCCTGAGCCAGGACTGCTTGAGGATGTTCTGGCGGAGGGACATGCGCTAAAGCTGCTGACCCGTCCGGACCTCATGGACGGTTCGGACCCACGCAGCCAGGCTATCCATGAGGCGCGCGAGCGCGAACACATTCGCCGCCAGCACGCTCTCGACGCGTTGACGCGCAAGGAAGTGTTTATCGGGTTACCGCAGGACGAGATGGATTCGCGCCTGACTGAACTGTTCCGGAATTCCCGGACCACCTTGCAGGAGGGAGGTTCGAATACACTGTACCTCGCGCTCGGCTTCCTATCGTGGACGCGCGACGACAAAGAAGACAAGAAATATCGCGCACCTCTCATCCTCGTACCTGTCACCCTCGAGCGTCGCAGTGCGCGCTCTGGTTTCAGTCTGAAGCTGTACGATGAGGAGGCCCGATTCAATCCGACGCTCATTGAAATGTTGCGTCAGGACTTCGAGCTCGAACTCGGTGTGAACGACGTCGAACTGCCCAAGGATGATTCAGGCCTCGATGTCGCCGGAATCTGGAAAACAGTGTCTCATGCCATCAAGGACATCAAGGGCTGGGAGGTCGTGGAAGAAGTCGTTCTGGCCTCTTTCTCGTTCGCCAAATACCTTATGTGGCGAGACCTCACCGAACGTACTGAGCAGCTCAAACAGAACGCGGTGGTCCGTCACCTCATTGATACTCCGCGCGATTCGTATCAGAGTACGGTGGGGTTCCCTGATGTCCGGCGACTGGATGTTGAGCTTCCTGTGAAGGACACGTTCTGCCCGTTGCCAGCAGACTCGTCGCAGCTTTCTGCAGTGGTTGCAGGCAGCAAGGGCAAGGATTTTGTTCTGATTGGCCCGCCGGGTACTGGGAAGAGCCAGACGATCGCAAATCTCGTTGCTCAGTGCCTCGCCGAGCGTAAGCGCGTTCTTTTCGTTTCCGAGAAGATGGCCGCTCTGGATGTCGTCTACCGGCGCCTCGCGGACGTTGGCCTTGGAAATTTCTGTCTCGAGCTCCACTCCAGCAAGGCGCGGAAGACTGATGTTCTCGAACAGTTGAAAACATCATGGGATGCGTCCGCTGCCCTCGCGCCTGAGCAGTGGCACGCCGAAGCGGCCCGACTTGAAGCGCTGAGGTCCCAGCTAAATGGATATGTTGAACGACTCCATCGTCGGTATTCGAATGGCCTGAGCGTCTATGAGGCAATCGGTCGAGTCGTCGGCGGTCATGACCTGCCAGCGTTCCGGCTGACATGGTCGTCTACCCAGGCGCATGACATGGAAGCGATGCGGGGCCTTCGCGAAACCGTCGAACTGCTCGATGTCAATGCCAAGGCATTCGGTGAAGAGAAGTTGACGTCAACCCCGCTGGCGCATGTGGCTCAGACCGAGTGGTCGCCTCTCTGGGCGGCCGCGCTGGACGACGCTGCCCGTGCGGTACCAGACGTTGCGGTGCGCTTCGAGAAAGCAGCGGCTGACCTGCGTCAGGCTATAGGGCTGCCGGACCTGCCGTTGGACCCCCGAGTACGCGATGGTCTGCGGATGCTCGCCGCGGTCCTGCCGTCCGCGTCTGGTTACGACTGGCGTTTCGCGCTACGTCCGGATGCAAAGGCTATTGCGGATGGATTGCGCCAGGCAACACCATTGTTGCAGCGGTACCGGGAACTGCTTGGCACGCTGTCGACGCCTTGCTCGAATCAGACACTCGAGGATCTGCGACTCGGTATTAGCCATTTGCAACGCGATTCGGAATTGCATGCAGCTCTTTCCGTGCCTTGGAGCGAAACACTGCGCGCTCGCCTCGCCAAAGGTATCGAACTGCTGCGCACCCGGCTTGACGTTCTCGGCCAGCTTTCGATTCCATACAAGGAAGGCATCCAGACAAGGACAATTGCCGAGTTGCAGTCTGACCTGCGTGAGCTCAAGGACTCGAACTGGCCGATGAGCATGATGCGCAAACGGTCCTTGACGAAGAAGCTCAGGGAGCTTGCAGGTGGAAACGGTGGCGAACCGAACATCGACGGTGATATCGAGTGTCTTGCGCGAATTGACGCCATCGATAACGAAATCAAGGAATACAGTGACCTGTTCTCGCTCACTTCGAGCGTATGGACGGGGCTCAAAACCGACCTTGATGTAGTTTGTGCACTCCTGTCATTCCAGACGGCCCTCGAGCGTGCTCGTGAACGCTCGAACTGGGACGACGTGGGCCTTGACCCAGTCAGCCGAGGGCAATGTGGCGATGCTGCTCAAGATGACCTGCAGCGGATGCGTGAGCTGCGGAAAATCGAGCAGGTTATTGCGAGTCTCGCTCATCTGGAAATCGAGACGGGCAATGTCTGGGCCGGTTACAAAACTGATGTTGTAGTCGCGAAGGCATACGTGCCTTTTCAAGGAGCGCTCTCTGCTGCACGAGCAGAAACCCACTGGGTGGATGACGGATATACGGTAATCGAGTCTGGACGCGCCGGCCCAACCGCGGCCACCGACATACGAAACATGCGCGAGTTGGTTTCGTTGCATGCCCGAATTCAGGAGTTCGCAGACCTGCCAGGCAAGACGTCCGGTCTGTGGAGCGGTCTGCAAACCAAGATTGATGGCATTGAGCCGGCCCTCAAGTTTTTCGAGTCTCTCTCGGCCGCACTGGCTAACCTCGCGAATACACCTGAACTGCTTGCAGCGGTCAAAGCCCCGGTCGCCCTTCTGCTTGGCGACGGCAATATTCTGCTTGAACCGTCAGGCATTGTTGCTGGTACGGGGTGCACCTATGCCGAAGCGCTGCAGTCGTTTAATGAAGTTGTCGCTCAATTTGCTACGGCCGGCGGGCTGGTATCTTCGGAACACGCGACTCTTCATTCGCTTCTCCCCGGACAAGTAGCGGAACGCGCTAGGCAGGTGGTGCAGAATGCTAACCGGCTGAAACTCTGGTGCGCCTGGCGGAAAGTCCGTCAGCATGCGCTTTCGGTGGGATTGGCCCCATTGGTTTCAGGTATCGAAGACGGCAATATTCAGCGTGGGCAGGTGAAGGCGGTCTTTGAGACTAACTACTGCCGCTGGTGGTTGAATGCGGTCGTGGATGGCGACGAGGTTCTGCGTAACTTTGTGTCCGCCGAGCACGAAAAACGCATCCAGGATTTCCGCGAGCTTGATGAGCAGTTCGTCGCTCTGACTCGGGCCTGGGTCAGAGCGCAACTTTCGTCCGGTCTTCCTTCGCCGGCGAGGGTCGCACTGGGCTCCGAGTGGGGGCTCCTGCGTTATGAGATGCAGAAGAAGACCCGACATCTTCCGTTGCGCGAACTTATGTCGAAGGCTTCTGGTGCAATTCTTAGATTGACCCCTTGTCTGCTCATGAGCCCGCTGTCGATTGCCCAGTATCTACCGGCCGAAACCTCTGACTTTGATGTCGTGGTCTTCGACGAAGCTTCTCAGATTCCGGTCTGGGATGCGATTGGTGCAATGGCGCGGGCGCGGCAAGTCATCATGGTCGGTGACCCGAAGCAGCTCCCGCCGACCAGCTTCTTCGACCGTGCGGAATCCGACGTCGACGATACGGATGTCGAGGCGGAACTCGAGAGCATTCTGGAGGAATGTATCGGAGCGAACCTGCCGACGATGAAACTGTCGTGGCACTACCGCAGCCGGCACGAGAGCCTTATTGCCTTCTCGAACTACCGGTACTACAGCGGCGACCTGGTTACATTCCCGAGTCCCGTCACCAACGACAGGGCTGTCAGCTTCAATCTCGTGACCGACGGCCAGTACGAGCGCGGTGGAGCCCGTACCAACAAACCAGAGGCGAAGGCGCTTGTGGCCGACTTGGTCGGCAGATTGAAGTCCCCGGGATTCATCGACAGTAGGATGACGGTCGGTGTCGTCACGTTCAACACCGAGCAGCAGCGCCTGATTGAAGACCTCCTTGACGAGGAGCGTCGCAAGGACCCGTCAATCGAGCCGCACTTTGCCGAGTCAGCGCTTGAGCCGGTGTTCGTCAAGAATTTGGAAAGCGTTCAAGGTGACGAGCGGGACATTATGTACTTCTCGATTACTTATGGCCCTGGCATTGATGGCACGATGCCGATGAACTTCGGTCCGATGAACCAGCAAGGTGGGGAGCGGCGCCTCAATGTTGCTATCACGCGTGCCCGCCAGGAACTGCGTGTGTTTGGCAGCTTCAAGCCGGAGAAGATGGACCTGTCCCGAACGCAGGCGCTGGGTGTTCGAGACTTGAAGCACTTCCTCGAGTTTGCCGAGCGAGGAGCTCGCGCTTTGGGTGAAGCCGTTGCCGGCAGCATTGGCGACTTCGATAGCCCGTTTGAGAAGGCAGTGTGCGTGGCACTGGCGGAGAGGGGCTGGACGGTTCATCCTCAGGTGGGCGTATCGGCGTTCCGTATCGACCTTGGCGTGGTGGACCCCGATGCTCCTGGCCGCTATCTGGCAGGCGTTGAATGTGATGGCGCGACCTACCATCGCTCAGCGACGGCTCGTGACCGCGATAAGCTGCGCGAGCAGGTTCTGAGAGGACTTGGTTGGGAAATCGTCCGAATCTGGTCAACAGACTGGTGGGTTGACATGCCGGGAACCCTCGAGAAGGTGGATAGTCAACTGCGAGCTTTGCTTGCCGTCAGACGAGAAGCGGAGGCAGCGGAGATGCAGAGCGCTGCAGCAATCGCGGAAGAGGTCCTCGCCGCCGCAAAATCGGGTTCAGGTAGCGGATTCAGCAACGCAGATGCAGTAGAAGATGTTGCGCCGAAGCTGGTATCGAAGGCTGCAGTCTCCGAAGATGAAGCGCTGGTCATGTACGCTCGCGCCGCGTCAACGCCGATATCCGTTGAGCGCGAGGAGGCGATATTCGTTGAAGTTGACTTGACGATTTCCGACCACGAGCGTGACCCGGAGCTGTTCTTCGCTCACTCTTACGACGAGCGTCTGCTCGCGATGATTACAGCAGTCGTCAACGTCGAGGGACCCGTGCGCGACGAGGTTCTGGCAAGACGTATTGCTCGCGCGCATGGATGGTCCCGAACCGGCTCTCGCATTCTGAATCGCGTGATCGACCTCGCGTCGAAGCACTTCGATGCAGAGACTGAAGATGTTGGCCTGTTTATCTGGCCTAAGACTGTCGGTAATAAGGCATCTTTAGCGTTCAGAAGTCCGCTGCCCGGAGCTACACGACCGGTAGATGAGGTTTCAATCTCAGAACTGAGAATGCTTGCGACGAAACTGCAAGCCGAGGGACATGACGAAGAGTCAGGGCTCAACGCCATGAGTCGAGAGCTGGGCCTTCTTCGGCTGCGCGGCGCGAGCAGGGAGCGTTTGGAGCAAGCATGGCGATGTGAATAACGTGGAGTTCAGACGGGCCGCCGATAGCACCGCACGCTCTGTTGACGAATCTCGCTAGGCGACCTCAAGGCGCTTGCTATAGAAATGCTGCTGGTCGGCCATGGTAACGAGTCGGGTGTTATCGCGACGGTACGCGATTGGTCTGAGCAAGGTCTCGGCAGTGAGTAAGGCTCGCCTGGCGAGAGTCTGGTCGAACGTCGTGGGAGGGACTTCACTGGAGGCCCACCAACGCGCTCGTCTTTACAAGCAGGGGCTTGATGGGTAGCACCAGCTGACGAAACGAATTGAGACAATACGGGGCTAAAAATGGGCTGGGGTTTCAGGAAGAGCATAAAGATTGCGCCTGGCGTTCGTCTGAACGTCAGCAAGAGCGGTGTCAGTACGTCGATTGGTGGCAAAGGATTCACGTACAATTCTCGCGGCCGTGTGACTGCTAGTATTCCTGGCACGGGTATTCGCTTTACCCAGAACACCCACGCAACACGTACATCGAATCCAGTGCGCTCCGTGGTTGCCGGGAGTGGTCGCATCGATTCTGCGAGCACTGAACGTCTCTCGAAACGGGAGCAGGCAGCTCGAGACTTCGTGGTCCAGGTGCAGGAGCGCACGGCGAATGCGCTGTTGCTGTACTTCATGTCGCACGGTGTCTACGTTCGACGAGAGGATTTGGCGGATGCAGTAACGCTCGCGGAGCATCAAGGATTCGTCGAGACGCTGGCCCTCGAGTTTGAAGCTACGACCAAGGCGATTAAGTTAGCCGTCGACATCGGCTCGATATCGCTCGCTGAGAAAGAGAAGGCGATGCTTGCGGTCTATGAAGTCGAGCGCAAGTGTTCAGAAAACCTCGGCGATAGAGGGCAACTGGCGAACGAAGCCGCCACCCTTGCAAGCGTGGTGCGCTCGTGGCCCGTGGCACCCACGTTAAAGGCCCCGTTGGTTGTGGGGCTCATAGCAGCGTTTCTCCTGTTCATGGGTGGCATTGTCGCTGGCCTTATTCTGCTCCTGGTCGCGTTTGCGTTTGGGGGCTTCAGCCTCGTATCGTTCAGCAAGAAAAAAACTGCTGTTGCAAACACGATTGCGGATGCCAACGAGCGGTTCGACGCGTTGTTGGCTGTTGAGGTGTCCGGGCGCCCGGCACTTGGTGCGGTTCGGGACAACACGCATGTCAAGGCAATCGGCTTCGGCATTCTGCTTGTAGCCGTTTCTGCGATTGCGTGGTCGTATCGAACACCGAATGCGTATCAGCCAGCGACGATGACGCAAGGTGCCGAGAAAGCTGTGTCAGCGGCGTCGAGCGTCGCCGCTGACACAGTACGAGGGGGCGGAAAGCAACTCGACTTCGGTTGGATGGTCGGAAAGCTACCGGCCGACGTGGTTACCGATAAGCGGTTTCGCGCGCCCTTCAACCACGCTTCCAAGGCAGACTGGAAGCGATTCGTTGACCGGCTCGCGGTTGCGAATTCCAGAGGCATCGAGTTGCGAGACGGCTTTTTAGTAGGGCAAGGATGCAAGGCAGGTGCTTGTGGGTCGGATGCAGCCGCGTTTGCAATTGATGCATCTACGGGCAAGGGTGATTTTGTGTTTCGGGAAACTGTCGACGCCTCATCCGGTAAGGCCATCACCAAAAGGGTGACATGGAAGGACCTGCCGCTGGATTCAACTCCGCTCGCCGAGTGGGTGCACTCGACGGAGACCACCGTGGCTTCAGACACAGCCGCACTCGCTCCGGCACAATCGACCCTTCGGACAAGCTACGATTGCAGCAAGGCGCATTCGGTAGCTGAACACCTTATTTGCACCGATGCCCAGTTGGCTGCGGCTGACGTCGAGCTGGCTGCCGTATATGCCAAAGCAAAGGCGGCTGTCACGGACCAGGTAGCTTTCAAGACGCGAACCCTGGAGCAGTGGAACTACCGCGAGAAAACCTGCCATGACCGCGAATGTCTGGCAAGGTGGTATGCAGACCAAAGAATCGTGCTTCTGCATATCGCCGAGACAGGCAATGCGACGGCCGAATAGTTTCTGTGCTGGGACGCAGCCGTGGGGGGCACCGCTTGTGTGGCCTATAGAGTAGGCATGACCATGCTGCGTTCGTGGGGTGCGATTCTCTCGTTGCTGATGCTTGCCGCGTGCGCCAGCCTGCCGCCGCAGGTCGACCGCGCGCCGACGCATGCATACACCGATACCGGAAACACTCGCCTCGGTACGGCATTTCGTCAACAGGCTGCCGCCCATCCAGGGCAGGACGCGTTTCACCTGCTGCGCGATCCCGTCGATGCCCTCGATGCGCGCGTGCTGCTTGCCGATCGCGCGGACCGCTCCCTGGACCTCCAGTACTACATCTGGCACGACGACCTGACCGGACACGAACTCGCGGACGCGATCATCCGCGCGGCCGATCGCGGCGTACGCGTGCGCGCGCTGCTCGACGATCTCGGCACGAACGCGGACGACCGCAAGCTGCTCGAGATCAGTTCGCATCCGAACATCGAGATCCGGCTCTTCAATCCGGTTGCCACGCGCCACTTCAAGAAGATCGGCACGGTGCTCGAGTTCTCGCGCGTCAATCGGCGCATGCACAACAAGGCGATGATCGCGGACAACCAGGCGGCGATCGTCGGCGGCCGCAACATCGGCGACGAGTACTTCGGCGCGTCGTCGATGCTGGAGTTCGGCGACCTCGACGTGGTCGTGCACGGTCCCGTCGTGAACGACATCTCGACCGAGTTCGACACGTTCTGGAATTCACCCTATGCGTTTTCGATCAATGCGCTGGTCGGGCATGACGCGGCGCCGGGCGGCCTCGATCGGGAGCGCGAACGGCTGCGCGATTACCTGCGCGCGATGGAGGACAATCCGTACGTGCTCGAGGCGCGCCACCGGCTCGACCAGATCGTGCATGGCCAGGGCACGGAGCTGTCTTGGGGGCATGCGACGGTCCTGTACGACGATCCGGCGAAGATCGCCCGGGCCCCGAAGGACAGCGAAGGGCACCTGATGCCGCAACTGCGTGCGCTCGCGTTGCGGCCCGAGCACGAACTGCTGATCGTGTCGCCGTATTTCGTGCCGGGCAAGGACATGGTCGAACGGCTGCGTGCGCTCACGGCGCGCGGCGTGAGCGTGACGATCCTGACCAACTCGCTCGCGTCGACCGACGTGGCGGCCGTGCATGCGGGCTACCGGCGCTATCGCCGCGATCTGGTGGAAGCCGGCGTGCGGCTTTACGAGCGGCGGCCATCCGGCGACAAGAGCATCTCGAAGCAGGTGATCATCGGCTCGTCGCGTGCGTCGCTGCACGCGAAGACGTATGTGTTCGATCGCAAGAACATCTTCATCGGGTCGATGAATCTCGATCCGCGCTCGCTGAATCTCAACACCGAGATCGGCGTTTATTGCGAAAGTCCGGCCATTGCGTCCGAAGTGGTGACGGACCTGGAGCCGCGGCTCGATCGAATCGCATGGCGAGTCGAATCGAGGACCGACCCGGCCGGGAAGGGGCGGCTCAAGTGGCTTCAGACCGACGCGGACGGGACGGTGACCGAGCTCGATCATGAGCCGGAAGTGTCGGCTGCGCGGCGCATGGAAGTGTGGTTTCTCGGCTTGTTTCCGATCGAATCGCAGCTGTGATCGTGATCCGCGTGCCCGCGACAACCGCGGGGCGGCATACGCGGGCGCGCATCATCGATCCGGCCGCGACACGCGGATCGCCGTACCCCCGGTTCCGGGCGGGTGTGCGAAACCACCCGCGCCCGGAACCGCGCCGCTCATCGCGCGATCAGCGCGCGAAATCCGACGTGCTCTGGATGAACGTGTTCAGCTTCGAGATGTTCACGCTGCCGAAGCCCGTCGTCGCGTCCCAGCCGGCCTTCGCCTTGTAGCCGTACGTGCCGCTGCCGTTGTTGCCGGACGTCACGTCGTGCAGCAGGGCCGCGTTGGTCGGGAAGTACTTGTAGATGCTCGACGCCGGGAAGCCGAGCGCGTTGTTGTTCGCCGATTGCAGCCGTGCCCAGATGCCGGTGAAGATCGGCGCGGCGAGACTCGTGCCGCCTTCGTTGTTCAGGTAGCCCGAACCCCACAGCGTGTCGGACGTCTGGCCGTTCACCACGAGGATCGCGCCGGTGCGCAGGTCGGCGTCGAAGCCGACGTCCGGCAGCGCGCGCTTGGTCGACCCGGTGAGGCTCGACGATTGCCACGACGGTGCGGTTTCGTACTTGCTGTAGCCGCCGCCCGTCGACCACACGGTGCCCGGCTGCCAGCTCGGATCGTTCCACACGATTTCGCTGTTGTACGCGTTGGTCGACGTATTGGTGAACAGCGTCGTGCCGCCCACCGCGATCACGTACGGCGACGTCGCGGGTTCGCTCACCGTGTAGGTCGAGCGCGACGGCTTGCCGCTCGCGCATTCGTACGCGCCGTGGTCGCCGGCCGACACGGAGAAGGTCTGCCCCTGCGCGACGGCCTGCTTGAAGATGGCGTCGTCGGTCGCCTGCGAGCCAGTGCTGTACGCGGACGATTCGCACACGCCGAGCGAGACGTTGATGACTTTCGCGACGTTGTCGCTCACCGCCTTGTTGTACGCGGCGGTGATCGCCGTGAGCGTCATCGACGGTGCCGCGTAGAACACGACCTGTTTCACGCTGCCGCCGGCGGCGCCGACGATCGACTGGCTGTCGAGGTTCCATTCGACGGTGCCGGATGTATCGGTGTACGAACTGCCTGCCGGACCCGTCTGCACGACGCTGCTGCTGATCGTACCGAGGCCGTTGTTCGCGGCGAACGTATTGAGGTCGCTGACCGTCTGCGACAGGTCGCCTTCGGAGATGATCCCGACCGTGGTCTGTGAGGCCGTCGGCGTGCCGTCGCCGCCGTAGAGCGACGAGAATTCCGTCGGGTTGTGCGGCACCGCGGACGCGCCCGCCGGGATCGTCAGGTTGCTGGTGTTGCCTTGCGGCTTGCTGCCCGCACCGGTATGCATGAGTTCGACGTTCTGCAGGCCGAGCACGGCGCCGACGATGCCGCCGATCGCGTTCGGCACCTGCGCGGCATCGGTGTTCGCATAGACGCTGCGGCCGTCGCGCGTGAAGCGCTTGAGCGCCGTGCGGAAGGCAGACTTGATCGTTGCCGCCGTGCCGGAGGCGGACACGAGCAGGCGGTTCGGCGCGACCACGATGTTGACGAAGCCTGCCTTGCGCAGGTGCGCGACGACGGACGCGACCTGCTGGTCGGTCGGTGCATACTGCGCGGCGAACTGCGCCGGCGTGAGGAACTGCTTGTAGTGCGGCGAGCCGGGCGTATGCAGGTCGCGCAGGTACTGGTCGAGTTGGGCTTCGTTGCGCAGGTTCAGCCCGAGCACGATGTCGACCGATTCGCCGGGCGCCATCTCGGTTGCAGCCGCGGCAGCGGCGGCGGTGCTGGCCGCCGGCGCGCCGGCGGTACTGCTGCTTTCACCCTGCTGGACGAGCGGCAGGAATCCCTTGGTGCGCGTTTCCGTCCAGCCGGCGGCCGGTGCGGCATGGACGGCCGTCATGCCGAACGAAGCGGCTGCGGCGGCGAAGGAGAGCTTGACGATGCGGATGCGCTTTTGATTCTTGTCTGCAACGTGATTCATTTTGAATTACCCCTCCGGTTGAACATCGAACGGCACGAACAACAACGGTCGACAGCGGCGCGGATCGTGCGCCGCCGATATCCGCCGCGCTCGCGCGGATGGCGCGGACGCGACGGGGCCTTTCGCCCGATCCGGAAGGGTGGTGTTCCTCCGGGGGCGAAATGCTGGAATGCTCGGTAACGGAGGCGCTGCGCCGCGATGCGAGTCGGCCGCGCCAGCAGGCTTGAGGCGGGCGGGATGGCTAAAGCAACAGTTTCGGTGTCCTGCTCATTCGGTTCGGTCCTTCGGCCCGCTGCCGGACGGCAGCTGCCCAATGAAATGCATCGGGATGTTGCATGCGCCGACGGAAGAAGCGACGATCGGCGGCGAGAACTTCGGTGCAGCGGAAGCGAAATGCGTCGAGCGGAATCGATTGCGTGGTTTGCAATTCGTCAGATTGCTTGCATCGGACGGTATCAAGAACGAAAGTTCGATGTCAAACTTTTTCTGATTATATGAAACAAAATTAAATGGAATAAGCTGAAATGCTTTTGAAAAGATCGGCGGTGTTTTGTAATTTTCGAAGCCTGATCTGGTTGTAATGGCAGCTTCGTCGGCGGGATAATCCGCGGTTCGTTTCGTAATGGGCGAACCGTCGTCGAGGAGTCCTTCGAGTTGCCGGTGCCGGTCGTTCGTCACGCCATGTGCCGGGTGTCATGACGTCCGGCGCCATCGACGAACTTCGCCGGACGAGCATCCGATGCGCGTCAACCCGCGTTCGTCTGCCACCCGAGCCCGAGGCTCTTCTGCAGCGACACGTAGTCCTTGATGAGTTCGGCCTGCCCGGCGATCACGTTCTGCTCCGCAGCGAGCGCCTCGCGCTGCGTATCGAGCAGATCGATCATCGTTGCGACACCCGCGCGATGACGCTGGTCCATCAGCGTGGCCGAATGCGTGGCCGACGTCTGCACCTTGGAGAGCGCGACGACGTGTTCGCGCTGGTGTCCGTAGCGCTGCAGCGCCGTGTTCGCGTCCTGCAATGCGCCGAGCACCGCTTTCCGGTAATTCGCTTCCGCTTCGTCGCGCGACGCTTCGGCCGCCCGCACCGCACCGCGCGTGCGGCCGAAGTCGAGAATGTTCCATTGCAGGTACGGCGCGCCGAGCCATGTGAAGTTCTGCTTGCGGAACAGGTGGCCGGGGTCCGTCGCGCTGAAGCCGAGATCGCCGAGCAGCGTCACCTTCGGGAAATAGTCGGCCATGTGCTCGCCGATCTGCGCATTGCTCGACGCGAGCCGGCGTTCGGCCGCACGGACGTCGGGGCGCTGCTTCAGCAGCGCGGCCGGATCGCCGACCGGCACGCTGCCGGGCAGTGTCGGCAGCGGCGTGCCCGGTGCCGACAGCGCGGCGTCGAGTACACCGGGCGGGCGCCCGGTCAGGATCGCCAGCCGGTCGAGCGATTCCGTCACCTGCGCATCGAGCGGGATCAACGATGCGCGCGTGTTCTCGACCTGAGTCGTCAGGCGTTCGAGGTCCGCATCGGCCGCCACGCCGCGCGCGCGGCGCTGCCGCGTGAGTTCGAGCATCTGCTGTTGCAGTTCGGCCGTGCGCTGCGACAGCGCGAGCCGTTGCTGCCGGTCGCGCAGGTCGACGTACGCGGTCGCCACCTCGGCCGCGATCGACACCTGCGTGTCGGCGAGGTCGGCGTCGACGGCTTCCGCCTGCGCGGATGCCGCCTCGACCGCGCGGCGCGTGCCGCCGAACAGGTCGATTTCCCAGGTCGCATCGAAGCCGGCCGAATAGAGCTGCAGCGGACCGGAGCCACCCAGCGACGGCGATGACCCGCCCGACTGGTTCGAGTTGCCTGAAGGCAGCAGCGAGCCGAGCGCGCTGACGTCCGGCTCGCGCATGCGGATCGCGGCGACGGTGGCCGACGATTTCGGCAACTGCGCCGCGCGCTGTTGCGCCAGCTGCGCGCGCGATGCGCGCAACCGTGCCTGCGCGGCGTGCAGATCGGGGTTGTGCGCGAGCGCGGCGACGATCAGGTCGTCGAGCTGGCGATCGTTGAGCGCATGCCACCACGCACTCGGCGCGGGGGCGGCGGGGTCGACGCCGGCTGCGGGCGCGCGCACGAAGATCGGTGCGTCGGGCGTCGCGGGTGCGCCGCGGTAGTCGGGGCCGACCGTACAGCCGGCGAGCAGGCACGCGGTTGCGCACAGCGTGAGCGCAGGGCGGCGGGGCAGGGAGAAGGGCTTCATCGCGTAAGGCGGTTCAATGGCCGGACGACATCGGCTGCGGGCCACGTGGCGTCTTCAGCAGCAGCGCGAGCGGCACGCACGCGAGCAGCGCGAGCCCCAGCAGGTAGAAGGTTTCGGAATAGGTCATCACGACGGCCTGGACCTGGATCTGCTGCGCGAGCTGGCCGAGCGCGCGCAGATTCGAATACGCGAGGTCGCCCGTGTGCGCGAACCAGTTCGCCGCATAGGCCGACAGCCGTTCCTGTCCGATCAGCGAATTGGCGCTGACCGATTCGCGCAGCGCGGCGGCATGGAAGGTCGTGCGCCGGTCGATCACGGTGCCGATGATCGCGAGCCCGATCGAGCCGCCGAGGTTGCGCGCCATGTTGTAGAGTCCGGCCGCGTCACCCGAGTCCTCGCGAGCGACGGCGGCCATCGACGCCTGGTTCAGCGGCATCATCGCGAGCATCTGCGCGACGCCGCGAATCAGTTGCGACCACACGAAATCATGGCCGACGCTCTGCGCGGTCAGGCTGATGTCGAGCATGCAGCTCAGGCAGAACAGCAGCAGCCCCGAGATCACGAGAACGCGAAAGTCGACCTTGCCGAGCAGGCGCGGCAGGATCGGCATCACGAGAAACGCGGGCAGGCCCGACAGCAGCATGATCGCGCCCGCCTGCTCGGCGTTGTAGCCCGCGACGATCGCGAGGAACTGCGGCAGCAGGTACGACACGCCGTACAGCCCGGCGCCCACCGCGGACACGATCACGATCACGCTCGCATAGCGCGGATTGCGCATCAGGGACAGGCGCATGATCGGCCGCTTCGAGAAGCGCTGCGACAACGCGATCAGGATCATTCCGGCAAGCGACACGTAGCTCAGCGTGACGATCATCTGCGACTCGAACCAGCGCTCGCGCTGGCCTTCCTCGAGCACGACGGTCAGCGAGCTCAGCCCGATCGCGAGGCCCGCGATCCCGAGCCAGTCCGCGTTGAAGAACGTGTCCCATTGCGGCCGGTCGGACGGCAGCCCGAACACCAGCAGCGCCATCAGCAGCAGGCACACCGGCAGGTTCAGGAAGAAGCACCAGCCCCAGCTGACGTTCTCCGCGAGCCAGCCGCCGAGCACGGGACCGAACAGCGGCCCGAGCAGCACGATCAACCCGAACAGGGTCATTCCGACCGGCAACTGCGACAGCGGCAGCCGCGTGCGGATGATGGTTTGCGCGGTGGGGATCAGCGCGCCGCCCGTGAAGCCCTGGCCGATGCGCCCGGCGATCATCATCGCGAGCGAATGCGACCAGCCGCACATCATCGAGAACGCGATGAACAGCGCGGCATTCGTCAGCAGGAAGTTGCGCAGCCCGAACACGCGCGTGAGCCACGCGGCGAGCGGGATCATCACGATTTCCGACATCAGGTAGCCGGTCGAGATCCACGTGCCCTCGGTGCCGGTCGCGCCGATCTCACCCTGGATCTGCGGCAGCGCGGAGTTCGTGATCGAGATGTCGAGCGTCGCCATCAGCGCGCCGAGCGCGCCGGCAGCGACGGCGATCCAGTCGGTGACGCTCGCGCGGCCTTCGTGCGGCGGCGCGGGCGGGGTGGCGGCGGTATCAGCCATGGCGTTTCTCGTTGCCGTCCGAGCGCGTGTCGACGTCGACAGTCACGGACAGCCCGGGCAACAGCATGCGTTGCGCGCGTGCGTTTGCGGCGAGGCGGATGCGCACCGGCACGCGCTGCACGATCTTCGTGAAGTTGCCGGTCGCGTTTTCGGGCGGCAGCAGCGCGAATTGCGCGCCGGTGCCCGGTGCGAAGCTGTCGACGGTGCCGGTGAGCGTGTCGTCCGGCAGCGCGTCGACGTGCAGCTCGACGGGCTGGCCGATGCGCATCCGGCCGATCTGCGTTTCCTTGAAGTTCGCGACGAGGTAGATCGCGTCCACCGGCACGACGGTCAGCAGGCGCGTGCCGGGCTGCACGTACTGGCCGACGCGCACCGTGCGGTCGCCGACGCGGCCGTCGAGCGTGCTGCGCACGATCGTGTTGTCGAGGTCGAGCTGCGCCTGCGCGGCGCTCGCCTGGGCCGCTTCGAGCTGCGCGCGCGCCTGCTGCAACTGCGCGGTGAACGATGCGATCTGCGTGCGCGCGGCCGCGCTCGACGCATTGTTCGCGGCGAGCGTCGCGGCAGCCTGGTCGCGCGTGCTCTTCAGGTCGGCCACGCGCTCGTGCGTCTCGGCGCCGGTTGCTGCGAGCGGCGCGTAGCGCGCGTATTCGTCGCTCGCGTGCCGCGCATTGATCTGCGACACCTTCGCCTGTGCTTCGGCCTGGTCGAGGTTCGCGCGCTGCTGGTTGATGTCGGCTTCGGCACGCGCGATGTCGGCGCGGCGCGCGTCGGCGGTCGCGTTCGACTGTGCGAGCGCCACCTGGTACTGGCGGACGTCGAGCCGCACGAGCGGGTCGCCCGCCTTGACGACCTGGTTGTCGCGCACGTAGACGTCGGTCACGTAGCCGGCGACCTTCGGCGCGGCCGTCATGTTGTCGGCCTGCAGATACGCATCGCTGGTGCTTTCGATGAAGCGGCCGACCGTCCACCAGCGGCCGAGCCAGACCGCGCCGCCGATGGCCGCGAGCACGGCAACGGCGAGCAGGACGCGCCGCCTCGAGCGGCCGTTGCGCGGCGGTTTCGCGGGTTCCTGACGATCTGCTTTCGATGGCGGATCTTGCGGCGTCGACATGAGGGCATCCAATTTATTCCAGGCGGACAAATTATTCCAGTCGGAAAAATTCTGTCAAGTAGAATGTCGTTCGATCGACTGACGAGGGATGCATGAACGAAGCGAAGAAGCTGCGGCGCACGTCGACGAGCGGCTATGCACGCGGCGACGAGACGCGCCAGCGGATCGTCGACGCGGCGATCGAGCTGTTCGGCGAACACGGGTTCGCAGGCGCGTCGACACGCGACATCGCGGCGAAGGCCGGCGTGAATGCGCCGGCGCTCCAGTACTACTTCGAGAACAAGGAAGGCGTTTACCGCGCATGCGTCGAGGCGATGGCCGAGCTCGGCTGGAGCGTGCTGGGTCCGGCGGTCGAACACGCGCGTGCGGTGCTCGACGCGGACGCGGACGTCGATGCGCTGATAGACGCATTCATCGGCATCCTTCGTACGCTGGCCGACCGGATGTTCACGGTGCCGAAGACGATGGGGCAGCGGATGTTCTTTGCGCGCGAGCAGATCGGGCAGGAGCCGGCAAGCGCGACCGAAATTCTGATGAAGCGCGTGCGCAAGCCGCTCAACGACGTGAGTGCCGAACTGATCGGGCGGATCTCGGGGCGGCCGGCGGACGATCCCGTCACGCGGCTGCGCGCGATGAGCCTGTTCGGGCAGTTGACGGTGTTCCACCTCGTGCCGCGCTCCGTGCTGCAACTGCTCGACTGGGACAGTTTCGACGGTGAAGGCGGCGCGCTGCTGATGGCGACCATTGCCGACCAGACGCGCGTGCTGCTCGAACACTGGCATGTGCAGCGCGGCACATCGGGCGGCGAGCAGGCCGCCGGCGTGAAGTCGGCCGCGCCGGCGAGTGCGGCGAAGCGCGTTCAGCGCGTGAAGAAGTCCGCCGCGCGCTGAGCGCGGCCATCAGTCGTTTGGTGGCGCGGTCGCGGCGCGGCTCGACGCACGGTGGCCCGGCCACCGGCGCCAGCACGATCAGTCCGACTTGTGCTCCGACGCAGCGGGCGGCGGCGAGTCGGCGCCCGGCGTGCCGGCGGCATGCCCGTCGTTTTCTGGCGCGACGGGCCGCACACCTTGGTCATACGCGACGACGCTGCGCTGCGGATTCGCGATCCGGATCCCGCGTTCGCGGAACATCACCGCGATCCGCCGGTTGAATTCGCGCTGCACGCCCCAGCGTGCCGAGTCCTTGCACTGGATCTGTCCCGCCAGCGCGATCGTCGCGCCGTCGACCTGGTCGATGCCCCAGTAGCTGAAATCCGACAGGATGCCGTCCGTGTAATTCGGGTCGTCGCGCAACGCGGCGCCGATCTCCTTCAGCGTCGCGATCGCGCGATCGATGTCCTGGCCGTAGGCGATGCTGACCTTCACGGCCGCGTTGCCGAGCCCGCGATTCGTGTTGTTGACGGTCGTCACCGAGCTGAACGGGATCGTGTACAGCGACCCGTCGCCCGCGCGCAGCCGCACGGTGCGGATCGACAGGTATTCGACCGTGCCCGACACGCCGGCGAGCGTGACCCAGTCGCCCACCTGCATCGCGTTCTCCATCAGCAGGAAGATCCCGGTGATGAAATCCTGCACGAGCTTTTGCGAGCCGAAGCCGAGCGCGACGCCGAAGATGCTGGCACCGGCGAGCAGCGGACCGATGTTCACGCCGATTTCGCTGAGGCCCGTCAGCACGACGACGAGCGCGATCATGATGAAGAGCAGCGAACGCAGCATCGGCAGCAGCGTGCGCAACCGCGCCGCGCGCACGAGGTTGCCTTCGCGCGTCCACTGCTGCAGGCGGCGCTCGATCGCGATGTTCGCCGTTTCCCATACGATCAGCGCGACGACCGCCGCGATCGCGATCGTGATCAGCGCCGACGCGAGCCGATGGCCGATCGTGCCGGTCTCGAACGCATGGAAGATCGGCACGCCCCAGGTCTGCAGCAGCAGCACGACGGTCACGACGGCGATCACCGCCGACACGATCTGGCGCACCAACGGGTAGTAGCGGTACGCGTGCAGGTGGACGAGCGTGCGATCGTCGTCGCGGCGCTGGAACAGCCGCGCGAGCGCGCCGAACACGACGATGGACACGATCCGCATGCCGATCATCACGGCGATCGAGCGGCCGCCGAGCGTGATCAGCACGCGGTAGCCGTTGTGGACGTCGAGCGCCCACACGAACCACAACGCCATCACGACGAACACCGATACGGGCGCCCACGCGTCCGCGAGCGCATTGCCGATCATCGCGAAGGCCGGCCGCTCTTCGCCGGCCGCGCGGATGCGCGCGGCGACCGGCTGGCGGCACCGCAGGATCAGCGCCGAGATCATCAGGTGGCCGACGAGCGCGACGGCCTTCAGCAGCGCGACGTGACCGGCGTCGCTGAGGCCGAAGCGCGCGGCGCTCTCGACCGCGGCCGTGCAGATGCCGACGACGATCACGATCCGCGCGATCGAGCGCTGCGCCAACGCGGCCCATGCGTCGCTGATGTGCAGCAGCCGCAGCTGCCGCGCATCGGGCTGGAAGAACAGCCGGCTGACGATCGTCACGAGGCGGCAGATCACGTAGATGTCGATCAGCGATTCGAGTGCGGTTTCGGTCAGCGTGCCGGCGGCGTCGAGCACCGACATCGTCAGGCTCGCGACGCCGACGAACACCAGCAGCGGCACCGCCCGCAGCGCGAGGCTGACCAGCGCACGCGGCATCCGGCGCAGCAGCGTGGTGTGGCGCCGCGCATGGCCGCGGCCCTGCGACGACGTATCGCGCGTGTCGGTGCCGTCCGCCTTGGCGGCGGAGCCGGCCGGCGATGCTGCCGGCAGCGTGTCGTCGTCCGGCTCGGGCGGCTCGGACGCGGATGATTCGGCTTCGGCCCGGCGCGACGATTCGGCGCGCCGCGCGCTCAGGGCGGCCAGCGCGCGCCGCAACAGCCGTTTCGCGAACCATTCGACGGCGAACGCGGGCACGAGCACGGCAAGGATGATCCAGATCGCGTGCGTGAGGGCCGCGCGTTCGTCGGCGCGTGCCAGCCGTTCGTGCCACCAACTGCCGACCGAGCCGAGATCGAGCAGCGAGCGCAGCGATTCGTTCAGCGCGCCGCCGACTTCGCCGGCCCAGCGCGATCCCTGCCGGACGAGCATCGACGCGAGGCCGTTCGTCGTCAGCGCGGCGGGGGCGGCGGCGGCCGATGCGGCGCTGGCGGGCGCCGCGCCGCTCGCCGGGAGCGCGGGCGTGCTCAGCACGCCGACGGCCGCGATCGCGCGCAACGTCGTTTCGACCTGTTCGCGCGCGCGCGGGTTTTGCAGGACGGAGAGGGCCTGCTGCGCCTGTTGCGGCGTCAACGCGGGCGCGGCGCCGGAGGCGGCCGATGCGGCGGCCGGGGCGGGGGCGGCCGCGTGGGCGGCCGATACGATGGCGGCGAGCAGCCAGCCGAGCAGGATATGTCGCATGAGTAGGCGTGCGGGCGCGGATCGAAGCGTGGCCCGCCGGTCTGGACGAGGGACGGAAATTAACATGATCGCGATCGGAGCCGAATAGTTCCGTCGATGACTATTCGAATCGGGCATGCGGCAAGCGGGGCGGGCGTTTGCGTACTGTCGGGCGGCCTGTTTCGCGTGGCGCTGGCGTTCGGCCCGGGCTGTTCCCGAGCCGCCATTCGGGCCGGTCGTTCCGGTCGGATCGCCGGGCGATGACGCGGCGGCCTGGCGACAGCCGTGCCGGGAACGAGACGTGCGCGCAGGCGAATCCATCCGGTGCAAGCCACATCGTTGGCCGCATGCGTGGAATTTGGATTCCTGATGAATCGGCTTTGCTCGTCGTGAAGGATCGGCAGCCCGTGCTCGGCGATTGCCTCGATGACCTCGCGCACGGGCGGCAACGCATGGACGAGACCGACGTTCCAGTGTGCGACGGCCGCGCGCAGCGCGCGCGGGATCGACGAGCGCGTCCGGTCATGGGTGCTGGCGCGGCCAGGGTCGGGTAACCGTAAGCGAATCGTCGGCATCGCACAGGCGCGAACGCACGGCCGGCGCACGCGTTCCACTCCTGCAACACCGGCCGTCGGGGCTGGCCGCCGTCGATCGCGCGGGCCGTTTCCCGTCGTTTCACTTTCGAAACATTCACGCCAGTCTTCCGCCGCGCGATTCGGGTCAGGGCCGTTTCCCCGCCCGTGCGGCCTTGTCCTGCGACGCATGGTGCGCTCCTTGCATGTCTGTATGCGCCGTGAGCGCGATCGCCGGCGCAGCAGGGGCCCGGCGATCGCTTCAGTGGGTCGGACGCATAGAAGACGGGGACAAGAGAATGAGAACAGACCGAATCGCAACGTGGCGTGTTGCAAACGTGAATCGCCGACCTGCCCGTGAATTCGCTTCGCCGTTGATTGCGGTGACGTGAGCGCGCGGCTTTCCGTTCCATCCGGACAAATCGGGTTGGTTCCGAACGACGACGTGCATGCGTGACGCACGGGGCCGACCGGTGCCGGTCGGCCGTCGGGGATGAACTGCCGGTGCACGCAGACGGGTGACCATGACTTCCGGATCGTCATATCGACGCGCGACACGCAAGTGCGCCGCACGCGCCGCATGCGCATGCGTGCAGCACGCGGTGCAGCGCGGCGATTCGCGCAACCTCAGGAAATCGAAGGTGTAGTTCCGGGGAAAGGTCCGCCGGCCGCGCTGCGGCGGATCCGATGACATTGTGCTGTCAGTTGATCCACAACCCCGATGGATCAATTGTTGAAGCGCCCATCGCCATGTGGTCGATGGGCGTCTTTTTTTTTGCTGCGCGGGTGTCCTGCGCGGGCCGCCGGCCCGATCGCGCGGCGTTCTGTATCATGTGCTGGCGCGCTGGCCGCCCGTGCGGCCGCACGACCTGCCACCGCGCCCGATCACGCGCCGCCGACATGAACGACACCGCCTTGCACGACCTCTCATCCGCCAGCATCGATCCGGCCGCGCTCGATGCGCTGCACACGTTCGTCGAGCGCCATCCGCGGCTGCTCGTGCTGACCGGTGCGGGCATCAGCACGGATTCCGGCATTCCCGGCTATCGCGACCGCAACGGTCGATGGACGCGCTCGCCGCCGATCCAACTGCACGAATTCCTCGGTTCCGACGCGGCACGCCGACGCTACTGGGCGCGCAGCATGATCGGCTGGCCCGTGGTCGGGCACGCGCAGCCGAACCGCTCGCACGTCGCGCTCGCGCGGCTCGGCGGCACGGGCCGGATCGAGCGCCTCGTCACGCAAAACGTCGACGGCCTGCATCAGCGCGCGGGCAGCGGCGATGTGATCGAACTGCATGGCGGCATCAACGGCGTCACGTGCCTCGATTGCGGCGCCCATCACGCGCGCGCGACGATCCAGGTCGTGCTTGAAACGGATAACCCCGAGCTGCTGGGCGCGCAGGCGGAGCCCGCCGCCGACGGCGACGCACACCTCGAATGGGCCGCGCTCGACACGTTCCGCATTCCGGCCTGCCCGGCCTGCGGCGGGCTGCTCAAGCCGGCGGTGGTGTTCTTCGGCGAGAACGTGCCGCGCGAACGCGTCGCGCTGGCGTCGCAGGCACTCGATGCGGCCGATGCGCTGCTCGTCGTCGGCTCGTCGCTGATGGTGTATTCCGGTTACCGGTTCTGCGTGTGGGCCCAGGCGCAGAACAAGCCCGTCGCCGCGTTGAACCTTGGTCACACGCGCGCTGATCCGATGCTGACGCTGAAGGTCGAGGCGCGTTGCGCGCCTGCGCTCGACGCGCTGAACGCACGGCTGGGCGTTCCCGGCAGCGCGCCGGAGCATGCATCGTGACCGGGCCGACGTCGTCGCCCGATCCGTCCGCGCGGCTGTCGGCGCCGGCGGCCGAGCGCAATCGAGGGCCGATCCTCGACGTGCTGCGCCGCGTGCTGCCGGCCAGCGGCAGCGTGCTCGAGATCGCGAGCGGCACCGGGCAGCATGTGGTCCATTTCGCGCAGGCGCTGCCGGGGCTGCACTGGCAGCCGAGCGATCCCGACGCGCACGCGCGCCGCTCGATCGCCGCGTGGGTCGCGCATGCCGGCCTCGCGAACCTGGCCGAGCCGCTGGCGTTCGACGTGCGCGACGCGTCGTGGCCGGCCGCGGCGCTCGACGCGATCGTCTGCATCAACATGATTCACATCTCGCCGTGGGCCTGCACCGACGCGTTGTTCGCCGGGGCATCGCGCGTGCTGCGCCCGGGCGGCGTGCTGTTCCTGTACGGCCCGTATCGCCGCGAAGGCCGTCACACGGCGCCGTCCAACGAAGCGTTCGACCAGCAGTTGCGCAGCCGCGACCCGTCGTGGGGCGTGCGCGATCTCGAGGCGGTCGTCGCGCTCGGCCTCGACCGCGGGCTCGACTGCATCGAGGTCGTCGAGATGCCGGCGAACAACCTGAGCGTCGTGTTCCGGCGCCTCCCACACGCGGAGCAATGACACGCAAGCGCGCATCGCGGGCGGGTTTCCACTATCCTTTCGCCTGTGCGCGCGGCCCGGATCGGGTCGCGCCCCGTTTTTTCCGGAGAATTGACTAATGGGCAAACAAGCAATCGGTGTGATCGGGCTCGCGGTGATGGGCCGCAATCTCGCACTCAATATCGAGAGCCGCGGTTACGCGGTGTCGGTGTACAACCGCAGCCGCGAGAAAACCGACGAACTGATCGCCGAATTCCCCGGCCGCAATCTGGTGCCGACCCATACGCTCGAGGCGTTCGTCGCGTCGCTCGAAACGCCGCGCCGGATCCTGATGATGGTGAAGGCCGGCGAAGCGACCGATGCGACGATCGCATCGCTCAAGCCGCTGCTCGAGAAGGGCGACGTGCTGATCGACGGCGGCAATACGCACTTCACCGACACGATTCGCCGCAACCAGGAACTCGCTCAATCGGGCCTGCACTTCATCGGCACCGGCGTGTCGGGCGGCGAAGAGGGCGCGCTGCGCGGCCCGTCGATCATGCCCGGCGGCCAGCGCGACGCGTACGACCTGGTCGAGCCGATCCTCAAGCAGATCGCCGCGAAGGCACCGTCGGACGGCGAACCGTGCGTCGCGTACATGGGCCCGGACGGTGCGGGCCACTACGTGAAGATGGTCCACAACGGGATCGAATACGGCGACATGCAGCTGATCGCCGAAAGCTATGCGGTGCTGAAGGACGTCGCGGGCCTGACCAACGACGAGCTCGGCGCGGTGTACACCGAGTGGAACCAGGGCGAACTCGACAGCTACCTGATCGAGATCACGTCGAAGATCTTCGGCAAGAAGGACGACGAAACCGGCAAGCACCTCGTCGACGTGATCCTCGATCGCGCCGCGCAGAAGGGCACCGGCAAGTGGACGAGCCAGAACGCGCTGGATCTGGGCGTGCCGCTGCCGCTCATCACCGAGTCGGTGTTCGCACGCGTGCTGTCGTCGCTGAAGACCGAGCGCGTCGCGGCCAGCGAGATCCTGTCGGGCCCGGCCGCCGCGCCGTTCGACGGCGACCGGGCGGCGTTCATCGAAGCGGTGCGCCGCGCGCTGTACCTGAGCAAGGTGATCTCGTACGCACAGGGCTTCGCGCAGTTGCGCACGGCGTCCGGAGAGTACGGCTGGAATCTCGACCTCGGGACGATCGCGAAGATCTTCCGCGCGGGCTGCATCATCCGCGCGCGCTTCCTGCAGAAGATCACGGACGCGTACGCGAAGGATCCGGCGCTCGCGAACCTGCTGCTCGATCCGTACTTCAAGGACATCGCCGCGAACTACCAGGCGTCGCTGCGCGACGTCGTGGTGGCCGCGGTGAAGGCCGGCGTGCCGGTGCCGGCGTTCGCGTCGGCGGTCGCGTACTTCGACAGCTACCGTTCCGAGCGGCTGCCGGCGAACCTCGTGCAGGCGCAGCGCGACTTCTTCGGTGCGCACACGTTCGAGCGTACCGACAAGCCGGGCAGCTTCCACGCGAACTGGTCGTAACCGGCAGGCGAGGACGGTATTGTTGCGAAAATCTATTCTTTGAGTAGGGTTTTTCGTTCCCGGATTCCGGAATTGTTGGCTCCGAGGAAACAGTGTTTTCGTTCTTTCATGGTTTTCCCTAAGTGATCTCGGGACTAAACTTTGTTCAATCGCTGCAGACATGGTGTGTGCGGCGAAGCAAAAAAATCCCGGAGGTAATCATGAAATCGCTGATCGCAACGTTCGCTGCAGCTGCCGTCCTCGCCGTTCCCGCCGTGTCGTTTGCCCAACAGAACGCGCCCGTCACCCGTGCGCAGGTGAAGGCCGAACTGGCCGAGCTGCAACAGGCCGGCTACAAGCTGGGCAGCGACCGCACCGACTACCCGGCAAGCATCCAGGCAGCTGAAGCACGTCTGAACCCGCAACAGAACGTCGCCGCCGCCGACACGAGCGGTTACGGCGCGCAACCGGCCGCCCAGCAAGAGTCGGGCGCTCCGGCAGCCGCCAAGACCGGCTGGCAAGTGAAGCGCGTGTCGGATGGCGCACCGGTCTACAAGGGTCGTTGATCGTCTTCGATCGCGGGCCGCATGCGCGGCCTGATCCGACCCAGCGCAGTGCACGCAGCCCGTCGTTCCGCATCACGGAACGACGGGCTGTTTTCATTGGCGGCGCCCGCCGCGTCAATGCAGCGGCCGCGGGCCGCGGCCGATGTCCCGGAACAGTGCGTCGGCCGGTTCCAGCGCCTGCAGCCACGCTTCGTCGTAGCCGCTCAGCGTGTCGAGCGCATCGCGCAGCCGCTCGATCGCGAGCACCGGCAGCTCGACGCTGTGCCGGGTGGCGCCGCTCAGATGCGCGACGCTTGCCAGCTGGACGAGTGCGTCCGCGGCTTCGGCGACGTCCGTCGCGAACAGCAGGTGCCGGTTGAGCAATTCGACGAGGCCGCTGGAACCGGCGAAATCCTCGGCGTTGAGCTGCACGGACAGAAACGTCGCATTGTTCATGTTTATCTCCTCGTTATCGCTGGATCGTGCGGTGCATCTCCGAGTATAGGAGGAGGCGGCCGGCTGCCGCGGTACGGCCGGCCGGAAGCGCGCCGGACACCTCGCGCGGCGCGGCTTGCGGCCCGCCGGCACCCGTTCGCGGCGCCGCAAGATTGTGGCCGGATCGGGCGCCTGTCGCGGTCCTGACCGCGACAAATGGTATCTTTGACGATCGGGACGACGTGAAAAAGGTGCGAAAAAGGGGCCGGTGAGCCCATTCGCATCGACGTTCCGCGATGGAAACTGACGGCCGCGAGAGCGGTCGGATACTGGTTGGTCCGGCCGTTCGGCCGGACATCGTGCGTCGCGCGCCGGAGGGCGGTGGGCGGCGCAACGACGCAAATCCGGGAGGACTCTTGAGAAAAACGATTCCGATCCACGAGGCGCTCGCGCGCTGGTTGCCGCAGGCGGCGTTCGTCGTCGCGGCCGCCGCGCTGACGGGCTGTACGATGACGCCGTGGACCGACAGCTGGCAGCCGGTGCGGCCGTCGACGCCGACTTCGGCCGCCACGCCGGGCGTGATCGCCGGCTATTACCGCGTGAATCCCGGCGACACGCTCGCCGGCGTCGCCGCCGCATACGGGCAGCGCGTGCAGGACGTGGCCAGCTGGAACCACATGTCGCCCAATGACGCCGTGTCGCCCGGCCAGGTGCTGCGGGTCGCGCCGCCGCCTGCCGCGACGTCGCTCGGACAGCCGTCCGCCGCGGCCGCGCAACCGGGCTCGCTGGCATGGCCGGCGACGGGTATCGTCGCGACGTCGTTCTCGGCCGGCAGGACGCGCGGCATCGTGATCGCCGCGTCGGGGCCCGATCATTCGGTGCGGGCCGCGGCAAACGGGCGGGTGGTCTACGCAGGGTCCGGCGTCAAGGCGTACGGCCCGCTCGTGATCCTGAAGCACGACAACGGGCTCATCACGGCGTATGGACACAACGGCAAGCTGCTCGTCAACGAAGGCGACGCGGTCCGCGGGGGCCAGCCGGTCGCCGAGATGGGCACTGACGCGAGCGGCCGCGCGACGTTCGAGTTCGAAGTCCGGCAGAACGGCAAGGTCGTCGATCCGATGAACTTCCTGCCGCGCAACGGCGGCTGACGCGCCGCGTCACGACGTGTGCGCCAGGTGGCGCACACGTTCGCGCCTTCATCCTTCCTTGAGCTCCGCGGTGCCGGACTGCCTCGCATGATTGCCGAGCCAGCGAATGCCCAGCGCGAGTCCCGCCGCGCCGAGCGCGATCAGCGAACACTGGATCGCGACCGGCAGATAGCCGTTCGGCCGCGGATCGACGAACGGGTAGGGATACCAGTTCTCCAGCGCGCCGCGCACGAGCGTATAGCCGAGATAGACGACCGGAAAACCGAGCCACGCGAGCGCGCTGCGCCACGGGATCGGCGAGCGCGGCTCGACATACAGCCAGTCGCACAGCACCACGAACGGCACGATCCGGTGCAGGACCCAGTTGTTGAGGGCCGGCGTGATGTGACGCAGCGCATCGAGCCGTGCGAGCAGCAGTTCGTAGACGATCGCGGTGATCAGCACATAGAGCACGGCGGCGCCGCGCATCGATTCGTAGCGGGCCGAGCCGGGGCGCGTGACGCGCGACAGCCCCGCAACGAGCATCGCCGCTGCATAAAGGCTGCTCAGTTGCGTGAAGTAGCTGAGGTAGTTGCCGAGGTGAAAGGTCGGCATGCCCCAGTAGTCGGCGACGCTGTGCAGCGTGGTGGACACCGCGAGCAATGCGGCGATCAGCCGGTAGGCCGCAACGAAGAACACTTTGCTCATGATGCCCGCACAACGCCGCACCAAAACTTCATCGTGCCACAGCCGCGGGCGCGCGCGATGCGGATTTTCCATATGACGGCGCCGTGGCGCGGGGCCGTGCGGATTCCTCGGATATTTGATCCGGTCGCACAATGCCGGCTGCCCGCGAGGCTACAATCGGGGCAGCCGCCGGGCACCGGCCAGCCGCGGCATGTGCCTGCCCCGCATACCACACGAGAAACACGAGACAAAGCATGAAAAACATCCTCGCGAAACAGACGCGCTACAGCTCGCCCTCGATCTTCTTCCACTGGGTCATCTTCCTGCTGGTGGCGCTGGCCTATCTGGCCATCGAGATTCGCGGGCCGAAAGGCAGCGACAGTCGCGCGTTCTGGATGAACGTGCATCTGATGGCTGGCACGTTCGTGCTCGTGCTGTCCGTGCTGCGGGTGCTGTGGCGGGTGATCAGCCGCGTGCCGGAGCCCATCCCGCAGGCGACGCTGCTGAAGTGGCTGTCGAAGCTCGCGCATCTCGCGCTGTACGTATTCATCATCGCCCAGCCGCTGCTCGGCATCATGATGATCAACATGGGCGGCAAGCCCGTGTCGCTCGACTGGATCGGCGTGTCGTTCACGCTGTTCGGCCCCGACAAGGCACTGCGTCCGACGATCAAGGAGGCGCACGAACTGATCGGCAACGCGTTCTACTTCGTGATCGGCCTGCATGCGCTGGCCGCGCTTTACCACCACTTCGTCCGGCGCGACGGCGTGCTGCGACGCATGGCGCCGTGATCGCCGCGCGCTGAAGCCGCGCCCCAACGGGGGGCATGGTTGTGTTGACAACCATGCCCCCCGATCCGTTTACCGCGATCCGCGACTGGCCATCGAGGCGAACATTCTGTAACATCTCGGCTGTTTTTACATTCCGCTTACGCGTCACCGCGCATGCTGCACCGACATCGTCACCTGACCGCCTGGCTCGGCGTGTTCGCGATCTGGCTCGCGATCGCGGCGCCGCTGGTGTCGCAGTGGCGCATCGCGCAGGCGGCAACCCCCGACGCGATTGTCTGCAGTACCGAGCATGGTGCGCATCGCGCGCCCGATGCAGGCCACGCGCGCGATCATGCACTGCATCTCGATGCGTGCGGCTATTGCGGCTTCTTCGCGCACAGTCCCGCGATCGGCGGCGCGGCCGCCGCATCGTTCTCCTCCGTCCCCGCCCATGCCGTTTCCGTCGCCGCGCCGCATGCCGTCGCGGCGCGCGCCGACCGCTATCCGCGCGCGTATCCACGCGCCCCGCCCGAGCGCGCCTGACGCGCTGTCTTCCGTTCCATTCATCGCCGATATCCGTGCGGTCCGTCGAGGCCGTGTGGAGGGCGTCACTCGGGCTTTCGATCATGACCATCCTTTCCTTGCGCGCGCCGAGGGCGTCGCGCCATTCCGGTGCGCGGCGCGTGCCGCGCATGCTGAAACTCACCGTTCCCGCGCTGGCCGTCGGCGCGATGACCGCGGCGGCGGCCGCGACCGAATCCGCGCGTGCGGCCGGCGCGCCGACGGACGACGCAGCCGTGCTGCTGCCGCCCGTCGAAGTCGTCGCGTCGCCGCTGACGACGCCGCTCGTCGTCGTCACGGATCCGAAGACGCCGCGCCAGCCGCTGCCGGCGAGCGACGGCGCCGACTACCTGAAGACGATTCCCGGCTTCACGTCGATCCGCAGCGGCGGGACCAACGGCGACCCCGTGCTGCGCGGCATGTTCGGGTCGCGGCTGAACATTCTCGCGAACGGGATGCCGACGCTCGGCGCATGCCCGAACCGGATGGATGCGCCGACCTCGTATATCGCGCCGGAGAGCTATGACAAGGTCACGGTCGTGAAGGGCCCGCAGACCGTGCTGTACGGCCCCGGCGCATCGGCCGGCACCGTGCTGTTCGAACGCGCGACGCCGCGTTTCGAGCGCCCCGGCACGCGTTTCGACGGCAGCCTGGTCGGCGGGTCGTTCGGCCGCAACGACCAGAACGTCGACGTGACGGCCGGCACGCCGGACGTCTACGGCCGCGTGATCGCGAACCACGCGCACGCGCAGGACTACCAGGACGGCAACGGCAACACCGTGCCGTCGCAATGGGACAAGTGGAATGCGGACGCGGCGCTCGGCTGGACGCCCGACGAGCACACGCGCGTCGAACTGACGGCGGGCACCGGTGACGGTTATGCGCGCTACGCGGGGCGCGGGATGGACGGCGCGCATTTCCGCCGCGAGACGTTCGGCCTGTCGCTCGACAAGCGGCATCTCGGCGACGTGCTCGACCGGATCGAGGCGCGCGTGTACTACAACGAAGCCGATCACGTGATGGACAACACCACGCTGCGGCGGCCCGACCCGACCGGCAGCATGCCGATGCCGATGGCCTCCGAGGTACGGCGCCGCACGCTTGGCGCGCGGGCCGCGGCGACGTTCCGCTTCGGCGACGACTTCAAGCTCGTGACCGGCGTCGACGCGCAGTCGAACCGGCTCGACGCGCGCTCGGCGATGGGGCGGCAGAACTATGGCGACCAGCCGTGGAACGCGCAGGCGACGATGTGGAACGCGGGCGCGTTCGGCGAGCTGACGTGGTACGCGAGCGATGCGTCGCGCGTGATGGGCGGCGCGCGGGTCGACTACGCGAGCGCGCGCGACAAGCGTGCGACGACGCGCACGATGATGGCGAGCAAGCCGAATCCGACCTTCGACGACGATCGCGCGCGCGTGCTGCCGAGCGGCTTCGTGCGCTACGAGCGCGATCTCGCGTCGCTGCCGGTCACCTGGTACGCGGGGATCGGCCACGCGCAACGCTATCCCGACTACTGGGAGCTGTTCTCCGCGAAGCGCGGGCCGGCCGGTTCGGTCAATGCGTTCTCGGCGGTGCAGCCGGAGAAGACCACGCAGCTCGACATCGGCGCGCAGTACAAGAGCGACCGTTTCGATGCTTGGGTGTCGGCTTACGCGGGCTATGTGCAGGACTACATCCTGTTCCACTACGCAGCCGGGATGATGGGGCCGACCACGCAGGCGACCAACGTCAACGCGCAGATCATGGGCGGCGAAGCCGGCGTGTCGTGGCGGCCGGTCGGACCGCTGCGCGTCGAGACGTCGCTTGCGTATGCATGGGGGCGCAACGCGACGAGCGGCGATCCGTTGCCGCAGATGCCGCCGCTCGAGGCACGCTTCGGGCTCGAGTACACGCGCGGCGCATGGTCGGCCGGCGGTTTGTGGCGGATCGTTGCGCCGCAGCATCGCTATGCCCTGAACGAGGGCAACGTGGTCGGCAAGGACTTCGGTCCGAGCGCCGGATTCGGCGTGCTGTCGCTGCATGCGCAGTACAACGTCAGCAAGAAGGTGCAGATCTCGGTCGGCGTCGACAACGTGCTGGACAAGGCCTATGCGGAGCACCTGAACCTCGCCGGCAACGCGGGCTTCGGCTATCCGGCGAACGCGCCGGTGATGGAGCCGGGGCGCACGGCATGGCTGCGCGTGAGCGCGAAGCTGTAGCGCGCAACGGGCGTGTGCGATGCAGCATGCGCGCGCATGAATGCGGCCCCGCCCGAACGGGCGGGGCGCGTCAACCGATTAGAGAACCGTATCTAGTCAGGGCGCAAACGTTCGCGACTCGTGATTCACTCCCGCATTCGACGTCCACGGTGCCAGCGGCGCAGCGTGCGCGTCGATCCGATCTCATTCGCACCGGCAGCACAATAATCAGGAGAACATGCATGGCCAGATCGATGCGTTCCAGGGTGGTGGCAGGGGCAGTGGCATGCGCGATGAGCGTCGCGCCGTTCGCGGGGACGACCGCGCTGATGACGCTCGCGACGACGCACGCGGCGCTGGCGGCAACCGCGCCGGCGGACAACTACACGGCGACGCGTTATCCGATCATCCTCGTGCACGGGCTCACCGGCACCGACAAGTACGCGGGCGTGCTCGAGTACTGGTATGGCATCCAGGAGGACCTGCAGCAGCACGGCGCGACCGTCTACGTCGCGAACCTGTCGGGGTTCCAGAGCGACGACGGGCCGGACGGGCGCGGCGAACAGCTGCTCGCTTACGTGAAGACGGTGCTCGCCGCGAGCGGCGCGACCAAGGTGAACCTGGTCGGTCACAGCCAGGGCGGCCTCACGTCGCGCTATGTCGCGGCCGTCGCACCCGAACTCGTCGCGTCGGTGACGACGATCGGCACGCCGCATCGCGGCTCGGAGTTCGCCGATTTCGTGCAGAGCGTGCTCGCCTACGATCCGACCGGACTGTCGTCGTCGGTGATCGCTGCGTTCGTCAATGTATTCGGCATCCTGACGAGCAGCAGCAACAACACGAACCAGGACGCGCTCGCCGCGCTGAAGACGCTGACGACTTCCCAGGCCGCCACGTACAACCAGAACTATCCGAGCGCCGGCCTCGGCGCGCCGGGAAGTTGCCAGACGGGCGCGCCGACCGAAACCGTCGGCGGCAATACGCACCTGCTGTATTCGTGGGCCGGCACGGCGATCCAGCCAACCATATCCGCATTCGGTGTCACGGGCGCGACGGACACCAGCACGATTCCGCTGATCGATCCGGCGAACGCGCTCGACCTGTCGACGCTTGCGTTGTTCGGCACTGGCACGGTGATGATCAATCGCGGCTCGGGCCAGAACGACGGGCTCGTGTCGAAGTGCAGCGCGCTGTACGGGCAGGTGCTGGGCACGAGCTACAAGTGGAACCATCTCGACGAAATCAATCAATTGCTCGGCGTGCGTGGTGCATATGCGGAAGATCCGGTCGCGGTGATCCGCACGCATGCGAACCGGCTGCAGCTCGCGGGCGTGTGATCGATGACGGCACGTGAAGGACGCGCGCCGCTCGCGCGGCGCGTTGCGGTCTACGGCACGGTGGGGCTGGCGGCGATCGCCGGCGTCGCGATCTGGAGCGGCGCGGCATCGCATCGCGGTGCCGACGCGGTGCGCACGTCGGCCGATGCCGCGCCGCTCGGCGGTGCAACCGCTGCGCCGCCGCAGGCCGCGGTGCCGGCGAGCGCGGGCCTGCCGCCGCCGCTCGCCGGTTCCAGTGCGCCGCGGCTGCCGCTCGATGCCGGTGGCCATCTCGCGAAGTCGCGCGCGGTGCGCGATTTCTTCGACTACTGCCTGACCGCGCGGAGCGACCTGAGCGCGACGGCGCTCGATGCGCTCGTCGTGCGCGAGATCGCCGCGCAGCTCGACGGCACGGTGGCACAGCCCGAAGCGCTGGACGTCTGGCATCGCTATCGCGCGTATCTCGACGCGCTCGCAAAGCTGTCCGAGGCGGGCGCGGTCGACAAGTCCGACCTCGGTGCGCTGCAGCGCGCGCTCGACCAGCGTGCGTCGATTGCACACCGGACGCTCGGCGACTGGAGCCAGCAGTTCTTCGGTGCCGAGCAGTGGCGGCAGCGCTACGATCTCGCACGGCTGAAGATTGCGCAGGACCGCACGCTGACGGACGCGCAGAAGGCGGAGCAGCTCGCGGCGCTCGCGCAGCAGATGCCGGCCGACGAACGCGCGGCACGGCAGAAGGCCGACCGGCAGCAGGCGGCGATCGACCAGATCGCGCAATTGCAGAAGAGCGGGGCGACACCCGACGCGATGCGTGCGCAACTCACGCAGACGCTCGGCCCCGAGGCCGCCGCGCGCGTCGCGCAGATGCAGCAGGACGACGCGTCGTGGCAGAGCCGCTACGCCGACTATGCGGCGCAGCGCGCGCAGATCGATGCGGCCGGGCTGTCGCCGCAGGATCGCGACACGCAGATCGCCGCGCTGCGGCGCCGCATGTTCACGAAGCCCGGCGAAGCGGTGCGCGCGGCGTCGCTCGACCGCGGCGCGGTTGCCGCGCAATGACGCACGCGGTCATGCCGCGCGCGTGAAGTGCCGCGGCAGATGCCGCTCGATGGTTGCCGCGAGCGTGTCGAACGCGGGGCCGATGCCTTCGTGCGCGACGCATGCATAGCCGAGCAGCAGCCCGCGCCGCGCGGTGTCCAGCCGGCTGTAGTAGCTGGTCAGCGGGCGCACGATCACGCCTGCGTCGAATGCGCTTTGCGTGACCGCGCGATCGTCGCACGTGTCGGGCAGGCCGAGCACCAGATGCAGGCCGGCCTCGTCGCCCATCACGGGCAGCACGTCGCCGAAACGCGCATGGATCGCATCGATCAGCAATTGCCGGCGTTCGCCGTACAGCGTGCGCATCCGTCTGACGTGCGAAGTCAGGTGCCCGTCCATGATGAATTCGGCGAGCACGGCCTGCTGCATCAGCTGGCCCTCGCGATACAGCTCCGACAGCCCGGTCCGGAACGTGTCGACCAGATGCTCGGGCACGACCATGTAGCCCATCCGCAGGCCCGGGAACAGCATCTTGCCGAGACTGCCGACGTAGATCACGCGGCCGCCGTCGTCGAGCCCCTGCAGCGACGCGAGCGGGCGGCTGCCGTAGCGGAATTCGCTGTCGTAGTCGTCCTCGATGATCCAGCAGCGGTGCTGGCGTGCGTATTCGAGCAGCATCCGGCGTCGCGCAAGGCTCATCACCATCCCGAGCGGATACTGGTGCGACGGCGTGACGAGCACGAGCCGCGGCGGATGCTGCATGTCGCCCGCGCTCGGATCGATGCCTTCCTGGTCGACCGGCACCGGCGTGAGCGTGAGGCCGGTGGCCTGCAGCACGCTGCGCACGCCCCAGTAGCATGGCTCCTCGACCCACGCGCGATCGCCGATGTCGGACAGCAGCCGCACCGCGAGGTCGATCGACTGGTGGATGCCGGTCGTGATGATCACCTGGTCCGGCGAGCATTTGACCGAGCGCGCGACGCGCAGGTAGTCGGCGAGCGCGCGGCGCAGCGGCCGGTAGCCGCCGCCCGGCGCATAGGTCAGCAACTCGGGATTCGCTTCCTTCCACAGTCGCGCCTGCAGGCGGCTCCAGGTGCGGCTCGGGAATTCCGACACATCCGGCACGCCCGGCATGAACGCGCCCCACTGGCGCCGTGACACGCCCGCATGCTCGATCAGCTGCCGTCCGCGCATTGACAGGCCGCCCTGCGCGTCCGGCAGCGGCGCCGCACCGGCAGGCGGTGGCGCGGCCCCCGGCACGCGGATCGCGGCAGTGTCCGGGCGCGTGTCGGCCACGTAGGTGCCGCTGCCCGTCGTCGTCAGCACATAGCCTTCGGCCGTCAGCTGGTCGTACACGTGCAGCACGGTATTGCGCGCGATCGACAGGTCGGCCGCCAGCGTGCGCGAACTCGGAAGTTTTGTACCTGGCCCTAATTCACCGGTCAGGATGGCCTGCTGCATCTGTTGCAGCAGTTGCCGGTACATCGGCTCGGACGAACTGCGGTCGAGACGGGCGGAGAGCCAGTCGGCGAGGATCACGGTATCCAAAGTGGTCCTACTAGGAATATTGAAATGGTTCCCTAGTATAGAACCGTGAGCACCGTATAGTGACTCGCATCTCAAGAAAACGCCGGGCCGCCCCAAGTTTTCTTGACCCCCTTGGGGGGCCTGTCGCGTAGCGACAGGTTTGGGGGCATTCACAACGTTTGTCGCGCAGGAAGGGGACAGCCACGATGAAGTCCGATGATGTGATCGTCAGCTTTCGCGGCGTGCGGAAGACCTATGACGGCGAGACGCTGGTCGTCAAATCGCTCGACCTCGATATCCACCGAGGGGAATTCCTGACGCTGCTCGGGCCGTCCGGCTCGGGCAAGACCACCTGCCTGATGATGCTGGCGGGCTTCGAGTTCCCGACGGGCGGCGAGATCCGCCTCGACGGCGAGCTGCTGAATACCGTGCCGCCGCACAAGCGCAATATCGGCATGGTGTTCCAGAACTACGCGCTGTTTCCGCACCTGACGGTCGAGCAGAACGTCGCGTATCCGCTGACGGTGCGCAAGCTGTCGGCAGCCGAGCGCGCGGAGCGCGTCGCGCATGCACTGAAGATGGTGCAGATGGAACGCTTCGCCAAGCGCTATCCGGCGCAATTGTCGGGTGGCCAGCAGCAGCGCATCGCGCTCGCGCGTGCACTCGTGTTCGAGCCGAAGCTCGTGCTGATGGACGAGCCGCTCGGCGCGCTCGACAAGCAGTTGCGCGAACACATGCAATACGAACTCAAGGCGCTGCACGAGAAGCTCGGCGTGACCTTCGTCTACGTGACGCACGACCAGGGCGAGGCGCTGACGATGTCCGATCGCGTCGCCGTGTTCGACAAGGGCATCGTGCAGCAGCTCGATACCGTCGACCGCCTGTACGAATCGCCGTGCAACGAATTCGTCGCGAACTTCATCGGCGACAGCAACCGGCTGCGCGGCACCATCGCGCGCGTCGACGGCGAATTCTGCGAATTCCGGCTCGACGACGGCACGCAGCTCGTCGGGCGCCGCATCGGCGACGCGTCCGAAGGCGCGCAGGCCGTCGCCTGCATCCGCCCCGAACGCATGAGCCTTGCGAACGGTCACGCGAACGGCACCGCCAACCGCGTGACCGGCGAGGCGCGCAGCCTGATCTATTTCGGCGATCACGTGCGCATGCGCTGCGCGCTGCCGGGCCAGGACGAATGCTTCGTGAAGGTGCCGCTCGGCACGGGTGCGCTCGACGCGTTCTCGCCCGGTGCGCCGGTATCGCTCGCATTCGCGCCCGAGCACCTGCGCGTGTTCGCGTGACGCAGGTTTTCCCGATTTTCCGCAGCACGTCGTCAACAACAACTGCCCACTTCCACCACGAGAGGAGAGGAACCACCATGAACGGAACAAGCTCTACCGCGCGTCGCACCGCGCTCGCACTGGCGCTCGCCGTCGTCGGCGCATCGGCCGCGGCGGCCGAACTCACGGTCGTCAACTTCGGCGGCGCGAACGGCGATGCGCAGAAGGCCGCGTTCAACCAGCCGTTCGAGAAGGCGACCGGCAACAAGGTCACGGCCGTCGAGTACAACGGCGAGCAGGCGAAAGTGAAGGCGATGGTCGAGGCGAAGCACGTCAACTGGGACGTGGTCGAAGTCGAATCGGGCGACCTGAACCGCGGCTGCGACGAAGGGCTGTACGAGAAGCTCGACTGGTCGAAGATCGCGAAGAAGTCCGACCTGATTCCGGAAGCGCCGCAAGTGTGCGGCGTCGGCTTCTTCGTGTGGTCGACCGCGCTGTCCTACAACGCGGACAAGCTGAAGAGCGCGCCGACCGGCTGGGCCGATTTCTGGAACGTGAAGAAATTCCCCGGCAAGCGCGGGATGCGCAAGGGCGCGCGCTACAACCTCGAGTTCGCGCTGATGGCCGACGGCGTCCCGACCAAGGACGTGTACAAGGTGCTCGGCACGAAGGCCGGCCAGGACCGCGCGTTCAAGAAGCTCGACGAGCTGAAGCCGTACATCCAGTGGTGGGAGGCGGGCGCGCAGCCGCCGCAGTTCCTGGTGGCCGGCGACGTCGTGATGTCGACCGCGTATAACGGCCGCATCGACGCCGCGCAGAAGGAAGGCAAGAACCTGAAGGTCGTGTGGAACGGCAGCATCTACGACCTCGACTACTGGGCGATTCCGAAGGGCTCGCCGAACAAGGCGCTGGCCGAGCAATACATTGCGTATTCGCTGACGCCGAAGCCGCAGCAGGCGTATGCACAGCACATCGCGTACGGCCCCGCGAACGTCGCGGCGATCAAGTCGCTCGACGCAAAGACGCTCGCGAACCTGCCGAACTCGCCGGCCAACGGCAAGAACGCGGTGCTGGAGGACATCGGCTTCTGGACCGACCACAGCGACGAACTCGAGCAGCGCTTCGCCGCGTGGGCGACGAAGTAACAGCCGTTCAGGTGTCCTGATGCAACCTGCCGCGCGGCGCGCCGAACGCGTCGCGCGGCATTCCGCCGGATCGAGCCCGGCCGGAGAGAACCGTTGAACACGATGACGATCGCTCCTTCCTCGCCGTCGACAGCCGCGCTCAAGCGCGAGCTGAAGGCCGCCGAGGCCCGCAAGCGGACGATGGCGTTGCTGCTGGTCGCGCCGCTCGCGATCTTCCTGCTGCTCATCTTCGTCGTGCCGATCGGCACGCTGCTCACGCGCGCGGTGCAGAACCCCGAGATCGCGACCGCGCTGCCGAATACGGTCGCCGCGCTGTCGGGCTGGGACCGCAAGGCACCGCCGGCCGACGCCGCGTATGTCGCGCTCGCGGCCGACATGGCGAAGGTCGCCGACAGCGAGGCGATGGGCGCGCTCGCGCGACGCCTGAACACCGAAATTCCCGGCTACCGCTCGCTCGTCGCGAAGACGGCGCGTGCGATGCCGCTGAAGGGCGACAACGATGCCGCGCCGACGCCTGCCCAGACGCGCACGAAACTGATCGACCTCGATTCGCGCTGGGGCGACGTCGCGTACTGGCAGGCGATCGCGAAGAACGGCAGCCAGGTGTCGCCGTTCTACCTGCTCGCCGCGCTCGATCACAAGCAGGACGGCTTCGGCCAGATCGTGCAGGCCGATCCCGACCAGTCGATCTATCTCGCGATCTTCGGCCGCACGTTCGTGATCGGCGTCGCGGTCACGCTGTTCGCGCTGTTGCTCGGCTATCCACTCGCGTACTGGATCTCGACGCTGTCGGAGCGCCGCGCGAACCTCGTGATGATCCTCGTGCTGATTCCGTTCTGGACCTCGGTGCTGGTGCGCGTCGCCGCATGGATCGTGCTGTTGCAGAGCGAAGGGCTCGTGAACAAGGCGCTGATCGGCAGCGGGCTGATCTCGCATCCGCTGACGCTGCTGTTCAACCGCGTCGGCGTGTACATCTCGATGACGCACATCCTGCTGCCGTTCATGATCCTGCCGCTCTACAGTGTGATGAAGTCGATCCCGTCGACCTACCAGCGCGCGGCCGTGTCGCTCGGCAGCCATCCGTTCGCCGCGTTCTGGCGCGTGTACGTGCCGCAGACCTATCCGGGCGTCGGCGCGGGTGCGCTGCTCGTGTTCATCCTCGCGATCGGCTACTACATCACGCCCGCGCTGCTCGGCGGGCCGAACGACCAGATGGTCAGCTACTACGTCGCGTACTTCACGAACGTGACGATCAACTGGGGCATGGCGTGCGCGCTCGGCGGGCTGCTGCTCGCGGCGACGCTCGTGCTCTATGCGGTGTACGGGCGCTTCACGCGCACCAACGTGAGCCTCGGCTGAGCGCCGGGCACAGGGAAACGGGAAGGGGATTCGGACCATGAAACTCGCCAGGCCGCTGTTCGCGCCGCACATGTCGTTCGTCGAGCGCGCGTGGTATGTCGCGCTGCGCGTGCTCGTCGTGCTGACGCTGCTGTACCTGATCCTGCCGGTGCTCGCGATCGTGCCGCTGTCGTTTTCGTCGAGCACGTTCCTCGTCTATCCGATCCCGGGCTTCTCGACGCGCTGGTACGAGAACCTGATTGCGTCGGACGAGTGGCGGATGGCCGCGAAGAACAGCTTCATCGTCGCGCCGTCGGCGACCGTCGTCGCGACCGTGCTCGGCACGCTCGCCGCGATCGGCCTGACGAAGGCGGACTTCCGCGGCAAGGGGCTGCTGATGGCCGTGCTGCTGTCGCCGATGATCGTGCCCGTCGTCGTGGTCGGCGTCGGCATGTACCTGTTCTTCGCGCCGCTCGGGCTCGCGAACACCTATACCGGGCTGATCGCCGCGCACGCGGCGCTCGGCGTGCCGTTCGTCGTGACGACGGTCGCCGCGACGCTGCAGGGCTTCAACCAGAACCTGGTGCGTGCGAGCCTGTCGCTCGGTGCGAATCCCGTCACGACGTTCTTCCGCGTGACGCTGCCGGTGATCGCGCCGGGCGTGATGTCGGGTGCGCTGTTCGCATTCGCGACGTCGTTCGACGAAGTCGTCGTCACGCTGTTCCTCGCGGGCGCGGACCAGACGACGCTGCCGCGCCAGATGTTCACCGGGATCCGCGAGAACATCAGCCCGACGATCGCCGCGCTCGCGACGATCCTGATCATTTTCTCGACGAGCCTGCTGCTTGCGCTCGAATGGCTGCGCGGACGCAACGCGCGGCGTGCGGTGTCGTGACGCGGCACGGGGCGGGACCGTCGCGCGTGCGGTATACGATTCGCAAGCCGGCGCGCGAGGCCGTTGCCGCGCGCGCCGGCTTGCTCGTCACGCTCAGAAGCCGCCCGTCTGGATCAGCTTGTTGAGGTTCGCGATGTTCAGGCTGCCGAAGCCGGTCGTCAGATCCCGGCCGGTGCCTGCGTTGTAGCCGTACCCCTGATAGCCGTTGTTCCCCGATACGACGTCATAGCGCACGAGCGACGGGTTTGCCGGAATATCCGCATAGAAGTTGCCGGCCGGGAAACCGAGGCCCGTGCCGTTCGCCGCGAGCAGACGCGCCCAGAAGCCGGTGAAGATCGGTGCGGCGAGGCTCGTGCCGCCGATCTGCTGCAACTGGCCGTAGTTGTAGATGTACGCCCCCGTGCTTTGAGCGGCATCGAACGACACGTCGGGCAACTGGCGGTTGCTGCCCGACTGCCATGATGGCGCCGGCAGGATCGTGCTGACGCCGCCGCCCGTCGCCCACAGCTTGCCGTTGCCGTCGAGGCCCTCGTTCCATACGGTTTCGTTCGAGAACGCACCCGCCGACGTGGTGTACAGCGTCGTGCCGCCGATCGCGAGCACGTGCGGCGACGCGGCCGGCCACGACACCGTGTAGTTCGCGCCGTCCGGATAGCCGCGGTTGTTGCACTCGTACACGCCTTCGTCGCCCGACGACACCGAGAAGGTCTGGCCTTGCGCGGCGGCGGTCGTGAAGATCTGCTCTTCGGCGTCGAGCGTGCCGTCCGCGTTCGCATCGGTCTCGCACCAGCCGAGCGACACGTTGATCACCTTCGCGGTGTTGTCCGACACCGCGCGGTTGAACGCCTGCGTGAGCCCCGTGTTGCCGGCGGCGTTCAGGTCCGCCATGTAGAACACGAGCTTGCCGACCTGGCCGCCGGCCGAGCCGACAATCGACTGGCTGTCCAGATCCCATTCGCCCTGGCCGTCCTGGTCGTCGCTGTAGCTGCCGGTCGTGCCGGTGCCGTTGGTCTTCACGGTCTGGGTCGCGACCGTGCCGTAACCATTGCTCGACGTGAACTGCTTCAGGTCCTGCAGCGTCTGCGACACGCCGCCGATCGTGATGATCCCGACCGTCACGCCGGCCGCGGTCGGCACGCCGGTCGCGTTGTAGAGGCCCGGGAATTCCTTCGGATAGTGGCCGGTGGCCGTGCCGGCCGCCAGCGCCTGCGGTTTCGCGACGTTGCCGATGCGCAGCATCGGCCGTGCGCGCGCGACGTTCTGCAGCCCGAGCACCGAGCCGACGACGTCGCCGAGCGCACGCGGCACTTGCGCGGTCGACGCGTTCGCGAAGCCCGCGCGGCCCGCGTACTGGAAATGCACGAGCGACGTGTTGAACGCGGTCTTCACCGTACCGGCCGTGCCGCGCGCGGACACCAGCAGCCGGTTCGGCGCGACCTCGATGTTCACGAAGCCGCTCTTGCGCAGATAGTCGACGACCGGCTTTACCTGCGCCTCGGTCGGCGCATAGCCGGCGAGGAACTGTTCGTGCGTGAGGTACTGGCGGTAATGCGCATTGCCGGGCCGGTTCACGTCGTGCGCGAACTGCTTGAGCTGCGCGGCGTTGCGCAGCTTCAGGCTGACGACGATGTCCGCCGTCTCGCCGGCCGCGAGTTCGAGCGACGGCGCCGCGCTGCGCGCCATCAACTGCGGGCCGGTCAGAAAGGCCTTCGTGTGGGTGTCGACCCAGTCCGTTGTCGCATGTGCCGCAGCGGCGGCGAACACGAGCGGTACCGCGCACGCAAGGCGGCGGAGCGACGGAAGGGGCAGGGCAAACCAGGCGTTCCTTTTCATCGGGAGTCCTTTTGAGGAGAGACGACGTTGCTGGAACTCCCGGCCCTTGTGGGGCCGCGAGCGGTGACGAGCGTAGGGCGTCGATGCCGTTCAGGTAGCTGCCAGTTTCCATAGCTGTCAGTTCTGACATCGGTGTGCTCGCGCGCATGCGCTGCGCCGTTCTTGCATGCAGCAGCGATCCCGGCAAAGGGAACCGGTTCGCGGCGCGCTCGCGCGACGGTCGACGACGTTTGCACGCACGACTCGTTCGTTGCGGTAGCGGAATGCGCGCGACGGCGGAGCGAAGCGCCGCGCGAGCGCATTGCCGGCGATCGGGTGTGGACGCGCCGCGCGTTGCACTATGTGGTCAAGCGTTGCCGCGGCGTCGACGAGACGGCGTCCGGATGCACGGATGCACAAAAACGGGGCCAGTCGACCGCGAGCGTTTCCCGAACTGTGGAACAGCGCGTTGCCGAGTCTTGCAGCGTGCTTTCGGTTCGCAGGCCGACCGAGCGAATTAGAGGAAAGGCTCGAATTCATGCGATGACGCCGACCCGGGCGCGCTCGAGGTCCGTCGCAAGCCGGTTCGCCGGCGTTCGGCCCGCGCCGCCGAGCGGGACATGCCGCGGGATCGAACGACGTCACCCGCGAAATTCCTCCTTGACGCGCGTCGATCCGGCGATATCCTTCAATTCATAACCATCGGGTTATGGATTCAAACATGCAAAACGTTCACGACATGCTGTTCAGGACGCTTGCCGATCCGACGCGCCGCGCGCTCTTCGAGCGGCTGTGCGAGGAGGGCGAGCTGACGGTTGCCGCGTTGACGGCCCATGCAGGCGTGTCGCAGCCGGCGGTATCGAAGCATCTGGGCGTACTGAAGCAGGCCGGGCTCGTGAGCGACCGTCACGAAGGCCGGCAGACGCACTACAGCGCGCAGCCGCAGGCGCTGACTCCGTTGCTCGACTGGACCAGCCAGATGGCCGGCTTCTGGCAGAACCGGTTCGACGCTCTCGAAGATCTGCTCAAGAGGATGGATCAATGAACCAGGCCACCACCGAAACGCGTACCGTCGTCGTCGAACGGGAACTGTCGCATCCGCCGGAGAAGATCTGGCGCGCGCTCACGCAACCGCACCTGATCGAGGCGTGGCTGATGAAGAGCGATTTCGAGCCCGTCGCGGGCCGCGCATTCAGTTTTCGCGCGGACTGGGGATCGGTCGACTGCACGGTGCTGACGATCGAGCCGCAGCGCGTGCTGTCCTATACGTGGGCCGCTTATGGCCTCGAAAGCGTCGTCACATGGACGCTCGCGCCGACGCCGCGCGGCACGCTGTTGCGCATGGAGCAGGCCGGATTCCGCGCGGATCAGGAGCAGGCATATCGTGGTGCGCAGCACGGGTGGGCGCAATTCTTCGCATCGCTCGAACAGGTGCTGGCGCGTCCCGATGAAGACCAGGAGACCCGCACATGAGCGCATCCGACCCGGCGCTGGCGCCATCGGCCCGTATCGACGCACTGATCGCCGGAATCGCCGACTGGCGCGGCAAGACGTTCGCCGAACTGCGCGCGACGATCCTCGCCGCCGACGACGGCATCGTCGAGGAATGGAAATGGATGGGCAGCCCGGTGTGGGAATGCGACGGGATGATCGCGGTCGCGAACGCGCACAAGGGCAAGGTGAAGCTCACGTTCATGCATGGCGCGCACCTGCCCGATCCCGACGGGCTGTTCAATGCGGGTCTCGAAGGCAATGCGCGACGCGCAATCGATTTCCTCGAAGGCGACAAGGTCGACAAGCGGGCGCTGAAGCGCCTCGTTCGCGCGGCGCTCGACTACAACCGAGCGCACCTGAAGAAGAACGCGCGGGCCGGCGCGGGTACGAAGACGCGCGGCGACAAGGCCGCATAACGTACGGGCGCGCCGGCACGCCACCCGGCTGGCGGCCTGCCGCCACCGGCCAGCAGGCAAAAAAATGCCCGACACGAGGTCGGGCATCCAAATCGGCCGCAACCGCCGCGAGGCGGCTGCGGCACCTGCAAAAGCAGGGCGCTTACGCTGCGAGCAGCGAGCGCAGCACGAACGGCAGGATCCCGCCGTGCTTGTAGTAGTCGACTTCGATCGGCGTATCGATGCGCAGCAGCACCGGCACGCGGGTCGTTTCGCCGTTGTTGCGGTGGATCACGAGCGTGACGTCCTGCTGCGGCTTGAAGTCGTCGCCGAGGCCTTCGATGTCGTAGGTCTCTTCACCGGTGATGCCGAGCGACTGGATGCTGTCCGCGCCCTTGAACTGCAGCGGCAGCACGCCCATGCCGACCAGGTTCGAACGGTGGATCCGCTCGAAGCTGCGTGCGATCACGGCCTTCACGCCGAGCAGCTGCGTGCCCTTCGCGGCCCAGTCGCGCGACGAGCCCGTGCCGTACTCTTCGCCCGCGAACACGACGGTCGGCGTGTCGGCCGCGACGTACTGCATGGCCGCATCATAGATCGACTGCTGTTCGCCGCTCGGCTGGTGGATCGTCAGGCCGCCTTCGACGCGCGTGCCGTCTGCCTTCGCCGGGATCATCAGGTTCTTGATCCGGACGTTCGCGAACGTGCCGCGCATCATCACGTCGTGGTTGCCGCGGCGCGAGCCGTAGCTGTTGAAGTCGGCCTTCTGCACGCCGTTCTCCTTCAGCCACTTGCCTGCCGGCGAGTCTTCCTTGATCGAGCCGGCCGGGCTGATGTGGTCGGTCGTGACCGAGTCACCGAAGATGCCCAGTGCGCGCGCGCCCTTGACCGTCGGGATCGAGGCGGCCGGCTCCATCGAGAAGTCGTTGCCGAAGAACGGCGGCTCGGCGATGTAGGTCGACTTCGGCCAGTCGTAGACCTGGCCCGTTTCGCCCTCGATCTTGCTCCAGAGGTCGCCCTTCTTGGTCAGCTTCGCGTAGTTGTCCTCGAACTTCTTCGGGTCCAGCGCGAACTTCAGCAGCGCGTGGATTTCCTCGCTCGTCGGCCAGATGTCGCCGAGGTAGATGTCGTAACCGTCCTTGCCCTTGCCGACCGGCTCGGTCATCAGGTCGCGCGTGATGTTGCCGGCGATCGCGTAGGCGACGACGAGCGGCGGCGACGCGAGGAAGTTCGCGCGGATGTTCGGGTGGATACGCGCTTCGAAGTTGCGGTTGCCCGACAGCACGGCTGCCGCGACGATGTCGTTCTTCGTGATCGCTTCGTTCAGTTCCGGCGTCAGGTCGCCCGCGTTGCCGATACAGGTCGTGCAACCGTAGGCGGCGACTTCGAAGCCGAGCTTCGCGAGGTAGGGCAAGAGGCCCGTCTTCGTCAGGTACTCGGTGACGATGCGCGATCCCGGCGCGAGCGACGTCTTGATGTGCGGCGCGACGGTGAGGCCGGCTTCGACGGCCTTCTTCGCGAGCAGGCCGGCGGCCAGCAGCACGCTCGGGTTCGACGTGTTCGTGCACGACGTGATCGCGGCGATCAGCACGTCGCCGTTCTTCACGTCGACGCCGTTGCTCGTCGTGTACTGCGTGTTCAGGTCGTCCGCCTTCTTCGCGAAGCCGTTTTCCGCGACCGGCTTCGAGAACAGGTCGGTGAACGTCGACTTGACGTTGCCGATCTCGATGCGGTCCTGCGGGCGCTTCGGGCCGGCCAGCGACGGGGCGACCGTTGCCAGGTCGAGCGTCACCGTCTTCGTGTAGTCGATGTCGCCGGCCTTCGGAATGCCGAACAGCTTCTGTGCCTTGAAGTAGTTCTCGAATGCGGCGATTTCCGCCTTCGTGCGGCCCGTGCCCTCGAAGTAGTCGATGGTCTTTTCGTCGACCGGGAAGAAGCCCATCGTCGCGCCGTATTCCGGCGCCATGTTGCCGATCGTCGCGCGGTCCGGCAGCGACAGCGACTTCGTGCCTTCGCCAAAGAACTCGACGAACTTGCCGACGACCTTCTCCTTGCGCAGCATTTCGGTGATCGTCAGCACCAGGTCGGTGGCCGTCACGCCTTCGCGCAGCTTGCCCTTCAGCTCGACGCCGACGACGTCCGGCGTCAGGAAGTACACCGGCTGGCCGAGCATGCCGGCTTCAGCCTCGATGCCGCCCACGCCCCAGCCGACCACGCCGATGCCGTTGATCATCGTCGTGTGGCTGTCCGTGCCGACGAGCGTGTCCGGGTAGTACACGGCGTCGCCGCCGTCCGCCTTCTGGTGGACGCCGCGCGCGAGATACTCGAGGTTCACCTGGTGGACGATGCCGACGCCCGGCGGCACGACCTTGAACGTGTCGAACGCCTGCATGCCCCACTTCATGAACTGGTAGCGCTCGTTGTTGCGCTGGAATTCCAGCTTCATGTTCAGGTCGAGCGCGTCCTTCTGGCGGAAGTAGTCGATCTGGACCGAGTGGTCGACGACGAGATCGACCGGGACCAGCGGCTCGATCTTCTTCGGATTCTTGCCCGAACGCTCCGCGACACCGCGCATGGCCGCGATGTCGGCGAGCAGCGGCACGCCCGTGAAGTCCTGCAGCACGACGCGCGACACCACGAACGGAATCTCGTCGACGCGCTTCGCGGTCGGCTTCCAGTTCGCCAGCTGCTCGATGTGCTCTTCGGTGATCTTCTTGCCGTCGTAGTTGCGCAGCACGGACTCGAGCACGATGCGGATCGACACCGGGAGGCGCTCGATCTTCGTCTTCAGTTCCTTGCCGAGCTGCGGCAGCGAGTAGAACTTGCCTTTGCCGGAACCGCTGTCGAATTCCTTGAGGGTCTTGTGGAGATTGTGGGCCATGGTGATTTTCCTGGGTTTAAGGCAAGGAAACAACGTGTCCTGTAGATGACGGCTATATCACATACAGATCGACGTACTGATCGACCGGCATCGCTTCGAGCTTTGCCTGGTCCAGCGACACGTCGAGAATCGCTTGTTGCTGCTTGGCCGGAAAGCGGCGGGCGAGGTTGGTCCGGAACTTGTCGACCAGGAGCGGGATGCCGTCCGCGCGGCGTCGCTGATGGCCGATCGGGTATTCGACCGCCACTTCGGCAAGCTTCGATCCGTCCGCGAACTCGATCGTCAGCGCATTCGCGATCGATCGCCTGGCCGGGTCATGGTAATCCTTCGTGAACTGCGGATCCTCGACGCACGCGGTTTTCGCGCGCAGCGCGTCGATGCGCGGATCGGCGGCGACCGCGTCTTCGTAATCGGCCGCGGTCAGCCGGCCGAACAGCAGCGGCACGGCGACCATGTACTGGATGCAATGGTCGCGGTCGGCCGGATTGGCGAGCGGGCCCTGCTTGTCGATGATGCGGATCGCGGCCGCGTGCGTGCGGATCGTGATCCGGCTGATCTCGTCGGTCGTGCGGCCCGCCGCGGCGAGCTGGGCGTGCAACTGCAGCGCGGCCTCGGCGGCCGTCTGCGCATGGAATTCGGCGGGGAACGCGATCTTGAACAGCACGTTCTCCATCACGTACGTGCCGTACGGGCGCTGGAAGCGGAACGGCTGGCCGTCGAACAGCACGTCGTAGAAGCCCCAGGTTTTCGCGGTGAGCGCCGACGGGTAGCCCATTTCACCCGTTTTCGCGATCAGCGCGAGGCGCACCGCGCGGGACGTCGCGTCGCCCGCCGCCCACGACTTGCGCGAACCGGTGTTCGGCGCGTGGCGGTAGGTGCGCAGCGCCTGGCCGTCGACGAACGCGTTGGACACCGCGTTGATCAGCTCGTCGCGCGTGAGCCCGAGCAGGCGGCCGACGACAGCCGTCGACGCGACCTTCACGAGCAGCACATGGTCGAGCCCGACCGCGTTGAATGAATTCTCGAGTGCGAGGCAGCCCTGGATCTCGTGGGCCTGGATCATCGCGACGAGCACGTCGCGCATGACAAGCGGCTTCCTGCCGGCCGCGACGGCCGTGCGGGACAGCCAGTCGGCCGTCGCCAGGATCCCGCCGAGGTTGTCGGACGGGTGACCCCATTCGGCGGCGAGCCAGGTGTCGTTGAAGTCCAGCCAGCGGATCATCGCGCCGATGTCGAAGGCGGCCTGGACGGGATCGAGCTGGAAGGACGTGCCGGGCACCTTCGCGCCGTTCGGCACGATCGTGCCGGGCACGACGGGGCCGAGCAGCTTGGTGCAGGCAGGGTAGGACAGCGCCTCGAGTCCACATCCGAGCGTGTCGATCAGGCAATGACGCGCCGTCTCCAGCGCGAGCGCGCTGTCGATGCCGGGGTTCAGCACGTAGTCGACGATATCGACGAGTACCGAATCCGGAGCGGGGCGGACGTTGGAGACCGAGGCGGACATCGAGGGGCCTGGGAGAACGCGCTTAGTTCGTTGCCGGCTTCAGTTCGTTCGATTGCGTCGGCGCTGCGCCGCCTTGCGCCATTTCCGGCGTCACGCATTCGTCGGCGAGACGCTCGCCGCCGTTCGCATCGCTGAACAGCATCGCCTTGCTCGGGATCACGACCAGCTTGAAGCCGGCGGCCGGATCGTAGAACGTGTCGGCGCCCGTCGTCGTGGTCTGGCGCGGCAGCTTGTAGTTCTTCTTCGCCCAGTGAACCGTGACCAACTGGTCGCGCTTCATGTCGCCGGCGAGGTCGAACGACAGGCCGTCCTTGCACGCCCACTTGACCGCGCCGTCCGGCACCGGATCGACCTTGGCCGCGGCACGTGCCTGGGCCTTCTTGCTGCGCGGAACGATGCGCTTGGCCGGCGCCGGGCGCTTGGCCGTCTTCTTCGCAGTCGCCGTATCCTGGGCGAACGCGCTCGGAGCCGACACCAGCATCGTGGCGGACAACGCGCCGATGGCGGTAGCGATCAGGAGTTTCTTCATGGAGTCAGAACCTTTCGAAAATCAGTTGACAAGGGCCGGCAACTGACGCCGCCGGCCGGTTTGAAACTGCACGCGCCCCGGAAGCGCGCAGCGGCCGCTATTTTCACCTATTTGGCCGCGCATATTTCAGGTTTTCAGGCTCCGTTACGTTTTTTGTCGTTTCGCAAACCTGTCTCGGGTTCACGCTCCGGTGATTCGATGAAATGCGTGTGTCGGCGCGCGCTCACAGCGCGTCTCCGGCGGCGGCCGGGCCGAACAGCGGCGCGGCCTCGGCCGGCACCGGCTGGCCGGTTGCCCGGGCGCGGCGCAGCACCGACCAGTAATAGCGGTAGCTCGCGCGGTCATGCAGTGTATCGCCGTGGCGCGTCGGGCCCCAGTCGGCGGCCTGCGCGGCCAGCAGGATCTCGGCGGCCAGTGCGACTTCATCGGTGCGCGGCGCGAATGCGTCGACGATCGGGCGGATCTGCGCGGGATGGATGCTCCACATCCGCGTGAACGCGAACTCGTCGCGCGCGCGGCGTGCGTCGCCGGCGACGACCGCCATGTCGCGCACCTCGGTCGTCACGTTGTGCGACGGCGTCTTGCCGTGCGCGTGGCAGGCCGCGGCGATTTCCAGCTTCGCGCGGCGCACGAGCGGGTGGTCGAACTGGCCGGGCGAACGCATCGCCGCATCGGGAATCGCGCCGTGATGCGCGGACACGAAATCCATCAGCCCGAAGCTCAGCGTGCCGACCAGCGGCAGCGCGGCGAGGGCGGCCGCCTGCGCGAGCGCGCCGTGCGTCTCGACCAGCACGTCGACCGGGATCGGCTGCGCGAGGCCGAGCTCGCGGCGCGTGCCCTCGATGAATGCGACCATTTCGGCCGCGTCGGCGGCGCTCGCGATCTTCGGCAGCGTGACGTAGGCCGGTGCGCGCGCGGCGCGCAGCACGATGCGCACGTCGTCGCGCCAGTGGGGATGGGAAAAGTCGTGGATGCGGACGCCGACCCGCCCGAAGCGGTTCTCGGCGCTGCCGAGGCATTCGGCGACGAGTTGCGCGTGCACGGCTTCCTGGCCGACGGCCGCGCCGTCCTCGCAGTCGAGCGTGATGTCGAACACGGGGCCGAGTTCGGCCTGGAGCGCGAGCGACTTGCGCATCAGCTTCTCGCTGCCCGCGTAGTGATCGCAGGAGGGCAGGATCGCGGGCGGGGACGCCCCGTCGTACAGCACTTGTGCAGGAGTGAGCGCGGACATCTCTTCTACGTCAAGGAGGCGGCAACGTGGAGAAAATCGGATTCGGGCACGTTCTGGGCCGGCGCGCGGGGCGCCTGGAGCGGCAAAACGTGCGCGGATCGGATCGGGCGGCGGGGCCGGCTGCCGGCCCGCCGCCCGTGCCGTGACCGGCCCGCCCGGAGGCGGTCCGGCCATGCGGCCTGCTTAGTTCTTCAGCAGGTGGGCGACGCCGTCGCGCTCTTCGAGCAGCTCGGCCAGCGTGCCGTCCATCTTCTCGCGCGAGAACGCGTCGATTTCCAGGCCTTCGATGCGCGTGTACTCGCCGTTTTCGCACACGACGGGCACGCCGTAGATGATGTCTTCGGGGATGCCGTACGAGCCGTCCGACGGGATGCCCATCGTGACCCACTTGCCGTTCGTGCCGAGAACCCAGTCACGCACGTGGTCGATCGCCGCGTTGGCTGCCGACGCCGCCGACGACAGGCCGCGCGCTTCGATGATCGCCGCGCCGCGCTTGCCGACGGTCGGGATGAACGTGTCGCGGTTCCACACGTCGTCGTTGATCAGCGTCAGCAGCGACTCGCCTTCGGCGGTCGCGAAGCGGAAGTCGGGGTACATCGTCGGCGAGTGGTTGCCCCACACGGCGAGCTTCTCGATCGATGCGACCGGCTTGCCCGACTTCGCTGCGAGCTGCGACAGCGCGCGGTTGTGGTCGAGGCGCAGCATCGCCGTGAAGTTCTTCTTCGGCAGGTCCGGTGCCGACTTCATCGCGATGTACGCGTTGGTGTTCGCCGGGTTGCCGACGACCAGCACCTTCACGTCGCGGCTCGCGACTTCGTTCAGCGCGGCGCCCTGGACCGTGAAGATCTCGGCGTTCGCCGACAGCAGGTCCTTGCGCTCCATGCCCTTCGAGCGCGGACGTGCACCGACCAGCAGCGCGACGTCTGCATCCTTGAATGCAACCTTCGGATCGTCGGTGATCACGACGCCCGCGAGCAGCGGGAACGCGCAATCGTCGAGTTCCATCACGACGCCTTTGACGGCGGCTTGGGCTTGCGGGAGGTCGAGCAGCTGCAGGATGACCGGCTGGTCCTTGCCGAGCAGGTCGCCGTTCGCGATGCGGAACAGCAGGGAGTAAGCGATTTGACCTGCGGCGCCGGTGACGGCAACGCGCTTTGCGGGCTTAGCCATTGAAAATCTCCAGGACGGGTGAAGCGGTGGACGCTAGGCAAAACGCCATTCTATGCGCGTTACGCGTAGCGTTGCATTGAAGCAGGGCGGAGGACTCGCGAAAGGCAGACGCGGTGAACCTGGAGACGGCCGTGGCACGTAGCCGGGGACGCGTTTTGCACCCGCGAACCCTTGCTCGCCCCGGAGTGTAGGAGCCGTTTGGCCCAAAGTCAAACGGTATCATATGTCTTATATAAGACAGATGTTTTGCGGAATTTGAGTGGACGGAAAAGCGCGGTTTGTGATGAAATGCGCGCCATGACATCGAACCAGGCGAACAACGCGAATCCGACCGGCGCAGGCGGCCCAGGGCAGCCGGGCGCGGGCGATGCCGCGCCGGCGCCTGCCGCGTCGCCGTCACCGACCTTCAGTCCGTTATACCAGCAGATCAAGTCATTGATCACGCAGAGTCTCGAATCCGGTGAATGGAAGCCGGGCGAGATCATTCCGAGCGAAGTGGAGCTCGCGGCCCGTTACAAGGTCAGCCAGGGCACCGTTCGCAAGGCGATCGACGAGCTGGCCGCCGAAAACCTCGTGGTCCGGCGGCAGGGCAAGGGTACGTTTGTTGCAACGCACAATGAAGATCGCGCGCAGTTCCGCTTCCTGCGCCTGCTGGCCGACGACGGTGCCGAGCACCCGCACGTGAGCCGCCTGCTCGAATGCCGGCGCCTGCGCGCGCCGGCCGAGATCGCGCGGCAGCTCGACCTGAAGCCGGCCGATCCGGTCGTGCAGGTGCGCCGGCTGCTGGAGTTCGAGAACGAAGCGACGGTGCTGGACGAGATCTGGCTGCCGGGCGCGATGTTCCGCGGGCTCACGTTCGAGCGGCTGAGCGAGTACAAGGGGCCGCTCTACGCGATGTTCGAGACGGAGTTCGGCACGCGGATGATCCGCGCGACGGAGAAGATCCGCGCGGTCGCGGCGGAGCCGGCGGTGGCCGACCTGCTGCATGTGCCGGCGGGTTTTCCATTGCTGTCGGTCGAGCGCGTGTCCTATACATACGGAGACCGGCCGGTGGAAGTGCGGCGCGGCTGGTATGTCACAACCGGGTATTACTATCAGAATGACTTGAGCTGACGACGTATCGGCACAAGCAGCGTGCATGCGCGTCACCACGTTCGCGTAGCACGTTTCGGGCCGCCTTTATTCCCGTTCGCGTAACGATCCAGCGCAGACTTTCGCTGCAGCGCGATATAAAAAGGCGCTAAAATCGCGGATTAGTGTGACAACATAGTAGGGGTCTAGCATGACTGATGCAGTAAGAAAACCGAGGCCGGAATACCGGAACATCGGACTCGCCGACATCACGATGAAGTATCGCATGCCGCTGGCGGCGACTTTGTCGATTCTCCATCGAGTCAGCGGCGCGCTGCTGTTCCTGTTCCTGCCGTTTCTGCTGTTCCTCTTCGACCAGAGCCTGACCTCCGAGCTCAGCTTCGAAGTCTTCAAGCAATTCCTCTCCAACATCTTCGTCAAGCTGATCGTCCTCGCGCTGTCCTGGGCGTTCCTCCACCATTTCTGCGCCGGCATTCGCCACCTGCTGATGGACGTCAACCACGACGCCGTCACGAAGGAAGGCGGCAAGCGCACGGCCGTCGTCGTCTTCGTCGTCTCGATCGCGCTGACGATCGTCATGGCACTCAAACTGTTCGGAGCATTCTAAGAAAATGGCAGCCAACAACCGAATCGGCTCGAAGCGCCTCGTCGTCGGCGCTCACTACGGCCTGCGCGACTGGCTCGCGCAGCGCGTCACCGCCACGATCATGGCGGTCTACACGGTCATTCTGCTCGTCCTGTTCTTCGGCGCGCATGACTTCTCGTACGAAGGCTGGGCATCGATCTTCGCCGCGCAATGGATGAAGCTCGCGACCTTCGTGACGCTGCTTTCCCTCTTCTACCACGCATGGGTCGGCGTGCGCGACATCTGGATGGACTACGTGAAGCCCGTCGGTGTGCGCCTGCTGCTGCAATCGCTGACCATCGTCTGGCTGCTCGCATGTGCGGGCTACGCCGCGCAGATTCTCTGGAGAGTGTAAAGAATGGCTGCAATCAAAACTTCCCTGCCGCGCCGCAAGTTCGACGTGGTGATCGTCGGCGCGGGCGGCTCGGGCTTGCGCGCAGCGCTGCAACTGTCGCGCGCGGGCCTGTCGGTCGGCGTGCTGTCGAAGGTGTTCCCGACCCGTTCGCACACGGTGGCCGCACAGGGCGGCATCGGCGCGTCGCTCGGCAACATGAGCGAAGACAACTGGCACTTCCACTTCTACGACACGATCAAGGGTTCCGACTGGCTCGGCGACCAGGACGCGATCGAGTTCATGTGCCGCGAAGCACCGAACGTCGTGTACGAACTCGAACACTTCGGCATGCCGTTCGACCGTAACGCGGACGGCACGATCTACCAGCGTCCGTTCGGCGGGCACACCGCGAACTACGGCGAGAAGCCGGTCCAGCGCGCTTGCGCGGCGGCCGACCGTACCGGTCACGCGCTGCTGCACACGCTGTACCAGCAGAACGTCGAGGCGAAGACGCAGTTCTTCGTCGAATGGATGGCGCTCGACCTGATCCGCGACGCGGACGGCGACGTGCTCGGCGTGACGGCCCTCGAGATGGAGACGGGCGACGTCTACATCATGGAAGGCAAGACGACGCTGTTCGCGACGGGCGGCGCAGGCCGGATCTTCGCGGCGTCGACCAACGCGTTCATCAACACCGGCGACGGCCTCGGCATGGCAGCGCGCTCGGGCATCGCGCTGCAGGACATGGAGTTCTGGCAGTTCCACCCGACCGGCGTGGCCGGCGCGGGCGTGCTGATCACCGAAGGCGTGCGCGGCGAAGGCGGTATCCTGCGCAACGCGAACGGCGAGCGCTTCATGGAACGCTACGCACCGACGCTGAAGGACCTGGCGCCGCGTGACTTCGTGTCGCGTTCGATGGACCAGGAAATCAAGGAAGGCCGCGGCGTCGGTCCGAACAAGGACCACGTGCTGCTCGACCTGTCGCACATCGGCGCCGAGACGATCATGAAGCGTCTGCCGTCGATCCGCGAAATCGCGCTGAAGTTCGCGAACGTCGATGCGATCAAGGAACCGATCCCGGTCGTCCCGACGATCCACTACCAGATGGGCGGCATCCCGACCAACATCCACGGTCAGGTCGTCGGCACGTCGCGCGGTCACAAGGATCCGGTCAACGGCTTCTACGCAGTGGGCGAATGCTCGTGCGTGTCCGTGCACGGCGCGAACCGCCTCGGCACGAACTCGCTGCTGGACCTCGTGGTGTTCGGCCGTGCGGCCGGCAACCACATCGTCGAGCACGTGAAGAACCAGAAGGAACACAAGCCGCTGCCGGCCGACGCAGGCGAATTCTCGCTGGCGCGCCTGGCGAAGCTCGACAAGTCGACCTCGGGCGAGTACACGCAGGACATCGCGAACGACATCCGCGCGACGATGCAGAAGCACGCAGGCGTGTTCCGCACGTCGGCACTGCTGAAGGAAGGCGTCGACCAGATGGCCGGCCTGGCGGCACGCGTGGAAAACATCCACCTGAAGGACAAGTCGAAGGTGTTCAACACCGCGCGCGTCGAAGCGCTCGAGCTGGAGAACCTGATCGAAGTGGCCCGCGCAACGATGGTGTCGGCGGAAGCGCGCAAGGAAAGCCGTGGCGCGCACGCGCACAGCGATTACGAGCACCGCGACGACGACAACTGGCTGCGCCACACGCTGTGGTACAGCGAAGGCGATCGCCTCGACTACAAGCCGGTTCAAATGAAGCCGCTGACGGTCGACTCCGTGCCGCCGAAGCCGCGCACGTTCTAAGCCGAGTCAAAGGAATCCGAAATGGCAAAACGCATTTTTGAAGTCTACCGCTACGATCCGGACAAGGACGCGGCACCGCGCATGCAGACGTACGAGCTCGAGATCCAGCATGAGCGCATGCTGCTCGACGCACTGGTCAAGCTGAAGGCCGTGGACGAGACGCTGTCGTTCCGCCGTTCGTGCCGTGAAGGCGTGTGCGGTTCGGACGCGATGAACATCAACGGCAAGAACGGTCTCGCGTGCCTGACGAACCTGAACGACCTGCCGCAGAAGATCGTGCTGCGCCCGCTGCCGGGCCTGCCCGTCGTGCGCGACCTGATCGTCGACATGACGCACTTCTTCAACCAGTATCACTCGATCAAGCCGTACCTGATCAACGACGCGCCGCCGCCGGAGAAGGAACGCCTCCAGTCGCCGGAAGAGCGCGACGAGCTCGACGGCGTGTACGAGTGCATTCTGTGCGCGAGCTGCTCGACGTCGTGCCCGAGCTTCTGGTGGAACCCGGACAAGTTCGTCGGCCCGGCCGGCCTGCTGCAGGCTTACCGCTTCATCGCGGATAGCCGCGACACCGCCACCGGCGAGCGTCTCGACAACCTGGAAGACCCGTACCGTCTGTTCCGTTGCCACACGATCATGAACTGCGTCGACGTTTGCCCGAAGGGCCTGAACCCGACGAAGGCGATCGGCAAGATCAAGGAACTGATGGTCCGCCGCGCGGTTTAAAGTTTGTGATGAGCGACGATTCGCACCAATCCGACCCGCACCGCCGCGCGCGCCTTCGCTGGCGCGCGCGGCGGGGTCTGCTGGAAAACGACATCATCTTCGAGCGTTTCTTCGGCAGATACGAGCATGACCTCACCGATGCTGACGTAGGCGCGTTGTCGCGCCTGCTCGATCTGAGCGACAACGACCTGATGGACTTGCTCCTCGCGCGCAAGGAACCAGAGGGCGACCTAGACAGCCCGGATATTCACCGGCTGTTGGAGATGCTGCGCAACGTGTAACGCGTTACGCCCGTTATCGAATCCCGTTTCTTTATTTCGATTGAGGATGTGCCATGACTCCGTCTGATGTTAAAGCCACGCTATCGTTCAGCGACAATTCGCCGAGCGTCGAAATGCCGATCTACAAGGGGACGATGGGCCCGGACGTGATCGACATCCGCAAGCTGTACGGCCAGACCGGCAAGTTCACTTACGACCCGGGCTTCATGTCGACGGCGGCTTGTAATTCGGCGATCACGTACATCGACGGCGACAAGGGCGAACTGCTGTACCGCGGCTACCCGATCGACAACCTCGCGCAGAACGCCGACTTCCTCGAGTCCTGCTACCTGCTGCTGAAGGGCGAGCTGCCGAACGCGGCGCAAAAGAAGGAATTCGTCGACACCGTCACGAAGCACACGATGGTGCACGAGCAGATGCACTTCTTCTTCCGCGGCTTCCGCCGCGACGCGCACCCGATGGCGGTGCTGGTGGCGGCCGTCGGCGCGCTGTCGGCGTTCTATCACGACTCGCTCGACATCAACGATCCGCGTCACCGCGAAGTGTCGGCGATCCGCATGATCGCGAAGCTGCCGACGCTCGTCGCGATGGCGTACAAGTTCAGCATCGGTCAGCCGTTCGTTTACCCGAAGAACGAACTGTCGTACAGCGCGAACTTCATGCACATGATGTTCTCGAACCCGTGCGAGGAGTACAAGGTCAACGACGTGCTCGTCCGCGCACTCGACCGCATCCTGATCCTGCACGCCGATCACGAGCAGAACGCATCGACGTCGACGGTCCGCCTGGCCGGCTCGTCGGGCGCGAACCCGTTCGCGTGTATCGCGGCCGGTATCGCGTGTCTGTGGGGCCCGGCGCACGGTGGTGCGAACGAAGCCGCGCTGAACATGCTCGAGCAGATCGGTTCGCCGGACAACATCCCCGAATTCATCAAGCAGGTGAAGGACAAGAATTCGGGCGTGAAGCTGATGGGCTTCGGTCACCGCGTGTACAAGAACTACGACCCGCGTGCGAAGCTGATGCGCGAAACCTGCTACGAAGTGCTGAACGAGCTGGGCCTGCACGACGATCCGCTGTTCAAGCTCGCGATGCAGCTCGAGAAGATCGCGCTGGAAGACGAATACTTCGTGTCGCGCAAGCTGTACCCGAACGTCGACTTCTACTCGGGTATCGTTCAGCGCGCGCTGGGCATCCCGACGTCGATGTTCACGTGTATCTTCGCGATGGCACGTACGGTCGGCTGGATCGCACAGTGGAACGAAATGATTGCGGATCCGGAGCAGAAGATCGGCCGTCCGCGTCAGCTGTTCATCGGCGACACGCCGCGCGAAGCGAAGCCGATCAACGCACGTTAAGCCGTGCGCGGCGCGAACGGCCGTCAGGCCGCTCGCGTCCGGCAATCGCAACGCCCCGACACCCCGGTGGGTCATCCCGCCGGGGTGTTTTCATTTGCGCGGCCGGGGTTGGCCCGATCCGGCGCGGCGTTCGAGCGACGGCGGCCGCGTATCGAGCGGCGGCGCGTCGGCATCGGGCGCGTGGCCGTGCCGTGCGAAGAACTGCCGGTATGCGCCGGGCGTCATCCCGCGCGCGGCGAGGAACTGACGGTTGAAGTTCGCCGCATTCGGGATGCCGCAGCGCGCGGCGACCGTTGCGATCGGCCAGTCGGTGCCGACCAGGTGGCGGCACGCCTGCGCGAGACGCAGCCGCTGCACGTAGCGGCCGACGCTTTCGCCGAGGTGCCGCACGAACAGCCGCTGCAGTGTCCGTTCGGACATGTGCGCGACGGCAGCGAGCGCGTCGATGCGCAGCGGTTCATGGAAGTGCCGGTCGATCGCGTCGAGCACGCGATCGAGGCGCTCGGCTTCGGGCGCGGCCGTGTCGGCCGATGGCGTCGCTGCGTCGGGCCGATCGTAGGCCTGCGCGGTGGCGAGCGGCTCGCCGCCGGCTTCGGCAAGATCGGCGAGTGTGTCGAGTGCGGCCGCGAGGCGTACGCGCGGCGACGAGTCGAGCAACTGCGGCAACCGCGCACGCATCGCGCGGGCTGTGTCCGCATCGAAGTGCAGGCCCGGTGCCGCGCGCCTCAGCAGCGAGCGCAGCGGTGCGTACTCGGGGCAGCAGTCGGCCACGCGTCGCGCCCAGTCGCCGTCGAACCAGACGACGAGCGCGACCTCCGGCGCCTCGCGATCGATGCGCGCGTTCGACGACCACGTATGCGGCAGGTTGGGCGGCACGAGCACCAGATCGTCGTCCGCGTAGCGGGCGACATGATCGCCGATGAAGCGCTGGCCACGGCTGTTCAGCGTCAGCGTCAGTTCGTACTCGGGATGGCGATGCCATTCGAACGGGATGCGCGCAAGCCGGCGGTGGTACACGCGGATCGAACAACCGGGGGCGAACGACACGTGCTCGTATTGCGGTTTCATCGCTTTCCTCCCGGTCGAGCGCGGCACCGCGCCGTGGCATGATCGTGATTAATCGTCACGACGGAGCGATGCCATGTTTTCACATGTTTGCGTGGGCGTCAGCGATACCGCACGCGCGTATGACTTCTACGCGCCGCTGTTCGCGGAACTCGGACTGCGTCTGAAGTTCAGCGAACCGGACGGCTGGTCGGGCTGGATGCCGGCCGATACCGACCGGCCGCTGTTCTTCTTCGGCCGGCCGCTCGACGGGCGCGCGCCCGACCCCGGCAATGGCCACACGATCGCATTCGACGCGCGCACGCGCGCGCAGGTCGATCGCTGCCACGCACTCGCACTGCAGCACGGCGGCACCTGCGAAGGGCCGCCGGGCCTCCGGCCGCACTATCACCCCGACTACTACGGCGCATATTTCCGCGACCCGGACGGCAACAAGCTGTGCGTCGTCTGCCATCGTCCCGAGTAGCGCACTGTTGTCAGGATTGTATCGATTGTTGACCGGATAGTGTCGATGGTGACGATGCGTCGGCCGTACGCTGAGTGCTCGTCACGACACGATTCGATGAGGAGACAGCGATGCACCTGACGATTGACGATCTGCCGGCCGCGATCCGCACGGCGAAAAGGGCGCTGCGCGCCGACCTGCCCGGTTACGCGGCCACGTTCCGCGAGCTGGAGGGCGATATCGCGCGGCAGGTCGACGCGATCCGCCGCGCCCATGCGCACGGCCATGACGTGATTCCGGTGCTGCGGTTCGCGGATATTGCCAATGGCACCGTCGATCCGCAGGCGATTGCCGCGATCCGTACGCGCGGCGCGGCGGTGATCCGCGGCGTGTTCGACGCGCGACAGGCGCGCGACTGGAACGACGAGATCGGCGCCTACCTCGATGCGAACCGCTTCGCCGAGCGGCTGCATGCGCGCGCCGAGGACCGCTACTTCGGCAACCTCGCGTCGGGCAAGCCGCAGATCTACGGCGTCTACTGGTCGAAGCCGCAGGTGGCCGCGCGCCAGTCGCCGGCACTCACGCACGCACGCGTGTTCCTGAACCGCCTGTGGCGCCATGCGGACGGCGCGCGCAGGCATTTCGATCCTGACCAGGTGCCGGCCTACGCGGACCGGATCCGCCGCCGGCCGCCGGGCTCGGCGTCGCTCGGGCTGTCGCCGCACGTCGACGGCGGCTCGGTCGAACGCTGGCTCGGCGCGAATTTCCGGCAGGTCTATCGTCACGTGCTGGCCGGTCGCTGGCGCGATTACGACCCGTTCGACGCCGCGTTTCGCCCCGACGTCGAGGAGATCCCGTCGCCGGCCGTGTGCTCGATGTTCCGCACGTTCCAGGGCTGGACGGCGCTGACGCCACAAGGCCCCGGCGACGGCACGCTGCAACTGATTCCGGTCGCGAACGCGATGGCGTACGTCGTGCTGCGCGCGCTGCAGGACGACGTGGCCGACGACGACTTGTGCGGCGCGCGTCCGGGCCGCGCGCTGTCGATCCTGCCCGAATGGCATGCGCTGCTGCTCGACGCGTTGGTGCCGATCCCGCACATGGAGCCGGGCGACGCGGTGTTCTGGCACGGCGACGTCGTGCACGCGGTCGAGGATGCGCATCGCGGCAGCGGCGACAGCAACGTGATGTACATCGCGGCCGCGCCCGGTTGCGCGAAGAACGACGCCTACCTTGAGCGCCAGCGGCCAGCGTTCCTGCGCGGTGACAGCCCGCCCGATTTCCCGGCCGATCATTTCGAGGTCGAATTCGACGGACGGGGAGGCGAGGGCGACCTCAAGGCGCTTGGCCGTGCGCAAATGGGGTTCGAGCCTGTCGATGCATGACGGCCGCATCGGCCGTTCCGGCACCCGGGGACGGCCGGTTGCGCCGTTCCCGCCGGCCGTCTGCCGATTCCGCTGCGTGCCGCCTTCAATTCGACGCGATCGGCTGCGGGCGTGCCTGAAATCGACGCGAATTGCGCAAATTGGCTTCCGATAATGGTCCGGACACAACGCAGCTGCCCGGTGCGCCGCACGGGGGCAGCGTGACCATGGAGGAGTCGATGCAATTCACGCAAGCGATCGTTCGCCGTCCCGCGCCGTCCTGTGGCGCGGGGCTCACCACCGCCGCGCTCGGCGCGCCCGACTACGACAAGACGCTCACGCAGTTCCATGCATACTGCGACGCGTTGCGCGGGCTCGGCGTCGCGCTGACCGAGCTGCCGCCGCTGGACGCGTTCCCCGACTCGCATTTCGTCGAGGACGTCGCCGTCGTCACGCCCGAATTCGCGCTGATCACGCGCCCGGGTGCGCCCGCGCGGCGCGGCGAGACGGTGCATATCGAAGCGGCACTCGGCGCGCATCGCGACCTGCTGCCGATGCAGGAAGGCCGTCTCGACGGCGGCGACGTGATGCTGGTCGGCAAGCGTTTCACCATCGGCCTGACGGGCCGCACCGACGCCGAAGGCATCGCCGCGTTCGAGTCGCTGGTATCGCGCTACGGCTATTCGGTCGTTGCCGTGCCGGTCGCCGCGGGCCTGCACCTGAAGTCGGTCGTCAATGCGCTCGGCGACGACACGCTGCTCGTGACCGAGGCGCTGGCCGCGCATCCGGCGTTCGCCGACTATCGCCGGATCGCGATCTCGGCCGCCGACGAATACGCGGGCAACACGCTGCGCGTGAACGGTACGCTGATCACGCCGGCCGGCTATCCGCGCGTGCACGACGCGATCGGCTCGCTCGGGCTGCCGCTGCACGTGATCGACACGAGCGAGTTCCGCAAGATGGACGGCGGCCTGACCTGCCTGTCGCTGCGGTTCTAGACGATTGGCGCGCGGCCGCTTCGGCCGGATAATGTGGCCCCCGCGCGGAGGGGAGCAGACGCTCCGCGCACCAGCCACGACCCGACCGGAGCGAACGCGGATGACCGACAAGAAGATGCAGCTCGACAAGATCGATCTCCGGATCCTGGACATCCTGCGTACCGACGGACGGATTTCGTACCGGAAGCTGTCGGAACGCGTGAACCTCACGCCGCGCCCGTGCCAGGCGCGCGTGGAGCGGCTCGAGGCGCTTGGCGTGATCGAAGGCTACCGCGCGGTGATCAAGGCGCCGCGCGCGACCAAGCCGATCGTCGTGATCGCGCAGATCGTGCTGGCCGATCACGGGCGTTCGCAGGCACCGTTCGAGGACGAGATGCGGACCCATCCTGCCGTGCTCGACTGCTGGCTCGTCAGCGGCACGTTCGATTTTCTCGTGCGGCTCGCGTGCGAGGACCTCGACGAGTACCGGCGGATCGCGAACGTGTGGCTGGAAAGCCCGCGGTTCCGGATCGAGAAGATCGTGACGACGGCCGAGCTGCAGGCGATCAAGCGCAGCGTCGTCTGACGCGGCATTGCGTCCGGGCCGCCGGCACAGGATGCGCGGCCCGGCAGGCAGGGCCGGTTTTCGACGTGAATAACCGGGCCGATCGATTGGTATTCCGAATCAATTCGAGCGGCCCGAATCCAGTCAGGGTGAACACCATGGATGCTTTGCAAGCGGCAGCGGAGACGGCCGCGCCGTCCGGGACGGCGCTCAAGCGCCGGCTGCAGGGCCGTCACATCGCGATGATCGCGATCGGCGGCTCGATCGGCACGGGATTGTTCGTCGCGTCGGGCGCATCGGTCGCGCAGGCGGGGCCGGGCGGCGCGATCGCCGCGTATATCGCGATCGGGCTGATGGTCTACTTCGTCGTCACCGGGCTCGGCGAGATGGCCGCGCTGATGCCCGTATCGGGCTCGTTCGCGGTCTACGGCGAGAAGTATGTCGACGAGGGCTTCGGCGTCGCGCTTGGATGGACCTACTGGTACAGCTGGGCCGTGACGATCGCGATCGAGCTGGTCGCCGGGCAGATCGTGATGCGCTACTGGTTTCCAGCGGTGCCGGGCGTGTGGTGGGGCGCGGGGTTCCTGGTGCTGATCTTCCTGCTGAACACGCTGTCCGTGCGCGGCTTCGGCGAATCCGAATACTGGTTCTCGCTGATCAAGGTCGTCACCGTGATCGCGTTCATCGCCGCCGGGCTGCTGATCGCGGCCGGCCTGCTCGGCAACGGGCAGCCGGTCGGCTGGCACAACTTCAGGACCGGCGACGCGCCGTTCGTCGGTGGCGTGCACGCGATGATGAGCGTCGCGTTGATCGCGGGCTTCTCGTTTCTCGGCACCGAGCTGGTCGGGATCACGGCCGGCGAATCGGAAAACCCGCGCAAGACGATCCCGCGCGCGGTGAAGCAGATCTTCTGGCGGATCATGCTGTTCTACGTGCTCGCGATCTTCGTGATCGGCCTGCTGGTGCCGTACACCGATCCGAACCTGCTGAAGAGCGACGTGACGGATATCGGCGTGAGTCCGTTCACGCTCGTGTTCAGCCATGCGGGCTTTCCGCTCGCGGCCGATGCGATGAACCTGGTGATCCTGACGGCCGTGCTGTCGGCCGGCAACTCCGGCACGTATGCGGCCGCGCGTATGCTGCACAACCTCGCGGCGGAAGGCCGTGCGCCCGTGATGTTCGCGACGTTGTCGCCGGGCGGCGTGCCGCGTAATGCGCTGTACGCGACGATGGCGGTGGGCGGGCTGTGCTTTCTCACGTCGCTGACCAACAACCAGCGCATCTATCTGTGGCTGCTCAATACGGTCGGCATCACGGGCTTCATCGCGTGGCTCGGCATTGCGGTCTGCCATTACCGGTTCCGCAAGGGCTTTCTGAAGCAGGGCTATCGGCTCGATCAACTGCCGTACCGCGCGAAATGGTTCCCGTTCGGGCCGCTGTTCGCGATCGCGATCTGCATCGTGATCTCGCTCGGGCAGGATTACCAGGCATTCTTCGCGGCCCGCATCGACTGGATGGAAGTGCTGTCGATCTATGTGTGGATCCCGCTGTTCGTCGCGATCTGGTGGGCGTATCGCCGCGTGCGCAAGAGCCGGCTCGTGCGCTACGACGAGATGGATATCGGGCCGTGGCTCACGCGCTCGGTCGAGGCCGTCGACGCGGCGGTCACGCAGCACGGGCGGCCGCGCTGAGCGTCGGATGGCAAGCGGGAAGGGTGCGGCGACGGGGCGGCCCGCTTCAGCGCAGCCGGCCGCGCTGAAGCGGGCGCGAGCCGCGCGAGGCCACGCGGCCCGACGGCGTGGCGGTCACCTGTCGCGAGACCCGGACCAACGACGCAGGGCGGCGCACGGTGCGGCGCTCGACGGCCGTGTTCCGGCGCGAGGCGGATGGCCTGGTCGTATGGCGTTACCTGGGCGAGACGCCGGTCGGCGCCCGAGCCGACACTACTTGTCCAGCTCCGGATAGTGCCGGAAGATGCCCATGTCGTTGAACGGGATGCGGCGCGCCGACTCGAGATAGCGCGCGACGGGCGGATGCTGCGCGACGCGGTCGTGCAGGCCGACGAGCGCGTCGACCTTGCGTTCCGCGCGCTTCATCGCCTTCGGGAATGCGTAGCGCAGGCCTTCGATCAACTGGAACATCGACAGGTCCGCGCAGCTGAGCGCACTGCCGGCGATATAGCCGCTCTTGTGCGGATTCTGCGCGAGCACGCGATCGAAATAGCCGAGGAATTTCGGCAGCCGGTGCGCGAGGAAATCGGCCGCGCGCTCGGCGGCCTCGGCCTTCTGGTCCTCGTAGTACAGCCCGCTGCCGATCGGATGGTGCGTGTCGTGGATCTCGGTGACGAAATCGGCGACGGTCAGCTGGAGCTGATGCACCCATAGCCGCCCGGCTTCGTCGTCGGGCGCGAGCCCGAGCCGCGCGCCGAGAAACAGCAGGATGTTCGCGGTCTGCCCGACGACCACGTCGCCGGCCTTCAGGAACGGCGGCGCGAACGGCACGCACTCGGCCTGCGTGCTGTCCATCAATCGCATCATCGCCGGCACGCCCATGCCGCGCCCCGATTCGCGCGCGACGTCGACATAGTCGGCCTCGGCCGCCTCGAGCGCGAGCCGCACGTATTCGCCGCGGCCCTGGATCTCGGGCCAGTAATAGAGTTCATATCGCATGCATTTCTCCTGTCCGGCGATGCGTCGGCGTTGCCCGCACCGCGATGGCGGGAGGCGGCCGTGCGCCGCCCGTTGCGAATAGACAGTCTAGGAGATCGGGCGGGAAGTGCCGCGCGCGTCGCGCGTCATCCGCCGCGCTCGTCGCGCTCGCCGCCTTCGGGACCGTAGAAGAACACCCAGGTCGAGAAGTCGTCGGAAAAGCCGGCGAAGCGGTGCGCCGCGAACGCGGGCACGAACAGCACGTCGCCGGCCGCGACGCCGCATTCGCGCCCGTCGAGGACGAACCGCGACGTGCCCGCGGCGATCACGTAGACCTCGTCGCGCGTATGCGGCGTCTGCAGATCCTCGGCACGCGGCCGGTACAGCTCGATGTCGAGCGTGCCGTGGCGAAACAGCGTCGTGAACAGCGTGCCTTCATCGTCGAGGCGGGCGAGCGATTCGTTGATGCCGAGCTTCATCGTCGTAGGCTCCGGGTCCGGATCGTGGGGACGTTCAGACGTGCGTGGTCCCATCGTATGCCGGAATCCGGCCCGGCGTGAACCTCGCGATCGCGGGGCGTCGGCGTGTCCGGTGCGCTCCCGTTTGCCGGGTAATGCCGATACAGGTATTGGCACTACCAGCCAAACCACTGTTTTTAATGGGTTTTTTCGCGCCGGGCCTGCGCCGTGGCGCATTCTGCGTGGCATAATCGATCGCATTCGCAAGGCTTGTAGTCACAACGACCCCGCATACCCATGGCACAGACTCTCTACGACAAACTGTGGAATACCCACGTCGTCCACACCGAGGACGACGGCACGGCATTGCTCTATATCGACCGTCAGCTGCTGCACGAAGTCACGAGCCCGCAGGCATTCGAAGGGCTGAACGTCGCGCACCGCCCGGTGTGGCGCATCAGTGCGAACCTGGCCGTGTCGGACCACAACGTCCCGACCACGGATCGCAGCCACGGCATCGCCGATCCGGTCTCGAAGCTGCAGGTCGACACGCTCGACGCGAACTGCGACGCGTTCGGCATCACGCAGTTCAAGATGAACGACCTGCGCCAGGGCATCGTGCACATCATCGGGCCGGAGCAGGGCGCGACGCTGCCGGGCATGACGATCGTCTGCGGCGATTCGCACACGTCGACGCACGGCGCGTTCGGCGCGCTCGCGCACGGCATCGGCACGTCGGAAGTCGAGCACGTGCTCGCGACGCAAACGCTGCTGCAGAAAAAGAGCAAGAACATGCTCGTGAAGGTCGAGGGCGCACTGCCGCGCGGCTGTACCGCGAAGGACATCGTGCTCGCGATCATCGGCAAGATCGGCACGGCCGGCGGCACGGGCTACGCGATCGAATTCGGCGGCTCGACGATCCGCGCGCTGACGATGGAAGGCCGGATGACCGTCTGCAACATGGCGATCGAAGCCGGCGCGCGCGCGGGCATGGTCGCCGTCGACGACACGACGATCGACTACCTGAAGGGCCGTCCGTTCGTGCCGACCGGCGCGGAATGGAACCAGGCCGTCGAGTACTGGCGCGAATTCAGGTCCGACGAAGGCGCGCAGTTCGACCGCGTCGTCGAGCTGAACGCGGCCGAGATCGTCCCGCAGGTCACGTGGGGCACGTCGCCGGAAATGGTCACGTCGATCGACGGTCGCGTGCCCGATCCCGAGCGCGAGAAGGATCCGGTCAAGCGCGACGCGATGGAACGCGCGCTGGCCTACATGGCGCTCGAGCCGAACACGCCGATGGAGTCGATCAAGGTCGACAAGATCTTCATCGGTTCGTGCACGAACGCGCGCATCGAGGATATCCGCGCGGCCGCGTATGTCGTGAAGAAGCTGAACCGTCGCATCGCCTCGAACGTGCGTCTCGCGATGGTCGTGCCGGGCTCGGGCCTCGTGAAGGCGCAGGCCGAGCGCGAAGGGCTCGACAAGGTGTTCACCGATGCCGGTTTCGAATGGCGCGAGCCGGGCTGCTCGATGTGCCTCGCGATGAACGCCGACCGGCTCGATCCGGGCGAGCGCTGCGCATCGACGTCGAACCGCAACTTCGAGGGCCGGCAGGGCGCGGGCGGTCGCACGCACCTCGTGAGCCCCGCGATGGCGGCGGCCGCGGCGATCGAAGGCCATTTCGTCGACATTCGCAAGCTGGGGTAACGCGTGACGGCATCGAAGCTCATCGCGCGGCTGGTTGCCGTGCTGGCGCTCGCGGGGCTGGGCTTCGGCCTGGCGGGCTGCAATACCGTCCGAGGCTTCGGCGAGGACGTCAATGCCGCCGGCAACGCGCTGCAGCGCGCCGCGGACTGACGCCCGCCGAGAATTTGTCGATGTGCGCCGGCTGAATGCCGGCCCTTCAACCGGATAGACGGATCATGGAAAAATTCAATGTGCATACCGGCGTCGTGGCGCCGCTCGATCGCGAGAACGTCGACACCGACGCGATCATCCCGAAGCAGTTCCTGAAGTCGATCAAGCGCACGGGCTTCGGTCCGAACGCGTTCGACGAATGGCGCTACCTCGACCACGGCGAGCCGGGCCAGGACAACTCGACGCGCCCGCTGAACCCGGACTTCGTGCTGAACCAGCCGCGCTACCAGGGCGCATCGGTGCTGCTTGCCCGCAAGAACTTCGGCTGCGGCAGCTCGCGCGAGCACGCGCCGTGGGCGCTGCAGCAGTACGGTTTCCGCGCGATCATCGCGCCGAGCTTCGCCGACATCTTCTTCAACAACTGCTACAAGAACGGGCTGCTGCCGATCGTGCTGACCGAGCAGCAGGTCGATCACCTGTTCAACGACACGTATGCGTTCAACGGCTATCAGCTGACGATCGACCTCGACGCGCAGGTCGTGCGCACGGGCGACGGCCGCGAGTATCCGTTCGACATCGCCGCGTTCCGCAAGTACTGCCTGCTGAACGGCTTCGACGACATCGGCCTGACGCTGCGTCACGCGGACAAGATCCGCCAGTTCGAAGCCGAGCGGCTCGCGAAGCAGCCGTGGCTCAACAACAAGCTGGTCGGCTGAGATTGCCTCCGGGCGGGCGCGCATGACGCGCGCTCGCCGACTTGCCACCACCCCTTACCCAGTCAGGAATAACGCATGAAGATTGCAGTGCTGCCCGGCGACGGCATCGGTCCGGAAATCGTCAACGAAGCGGTCAAGGTGCTGAACGCCCTCGACGAGAAGTTCGAACTCGAGCAGGCGCCGGTCGGCGGCGCGGGTTACGAGGCGAGCGGTCATCCGCTGCCGGACGCGACGCTGAAACTCGCGAAGGAAGCGGACGCGATCCTGTTCGGCGCGGTCGGCGACTGGAAGTACGACTCGCTCGAGCGCGCGCTGCGCCCCGAGCAGGCGATCCTCGGGCTGCGCAAGCACCTCGAGCTGTTCGCGAACTTCCGCCCGGCGATCTGCTATCCGCAACTCGTCGATGCGTCGCCGCTGAAACCGGAGCTCGTCGCGGGCCTCGACATCCTGATCGTGCGCGAACTGAACGGCGACATCTACTTCGGCCAGCCGCGCGGCGTGCGCGCAGCGCCGGACGGCCCGTTCGCCGGCGCGCGCGAAGGCTTCGACACGATGCGTTACTCGGAACCGGAAGTGCGCCGCATCGCGCACGTCGCGTTCCAGGCCGCGCAAAAGCGCGCGAAGAAGCTGTTGTCGGTCGACAAGTCGAACGTGCTCGAGACGTCGCAGTTCTGGCGCGACATCATGATCGACGTGTCGAAGGAATACGCGGACGTCGAGCTGTCGCACATGTACGTCGACAACGCGGCGATGCAGCTCGCGAAGGCGCCGAAGCAGTTCGACGTGATCGTGACCGGCAACATGTTCGGCGACATCCTGTCGGATGAGGCATCGATGCTGACGGGCTCGATCGGCATGCTGCCGTCGGCGTCGCTCGACAAGAACAACAAGGGCCTGTACGAGCCGTCGCACGGTTCGGCGCCGGACATCGCGGGCAAGGGCATCGCGAACCCGCTGGCGACGATCCTGTCGGCCGCGATGCTGCTGCGCTACTCGCTGAATCGCGCGGAGCAGGCCGATCGCATCGAGCGCGCGGTGAAAACGGTGCTCGAACAAGGCTACCGCACCGGCGACATCGTGACGCCGGGCTGCAAGCAGGTCGGCACGGCGGCGATGGGCGACGCGGTGATCGCCGCGCTGTAACGCGCACGGCAATGCAGCACGGCAGTTGATTGTAGAAAGGGCGCGAACGGGCCGCGAAATCGGCCGGTTCGCGCACGGTTGGCCGTTGTGCGGGCAACCGGCTTTGTGTAGACTCGAACGATGGCGCTGATTTCCCTGATCTCCCCGGTCCTGAAACTCCACGGCAACACTGCCCGTGCGGGTACGCGCGCCATCGTCATCACGAAAACCATTACCACGAAAACGATCATTAAACGCTGATCGTCCGTCGTGCCCGCCTGTTTCCCCGCGCGGTCACGCCGGGGGCGGAAATGGCGGGGAAGCTCCATTCAAAGGGTTAGTCATGAACGTAGGTCTCGTAGGTTGGCGCGGCATGGTCGGCAGCGTGCTGATGCAGCGCATGCAGGAAGAAGGTGATTTCGACCTGATCGAACCGGTGTTTTTCAGCACCAGCAACACGGGCGGCAAGGCGCCGTCGTTCGCGAAAAACGAGACTACGCTCAAGGACGCGACCAACGTCGACGAGCTGAAGAAGTGCGACGTGATCATCACGTGCCAGGGCGGCGACTACACGAACGACGTGTTCCCGAAGCTGCGCGCGGCCGGCTGGAACGGCTACTGGATCGACGCGGCGTCGTCGCTGCGGATGCAGGACGACGCGGTCATCATCCTCGATCCGGTCAACCTCGACGTGATCAAGGACGCGCTCGTCAAGGGCACGAAGAACTTCGTCGGCGGCAACTGCACGGTCAGCCTGATGCTGATGGCGCTCGGCGGCCTGTTCCGCGAGAACCTCGTCGACTGGATGACGGCGATGACCTACCAGGCCGCATCGGGCGCGGGCGCGCAGAACATGCGCGAACTGCTGTCGCAGATGGGCGCGCTGCACGGCGCGGTGCAGGAACAGCTCGCCGATCCGGCTTCCGCGATTCTCGACATCGACCGCCGCGTGCTCGCGACGATGAACAGCGATGCGATGCCGACGAGCCAGTTCGGCGTGCCGCTCGCCGGTTCGCTGATTCCGTGGATTGACAAGGATCTCGGCAACGGGATGTCGAAGGAAGAGTGGAAGGGCGGCGCGGAAACCAACAAGATCCTCGGCAAGCCGGCGATGGGCGAGCCGGGCTCGATCCCGGTCGACGGCCTGTGCGTGCGGATCGGCGCGATGCGCTGCCACTCGCAGGCGCTGACGATCAAGCTGAAGAAGGACGTCCCGCTCGACGAAATCAACGGCATCCTCGCGTCGGCGAACGACTGGGTGAAGGTCGTACCGAACGAGCGTGAAGCGTCGATGCGCGACCTGTCGCCGGCGAAGATCACCGGCACGCTGACGGTGCCGGTCGGCCGCCTGCGCAAGCTCGCGATGGGCGGCGAATACCTGTCCGCGTTCACGGTCGGCGACCAGCTGCTGTGGGGCGCGGCCGAGCCGCTGCGCCGCATGCTGCGCATCCTGCTCGACAAGTAAGGATCGGGCCGTGCCGCGCGCCGTTGGCGCGCGACGCGAGACGCCTGCCGGCCCTTTGCGGGGCGGCAGGCGTTTTTTATTGGCCGGCGCCGGCCCATGCGCGAGCGCCCGAACCGCTTGCGCGGCCGGGCGCTTTCCTGGATCGAATCCTTGGGTACGAGGCCCGGCGGCGATGCGAAATATAGGGGGCCGAATTCGTTTCGGGCTCGATGCAGTGGCCGGGATTTTCATCGATTGATGATCGTTTTTTTGATAAAGCGCGTCGCGCGCGATTCGTTGTGGGGATCGGCACGGCAGTCGCGCCGATCCGCGCGCCGGCAGCCCGGCGCGGGCAGCGGTCGCGCCGACGCACGAGCGTGGACGGCCGCATCCGCCGGCGACGAATTCGGCCGGAATCCGATCGTGTGAAGTAAACTATGCGGTTACGACGCGCAGAGCCGCCGAAAGCGTCGCGTTCCGCGCGACGCTTTTGCATTTCTGCGGCGACTTTATTGACGCTTCCCTACGCGAATCCGAGCCGCGCCCGCGCGCGGCGATAGAGCCTACGATGTCCCGAATTTCCTTGTTTCCGCGTCAGTCCCGTCTGTCGCGTGCCGTGCGTGGCGCGCTGGCGATCCTCGCGCTCGGCGCGGCCGCGTCGGCCTGGGCGGCCGGCACCGGTGAACTGCCGGCGTCCGCCGCCGGCGGCGCCGTGCCGCTCAACGTGACGGTTCAGCCGGGCCAGTCGTTGAACGACCTCGCGAAAGCGGCCACGCAGTCGCACGACCCGGGCGTGCTCGCGCGCGCCGGCCGTGCGCTGTTCGACGCCAATCCGCAGGCGTTCATGAAGCACGACCCGAGCCGCCTGAAAGTCGGCGCGACGCTGACGGTGCCGGCGCTCGACGCGACGGGCGCGGCGCTCGTGCCGGCCAGTGCGTCCGCTGCATCGGCTGCATCGGCAGCGGTCGTGCCGGCCGCCGCGTCGGGCACGGCCGCAGTCGCAGTCGCGCAGCGTGGTGCGTCCGCGCCGCACCCGGGGTCGGCCGTGCAAACCGCGCCGGCCGCATCGGCTGCGCATGCGGCGCCGGTCAGCGGCGCGAGCGTCGCGGCGGCGGGGGCGGCGGGGGCATCGGCTTCGATCGGCGCGTCTGCCGCACATGGCGCGTCGACGGTCGAACCCGTTCAGCCGGCAGCGCCTGCGGCCGGTGCGAGCGGGCCGCACGTGTGGAGCGGCGCGATCCAGTCCGCCCCGTCGTCCGCGAGCGAAGCTGCTGCGCAGCCCGCACCGGGCGGCTCGGCTCAAGGCATGCACGAACCGTCCGCGGCGGCACCCGTCGCGGGCGCGTCGCAAACGCGGCCGTCGAGCCTGCAGCAACTGCTCGCGCTGAAGAACCGCGTGCTGATGGAGCTGCAGAAGCACGGAATCGGCAAGCCGGCCGCGACGAACAACCTTGCGCCGGCACCGGCACCCGCTGCTCCGCGCCCCGCCGCGAATGACGCAGGTGCCTCCGTTGCCGCGTCGTCGCCGGTCGCGAGCGAAGCGGCGTCCGGCGCGGCCGCCAGCGCGGTGCAGCCGGCATCGGCGCCGGTACGGCCGGCGGCGCCCGTGACGACAGCCGCGCCCGTGCGCGGTTCGGAACAGATCGACTGGCGTCCGGCTGCAGTGGCCGGCGCGGCCGTGGTCGTTCTCGCGGCCGGGTTCGCGTGGCGCAAGCGCCGCAAAGCGCGGCCTGCCGATACGGTAGCCGCGGAGTCCGGCGGGACGGCTGCTGCCGATGCCGGCGCATCGTCGTCGTCCGTCGAACCGTTGCCGCCGATCCTTCCCGAGACGCCGGTTGCCCGCGACGCGGCCGCCGATGCGAATCTGATCGCGGCTACCGCGGCAGCGGCGCAGGCGAGCGATACGCGCGAAGCCGATCTCTCGCCGCCGCCGGAAGGGGGGAAGGCGCATGCCGATCAAGTGGAGGCGCCGTCCGCGCACGCCGCGCCGGAGCGCGACGCAGCACCGGCCACGCACGACGAGCAGCCTGTCGCGGAAGCGGCCGCGGACAAGTCGCTTCAAATGCCTGCGGGGCCTTCGACGAACGACGCCCAGCACGCGGCACTGATGCAGAACGCGATCACCGCGCTCAACAGCCTCGACATGCCGTTGCCGCCGCGTACGGCGGACGAACCGGCCGCGCGGGAAGGGCAAGCCGAAAGCGAGCAAGTCGCAACTAACGGTCAGTCCGCGTCGCATCCGCCCATTGGCGCGGGCGATCTGTCCCCGGAACACCCGGCCGACCAGGACGACGCGTTCGACTGGGATCCGGAAGCGGCAACGCCCGCGCCGCATGCGGGTGGTCCGTCCGCGCCGTCGTCGCTGCCGCCGCTCGGCGGCGCGCAGTTCGGCGCGTTGAAGCTGGATTTCGATCTCGACCTGCCGTCCGCGCCGGGTGCCGCGTTGCCGGCGCTGACGCCGGAAGAGCTGGCGCGCATCGCGCGCAACAAGCTGGATCTCGCGTCCGAGTACGTCGAGCTGGGCGACCTGTCCGGCGCGCGCACGCTGCTGCAGGAAGTGGTCGACGCGAACGACGCCGCGACGCGCGACGATGCGCGCGCGCTGCTCGCGAAACTGGCGGAAGAGGCGTGATGCGGATCGCGCTGGGGATTCAGTACGACGGCGCGGCGTTCTGCGGCTGGCAGTCGCAGCCGCACGGCAAGACCGTGCAGGATGCGCTCGAGCGCGCGCTCGGCGAATTCGCGTGCGGGCCGCTGCACACGACGGTCGCGGGACGGACCGACACGGGCGTGCACGGGCTCGGACAGGTCGTGCACTTCGACACGGAGCTCGACCGCGCGGATTTCTCGTGGGTGCGCGGCACCAACGCGTTCCTGCCGCCGACCGTCTCCGTGCAGTGGGCGAAGCCGATGCCGGACACGTTTCACGCGCGTTTCTCGGCGTTCGAACGCACCTACTACTACGCGCTGTACGTGCATCCCGTGCGCTCGCCGATGCTGGCCGGCCGTGCCGGCTGGATCCACACGCCGCTCGACGACGACGCGATGCGCACCGCCGCCGCGCACCTGATCGGCGAGCACGACTTCTCGTCGTTCCGGTCGTCGGAATGCCAGTCGAAGACGCCGGTCAAACACCTGTACCAGATCGACGTGCGGCGCGCGGGCCACTTCATTCATTTTCGTTTCCGCGCGAACGCGTTCCTGCACCACATGGTGCGCAACCTGATGGGCTGCCTCGTCGCGGTCGGGCGCGGCCGCTATCCGGCGGACTGGCTCGCCGACGTGCTGGCCGGGCGTGACCGCAATCTCGCCGCGCCCACGTTCATGGCCGACGGGCTGTATCTCGCCCATGTCGGCTACCCGGCGGAATTCGCCGTCCCGCCCGCGCAGCTCGGCAGCGTGCCGTGGAGCGGCGTCTGGGCAGATCTGGACCCACAACCATGACGGATCACGCCGTGTCTCCCTCGACTCCCGCCGCGGCTGGTCTCGCGCCGCGCACGCGCATCAAGCTGTGCGGCCTGTCGCGCCCCGAGGACGTGCTGCATGCCGCCGCGCTCGGCGCCGACGCGATCGGCCTCGTGTTCTATCCGAAGAGCCCGCGCGCGGTGTCGATCGCTCAGGCGGCCGAGCTTGCGCGCCTCGCGCCGCCGTTCGTGTCGGTGGTCGGGCTGTTCGTGAACGCGACGGCAGCCGACATCGAGGCGGTCGTGCGCGACGTGCCGCTCACGGTGCTGCAGTTCCACGGCGACGAGACGCCCGAGCAGTGCGACACGCTCGGCCGTGCGGCGCGCCTGCCGTGGTTGCGCGCGGTGCGCGTCGGCCCCTCGACGCAGCCGTCCGATTTGGTAGAATCGGCTCTTCATTATTCGAAAGCGCGCGGCCTCCTGTTCGACACCCTGGTGCCGGACTACGGCGGTAGCGGCAAGGTCTTCGATTGGTCACTTATTCCCGCAGAGCTCGCGCATCGGGCCGTTTTGAGTGGTGGCTTGAACGCGCAAAACGTCGGTGATGCGATCCGCCAGTTGCGCCCGTTTGCTGTCGATGTCTCGAGCGGCATCGAAGTGGAGGGCGCGAAGGGCGTGAAGGATCACGCCCGGATGGCGGCGTTCGTACGCGCGGTGCGCGAAGCGGACGCCGGGTGATGCAAGTCGGTGCGGCCCCGAAAAGCGGCGCGCATCGACCAATCGAGAGTGACACCATGTACAACCTTCCTGATGATCGCGGCCACTTCGGCCCGTATGGCGGCGTGTTCGTCGCCGAAACGCTGATTCATGCGCTGGACGAACTGCGCACGGCGTATGAAAAATTCCGGAACGACCCCGATTTCGTCGCCGAATACGAGCGCGAGCTGAAATATTTCGTCGGCCGTCCGTCGCCGATCTATCACGCGCAACGCTGGAGCGAGACGCTCGGCGGCGCGCAGATCTACCTGAAGCGCGAGGACCTGAACCACACCGGCGCGCACAAGATCAACAACGTGATCGGCCAGGCGCTGCTCGCGAAGCGCATGGGCAAGAAGCGCGTGATCGCCGAGACGGGCGCCGGCCAGCACGGCGTCGCGACGGCGACGATCTGCGCGCGCTTCGGGATGGAGTGCATCGTCTACATGGGCGCCGAGGACGTGCGCCGCCAGGCCGCGAACGTCTACCGGATGAAGCTGCTTGGAGCTACGGTCGTGCCGGTCGAATCGGGTTCGCGCACGCTGAAGGACGCGCTGAACGAAGCGATGCGCGACTGGGTCACGAACATCGAAAGCACCTTCTACATCATCGGCACGGTCGCGGGCCCGCACCCGTATCCGGCGATGGTGCGCGACTTCCAGCGCGTGATCGGCGACGAGTGCAAGGTGCAGATGCCGGAACTCGCCGGCCGGCAGCCGGACGCGGTGATTGCGTGCGTCGGCGGCGGCTCGAACGCGATGGGCATCTTCTATCCGTACATCGACGACACGTCGGTGCAGCTGATCGGCGTCGAAGCGGCCGGCGACGGCCTCGACACCGGCCGTCACGCGGCATCGCTGATCGCCGGCAGCCCCGGCGTGCTGCACGGCAACCGCACGTACCTGCTGCAGGACGACAACGGCCAGATCATCGAGACGCATTCGGTGTCGGCCGGTCTCGACTATCCGGGCGTCGGCCCCGAGCACGCATGGCTGAAGGACAGCGGCCGCGCGCAGTACGTGGCGATCACCGACGACGAGGCGCTGAAGGCGTTCCACGACTGCTGCCGGATCGAGGGGATCATCCCCGCGCTCGAGTCGAGCCACGCGATCGCGTATGGCGTGAAGCTCGCGCCGACGTTGCCGAAGGACAAGATCCTGCTCGTCAACCTGTCGGGCCGCGGCGACAAGGACATGCACACGGTCGCCGAGCGATCGGGCATCGCGCTCTGACCCCGACCGATGCGTGATCTGATCGAACAGCCGGGCGGCGGGGCCGCGAGCGAAGCGGAGGCGGGGCAGCCTGCCGTCGCCATGCCGCGCGCACTGCCGTCCGGGATCGAACTGCACAACCGCGATTTCACGACCGAAGCCGCGCGCCTGCCGGATGCGTCGATCGACCTGATCGTCGCCGATCCGCCGTACGGGCTCGGCAAGGACTACGGCAACGACTCGGACAAGCGTTCGGGCGACGATTTCCTCGCGTGGACGCGCGAGTGGCTCGAGCTCGCGATTCCGAAGCTCAAGCCGAGCGGGTCGATGTACATCTTCTGCACGTGGCAGTACGCGCCGGAAATCTTCAGCTTCCTGAAGACGAAGCTCACGATGGTCAACGAGATCATCTGGGACCGGCGCGTGCCGAGCATGGGCGGCACGACGCGCCGTTTCACGTCGGTGCACGACAACATCGGCTTTTTCGCGGTTTCCAAGGCGTATTACTTCGATCTCGATCCGGTCCGCATCCCGTACGACGCCGACACGAAGAAGGCCCGCTCGCGCAAGCTGTTCGAAGGCAGCAAGTGGCTCGAGATGGGCTACAACCCGAAGGACGTCTGGTCGGTCTCGCGCCTGCATCGGCAGCACGCGGAGCGCGTCGATCATCCGACCCAGAAGCCGCTGGAAATCATCGAGCGGATGGTGCTCGCGAGCTGCCCGCCGGGCGGCCGTGTGCTCGATCCGTTCATGGGCAGCGGCACGACCGCGGTGGCCTGCGCACGGCAGGGGCGCGACTTCGTCGGCTACGAGATCAACGAAAGTTATTGCGCGATCGCGCATGAGCGCGTGAACGCGCTCGCCGCGCAGGCGTGCGCGTGAGTCGCGCCGCCGCAGTGCCGATCGCTGCTTTGCATGGGACCGGAGTAAGCGCTAAAGCGCTAACTCCGGTCGACAAAGGAAAATTGCCATGAATCGTATTCAGCAAACCTTCGCCGCACTCGCCGAACAAGGCCGCAAGGGCCTGATCCCGTTCATCACGGCCGGCGACCCCGATCCCGCGAAGACCGTCGAGTTCATGCACGCGCTCGCCGAAGGCGGCGCCGACGTGATCGAGCTCGGCGTGCCGTTCTCGGACCCGATGGCCGACGGCCCGGTGATCCAGCGCTCGTCGGAACGTGCGCTCGCGCGCGGCGTCACGCTGAGGAGCGTGCTCGCCGACGTGAAGCGCTTCCGCGAGACCGACCAGAAAACCCCCGTCGTGCTGATGGGCTATGCGAACCCGATCGAGCGGATGGGCGTCGACGCGTTCGCGACCGAAGCGCAGGCGGCCGGTGTCGACGGCGTGCTCGTCGTCGACTATCCGCCCGAGGAAGCGGGCGTGTTCGCCGAGAAAATGCGTGCCGCGCAGATCGATCCGATCTTCCTGCTCGCGCCGACGTCGACCGACGAACGCATCGCCGACGTGGGCAAGATCGCGAGCGGCTACGTGTACTACGTGTCGCTCAAGGGCGTGACCGGCGCCGGAAATCTGGATGTTTCGAGCATTGCGGGTAAAATCCCGGCCATCAAGTCGCGCGTGCCGGTTCCGGTGGGCGTCGGCTTCGGCATCCGCGACGCCGAAACGGCGCGTGCGGTGGCCGAAGTGTCGGACGCCGTCGTGATCGGCAGCCGCCTGGTGCAACTGCTCGAGAGCGCCGCGCCGGAGGGTGCCGCCGTCGCGCTGAAGACATTCATCGCCGAACTGCGCGCCGCCCTGGACGGCACCGGCGACACGGCGCGATAAACACAACACAGGAAGCGGGAACGGGCCGATTGGCCCGCCCCGCCACGGAACAGGAAACCATACGATGAGCTGGCTCGACAAACTGTTGCCGCCGAAGATCAAGCAGACCGACCCGAAAAGCCGCAAGGGCATTCCGGAAGGCCTGTGGGTCAAGTGCCCGTCCTGCGAGGCCGTGCTGTACCGCAACGACGTGGACGCGAACCTGCACGTGTGCCCGAAGTGCGATCACCACATGCGCATCGGCGCGCGCGAGCGCCTCGACGGGCTGCTCGATCCGGAAGGCCGCTATGAAATCGGCCAGGAAATCGTGCCGGTCGACTCGCTGAAGTTCAAGGACAGCCGCAAGTACCCCGATCGTCTGAAGGAAGCGATGGACGAGACGGGCGAGACCGACGCGATGGTCGTGATGGGTGGGGCGATCCACACGCTGCCCGTCGTCGCGGCCTGCTTCGAGTTCTCGTTCATGGGCGGCTCGATGGGTTCGGTCGTCGGCGAGCGCTTCGCGCGCGGCGCGCAGAATGCGCTGGAACAGCAAGTGCCGTTCATCTGCTTCACGGCGTCGGGCGGCGCACGGATGCAGGAAAGCCTGCTGTCGCTGATGCAGATGGCCAAGACCACCGCGATGCTGACCAAGCTGGCCGAAGCCAAGCTGCCGTTCATCTCGGTGCTGACCGACCCGACGATGGGCGGCGTGTCGGCGAGCTTCGCGTTCCTCGGCGACGTCGTGATCGCCGAGCCGAAGGCGCTGATCGGCTTCGCCGGCCCGCGCGTGATCGAGCAGACGGTTCGCGAGAAGCTGCCGGAAGGCTTCCAGCGCGCGGAATTCCTGCTGAAGACGGGCGCGATCGACATGATCGTCGACCGCCGCAAGATGCGCGACGAGATCGCGCAGCTGCTCGCGCTGCTGCAGCGACAGCCGGCCGACGCGCTGGCCTGACAGGCGGGCGTTGTGAACCGCGCGCGTCGCCCGGCTGAACCGCCGGGCGGCGCGTTTCGTTTTTTTGGCGTAGTGGCGGTACCGATTCAGATTTGATCCGATGAGCACTTTTCCCACTCTCGACGCGTGGCTTTCGCATCTCGAACGCGCGCACCCGGTCGGCATCGACATGGGCCTCACCCGCATCGGGCAGGTCAAGGCGGCGCTGCAGCTCGAATTCGCGTGTCCCGTGATCACGGTCGGCGGCACGAACGGCAAGGGCTCGACCTGCGCGTTCCTCGAGGCGATCCTCGTTCATGCGGGCTACAAGGTCGGTTGCCACACGTCACCGCACCTGCTCGAATTCGGCGAGCGCGCGCGCGTGAACGGGCAGCAGGTCAGCGACGTCGAATTGCTGCCGCACTTCGAAGCCGTCGAAGCCGCGCGCACGTCGCTGCCCGAGCCGGTGTCGCTCACGTACTTCGAATTCACGACGCTCGCGATCCTGCACCTGTTCGCGTCGCGCGGGCTCGATGCAGTGATCCTCGAAGTCGGCCTCGGCGGCCGGCTCGATGCGGTCAACATCATCGATACCGATTGCGCGATCGTCACGAGCATCGACATCGATCACACCGAATACCTCGGCGACACGCGCGAGAAGATTGCGTTCGAGAAGGCGGGGATCTTCCGCGCGGGCAAGCCGGCGATCTGCGGCGATCCCGCGGTGCCGAACACGCTGGTCGACCATGCCCGGGCGATCGGCGCGGACCTGTGGCTGGTCGGCCGCGATTTCCGCTATGAAGCGCAGCCGGGCGCGGAGCGCCAGCAATGGAGCTACCTCGGCCGCGAAAAGCGCTATCCGGCGCTCGCGTATCCGGCGCTGCGCGGCGCGAACCAGCTGATCAATGCATCGGCCGCGCTGGCCGCGCTCGAGGCGCTGCGCCCGGTGCTGCCGGTGTCCGCGCAGGACATCCGGCTCGGGCTCGCGAACGTGGAGCTGCCGGGGCGCTTCCAGGTGCTGCCCGGCAAGCCGGCGATCGTGCTGGACGTCGCGCACAACCCGCACGCGGCGGCCGTGTTGGAGCAGAACCTCGGCAACATGGGCTTCTTCCCGTACACGTACGCGGTGTTCGGCGCGATGCACGACAAGGACATCGACGGCGTGTTGCGGCACCTCAAGGGCGAGATCGACCACTGGTGCGTGACCGACCTGCCGCTGCCGCGCGCGGCGAGCGCGGAGCAACTCGAAGCCGCGCTGCGCAAGGCCGGCGTGGAGGAGGGGGCCGATTCGAGCGTGACGCGGTTCGCGTCGCCGGCCGAAGCGTTTCGCGATGCACTAAAAAGAGCATCCGAGAATGATAGAATCGTGGTTTTCGGCAGTTTCCATACGGTGGCAGGTGTGATGGCCTACCGGAAATCGCAGCAACACTGACTGACGGGCAGTTTCGGACTCAGCCATTCATGGGAATTTTCTCGTTCGGCAAGAAAGACGACGACGCGCCCACCCGGCGCGGCGGTCGTACCGGGGCCTCCCGGAACGTGCGCACGGAGCGCACTGAACGCGTCGAGCGACGCACGCGCCGTACCGAGCGTCCGGAATCGGACGCACTGCTCCTCGATCCGACCCTTCCTGAAAAGCAACGCGCCCGCCGGCGTCTCGTCGGCGCGATCGCGCTCGTCGTCGCCGCGGTGATCGTCTTGCCGATGGTGCTCGATTCGCACCCGAAGCCGGTGACGGACGATATCGCGATCGATATTCCGAACCGGCCTGCGCACCAGGCGGTCGCGTCGCGTGACGACGACGCGTCCGACGTGCAGGCGGGCGTCGCGCACGACGAACTGCCGGCCTCCGATGTCGCGGTGGCGGCCGCTCCAGCGCCCGCGGCGAAGGATGCGGCCAAGCCGGCCGCGAAACCCGATACCACGACCTCGACGACCACGGCGAGCGTGACGCCGCCGAAGCCCGCTGCCAAGCCGGCCGCGGCCGCCCCCGCGGCGAAGCCGGTCGCGCCGAAGCCGGCGCCCGCGGCGGTCGCGAACGCCGACGCCGCGGCCGACAGCGGCGACGCGTCGTCGCCGGCATCGCCGGCCGGTGCGCGCTTCGCGGTGCAGCTCGGTTCGTTCAAGGACGCCGCGACGGCCCGTTCGTGGGCCACCAAGTTGAAATCGGCGGGCGTGCCCGCATATGTCGAGCACAGCAAGCAGGCGGACGGCAGCGCGGCTACACTGCTGCGTGCCGGCCCGTTCGCGGATCGTGCGGCGGCATCCGCCGCGATCGCGAAGGTGCGCGAAGCCGGACTCACGCAGTAACGTGCGATGCTGACGGCTTTCGACTACGCTGTATTGGCGGTGATCGCGTTGTCTGCGCTGCGTGGCGCATGGCGCGGTTTCGTCTCGGAGATTTTCGGGCTGATCGGCTGGATCGCGGCGGTCATGATCGCGGCTCGCTATGTCGGACTGGTGGTGCCGTATATTCCGGCGAACTGGCCGGGCGGCGCGCTGACACAGTGGGTGCTCGCGTTCGCGCTGATCGTGATCGGCGTCGTGTTCGTCGCGGGCGTTGCGAACGCGCTGTTGTCGCGGATCGCGCAGGCGACGGGCCTCGGCGGGGTCGATCGTTCGCTGGGCATGATGTTCGGGCTCGTCCGCGGCTGCGTGCTGGTGGTGCTGCTGGTCGCGGCGGCCGGGCTGACCGAATTGCCCAAACAGGATTTCTGGCGCAATGCGCTATTGCGTCCTTTCGCCGAACAGGGCGTGCACGAGCTGAAGCAGTTCCTGCCCGACGGCATGGCCCAGTATGTGCGCGTGTGACGACGCGGCCGGGCAGGACGGAACCGATTTTGTCATCTTGAAGGACATGCCATGTGCGGCATCGTAGGTGTTATCTCCCAATCCCCGGTCAATCAGCTGATCTATGACAGCCTGCTGCTGCTGCAGCATCGCGGTCAGGACGCAGCGGGCATCGCGACGGCGGACGGCAGCAATTTCCACATGTACAAGGCGAACGGCATGGTGCGCGACGTGTTCCGCACGCGCAACATGCGCAGCCTGCCCGGCACCTTCGGCATTGGCCAGGTCCGCTATCCGACGGCCGGCTCGGCGTCGAGCGAAGCCGAGGCGCAGCCGTTCTACGTGAACGCGCCGTTCGGGATCATCCTCGCGCACAACGGCAACCTGACGAACTGGGAACAGCTGAAGGACGAGATGTTCCGGATCGACCGCCGGCACATCAACACCAATTCCGACAGCGAAGTGCTGCTCAACGTGTTCGCGCACGAGCTGCAGCTGGCGACGACGGGCCTCGAGCTCGATCCGGCCGCCGTGTTCAAGGCCGTCGCGGGCGTGCATCGCCGCCTGCAGGGCTCGTACGCGATCGTGTCGCTGATCGCCGGCTACGGCCTGCTCGCGTTCCGCGATCCGTTCGGCATCCGCCCGCTGTGCATCGGCAAGCTCGAGACCGAACACGGCACCGAGTGGATGGTCGCGTCGGAGTCGGTGGCGGTCGAAGGCATCGGTTTCGAATTCGTGCGCGACGTGCGGCCGGGCGAAGCGATCTTCATCGACAAGGCCGGCAATTTCCACAGCCAGCAGTGCGCGGAGCACCCGACGCTGAATCCGTGCATGTTCGAATACGTGTATCTCGCGCGTCCGGACTCGTGCCTCGACGGCGTGCCCGTCTACAACGTGCGCCTGCGCATGGGCGACTACCTCGCCGAGAAGATCAAGCGCGAGCTGCCGAACGTGCCGATCGACGTCGTGATGCCGATTCCCGATTCGTCGCGTCCGGCCGCGATGCAGGTCGCCGCGAAGCTCGGCGTCGAGTATCGCGAAGGCTTCTTCAAGAACCGCTACGTCGGCCGCACCTTCATCATGCCGGGCCAGGCCGTGCGCAAGAAGTCGGTGCGCCAGAAGCTCAATGCGATGAGCATCGAGTTCAAGGACAAGAACGTGCTGATCGTCGACGACTCGATCGTGCGCGGCACGACCTCGCACGAGATCGTGCAGATGGCGCGCGATGCGGGCGCGAAGTCGGTGATCTTCGCGTCGGCGGCACCGCCCGTGAAGTTCCCGAACGTGTACGGCATCGACATGCCGACGCGCGGCGAGCTGGTCGCACACGGCCGCACCGACGACGAAGTCGCGAAGATCATCGGTGCCGACTACCTGATCTATCAGGACGTCGACGACCTGCGCCGCGCGGTACGCGACATCAACCCGAAGCTCGAGCGCTTCGAGGCGTCGTGCTTCGACGGCAACTACATCACCGGCGCCGTGACGCCCGAGTATCTCGATGCGATCGAGCGCGCCCGTCTCGCGCCGGCGTCGCAGGCCGATCGCGACACGGCGGGCGACACCGCGCGTTCGCAGATGAACCTGCAGCTGTCGGTCGAGTGATGCCGGCGCACGCTTCCGACGAAGCGTGATAGGATGTGGCCTTGCGTCGATTTGATTCAGCTTGCGGACGCGGGGCGATTTCCCAAAACAGCTAAAGCGAAGGCCGGCGCCAGCCGGCCCGAGTCGATCGCTGTCGTACCGCACCGAAGCCCGCTGATGCCGACGCATAGCGGGCTTTTTGTTTTGGCCTGATTTTGTGGCTGGGTTCGCGCCTGATGCATGACCCTCGGCGCGACCCTCGAATACGGAAAACGGAACATGGACGACTCCCTCAACTTCGACACGCTCGCCGTGCGTGCGGGCACGCTGCGCAGCAGTGACTTCAACGAGCATTCGGAAGCACTGTTCCTGACGTCGAGCTTCTGCTTCACGAGCGCGGCCGAGGCGGCCGAGCGCTTCGCGAATTCGGAAGACTATTTCACCTATTCGCGCTTCACGAACCCGACCGTCACCATGTTCCAGGACCGTCTCGCCGCGCTCGAAGGCGGCGAGGCCTGCATCGCGACGGCGTCGGGCATGGCCGCGATCATGTCGGTCGTGATGTCCGCGCTGCAGGCGGGCGATCACCTCGTCAGTTCGCGCAGCCTGTTCGGCTCGACGCTCGGGATGTTCTCGCAGATTTTCAGCAAGTTCGGCATCACGACGACCTTCGTCGATCCGACCGACCTGAACGCGTGGCAGGAAGCCGTGCGGCCCGAGACGAAGATGTTCTTCCTCGAGACGCCGTCGAACCCGCTGACCGAACTCGCCGACATCGAGGCGATCGGCAAGATCGCGAAGGCTGCGAACGCGCTGTTCGTCGTCGACAACTGTTTCTGCAGCCCGGTGCTGCAGCAGCCGCTGAAGCTCGGCGCGGACGTCGTGATGCACTCGGCGACGAAGTTCCTCGACGGCCAGGGGCGCGTGCTCGGCGGCGCGCTGGTCGGCTCGAAGGCGTTCATCATGGGCAAGGTGTTCCCGTTCGTGCGCAGCGCGGGGCCGACGCTGTCGGCGTTCAACGCGTGGGTGCTGCTGAAGGGGATGGAGACGCTGTCGCTGCGCGTCGAGAAGCAGTCGGCGAACGCGCTGGAAATCGCGCGCTGGCTCGATTCGCATCCGGCCGTCGCACGCGTGTTCTATCCGGGGCTCGAATCGCATCCGCAGCACGAACTCGCGAAGCGCCAGCAGAAGGCGGGCGGCGCGATCGTGTCGTTCGAGCTGAAGGGCGATACGCCCGAGCAGCAGCGCGCGAACGCGTGGCGCGTGATCGACAGCACGAAGCTGATCTCGATCACCGGCAACCTCGGCGATACGCGCACGACGATCACGCATCCGGCGACGACGACGCACGCGCGCATCACGCCGGAAGCGCGTGCGGCCGCGGGGATCACGGAAGGGCTGATCCGTCTCGCGGTCGGCCTGGAGCATGCGGGCGACGTGCGCAACGATCTCGCGCGCGGCCTCGAGGGCTGAGCGCGGCGGCTCCGATTTCAGGGCCGACATGACGACGGGCCGCTCGACAGAGCGGCCCGTTTTCTTTTGACTGGCGACGAACGCGCGTTGTGTTGCCGGAATCAGCCGGTCTGCTCAACCTGCCCGGGCCGCGGCACGTCGCGCATCGCTTCCATCATCCAGCGCAGCGTGTCGTCGAGCGGCGTCGCGGGCAGCTCGCCCACCGCGCGCCGCAGCTTGTCGCGCGACCCGCTCAGGCGCTTTACTTCGTTGTGCCGCACGAAACGCGGATCGATCGTCACGTCGATCACGTAGCCGGCAATCCTCGACAGCATTGCCAGCACTTCCTTCAGCGAATACGCGCGCTCCGAGCAGACGTTGAACGTCTCGCCGGCCGGCGCGGCTTCGAGCAGCTTCAGATAGGCGGCCGTCACGTCGCGCACGTCGGAGAAATCGCGGCTCACGTCGAGATTGCCGAGCGAGATGCGCGGCGCGTTGCGCGCATAGTGCGACACGAGCTTCGGCAGCAGATACGCGTCGTCCTGGCCGACGCCCGTGTAGTTGAACGGCCGCGCGATCACGATCGGCAGCCGGTCGGCCCACAGCTTCGCCGCGTATTCCATCGCGAGCTTGCTGACCGCGTAGTCGTTCGCGGGCGCGGGCGCGACGGTCTCGTCGAGCACGCCGGCCGTCGAATTGCCGTAGACGTTCGCGCTGCTGGCGAGCAGCACCGCCGACGGACGGCGGTCGAGGCCGGCGAGCGCGGCCAGCAGGTTGCGCGTGCCGGCGATGTTGACCGCGTAGGTTTGCGACGGCTCGTCCTGCGCGACATGCGCCCGCGCGGCGAGATGCACGACCGCATCGGGCCGCGCATCGGCCGCCGCTGCCCGCATCGCGTTCGCATCGAGCAGGTCGACCGGCAGCAGCGTGCAGTTCGCGAACGCCGGATCGTCCTGCCGCGCCGCGCCGGGCGCCACGGTACCCCACACGTCGTAGCCGGCCGCTTCGAGGCGTTGCGCCATGTAGCGGCCGGTGAAGCCCGTCAGGCCCGTGACGAACGCACGCCGCGACGGGCGTGCGGCTTCAGTACGTGTCATGGTGACGATTCCGCGTCAGGTCCGCTTCGACCATCATCTGGCAGAGCTGTTCGAGCGTCGTCTCCGGCGCCCAGCCCAGCTTGGATTTGGCCTTGTCCGCGCAGCCGATCAGCAGGTCGACTTCGGCAGGGCGGTAGAACTTCGGATTCACTTCGACGAGCACGTTGCCGTTCGACGCGTCGAGGCCGCGCTCCTGCTCGCCCTTGCCGGTCCATTCGAGCTGGTAGCCGGCGGCCGCGAACGCCATCCGCACGAAGTCGCGCACGGTCTCGGTGCGGTTGGTCGCGAGCACGTAGGTATCGGGCTCGTCGACCTGCAGCATCCGCCACATCCCTTCGACGTATTCGAGCGCGAAGCCCCAGTCGCGCTTCGCGTCGAGGTTGCCGAGCTCGAGCCGGGTCGCCTTGCCGAGCTTGATCTTCGCGACGGTGTCGGTGATCTTGCGCGTGACGAACTCGCGGCCGCGCAGCGGCGATTCGTGGTTGAACAGGATGCCGCTGCAGCCGAACAGGTCGTAGGATTCGCGGTAGTTCACGGTCATCCAGTGCGCGTACAGCTTCGCGACGCCATACGGGCTGCGCGGATAGAACGCGGTCGTTTCCGTCTGCGGGATCGCCTGCACCTTGCCGAACATCTCGGACGTCGACGCCTGGTAGAAGCGCGTCTTCGGGCTCACCACGCGGATCGCCTCGAGCAGGTTCAGCGGGCCAAGGCCCGTGACTTCGGCGGTCGTCGCCGGCTGGTCGAACGACACGCCGACGAAGCTCTGCGCGGCCAGGTTGTACAGCTCGTCGGGCTGCGTGCGTTCGAGCAGCCGCAGGCTGGAGCCGGCGTCCGTCAGGTCGTGCTCGACGAGCGACAGGTTCGGGTGCGTGTCGACGCCGAGCTCGGCGATGCGCCAGAAGTTCACCGAGCTGGTGCGGCGGTAGGTGCCCGTGACCTCATAGCCCTTGTCGAGCAGCAGCTTGGTCAGGTAGGCGCCGTCCTGCCCCGTGATCCCCGTGATGATGGCCTTCTTGCGGTTTTGGCTCATGGCAATGTCCTGGTCGAAACGATGGATTGAGAAAGTCAGGCGGTCGTGCGCGCGGCGGCGGGCACCGTGGGGCGCGCCGGGCCGCGTGTCAGGCGCCGCTCGAAGCCGTACCAGCTCAGGGTGGCGTACGCGAGCGTGATGGCGAGTGCGAGCGCGGCCGTGACGAAGCGGTTCAGGTGCAGCGGCCACAGCGCGTACAGCACGCTCAGGTGAATCAGGTAGACGGTGTAGCTGACGGTGCCGACGTACACGAGCAGCGGGTTCGTCAGCACGCGCTGTACGAAGCCGCGTCCGCGCAGCGCGATCACGACGATCGACGTGCACAGCAGCAGCGAGATGCTGTAGAGCGCGGCATTCGACATCGGCGTGTTCGCCGCGCGGAAGCGCGGGAACGACAGGTGCAGCCAGCCGAGGATCGCGAGCGACACGAGTGCGCCGACGATCGCGAGCGGGTAGAACGGCTCGAGCGCGCGCCGGTCGCGGCGCAGCACGATCGCGAGCAGCGCGCCGGCGGCGAGCAGGTCCATCCGGAACGGCGTCAGGTAGTAGATCGGCCAGAACGAATCGAACCACGGCGTCGCGATCGCGCGCAGCACGGGCGCCGCGACGATCAGCGCGGCGGCGATCCACAGCAGCGCGCGTTCCGAGCACCACAGCACGACGAACGGCCAGAAGATGTAGAACTGCTCCTCGACGGCGAGCGACCACAGCACGTTCAGGCTGTCGTGGCCGATGCTGCCGAGCGACAGGCCGATGTTGGTCGAGAAGAACGCGAACCACGGCCAGTGCGGCAGCCAGCTCGCGCCGAACAGCAGCGTCGACACGACGAGCAGCAGCACGTACGGCGGCAGGATCCGGCGCACGCGGCGCGCGTAGAAGTGGCTGAAGTACGACTGCCCGCGTGCCTTGCGGTCGAGCAGGATGCCGGTGATCAGCAGGCCGCTCAGCACGAAGAACAGGTCGACGCCCATCCACAGCGGCGCCTTCAGCGCGTGTTGCAGGAACACGGCGCCGACGGCGATCGCGCGCAGCCCGTCGAGTTGCACGATGCGGCCGTGTTGCGGCGGGGCGAGGTCGGCGGTGCGCGAGATGCCCGTCATCGCGCCGCTCCTTCGCGACGCGCGGCCGATGCCGTGGCGCGCCGCGCATCCGATGCGTGAACGTAATGCATGCGTTTAAATGAAATATTGAGTCGAAATCGATTCTAGGGAAAAGAAATCGGCAAAAAAACGCATGGCATTTATCCGATTGAAAACATTCAAATGCCGGTCATTTCAATCGCGACATGAAAGGTTTGCAGGCTGTGCGCCCCGTCGGACGGGCTGGAACGGCATTTTCTACGGATCGTCGCGTGAAGGGCGGTCGATATTTCCGCTTCGCCGGGCCGATTCAAGTCTGTTCCGGCTCGATATTTCAGGCGGAAACATCCCCAAATATTTCCAAATTTCTTGTGATTATTTTTGCTTGTAACCTGCATCGCGACGTTTGAAACCTATTTAGCGACAGGGCATCCGGGCAGGCAGTTTCGCCGCGGCGCCGGTCGCTTCCGCATCGAGTCTGGAGAGCGCATTGCGACGTCTGATTCTGGTTGGCATGACGGTATGCGCGGCGCTGTCCGCGAGCGCCGCTCCGGCTGAAACCGTGTTGCCCGCGACCACGTCGTGGATCGGCAACACGTTCGGCTATGGCGACGGCAGCTGGACGCAGATCGACATTCGCGCGATCGCGGTGACGCCCGACGGCAAGGTGTATACGAACGCGCCATGGGACGAGAGCGGTGCCGAGGCGAGCGTCTACCAGGACGGGAAGATGCTCGGCTTCGCCGGCGGCACGCACGGCTGGGGCAACCTCGGCGGCAACGCGGTCGCGGTGAACGGCAAGTATGCGTACGTCGCGATCGGCGTCGGCAACGAGCGCGGCCACCTGCAGTCGCCCGGCATCTGGCCGGACAAGGGCAAGCAGTGGTTCGGCATCTCGCGGCGCACGATCGGCGACATGAAGCAGCCGGCGCCGTTCCGCGCGGCGCCGCAGGTCGCGCCCGGCGGGCGCGCCGATGCCGGCCGCGCGCGGATGGCCGCCAGCTTCATGGTGATGAACGAGGTGGCGGCCCCCGCGCGCTCGGAGGTGGGCGAGGCGAAGGCTGAAGTGGGCGGCCTCGCGGCGGACGACAGGACGCTGTTCGCGACGAACCCGGCGCATGACGAAGTCGACGTGTACGACGCCGAGACGATGCAGAAGAAGGGCACCTGGAGTGCGCACGAGCCGGGCCGCATCGCGCTTGCCGGCGACGGCACGCTGTGGCTGCTCACCGATACGATCAACGGGCCCGCGCATCTCGTGCACGTGCGCGCGGACGGCCGCAAGCTCGACGACGCGCCCGCGCTGCCCGAAGGCACCGAAGCGGTGGACGTGGCGGTCGATGCGAAAGGGCGCGTGCTGGTGGCGGACAACGGTCCGCGCCAGCAGGTGCTGATCTTCTCGAAAGGCGGCAAGGGCTATGCGCCGTCCGGCACGCTCGGCGAGCGCGGCGGGATCTTCACGGGCCCGGTGCCGGGCCGCCCGGGGCCGCAGCGCTTCAACGGGCTGACGGGCGTGGGCGTCGATCGCGCGGGCAACGTGTACGTGTCCATGAACGGCATCGGGCCGCGTCACGACACGATCGGCGCGGGGCTCGGCGCCGTGCTCGAGAGCTACACGCCGGACGGCAAGCTGCGCTGGCAGGTACAGGGGCTGCTGTTCGTCGACGGCGCGTGGCTCGATCCCGCGCGGCCGAACAGCGTGTATACGGGCAACAAGCGCTTCGAGCTCGACCTGTCGAAGCCGCCCGGCCAGGACTGGAAATACGCCGGCTTCCTGTCGAACCGCTTCAAGTATCCGGACGATCCGGTGTTCCACACGGACCAGTATCCCGGTATGCCGTTCGCACGGCGCGTCGACGGCCGCACGTTCCTGTACCTGACCGACATGTACGCCGATCACCTGAAGATCTACCGCTTCGACGCGAAGCGCGACGGCGAGGTCGCGATTCCGTCGGGCCTGATCGCGGGCCGCGCGCGGCCGGTCGACAAGGTGCCGAACAAGCCGCCGGGCGGCGACTGGATCTGGCGCGATGCGAACGGCAACGGCCGGCTGGACGAGGACGAGTTCACGACCAACACGACGGGCAAGGCGAAGGCGGGCGGCTGGGGCTGGTGGGTCGACACGAAGGGCGACATCTGGCGCACGAGCGACGTGCGCGGGATCCATCGCTTCGGCTACGGCGGCGTCGACAAGGCCGGCAACCCGGTCTACGCGTACGACAAGGTCACGACCTATCCGATGCCGCAGCCGTTCACGCAGCTGCGCCGCGCGATCTACGAACCGCAGACGGACACGCTGTACGTGACCGGCTACACGGCCGACGCGCCGCCGCAGCCGGGCATCAACAAGGAAGTCGGCCGCGTGCTGGTGCGCTTCGACAAGTGGTCGACCGGCTCGCCGGTGGTGCGCTACACGGTCGCGCTGCCGTGGCAGCTCGACGCGAAGCCGATCCTCGACCTGATCGGGATCACGGTCGAGGGCCGCTACCTCTTCACGGTGGAGCCGGTCGGCAAGATCCACGTGTACGACAAGGAATCCGGCAAGGAAGTCGGCGTGATGAGCCCGGGCGCGGAGGTCGGCAAGGCGTCGGGCTGGGTCGACGTGCCGTTCGGCATCAGCGCGTTCCGGCGCGAGAACGGCGAATACCTGGTGTTCGTCGAGGAAGACGCACGCGGCAAGGTGCTCATGTACCGCTGGAAACCGTAACAGGCCCATGGGCAAAAGCATGGACAAAGGCATACTCAAGAACGTTTCGATCAACTTCATCGGGCTGATCCTGCCGACCTTCGTGTCGCTGGTCACGGTGCCCGCGTATATCCACGCGCTGGGCGTCGAGCGCTACGGCGTCGTCAGCCTCGTGTGGACCCTGATCGGCTATTTCGGGATCCTCGATCTCGGGATGAGCATGGCCGCGCAGAACCACATCTCGAAGGCGCTCGCGAGCGGCAACGCGGACGAAAGTGCGCGTGTCTTCTGGAGCGCGTTCTGGCTGAACCTCGGCACCGGCATCGTCGGCGGCCTGCTGATCTATTTCGGCGCGTTCGTCTACACCGCGTATTTCACGAAGGCGTCGGCGGCCATGCAGCACGAGGTGTATCTCGCGCTGCCGTGGCTCGCGCTCGCGATTCCGCTCGCGAACGTATCGTGGGTGTTCGCCGGCGCGATCAACGGCGCCGAACGGTTCGGCGTGTTCAACACGAACCAGACGATCGGCACGTTCCTGTTCCAGCTGCTGCCGCTCGGCGCCGCGTGGTGGATCGCGCCGAACCTGCAGACGGTGCTGGCGGCCGCGGTCGTCGCGCGGCTGATCGCGGCGGTGATGCTCGGTCACGCGAGCATCAAGGTGCTCGGGATCCGGCGCATCGACCCGCCGCAGTGGGGCACCGCGAAGGGGCTGTTCAACTTCGGCGGCTGGATGCTGATCGCGAGCACGACGAGCATGATCGCCGACACGCTCGATCGCGTGATGCTCGGCGCCGGCATGGGCGCGAAGTTCGTCACCTACTACACGGTGCCGCAGAACCTCGTCACGCGTCTGAACATGCTGCCGAACGCGCTGGTGCGCACGCTGTTCCCGCGCCTGTCGGCGGTCGGCCGCGATCACGCCGACACGCTCGCGCGCCAGTCGCTCGAATTCCTGAATGGCGTGTTCACGCCGGTCGGCATCGTCGCGATCTTCGCGCTCGCGCCGTTCCTCACGCTGTGGGTCGGCGCCGATCTCGCCGCGCATTCGGCGCCGGTCGGCCGCGTGCTGGTGGTCAGCGTGTGGCTCGTCGGCCAGGCGAGCGTCACGCGGATCCTGATCCAGTCGCAGGTCAACCCGGCGCGCGCCGCATTCGCCGGCCTCATCGAAATGCCGTTCTTCGTCGGCGGCCTGTGGTTCGGCATTCATCACTTCGGGCTGATCGGCGCGGCGGTGGTCGTCGCGACGCGGGCGCTGGTCGACTACGGCGTGCTGCTTTACCTGTCGGCGATCCGGATGCGCGCCATCGTGCTCGACATGCTCGCGCATCTCGCCTTCCTGCTCGCGAGCCTGTTGCTCGCGCAAGCGTGGTCGGGGCTCGGCGAGTCGATCGGCCTGTGCGCGGTCGTGCTGGTGCTGAACCTGGCGTGGTCGTTCACGATGACGCCGGGGCTGCGCGCGCTCGTGCGCGACCTGTTCGTCCGTCTCAATGCGAGGAAAACCATATGAATCGCGATCTGGCGGAACACGCCATCCTGAACGTGGCCACGGCCGATGCCGCCGTGGCCGAAGCCGGCGACGCCGCCGCGCTGCGCCGGTCCGGGCCCGCCGGGCGGGCAGGCGCACGCGATGCGTCGCGCCCGCTGCGCGTGGCGATCGTCCACGACTGGCTCGTCACGTACGCCGGCGCCGAGCGCGTGCTCGAACAGATCGTCGCGTGCTTTCCCGACGCGGACCTGTTCAGCCTCGTCGACTTTCTCGACGATCGTGCGTTCGTGCGCGGCAAACCGGTGACGACCTCGTTCATCCAGAAACTGCCGTTCGCGCGCACCAAGTACCGCAGCTACCTGCCGCTGATGCCGCTCGCGATCGAGCAGCTCGACGTGTCGGACTACGACCTCGTGATCTCCAGCAGCCATGCGGTCGCGAAGGGCGTGCTGACGGGGCCGGACCAGATGCACATCAGCTACGTGCATTCGCCGATCCGCTATGCGTGGGACCTGCAGCACCAGTATCTGGAACAGTCGAACCTCACGCACGGGCCGAAGTCGCTGCTCGCGCGGATGATCCTGCACTACATCCGCAACTGGGACACGCGCACTGCGAACGCGGTGGACGGCTTCGTCGCGAACTCCGCGTTCATCGCGCGACGCATCCGCAAGGTGTATCACCGCGATGCGGCGGTGATCTTCCCGCCGGTCGACGTCGACGGCTTCTCGCTGAACGAGGTGAAGGACGATTTCTACCTGACCGCGTCGCGCATGGTGCCGTACAAGAAGATCGACCTGATCGTCGAGGCATTCTCGCGCACGCCGGAGCGCAAGCTCGTCGTGATCGGCGACGGCCCGGAGATGCAGAAGATCCGCGCGAAGGCCGGCCCGAACGTCGAGATCATGGGCTACCAGCCTTTCGCGGTGCTGCATGACCGGATGCGCCGCGCGAAGGCGTTCGTGTTCGCGGCCGAAGAGGATTTCGGAATTTCGGTGGTCGAGGCACAGGCGTGTGGCACGCCCGTGATCGCGTACGGCAAGGGCGGTGCGCTCGAAACCGTGCTCGAACCGCGCTCGCACGCGAACCCGACCGGGCTGTTCTTCGACGAGCAGACGCCGCACGCGATCGTCGCGGCGGTCGACGATTTCGAGCGGGCGCCGCAGCGCTTCACGCCGCACGCGTGCCGCGCGAATGCGGAGCGCTTCTCCGCCGACACGTTCCGCCGGCGTTTTCTCGATTATGTGGAGGCCGCGCTGCCCGGCTCGACCGCGCAGCGCGGCACGGCCGTCGCGCCGATGCCGGCCGCGCGCGGCCCGGCGACGCTCGTGCTGGACCAGAGCGGCGTGCTCGGCGGCGCGGAGCTGTCGCTGCTGGAGATCATGAAGCACATGCGCGCGAACGCCGACGTGCTGCTGTTCGACGACGGCCCGTTCCGCGCGGCGCTCGACGAGATCGGCGCGCGCGTCGACGTGCTCGACCAGGGCGCGCTCGCCGGCGTGCGCAAGCAGGGCGGCGTGTCGGCCGGTGCGTTGAAGCGGCTCGTCGGCATGGTGCGCGACGTCGCGCGGCGCGCGCGGCGCGCCGAGGTGATCTACGCGAACACGCAGCGCGCGATGGTGGTCGCGGCGTTGGCCGGGCGGCTCGCGCGCAAGCCGGTGGTCTGGCACCTGCGCGACATCGTCAGCGGCGACCACTTCGGCAGCAAGCAGCTGATGGCGATCAAGTACGGCGCGCGGTTCGGTGTCACGCGCGTGATCGCGAACTCGGACGCATCCGCGCAGGCGTTCCGCGCGCTGACGGGCTTCACGCCGCAGCACGTCGACGTCGTGTTCAACGGCATTTCGGCCGAACCGTTCGACGCGCTGGACACTGTCAGCCAGGCCGCGCTGCGTGCGCGCTTCGGGCTGCCCGAGCACGCATGGCTGGTCGGGTCGTTCAGCCGCCTCGCGCACTGGAAGGGGCAGCACCTGCTGCTGGAGGCCGCGGCCCGCCATCCCGACATGCACGTGGTGCTGGTCGGCGCGCCGCTGTTCGGCGAGGATGAATACGCGGCGCAGCTGCACGAGATCGTCGCGCGCCACGGGATGGACGACCGCGTCCACTTCCTCGGATTCCAGCGCGACGTGGCCGCGTGCATGAAGGCGGTCGACGTGGTCGCGCATACGTCGATCACGCCCGAGCCGTTCGGGCGGGTGATCGTCGAGGGGATGCTCGCGCGGCGGCCGGTGGTCGCGGCCCGCGCGGGCGGGGTCGTCGAGATCATCGAGGACGATGACAACGGGCTGCTCTGCGAGCCGGGCGACGCGGCCGCGCTGGCCGCTGCGCTGGGCAGGCTGAAGCACGACGCCGCGTTGCGCGAGCGGCTCGTCGCGAGCGGGCGGGCGACCGCGGTGCGCCGGTTCGGCACCGACACCTATGTGGAGCGGGTCGAGAAGATTCTCTCGGATACGGCGAAGGCCGCGAAGGCGAAGAAGCGGTAGGCGCGCCGCGAACCGACGCGCCATGCGTCGGGAAACGAGCCCTCATGCGGTGTCGCGCTGCATGAGGGCTTTGCTTTGGGGTGGACGGGCGCCTGTCGCGCGGTCAGGCGGAGGTTTGTCGGATGGGCCGGCGATGCGCTGGCGCATGCGTCACCGGGCTCGCTCGTCCCACCCAGGAAAATGCCCCCGCGCAGCCTGACGCCGGGCGGGGGCAGTGAGCGCGGGAACGATGCCGCTCAGACAGCCCGTTCGGGCGCCGGTGAGACGACGCGAGCGGTGCGCGTCGGTTTCAGGCTGGCCGACCACATCATCGCGGGGCGTTCGAACAGCCGGTAGAACACGTAGGCGACCGGAATCGCGGCGGCCATGAACGCGAACGACGGCCAGATCGACAGTTGCAGCTCGGAATGGAACAGCACCGAGCCGAGGCAGACGAACAGCGGCAGGTGAACGAGGTACAGCGAGTAGCTGAAGTCGCCGAACCAGCCGAGCACGCGCAAGAGCAGCGTCGGGCGCGGCGGGCAGGCGAGCGCGCGGTACAGGAAGCACGCGAAGCCGGCCGCCCACAGCTGGAACGCACCGTACTGGCCGACATGGAAGGCGCCGCAGCCCGCGGCCAGCAGCACGCCGGCCGCGAGGTACCACGCGCGCGACGGCACGGTGGCCTTGCCGCGCGCCGGCTGCGCGCGCACGTCGGCGATCCACGCGCCGACCGTCCAGGACAGCCAGTACGACGTGAAGAACTGCAGGTCGTGCCGTTCGAGCAGCCAGGCCGACGCGACGTTGACGAGCGCGACGGCCGCGACGATCGCCGGCATCCCGATGCGCCGGCGCAGCGCGAACAGCAGCGGGTAGATCGCATAGAACTGCACTTCGAGCGACAGCGTCCACAGCGCGCCGTTCGACCCGTACGTATAGCCGGCGACGCCCTGCAGCGAGAACAGGTTCACGAGGAACGCGGTGAGGCCGACGTCGCGGATCTTGTGGCTGACGGGCGCGATCTGCAGGCTGACCGCGTCCATCGCGAGCGTGAACAGCAGCGCCGCGAGCAGCACCGGGTAGATGCGGGCGAAGCGGCGCGCCCAGAAGTTCGGCGCGTCGAGCCGGTACGCGGGGTTGGCCGCAAGCTTGAGCGCCGCGTTGCGGTGGATGCAGTAGCCGCTGATCACGAAGAAGATCGGCACGCCCGCGGATCCCCACCCGAACGGAAAGGTCAGGTAGCCGACGATCACGCTCGGGTCGAGCGCATGACCGTAAGCGCGATGGAAGCTCTGCATGCCGACCCAGACGACCTGGCGGCAATGGAAATAGGCGACGAGCAGCGCCGCGAACCCGCGCATCGCGTCGATCACGTGTTCCTTGTGGTCGGCGACGGGCGGCGCAGTCAAAGACGGTCCGCTGAAAGCTTGCATGCGATTCGATTCCTTGCGACGGATGAAGGGGATGGTCCAATCGTAATGCGCAAGAATTCGATCGAATGAATAAAAAAATCCCGCCGCGAAATAACGGCATTTCAGATGGTGGTTTTATTCAGGTCTGAAAGCGGTTCCGCTGGCGTCACAATTATTTGCCGATTTTTTTCTGATAGCTTGAAGCTTCCAGTTGATTGATGCAAGGAGCGGCAAGATGGACATGCATTGGATCGCGAGCGCGGCAGTACTGCTGGTCATGGCCGTGCTGTCGGCGTACCGCGAGGCGCTGAAGAACGAGCCGATTCGCCCCGGTCTCGAGCGGGGCGGCGTCCCGTATATCGAGGAATTCGAATCGTAAGAATTTGTATCCGGAAAATCGGTAATTTGTTTCTGTTTCGGCAATCGGTTCGGCAATATCGACCGGGTTCGCGGATTATCTCTTTTTACGGAAACATGGGCAATCAGTCCATATCGAAAATGAGCGGAGTGGAATTGGCCGTGCCGTCGGTTCTCGATATGCCGTTCGGAAAACAATCGCGCCGGGTCGCAGGGCGACGCGGCGCAGTCAACGCAATCAGGATGCGAACATGTTGAAAGTCACCAGGGCCGTGTTCCCCGTTGCCGGTCTCGGCACGCGGTTCCTCCCGGCAACGAAGGCGAGCCCGAAGGAAATGCTGCCCGTCGTCGACAAGCCACTGATCCAGTACGCGGTCGAGGAAGCGATCAACGCCGGTATCACCGAGATGATCTTCGTGACCGGGCGCAGCAAGCGCGCGATCGAGGATCACTTCGACAAGTCGTACGAGATCGAGGCCGAGCTCGAGGCGCGTGGCAAGGAAAAGCTGCTCGAGCTCGTGCGCGGCATCAAGCCGAGCCACGTGAACTGCTTCTACGTGCGCCAGCCGGAAGCGCTGGGTCTCGGCCATGCGGTGCTGTGTGCGGAAAAGCTGGTGCACGGCGAGCCGTTCGCGGTGATCCTCGCCGACGACCTGCTGCACGGCGAACAGCCGGTGCTCAAGCAGCTCGTCGACGTGTTCGACCACTATCACAGCTCGGTGATCGGGGTCGAGACGATTCCGCGCGAGGACAGCCGCTCGTACGGCGTCGTCGAAGGCCGCGAGTGGGAAGAGGACATCATCAAGCTGTCGGGCATCATCGAGAAGCCGGCGCCGGAAGACGCGCCGTCGAACCTCGGCGTGGTCGGCCGCTACGTGTTCATGCCGACGATCTTCGATCATCTGCGCAAGCTCAAGCCGGGCGCTGGCGGCGAACTGCAGCTCACCGACGCGGTCCAGTCGCTGCTCGCGAACGAACAGGTGCTCGCCTATCGCTACTACGGCACGCGTTTCGATTGCGGCAGCAAGATCGGCTATCTCAAGGCAACCGTCGAGCTCGCGCTCCAGCATCCGGAAGTGAGCCGCGAATTCGAGGCGTACCTGCGTACCTGCCTGCCCGCGCTGGCTGCTGTCGCATAAGCAGCCGCGCTGCTCCGCTGTTTCAGGTGGTGGTTGTTCCGTTGGCCCCGGCTGCCTTGTGCGTCGGGGCTTTTTTGCGTGCGGGCGGGCGAGGCGGAGGCGCGGGGTGGCGGCGGCGGGCGATCGACGGTGTTGAATCCGACGTGAACAAACAAGGAGGGGTGTGGCGATTCTGGTGTGCCGCCAGGCGGTGATGCTGTTTCCTGGTGCGCGCGATGCCGGGCGCCATGGCGATGAAGCCGGTGCCGACGTGCCGGTTGCATGCGGCCCGATGGGCGAGGGCTGTGCTTCGCAATAGCCGCCGTTGATACCTGGTCCAGAGTGTCGAATCGCCGCGGACGTCAACGCGGCGCTGCGGTGCCGTGCGGCACGTTCATCTTCCGGCGCAACGCGTGTCCCGGCGGGGCGAACCGGCCGGCGGCCGCACCGCTTCGGCGCCCGGCGTCGCCGGCCCCGGCGCACGTTTTCCGGTTGCGTCGCGCCGTGCCCCGCTCACCGCGGCGACGTGCTCGGCCGTGCGACGAAGTGCCGGGCCAGCATCGCGGTGATCGGCTTCTTGAAGTCGAGCAGGCGCCTTTCCAGATAGCGCCACGACAGATGGGCAAGCAGCACGGCGAGCGCGAACTGCAGCAGTTCGGGCAGCGCTTCCCGGACGCTTGCGGGCATCGGCACGCGTGCGAACAGCGCGGGCATCTCGCCGAAACGTGCCGGAATCAGGTTGTGGAACAGGTAGAAGCCGTAGCTGATCGTGCCGAGATAGACGAGCGGCGCCCGGTCGAGCAGCGCCACGGCCGGATGGTCGGGCTCGGTGACGATCCACAGCATCAGCGTGCCGAGCGACACGGACAGTCCGAGATCCGCGAGTCCCGTGACGACATCCGGCAGCGTCGCAAACGCGGGCAGCGTGAGGAAGAACACCACGCCGGCGGCGCCGAGCCAGCCGGGCGGAATGCGACGGACGACGGCCGGGCCGCGATCGGCAAGCGCGATCGCGCCGACGCCGCCCAGCGCGATCAGTGCGAAATTCCACGGGGAAAACGCGTAGATCAGCACCGGCGATGCGTCGAGCGCGTAGAGCACGAGATGCGCGAGCGCGCCCAGCGCGACGGCCGCGACGCCGAGCGCGACGTGGCGCGCGGCCGGCACCGCGAGCAGCGCGAGCGGCGCAATCAGATAGAACTGCTGCTCAACCGCGAGGCTCCAGAAGTGCGACGTGGAGCCCGGCCAGCCGTCCTTGACGACGCCGATCCAGTAATTCGACAGGAACGCGGCGTGCCACGCGAGCCCGAGATTGACGCCGCGCTGGTAGAACAGCGCGTGCGCGATCGCGAGCGCGGCGAGCAGCAGGTAGTAGACGGGAAAGATCCGCAGCGCGCGCTTCGCGAGGAACAGCGCCAGCGCGTGGCGGCGCGTCATCGTGCCGCGCTCGATCGCCTGGCGGTTGCGATGCAACTCGCCGACGATCAGGAATCCGCTGATGAGGAAAAACGTCCACACACCGAGCTTGCCCACGTCGACAGCGAGGACGTGGCCCTTGTGGGACAGGAAAACGAGGATGACGGCGATGGCTCGCAGGCCGTCGAGTCCTTTGACGTATCTGACTTCGCGCATGAAGGCATCCGGGGCACTGAGCGAGGTCAGTATAGGTGCGCAAATATCGAACGTAATTCGCGTTCGGACGTATACGTGAAGGCGTTTTTCGATGCGGGGGACTGTTTGCGCATCTGCGTTACAGGCGTAAACAGACCCTGGAGCGTCGATGAAGTCGGTCTCGCGCAACAAAACCTGCGGGAAACCCCGCGAAAACGCATAAAAGTACTGCACGAAGTGTCAAGGCGCTTGTAGAATCCGGCGTTGAAGCGCGCGCGTTGCACGCTTCGTGTATCCAACGACCACACCTGGTAGGAGAAACATGGCGACTTCCGCAAAAAAGGTGGCCAAGAAGGCTGCCGCACCGGCCACCAAGAAAGTGGCTGCCAAAAAGGCTGCGCCCGCGAAGAAAGTAGTGGCCAAGAAGGCTGTCGCGAAGGCAGCACCGGCCGCTCCGACGCCGCTGAAGGACAAGTTCACGAAGGCATCGCTCGCAACGCACATCGCTGAGCGTGCCGCTGTCGAACTGAAGGCGGTCAAGGCAGTGCTCGTCGCACTCGAGAACGTCGTGCTGGGCTCGGTTCACAAGAAGGGCGCAGGCGAGTTCACGCTGCCGGGTCTGCTGAAGATCACGGCGCAAGTCGTGCCGGCGAAGAAGAAGCGCTTCGGCAAGGATCCGTTCACGGGCGAAGAGCGCTGGTTCCCGGCAAAGCCGGCCAGCGTGCGCGTGAAGGCACGTGCGCTGAAGAAGCTGAAGGACGCGGCTGCGTAATGCCGCGTAACGGTTGCCGAATGCATGTCGGCGACCGTTGCGATGTCCGACGGTCCCCGTACGCGAAAGCGTGCGGGGATTTTTTATTGCGCTGCGCAAATCGCGCGGCGACGACGTGGTGCAGCGCGGATGCGGCAGACGTGATGCGCATCCGGTGCTGCGGGCCGCTCGTGTGGATGGCCGGATCGTCATCGTGCCGGCCACGGCCTTGCATCGCCGCGCGTCGCGCACGTCATGAGCGCAGCGATCGTTCCTGTCGAGATCACCGGCCCGGTGACTGCCGCATGCGCCGTGATCGAACGGCATCTCGGCGCAACGCTGCAGGCGCTGCATCTGTTCGGCTCGGCGCTCGACGGCGGGCTGAAACCGCGCAGCGACATCGACCTGCTGGTGACGGTCGCCGCATCGCCGGACGAAGCGGTGCGGCGTGCGCTGATGCTCGACTTGCTCGATGTGTCGGCGCCGCCGGGGCGCACGGCGCGCATGCGCGCGCTGGAAGAGACGGTCGTCGTGCGCGGCGACGTGGTTCCGTGGCGTCATCCGGCCCGGCGCGCGCCGCAGTTCGGCGAGTGGCTGCGCCGCGATCTGCGCGCGGGTATCGTCGAGCCGCCATGCGTCGATCACGATCTGGCGATTCTGTTGACGACGGTGCGGCAGCATGACGTTGCGCTGCTCGGGCCGCGCGCGGCGGCGTGGTTCGAGCCGGTGCCCGCGCGCGACTTCGCCGCCGCGCTATTGGCCACCGTTGCGCAGTGGCATGCCGAGCCGGACTGGCGCGGCGACGCATGCAACGTCGTGCTCGCGCTCGCACGCATCTGGTACAGCGCCGCGACCGGCAGGATCGCGCCGAAGGATGTCGCCGCGGCGTGGGTGCTGGCGCGCCTGCCCGACGCGTACCGCCCCGTCCTGTCGGCCGCGCGTACCGTCTATCTGCGCGGTGAGGGCGACGATGCGCTGCTGTCCGGCGAACCGGTCGCTGCGTTCGTGCGCGACGCGCGACGGATCGTCGAAGCAATGCTGCCGGTGTAGCGGCGCAAGAATGACCGCTGTCCGCGATTGCGTCGCCGCGCGATGCAATCGCGTCGACGGATGCGGTCAGGCGCGGGCCGCACGTGCGCCACGAACGTGCCAGTACCCCGCGAAGGACGTGCAGCGCCCCGTTGCTTCGTCAGCCCGCCGTGCCGGCATGCGCGGCCTTCAGCGCGGCGACGTCGAACTTCGTCATCTGCATCATCGCCGCGGCCACACGCGCCGCCTTGACCTCGTCGCGGTCGGCCATCATCGGGATCAGTGCGTCCGGAACGATCTGCCACGAGACGCCGTAGCGGTCCCGCAGCCAGCCGCAGCCGTCGGCCGTGCCGCCGTTGTCGAGCAGCGCGCTCCAGTAACGGTCGAGTTCGGCCTGGTCGGCGCAACTGATCATCAGCGAGATCGCGTGGTTGAACGTCTCGGTGCGCGGGTGGCTCATCGCGATGAACGGCTGCCCGAACAGTTCGAACTCGACCATCCGGGTGCCGCTGGTGCCGGACACCGCCGTGACCCGCACGACCCGCGAGTTCGGGAAAATGCCCGCATAGAAGGCCGCGGCTTCTTCGGCTTCCGTCGAGTACCAGAGGAACGGCGTGATCTTCTGAATCGTCATGGAGCGTCTCCTGTCAGCTGTTGGTGAGGGACGGGCAATCTGCATGCCGCCATCGATACGACGGATGCAGGTCGCCGAAATCGACATGTCGAAGCATACGTGCTTCGTATCGGGGATATCGGTGTATCGGAGTCGGCAGGGCGAGGTGTCCGGCATGCCTGCAAATGGGCTTCCCGCGCGTGACAGGCGGCCCAGGCGCCGCTCCCGGCCGGTTGCCGTACCCGAGGCCCCGGCCGCGGTCGTCGCCCGCCATGGCGCCGCCGGCAACGGACAAAAAAAAACCAGCCATGGCCGAAGCCGATGACTGGTTTTGCAGTTCGGCGACATGGCGTCGGAGACGCCATGCACACCGGAAACGTACTTCTTAGAACTTGTGGCGAATGCCGAGCGCGACCAGTTCGGCCGAGCTCTTGCCGGCGAAGCCGTACGAAGCGATCGACGCTTGCGCGCTTTGCTGCACGCCGTCGACGAGCTGCGTGCCGCTCGCGTGCTGGTATGCGCCAACCAGGTAGATGTCCGTGCGCTTCGACAGCGAGTAGTCCGCGCCGATGCCGACCTGGTGGTACTTCGCGGTCGTGTCGCCGCTTGCCTTCGTGTACGAGTAGCCGAGGCCCAGCAGCAGCGGCGGCGTGACCTGGTACGTCACGAACGCGCGGCCCGTGTTGTACTTTTCGGTCGAGCCGAAGCCCGAGAATGCGTCCGGCTTGTACTGTGCGTTGCTGTAGCCGAGACCGAACGTCACCGGGCCGATTGCATACTGGCCCGCGACTTGCGCGATGGCGATCGACTTCGCGGTTGCGTAACCCGAGTTGATCGGGCCGTCGAAGATCGCGTCGGACGTCGTCGAGCCCCAGCCTGCGCGGCCGACAGCCGTCGTCGGCGACGGGTTGGCTGCGTAGAAGTAGCCTGCAGCAACGCCGACCGGGCCGTTGTTGTATGCAGCCGCAACCGCCCACGTCTGGCCCGAACCCGTCTTGCCTGCGACGCCGCCGAGGGCGTACATGCCTTCGACCTGGAAGCCGCCCCAGACCGGCGACGTGTACTTGATCGCGTTGCTGACGCGCAGCGAGTTGTCGTTGTTGTCGACGTCGCCCGGCGTTGCCATCACGCTGCCGAAGTAGTTGTCAGCCGTCACTGCCTGGACCAGATCGACCAGCGGGTCGTACTGGCGGCCGAGCGTCAGCGTACCGTACTGGTTGCTTTCGAGGCCGACGTATGCCTGACGACCGAACATGCGACCGCCCTGGTTCAGGTGGCCGGTGCCCGGATCAAAACCGTTTTCCAACTGGAAGATCGCCTTCAGGCCGCCGCCGAGGTCTTCAGCGCCTTTCAGGCCCCAACGGCTGCCTTGCAGGTTGCCCGACAGCATTTGCCACGAGTTGTTGGCCTGGCCGTCGTTACCGTGAACCCATGCGATCGACGTGTCGATCACGCCGTACAGCGTCACGCTCGACTGAGCGTGAGCAGCGCCGGCGGCGCCCAGCAGGGCGAGCGAGAGGGTCGAGAGAGCGAGTTTCTTCATCGTTGAGTATCTCCACGCAAGTGATTCGTGATTCGTTATTTGTTGCGGATTGGAGAATAGCGCAGTGCAAGACAGGCAAGAAAGCTTAAAAAATAAAGTGTCTCGAAAAGGTAACAGCGAGAAAAAGTTCATATATATCAAGCACATCAAGAACTGTTCCTCTTTTTGAAATAGTTGACAGTTGCTGCGTTGCGATTGTTGCAATGGTTGGTGCGTCCGGCAGCGGAAGGGCGAGTTTCGACGGTTGGTGCACGGAAATCGAGGCATGCAAACGTTTGCCGTTGCAGCCTGCATCGCGCGCCGATGCAAAGAACGCATCAGCGCGCGTCGGGCGGGGGTGGTTGCGGAAAGGAAGGCAGTCGCGTAGGGCGACGATGCGGCGCGTGCGATGCGCGGCCGCGCGGGAAGCAATACGTGGGGAATCCGTGGGGAATCAGTTGCCGCTTGCGCGATCCGTCGGCGCGGACACGGCCGCGACGTTGCCCGTGCGGCGATGCGCATCGCCGCGCGCGGCCGCGAATTCCGCGCCGAGCAGCAGCACGGCCGCCGAGAAGTACAGCCACATCAGCAGGACCGCGAACGATCCGGCCGCGCCGAATGCACTTGCCGTGCCCGCGCGCGCGAGATACAGCGCGAACAGCTTCTTGCCGCCGGAGAACAGGATCGCGGACACGATCCCGCCGACCATCGCGTCGTGCCATGCGACGCGCGCGTCGGGCAGGAACTTCATCAGCGCGGCGAACGCGCCCGCGAGCACCGCGATGCCGACGAAGAACTGCAACAGGTTGGTGATCGCGACGTATGGTGAATTCCCTAGCAGCCAGGTGCCGGCGAACGTGATCGCGGTATCGAGCACGAGCGACACGATCAGCAGGAACGCGACGCCGAGCACGAGCCCGAACGAAACCAGCCGCACGCGTACGAGCCCGAGCATGCTCGACCAGCGGTTTTCCGTACTCGGCCAGATCACGCTCAACGCCGTGTTCAGCGATGCGAACGTCGCCGATGCACCAAGCGCGAGCGCGGCGAACGAGATCAGCGTCGCGATGCCGCCGCGCTCGCCCGCGCGATGCGCGTTCTGCACGATCGTCTGGATGCTGGCCGCTGCATCGTCGCCGATCAACTGGTGTGCCTGCTCGAACACTTGGCCGCGCGCGGCGTCGTCGCCGTAGAACCATCCGGCCACGGCGATCACCATCACGAGCGTCGGCGCGAGCGAGAACGCCGAGAAGAACGCGATGCTCGCGGCCATTGCCGAGCAGCGGTCGGACGAGAAGCGCCTGAACGCGTTGAGTGCCCAGTTGGCCTGTTGTTGCGCGAGACGGGTGGCTTCGGACGTGATCTGTCGTTTCATGACGGTTGGGTTGTGCGTTGAACGCCGGGCATCGGTGGATCAGACAAATCGGTATTGATCCGAGGATTCAATCATAGTTGCCTGAACTGTCTATAATTCCTTTCAGTTTCACCCCACCCCACAAAAACGCCGAGACCATCATGCTACAAATGTCCCGGCGCCAGTTCCTGAAGGTGACGGCCACGTCGCTTGCCGGATCGAGTCTTGCCCTGATGGGCTTTTCTCCGACGGAAGCGCTTGCCGAAGTCCGACAGTACAAGCTGGCGCGCACCGTCGAAACGCGCAACACCTGTCCTTATTGTTCAGTGGGTTGCGGCATCCTCATGTACAGCCTCGGCGACGGCGCGAAGAACGCGCAGCCGAGCATCATCCACATCGAAGGCGATCCCGACCACCCCGTCAATCGCGGCACGCTGTGCCCGAAGGGCGCGAGCCTGATCGACTTCATCCACAGCCCGAGCCGCCTGACGCATCCCGAGTATCGTGCGCCCGGCTCGGACAAGTGGGAACCGATCTCGTGGAATGACGCGCTCGACCGGATCGCGAAGCTGATGAAGGCCGACCGCGACGCGAACTTCGTCGAGGCGGCGGAAGACGGCGCGAAGGTCAACCGCTGGCTGACCACCGGCATGCTGGCCGCGTCGGCGGGCAGCAACGAAGTCGGCTACCTCACGCACAAGGCTGTCCGCAGTCTGGGAATGCTCGTATTCGACAATCAGGCGCGTGTCTGACATGGCCCGACGGTGGCAGGTCTTGCCCCGACGTTTGGCCGTGGAGCGATGACGAACCATTGGGTCGACATCAAGAACGCGGACGTGATTCTCGTGATGGGCGGCAATGCAGCCGAGGCCCATCCGTGCGGTTTCAAGTGGGTAACGGAGGCGAAGGCGCACCGCAAGGCGCGGCTGATCGTCGTCGACCCGCGCTTTACGCGCACGGCCTCGGTGGCCGACTACTACGCGCCGATCCGCACCGGCACCGACATCGTCTTCCTGGGCGGCGTCATCAACTATCTGCTGACGAACGACAAGATCCAGCATGAGTACGTGAAGAACTACACGGACTTCTCGTTCATCGTGCGCGAGGATTTCGCGTTCAACGACGGCATCTATTCCGGCTACGACGCCGAGAAGCACGCGTATCCGGACAAATCGAGCTGGGATTACGAGCGCGGCGACGATGGCTTCGCGAAGGTCGATCCGACGCTGCAGCATCCTCGCTGCGTGGTCAACCTGCTGAAGCAGCACTACGCGCGCTATACGCCGGACATGGTCCAGCAGACGTGCGGCACGCCGAAGGAGAAATTCCTGAAGGTGTGCGAGATGCTCGCGACGACGGCCGTTCCCGGCCGCGCCGGCACGGTGCTGTACGCGCTCGGCTGGACCCACCATTCGATCGGCGCGCAGATGATCCGCACCGGCGCGATGGTGCAGCTGCTGCTCGGCAACATCGGCATCGCCGGCGGCGGGATGAACGCGCTGCGCGGCCACTCGAACATCCAGGGGTTGACCGACCTCGGGCTGATGTCGAACCTGCTGCCGGGCTACATGACGCTGCCGATGCAGGCCGAGCAGGATTTCGACGGCTACCTCAAGAAGCGCACGCAATTGCCGCTGCGGCCGAACCAGCTGAGCTACTGGAAGAACTACAAGGCCTTCCACGTCAGCTTCATGAAGTCCTGGTGGGGCGATGCGGCGACCGCCGAGAACAACTGGGCCTACGACTACCTGCCGAAGCTGGACAAGCAGTACGACCTGCTGCAGGCGATCGAGCTGATGAGTGCCGGCAAGATGAACGGCTACATCTGCCAGGGCTTCAACCCGCTCGCGGCGGCGCCGTCGAAGGTGAAGACGGCAGCAGGCCTCGCGAAGCTGAAGTGGCTCGTGATCATGGATCCGCTCGCGACCGAGACGTCCGAGTTCTGGAAGCATCACGGCGACTTCAACGACGTCGATTCGTCGAAGATCCAGACCGAGGTGTTCCGCCTGCCGACCACCTGCTTCGCGGAGGAAAACGGCTCGCTCGTCAGTTCGAGCCGTGTGCTGCAATGGCACTGGAAGGGCGCGGAGCCGCCGGGCGAGGCGCGGAGCGACCTCGAGATCATGTCGGGGCTGTTCCTGCGCATGCGCAAGATGTACCAGACGGACGGCGGCAAGTATCCGGATCCGATCGTGAACCTGACCTGGCCGTACGCGAACCCGGAAAGCCCGACGCCCGAAGAGCTCGCGATGGAGTTCAACGGCCGTGCGCTCGCGGACTTGCCCGATCCGAAGGACCCGACCAAGACGCTCGTGAAGAAGGGCGAGCAGCTCGCCGCGTTCGCGCAGCTGAAGGACGACGGCACGACCGCGAGCGGCTGCTGGATCTTCTGCGGCGCCTGGACGCAGGCCGGCAACCAGATGGGGCGGCGCGACAACTCGGACCCGACCGGCATCGGCCAGACGCTGAACTGGGCGTGGGCCTGGCCGGCGAACCGGCGGATCCTGTACAACCGCGCGTCGTGCGACGTGAGCGGCAAGCCGTTCGACCCGACCCGCAAGCTGATCGGCTGGAACGGCAGCGCGTGGAAGGGCGTCGACGTGCCCGACTTCAAGGCGGACGAGCCGCCTGAAAACGGGATGGGGCCGTTCATCATGAACCCGGAAGGCGTCGCGCGCTTCTTCGCCCGCGCGGGGATGAACGAAGGTCCGTTCCCCGAGCACTACGAGCCGTTCGAGACGCCGCTTGCGGCGAACCCGCTGCACCCTGACAACCCGCAGGCGCTGAACAACCCGGCCGCCCGCGTGTTCCCGGACGACCGCGCGTCGTTCGGCAAGGTGTCGGAGTTCCCGCACGTCGCGACGACGTATCGGCTGACCGAGCATTTCCATTACTGGACCAAGCATGCGCGGCTGAACGCGATCATCCAGCCCGAGCAATTCGTCGAGATCGGCGAAGACCTCGCGAAGGAAGTCGGCGTCGCGCACGGCGATCGCGTGAAGGTGTCGTCCAAGCGCGGCTACATCGTCGCGGTCGCGCTCGTCACGAAGCGGATCAAGCCGCTGACGATCGAAGGCAAGAAGGTCCAGACGGTCGGCATCCCGTTGCACTGGGGCTTCAAGGGTCTGACGAAGCCCGGCTATCTCGCCAATACCCTGACTCCGTCCGTGGGCGACGGCAACTCGTACACACCGGAATTCAAGTCGTTCCTGGTGAAGGTCGAAAAGGCGTAAGGGGGAAGAGATGGCATTGCAATCGCTGGATATCAAGCGCGTCTCGGCCACCACGACGCCGCCGCCCACGGTGCGCGAACCGGTGACCGGGAGCGTCGCGAAGCTGATCGACGTATCGAAGTGCATCGGCTGCAAGGCGTGCCAGACGGCATGCATGGAGTGGAACGACCTGCGCGACGAGGTCGGCACCAACGTCGGCGTGTACGACAACCCGGCCGACCTGTCGGAGCACTCGTGGACGGTGATGCGGTTCGCCGAATACGAGAACCCGGCAGGCGACCTCGAGTGGCTGATCCGCAAGGACGGCTGCATGCACTGCGAGGATCCGGGCTGCCTGAAGGCATGCCCGTCGCCGGGCGCGATCGTGCAGTACAACAACGGGATCGTCGATTTCCACGAGGAGAACTGCATCGGTTGCGGCTATTGCGTGACCGGCTGCCCGTTCAACGTGCCGCGGATCTCGAAGAAGGACCATCGCGCGTACAAGTGCACGCTCTGTTCCGACCGCGTCGCGGTCGGCCAGGAACCGGCCTGCGTGAAGACCTGCCCGACCGGCGCGATCGTGTTCGGCACCAAGGAGGACATGAAGCGGCACGCGGCCGAGCGGATCGAGGACCTGAAGGAGCGCGGCTTCGAGCATGCGGGGCTGTACGACCCGCAGGGCGTCGGCGGCACGCACGTGATGTACGTGCTGCACCACGCGGACAAGCCGTCGCTGTACCACGGGCTGCCCGACAATCCGTCGATCAGCCCGATGGTGAAGCTGTGGAAGGGCATCGCGAAGCCGCTCGCGGTCGCCGGCCTCGCGCTGACCGCGCTGGCCGGGTTCTTCCACTACACGCGGGTCGGTCCGAACGAGGTCAGCGACGAGGAAGAAGCCGCCGCCCGCGACGAGGCGCGACGCATCAAGGAGGACGCAAAATGAAGCACGACGACCCCAACCTGATCGTCCGCTACACGCCGAACGAGCGCACGAACCACTGGATCACCGCGATCACCTTCGTGCTGTTGGCGCTTTCCGGGCTCGCGCTGTTCCATCCGTCGATGTTCTGGCTCACCGCGCTGTTCGGCGGCGGCCAGTGGACGCGGATCCTGCATCCGTTCGTCGGCCTCGTGATGTTCGTGTCGTTCGCGATTCTCGTGGTGCGCTTCTGGCACCACAACGCGCTCGACGCGGACGATCGCCAGTGGCTGAAGCAGATCGGCGACGTGCTGACCAACCAGGAAGACAAGCTGCCGCCGGTCGGTCGCTATAACGCCGGACAGAAGCTGCTATTCTTCACGTTGGTGGCGTGCCTGCTGCTGCTCCTGCTGTCGGGGATCGTGATCTGGCGGCGCTACTTCTCGTTCTACTTCCCGATCGGGGTGATCCGCGCGGCGGCCGTCGTGCATGCCGTGGCGGCCTTCGTGCTGATCGCGAGCATCATCGTGCACATTTACGCGGCGTTGTGGGTGAAGGGCTCGATCGGGGCGATGGTGCGCGGCACCGTCACGCTGGGCTGGGCCCGCAAGCATCACCCGAAGTGGTTCCGTGAAAGCGTGAAATAACGCATCGGAGCGGGGCGGCTCGCCGATTGAGGCGGGCCGCCCCGTCGGCCGTCGGAACCGCCTGAAAGCGCCGACCTGTCGGCGCTTGTTTTTTTGGAAGACATTTTTGTGACACAACGCATTCTCGAACCGACCGAGATCTCGGCGCTCGATCATTCGGCCATTCCGCGCTTTCGCCTGCCGGAGCGCGCGACCGCGTTCGCGGCGCGCGCCGCGCGGCTGCGCAAGCTCGCCGACCTGAACCCGATCAGCGGCTACCTGCGGCTGATGGCGACCGTTGCCGACGCGCAGCACGCGACGCTGCAGGCGCTGAACCTGCCGATGCCGTCGCCCGAAGCGATCGCGCGTGCGCAGCAGCATTCGATGCCGCTCGTGCCGGCGCTCGACGGCGAGCGCAACCCGCAGTGGCGGGCCGTGCTGTACGAACTGCTCGACCGCGTCGAAAGCGCCGGGCTCGTCAATCCGTCGCTCGCGAAGCTGCTCGACCGGCTGCGCCTGTTGGCGCCCGCCGAACTCGACGCACAGGCCGACGCGATCCTCGCGCTGCGCTTCGCCGAGGTCGACCCGGCCACCGCGCCGTTCCTGATGGCCGCGCTGCAGGTCGTCTGGACCGATCTCGCGAGCCGCGTCGCGCCGGCCGACGTCCCGTATCTCGACCAGCCGGGGCTGTGCCCCGTGTGCGGCACACATCCGGTCGCGAGCGTCGTGCGTGTCGGCGGCCAGTTCCAGGGCTACCGTTTCCTGCAGTGCGGGCTGTGCACGACCGAGTGGCACATGGTGCGCACGAAATGTTCGCACTGCGACTCGACCAAGGGCATCGCTTACCACGGGATAGAGGGCGGCAGCGAAGCCGTCAAGGCCGAATCGTGCGACGAATGCAAGACCTATCGCAAGATCGGCTACCAGGAGAAGGACTACGAGTTCGAGCCGCTGGCCGACGATCTCGCGAGCCTCACGCTCGACCTGCTGATGAACGAAGCCGGCTACCAGCGCAGTTCGCCGAACCCGCTGCTGTGGCCGGACATGTCGCGCGAAGCCGACGTGGACTGACGGCAGGCAGCCGGGTGCGCGAGCGCCGGCGCCCGCTGCCTGCCGCGCTTGGAAATGGAGCCACCATTACGTGACCGAACCGGGTTTGAATGAACTGAATGCCGTCCTCGCGCGCGTGCCGTCGGTGGAGCGCGTGCTGTCGTCGGCGCCGCTGCAGCCGCTGCTCGCCGACTATGGCCGGACGCGCGTGCTGAACGCGGTGCGCGCCGAACTCGAACGCTGGCGCACTGCCGCGCAGCAGGATCCGTCGGCGGCCGAGCCGCTCGACGAGCCGCGCATCGCGGCCGCTGTCGCCCGCATGCTGGCCGCGCAGAGCGCGGGCGCCGTGCGCGCGGTGTTCAATCTGACTGGCACCGTGCTGCACACCAATCTCGGACGCGCGCTGTTGCCCGACGACGCGGTGCGCGCGGTGGTCGACGCGCTGACCCAACCCGTCAACCTCGAATTCGATCTCGCCACCGGCCGCCGCGGCGACCGCGACGACCTGATCGACGATCTGCTGTGCGAACTGACGGGCGCGGAAGCCGCGACCGTCGTCAACAACAATGCGGCGGCCGTGTTCCTGACGCTGTCGGCGCTGGCAGCGAAGAAGGAAGTCGTCGTGTCGCGCGGCGAGCTGGTCGAGATCGGCGGCGCGTTTCGCATTCCCGACATCATGAGCCGCGCGGGCGCGAAGCTGCGCGAGGTCGGGACGACCAACCGCACCCATTTGCGCGACTATGCGGACGCGATCGGCCCGCGTACCGCGCTGCTGATGAAGGTGCACTGCAGCAACTACGCGATCAGCGGCTTCACGAAGGAGGTGGCGCTTGCCGAACTCTCGCCGCTTGCCCGCGAGCACGGTCTGCCGGTGGCGGTCGATCTCGGCAGCGGCACGCTCGCCGATCTGTCGCAGTGGGGGCTGCCGCACGAGACGACCGTGCAGGAAACCGTCGCGGCCGGCGCGAACCTCGTCACGTTCAGCGGCGACAAGCTGCTCGGCGGGCCGCAGGCCGGCCTGATCGTCGGCGATCGCGCGCTCGTCGCGAGGATCAAGAAGCATCCGCTCAAGCGCGCGCTGCGCGTCGGCAAGCTGACGCTCGCCGCGCTCGAGCCCGTGCTGCGGCTCTACCAGGCGCCGGAATTCCTGTGCGAGCGGCTCACGACGCTGCGGCTGCTGACGCGGCCGCAACGCGACATCGCCGAGGCCGCCGAGCGCGTGCGTCCGGTGTTGCAGGCGGCGCTCGGCAGCGCCTTCGACGTGCATGTCGAGCCGATGTTCAGCCAGATCGGCAGCGGTGCGCTGCCGGTCGATCAGTTGCCGAGTGCCGGGCTCGTCGTGCGCACGCCGGACGGCAAGCGCGGCGGCCGTGCGCTCGCGCAGCTCGAGAAGCGGCTGCGCGAATGGCCGCGTCCGGTGATCGGCCGCGTGGCCGACAATGCGCTGCGGCTCGACCTGCGCTGCCTCGAGGCGGCCGACGAAGCGGCACTCGTCGCGCAATGCGTGCAGATCGCGGGGCCCGCTGCATGATCGTCGGTACCGCGGGACATATCGATCACGGCAAGACGACGCTCGTGCGGGCGCTGACGGGCGTCGACACCGACCGGTTGAAGGAAGAGAAGGCGCGCGGCATCTCGATCGAGCTCGGCTACGCGTATACGCCGCTCGAGAATGGCGACGTGCTCGGCCTGATCGACGTGCCGGGCCACGAGAAGCTGATTCATACGATGGCGGCCGGCGCGTGCGGGATCGACTTCGCGCTGCTCGTGATCGCCGCCGACGACGGTGTGATGCCGCAGACCCGCGAGCATCTCGCGATCCTGCAACTGCTCGGCGTCACGCATGGCGCGGTCGCACTGACGAAGTGCGATCGCGTCGACGCCGCACGCCTGTCGGCCGTGCGCGACGAGATCGTCGTATGGCTGCACGGTTCGACGCTGGATGGCGTACCGATCTTCGAAACCTGCGCGACGCGCGAGGACGATCCGGGCGTCGCCGCATTGAAGCGTCACCTCGCCGACGCGGCGCTCGCGTGGCGCGGGCGTCGCGACGACGGCCTGTTCCGGCTCGCGGTCGATCGCGTATTTACGCTCGCGGGGCAGGGCACCGTCGTGACCGGCACCGCGTTCGCGGGCCGCGTGGCGACCGGCGACACGCTCGCGGTCGTGCGCACCGGCGGCGCGGCGCGCGTGCGCAGCATCCATGCGCAGAATCGTCCGGTGGATACGGGCCGCGCGGGCGAGCGCTGCGCGCTGAACCTGGCCGGTGTCGACAAGGCGGCCGTCGAGCGCGGCGATACCGTCGCGGATGCGCGGCTCGTCGCGACGTCGCCGCGGCTTGACGTCGAACTGACGCTGCTGGCCGATGCGGGGCTCACGCTGACGCACTGGGCGCCGCTGCACGTGCATCTGGGCACGCTGCATCGCGTCGCGCACGTTGCGCTGCTCGACGGCGATACGCTCGCGGCCGGCCGGAAGATGCGCGTACAACTGGTGTTCGACGAACCCGTGTTCGCGCTGCCGGGCGATCGCTTCATCGTCCGCAATCCGCAAGCGACGCGCACCGTCGGCGGCGGCCGCGTGCTCGACCCGTTCGGTCCCGCGCGCAAGCGCCGCACGCCCGCGCGCCGCGCATGGCTCGACGCGCTGGCGGCGTGGCTCGATGAAGGGCGGCTCGATGCGCTGCTCGCGCAGGCGCCGCTCGGTATCGCACGCACGACGCTCACGCACCTGACGGGGTTCGCGCCGGATGCGCTCGCATTGCCGGACGACGCGCTGGCGATCGGCCAGCGCGACGCCGCATCGAACGACGGCACGGTGATCGCGCGGGCGCACTGGGATGCGCTGCGGGCGCGGGCGATCGACACGCTGCGCGCGTATCACGAGCGCGTGCCGGACGAGCAGGGGCTCGATGCGGCGCGCCTGCGGCGGATGGCGGCGCCGCTCGTCGGCGATGCGCCATGGCGCGCGCTGGTCGATGCGCTGGTGAACGGCGCGGAGGTTGCGCGAAGCGGGCCGTGGCTGCATCTGCCGTCGCATTCGGTGAGTTTCGATGCGCGCGAGGAAGCGCTGGCAAAGCAACTATTGCCGCTGATTCATGCCGGGCGCTTCGATCCGCCGTGGGTCCGCGATCTGGCGCGCGACACGGGCGCGGCCGAGGAAGCCGTGCGCACGCTGCTGCGCAAGCTCGCGCGGCGCGGTGACGTGCATCAGGTCGTGCGCGACCTGTTCTATCACGCGGATGTCGTGCGCGAACTGGCCGGGCTGGTGGCGCATCTCGCGCCGACGCGCGGCGGCGGGCTCGACGCGGCGACGTTTCGCGACGCGACCGGGCTCGGCCGCAAGCGCGCGATCCAGATTCTCGAGTTCTTCGATCGGGTTGGGTATACTCGCTTCCACCGCGATCTTCACTTCCTGCGGCCTGACAGCGGTTGGGTGGGTATTCAGGCGTAGGCGCTCGTCGTTCTTCTCGCTCTTTTGGTTCTTTTCCCCACGGAAGGCATTCGTATCCGGTGGTACGGCCGGGCTTCAAACCCGGTTGGGGGTGTCAGACACTCCCGGGTCGGTTCGACTCCGGCTGCCTTCCGCCACTAGCCCTCCCCGATGGGGACTAAAATGGCTCGAATTGGCCGAAATGGGTGATTTCATGGATTCGTCCGTACTGCTTCTGCTGGAAGCCGTCGATGCCGACAAGGCAAAGCTGGACGCAGCGCGTCCGCTTCCGCCGCATACGCTGGCGTCATTGCGCGAAAAGCTGATGCTGGAGTGGACCTATCATTCGAATGCGATCGAAGGCAACACGCTGACCCTGCGGGAAACGAAGGTCGTGCTCGAAGGCATTACGGTCGGCGGCAAGTCGCTGCGCGAGCATTTCGAAGCCACGAATCATCGCGACGCGATTCTCTATGTCGAAGAAATCGTCGGCAAGCAGGAGACGCTGTCCGAGTGGCAAATCCGGAATATTCATGGGCTGGTACTGAAGGGTATCGACGACGGCGAGGCCGGGCGGTATCGCCGGGAGAACGTCGTGATCGCAGGCGCCAGCACGACGCCGCCGGATTTCCTGCATTTGCCGGCCGAAATGGCCGCGCTCATCGATTGGGACACACAGGCGGGGGCGATGCATCCCGTGGCGCGTGCCGCCGAACTGCATACGCGGTTCGTGAAGATCCATCCGTTTGTCGACGGCAATGGAAGAACGGGGCGGTTGCTGCTGAATTTCGAACTGATGAAGTCCGGCTACCCGCCTGCCGTCATTCGCAAGGAAGATCGGCTGGCCTACTACGATACGCTGGACGAGGCGTGTGTGACCGGCGACTACAGCGGCATCACGTGCCTGGTGGCCGAGTCTGTCCAGCGCTCGCTCGATGCCTACCTCGGCGTACTTGGATTGCGCAAGTAGGGAAGGCATTCGGAACGCCAGTCAGGGCGGCCTGATTACTGGGCGTCCTATCTCGGCCGGTGGCCTGGACACCGGCAACAAACGGCCGCCTGCTGTTCTTTTCTCCGAGAAAGGTAGTCGTATCCGGTGGTACGGCCGGGCTTCAAACCCGGTTGGGGGTGTCAGACACTCCCGGGTCGGTTCGACTCCGGCTGCCTTCCGCCA